>NZ_CP152419.1:375000-2018446 GCF_042140045.1 Streptococcus nidrosiense
AATGAATAGCTGCTTCTAAGCTAACATCCTAGTTGTCTGTGCAACCCCACATCCTTTTCCACTTAACAATTATTTTGGGACCTTAGCTGGTGGTCTGGGCTGTTTCCCTTTCGACTACGGATCTTAGCACTCGCAGTCTGACTGCCGACCATAATTCATTGGCATTCGGAGTTTATCTGAGATTGGTAATCCGGGATGGACCCCTCACCCAAACAGTGCTCTACCTCCAAGAATCTCTAATGTCGACGCTAGCCCTAAAGCTATTTCGGAGAGAACCAGCTATCTCCAAGTTCGTTTGGAATTTCTCCGCTACCCACAAGTCATCCAAGCACTTTTCAACGTGCCCTGGTTCGGTCCTCCAGTGCGTCTTACCGCACCTTCAACCTGCTCATGGGTAGGTCACATGGTTTCGGGTCTACGACATGATACTAAGACGCCCTATTCAGACTCGGTTTCCCTACGGCTCCGTCTCTTCAACTTAACCTCGCATCATATCGTAACTCGCCGGTTCATTCTACAAAAGGCACGCTCTCACCCATTAACGGGCTCGAACTTGTTGTAGGCACACGGTTTCAGGTTCTATTTCACTCCCCTCCCGGGGTGCTTTTCACCTTTCCCTCACGGTACTGGTTCACTATCGGTCACTAGGGAGTATTTAGGGTTGGGAGATGGTCCTCCCAGATTCCGACGGGATTTCACGTGTCCCGCCGTACTCAGGATACTGCTAGGTACAAAGACTATTTTGAATACGAGGCTATCACTCTCTTTGGCTGATTTTCCCAAACCATTCTTCTATAATCTTTGAGTCCACATTGCAGTCCTACAACCCCGAAGAGTAAACTCTTCGGTTTGCCCTTCTGCCGTTTCGCTCGCCGCTACTAAGGCAATCGCTTTTGCTTTCTCTTCCTGCAGCTACTTAGATGTTTCAGTTCACTGCGTCTTCCTCCTCATATCCTTAACAGATATGGGTAACAGGTAGTACCTGTTGGGTTCCCCATTCGGAAATCCCTGGATCATCGCTTACTTACAGCTACCCAAGGCATATCGTCGTTTGTCACGTCCTTCTTCGGCTCCTAGTGCCAAGGCATCTACCGTGCGCCCTTATTAACTTAACCTTATTTTTCTGACCTTTCAGTCATAAACTCTTTATTAATACTACAGCGTTTTCGGTTTATTTTCTTGTTACTATTTGATATAGATATTCAATTTTCAATGTGCATTACTTGGTGATCTCTCACCAATGGAGCCTAGCGGATCGAACCGCTGACCTCCTGCGTGCAAAGCAGGCGCTCTCCCAGCTGAGCTAAGGCCCCACAAGACCTCTCAAGACTAAACAAGACCAATGTGCTTTCCTTATCCTTAGAAAGGAGGTGATCCAGCCGCACCTTCCGATACGGCTACCTTGTTACGACTTCACCCCAATCATCTATCCCACCTTAGGCGGCTGGCTCTAAAAGGTTACCTCACCGACTTCGGGTGTTACAAACTCTCGTGGTGTGACGGGCGGTGTGTACAAGGCCCGGGAACGTATTCACCGCGGCGTGCTGATCCGCGATTACTAGCGATTCCGACTTCATGTAGGCGAGTTGCAGCCTACAATCCGAACTGAGACTGGCTTTAAGAGATTAGCTTGCCGTCACCGACTTGCGACTCGTTGTACCAGCCATTGTAGCACGTGTGTAGCCCAGGTCATAAGGGGCATGATGATTTGACGTCATCCCCACCTTCCTCCGGTTTATTACCGGCAGTCTCGCTAGAGTGCCCAACTGAATGATGGCAACTAACAATAGGGGTTGCGCTCGTTGCGGGACTTAACCCAACATCTCACGACACGAGCTGACGACAACCATGCACCACCTGTCACCTCTGTCCCGAAGGAAAACTCTATCTCTAGAGTGGTCAGAGGGATGTCAAGACCTGGTAAGGTTCTTCGCGTTGCTTCGAATTAAACCACATGCTCCACCGCTTGTGCGGGCCCCCGTCAATTCCTTTGAGTTTCAACCTTGCGGTCGTACTCCCCAGGCGGAGTGCTTAATGCGTTAGCTGCGGCACTAAACCCCGGAAAGGGTCTAACACCTAGCACTCATCGTTTACGGCGTGGACTACCAGGGTATCTAATCCTGTTTGCTCCCCACGCTTTCGAGCCTCAGCGTCAGTTACAAGCCAGAGAGCCGCTTTCGCCACCGGTGTTCCTCCATATATCTACGCATTTCACCGCTACACATGGAATTCCACTCTCCCCTCTTGCACTCAAGTTAAACAGTTTCCAAAGCGTACTATGGTTAAGCCACAGCCTTTAACTTCAGACTTATCTAACCGCCTGCGCTCGCTTTACGCCCAATAAATCCGGACAACGCTCGGGACCTACGTATTACCGCGGCTGCTGGCACGTAGTTAGCCGTCCCTTTCTGGTAAGATACCGTCACAGTGTGAACTTTCCACTCTCACACTCGTTCTTCTCTTACAACAGAGCTTTACGATCCGAAAACCTTCTTCACTCACGCGGCGTTGCTCGGTCAGACTTCCGTCCATTGCCGAAGATTCCCTACTGCTGCCTCCCGTAGGAGTCTGGGCCGTGTCTCAGTCCCAGTGTGGCCGATCACCCTCTCAGGTCGGCTATGTATCGTCGCCTTGGTGAGCCGTTACCCCACCAACTAGCTAATACAACGCAGGTCCATCTGGTAGTGATGCAATTGCACCTTTCAAGCAGATATCATGCAATATCTACTGTTATGCGGTATTAGCTATCGTTTCCAATAGTTATCCCCCGCTACCAGGCAGGTTACCTACGCGTTACTCACCCGTTCGCAACTCATCCGGAGAAGCAAGCTCCTCCTTCAGCGTTCTACTTGCATGTATTAGGCACGCCGCCAGCGTTCGTCCTGAGCCAGGATCAAACTCTCATTAAAAGTTTGAGTTCTCACTCATTTCTGTCACTGACAGATTTATTGTTTTTTTCATTGTTCAGTACTACAACCTTAGTTGTAGTGCCCTGCACATTGGTTCGTCTTGTTCAGTTTTCAAAGGTCTTTGTCACTCGTTTCTCTCAAGTGACAACTATATTAGTATATCACAGTCGCTTTCGCTTGTCAACACTTTTTTGAAACTTTTTTTAATTTTTTTCATTCAGTGTTCCAACTGCTTCATACTATAGTCCGTACGGGATTCGAACCCGTGTTACCGCCGTGAAAAGGCGGTGTCTTAACCCCTTGACCAACGGACCGGAGTTGTTATTTTCAACTCTTACTATTATACCGACTTTTTTTGCTTTGTCAACACCTTTTTTTAATTTTTTTTAGAAGTCTTGTAATGTTTCCTTCAGCTCTCTGAGAAGGGCTTTGCGGCCTTTAAATCGTTCGTCTGCCCAAAGTTTCGGATAATATTTTTCTTACAATAATCGTTTTTTATGAAGCATATATCATTTTTTAAAAACATTTCTTCATATTACTCAAGTAATTCTTGCATTCTTATTTTCAGAAAATTTGAATCATTTTCTCTAAGAGAGCATTGACATAGGTGAACTTGTATTTTGTTTTCTATATATCGAAATCTTTGATTTAAATTCGAGTTCCCTCAACTTTTTTAAAAAAAACAGAGAAAACTTGCGCTTCCTCTGTTTATAGTATTTAAGATAATTAATTTTCTTCACTCATTTTTGATTTTACTTCATCATAAGATAGTGCATGTGATTCCTCTTCTATTGTTTCAGGCATCTTTCCTGTTTCGTATAGAGATTTAATTTGTGTACTATCCAATGTTTCGTATTTCAATAATGCTTCTGCAATTAGCTTGTGAGTTTCACGATTTGACTGGATAATTTCAGCAGCTTTGTTTCGTGCTTCATTCAATAATGAACGAACTTCTTCGTCAATTTCATAAGCTGTTTGTTCTGAAATTGATTTTTGAGGGCTTTGCGCACCAAACATGGCATGACTTCCTTCATATTGTACTGGACCAAGTTTTTCACTCATACCATACTCTGTAACCATTGCACGCGCCATCTGAGTAGCTTGTTCGAAGTCATTAGATGCTCCAGTTGTTTGGACGTTAAAGATAATTTCTTCGGCAACACGTCCACCCATCAAGCCAGCTAATTGTTCTTTCATATCTTCTTTAGATAAAAGCATTTGGTCTTCCTTAGGAAGTGCAATCATATATCCGCCTGCACGTCCACGTGGTACTATGGTAACTTTATGAACAACACGGGCATTTGACAATACTAGACCGACAATGGTGTGTCCTGCCTCATGGTAGGCAACCAATTCACGTTCTTTTTGTGAAACTGTCTTATCTTTCTTAGATGGTCCAGCGATAACACGATCTTCAGCTTCATCAATATCAGAAGCATCAATCACTGATTTATTACGACGAGCTGCAACCAAAGCTGCTTCGTTCAATACATTTTCCAAATCGGCACCAACAAAACCTGGAGTTTGTTGTGCTACTAATTTCAAATCTACATCTTCAGCTAAAGGTTTATTTCTAGCATGGACTTTCAAAATTGCTTCGCGTCCCTTAACATCTGGACGACCAACTAATACTTTTCTATCAAAACGACCTGGACGAAGTAGAGCCGGATCAAGAACATCTGAACGGTTTGTTGCCGCAATAACAATAATTCCTTCATTTCCTTCAAAACCATCCATTTCAATCAAGAGTTGGTTTAAGGTTTGTTCTCGTTCATCATTACCTCCACCTAAACCGACACCACGTTGGCGACCAACGGCATCAATTTCATCAATGAAGATAATAGCTGGTGCTGCTTTTTTTGCGTCCTCAAAGAGAGAACGTACACGGCTTGCACCGACACCGACGAACATTTCTACAAAGTCAGAACCTGAAATACTAAAAAATGGTACACCAGCTTCTCCTGCGACTGCTTTGGCAAGTAATGTTTTACCAGTTCCTGGAGGTCCTTCTAAGAGAACTCCAGCTGGAATCCGGGCACCCAATTTTGTAAATCGTTTTGGATCTTTTAAGAATTCAACAACTTCAACAAGTTCTTGTTTTTCTTCCTCTGCGCCTGCGACATCTGAGAAGCGGACTTTAATATCCTCTTTGTTAGCAGCCTTAGCTTTACTACGTCCAAAGCTCATTGGATTACGTCCGCTATTTCCGCCCATATTTCCCATCATAGAGAAGAGGAAGAAGAATAAGATAGCAAATGGTACTACTGAAACCAGGATGTTAATCCACATACCACTTGAGCTTTCGTGTTTCACTTCAATTTGTGTTTGATGTTCACTTGCTAGCTTTTGCAAATCCGCTACAGTTATATCTGATGGGAGGACAATACTTGTAAATTTCTCTACTTTTGTAGCAGAGGGTGTAAAAAATTGAATTCCCGTTTCCTGTTTCTCTGTCTTAGCAGTTTTGTAGACACCATACACTTCAATAACACTACCACTTGGTTGGTAGGTCATTTCTTTTACATTGTCGTTAGTGATTTCCTGAACCAATTCTGAGTACTTAATTTGTTGACTATGACCAGCAGATCTGCCAGCAAAAAAGTACTGGAATCCTGTCACTAGCAAGAAAATCATCAACAAATAAAGAAATGGATTTTTTATGAAACCATTATTTTGTTTTTGCATTCAAACACTTACCCTTCTATTTTGAGTAAACTTCCTCTTTCAATACACCTACATAAGGAAGGTTACGATAGTTTTCATTATAGTCTAAACCGTAGCCTACAACAAATTCATTTGGAATTGTAAAACATGTATAATCTGCTTCGATTTCTACTATACGACCTTCTGGTTTATCAAGCATTGTGACAATCTTAACAGAAGCTGCTTCTCTTGCAGTAAACATATCTCTCAAACTCTTCAAGGTTTGACCAGTATCAATGATATCTTCTACAAAGACAACATGTCGACCTTTAATATCTTGAGTTACGTCTTGTTTAATATTAATGACACCACTACTTACAGTCCCACCATGATAGCTAGAGACCATCATAAAGTCCATTTCAAGATGTGTATCAATATATTTCACCAATTCTGCCATAAAAGGAATAGAACCTTTTAGAATTCCAACTAAAATCGGATTTTTTCCCTCATAATCTTTTGTCAACTGAGCACCCAATTTTTTAGCTGCTTCTGTAATTTCATCTTGTGAAATCAAAATTTTCTTGATATCTTTTTCTAACATGATTTTACCTATCTATTTTTTCTATATAAAGTACAGTGTTCATTATATCATTTTTCATTTTTTTACTCAAATCACTGATTTCAATTCCTAAAACTGAACAAATTTTTCCAAATTGCTCAATGATAATAGCTTTTTCTCGTTTTTCTTTAGGAATTTTTAAATCCATAAAAAGTCGTCTTAGTTTTTTACGATGACCATTTTTTATCAAATAATCACCAGGCTGTCGATGCCGTAAAATCAACGATGTTTCACGAGAAACATTCATCTTTTGAACATTTTCTCCTTTTAAGGGGATTCCAAATGAGAATAAATAACCTTCATAATGAACTTGATTTTGATAGTCTAACACACAATCACTACTTTTTTCATCAGACTTTGGTCTGATTTTACAAATTCGAAAGTGCTGGTATTCTTTTACAAGTTCATAACCATTTTTTATACAATGGCGATATTGACTCTTAGTTTTTAAAATATGATAAATTTCTTGAAATTGTTCTCTTGTTACATTTAAATCAGCAAAACAACTAAGGTATTGTTGTAGTAAAACTCGCTGTGTTGCTTCACTAAAAGATAAAAACTGAGTTAAATCTTCCACATTGACTGTTTGAGATAATTCAGTCAGAGCAATTTGATAGTCAGATACTTCTTTTCCAAACTCTAAAAACGCTCTCTTGAGCTGAATATTTTCTTTTTCCAGTTGTGGTAAGTAAATATTACGAACTCGATTGCGAAAATAATGATTTTCTTTATTCGTCCTATCTTCAAAATGCTCAAGTTCAGGAAAATCCCTCTTATAAAAAGACAGCAAAGGACGAATTAATTCTCCCTTATCAAACGTTTGTCTCTCTTTTATAGCTGATAAATGTTGTAATCTAACACCTCGAATCATTCGCATAAAAATCGTTTCAGCCTGATCATCTGCATGATGAGCTGTTACAAGGGCTGTAGATGACGTTTTCCCCATCACTTCTCTAAAAAAATCATAGCGAAATTGACGAGCATTTGCTTCTGAAAAATCTCCAGTAAAACAAGCTACATAAATTGGAACCCCAACTTGTTCTGCCAGTTTTCTTAATTCATATTCTTCATTATCCGATTCTAGTCGTTGTTTATGGTTTACATGAGCTAAAAATAATTCAATCCCGAGTTCTTCTTGATAGGTTGATAGCAGGTGAAAGAGAAACATCGAATCCAATCCACCAGACAAGGCTAGTACAACTCGTGAATGATCTTTAAAATAACCTTTTTCTAGAAAATGATTTAAAAAATATTGGTCTCTCATTTTAGGACCTCATAGACATCCTTAGCAATTTTAGAAATGGTATCATAATCAGAATTTTTGGTAAAGATTGAAATAATGAAAGGAGAATCTGTATAGACTATTCCTACATCGTGTTTAAATTCATCTGCATCCCCAATTTTATGGGCTATCTTAGCAGAAATATTCTTAGCAATCCGCTGATTATCAAAAGCTGTTTGCGATAGCGATTCTAAAACAAAACCATTTTGATTGTAAATAGATTCCATAACTTGACCAGCCATTCTAGCTGAAGCCAACTTATCTGTCACATCCCACTCTTCACCTGCGATAGTAGCCATTTCTTTTTTAAAGGCTTCATCTGATTTATTCGTAATATAATAAGCAAGAATATTATGAGCTACATTGTCAGATTCTTTCGCTGTCTTTGTAATTAAATCTTTAAGAGTGTAGTCTTTATCGTCCGCTGTTTTAGGGAGGCTTCCACTTCCTTCGGGTTTATAAGAACCAGGGAAATCATTTACTTCAGAAAGGTACTTCAATTTCGTGTCAAGTTGGTAATCACCTTGATTGATTTTTTCTTGAACATAATAAAGATAAGGCAATTTCATAACACTAGCAGCGTACATTTTTTGATCTTCATTAATTCCAGCTTCCTTACCCGTGCTCAATTGTTTAACATAAATAGAAAACTGTTCATTTTGATAATTCGCAGATAACAACTCTTGTACTTTCTGGATACGATTGTCATCGTTGGAAATGTAATCCGTCGAAATCCAACCAATTTGTTTGATATGTAAGAATTCACGACCTTCAGCAAAAATAGACATATCTACTTCAACCTCTTGATAAGCTGCTAAAGTAGACTTTAATTCTTGTTGATCATAAGGACTATTATAAACGACAAATCCTGGTTCTAACCATACTCGTTTAGAAAAATCGTTTACGATGGAACTATCGTATAAAAGTCGTTTATCAGCCATCACAAATTGATTATTTGACAATTTAAACACAGGCTGTCCTTGTTTATTTAATCTCCATTCTAAAACAGATAATTTTGTATCTGCATTGACTTTTCCTGATTCTTTAATCAAATCTTCTGTAGAATAAACAGACGTTTCACCATAAAATTTTGGAGATTCTATAACATCTTGATAGTAAAAATGATACGAAGCGTGGGTTAAGGAATAAACTTCTTGGTTTGGAATGATAACTGGATTCTCAGTGCTTACTACTTGAACACTTTTAAAAAAAATAGGAAGTAGTAATATCACTAAAAATTTACGCATTCTTTTTTTCCTCTTTTTCTTGTAGCCGTAACAGATGATTTTTTTGAGCTAACTCTTCTAATTTTTCATCCGATTGACTTAAAAACTTTTCTACAATATCTAATAAATTTTCCATTTTACATTACCTAGGAAGTAAGTCCGGAATAGTATAAACTTCCTCCCATGATTTTGAATAGTAATATTTTGCACGCAAATACTTGGCTGCGTATGTTTCGTCCTTTAATTTGGTTGCAAGATTCGATTCTTTATCTTTTTCATCGCTCAATTCTTGATACTGTTTTTTCAGATCGGCTAACTGTTGGCGACGTTCGAGTAGTTGCTGATAACTTTGAGTCAAATTATAGGTTGGTAGGATGAACAACAACATAATCAAAATCAAAACCCAGCCCATAAAACGATTTCGTCTTTGTCGTTCTTCCATCAAGTATTTACGACGTTGGTGTTCATTTTGAATAAAAGAATTATTCATTTGTACAATTTTTTTATACATCGTTTTCTACCCTTGTTTCGCTGATAATTTCATACATACCTGCAGCATCTTCTTTTTTAGTGCTATCTTTCATTTCTAACACTTTTACGAGCAACAATTTATTTCCAAAACGAATTTCAACTTGGTCATTGATTTTTAAATCTGTAGAACTCTTAGCGAGAATACCATTTACCTTGATACGTCCCTTATCTGCAACTTCTTTAGCTACTGTACGACGCTTAATAATTCTTGATACTTTTAAATATTTATCTAATCTCATTTTTATTACCTCAAATTATTATTGTACCATTTTTATCCCTTTTATAGAAGAAAAATGTCATACCTAATTCGACTCTTTTGAATCTTTTATGTTTGCTAATGATTCTCCAAAAGTTAAAAGACCTTCTAAAATCTCATAATCCTTTTTATTACGAATATCAAAAACAACTTCGATTAAACCTTGATTTTCTGAAATATTAGCCTTCAAACTTGTCTGAGAAAGAGCCTGGAAATAATCTTGTGTTAAAAATAATTGTTGCGAAATTTTTTCAAATTGAACGATAAGTTTATTATTTTTTCTTTCAACTCGATTAACAAATACTTTATCAAGATATGCTTTAGCTAATCCAATTTCTAAAAGATAAGCAACCACATCTGGATATTCTCCAAAACGATCGATCAACTCATCTTGTAATTCTTCATAATTGACACGATTGTCAATCTGACGAATTCTCTTGTAAATCTCAATTTTGTGTCTTTCATCCGATTTATAATCATCTGGGAGATAGGCATCGATTTGTAGAAGTAACTCAGCATTTCCTTTTTCACGTTTTTTGTCAGTTCCATTTTTCTTAGCTATTGCTTCTTCTAACAACTGAGAATACAACTCAAAACCGACAGAATCGATAAAACCAGACTGCGAACTACCTAAAAGATTTCCAGCTCCACGAATGGATAAATCACGCATAGCAATTTTAAAACCAGAACCCAATTCAGTAAAGCCTTTGATAGCTTCCAATCTCTTCTCTGAAACTTCAGTTAATGATTTATCTGGTCGGTACATGAGATAGGCATAAGCAATTCGATTGCTCCGACCAACCCGACCTCTTAATTGATACAAAGTTGACAAGCCCATGTGATCTGCGTTTTCAATAAACAAGGTATTAGCATTTGGAATATCTACACCTGTTTCAATGATTGTTGTAGTCACTAAAATATCATATTGTCCTTCAATGAAATCAAGAAGTGTATTTTCTAAGCGAATTTCACTCATTTGACCATGGACAAATCCAATAGAAGCTTCTGGAATCAGTTCTTGTAACTCTGAAACCTTCTTTTCAATAGTGTCAACTTTGTTGTAAAGATAGTAAACTTGACCACCACGATCCATTTCTCTCAATACAGCATCACGAATGACACGATCATTCTGTTCAAGGACATAGGTTTGTACAGGATATCGATTGGTTGGAGGAGTTTCGATGACTGATAAATCTCGGATACCTAGCATAGACATATGAAGAGTTCGAGGAATTGGTGTAGCTGTCAAGGTTAAGACATCAACCTTCTTTTTTAATTCCTTCAAAGCTTCCTTATGCTTAACACCAAAACGTTGCTCTTCATCAATAATCATCAACCCCAAATCAGCAAACTCAACATCTTTAGACAAGACTCTATGAGTCCCTATCAAGATGTCTACTTGACCTTTTTTTAACTTCTCAAGTGTTTCAGTCTGTTCTTTTTTACTTCTGAAACGACTCAAAACATCTACGTTGACAGCAAATTGTTCAAATCTTTCCTTAAAATTACTGTAATGTTGCTGAGCAAGAACGGTTGTTGGCACTAAAACGACAACCTGTTTATGATCATTGACAGCCTTAAATGCAGCTCGCATGGCAACTTCTGTCTTACCAAAACCAACATCTCCAACTAATAGTCGGTCCATCGGTTGAGGAGCCTGCATATCTTTTTTTATTTCTTCGATACTTCGAAGTTGGTCCTCAGTCTCTACATATGGGAAAGCTTCGTCAAAAGCGTTTTGGTCTTCATCATCTTTTGAAAATGCAAAACCTTTAAGTTGACTTCTCTCTGCATATAACTTAATTAAGTCATCTGCAATATCTTCAACTTGACTCTTTACTTTTTGCTTCGCTTTTTTAAAACGTCCATCATTTAGTTTATTTAACTTTGGAGCTTTTCCATCACTTGAAACATATTTAGATAAGGTTTGAATTTGTTCTACAGGAATAGAAATACGATCACCATTTTGATATAGGACACTTACGTAGTCTCGATGAATTCCTTTGATTTCAATCGTTTCAATCCCTAAATATTGACCAATACCATGGATTTGATGAACAACATAGTCTCCTTTTTGGAGTTCATTATAATCCTTTAATCGTTCAGCGTTACTGATATTTTGTCTTCGATACTTGCGTTTAATCTTCTTTTTAAAAATTTCATATTCAGTGATAAATACAAGATTTTCATCTACAAAATGAAAGCCATGTCGTAGATTTCCTTCAACAAGATTGACAGTTCCTTTACAGATTTTACTTTCATTACTATTATCAACTTTAATATCGTATTCATCAAGAATCGTTGACAGTTTCTTTAGTTCAGTTTTGCTACTTGATTGAAGAACAATCGTATACTTTAATTTTTTGTAACGTTCAATTTCTTCTTTCAGAAAAGAAAACTGATTAAAGAACTCTTGCATAGAATATTGATTGAACTGGTACAGATTATTAAATTTCAAATTTCCAAGCCCTTTTTGAAAATTTGAAAAGAAACTCGCTGGTACATATTTTTTAAACTGACTTTCTACATCAGCAAAATATTGTAAACTTGATGCTGCTTTACTATTATGTAAATCTTCTGTAAAGTAGCTAGCTGTTTCCTTATCAAAAGCATCGTACTGGTTCATGATTTTTTGAAAATCATCAAATATAACAGGAACTTGATTCAAATAGTCTATCAAGGTCCACTGTTTTTTATAAAATACGAACAAAAACTTGCGAATATCTGCATGAAGAACTTGCTCTTTCGTACAACTAAAAACTTCTTCTAGATAAGACTTTAAAGTTGGAGAAAGTGCCTTATCAATCTCATGTTCTAAAAATTTCTGACCACGATGATAATCTTCATTCGTTAACAAAATATCACTAGCTGGATAGATTAGTACTTGAGTTTGACTATCTTTTGATAATTGAGTTTCAGTATCAAATTCTCTAATGCCATCAATCTCATCACCGAAAAATTCAATCCGATAAGGACAAATTTGAGAGGTTTCAAATATGTCTAGAATATCTCCACGAAGGCTAAATTCTCCCTGACTTTGAACTTGTGTAACTTTCTTATAACCAAGAGAAATCAAGTGATTTTTTAATTCTCTTTGTTCGCATTCTTGCCCCACTTGAAGTTCTAAGATACTATCATCAAAAACTTGAGGATTCGGCAAGAATACTCGACTAGCTGCGATGTTACAAACTAAAATCCCTCTTTGAGACTCATCTCTTAGAAAACGCAAAGCTTCAACCCGAGAAAAAATCTTTTCCTGAGATGATACCAAAAATTCAACCATTGGTGAATCATCTACTAGAAATGGATAAACAAGATCAGAACCTAATATGGAGATTAGATCATTAATCAGACGCTCAGCTTCTCCATATGTGGAAGTCATCACTAAAACCTTATCCTGACTCTTCAGACTACTAGCAATCGCTAACGATTTTGCTGAGCCAGAAAGACCTAGTAATAATTGTCTTTGTTTCTGTGGTAAGTTCTCATGCCAAGATAGGATTTGTTTATTCTCTAAAAAGAAATCGATTAATGTCATTTCCTTACCCATTATATTTCTGCATCGTCTTTTCAAAGTTTTTTTCTTGTAAATAATAATTTACAGAATCGTCAACCTTGTCAATTGACTGTAAAATACCAATATAATCTTCTTGATCAAACTTACTCAAAACATGGTTAACAACAGACATTCCTTTTTTAGGTCTACCAATACCAATCTTTACACGATTGAAAACCTGTGTACCGATATGTTGAATAATCGACTTAATTCCATTATGACCACCAGCTGATCCTTTAGCACGAAGACGAATTTTTCCGACTTCCATGTCAAGATCATCGTAAATGATCAGTAAATCTTCAATATCTAAACCATAATAAGTTAACAATGCATGAACAGCTTTTCCACTTTCATTCATAAAAGTCGTCGGTTTCACCAGATAAATTTTTTCCCCATTAAGGAAAAATGAAGCTAGTTCAGCTTGGAATATCTTATCGTGTGTAAAGGTAACATTTTGTTTTTTGGCTAGTTGATCAATCAGCATAAAGCCAACATTATGTTTAGTTTCAAAATATTTATCTCCTGGATTTCCCAATCCTACAAGTAATTTTGTCATTTATATTTCCTTTCAAAAGTCAAAAGGGTTGGAATTTTTTTCCAACCTAATTGACATTATTTTAAATATTGATTAAACGTTAAAGCGGAATTCCATAATATCGCCATCTTGCACGACATATTCTTTTCCTTCTTCACGCAAACGTCCAGCTTCTTTTACAGCCTTTTCAGAGCCGTATTTTACCAAATCGTCATAAGACATGGTCACTGCACGAATAAAACCTTTTTCGAAGTCAGAGTGGATGATACCAGCTGCTTGAGGAGCTTTCATACCACGTTTAAATGTCCAAGCACGAACCTCTTTTTCACCAGCTGTGAAGTAAGTTCCAAGTCCTAGTAGATGGTAAGCAGCACGAGTCAACTTATCCACACCTGATTCTGTCAAACCAATAGCTTCAAGAAACTCTTTTTTATCTTCATCGTCTAATTCAGAAATTTCTTCTTCAGCACGCGCAGAGATAACCACTACCTCTGCATTTTCTGTTGCTGCGAATTCACGAATTTGTTTCACATAATCGATAGATTCTGGGTCTCCAACCACATCCTCATCAACGTTAGCTACATAAAGAACTGGTTTCGTTGTCAAGAGAAAGAGTCCTTTTACAACTTTTTGCTCTTCATCTGTAAATTCAATGGTACGAGCTGATTTTCCATCTTCAAGAACAGGTTTAATCTTTTGAAGAACGTTAAATTCTGCAACTGATTCCTTATCTTTTTGAGTACGTGCCATTTTTTCCACACGCGCATAACGTTTATTGACTGATTCTAAATCAGCAAGAATCAACTCTAGGTTAATGGTATCAATATCTGCTAGCGGATCCACAAAGGCATCTTCACGACCTTGCTCACGCATGACATTTTCATCATCAAAGGCACGAACCACATGAACAATCGCATCAACTTCACGGATGTTGGCCAAGAATTTATTCCCAAGACCTTCTCCTCTTGATGCTCCTTTTACAATCCCTGCAATATCTGTAAATTCAAAGGTTGTTGGAACTGTCTTTTTAGGAGTAATCATTTCCGTCAATTTTTGGAGGCGTTCATCTGGAACTTCTACCATTCCAACGTTTGGATCAATGGTCGCAAAAGGATAGTTTGCAGCCTCTGCTCCTGCTTTTGTAATTGCATTAAATAGGGTTGATTTACCAACGTTTGGTAAACCTACAATACCTGCTGTTAAAGCCATAGTTTCTCATTCTCCGTTCACATTTCAATCTTCAATATTATAACACAAAAAGGGAAAACTTGCTAACCCTCTTACTATGGGGTTCCTAGTCGATGATTTTGTTCATTTTTCTTTCAAAATCATAGCGACTCATCATGACCACATGATCACAATTGCTACATTTTATTTTGATATCTGCACCAACACGGGTAATTTCCCAACGATTGGCTTTTTTACCTGTTGATTTGATTGTACAAGCGTGTGGTTTTTTCATTTCAACAAAATTTCCAACTTGATACATAGTTAATCTCCTTTTTCTTTTTCGATTATATCATAAAAGAGGCGAGCTAGGCTCAACCTCTTTCCATTAATTTGTACGAACTGGTGTGATGAGCTGCATGAAATCTTCATCTGTATCAGCTGGAACTAGAGTAAATGGACGAACTGCTGAAATAAAGCTGATTGTAACTTTTTCGCTATTCAAAGCTTTTAGTGCTTCAATCAAATAAGTTGGGTTGAAACTAATCGTCAAATCAGCACCACTTACATTTTCAGTATCAATTTCTTCGTTTACTTTCCCTACTTCTGGAGAATGGACATGGGCACTTACAACTCCTTCTTTGATTTCTAATTTAACAGTACCATTTTGTGTCGCACTTGATAAGAGGCGAGCACGTTCCATAGACTGGCGTAGTTTAGCAACATCAAAAGTCACTGTTGTATTGAAATCTGTTGGAATCAATCGATCGGTATCTGGATAATTTCCTTCTAAGAGACGTGTGTAGAAGCTAATATTTTCACTTCTAAAGAGAATTTGATTATTAGCGAAGAAAATCTCTACTGTTTCGATATCATCCGTAAAAACAGCTGAAAATTCGCGTAGCGAACGACTTGGGATGACAACATTAAAATCATCGCTATTTTTTTCAAGAGTCAATTTCTTCTGACTGAGACGGTGAGAGTCTGTCGCAACTGTTTTTAATTCTTTGTGGTTGCTTAAAACAAAGTGGACACCTGTCAAAATAGGACGGCTTTCTTGGGTACTAGCTGCAAAAGCTGTTTCATTGATAATCTTTTTAAGAAGTTTTGTTTCAAGAACTAAAGGATTGCTTGCAGAAATTTCCTGAATACGTGGATATTGCTCACTATCTTTTCCTTTAAGAGTAATCTCTGATTTTCCACTAGTTAAGACAATTTGCTTTTGTTCAATCTCTTTAAAATCAAGTGTTACATCTGGAAGACTTGAAACAACATTGATAAAGAAAGAAGCTTCCAGTAGAACTGAACCTAAAGAGTTAATCAAGAGACCTGCATTTTCATTTTTTTGCGAGATAAAATTTTCGATTGAGATTTGACCATTTGATCCAATCAAGGTAATTCCTTCATTGGTAACATCAATTTTTACAGTTGATAAAATAGGAATTGCATTCTTTGAGTTAATAGCTCTCTTTGTTGTATTTAAAGCTTGTAAAAATAAGTTTTTATTAATTGAAAAATGAATCATGGATTCTCCTTTATTCTTTTTATTATTAGAAGGATAATAGTAATAATAGAGCGTGTGAAATCTGTGGAAAAACACTTGTAATCAAGAAAACTCAAGGACAGAGCCTTGTTTAAAAGATGTGGATAAATAAGAGATTTTTTAAAAAGTTATCCACAAGTTATTTAATTTTCTTTTTGATGTTTTCAATTTCTATACGTAAATTATCATCTGTTTCAAGCATGGATTTGATTTTTCCATGAGCGTGAATGACCGTTGTGTGGTCTTTACCACCAAACTCTTTTCCAATCTTAGGAAGGCTATTATCAGTCATTTCTCTGGCTAGATACATGGCAACTTGACGGGCTAAAACGATATTTTGAACACGTCTAGTTCCTTTCATTTCCTTGACACTAACACCATAGAAGTTTCCAACTTCTGTCTGGATTTTATCAATTGGAATCACGATCATTTTGCTAACGTCTTGTTTACGAGCACGGATAGCTTCAGCTGCAATGTCAACTGTGATATCGTTAATCTTTTTGACTTTGGCCATTAGGCTTATGTCGTTGAGTGCTCCCTCGAGTTCTCGCACGTTAGAGTCAAATTGTCCAGCCAGATATTCGAGTGTATCATTCTGAAAGTGATAGTTGAGATGTTCAGTCTTACTCTGTAAAATAGCAATACGTGTTTCAAAATCAGGTGGTGTGATATCTGTCGTTAATCCCCATGAGAAGCGCGTGACCAGACGTTCGGGCAGACTCTCTAAATGTTCAGGTCTACGGTCACTCGTCAAAACAATCTGTTTATTATTATTGTGAAGGGCGTTAAATGTATTGAAAAACTCTTCCTGAGTTTGTACTTTCTTTCCACTAAGTGATTGAATATCATCAATGAGTAGGAGGTCTAAACTACGGTAAGTTTTCTTGAATTTTTCCATATCATTGAGTCTCAAATGCTCTAGAAATTCATTAATGAAACTTTCAGCAGGTATGTATTTTACACGCGCATTTGGGCTCTTTTTTAGAATTTCATTTCCAAGGGCATTTAACAAGTGAGTTTTTCCAAGTCCAGGCCCTCCGTAGATAAATAGAGGATTGTAAGTTAATCCTGGATCTTCAGAAACAGCCAAAGCAGCAGACTTAGCCCAAACATTACCATCCCCTTGAACAAAATTATCGAAAGTATACTTTTCCTTGAGTCCAGTTTCAGAATATGGAATAGTGGATTGACTTGGTTGATAATCGTTGCCAGGTTCAGACTCGAAAGCTACTTGTGAGCTAGCTTCTTCAACTTTCGTGAAGATATAATGAGCTTTTATTTCAGTATCATAGATTTCAAAACCTGCTGCTAAAAGCATCCCATTGATATTTCGTTCCCAGAATATCTGCATTTCATCGCGGGGTAAGAAAATCGTTGCAGTATTTTCTTCAACTTTAACCAGTTTTGCGTCTAAAATATAGAAATCATAAACTGACTGAGTTAATTTATCATGTGCAAGTTCTAAAAGACGATTCCAAAATTGTTTTTCCTTCAATGATTTTCTCCTCCTTTACTATAGAATTTAAAAGGTTTATTGATAGAATCATTTTACCATAGATAAGATTATTTTTCCACAAGTTGTGGAAAACAATTAACAATGTTTTTAAATGTTATCCACAAAATGTGGATAACTAAGAAAGATTCTGAAATACTGGGCTTTTAAAAACTAAAATGCAGTGGATAACCATGTTAGTTAAGAATACTAAAATAACAGCCTTATTTCAGGCTGTTAATAAATTGTTGGTATTCATCTTGGTTATGGAAGGAAATTGAAATTTTACCACTATCTTTTTTTTGTAGCTTAATCTGAACATCTAATCCGAGTATTTTTTTCAATTTTTGCTCTTCGTCTTTGACAAAGTGGTCTTTTTCTTTTCTGCTGCTCTTCTTCGTTTTTTGTAGTATTTGTTCAACTTGTCGAACAGAGAGATTTTCAGTTTGAATACGATTCAAGAGTTTATCTTGTTTATCACTTGATAATTGAATGAGGAGTCTAGCATGAGCTTGAGAAAGTCTACCACTTTCAACTTCTGTCAGGATATGTTTAGGTAATCCTAACAATCGAACTAGGTTTGTAATATAAGGTCGAGATTTCCCCATTTTTTCAGCAATTTCTGTGTGGGTAAAACCTTTATCAATTAAGGATTGATATGCTTTAGCTTCCTCGATAGGATTTAAATTTTCTCGTTGGAGATTCTCAATGATAGAATGAAGCATCATATCTTGATCAGAAAGTTGCTTAACAATGACTGGAACTTCTGAAAGTCCAGCAGCTATTGAAGCACGATACCGTCTTTCTCCAGCTAGAATTTCATATCCAAGTACTGGAGATTTTCTAACGATAATAGGCTGAATCAAGCCGTTTTCCTTAATAGATTGTGCCAGTTCTTGAATTTTTTCTTCTGAAAATTCCTTACGAGGTTGATAGGGATTTTTTTGAATATCTTTTATTTGAACAATTTTAAATTCTTCCATAATTCTACATTAACACAACTTAGATATTCTGTAAAGCAACTTTACATATCTGTAAACTACTTATCTAAATCACTAGTACTTTTATCTAATTTAATAGTTGTTGTTTCTTCCTTACCATCACGGTAGTAAGTAACAGTCATACTGTCTCCAATAGAATGACTATATAGAGCACTTTGCAATTCAGTAGTGGAAGAAATAGCTTTATCATCTATTTTTGTAATGACGTCATATTGTTGCAGATGTCCATTGGCAGGCATATTTTTTTGAACAGAACGAACAGCTACACCAGAAGTAACATTTCCAGGAAGTTTTAGTTTTTGAAGATCAGTTGTACTAAGATTTGATAAGTTAACCATGTGGATTCCAAGAGCAGGTCGAGTTACTTTTCCATCTTTTTCCAACTGCTTAATAATATTAATTACATCGTTTGCAGGAATGGCAAAACCGAGACCTTCGACAGATGTTCCACCATTAGAGGCAATTTTACTTGATGTAATACCGATGACTTGGCCTTGGATATTAATCAAAGGACCACCTGAGTTCCCAGGGTTAATAGCTGTATCTGTTTGGATAGCATTAGTTGAGATAGCTTGTCCGTCTTCAGATTTTAGAGATACATTTCTATTTAAACTTGATACAATCCCCTGTGTCACAGTATTGGCATATTCAGAACCTAGAGGACTTCCGATTGCAATAGCTGTTTCTCCAACTGTTAGTTGACTAGAATCACCAAATTCGGCTACTGTTGTGACCTTATCTGCAGCAATTTTTACAACGGCAATATCTGAATAAGTATCAGAACCCACAATTTCACCAGGGACTTTTGTACCATCTGCTAAACGAATATCAACTTTTTTAGCACCATTAATAACGTGAGTATTGGTTACAAGGTAAGCAGTATCCCCTTCCTTTTTATAAATGACACCAGAACCTTCACTGTATACTTGTTCAGCATTGGTATCTGTATCAGTTTCATCAGATCCGAGTAAACTGTTTTGAGAGTTTGATGAGTAAGTAATGACAGATACAACAGCATCTTTAACTTTATCAACTGCTTGAGTAGTTGAGTTTTCATTTTTTACAGCTGTTTTGCTGACAGTCGTTGTAGTTGTCGTACCACTATTTTGTTTTTGACTGAGCTGCAATGTGGTAAAAGTACCTAAAATACCACTAAAAAAGCTAATGAGAATGACTACTAAAAGTTGTCCCCATTTTTTGGAACTAGTTTTTAAGTTTTTCATAGAAGCCTCCATGTTTTTTAATCAATGAAAGTATAAAATAGCTAGCTTAATCCAAGCTTAAAAACAAAAAGTTTTTCACAACTTGTGGATAACTTTCGAAAACCTGTGAATTTATTGAAGTTTTTCAAAATCTTATCTGTGAATAAGATGTGAAATTGAGTGTGAATATGTTAGAATAGAAGAATGAAAATTAAAGTGGTAACAGTTGGAAAACTGAAAGAAAAATATCTCAAAGATGGCATAGCAGAATACTCCAAGAGAATTTCACGATTTGCTAATCTAGAAATGATTGAGTTGGCTGATGAAAAAACACCAGATCGGGCCAGCGAATCTGAAAATCAAAAGATTTTGGAGTTGGAAGGGAACCGCATTCTTGCTAAAGTAGGGGAACGTGATTTTGTAGTTGTTTTAGCTATTGAAGGAACTACTTTTTCTTCTGAAGAGTTCAGTAAGCAGCTTGAAAGGGCTTCTATCAATGGATTTTCGACAATCACTTTTATCATTGGTGGGAGTTTAGGACTATCTCCAGAGGTGAAAAAGAGAGCCAATCTCTCTGTTAGTTTTGGGAGATTGACGCTTCCTCATCAACTAATGAGATTAGTCTTAGTAGAACAAATTTATAGAGCGTTTTCGATTCAACAGGGCTCTCCCTATCATAAATAGATGATTGACTAAGCTAGCTTTTTTTGATAAGATAGATTAGTAAGGTCTCATAGCTCAGCTGGATAGAGCATTCGCCTTCTAAGCGAACGGTCGCAGGTTCGAATCCTGCTGGGATCAGTGTTAAATCGTAAGCTGGGAAAAAATCCCAGCTTTTTTTGTAAAAATTTGACATTTCAGAATAAAATTTGAGCATTTGAGAAATAATTCTCTATAGGAATCGTAGATTTTATATAATATTTTTGTAAGTTAATTTACAAGAAAAACATTATAGGAGTTTATATTATGAAAAAGAATACAGATTTTGCTCAAATGAAAGATTTCCAAGAATTGAACGAAAAAGAACTGCAGGAAATCAGAGGTGGGGAATGGAGACCTCCATATACAATAAATAATTTTCTTTTTCCAAAAAGAAAGTAAGTAAAAATAAAGGTGGGAAATAATGAATTTATTCGGATTAGTAATTGCTATTGTTTATGTTTTTATTATTAGTAAAATTCATGAATGGGTTTGTAAAGCAACTAGAAAAGACCAATATTTTTTTAGTCTTTATATATTTCTAATACCATTAGTATTGGAAATAATTCTCTATTTCTTGAAATTAGATAGTTTTAGTTTGTCTAAATTTTTATTTCCTTTCCTCCTATTTGGTTACTTTGTTGGATTTAAGAAGTATGAGAAATCTAAGGGAATTTTTATCAGTCTATTATTTTCTCTTTTATATAATAGTACTAATAACTTTTTATCAGTAACCTTATCATCTATTACAGGAGATGAGTTTGCATTGAAGTATAACAATTATTTTTCTCTATTTATCCTGATCTTAACTTATTTGGTTATTAAAGTTGTTGTGTCTTATTTCCATCTCGAATTTAAATATTTTGATAAAGACTATCTATATCCTTTTCTGAAGAAAGTGCTCTTTGCATTTATTTTTCTACACGTTGTCTCTTTCACTTCAGATATTGTGAGTACGATTCGTCACTTAAATGGTTTTGGAAGTATTTTATCATCCATTGTTTTTGTTGGCCTACTTTTGACTTTTTTCTCCATGAATTCTCATAAAGTTCAGATAGAAAAAGAGATTGAATTGGAACAAAAGAAGTTTGAGCAAAAACATTTACAAACTTACACGGATGAGATTGTTACTTTATATAATGAAATTCGTGGTTTTCGCCATGATTATACAGGCATGCTTGTCAGCTTAAGAATGGCGATCGAAAGTAAAGATTTACAAGAAATTGACAGAGTTTACAGTGAAGTACTTGTAAAGGCGAATCAAAAATTACGTTCAGACAAGTATACCTATTTCGATTTGAACAATATTGAGGATTCAGCACTTCGTAGTTTAATTGCCCAATCTATTGTCAATGCGAAAACTAATGATGTAGAGTACACATTAGAGGTAAAAGATATTATTACACCTTTATCTATGGAATTGTTAGATTTAGTGCGCGTGATGAGCGTTCTGCTCAATAATGCTGTTGAAGGGGCAGTTGAAAGCTATCAAAAACAACTAGAGGTAGCTATTATCAAGTTGGATCTTGAAACCCTAGTTGTCATCCAAAACTCTTGTAAAAAAAGAAAGGTAAAATCCGAAGATTTATTTGAATTAGGATTTTCAACTAAAGGAAGACATAGAGGACTTGGACTTAATAATGTTAAAGAAATTTTAGGAAAATATGACAATGTTATTTTAGAAACAGAAATTGATAATGATGTATTTAAACAAGTGATTAGATTTAAGAGGGAACTGATATGAAAGTATTGATTTTAGAAGATATTATAGAACACCAAGTAAGGTTGGAAACAACTCTAAATAAAATTTCTAAGGAAACAAATATTCCTATCTCCTATAAAACAACAGGAAAAGTAAGAGAGTTTATGGAATATGTAGAGCATGATGAAGTCAATCAGCTTTATTTTCTAGATATTGATATCAATGGGATTGAGAGAAAAGGATTTGAGGTTGCTCAATTTATTCGCCATCGCAATCCTTATGCGATTATTGTTTTTATTACAAGTCGATCTGAATTTGCTACTTTGACTTATAAATACAAAGTTTCAGCATTGGATTTCATTGATAAAGAAACCAGTGATCAAGTTTTTAAAAATAGAGTTGCCGACTGTGTGCTTTACACTAAGACTACTTTACTTGAAAACCAATCAGTCGTTGATTATTTTGATTATAGTTATAAAGGAAATGATCTTTGTATTCCTTATCATGATATTCTCTACATTGAAACAACGGGAACTTCTCATAAATTACGAATTGTAGGTAAGAATTTTGCAAAAGAATTCTATGGAACAATGACAGATATTCAAGAAAAGGATAAGGAAACCCAACGTTTTTATCTAGCTCACAAGTCATTTTTAGTCAATATTGGTAATGTGAGAGAAATTGATCGTAAAAAAATGGAAGTTGTATTTTATGAAGATCATCGTTGTCCTATCTCTCGCCTAAAAACTAAAAAATTGAGAGAACTAATGGCTAAAAACCAAAAAAAGTAATTGACAATTTTTGATAAATTGATATAATGGTTATATCTGCTACAGGTAGAGGGTCCGTTGGTTAAGAAATCGTCTTTTCATAGCGGTAACACGGGTTCGAATTCCGTACGGACTATTTAATCCGCCATAGCTCAGTTGGTAGTAGCGCATGACTGTTAATCATGATGTCGTAGGTTCGAGTCCTACTGGCGGAGTCAGATGAAAGGAACACTAATTTGGTGTTCCTTTTTTTTTGATTCTTTGTCCGATGTAATGAGGGGAGGCATATCTAAAATATTGAAAGAGAATGATTTGTGTCCGAAAATAAAACTAAGCAAAATTAGTATTAGTCTAATAAGAACAACAAAATAGGCTCCATAATATCCATAGGGGTTTGATTCCCTATAACTATTATAGAGCTTTTTTGTTAATTTGTATCTCCTAACATTTTCATTAAAAAGTCCGTGATTTCTTGTGGACTTTCTTTTTTTCCATGGGCAATCCAGGTTTGACAGACTCCAAAGAGAGCATTTGTTAGGTAGACGCTACTATATTCTAATTCTACTTCATTTAGTTTGAGTTGCATAAAACGTTTTTGAAGGTCCGTGCTCAGTAGGATGTGAAGCTTATTTCTCAGGAAATTTTGAATTTCCTTGGTTCCATTTTCAGATAAAAGAGCTGCTAGAAGCGGTTCTGATTCCAAGTATTCAAATACTTCTAGAATAGCATCTCGTTTGTGATTAGCATGTTTTTGAAAGATATATTCGAAGGTATGGAATAGTTTACTTTGGTAATGTTCAATCATGTCGTATTTATCTTTGTAATGAGTATAGAAACTGGAGCGGCTAATTCCAGCTTTTTGTGCTAATTTAACAGTTGTAATCTGATCGAATGGTTGTTCCATCAATAATTCTACCATGGCATTTTCGATAATGCGCTTGGTTTTTAATCGTTTATTACTTTCTTGCATGTTCCCTCCAGATGAACAATTTTAGACAATGTGTTTAAAAACAGATTTTTTATCTTGTCTTTTTAATTTTTTTATGTATAATCTATTATATCAAAAATTTAGACAAGTAGTTTAAAAAAGGAGACAATATGTTTAAAGAATGGAAAGCAATCTTTAAAAAACCGACATTTATTATTGTCATGATAGGAATTTCCTTAATTCCAGCTCTTTACAATATCATTTTCTTATCATCAATGTGGGATCCATACGGTAAACTTTCGGAGTTACCTGTAGCAATTGTTAATAAGGACCAAACTGCTACTTATAATGATGAAAAACTCACTATTGGTGAAGACATGGTGTCTAATTTAAAAGATAGTAATAGCCTGGATTTTCATTTTGTAGATGAAGGTGAGGGAGAAAGAGGACTGCGGGATGGAGATTATTACATGGTTGTAACGTTGCCAAGTAATCTTTCTGAGAAAGCTTCTTCTATCCTTACAAATCATCCTGAACAGATGACGATTGACTATCAGACATCAAGTGGTCATAGTTTTATTGCTAGCAAGATGAGTGATTCTGCTATGACACAAATCAAACAGACTGTGGCTACTAATGTTACTCAATCTTATACCAAAGCTTTATTTGAAAAGATGGGGGATTTAAAACTTGGTTTATCTCAAGCGGCAAATGCAAGTTTACAGTTGGCTGATGGTTCGAATCAGCTTTCTGATGGGAGTCAAACCTTATCAACCAATCTTCAAACCTTAGCTCAATCGAGTCTCACATTTTCTAATGGTGCTGATCAATTATCTACAGGTTTAGGAACCTATACAGCTGGTGTAAATCAGTTAAATCTTGGTCTTGGTAATTTTAATACTGGTTTAAATCAATATACCAGCGCTATTTCACAAATTGATAATGGATTAAACCAACTGAATTCACAGACACCGGCACTGGTATCAGGATTGACTCAACTTGATGCAGGCACACAAGCCTATACAGGTGGTGTTTCTCAACTCAATTCAGGATTAAATCAATTTTCACTTGGTATTGATACTTATACAAATGGAGTTCAAAGTCTATCATCAGGTGCAAATCAGATTTCTACAAAATCAGAGACTCTACGTACAGGATTAACACAACTTAATCAAGGTATTCAAGAACTTTCTACTCAATTAGATGGGACAACCCAACAAAAAGATCAGATTAAACAATTAGCAACTAGTTTAGAGCAATTTAATCAAGCTATTCAAAATATTCAAACAGCAGATAGTGGAGAGATAACACAAGTAACAAACCAGCTTTCTAGTAGTCTATCAACGATTGCAAATTCAGCACAAAGCATCATTACTTCAAATCAATCTGAAAAAGAAACTACTTTATCAGCTATTCAATCTACGAGTGCTTATCAAAGCTTAACTCCTGACCAACAGGCAGAGATAACTTCTGTGGTTTCTAATCAATCATCTTCTGCTAGTGAGTCAGCACGAACAATTTTAACTACAGTTCAAACTTTACAATCTTCTTTAGAAAATGTAACCACTCAAACAGATAGTCTAACTCAATTAAAGAATCACTCAAGTCAATTATTACCAACTGCTTCTTCAACATTGACAAGTTTGTCAAGCGGATTAACACAGGTTCAAACAGCAATTGATGGTCAGTTATTGCCAGCTAGTCAAACTCTTGCATCTGGTATTGACAGCTATACAAAATCTGTAGACCAAGTAGCTTTAGGAGCAAGTCAGCTGAGTTCGAAAAATTCGAACTTGACAGGAAGTTTCAATAAGTTGCTACAAGGCTCTAATCAGTTGACAGAAAAATCTTCTACATTGACAGGTGCTACTGCTAAATTAGCAGCGAATGGGCCAGAATTAGCAACAGGAATTGATAAACTTGCATCAGGTGTCAACCAAGTAAACAATAAAACATCAGATTTAACTGCTGGATTTAATCAATTACAAGCGGGTTCTCAACAATTAGCTGATAAATCAGACCAGCTAGTTTCAGGAGCAAATCAACTAGCTAATGGTTCTGAAAAAATAGCTAGTGGAGCAGATCAACTTGCTCAAGGATCTGAAATTTTACAATCAGGACTTGGAAAATTAAGTGATGGTTCAAGTCAATTAAATCAAGGTTTGACAGAGGCTGAGGGGCAATTGCAACAGGCTTCAACTGAACCAACAAATGCAGACTTACTGGCTGATCCTTTAAGTCTTTCAAAAACTGATACGGATCAAGTTGCTGTTAATGGGATTGCTATGGCTCCGTATATGATATCAGTTGCTCTTTTTGTTGCTGCTATTTCAACTAATATGATTTTTGCTAAATTGCCTTCTGGGCGCCATCCAGAAAGTCGCTGGGCTTGGTTTAAGTCTCGCTTTGAAATTAACGGTATCATTGCTGGTTTGGCAGGAGTATTAGTTTATGGTGGAGTACATTTAATTGGACTTACTGCAGTTCACGAATTCAAAACCTTTGCTTTGATTATTTTAACTAGTCTTGCTTTCATGGCGATGGTAACAGCATTGACAACCTGGAATTCTCGCCTAGGCGCCTTCTTCTCCTTAATTTTATTACTCCTTCAATTAGCATCAAGTGCAGGAACTTATCCTTTAGCTTTGACGAATCAATTCTTTAAAACTATTAATCCATGGTTACCTATGAGTTATTCAGTTTCAGGTCTTCGACAAACCATTTCTATGACAGGTAATATTCATAGTCAGATTATTTTCCTTATCTTTACAATAATGATTTTTGTTGCTTTAGGAATGCTAGTCTATCAACCTAAAAAAGCTGAAGAAGACTAAAAACAATCGACCAATTCGGTCGATTGTTTTTTTATCTAGAATATTTTTTTCTTTGAATATCATAAAAAATAAAGACAATAATGGCTATAAGAGAACAACTTGCACCAGCAACAAATCCTTTTGGAATAAAGGAAAGGGTAATAGTTCCTTCACCTTCAGGAACATCAATTTTCATAAATCCAGTTTGTGCCTGTTGAATTTGTAATTTTTTACCATTTTGGTAAGCAGACCATCCTCGGTCGTAAGGAATTGTGAAAAAGATCGATGTCTCATTCTTTACCTTATAATTTACAGTGACTTTATTTTTATAAGAGCTCACTTCTACTGGATTTTCTTTTATTTTGCGTATAGCCTCCGTATATTTCTTAGTATCTAAGCGATAGAAAGTTGGAGATTCAAATGATACTTGAGCATTTCCTGGAAACTTAACTTGGATATCAAAAGTTTGTTTATGTTCTACATATCCAAGATTAAAAAATGTAAAAACATTATCTGTGGTAAAGGATTTTTTTTCACCATTGACAATGATGTCAACTTGCTTTTTCTTATCATTTGAAAAATTTAGCTTGGTCATGGAAAGGTAAACCTGACTATTATCAGGTACTTCAATGCTGTAGCTGATAGTTGCATCTTCAGTATCAGTTCCGTTTAGATTGACAACATTGTCATCAGAGTCTGTATAATGATTTATCGGATAAAAGTACTCTTCATTTAAGCCAGCAATTTGATTTAAAAATTGAGTTTGGTTATCAAGAGTATGGTCATTAAAAGTGACATCTTTGTAAAGAGACTGTGTAGCAAAAGCAATTGGGAGAGCGAATTGATTTTTATAAAGGGTTAGATTATTTTTTTGATAGCTTGGATGAAAACCATATTTATCTGGATAGGTTTCAGAAATATTGTAGCTGATTCCAAATAAACTATCTGCAATGATAGTATTATTTGCATAACGAAGATTAAGGTTGGTACCTGAAGATTTAAAACCCAACTTATCTAACGTTGTACTTGCAGAACGATTACGAACAGATGAAAATTGTGAGATGCCATTGTAGTTAAATTTCATGCTATCGTTTCCAGTTTGAGTTTGTAACTTTTCAGTTCGTGTAAATGTATCTGGTTGCTGTTTGGTATACTCCAAAATAGCTTCCATACTTGGAATATCTTTATCATAGGTACTACGAGAAGCAAATCCCCATTCTTTCGTAATTCCATTTAGTTGAGATGAAGCATTAAAACTAATTTCACTTATTGTAAAGATCAAAATAAGGATTGAAAAGATTTTTAGAGAAATCAGTTTTTTAATAAGTGCTAATAATAACAGTAAGTATACCACTAAGAATTCAAGCGTTAAGAGTATATTTAATTTAGTTAAAAATGAATAATGATTTTTAAAATAAATGGTTGCTAGATAACCAGATAAAAGGAAGGTTATTGGGCATAAAACATTCCATAACTTAATATCTTTAAATCTATCTAAAACTTCCGTAGATATATAAATCAAAAGAGTAGAGAAAATCCACGCATAGCGATGAAGAAACATATTTGGCGCGTGCATTCCTTGCCAAAATAGATCTAAGGCTTCTAGATAAAAACTAGCAATGATGATAATGAGTAGAGTTGCATAGCATAGTTTCACGTGAAACTTAATTGATTTTAATGTAAAGAATACAATTGTTAAGATAAAAGGAAGGAGGCCTACAAAAATCATTGGGATAGAACCATATTTAGTTGTATCGAAAGCACCAATAAATTGTTTAGCGAATAGATCTAGATACCAACTGGCATCTGTTTTTATTTTTGTAATAGCAGTTAGTTTTTCACCATGAGTTCTTAAGTCAAACAAGGTTGGGAGTGTCATGATGAAACTTGTTAAACCAGCGAGTAAGGATGTTAGGAAAAAATCAAGGAAAGAGAACTTGCGACTTTTAAAATCCCAGGAAAGTTGGCAAAAATACCAAACTACCAAAAACAGGGCAGTCATATAACCAAAATAGTAATTTTGGATAAATAATATTGACAAACTTGTAAAGTATAGAATGCGTTTTTTTTCCGTTATGAGTAGATGTAAACCAGTTAAAATTAAGGGGATTAAAATAAAAACATCTAACCAGGTTTTAATCTCAAGTTGACTAACTGTAAAGCTCATTAATGCATATGAGGTAGATAGAGCTAATCGAAGTAGGGCTGGTATATTTTTGAATATTTTACTCAAGCTAAAAAAGGTTGACAGACCTATCAAGCCAAATTTCAACAAGGTTGACAGATAGACTGCGTCTGGCATGCTTGATACATCAAAAAAATAAACAAGAGGAGATAGAAAACTACCAAGATAATAACTGGACAAGGCATAAAAATTGAGACCTAGACCACTGGTAAAAGTATAAAATAGACTATCACTCCCATGTAAAATATTACGAAGATTAAGATCAAAAATAACATATTGATGAAATCCATCTCCTAATAAAGGTGAAGTATCACTGTTCCAGTAGATACCTTGAGAAAGATAGACTCCGAACATAATCACTAGGGGAATGATGAAAGAAATAAGATAGGTCCAATAGTTTCTGAAAAATGTTTTCATGTTACCTCATAGAATGTTAGAAAACCCAGTTGGGTAATCCAACTGAGTTTTAAAGTATTATTTAGTCTTTCCAAAGTTCTTTGACTTTTGCTTGTACTTCAGCATTTTCTAAGAATTCATCATAAGTTTCATCGATACGGTCGATTACACCGTTTTTAGATAGGACAATAATGTGGTTGGCCAATGTTTGAATGAATTCATGGTCATGACTGGCGAAGATGATAGATTCTTTGAAGTTTTTCAATCCATCGTTCAAGCTTGAAATAGATTCCAAATCTAAGTGATTTGTAGGATCGTCAAGTACAAGAACATTTGATTTCAAAAGCATGAGTTTCGATAGCATCACGCGCACCTTTTCTCCTCCTGACAAGACGTTTACAGGTTTGTTAACCTCATCTCCAGAGAAGAGCATACGACCAAGGAAACCACGCAAGAAGGTATTGTCATCTTCTTCTTTACTTGCAAATTGACGGAGCCAGTCAAGGATAGATTCACCCCCAGCAAAATCAGCTGAATTGTCTTTTGGCAAGTATGAGCGACTAGTTGTAACTCCCCACTTGACAGTTCCCTCATAGTCAATATCACCCATAATAGCACGAATCAATGCAGTTGTTTGAATGTCGTTTTGACCGATTAGAGCTGTCTTGTCACCTGGACGCAAGATAAAGCTGATGTTGTCAAGAATAGTTTCGCCATCAATCTTGACAGATAGATTTTCTACTGTCAAGAGATCGTTTCCGATTTCACGTTCAGCTTTAAAGTTGATAAATGGATATTTACGACTAGATGGCACAATTTCTTCAAGTTCAATCTTATCAAGCATTTTCTTACGTGATGTTGCTTGTCTTGATTTAGAAGCATTAGCAGAGAAACGAGCAACGAATTCTTGGAGTTGCTTAATTTTTTCTTCTGCTTTTGCATTACGGTCTGCTAGCAATTTAGCAGCAAGCTCAGAAGATTCTTTCCAGAAGTCGTAGTTTCCGACATAGAGTTTGATTTTTCCAAAATCAAGGTCGGCCATGTGAGTACATACTTTGTTCAAGAAGTGACGGTCATGGGATACGACAATAACGGTGTTATCAAAGTCAATCAAGAAATCTTCTAACCAAGTAATAGATTGGATATCAAGACCGTTGGTCGGCTCATCTAGAAGAAGTACATCTGGTTTACCAAATAGAGCTTTAGCAAGAAGTACTTTCACTTTGTCCCCATTTGCAAGTTCGCTCATATTTTGATAATGAAGATCTTCAGGGATATTCAAGTTTTGCAAGAGTTGTGAAGCTTCACTCTCAGCTTCCCAACCACCTAGTTCAGCAAATTCTCCTTCAAGCTCAGCTGCACGAACTCCATCTTCATCAGTAAAGTCTGCTTTCATATAGATAGCATCTTTTTCTTTCATGATGTTGTATAGTTTTTCATTACCCATGATAACAACATCAATAACACGTTCATCCTCATAGTCAAAGTGATTTTGACGAAGCACAGAAAGACGTTCATCAGGACCAAGAGAAACATGACCAGTTGTAGGTTCGATATCACCAGCTAAGATTTTTAAAAATGTTGATTTACCTGCACCGTTAGCACCAATTAAACCATAGGTGTTTCCTTCTGTAAATTTGATGTTGACCTCATCAAAAAGTTTGCGATCACTAAAACGTAGTGAAACATCAGATACTGTTAGCAATTTTTTTCTCCTATTATATGTAATACTCTAATTCTACTAGAAAATCAGCAAATATTCAAATTTTTATCTGTCAATTATTTGTAAATAATATTTACAGAAAGTTTACAGTTAAGTAGTTGAAATCGTAATTATTTGATAAAAAAATTATCTGTCTTTTTATCAAAAAAATGCTATAATTGAAAGGACCATATCAAAGGAGAATAAGATGAATAAACCCATTATTTTAACAGGAGATCGTCCAACGGGGAAATTACATATTGGGCACTACGTTGGTAGCTTAAAAAATCGTGTGTTATTACAGGAAGAAGATAAATATGACATGTTTGTTTTTTTGGCTGACCAGCAAGCTTTAACTGACCATGCAAAAGATCCACAAACTATTGTAGAGTCTATAGGGAATGTTGCCTTGGACTATCTTGCAGTGGGATTGGATCCTAATAAATCAACGATTTTCATTCAAAGCCAGATTCCAGAATTGGCAGAGTTGTCTATGTATTACATGAATCTAGTGTCTTTGGCTCGTCTGGAGCGTAATCCTACTGTAAAGACAGAAATTGCTCAGAAAGGATTTGGAGAAAGTATTCCAACTGGATTTTTAGTTTATCCAATTGCTCAAGCAGCAGATATCACAGCTTTTAAGGCTAACTTTGTTCCTGTAGGTACAGACCAAAAACCGATGATTGAACAAACGCGTGAGATTGTGCGTTCATTCAATCATGCCTATAATTGTGATGTTTTAGTAGAACCGGAAGGAATTTATCCTGAAAATGAAGGAGCAGGTCGCTTACCTGGTCTTGATGGAAATGCCAAAATGTCTAAATCGCTTAATAATGGTATCTACTTGTCAGATGATGCAGATACTTTGCGTAAGAAAGTAATGAGTATGTATACAGATCCAGATCACATTCGTGTCGAGGATCCAGGTAAGATTGAAGGAAATATGGTCTTCCATTACTTAGATGTTTTCGGACGTCCTGAAGATGCTCAAGAAATTTCTGACATGAAAGAGCATTATCAACGTGGAGGTTTAGGTGATGTCAAGACTAAACGGTATCTACTGGAAATCCTAGAACGTGAACTTGGTCCAATCCGTGAACGTCGTCTAGAATATGCTAAAGATATGGGTGAAGTGTATAATATGCTTCAAAAAGGTAGTGAAAAAGCTCGAGAAGTTGCTGGTCAAACGCTTTCAGAAGTAAAAGCTGCAATGGGTCTAAATTACTTTCATTAATAGATAAAATATGAACTCTAAAACTATCTCTTCTTTAAAATTAAAGGGATAGTTTTTTTACATTATCTATTATCAATATAATTGACAAATTTTCATAGAATGGTATGATAGATACAATACAAAAAGCGTCAAGCTCAAAAAGAAAGAAAAGAGGAAACTTCAATGTCTAATTGGGACACTAAATTTTTGAAAAAAGGTTTTACCTTTGATGATGTATTGCTTATTCCAGCAGAGAGTCATGTATTGCCTAATGATGCGGATTTAACAACAAAATTGGCAGATAATTTGACTTTAAATATCCCAATTATTACAGCAGCCATGGATACTGTAACAGAAAGCCAAATGGCTATTGCTATTGCGCGTGCAGGTGGTCTTGGTGTTATCCATAAAAATATGTCTATTGAACAGCAGGCAGATGAAGTTCGTAAGGTAAAACGTTCTGAAAATGGTGTTATCATTGATCCATTCTTCTTGACTCCAGAGCATACAATTGCAGAAGCAGATGAACTCATGGGACGTTACCGTATCAGTGGTGTTCCAGTGGTTGAAACTCTTGAAAATCGTAAATTGGTTGGTATTTTAACAAACCGAGACCTTCGTTTTATTTCAGATTACAATCAACCAATCTCAAATCATATGACCAGTGAGAATCTTGTTACTGCTCCTGTTGGAACAGATCTTGAAACAGCTGAGAGCATTCTTCAAGAACACCGTATTGAAAAACTTCCTTTGGTTGATGAAGAAGGTCGTCTTTCTGGCTTGATCACGATTAAGGATATTGAAAAAGTGATTGAGTTTCCGAATGCAGCTAAAGATGAGTTCGGTCGTCTTCTAGTTGCTGGTGCGGTAGGTGTAACTTCTGATACTTTTGAACGTGCTGAAGCCCTCTTTGAAGCAGGAGCAGATGCCATTGTTATCGATACTGCCCATGGTCACTCAGCAGGTGTTCTTCGTAAAATTGCTGAAATCCGTGCGCACTTCCCAGATCGTACACTAATTGCCGGAAATATTGCCACTGCTGAAGGTGCACGTGCCCTTTATGATGCAGGAGTTGACGTTGTTAAAGTTGGTATTGGGCCAGGTTCAATCTGTACAACTCGTGTTATCGCAGGTGTAGGAGTTCCACAAGTTACAGCTATCTATGATGCAGCAGCAGTTGCACGTGAATATGGCAAAACAATCATTGCTGATGGTGGAATCAAGTATTCTGGAGATATTGTTAAAGCCCTTGCTGCTGGTGGAAATGCAGTAATGCTTGGATCAATGTTTGCAGGAACAGATGAAGCTCCAGGAGAAACTGAAATCTTCCAAGGACGTAAGTTCAAGACATATCGTGGTATGGGTTCAATCGCTGCAATGAAGAAAGGTTCAAGCGACCGTTACTTCCAAGGCTCTGTCAATGAAGCAAATAAACTCGTTCCAGAAGGAATTGAAGGACGTGTTGCATATAAAGGAGCAGCAGCTGATATCGTATTCCAAATGATTGGTGGTATCCGATCTGGTATGGGTTACTGTGGTGCAGCTAACCTTAAAGAATTGCATGACAATGCTCAATTTATCGAAATGTCAGGTGCCGGTCTAAAAGAAAGCCATCCACACGATGTGCAAATCACAAATGAAGCACCAAACTACTCAATGTAATAAAAAATCTCCTGTAAAACAGGAGATTTTTTGTTGTTTACGCCAATGTAAAATTTAGTTTACAGATAATTGACCGTTCTTTACAGTAAATATACTGAGATTATCTGGTAAGTTTTGAAGATGCTCTAAACTAGTTGTTGTAATAAAGGTTTGAATATTTTGAGATATAGTTTCTAATAATTTAAGTTGACGAGTATTGTCAAGTTCACTCATAACATCGTCAAGTAAAAGTATAGGCGATTCTTTTGTAATGCTCTCCATTAATTCGATTTCAGCTAGTTTAATAGAAAGAACAAGGCTACGATGTTGTCCTTGACTTCCAAAGCTTGCGTCCATTCCATTGATTAAGAAAATCATATCATCCCGATGAGGGCCAACTCCAGTATTCTTCTTAAATAAATCTCTTGATCTACTTTTTTGAAGTGCGGTATAGAAAGATTCTGCTAGTTTTCCCTTGTCAGTGAAGTTTACGGATGGTTGATAACGAATTGACAATTCTTCTAATTGGTCCGAAATATCAAAGTGTTTTTTACGACCAAAAGATTCCATTTTTTTTATAAATTCTTCTCTGTGGACCATCACCCGACAACCGTAGTCTACTAGCTGGTCATCTAGAACAGATAAAAATGTTTCGTCAATCTGATTCGCTGACTTTAAGTAGGTATTTCTTTGTTTGAGCACATGATTGTAGCTTGACAAATCTGACAAGTATATGGGTTTGATTTGTCCTAGTTCCATATCTATAAACTTACGTCGGATAGCAGGTGCTCCTTTGACAAGTTGTAAATCTTCGGGTGCAAATAGAACAATATTCATGTGTCCAATATAGTCAGATAGCCGAGCTTGCTTTAAGTGATTGACCTTAGTAATCCGACCTTTTGGAGTCAAGTCAATCTCAAGTGGTACAGTAGCCGTTCGTTTTTGAAGAATTCCAGAAACTTGAAGCTGCTCTTCTTCAAATCGGATTAAATTCTTGTCTGTCTTTGTCCGATGACTTCTAGTTAAAGCTAAAAAGTAAATACTTTCCAGAAGATTGGTTTTGCCTTGAGCATTTCGACCAACAAATACATTTAATTTAGGATTAAATTCAATTTCGGTATCCTGATAGTTTCTAAATTGTTTGATGGATAAGTTTTTTAGCCACATACTTATCTACCTGGAAAACGTGGTGCAGTTTTTGTTTTAGCTTTCGGGATCTTTTTTGTTGGCTTTTTTTTGACCGTCTTATTCATTTCTTTGACAAGTTTAGCCACACGTTCTTTCTCAAGTTTTTCTTGGAGATATTCTTCCTGTTCTTCTAAGCTCGGTTGCGTCAGAATGATTTGGATTTTCATGTCAGGAATGTCGATAGAGTCTCCGATTCTTACTTTTTTCCCACGACGATTTTCTAATTCCCCATTAAAGTAGACATGATGCTCAGCTAAAAAGGATTTAATAGCTCCTCCACTGTGTATAATACCAAGTTCTTTCAAGAGAGCTTGGAGAGTGATAAATTCTTCAAATAATTTGTGTTCCATAGTTCACCTCAATCTTTGGTATTATACCATATTTTACTTTGAAATGGCAGAGGTAAATTCGTTAGAAATGAAAGCGATTTTAATTCTAAAAGGGGTAAAGAGAACAAGAAAATTTTCTCTTTTCATGGTATAATAGAACTCTATGTAGAAGGAGGTAAGAGATGGAGTTAGTACCTGGAATTGCAGTGCATTTTATCCAATCAAAAAAATTTAAAACCAATAAAATTACTGTGCGTTTCACAGCTCCATTGTCTTTGGATTCAATTTCAAGTCGTATGTTAAGTGCCAGTATGCTTGAAACTGCCAACCAAAGTTATCCAACTGCTCAACTGTTTCGAAAACGTTTAGCAACCTTGTATGGAACTGATTTGTCAGCGCACGCCTATCGAAGAGGACAAAGTCATCTTGTGGATTTGAGTATTTCCTATGTGCGTGATGAATTTTTAAGTAAGAAAAACGTATTAACTTCTCAAATTTTAGAATTACTGCATCAGGTTCTGTTTACACCATTGTCGGATGAGGATGGATTCGAGAAAAATACTTTTGACATCGAGAAAAAACAGATCTTATCAAGGCTGGAATCAGAATTAGAAGACCCATTCTTCTTTGCACATAAAGAGTTGGATCAATTGTTTTTCCAAGAAGAATCAATGCAGCTAGTTCCAAAAGATTTGATTTCTAGAATTTCAGAAGAGACTTCAAAAACATGTTTTTCAAGCTATCAAAAAATGCTAAAAGAAGACCAAATAGATATTTTCTTCCTAGGTGATTTTAATGAAATTGAAGTTTTAGAGTTTTTACATAAATTTCCTTTAACAGGTCGTAAATCAGTTGTAAACATTCAATATCAGCAACCCTATTCTAATATTCTTAGAGAAGGTATTGTTAGAAAGAGATTAGGACAGTCTGTTTTAGAGATGGGCTACCATAGTTCAGTGGCATATGGTGATGAAGAACAGATGGCAGTGCTTCTTGTCAATGGTCTTTTAGGAGCCTTTCCTCATTCGAAACTATTTACCCAAGTGCGAGAAAAAGAAGGACTGGCCTATACGGTATCAAGTCATTTGGATCTCTTTAGTGGATTTTTACGATTGTTTGCTGGAATTGATCGGCAAAATCGAAATAAAGTAAGAAAATTGATGAATCATCAGTTGCTTGACATAAAAAATGGCAAGTTTACAGATAAGGAGATTGATCAGACCAAACAAATGATTCGTCGATCAATACTACTTGCTCAGGATAATCAAGATTCTATCGTCGATAAATATTATCTGTCAACTTTTTTTGGAAAAGCGAATCTTGACACAAAAACTTTAATCGATAAGCTTGAACAAGTTGATAGAGAAGCAATTTGTGAAGCAGCAAACAGTTTTAAGTTGCAGGCTATTTATTTTATGGAAGGAGCAGAATGACCAGACCTACTTTTCAAAAGAAATATTATCCTGCTGTAAAAGAAACTTTGTATCAAACTAGCTTAGAAAATGGTTTGACAGTTACTTTACTACCTAAAAAGGACTTTAACGAGGTTTATGGCGTTGTAAGTGTCCAAGTTGGTTCTGTTGACATAAGGTTTACAGTGGATGATAAGGACTTACAACAATATCCACAAGGAATTGCTCATTTCTTAGAACATAAGCTTTTTGAAAGAGAAGATTCTGGAGATGTTATGGCAGCTTTTACAGAGTTGGGTGCTGAAAGTAATGCCTTTACGAGCTTTACGAAAACTAGCTATCTTTTCTCGACTTCTGAAAATGTTCTAGAGTGTTTAGATTTACTAGACGAACTTGTCACTACTTTCAATATGACTGAAGAATCTGTGGAGCGCGAAAAGGATATCATTCAACAGGAAAGAGAGATGTATCAGGATGATCCGGATTCTTGTCTATTTTTCAAGACTTTGGCAAATCTCTATCCAGAAAGTCCTTTAGCTTCAGATATTGTTGGTAGTGAAAACTCTATTGATGCTATTTGTTTGGAGGATTTAAAAGAGAACTTTAAAGAGTTTTACAGACCTGTCAATAGTAATATCTTTTTAGTGGGGAATTTTGATTTTGAACTGCTTGAAGATTATTTTGCTAAGAAATCTCATCCTCAAGAAAAAAAACATGAGTTTAAGAGAGAACGAATACCTTTACATCCTGTAAAGACTGCTGAAAGTTTACGGATGGACGTGGCTTCTCCAAAACTAGCGATCGGTATTAGAGGAAATGAAGATATCGGAAATCGAGATCAGTATCGTTATCATCTTTTATTGAAATTGTTGTTTACAATGATGTTTGGTTGGACTTCACAAAGATTTCAAAAATTATATGAGACAGGTAAACTGGATGCTTCCCTGTCTTTAGAAATTGAAGTAGATCCTCGTTTCCATTTTGTGATATTAACAATGGATACAAAGGAACCTGTGGCACTTTCTCATCAATTTCGTAAAGCTATTCGTAATTTTATGAAAGATGAGGATGTAACTGAGGATCACTTGGATATTGTAAAAACTGAGATGTATGGAGAATTTCTTCATAGTATGGATTCCCTAGAATACATTGCGACTCAGTATCATCCAACCGATACAGGTTCTACCCTGTTTGACCTTCCTAAACTTTTGCAGGAAATTACTTTAGAAGATGTTCTAGAGGCTGGACATGATTTGATAGATAATAGCGATATGGTTGATTGTACAATTTTCCCGATATAATCGCTAGAAAATACACTAGAAAGAAGGAATGTTAAGTATGAGAAAAAAAACAATTGGTGAGGTCTTACGTCTTGCAAGAATTAACCAAGGACTGAGCTTAGAGGAATTGCACAGAAAGACAGATATTCAGCTGGATTTGTTGGAGGCAATGGAGTCAGATGATTTTGACAAACTACCGAGTACTTTTTATGCTCGTTCATTTTTGAGAAAGTATGCTTGGGCTGTTGAATTAGATGAAAATATCGTTCTAGATGCCTATGATTCGGGAAGTATGATTACTTATGAAGAAGTTGATGTAGATGAGATTGAACTTTCAGGACGTAGACGGTCTAATCGAAAGAAAAATTCATTTCTCCCGCTATTTTACTTTGTTCTTTTTTCTTTATCAATTTTAATTTTTGTAACCTACTATGTGTGGAATTATATTCAAACCCAACCAACTGCGTCTTCTGCAGCAACTTATAGTGTTGTGAGTTCAACAAGTAGCTCTAGTAGTGTAGCATCAAGTAGTAGTCAAGCTACTAGTTCATCAAGTTCGAGCGAGGCAACTACTTTGACTGTTTCAGGTCAGGGAGATGCTTTATCAGTGGAATATAAGACATCTAAAGATTCTGCGGAGCTTCAATTATCTGTTACAGATGCAACAAGCTGGATTAGTGTTTCGGATACTGATTTAGCAGGAGGAGTAACTCTTGAACCTAATAATAAAACAGCTAAAACAACCATTTCTAAAGGATCTCCAGTAACCATAACATTGGGTGTTGTTAAAGGAGTGTCAGTGAAAATTGATAATAAGGAAATTGACACTTCAAAATTAACTGGTCAAACTGGTTGGATTACTCTAACATTAAGTTCAAACTAAAGAAAGGATAACATGAAAAAAGAAAATATTCCTAATATGCTTACGCTTGGTAGAATTTTATTTATTCCGATTTTTATTCTCCTTCTATCAGTTGGACCATCTCCAGTGTTACATAAAATAGCAGCAGTTATTTTTGCTATTGCCAGTATCACTGATTATCTAGATGGTTATTTAGCTAGAAAATGGCAAGTGGTTAGTAATTTCGGAAAGTTTGCAGATCCAATGGCTGATAAATTATTGGTCATGTCAGCCTTTATCATGTTGGTCGGTCTAAGGATGGCACCAGCTTGGGTGGTAGCAGTTATTATCTGCCGTGAACTTGCAGTCACTGGTTTGCGCTTGCTCTTAGTTGAAACAGGAGGTACCGTTCTAGCTGCTGCTATGCCTGGAAAAATCAAGACATTTAGTCAGATGTTTGCGATAATATTCTTGCTACTTCACTGGAATGTGCTTGGTCAGATAACTCTTTATATTGCCTTGTTCTTCACAGTTTATTCTGGTTATGATTATTTCAAGGGAAGCGCATATTTGTTTAAAGGAACCTTTCATTAGATATGGAATCGATTATTGAGATAAAAGACCTGTCTTTTCAATATCAGGCAGATCAAGAACATTATGATGTTCATAACATTACGTTTCACGTGAAACGTGGAGAATGGTTGTCTATCGTTGGTCATAATGGTAGTGGAAAATCAACGACAGTTCGCTTGATTGATGGTTTGCTCGAGGCTGAATCTGGAGAAATTTGGATAGACGGTGATTGCCTAACTCCAGAAAATGTCTGGGAAAAAAGACGTAAGATTGGTATGGTCTTTCAAAATCCTGATAACCAATTCGTAGGAGCAACTGTTGAAGACGACGTTGCTTTTGGACTGGAAAATCAAGGAATCCCACTTGAAGAGATGAAGAAACGTGTTTCTGAGGCTTTATCATTGGTTGGGATGGCTGAATTTGCTAAAAAGGAACCAGCTCGCTTGTCAGGAGGTCAGAAACAGAGGGTAGCTATTGCAGGAGTTGTTGCTCTGCGACCAGATATTTTAATCTTGGATGAGGCTACAAGTATGTTGGACCCAGAGGGACGATTAGAGTTGATTAAGATAGTCCAGAAGATTCGCAAAGACCATCAGATGACAGTCATCTCCATTACGCATGATCTGGATGAGGTTGCCATGAGTGACAGAGTTTTGGTGATGAAAAAAGGAGAAGTCGAGTCAACTAGCACTCCTAGAGAATTATTTTCTAGATTGGATTTAGATCAAATTGGCTTAGATCAACCCTTTGTCAACCAATTGAAAGAATCGTTACGTACTAGTGGTTTGAATTTGCCAGAGTTCTATCTTACAGAAGATGAACTTGAGGAGGCTTTATGGGAATTATTCTAGACAATGTTAGTTATACGTATCAAGAAGGAACGCCGTTTGCCTCAGCTGCCTTGTCCGACGTCAGTTTGTCAATAGAGGATGGCTCTTATACTGCGATTATTGGGCATACAGGAAGCGGAAAGTCTACAATCCTTCAACTTTTGAATGGTTTGTTGGTTCCTACAGAGGGAAGTGTTCGTGTTTTTGATACATTGATTACATCAACATCCGTCAATAAGCAAATTCGTCAAATTCGTAAACAAGTTGGGTTGGTATTTCAGTTTGCAGAGAACCAAATTTTTGAGGAAACTGTCCTAAAAGATGTGGCTTTTGGCCCTCAAAATTTTGGAGTTTCTGTAGAAGAGGCAGAAGCTATTGCGCGTGAAAAACTAGCTTTAGTAGGAATTGATGAGTCACTCTTTGAACGAAGTCCATTTGAACTTTCAGGGGGACAAATGAGACGGGTTGCTATTGCTGGAATTTTGGCGATGGAGCCTAGCATTTTGGTCTTAGACGAGCCAACAGCTGGTTTGGATCCAATTGGTCGGAAAGAGTTGATGGCCTTGTTTAAAAAGCTTCATCAAGATGGTATCGCGATTGTTTTGGTGACTCACCTTATGGATGATGTAGCAGAATTTGCTGACCAAGTTTACGTAATGGAAAAAGGGAAATTAGTTAAGAGTGGGAAACCAAGTCTTGTCTTTCAAAATGTCGAATTTATGGAAAAAATCCAATTGGGTGTTCCAAAAATTACAAGATTTGCTCAAAGGCTTGCTAACAGAGGAGTTTCTTTTAAACAATTGCCGATAACGATAGAGGAGTTTAAGGAGTTTATCAATGGATAATATGATTTTAGGTCGATACATACCAGGAAATTCGATTATTCATCGTCTAGATCCTCGTAGTAAGTTAGTAGCAATGATTTTATTGATCATCATCGCTTTTTGGGCCAATAATCCAATTACAAATCTCATACTCTTCATTGCAACAGGCCTATTTGTCGTTTTATCAGAAGTTCCCTTATCTTTTTTTATAAAAGGTTTGCGGTCTATGTTTTTTCTGATTGCTTTTACAACCCTTTTTCAACTGTTCTTTATCTCTGGTGGTCACGTCTTGTTCGAGATGGGATTTATAAAAATCACAAGCTATGGTATTGAGCAGGCAGGAATTATTTTTTGTCGTTTTGTGTTGATTATCTTTTTCTCAACCTTGCTTACTTTGACAACCATGCCATTGAGCTTGGCAACAGCGGTTGAATCCTTGCTCGGACCTTTAAAAAGATTTAAGGTTCCAGTTCATGAGATTGGACTCATGTTGTCCATGAGTTTACGCTTTGTACCAACCTTGATGGATGATACGATTCGCATTATGAATGCTCAAAAGGCGCGTGGTGTTGATTTTGGAGAAGGTAATGTAATTCAAAAGGTTAAGGCTATGATTCCTATTTTGATTCCTTTGTTCGCTACAAGTTTGAAACGAGCGGATTCTCTTGCTACAGCCATGGAAGCTAGAGGCTATCAAGGTGGTAATGGACGTAGCCAGTATCGACAGTTAAATTGGATGAACAGAGACAGTATAGCGCTATTATTTGTTTGTGTATTGGGTGCAATTCTATTTTTGCTAAAATCTTAGAATGTAATATAAGGTAGAGGTATGAACCGTTTTAAAAAATCAAAATATATCATTGTTCTATTTGTCGTTGTATTAGTAGTATCCGTTTTTTTAGTAACAACACAATCAAGTGCAGTTGTAACAAAAGCTGGAGATGGAATTTCGTTAGTCGATAGAATAGTGCAAAAGCCTTTTCAATGGCTTTCTTCCGTAAAATCTGATTTAGGTCGTTTGACTAGAACCTATAACGAGAATGAAACTCTCAAAAAAGAACTCTATCAGATGAAGAAGGAAACGAATGAAGCAGACAGTTTGAAGGAAGAAAATGAGCAACTACGTCAGTTATTGGATATGAAGTCAAAATTGAATGCAACCAAGTTGATTGCTTCTGATGTCATCATGAGAACTCCTGCAACTTGGAAACAAGAGTTGACAATTAATTCAGGTTCTCAACAAGGTGTGACCAGTAATATGCTTGTGATTGCTGGTGGGGGACTGATTGGAAGCGTGGGAAAGGTTGAAGATAACTCTACTGTGGTCAACTTATTGACCAACGCGGAAAATACGGAGAAAATCTCCGTTAAAATCCAACACGGTTCTACTAGTATATATGGTATTATCATTGGGTACGACAAAGAAAAAGACTTGCTTAAAATAAGCCAGTTAAATAGTAGTAGTGATATCAGCCAAGGAGACAAGGTAGTTACAGGAGGTCTGGGCAACTTTAAAACTACAGATATTCCCGTAGGAGAGGTTGTATCAGTTACCCATAGTAGTGATTATCTAACAAGAGAAGTTATGGTCAAACTCCATGCTGATCCAATGAATCTAAAAGTCGTAGAGTTAGTGGGGAATCCATCATGAGACTGTTGAAGCAGATAGGGATGTTTTTACTCTTGCCTATAGTTGTCTTAATAGACAGTCATTTAGGGCAATTTGTAAATAGTTTTTTTCCACATTTTCAAATTGTGAGCCACTTTATCTTCATCTTCTTGTTGTTTGAAACAATAGAAGTATCTGAGTATCTGTTTTTAGCTTATTGTCTAGTTCTAGGGCTTATATACGATATTTATTTCTTCCATTTGATTGGAATCGCTAGTCTTCTATTTGTGATTATTGGAGCAATAGTGTATAAAAGCAACTCAGTTATTTTGTCAAATAGATGGACTCGACTATTAGCTATTTTAATGATGACTTTCTCTTTTGAATTTGGTAGTTTTCTTCTAGCGCAAATGATTGGCTTAACTGCTGAAAATATAACAGTCTTTATCGTTTATGGTCTAGTTCCGTCAATGATATTAAACTGTCTCTGGATGTTAGTTTTCCAGTTTATTTTTGAAAAAATATATCTATAAGAAAGAAACAAAACTGTAATAAAGGCGTAATATTTATTAAGCCTTTTTTTGATATACTAGTATTGTCTTAAAAGAAGGAGTATTTACACTTATGAAGAAAAAAATCCTAGCATCACTTTTGTTAAGTACAGTATTGGTCTCACAAGGAGCTGTTCTTTCAAGTGTTAAAGCAAATACAACAGATGAAAAGATTGCTGCTCAAGATAGTAAAATTAGTAACTTGACAGCTCAACAGAAAGAAGCTCAAAAACAAGTAGACGAAATTCAAACTAAAGTTTCAGCTATTCAATCAGAGCAAGAAAAATTACAATCTGAAAACGAAAAACTTCAAGAAGAATCTAAAAAACTTGAAGGTGAAATCGCAGAGCTTTCAAAAAACATCGTAGCACGTAACGAATCGCTTGAAAACCAAGCTCGTAGCGCACAAACGAACGGAACTGCTACAAGTTACATTAATACGATTATTAACTCTGACTCAATCACAGAAGCTATTTCTCGTGTAGCAGCTATGAGTGAAATCGTATCAGCAAACAATAAAATGTTGCAGCAACAAAAAGAAGATAAGAAAGCTATCTCTGAAAAACAAGTTGCAAACAACGAAGCAATCAATACAGTCATTGCTAACCAACAAACGCTTGCTGACGATGCTCAAGCTTTGACAACAAAACAAGCAGAATTGAAAGTAGCTGAGTTAAATCTTGCAGCTGAAAAAGCTACAGCAGAAAACGAAAAAGCTAGCTTGCTAGAGAAAAAAGCAGCAGCAGAGGCAGAAGCTAAAGCAGCAGCGGAGGCAGAAGCAGCATATAAAGCTAAACAAGCAAGTCAACAACAATCACTTGCAGCTTCAGCCAACACAACTTTTGCTGCACAAGTACAAGCAACTTCAAGTTCTTCATCATCTTCATCATCAGATGATGAATCAAGCTACACACCTGCAGCAACTACTGTAAGTCAACGACCAACTTATAGTTCAAATGCTTCAAGTTACCCTACAGGTCAATGTACATGGGGTGCTAAGACTTTGGCTCCATGGGCTGGTGATTATTGGGGTAATGGTGGTCAGTGGGCTACTAGTGCAGCAGCAGCAGGTTTCCGTACAGGTTCTACACCACAAGTTGGTGCGATTGCTTGTTGGGATGATGGTGGATATGGACACGTAGCGGTTGTTACAGCTGTTGAATCAACAACGCGTATTCAAGTTTCAGAATGTAACTATGATGGTAGCGGAACTCAACCAATCGGAAATTATCGTGGATGGTTTAATCCTACAGCATCACGTGGTACAGTAAGATACATTTATCCAAACTAACATATTAATTATTATTAAATTTAGGGTGAGGTTTTATGAATCTCACCCTTTGTATAGTATTAATAAAAAATTTTCATCAGAATGTTTTTGTCATTATGGAATGAAAGATGGGATGAAAATTATCAGATATGTAGCTAGAATAAATATGTTTATCTAACGAAATAATAACAAGATTTTAAGAGAGTTGGTACTGGAATTATGTTTACTTATAAAATGAATGTTGATGTTCAAGAGTGGGATTTATTTTTAGAAAATCATCCTCAAGGGAATTTATTGCAGAGTAGTGATTGGGCCAAGATAAAGGATACTTGGGGGAATGAGAGAGTTGGATTTTATAAAGAGAATCAACTAGTTGGAGTAGCGAACATCTTAATTCAGCCTCTTCCATTAGGATTTTCCATGTTCTATATTCCAAGAGGCCCAGTTATTAATTATGAAGATAAAGAACTTCTGAAATTTGTGCTTTTAACATTGAAAAAACTTGCTAAAAAAAGCCATGCAATAATGGTTAAATTTGATCCAAGTTTGTTTATCAGTCGAAGTCTTATCGACCAAGAAACTATTCAAAATTCTAAAACTTTTGAAATTGTTGAGGAATTGCAAAAAAACAAAGTTCATTGGACAGGTTTGACAAAGGATATGGCAGAAAACATACAACCTCGTTTTCAAGCTAATATTCATAAAGAAAACTTCTCGCTAGATCAACTATCCAAGTCTACTAGACAGGCAATCCGAACTGCAAGAAATAAAGGATTGGAAGTGAAATTCGGTGGACTCGACTTATTAGATGAATTTTCATTTTTAATGAAGAAAACAGAGTCTCGTAAGAATATCAGTTTACGAGGCAAAGATTATTATCAGAAGTTACTGACTACTTATCCTGATCACTCTTTTATCACACTGAGCTACTTAGATTTACCTAATAGACTGAAAGAAGTTGAGCAGCAACTCGAAAAGAATCTTAAAATAGCGCAGAAATTTACTGATAAAACAAAAGAAGGCAAAATAAAAGAGAATCAGCAAGAGAGAAAACGATTAGAGGAAGAAATTTCTTTTCTTAAGAGCCATATTGATAGAGGGGACAGTGTCGTTCCATTGTCTGGAACTTTAACCATCGAATTTGGGAAAACTTCTGAAAACTTATATGCTGGAATGAATGAGGAATTTAGACATTATCAACCTGCTATTCCAACATGGTTTGAGACTGCTCAGCATTCATTTGAACGTGGAGCAGAGACTCATAATATGGGTGGAATTGAAAATAATTTAGAGGGTGGGTTATTTAATTTTAAATCTAAGTTTAATCCCACTATCGAGGAATTTACTGGTGAGTTTAATTTCCCAACTAGCTCATTGTATTTCTTGTTTAATATAGCCTATAAAATCCGAAAGAAACTTCGAAGTAGCAAGTAGATAGTTAAAGACTTATTGGTAAGTTTAATCTTTAGTAATTGTTTTTTTGATAACATAGAGTATGAAGATATGACACTTGCTATAAAAAAATATAAAGTAGATTCTTTCATATCAAAACATTTAAGTTATCAACTCGAAATATTTTGTATTTATCTGAATCTCAACATAAGTGGTTATTGCATATTTAGCAGTAACAATTTATGTTGGGATGTTTTTTATTTAAAGTGAATAAATTTTTTTAAAATTTCAGTTGGGAAGTTAGGTTATGAAGGAAAAACTAGCAAAATTACTTGAAAAAAAAGCTTAACTATGATACAATGTAACTTGTCGTGTAAACGATAATACTCATTCTTGATGAATTGTGAAGCTGTTGCCTTTGGGTCGTTTTGCAAGCTGAAATCAAGAAGAGGAAAAAAACAAAAAGGAGAAATACTCATGGCAGTAATTTCAATGAAACAACTTCTTGAGGCTGGTGTACACTTTGGTCACCAAACTCGTCGCTGGAACCCTAAGATGGCTAAGTACATCTTCACTGAGCGTAACGGAATCCACGTTATCGACTTGCAACAAACTGTAAAATACGCTGACCAAGCATACGACTTCATGCGTGATGCTGCAGCTAATGATGCAGTTGTATTGTTTGTTGGTACTAAGAAACAAGCAGCTGACGCAGTTGCTGAAGAAGCAGTACGTTCAGGTCAATACTTCATCAACCACCGTTGGTTGGGTGGAACTCTTACAAACTGGGGAACAATCCAAAAACGTATCGCTCGTTTGAAAGAAATCAAACGTATGGAAGAAGATGGAACTTTTGAAGTTCTTCCTAAGAAAGAAGTTGCACTTCTTAACAAACAACGTGCACGTCTTGAAAAATTCTTGGGTGGTATCGAAGATATGCCTCGTATTCCAGATGTAATGTACGTAGTTGACCCACATAAAGAGCAAATCGCTGTTAAAGAAGCTAAAAAATTGGGAATCCCAGTTGTAGCGATGGTTGACACAAACACAGATCCAGACGATATCGATGTAATCATCCCAGCTAACGATGACGCTATCCGCGCAGTTAAGTTGATTACAGCTAAATTGGCAGACGCTATCATCGAAGGTCGCCAAGGTGAAGATGCTGTTGCAGCAGTTGAAGCAGAATTTGCAGCTTCAGAAGCTCAAGCAGACTCAATCGAAGAAATCGTTGAAGTTGTAGAAGGCGACAACGCTTAATTCATATAAATAGTAATTACCTAGGAGGGCGGGGCTTAGCCCGGCTCTCCTATTTTTAAAAAATATAGGAGAATCAAAATGGCAGAAATTACAGCTAAACTTGTTAAAGAGTTGCGTGAAAAATCTGGTGCTGGTGTTATGGACGCTAAAAAAGCATTGGTTGAAGTTGAAGGCGATATCGAAAAAGCGATCGAATTGCTTCGCGAAAAAGGTATGGCAAAAGCAGCTAAGAAAGCTGACCGTGTTGCTGCAGAAGGTTTGACTGGTGTTTATGTTGACGGTAACGTTGCAGCAGTTGTTGAAGTAAATGCTGAAACTGACTTCGTTGCGAAAAACGCTCAATTTGTTGAGTTGGTAAACGCAACAGCTAAAGCGATCGCAGAAGGAAAACCAGCTAACAACGAAGAAGCTCTTGCTTTGACAATGCCTTCAGGTGAAACTCTTGAAGCGGCTTATGTGTCTGCAACAGCAACTATCGGAGAAAAAATCTCATTCCGTCGCTTTGCTTTGATTGAAAAAACAGATGCACAACACTTCGGAGCATACCAACACAACGGTGGACGTATCGGTGTTATCTCTGTAATCGAAGGTGGAGACGAAGCACTTGCTAAACAAATTTCAATGCACATCGCTGCTATGAAACCAACAGTTCTTTCATACAAAGAATTGGATGAGCAATTTGTTAAAGATGAGTTGGCACAATTGAACCACGTTATCGACCAAGATAATGAAAGCCGTGCTATGGTTGGTAAACCAGCTCTTCCACACTTGAAATATGGATCAAAAGCTCAATTGACTGATGAAGTGATTGCTCAAGCTGAAGCTGATATTAAAGCTGAGTTGGCTGCAGAAGGCAAACCAGAAAAAATCTGGGATAAAATCATCCCAGGTAAAATGGATCGTTTCTTGCTTGACAACACTAAAGTTGACCAAGCATACACACTTCTTGCACAAGTTTACATCATGGATGACAGCAAGACAGTTGAAGCTTACCTTGAATCAGTTAACGCTTCAGTAGTTGAGTTCGCTCGCTTTGAAGTTGGTGAAGGTATCGAAAAAGCTGCAAACGACTTTGAAGCAGAAGTTGCAGCTACAATGGCAGCAGCCTTGAATAACTAATAAAAAAGTAAGGAAGCAAATCTGCTTCCTTTTCTTTTGTTAGAGGGGACTCATAGGAATCCTTTTTTATTTTAAAAGATAAACAAAAAGCCCTATACAAGGGCTTAGTGTATTTAGGAGACTACACTTCGAATTCATAGAGTGCTGTAGATAGGTAACGTTCTCCGTTATCTGGTGCAAGCGCAAGGACTTTTTTACCTGCTCCAAGTTTTTTAGCGACTTCAATTGCTGCATAGATAGCTGCTGCAGAAGAAATACCGACTAAGAATCCTTCTTTTCCACCGATTTCACGGCCAAGTGCAAGAGCATTATCTGATGTTACACGAACGATACCATCGTAAGCTTTTGTATCAAGTGTATCTGGAATGAATCCAGCAGAGATACCTTGAATTTTGTGAGGACCTGGCTTTTCACCAGACAAGATAGCTGACTCGTCTGCCTCAACAGCAAAAACTTGAATGTTTGAGTTAGCAGTTTTAAGAGCATGAGAAACACCAGAAATAGTTCCTCCAGTACCAACACCGGCAACAAAGGCGTCTAAACCATCAGCTCCGAAATCAGCTAGAATTTCAGCTCCTGTTGTTCTTTCGTGAACTTCTGGGTTAGCTTGGTTATTAAACTGTAATGGTAGGAAACCATCACGCTCAGCAGCAATTTCCTGCGCTTTTGCAATCGCACCTTTCATTCCTTCGCTACCAGGAGTGAGGACTAGTTCAGCTCCATAAGCTTGGATAATTTTACGACGTTCCACGCTCATTGTTTCAGGCATAACGATAACAACTTTATAGCCTTTAGCGGCACCAACCCATGAGAGACCAATACCAGTGTTCCCACTAGTTGCTTCTACAATGGTAGAACCTGGTTTCAATTTACCTTCTTGTTCTGCTTTTTCAATCATGCTTAGGGCGATACGGTCCTTAACTGACGATCCTGGGTTAAAAGCTTCAAGTTTTACATAAACATCTGCTGCACCTTCTGGTACAATGTTATTCAATTTAACAATCGGTGTTCTACCGATGAGTTCTGTGATATTGTTATAAATTGCCATATTAGCACCTCTTTATATAAGATGCTACTAGTATAACGCTAACTTTAACTTTTGTAAAATATAGAAATCCTATCGGAGTGATAGGATTTTTTTATATCAGTGATTCAAACCATTCATATTCAAACGATTATGATAAGCTAAGTCAAATAGATAGGTGTAAAGAGGTACAATATCAGTTTTCTTTGGAAATTCAAATTTGTGAGAATTAAAATGCTCATTGTGAGATTTTAAAAAGGCATTTTCTAAATAAGTAATCGTAATCTCACTATCATCAATCCCAAGTCCAGCAGTTTCCATTTCAACATTGACAATGTTCATGAGGAAAATTGATTTGATAGACATCTTCCGTCCGGTTGCCCCTTGTTTATCTGTAAAGATGATTCGGATATTTGTAAAGATAATTGAGTCACGAATGAGTTTATATCCGCTTTGAATTTCTTCATTTTCTAATAAATATTGTCCAAACTCCTTGGTAAGAGCTTCTTTACTTTGCTCACTGAAGTTTCCAGCGAGTCCCTGAATTAATCTTCCAAAAGCCATATGATATTTCCTTTCTTTACGATAGGTTTACAGGTACTTCAACTTCACGTAAACCTTTGTCAGTTAGAGTAACTTTTCCATTGAAAAATTCAATGAGATCAGCCTTGATACCTTCTTTCTTTTCTTTATCAATGAAAATCATAGTGTCAACTTGATCTGTAAAGTTTGTCTCTAATTCTATGAGATTATGCTCTTTAAGAAAATTCCCATATTCTTGATACTGGGCATAGGACATGTGAATTTGGATCCCTGCCTGTTCTTTAATTTCAATAATGCCAATTTCCTTAACTGCTAGGGCAACACTACCAGCATAAGCGCGAATCAAACCACCAGTCCCTAGTTTGATACCACCAAAATAACGAGTAACTACAACACAGACATTAGTAAGGTTGTGATTCTCCAGAACTCCTAGCATAGGAACGCCAGCAGTCCCACTAGGTTCTCCATCATCACTAGTTCGCTTGATTTCACTACGCTCACCGACAATAAAAGCAGAGCAGTTGTGGGTAGCTTTATAGTGTTCTTTTTTAATAGTTGTGATAAAATCACGAGCCTCTTCCTCACTATAGACACGTTTGGCATGACAGATAAAGCGTGATTTTTTGATTTCTTCTTGGACTTGTCCGTCCTCTTTTATAGTTATGTATTCCATATTTTTATTGTACTAAAAAATAGCGTAAAGTTCTACATTTTACGAATAAAGAAATATGAAAGTAAATCCAAATTATCTCGGTCGCCTTTTTACCGAGCAAGAATTAAGTCATGAGGAGAGACAACAAGCAAAACAAATTCCATCCATGAAAAAAGAAAAGGGGCAACTATCTTGTCAGCGTTGTGGTAGTCAGATAGAAGAAGAATGGCATTTGCCTATTGGTGCTTTTTATTGTCTAGAATGCTTGATTATGAAGCGAATAAGAAGTGATCAAAAACTCTATTACTTTCCGCAAGAATGTTTTCCCAAGCAAGATGTACTCAAATGGTCAGGTCAACTGACTCCATTTCAAGAGCGGGTATCACAAGGACTCCTTCAGGCGGTAGATAAGAAGGAGGCTACCTTGGTACATGCAGTGACAGGAGCTGGTAAGACAGAGATGATTTACCAAGTTGTTGCCAAGGTGATTGATCAAGGTGGAGCTGTTTGTTTGGCCAGTCCACGAATTGATGTTTGCCTAGAGCTCCATAAACGACTACAAAATGATTTTGCATGTGATATTGCGCTACTACATGGGGAGTCGGATCCCTATTTTCGTACACCTTTAGTTGTAGCAACCACTCACCAACTATTAAAATTTTATCAAGCTTTTGATTTATTGATTGTGGATGAAGTAGACGCCTTCCCTTATGTTGATAATCCTGTACTTTACCATGCTGTCAATAATTGTGTAAAGGAGACCGGATTGAGAATATTTTTAACAGCAACTTCAACTGATGAGTTAGATAGAAAAGTTAAACAAGGGGAGTTAAAGCGTCTTAGTTTACCTCGTCGTTTTCATGGAAATCCTCTCATTGTTCCCAAGCCAATCTGGTTATCGCATTTTAATAGATATTTAGAAAAAAATGGCTTACCTCCAAAATTAAAACTTTACATTGAGAAACAGAGAAAGACGGCCTATCCCTTACTAATCTTTGCCTCTGAGATTAAAAAGGGAGAAAAGCTAAAAGAAATTTTGCAGGCGAAGTTTCCGAATGAGAAAATAGGATTTGTATCTTCAATCACAGAAGACCGATTAGAGCAGGTACAGGCCTTTCGAGATGGAGAGTTGACGATATTAATAAGCACAACTATATTAGAGCGTGGAGTTACCTTCCCTCTTGTAGATGTTTTTGTGGTGGAAGCCAATCATCAACTCTTTACCAAGTCAAGTTTAGTACAAATTGGTGGGCGAGTTGGAAGAAGCATGGATCGTCCTACCGGAGAACTGATATTTTTCCATGACGGACTCAATCTGTCCATTAAGAAAGCCATAAAGGAGATTAAGCAAATGAATCAGGAGGCAGGAGTATGAAGTGTTTATTGTGTGGTAAAAGCTTGCAAACAGAGATAACTTTTACTAACCTGCTCTGTTTTAAAAAGGAGGAGGAACTAGTTTGTGAATCCTGTATTTCGTCTTTCGAGAGCATTGGTGGTAATCATTGTCCGAGTTGTTTTAAAAAAGGTTTGTCAACTATTTGTCAAGATTGTCAATTTTGGTGTAAAAAAGGTGTAAAGGTTGATCATGTGGCTCTTTATTCCTATAATCAGGCCATGAAAGAATATTTTAGTCGCTATAAATTTGATGGTGATTATCTTCTTAGAAAGGTATTTTCTGAGATATTGCAAAAAGAGTTAAAGAAGTATAAGGACTATCAGATTGTGATTGTTCCTCTGAGTGACGAGCGTTTAAAAAGCAGAGGCTTTAATCAAGTTGAGGGTTTGATAAAGGATACTGGGTTAGCATATCTGGATATTTTGGTTAAAAAAGAAGTGGAGGCTAGTTCTTCAAAAAATCGAGCTGATCGTTTACTTACAGAGTTTCCATTTTTTCTGAAAGATGGCGTGAAGCCCCCAGAAAATATCTTACTCTTTGATGATATTTATACAACTGGAACTACCTTGAATCGTCTTAAAAGTATGCTATTAGAGGCTGGTTGTCAGAATATTAAAACTTTTTCCCTCGCAAGATGAGGAAAAAGTTTGCAAAAATTTTATGAAAGCGTTATAATATAATTAGAAAAACAAATATGTTTAGAAAGAAGGTACTTATATGATTAAATATAGTATCCGTGGTGAAAACCTAGAAGTAACAGAAGCAATTCGTGATTATGTAGTTTCTAAACTCGAAAAGATCGAAAAATACTTCCAAGCAGACCAAGAATTGGATGCGCGTGTTAACTTGAAAGTTTACCGCGAAAAGACTGCTAAAGTAGAAGTAACCATTCCGCTTGGATCTATTACTCTTCGTGCAGAAGATATTTCTCAAGATATGTACGGTTCTATTGATTTGGTGACAGATAAGATTGAACGTCAGATTCGTAAAAACAAAACTAAAATTGAACGTAAGAACAGAAATAAAGTATCAACAAGTCAACTCTTTACAGATGCTTTAGTTGAGGACTTAGATGTAGCACAACCAAAAGTTGTTCGTTCAAAACAAATTGATTTGAAACCAATGGATTTGGAAGAAGCCATCTTACAGATGGATTTATTGGGACATGACTTCTTTATCTATGTAGATGTTGAAGATGAAACAACAAATGTTATCTATCGTCGTGAAGATGGAGATATCGGTCTTCTAGAAGTTAAATAATCTTAATAATTAGTTTGTAAAAGTGGTTTACACTAGTGTAAACCACTTTTTAGTTTGGACATTTTACTCTTGATTGACTCTAGGGATACCTCTTTAAAAGTCGCATTTTGGCCATATTTATGGTATAATAATGCGCAAGAGGTTTGTAATGAAAAAAAATGAAATAAATCCCTTTTTTATGTATCTTATTGCTATGGTAACCTTTACGATTATGACCATTTTGATTGTGTTAGTAAAGGATAATCTTATCACTATAGCAAGTCTATTTTTATTTATCGTATTCTATGTTCTGCTATTTAATTTCCAGAAAAAATATTACAAAAAAACAGATATCGAGCAAATCCAGTATGTCAATCATCAGGCTACGGATAGTTTGAGTGCCCTCCTAGAGCAAATGCCTGTCGGAGTTGTTAAATTAAACATGAACAGCAGTGAGATTGAATGGTTCAATCCCTATGCGGAATTAATTTTAACAACTGAGGATGGAGAAATTGATTTTCCTCAATTTCAAAAAATTTTAAAGAGTTCGATTTCTACTCCAGGGGCTTATGCCATTGTTGGGGAGAAACGTTATGCAGTGCATTTAGATAGAAATTCAGGTGTCTTATACTTTTTTGATGTTTCTGGTGAGTATGAGGCTACTGCTGAGCTTGTGACAAGTAGACCGGTAATCGGGATTATCTCAGTTGATAACTATGATGATTTGGAAAATGAAACGTCTGAATCAGATATTAGTCATATTAATAGCTTTGTTGCAAATTTTGTTTCAGAATTTGCTGGGAAACATGCCATGTTTTCTCGTAGAGTGAGTATGGATCGATTTTATCTATTTACTGACTACACTGTACTTGATCACTTGATGCAGGATAAGTTTTCTGTAATTGATACCTTTCGTGAGGAAGCTAAGCAACGGAATTTACCACTAACGATGAGTATAGGAGTTTCCTATGGTGATGGTAATCATGACCAGATTGGGAAGGTTGCTCTCCTCAATCTCAACTTAGCCGAAGTTCGTGGTGGTGACCAAGTAGTTGTAAAAGAGAATGATGAAACCAAAAATCCAATCTACTTTGGAGGCGGTTCAGCAGCATCTGTTAAACGAACTCGGACACGAACTCGTGCTATGATGACAGCTATCTCAGATAAACTTAAAAGTGTCGATCGAGTTTTTGTTGTTGGTCACAAGAATCTTGACATGGATGCTCTTGGTTCAGCAGTTGGAATGCAGTTGTTTTCGAGTAATGTACTAGAAGATAGTTATGTGGTTTATGATCCTACACAGCTGTCTCCAGATATCGCTCGAGCTGTCAATTATTTGGAAGATGAGGGTGTTTCAAAACTTCTTCCTTTAAATCAAGCGATGACAATGGTTACCAAACGATCCTTACTGGTGATGGTTGACCATTCTAAGACAGCTTTAACCTTATCCAAAGAGTTTTATGACTTGTTTACCCAGACAATTGTCATTGACCATCATCGTCGTGACCAAGATTTTCCAGATAATTCGGTCATTACCTATATCGAGAGTGGAGCTAGTAGTGCTAGTGAACTAGTAACAGAATTGATTCAATTTCAAAACTCTAAGAAGAAACGTTTGAGTCGTATTCAGGCTAGTGTTCTTATGGGGGGAATGATGTTGGATACTAAAAATTTCACCTCTCGGGTAACTAGTCGAACTTTTGATGTTGCAAGTTATCTCAGAACGAGAGGGAGTGATAGCATTGTCATTCAGGAAATTTCGGCCACTGATTTTGAAGAATATCGATTGGTAAATGAATTAATTTTACAAGGGCAAATGGTACAGCCATCAATCCTGGTTGCTCAAGCTTTGGAGGATAAAGAGTACGATATGGTTGTTATTAGTAAGGCTGCTGATGCTATGCTTGCCATGTCTGGTATAGAGGCCAGCTTTGTAGTTGCTAAAAATAGTCAAGGAGCAATCTCCATTTCTGCGCGAAGCAGAAGTAAGATCAATGTCCAACGAATTATGGAAGAGTTAGGTGGCGGTGGTCACTTTAACTTAGCTGCAGCACGTTTGACAGATATGAGCCTGCAAGAAGCAGGAGATAAACTGAAAACTGTTATTTTTAATGAAACAAAAGAAAAGGAGTCAGAAGAATGAAAGTAATCTTTTTAGCAGATGTTAAAGGTAAAGGGAAAAAAGGTGAAATTAAAGAAGTACCAACTGGATATGCACAAAACTTTTTAATTAAGAAAAACCTTGCTAAGGAAGCTACAGCTCAAGCCATTGGTGAGTTGCGTGGTAAGCAAAAATCAGAAGAAAAAGCACATGCAGAGATGCTTGCAGAAGCGAAGGAAATTAAAGCAAAACTGGAAGCAGAAGAAACAATCGTTGAGTTTGTCGAAAAAGTTGGTCCAGACGGACGAACTTTTGGGTCAATTACTAACAAGAAGATTGCAGAAGAATTGCAAAAACAATTTGGTATTAAAATTGATAAACGCCACATTCAAGTTCAATCACCAATCCGAGCAGTTGGTTTGATTGATGTTCCGGTTAAGATTTATCAAGATGTAACAAGTGTAATCAATCTTCGTGTCAAGGAAGCTTAATTTACGATTGGTTGACAATATTGTAAAAGGAAGGAAAGTCTGATGGCAGAAGTTGAAGAACTGCGTGTTCAGCCTCAAGATATCCTGGCAGAACAATCTGTTTTAGGAGCCATTTTTATTGATGAGACTAAACTCGTTTTTGTCCGAGAATATATCGATTCACAGGACTTCTTTAAGTATGCTCACCGTTTGATTTTTCAGGCTATGGTTGATTTATCTGATCGTGGAGATGCTATTGATGCAACCACAGTTCGGACGATACTAGATAGCCAGGGTGATTTACAAACTATCGGAGGCTTGTCTTATCTGGTTGAGATTGTCAATTCGGTGCCAACCTCTGCCAATGCGGAATACTATGCTAAAATTGTAGCAGAAAAGGCTATGCTTCGACGTCTAATTGCTAAGTTGACAGAGTCTGTAAACCTAGCCTATGAAGCTTCTCAACCTGCTGACGAAATTATTGCTCGTGCAGAAAAAGGCTTGATTGACGTTAGTGAGAATGCCAATCGAAATGGCTTTAAAAATATTCGCGATGTATTGAATATCAACTTTGGGAATTTAGAAGCTCGTTCGCAACAGACTTCAGATATCACGGGTATTGCGACAGGTTATCGAGATTTAGATCACATGACGACAGGTCTGCATGAGGAAGAATTGATTATTTTGGCAGCTCGTCCTGCGGTGGGTAAGACAGCCTTTGCTTTGAATATTGCGCAAAATATCGGAACCAAATTAGACAAGACAGTTGCTATTTTCTCTCTGGAAATGGGTGCTGAAAGTTTGGTCGATCGTATGTTGGCTGCAGAAGGCTTGGTAGAGTCGCATTCTATCCGTACAGGTCAATTGACTGAGGAAGAATGGCGCAAGTATACGATTGCTCAGGGTAATCTGGCTAATGCAAGTATCTACATTGATGATACACCAGGGATTCGGATCACAGAAATTCGCTCTCGTTCCCGTAAACTGGCTCAGGAAACAGGTAATCTAGGCTTGATTTTGATTGACTATCTTCAGCTGATCACAGGGACTGGTCGAGAAAATCGTCAACAAGAAGTATCTGAGATTTCCCGTCAGTTGAAAATCCTAGCAAAAGAACTCAAAGTTCCAGTTATAGCTCTCAGTCAGCTTTCTCGTGGTGTAGAGCAACGTCAAGATAAGAGACCAGTTTTGTCTGATATTCGTGAATCTGGATCTATTGAGCAGGATGCTGATATCGTAGCCTTTCTCTATCGTGATGACTATTATGAGCGCGGTGGTGAAGAGGAGGAAGGCATTCCAAATAATAAAGTAGAAGTGATTATCGAGAAAAACCGTAGCGGTGCTCGCGGAACGGTAGAATTGATTTTCCAAAAAGAATATAATAAATTTTCAAGTATTTCGAAGATGGAGGAACCAAGATGACAGACGCATTTACAGATGTGGCTAAAATGAAAAAAATCAAAGAAGAAATTAAGGCGCATGAGGGACAAGTGGTAGAAATGACCTTAGAAAATGGTCGTAAACGCCAAAAGAATCGTTTGGGAAAACTAATTGAGGTTTACCCATCGCTCTTCATCGTTGAGTTTGGAAATGTTGAAGGAGACAAACAGGCTAATGTCTATGTTGAATCTTTCACCTATTCAGATATTTTAACAGAAAAGAACCTGATTCATTATTTGGATTAAGGCTAATCATGAAAGTGAGAAGATTTCTCACTTTTTTTATTTTCTTTCGAATGATATAGATGAGGTCAACCTCAAAAATCTAATTATTTGAAGGAGAATGAATGACATTTACTATAGCAGGACATAAAAAGGGAACTTTTCTCAGAAAGACAGCTGTAGGATCAGCTTCATTATTACTAGCAGGAGCTTTTTTATTTGGTGGAGGAACTGTTCATGCCAACCAGGCAAACAATGGATCACAGGCACGTGGAGATGATTATCCCTATTATTATAAAAATGGAAGTCAAAAAATTGATAAGTGGCGCATGTACTCAGGACAGTGTACCTCTTTTGCTGCTTTTCGTTTAAGTAGCATCAATGGTTTTGAGCTACCAGCTGCTTATGGGAATGCCAATCAATGGGGTTATCGAGCCCAAAAAGAAGGCTATCGTGTGGACCAGCAACCAGCAATTGGTGCGATTGCTTGGAGTACAAGAGGGCAATATGGTCACGTAGCTTGGGTATCTAATGTGATTGGAGACATGATTGAAATTGAGGAGTACAATTACGATTATACAGAAACGTATCATCGTAGAATTGTAAAGGCGAGTTCTATGACTGGTTTTATTCACTTTAAAGATGTTGGGAATGCTAGTGTAGGGCCTCATCAGTCTCTACTAGCTTTCAGTGGAACTCATCACTTCACAGAAAAATCAGCTATTATGGATCAGCCGACACTGACAGCTACTGTCATTGATTACTACGAAGCTGGAATGAGTGTTCATTATGATCAAACCTTTGAAAAAGAAGGATATAAATGGATTAGTTATATTTCACGAAGTGGAAACAGACGCTATATCCCCTTAACTAAAACAAGTAGTTCTAAAAATGGTTGGGAAAAAGAGGGAACAAGTTGGTACTACTATGAAAATGGTCAGATAGCAGTCGGTTGGAAGAAGATTAATGGGAACTGGTATCATTTGCAAGCTGATGGTAGAATGACGACAGGCTGGTTAAAAGAAGGTTCGAATTGGTATTACTTGAAGTCATCTGGTGAAATGCAGACAGGTTGGCTGAAGGATAAAGGTATTTGGTATTATCTGGAAAGTTCTGGAGCTATGAAAACCAGTCAGTGGTTCCAGGTTTCAGGAAAACATTACTATGTAAATGCATCTGGAGAATTGGCAGTAAATACGACTATCGATGGATTTCAAGTTGATGCTGATGGAGTTCGAGTAGAAAACCCAGTCTCATAAGTGTTATTCAGCATTTGGGCTCTTCCTAATGGTATTTTTCCCTGCTTTCCTTTATAATGGGTGTATGGACAAGAAAAAATTATTATTGATTGACGGCTCTTCAGTTGCTTTCCGAGCATTTTTTGCACTTTACCAGCAACTGGATCGTTTTAAAAATGACAATGGACTACATACCAATGCAATCTACGGTTTTCATTTGATGCTAAATCACCTGTTGGAGCGTGTTCAACCGAGTCATATCTTGGTTGCTTTTGATGCGGGAAAGACGACTTTCCGTACAGAGATGTATGCAGACTACAAGGGTGGTCGTGCCAAGACTCCGGATGAGTTTCGTGAGCAATTCCCTTTTATCCGTGAGTTGCTAGATCATCTTGGGATTCGTCATTATGAGTTAGCCCAGTATGAGGCGGATGATATCATTGGTACCTTGGGTCGTTTGGCTGAAAAAGATTCATTTGATGTAACTATCGTCAGTGGAGACAAGGACTTGATCCAGTTGACAGATGAACATACAGTGGTTGAGATTTCTAAGAAAGGTGTAGCTGAGTTTGAGGCATTTACACCAGAATATCTCATGGAAAAGATGGGCATCACACCAACTCAGTTCATTGATCTTAAAGCCCTCATGGGAGATAAGTCAGATAATATCCCTGGTGTAACTAAGATTGGTGAAAAGACGGGTATCAAGCTCTTGTTAGAACATGGCTCGCTCGAAGGTATTTATGAAAATATCGATGGGATGAAGGCTTCTAAGATGAAGGAAAATCTCATCAATGATAAGGAGCAAGCCTTTCTGTCTAAAACACTGGCAACGATTGATACGAAAGCACCGATTGAGATTGGACTGGATGATTTGGTTTATAGCGGTCCAGATGTGGAAAATCTTGGGAAATTCTACGATGAGATGGGCTTCAAACAACTCAAGCAGGCTTTAAATGTATCATCAGCTGATGTGGCTGAGAGTTTGGACTTTACTATTGTTGACCAAGTCAGTCAAGATATGCTAAGTGCGGACTCTATCTTCCACTTTGAACTCTTTGGAGAAAACTACCATACAGATGACTTGATTGGCTTTGCCTGGTCGTGCGGAGACAAGCTCTATGCCACAGACAATCTTGAACTTTTGCAAGACCCAATTTTCAAGGATTTTCTAGAAAAAACACCTCTGAAAGTGTATGATTTTAAGAAAGCTAAGGTTCTCTTAAATCGCTTTGGTTTGAATTTGCAGGCTCCTGCTTTTGACAGTCGTTTGGCTAAGTATCTTCTCTCAACAGTCGAGAATAATGAAATCTCAACCATTGCTAGTCTCTACGGTCAAACATACTTGGTTGATGATGAAACCTTCTACGGTAAAGGTGTAAAAAAAGCTATCCCAGAGCGAGAGAAACTCTTGGAACACTTGGCTCGTAAGATTGCTGTATTGGTTGAGACAGAGCCTATTTTACTTGAAAAATTAAGCGAAAACGGACAATTGGACCTCCTTTATGACATGGAGCAACCTCTAGCCTTTGTCCTTGCTAAGATGGAAATAGCTGGGATCAAGGTCAAAAAAGAAACACTTCTTGAGATGCAGGCTGAAAATGAGCTGGTGATTGAAAAGCTGACGCAAGAGATTTATGAGTTGGCTGGTGAGGAGTTTAATATCAACTCACCTAAGCAATTGGGCGTCCTTCTTTTTGAAAAACTAGGTCTCCCTCTCGAATATACCAAGAAAACCAAGACGGGCTACTCGACAGCCGTGGATGTATTGGAGCGTCTAGCTCCTATTGCACCAATCGTCAAGAAAATTCTCGATTACCGTCAGATTGCTAAGATTCAATCCACTTATGTGATTGGTTTGCAGGACTGGATTTTAGCTGATGGCAAGATTCACACGCGCTATGTGCAAGATTTGACTCAGACAGGGCGTCTGTCTAGTGTGGATCCAAACTTGCAAAATATCCCTGTTCGTTTGGAACAAGGGCGCCTTATCCGTAAGGCTTTCGTGCCAGAGTGGGAGGACAGTGTCCTTCTCAGCTCGGACTATTCACAGATTGAGTTGCGCGTTTTGGCGCATATCTCTAAGGATGAGCACTTAATTAAGGCCTTCCAAGAAGGGGCAGATATCCATACCTCTACAGCCATGCGTGTCTTTGGAATTGAACGTCCTGAGGATGTGACTCCGAATGACCGTCGTAATGCCAAGGCGGTTAACTTTGGAGTGGTTTACGGGATTTCAGACTTTGGCTTGTCTAATAATCTGGGCATCAGCCGTAAGGAAGCAAAAGCCTATATTGATACTTACTTTGAACGCTTCCCAGGGATCAAAAACTACATGGATGAAGTGGTGCGTGAAGCGCGTGATAAGGGTTATGTAGAGACTCTCTTCAAACGTCGTCGTGAGTTGCCAGATATCAATTCGCGCAACTTTAACATTCGTGGTTTTGCGGAACGTACAGCCATCAACTCACCTATCCAAGGATCGGCTGCAGATATTCTCAAAATCGCTATGATTCAGCTAGATAAAGCCTTGGTCGAGGGTGGTTATAAAACCAAGATGCTGTTACAAGTACACGATGAAATCGTTCTTGAAGTGCCTAAGTCAGAATTAGCTGCCATCAAAAAACTTGTCAAACAAACCATGGAAGATGCCATTCAACTCAGTGTGCCCCTCATTGCTGATGAAAATGAAGGCGTCACTTGGTATGAGGCCAAGTAAAAAATAGACTATTAAACAAAAAGAAATCCCCTTGAACAGTAACGTTTAAGGGGATTTTTGCTGAGAAAATTTTGCAAGAAAAGATAAAAGCGATTTTATCCAGCTAGTAGTAGACTTACTTGATTTGTTTCTTTTGTTCTTTTTTGGCAAGTACTGGTAGAATCACACCTAATCCAATCAGAATAATTGGGGTTAAGATGTTTGTAAGAAGAGAGAATTGCCAAGCAGTTGGATTCTCAGCGTAGTTAATTTTTGGAACCATACCAAGGATACAAGCAAAGGCAGTGAAGAGGAAACACCAAGTACCGATAACAAAACCAAGTTTAGGATTATTCACAAACTTGTATTCGGCATTTTTGTATGTTTTCCAAGCACGATTGAGCATCATATAGGCAAGGAATACCCAGAGGTAACGCATTGGCATTACGATCGAATTGAGGTTGGTCATCCATTTTACAAGTCCGTCAATTTCCTGAATACCAAAAATTGGAAGGATGATGATAAGGCTAACGAGGACACCTGTAAGAAGGTAGCCGTTAATGAGGACACCTTTTTCAGTACGTTTGCGAAGCCAGCTTGGGATGTAGTTTTCATCAGCGTTATTGAGAAGGATTTGTAATGGTGCGTCAATGGAGAAGGCAAGTGCTGCGATTTGTCCGACCATGTTTGTAAGAGCATAGATTACGACAAAGAGGTTTCCAACGCCCCAAGAATTTCCTAGCATTTGGAAGGCTTGATAAGCACCATTACGCATGAGATCTTCAGGGATGTTATTGCCATCAAATAGCATTCCCATTGCAACTGATCCGAGGATAGCAGAGAGACCAACCATGATGGCCATGACAATCATACCTTTTGGAAATTCTTTTGCAGGGTTGCGAGTTTGATTCACATAAGGGGAAATTTTTTCACAACCCCCAACTGCAAAGACTAGTAGTGAGATTGTTGTAAAATAAGAAAAATCAAAGTTTGGAATATAGGTGCTTAGTTGATCCATGTGTGGTGTCGCAAACTGAATATCTGGCTTGATGAAAGGCAGACCGACAGCCAAAAGCACGAAGAGTAAAGACATAACCAACATAGCACTTCCTGCTAAGCTACCAATGACTTTTAGAGTTGCCAATCCCTTTGTAGAAAGGTAGAGGAAAAGTCCAAAGATTAGCAAGCAGAGAATAACGATCCAGTGGATGTCGATTTGTTTAAGGAATTGTCCGTTACCTTGCAAGGCCCAACCAAGCGGAATTAGAATTCCTTGAGGTTTTTGTGCGAGATAAGGGATATGCACAACCCAGTAGGTCCAAGCAGCAAAGTAGGCGAGACGTTTGGTTGATGTTTTTTCAACCCAGTCACTAACACCGCTTCCGCTCTCCTTGAAGGTAGAACCTAGTTGTCCAACGATGAGAGAATAAGGGATAAAGTAGAGTGCGAGGATTAAAACCCAAGATACGACGACTGAAATTCCCTGTTGAGAATAGTTGTTGACGACGTTTCCTAGCCCCCAAACCATGTTGAAGGCAATCAGAGAAACCATCAGCCAATTAAGTTGGTGTTGATCTTTTTTCATAATGTCTCCTTTTCTATTAATTCAGTATATCATGTTTTTTTGAAAGCGCCTAACAAAATCCGAAATTTCCTATAAAAAATGTAGGGGGAATTTATCAGCTGGAGTTTGTAATTGAGTAAAAGTTATACACAATCTGTGGATAACTTTGTGAAATAAACAATTGTTTTCTAAATGTTAGTTTAGAAAAAAGAGATAGAATGTGTGAGTTGAGTACTAAGCTAGTCGGTTATAAAAACTGATAGAACAGGATATTGAGGGTGTTTTACTTTAGAATGTCAAAAAAATGGTTGAGAGAAATCGTTTGGAAGTACATGAAATTGATTTGAAAGTTGATTGAAAGTTATACACAATCTGTGGATAACTTTGTGGAGGATTTGGTATAAATCAGAAAATCCCCTTGTACAAGACAAAGGGATTTGAACTATTAGTGATTTGGTAACCAGCTGAGGGTAAAGTCGAGAGATTGGGCGTTTAGCAAATCCTGGTGACCAATACTCTGAACTTCTTTTCCGTCAAGATGGCAGTCTTGTACAAAGTGGAAGTGTTCATGATTTTGCTGAGTACGAACATCCAACCACTGGTTTTTTTCTGCAAGATAGACACGAAGGTGATCAAAGAGCGGAATCCCAAGATCATAGCTTGCTTTTCCTGGGCAGGTTGGGTAAAGCCCAAGAGTGGACCAGACATACCAAGCCGATAAACTACCGTTATCCTCATCTCCTGGATAAGCATCCCAGCCAGCTCGAAAGGCTTTTTGACGGAGAGTCTTGATTAAGAGACTGGTATATTGGGGATAATTACTGTAGCGGAACAGATAAGGGATATGGAAACTTGGTTGGTTTGAAATGGCTAGTTGACCAAATGGCGCTGTTGCCATTTCGCTCATTTCATGAATTTCATATCCATAACCCATCGTTTCAAAGAGTGGGAGACTTTGACAAGCTTTCAAAAGATAGTTGCTAAAGGCTTCTTTTCCACCCATTAGTTGACTAAGTCCAGAAATATCGTGTAAGACACCGAGACTGGCTTGGATGGCTGAACACTCAGCGTAATCTTGGCCCCAACTATAAGGAGAAAAGTCAGGGCGGAAGTTGCCATCTACATCACGCGCCCTCATATATCCTGTTTCAGGATCAAATAGATTCTGATAGTTTTTAGAATAGTGGGCATAGGTTTGTGCCAGCTCTTTTTGACCTAATTTTGATGCGCAGGTAGAGATACAAAAATCACTGTAAGCATAGTCTAGGGTATGGCTGACACTTTCATGGATGTCTGTAGATAGATATCCTAGCTTTTGGTATTGTGCCAGGCCGTGTCGTCCGTTGATAACTTTTGGATCAGCCTTAGTCGCAGTTTCAAGCATAGCTTTGAGAAATTCTTCTTCAAGATCAGGTGCCATATCTTTACAAGCACTATCTGCAATAAGACCATCAATCAAAGTACCAGGCATCATGCCTCGTTCGTCAGGAGCCAGCCACTTAGGGAGATACCCAGTGTCGCGGTAGATATTGAGGAAGCCTTCGAGAAACTGACGATAGCGTTCCGGAATAATCAAGGCAAAGAGTGGGAAAGAAGTGCGGAAGGTATCCCAAAAACCATTGTTGGTAAAGAGAAAACCTGGTTTAACTGTTCCTGAAGCGAGGTCCATATGGATGCTTTCACCTTGCTCATTTACCTCATAGAAGGTTTGCGGGAAGAGAAAGAGTCTATAAAGACAGTGATCAAAAAATGTTCGGTTTACTGGACCAGTTTCCACGACATCAAAACGGCCTAGAAGCTCTTCCCAACTTTTTTTGGCATCTGCTTTTGTTTCTTCAAAAACCTGTTTAGGAAGATTAAAGAGGGCCTGTTCTTTGGAAATAAAAGAAGTTGCCAGTTGAACTTGAACTTCCGCTCCAGCCAAGTCAATACGCCAGTCTTGCCCCTCTTGCGTAATAGAAAGGATTTCTACAGAAAATGCGAGAGCAGTATACATGACGAGGGGATTTTTATTGGTTTCGGTTTCACCTTCTTGTCTCAGGGCCAGAGTTCGCTCATCGACTTGTTCTACTGTCAGTTCATCTGTGGCATGAAGATAGAGGGAGAGGTTCTTTCCTTGTCCTTGTCTTATCTGAAGGGAAGCACCATAGCAAGTAGGACTTAGCTGCGTTTCAATCTGATAACGCTCAGAAAAAATCTTTAGAAAATGAGGATTAAAAATAGCACGTTCAAGATTATAAGAAGATTGACGATGAAAGAGAGTATCGCCGCTGATTTCTCCTGTAATTGGTGTCAGCAAGAGCCAGGAGTAATCGCCAATCCAAGGGCTAGGTTGGTGGGTTAGTCGAATACCCTGAAAGATTGGAAGATGGGGATCAAAAAACCAAGAACCTTCCTGGTCGCTAGTTTGGAGGACAAAATAATTCATGCCAAAAGGAACACCTGTGTAGGGTAGGGTGTTTCCTCGTGAAAATTCATGTTTACTGGCTGTTCCAAAACGCGTATCAATGGATTCAAGTATAGGTTTCATAGTAATTCCTTCAGTAGTTTTCTACATTATATCAGAAAAAGGAGACTTTTAGAAAATGACTTTCAAATATAACAATTTTGTAGAATAATGACTAACATTTGTGTATATATTTTCTGGACTAAAAGCTATATACTGAAAATGAAAATCTGTTTGAAAGAGGCAAAATAGTTTATGGTTTATTCAAAAGAAATTGTCAGAGAGTGGCTAGATGAGGTAGCAGAGCGTGCCAAGGAGCATCCTGAGTGGGTTGATGTCTTTGAACGTTGCTACACAGACACCTTGGACAATACAGTTGAGATTTTAGAAGATGGTTCGACCTTTGTACTGACGGGAGATATCCCAGCTATGTGGCTTCGTGACTCAACTGCTCAGCTGAGACCTTACCTCCATGTGGCTAAAAGAGACCCTCGTTTGCGTCAAACCATTGCAGGTTTGGTCAAACGTCAGATGACTTTGATTCTCAAAGATCCCTATGCCAACTCCTTCAACATTGAAGAGAACTGGAAGGGGCACCACGAGACAGACCATACAGACCTCAATGGCTGGATTTGGGAGCGCAAGTATGAAGTGGATTCGCTTTGCTACCCCTTGCAGTTGGCTTATCTTCTCTGGAAAGAAACAGGAGAAACTAGTCAATTTGATGAAACCTTTGTTACAGCGACTAAGGAAATCCTTCATCTCTGGACGGTGGAACAAGATCATAAGAACTCGTCTTATCGCTTCGTCCGTGATACTGATCGTAAGGAAGATACCTTGGTAAATGACGGCTTTGGGCCAGACTTTGCTGTGACAGGGATGACCTGGTCAGCCTTTCGTCCAAGTGATGACTGCTGTCAGTATAGCTACTTGATTCCTTCCAATATGTTTGCAGTAGTTGTTTTGGGTTATGTCCATGCAATCTTTGCAGAATTGAATCTAGCTGATAGTGAAAGTATTATTGCAGATGCAAAACGCCTGCAGACTGAGATTCAAGAAGGAATCGAAAATTACGCCTACACCACTAACAGCAAGGGTGAAAAGATTTATGCCTTTGAGGTAGATGGTTTAGGAAATGCTAGCATCATGGATGATCCGAACGTGCCAAGTTTGTTAGCTGCTCCGTATCTGGGCTATTGTGATGTTAACGATGAAGTTTATCAAGCCACTCGTCGCACTATTCTCAGTCTTGAAAATCCATACTTCTACCAAGGAGAGTACGCAAGTGGACTCGGAAGTTCACATACCTTCTATCGTTATATCTGGCCGATTGCTCTATCTATCCAAGGATTGACAACGACGGATAAGGCGGAGAAAAAACATTTGCTAGATCAACTCGTTGCCTGCGATGGTGGAACAGGTGTCATGCACGAAAGCTTCCACGTAGACGATCCGACTCTCTACTCTCGTGAATGGTTCTCATGGGCCAACATGATGTTCTGCGAATTGGTCTTGGATTACCTAGATATTCGCTAATGAGCCTTAGCTCAATAGGTTCTTCTAAAGAATCACAAATATATTTTTAAATTTAAGTTAGAATGAGGTTTTACTCATGGAAAATGTTGTTGTACATATCATCTCTCACAGTCACTGGGATCGTGAGTGGTATCTACCTTTTGAAAGTCACCGTATGCAGTTGGTGGAACTTTTTGACAATCTTTTTGATCTTTTTGAAAATGATCCTGAGTTCAAAAGTTTCCACCTGGATGGACAAACCATTGTCCTTGATGACTATTTAGAAATTCGCCCTGAAAACCGTGACAAGGTGCAGCGCTATATCGACGAAGGCAAACTTAAGATTGGTCCTTTCTATATCTTGCAGGATGACTATTTGATTTCCAGTGAAGCCAATGTCCGCAATACCTTGATTGGTCAGGCTGAATGTGCCAAATGGGGCAAATCTACTCAAATTGGTTACTTCCCAGATACCTTTGGAAATATGGGGCAAGCTCCTCAAATTCTTCAAAAATCAGGTATTCACGTAGCAGCCTTTGGTCGTGGTGTCAAACCAATCGGCTTTGACAACCAAGTCCTTGAAGATGAGCAGTTTACCTCTCAATTTTCTGAAATGTACTGGCAAGGGGCAGACGGTAGCCGTGTGCTTGGTATTCTCTTTGCTAACTGGTACAGTAACGGGAATGAAATTCCAGTAGATAAAGATGAAGCTTTGGCTTTCTGGAAACAAAAATTGGCAGACGTTCGCGACTATGCTTCTACCAACCAATGGTTGATGATGAACGGATGTGACCACCAACCTGTTCAGAGAAATCTGAGCGAAGCCATTCGTGTGGCAAACGAACTCTTCCCTGACGTGACCTTTATTCATAGCTCATTTGACGAATATGTCCAAGCAGTGGAAAGTGCACTTCCTGAACACCTATCAACGGTTACAGGTGAGTTGACTAGCCAGGAAACGGATGGTTGGTATACTCTTGCTAACACCTCTTCTTCACGTATTTACCTCAAACAATCCTTCCAAGAAAATAGCAACTTGTTAGAGCAGGTTGTGGAACCATTGACTATTCTCACTGGCGGTCATAACCACAAGGACCAATTGACCTATGCATGGAAAGTGCTCTTGCAAAATGCACCGCACGATAGTATCTGTGGTTGTAGTATTGACGAAGTTCACCGTGAAATGGAAACTCGTTTTGCCAAGGTCAATCAGGTTGGAAACTTTGTCAAGACTAACCTTCTCAATGAGTGGAAACATAAAATAGCAACTCAGGAAGCGCAAAGCGACCACCTCTTTACCGTTGTCAACACAGCTTTACATGACAAGGTTGATACAGTTAGTGTTGTAGTGGATGTTGTGACTTGTGATTTTAAAGAATTGCATCCGACTGAAGGTTACAAGAAGATGGCAGCCGTGACCTTGCCAGATTACCATGTTGAAGATTTGGATGGTCATGTCATTGAAGCCAAGATTGAAGACTTGGGAGCAAGTTTTGGCTATACTTTGCCTAAGGATAAATTCCGCCAACCCTATATTGCACGCCAAGTGCGCGTGACAATCCCAGTCCACCTTGCACCGCTTTCTTGGGCAAGCTTCCAATTGGTCGAAGGTCAAGTAGATCACCGTGATGGTATTTACCAAAATGGAGTCATTGATACCCCATTCGTAACTGTCAGTGTAGACCAAGGAATTACAGTTTACGACAAGACTACTAATGAAGCTTACGAAGATTTCATCCAATTCGAGGACCGTGGAGATATTGGTAACGAGTACATTTACTTCCAGCCGAAAGGAACTGAGCCAATTTATGCTCAACTGAAAGGTTATGAAGTCTTAGAAAACAATGCTCGCTATGCCAAAATCTTGCTCAAACATGACTTGACTATTCCAGTTAGCGCAGATGAAAAATTGGATGCGGAGCAAAGAGGTATCATCGAGTTCATGAAACGAGATGCAGGTCGTTCAGAAGAGTTGACAACCATTCCTCTTGAAACAGAAATGACTGTCTTTGTGGACAATCCACAGATTCGCTTCAAGACTCGCTTTACTAACACAGCCAAGGATCACCGCATCCGTCTCTTGGTGAAAACTCATAATACTCGTCCAAGCAATGCTTCTGAAAGCATCTATGAAGTTGTGACAAGACCAAATAAACCAGCAGCTTCTTGGGAAAATCCTGAAAATCCACAACACCAACAAGCTTTTGTCAGCTTGTATGATGATGTAAAAGGAGTGACAGTATCTAATAAAGGATTGCACGAGTATGAAATCCTTGGAGATGACACCATGGCTGTAACCCTTCTTCGTGCTTCAGGCGAACTTGGTGACTGGGGTTACTTCCCAACGCCGGAAGCTCAGTGCTTGCGTGATATCGAAGTTGAATTTGCAGTAGAATGTCACCAAGCAGGGGAACGCTTCTCAGCTTTCCGTCATGCCAAAGCCTTTCAGGTGCCATTTACAGCTCTTCAAGTTGCAAAACAAGAGGGTAGCGTTGCAGCAACGGGTAGCCTCTTTAACAATCCGGCACTCAGTTTGCCACAAGTCTGCCCAACAGCCTTTAAGGTGGCTGAGAATGAAGAAGGTTATGTCCTTCGTTACTACAACATGAGTCAAGAAAATATCCGTGTGTCTGAAAAACAACAAACCATTCTTGACTTGTTGGAACGCCCATACCCAGTCCATTCAGGACTATTGGCACCACAGGAAATTCGTACAGAATTCATTCAAAAAGAAGAAATTTAATTTCAAAAAGAAAACATAAACAGAAAGGAGGAGCGAAAAAGTAAGAACCAACTACTGACTCGCTCCTTTTTACAGGTGAAAGCAATGACCATTGCAACGATTGATATCGGAGGGACTGGCATTAAGTTTGCTAGTCTAACTCCTGATGGAAAGATTTTAGATAAGACCAGCACTCCAACCCCAGAAACTCTAGAAGATTTGTTGGCTTGGTTGGACCAACGCTTGTCAGAACAGGACTATCGTGGGATTGCTATGAGTGTTCCAGGAGCGGTCAATCAAGAAACAGGAGTGATTGAGGGAATTAGTGCCATTCCTTACATTCATGGATTTTCATGGTACCAGGCCCTTGCTCATCACCATCTACCTGTCCATCTAGAAAATGATGCCAACTGTGTTGGACTTAGTGAACTGCTAGCTCATCCTGAGATTGAAAATGCAGCTTGTATTGTGATTGGTACAGGGATTGGTGGGGCCATGATTATCAATGGTAAACTTCACCGAGGCCGTCATGGCTTGGGTGGAGAGTTTGGCTACATGACAACCATCGAACCAGCAGAAAAACTCAATAACTGGTCACAACTAGCTTCTACAGGAAACATGGTTCGCTATGTGATTGAAAAATCAGGACAGTCTGATTGGGATGGCCGTAAGATTTACCAAGAGGCTGCAGCAGGCAATGCCCTTTGCCAAGAAGCCATTGAGCGTATGAATCGTAATCTAGCTCAAGGACTACTCAATATCCAGTACCTAATCGACCCAGATGTCATTAGCCTAGGTGGCTCTATCAGTCAGAACCCAGATTTTATCAAAGGGGTGCAAAAAGCGGTAGACGTCTTTGTGGAAAGATATGAAGAGTATACAATTGCTCCAGTGATTCAAGCTTGCACCTATCAGGCAGATGCCAATCTCTACGGTGCCCTTGTCAACTGGTTACAGGAGGAAAACCAATGGTAAATTTTACCGGAATTAGCAGTAAACAACAGCAAGCTATAGACTTACTTCAAAAGCACATTTCTCTACCAGATGTAGAAGTGGCAGTCTCTCAGTCTGACCTAGCTTCTATCTCTATCAAGGGTGAGGGCGGAAACTATCAATTGACCTATCGAAAACCTCATCAACTCTATCGCGCCTTGTCTGTTCTTGCAACAGCATTAGCAGAAGGTGACAAGGTGGAGATTGAGGAGCAAGCGGCTTATGAAGATTTAGCCTACATGGCGGATTGTTCCCGTAATGCGGTTCTAAATGTTGCATCTGCCAAACAGATGATTGAAGTCTTGGCTCTCATGGGTTATTCAACCTTTGAGCTCTATATGGAAGACACCTATCAGATTGAAGGGCAACCCTATTTTGGTTATTTCCGTGGGGCTTATTCAGCTGAAGAATTACAGGAAATCGAAGCCTATGCCCAGCAGTTTGACATGACTTTTGTACCTTGTATTCAGACCTTGGCCCACTTGTCAGCCTTTGTCAAATGGGGTGTCAAAGAAGTCCAGCAACTTCGTGATGTAGAGGACATTCTCCTCATCGGCGAAGAAAAAGTTTACGACCTAATCGACGGCATGTTTGCTACTTTGTCTAAACTACAAACACGCAAGGTCAATATCGGCATGGACGAAGCCCACTTGGTTGGTTTGGGACGATATCTTATCTTAAACGGTGTTGTGGACCGTAGCCTCCTCATGTGCCAACATTTGGAGCGCGTGCTGGATATTGCAGACAAGTATGGTTTCCACTGCCAGATGTGGAGCGATATGTTCTTCAAACTCATGTCAGCAGATGGCCAGTACGACCGTGATGTTGAAATTCCAGAAGAAACTCGTATTTACTTAGATCGTCTAAAAGACCGTGTGACCTTGGTTTACTGGGATTATTATCAGGATAGCGAAGAAAAATACAACCGTAACTTCGGTAACCACCACAAGATTAGCCAGGATATTGCCTTTGCAGGTGGTGCTTGGAAGTGGATTGGTTTCACACCACACAACCATTTCAGTCGTCTCATCGCTGTCGAAGCTAACAAAGCCTGCCGTGCTAATCAGATCAAGGAAGTCATTGTGACTGGTTGGGGAGATAATGGTGGTGAAACAGCTCAGTTCTCTATTCTGCCAAGTCTACAAATCTGGGCAGAACTCAGCTACCGCAACGATTTAGACCGTTTGTCAGATCATTTCAAGACCAATACAGGTCTATCGGTTGAGGACTTTATGCAGCTTGATCTTGCCAATCTCTTGCCAGACCTACCAGATAATCTCAGTGGCATCAATCCCAACCGCTATGTCTTTTACCAGGATATTCTTTGCCCAATTCTTGATAAGCACATGACACCTGAACAAGACAAACCGCACTTTGCCCAGGCAGCTGTGACTCTTGCTGCTATCAAAGAAAAAGCAGGTACCTACGCTTATCTTTTCGAAACTCAGGCCCAGTTGAATGCTATTTTAAGTAGCAAAGTGGATGTGGGACGACGCATTCGTGAGGCTTATCAAGAGGATGATAAAGACAGCTTGCAACAAATCGCTAGAGAAGAACTGCCAAAACTCAGAAGTGAGATTGAAAACTTCCACAAGCTCTTTAGCCAGCAATGGTTGAAAGAAAACAAGGTCTTTGGTTTGGATACAGTAGATATCCGTATGGGTGGACTCTTGCAGCGGATCAAGCGAGCAGAAAGTCGCATTGAAAACTACCTAGCAGGCGAAATCTCTCGTATTGACGAACTAGAAGTAGAGATTCTTCCATTTACTGACTTCTACGCAGACAAGGACTTCGCAGCAACAACAGCCAACCAGTGGCATACCATTGCGACAGCTTCGACTATTTATACGACCTAGAAAAACTCTATTCAGGAAAAAAGTTTCTCGTGAAAACTATTCTTATATAAAAAAGTTCTCCACATAAAATAATTTGTGGAGTTTTTTCTATAATTAGTAGTTTAAACTATCCTTAAAATAAGAGTATACTATTTTTGTAAACGTTATCAAATCTAAAAATTGTGAGATTATCAAGTTTTAGAAAAATAAAAAGGGAGGAAATTATGAACAAGTTTTCAAAAACTTTGAGAGATAATTGGATTTTTCTCTTAATGGTTTTACCAGGGACATTATGGTTGATTTTATTCTTCTACATCCCAGTATTTGGAAATGTGGTTGCCTTCAAAGACTACCATATGACTGGTGAAGGATTCGTTCACAGTATTATAAATAGTAAATGGGTCGGACTAGATAACTTTAAATTCTTGTTTAGTTCCAAAGATGCCTTTGTCATCACTCGAAACACTGTCCTTTACAACCTTGGATTTATCTTTATCGGTTTGATCGTGTCAGTTGGTATCGCTATTATCCTTAGTGAACTTCGCTCTAAGAAAATGGTTAAAATCTACCAAACATCTATGTTATTCCCTTACTTCCTATCTTGGGTTATCATCAGTTTCTTTACAGATGCTTTCCTAAATATCGATAAAGGGCTTATTAACCACACCTTAGAAGCTCTTGGCATGAAGGGGATTAACTTCTACGCTGACATCAGTATCTGGCCTTATCTTCTCCTCTTCCTAGGAATTTGGAAAGGCTTTGGATACAGTAGTGTTATGTACTATGCAACAATCATGGGTATTGATCCAACTTACTACGAAGCAGCAACAGTGGACGGTGCTAGCAAATGGCAACGTATCCGCAACGTAACGATTCCTCAGTTGACACCACTTGTGACAGTATTGACCATCCTTGCAGTCGGAAACATCTTCCGTGCAGACTTCGGTCTTTTCTACCAAATCCCTCACAACGCTGGTCAGCTCTATAGTGTAACAAACGTATTGGACGTCTACGTCTTTAACGGTTTGACTCAGACAGCAGATATCGGTATGGCATCAGCAGCCGGTCTCTATCAGTCAGTCGTTGGTTTGATTCTGGTTATTCTATCAAACTTACTTGCAAGACGTGTTGATCCTAACTCAGCACTATTCTAGAAAGGAGGAGCACATGGCAAAAAAAATTCAAAAAGAAAAAATTGATAATGTTGGCATACACTCCTTCAGCAAGAAAGCAGATATCTTCTTTAGTATCATTTCTGGTTTGCTGGCCTTCTCTTGTATCTTGCCTTTCATCTTTGTAATCATTATCTCAGTTACAGATGAGAAGAGTATCGTTCAATATGGATATAGCTTCTTCCCATCACAGTTTGGATTAGATGGTTTTGAGTTTTTGGCTCAGTTCAAAGATAAGATTTTACAAGCACTCTTTATCTCAGTGTTTGTGACAGTTGTCGGTACATTGACAAACGTCTTTATCACGACAACTTATGCCTATGCCATCTCGCGTTCAACATTTAAGTATCGTAAATTCTTTACAATCTTCGCTCTTCTTAGTATGTTGTTCAACGCTGGTTTGGTACCAGGCTATATTGTGGTGACACAATTGCTTCACCTTGGTGATACCATTTGGGCCTTGATTGTTCCAATGCTTCTATCACCATTCAACATCATGTTGATGCGTTCTTTCTTCAAGAAAACCATCCCAGAAGCAATCCTCGAATCAGCTCGTATCGATGGAGCTAGTGAAGCTCGTATCTTCTTCCAAATCTGTTTGCCACTGTCATTACCAGGTATCGCAACGATCACACTATTGACAGCGCTTGGCTTCTGGAATGACTGGTTTAACGCCCTTCTTTACATCAAGAGTGATAACTTGTATCCGTTGCAATATTTGCTTATGCAAATTCAAAACAACATGGATTACATTGCTAAGTCAGTTGGTATGTCAGGACAACTTGCGGTTGCCCTACCAAAAGAAACAGGTCGTATGGCTATGGTCGTAGTTGCGACTGTTCCGATTGCGATCCTCTACCCATTCTTCCAACGCTACTTTGTAAAAGGTTTGACTATCGGTGGTGTTAAAGAGTAAGGATATTTAAGAAACAATGTTTCTTTTCTAACTCTGATTTTTCTGGCAAAGGAAAATCAAGAATCTAATTTTGTTAATAACTTTAAAAATAAAAAAAGGAGTTTTTATAATGAAAAACTGGAAAAAATATGCTTTTGCATCTGCTAGCCTTGTCGCTTTAGCTGCTAGCCTTGCAGCTTGTGGAAACCTTAAAGGAAACAACCAAAAAGCTGCTGAATCATCATCTTCAGGTGATAAGACTGTTATCAAAATGTATCAAATCGGTGACAAACCAGATAACTTGGACGAATTGCTAGAAAATGCAAACAAAATCATCGGAGAAAAAGTTGGCGCTAAATTGGATATCCAATACCTTGGTTGGGGTGACTACAGCAAGAAAATGTCAGTTATCACTTCATCAGGTGAAAACTATGATATCGCCTTTGCAGATAACTATGTCGTAAACGCTCAAAAAGGTGCTTATGCTGACTTGACAGAATTGTACAAGAAAGAAGGAGCTGACCTTTACAAAGCACTTGACCCAGCTTACATCAAAGGTAACACTGTAAACGGTAAGATCTATTCTGTTCCAGTAGCAGCCAACGTTGCATCTTCACAAAACTTTGCCTTCAACGGCCCACTTCTTGAAAAATATGGAATTGATATCTCAGGTGTAACTTCATACGAAACACTTGAACCAGTATTGAAACAAATCAAAGAAAAAGCTCCAGATGTAATGCCATTTGCTGTTGGTAAAAACTTTATTCCATCAGAAAACTTTGACTACCCAGTTGCAAACGGACTTCCATTCGTCATCGATCTTGAAGGCGACACTACTAAGATCGTAAACCGTTACGAAGTTCCTCGTTTCGTAGAACACTTGAAGACTCTTCACAAATTCTATGAAGCAGGATACATTCCAAAAGACGTAGCAACAAGCGAAACTTCATATGACCTTACTCAAGATACTTGGTTTGCTCGCGAAGAAACAGTAGGACCAGCTGACTACGGTAGCAGCTTGCTTTCTCGTGTTGCTAACAGAGACATCCAAATCAAACCATTTACTAACTTCATCAAGAAAAACCAAACAACTCAAGTTGCTAACTTTGTAATCTCAAACAACTCTAAGAACAAAGAAAAAGCAATGGAAGTATTGAACCTCTTGAACACTAACCCAGAACTCTTGAACGGACTTGTTTATGGACCAGAAGGCAAGAACTGGGAAAAAGTTGCAGGTAAAGAAAACCGTGTTAAAGTCCTTGACGGATACAAAGGAAACACTCACATGTCAGGATGGAACACTGGTAACAACTGGATCCTTTACATCAACGAAAACGTTACAGATGAACAAATTGCACAATCTAAGAAAGACTTGGAAACTGCAAAAGAATCTCCAGCGCTTGGATTCATCTTTAACACTGACAACGTGAAATCTGAAATCTCAGCTATCACTAACACTATGCAACAATTCGATACAGCTATCAACACTGGTACTGTAGACCCAGAAAAAGCTATTCCAGAATTGATGGAAAAACTTAAATCTGAAGGTGCTTACCAAAAAGTATTGGATGAAATGCAAAAACAATACGACGAATTCTTGAAAAACAAAAAATCTTAAGAATAATTGATTTCGTGTATTCATTCCTAAAAATTGCAATCACTGCCTTGTCTGGAACTTTCTAGATAAGGTGGTGATTCTTTTTAGAGCACATACATATATTTATCTGTATTTCGTTCGGAGATTTGATTCTACTTTTAACATTGGTTACAGACATATGAAAAAATACCATCTACTCTTTAAAATCAGTGCTATCTTATCCTACTTATTTTTCGTATATGGACTCTCTCAGCTAACACTTGTGGTCCAAAATTACTGGCAATTTTCTTCTCAGATTGGGAATTTTTTCTGGATTAAAAATCTTATCAGTCTTGTCTTTATTGGCCTCATGATATGGATTTTAGTCAAGACAGGACATGGCTACCTTTTTGTTATTCCAAAGAAAAAATGGCTATGGTATACAGTTTTGACGATTTTCGTAACTGTACTTTGCATATCTTTTAATTTTCAAACGGCAAGACATGTACAGTCAACCTCTGAAGGCTGGGCTGTACTAATCGGCTATAGTGGGACAAACTTTGCCGAGTTGGGTCTCTACCTGACCTTATTTTTCCTAGGGCCTCTGATGGAAGAGTTGATTTATAGGGGGTTGTTCCAACACGCCTTCTTTAAAGATTCGAAGCTTGGACTTGACCTGATTCTTCCTTCGGTTTTGTTTGCTCTTCCTCACTTTTCTAGCTTTCCAAATTTCTTAGATATTCTTGTTTTTTCGACATTTGGAGTATGTTGTGCTGGATTAACTCGTTATACCAAGAGTATCTATCCTGGCTATGCCGTTCATGTTATCAATAATATCGTCGCAACCTTACCATTTTTGGTAACCTTTCTTCATCGAATATTTAGTTGAAACAAGATCTGAAAATGGTCTTGTTTTTAATTTTAAGTCAAATAAATTGCATTCGCTTTCTTGGGAGAGTATACTGGTATAGTTGAATGAAAAATTCTGATAATTTAATCTTAGAAAAGAGAATCAATCTTATGTCAAAAGATATTCGTGTCTTACTATACTACCTTTATACTCCAATTGAAAATGCAGAGCAATTTGCTGCAGACCATTTGGCTTTCTGTAAGTCTATCGGGCTCAAGGGCCGTATCCTAGTGGCTGACGAAGGAATCAACGGAACCGTTTCTGGTGACTACGAAACAACGCAAAAATACATGGACTACGTTCATAGCCTTCCAGGTATGGAAGACCTCTGGTTCAAGATTGACGAAGAAAGTGAGCAAGCCTTCAAGAAGATGTTTGTTCGCTACAAGAAAGAGATTGTCCACCTTGGCTTAGAGGATGATAACTTTGACAACGACATCGACCCACTTGAAACAACAGGTGCTTACTTGTCTCCAAAAGAATTCAAAGAAGCCCTCCTAGACGAAGATACAGTTGTCCTTGATACTCGTAATGACTATGAGTACGACCTTGGTCACTTCCGTGGTGCTATTCGTCCAGATATTCGCAACTTCCGTGAGTTACCACAATGGGTCCGTGATAACAAGGAAAAGTTCATGGACAAGCGCGTCGTAGTTTACTGTACTGGTGGAGTCCGCTGTGAGAAATTCTCAGGCTGGATGGTTCGTGAAGGCTACAAAGATGTCGGTCAATTGCATGGAGGAATCGCCACTTACGGTAAAGACCCAGAAGTTCAAGGGGAACTTTGGGATGGGAAAATGTATGTCTTTGACGAACGTATCGCAGTCGATGTCAACCATGTCAATCCAACCATCGTCGGAAAAGATTGGTTTGATGGCACACCATGCGAACGCTATGTCAACTGTGGAAATCCATTCTGTAACCGTCGTATCTTGGCATCAGAAGACAACGAAGATAAATATCTCCGTGGCTGCTCACACGAGTGCCGTGTTCATCCACGCAATCGTTATGTTTTAGAGCATGAATTGACACAAGATCAAGTCATCGAGCGTCTAGCAGCGATTGGTGAGAACTTGGATCATTCTGAAGTTGTATAAAAGTAGGACAGTCCTGACGGGCTGTTTTTTTTTTCTATGCTTTTGACCAAAAAATCTTAAATTTGTTTCTGCATCTTTCAGGAAAATGGTGTATACTATATGTAAACGATTTCAAAGGAGACCATTTATGGTGAAAACATTTTTTATTCCAAATAAACAAAGTATTTTAGGACAACAGGAGATTTTAACAGCTAAGTCAGTCTTGGCCCTAGTAGATGGCTTAGAGTCACATAGTTATGACGCAGTCTATCTCCGTCAACCACTTAATCGCCTCGAGTATATCGAGTGTGGAATCGTAGGCAAGTCTCAGTTTCTCTTTAAAGTTCGTTATGCAGATGCTCAAAAAGGCTACCAAGTAATCATTCCTGACTTGATTACAAGAGCTGACTGGGAGATTGTCGAAGCTCTCTTAGAAACCTTGTCTAGCAAGGTTGGTGAAGCAGTTGAAGGATTGTCAGACTTTGATTTGGAAGACTATTTCCAAGAAACTGTTAAAAACTATCTAGCTGATAAGGATGCTCGTTTGGCCTTTTGCCAAGGAATTCTATCAACTATTTACTTTGATAAGAAGGACTTAGAAAGCTTCCTAGAAGAAAATGGCTTGGCACGTTTTGAAGAGTTAGTCAAGAAGGTCCAAGGGTCTGATGCCTATCCTGCAAGTGCTAAATTCTACCCAGATAGTGAGGGTAAGGTTCATGGCATCTATCACCTGGCTCAGGGGGTTAAGACTATTTTGCCAAAAGGTCCTGTTGTTCCTGTGCCTTATGTTGAGCAGTTGGCTGGTAAGGATCTTGTCTGGGAGATTGACCTGGTGAAAATATCTGGAGATGGTTCTAAGCCTGAAGACTATGAAGCAGTAGCTAGACTGGATTACCAAGCCTTTTTAGAAGCTCTTCCAAAGGAACTTTGTCAGGACTTGGATGCCAACCAAGTAGAGGTAGGACCAGTTTTTGGGGAAGATTTTGAAGCTTTAGCAAATAGATAAATAAGGAATCTGTGACAAAAGTTTCTATAAAGTTAAAAAGCGAACAAGATTAGTTTTCTGATTATCAGAATTCTGTCTTGTTCGCTTTTTTTGTTTTTAAAATTTTATAGTAATGATCCTCCAAAGATAATATCTTTCTATCTCGCTACCTTTATCTTACATAAAAGCTAGGATTCGTAGATATTCAAAAACCAGAGTCATTTCTGCTAGGAAGAAGAGAAACAGGATACCACCGTTAACTAGAAATGCCAAGAGAAGGCGATAGAAGGAGTCAGTTTGGCTATCTTTACTTGGTCTTGAGATGGTATAGAGGTTGGCAAGAAGTACCAAACCAATGCTAATGAGGCAGAGAAGAGCCGCAAAACGTAGACTATTAAAGAAGGCAAAGAAACTCGCAATACCCGTTAGCAGGAGAGGAAGGGCGAAGAGTCTGCTGTACTCTTGCAAGGATTTTTCCAGTGTCCAGTCATTGTCCTGATTGACAAAACGTTTAACTACAAATCCACCCATAAGGATAGAAAAGAAGAATAAACTTGTCGCTACCAAGATGGAGAAGATAGAAAAGAGATTCAGTGAAGGGAACTGCTCGCTGACATGAGAGTTGATAGCCGCCATATGGCCGTAGTAGTTATGCTTGATATGATAAATCGCACAGAAGAAACTAAGAGCAGAAAAGATAGTCAGCAGGGCAAAGGCATTATAACTATGTTTTTTATCTGTATCAATGCTTGTTGTCGGTTCTTTAAGGGCACCTTGTAGCCAAAACCAAAGATCAGCCAGTTCTTCTTTGAATACTGCGAATAGTGCTGTTTTGGCAGATACAGAATCTGGTAAAAACGGGCTTTCCAAAGATTGACTTTTCTGAGAAGCTTCTTTAACAGGTTCTTCTGACTCGTCTATCTTTTCTGATTTTTCAGCGAGCTCTTCAGTCTCTACAGTTTCCTCACTAGTTTCCTTATCTTCTGGATTGGTATGAAGATTTTCTTGAGGATTTTCCTCAACTACTGGCGCCTCGTCTCTTGTCTCTGAATCTTCTTCAAGGAGAACTGAGTCGGATGGGCTATCTTTTTTATCATTGTTGGCTGTTTTTTCGAAATCAGCACTTTCAAACCATTCTTGAGTCATAATAGACCTCCCTTTTTTGATTAATTTTTGAGTAGTAACTACTAGTTGTCTTTATTCATGATTTCTATAAGAAAGCAAGCGATCTTATTATGGGAAATAGATACTTTGATTCGATTTTGCGACGAGGAGATCTTGCGTATCTTTTTTTTCTGTTTTGTAAGGGTTCGCTAATGCTTCACCTTTACTACCTCCCGTAGGTATATCACGTCTGTCTCGATGCCAACGATAGATATCACCATGTTCAGCAGAAAATTCAAGATTGATTCGATCAAGTTCCTTCTGAGATAACTCGAGTGAGATATCTTTTCTTGCCTCGAATTCCACTCGACCATGCACTTGGATATCGTCTGCCTTGATATGTTCATGATCTGCTTGGATGCGGCTATCTGTTAGACTGGTTTCAAATACATTGACAATTCCAACTGTGATTAGTTGGCTATTTTTAATCTCGCTATCAGTGATACGAAGGAGATATCCATTTGACAGAATCTTGGCATTGCTGAGTTTTGCATTAGCAATTGAAAGGATACGATGGTTTACCTGGGCAGTTAGATTTTTTAAGTCTTTTCCTCTTGGTAATGAGAGAACAACTTCATCATTGCGACTAGAAATTCCGCTTGCGATATAGAGAATACCCTCGATACTAGAACCTATAGAGCGACGTGTAGTTGACTTGGTGTCAGTTATTTCAAGACTTTTCTCTTTGATAGAGTGTTGAAGATTTTCTTTTTCAGAGATGGTTGGATGATACTGAAGGTGAATCTTATCATCGTTTGACTCCGTAATGACGAGCGAATGTTCTGTTAGTGAGATGTTTAGATTTTCAATATCTTGATCAAAAACGAGTTCTTCCATTCGACTTTCAAATACTGGATTTTGAGACATTGCAAGGAGGCTTCTGACACCATCTGTTTGGATCCCGATGATCATCATGGAAAAACCAATGATACTAGTAACAACACCAAAGATAAGAAATCCTTTTGTCCATTTACGCATGTCTTTCACCTCTCTTTCCTCTATTAAGAATCCATTGGATAAGTCGAAGGACTAGTAATCCAAAGAAACGTGCTACATAGGAAGTTGCTAGCAAAACTAGGGACGAAGCTCCGATTGCCAGTAAACCTCCACCAAAAATCAGAATAAAAGCAGATGTAGATTCAGCTAGAATGTAGAAGCTTTCAAATAGGAGAACAGCTCCGAGAACCATTCCAGCTGCTGAAACAGCAAAGAAGGCAATAAGTACGCTGACAGCGGCGATAAAAATGCCGATGATAGCCATGAGAAGAGCAATTCCGACCGGAATTCCGATAGGAGCTGCAAGAAGGGCTAGTAGAGCGATGCGTAAAATATGGCGGTCGTTCTTGCTGGAATTTTCTTCGTTGATTTTCTTATCAAGAAGTGTAGTCAGGACATCATGGGCAGCTTCTTTTGGACTTCCCAGGCTAGCGATAAGCTCCTCCTCACCTTCTGGCCCAGCATCATCAAAGAGTTCTTTGAAGTAGTCCATGGCTTCGATACGATCAGATTGAGGCAGCTTCATCAGATAGGCTTCAAGCTGATTCAAATATTCAGTTCTTGTCATGGCGAATGCTCCCTTCTATGATGCCGTTGATAGTGTCAGTGTAGAGTGTCCATTCTTCTCGAAGGACAAAGAGTTGCTCCTCTCCGATTTCTGTCAAGGAGTAGTACTTGCGCATCCGACCTTGGTATTCGCGAGAGTATGTAGTCAGATAGCGGTTGGTATCCAGTTTTTTCAAGATGGGGTAGAGGGTAGATTCCTTGATTTTGGCAATGAGTTTAATGGTTTGGCTAATCTCATAACCATAGGAATCCCCTTGTTCTAGGATGGCCAAGATGAGAAATTCAATCAAGGCCGATGATGTTGGAAAATACATGGGGCACCTCCTTTTTTAGTATGTAAAAATTTTATATATAATTATTCTACACATACATCATACATCTATTTGTAAGCCCTGTCAAGCAATATGTGTAAAAATTTTATATATAAAAAATCTTCTAGTGAAAACTAGAAGATTGGAGGCTGTTTTGCATTACTTTGAGGCAATGCTTATCTGCAATCCTCATCATAAATGGGCGGAAGATAAAAATACTTGTCTTCAATCTTGATTTTGGCACAGAGAATGCCGTTTTGATAGACATATCCGTTAAATGGAGGATAGCTATCCAAGTTTTTTAGGATATTCTCAGGCAAAGATCTGAAATTGTAATCCCTCAGAGCCTCGGAACCAATCAATCTTTCAGTCCGATAAGCCTTGATTTCTTTTTCATATTTTTTGAGAAATGCTTCTCGTTTGCTTTCAAAGAGAGCCAAATCTCCGTCATCTAACTCGTAATAGCGTTCGTAACCAGCAATCCAAGAAATATAAACACACAGTAAAGATTTTTCTATCTCAGGAGAGTAGCCAATTGTAAAGTAATTTTCTTTGTCGACCTGCCGATTTTCTACTGTGATAGTCTGTATAAAGTTAGTCATGATAATCTCCGTTTCAGGAATGAACTAGAAAGGCTTCTCATTTAAAAATCCTTTAGCTCATCAAAGATTTCTATAAATTTTTCTTTGTCCATTCCTAAATCTTCAGGTAGTAAATCTAAGATCTCAACTAGGGCACTATAGATATCCTCTCTCTCGATTGTTTCAATAAAACAGTTACGTTTGTCCATTTTATTGAAACCTTGAGTATATTCTCTTATGAGAACTTCTACGTTTGTCATAGTGTTCTCATTGAGGTTTTCTAGAAGCTTTATAAGGCTTGCTCTAGTCTTTCTATATAGAGAGGCTGCTTTTTTTGCATTTGCGGTTGAAATATTTTCTTGTCCATCCCATGAGCGAAATGGATTATCTAGGTTTTGGGCTAGCCATTCAGCTTTCCTCGGTTTTGTTATCCAAAGATTCAGTCCCTTGTCCTGCAGTTTTTTATAATATTTTTTGGCTACTTTAGCGGCATCTTCTGGTAAGCTACTCATCCAAAACATGCTTAATTGAGGTAAATCTTCTGGTTTTGGGATATCCTCTGCAGTAAAGCCAAACAAATCAACGGTTGAAAAATTGATTAACTCTTTTAACTCTGATAATTTATGGAAATTAAGAATATTACCAGGTTTCCCCCACAATCTCAATTCCCTAAGATTTGGATAGTTATTCAAGATTTGTGCAAAGTCTATTTCAAGGATGTTAGAACAATGGATGGCTCCCAAACCCTTTAATCCCAGCACCTTAGGCAGAGAACTATCAAGTTGTAATCGTAAGCTGGCTCCATGATCCTTTGCAAGTATCTGACAATTGTCGCTTATGTCTCCTAATAAGAGTAGCTCCTCCAAATCATCATTCAATCTAAGTTCCTCTACACCTGTCAAATCAATGGAAAGTCGATGTATGGATGTCTTAGAAAAATCCAGTTTTGTTTGTCCATGATTTTCAAGAACTAGTTCTGTAATAAAAGGAGTCGATTGCAAATACTCATATATATTTTTGTGCCATTTAGTTAATGCCAACTTAGATAAACAAGGAAAGACTTTTAATTCTAATGCGTCTTCAAAAGGGGTCCACTCGTCATTGATATTGTGTTTAGAAATACGATACTCATTTCCTGCAAATGAAACCTTTTCCTTGCTTTTATCTGCTTTCTTAAATAAATCTCTTTTTTCTTTTGGGATTTCTTGCCATTTCAGTTGCCTATAAATATCGTAACCATTCCCCCAAAACATAGCATATGTGTTTGTGCTTTCTGTGGTTAATGGTCTTGTATTCCCAATAAAAATATAATTTGACGGTACATGAATATCAACATTACTCAGATGCAAGCCTCTATCCCAGTACATAAAATCAATGTACAGTGGCTTTAAGAAAGATAGTTCTTCTTCTCCTGACCAGTCTAATGACAGTAGGACAGCCTGAGGCTTTTTCTCCCCCTCTTCGATCTTGGTTATCTGGCAAGCTATGTTTTTTTTTAGATGGGTATTGTAAACACAATAGACGTCCCCTGCTTTTGCTAGCATACAAATTTCTCCTTAAATGTTACTACATTTTCAATAGTCTTTTTAGACTTTTAAACAAATACTTGTTTGTAATTGAGTTAAAACAAGTAAAGTTCTTTAAGATTTTATTTTAGATAGATTTCTGGTTTCTCAATGACTGAGCCATCCTTCAATTTTGGGAATTGAAGGATTTTATGATGCAAAAGGTTAACCTCCTTGGAAGGTTTGATTGTTAGATATTCTAGCTTTATCAGATTAATGATTGAAGTTGCGTCCTTACTTTTTAGGATACCAGTAAAAAAGTTGAAATAGCGTAACTATGGTATATCATTTAAAAAGTTAGAGGAATCTACATGGATGTTTTTAGGGGCAAAACAATCCCCTTCAATTGAGAGAGTTTCGACTTCTTTGAGAGATAAATTGTATAGTTGTTTCCATCATAGGTATATTATAGCATGTTTAGGATTCAGGGAAGTTTTGTGAAGAGTCTTATCAAACATTTTTAAAAGAAAAAGCCAGACATCCGTCTGGCTTGAAAAGTATTTCTCGTTGAGTTGAATTTCAACCTTTTAAAGGATTTTATCTGCTCGATCCACCATAAAGAGGGCGATTGTCATGATGATATCAATCACTAGAAGAATCAGTACCGCTGGAACCCAAGACTGGAACATGTTAAAACTGTAACCAAAGAGAGTTGGTCCAAAGGCCGCTAGAATGTAACCACCGGTCTGGGCAAGTCCAGATAATTGGGCCGTCTTTTCAGGAGAGCTGGTTTTGATGGAGAAGCAAACCATGAGATAAGGAAAAAGAGCGCTACAGGCAGTACCAATCAAGAGATGAGCCATCAGCCAATAAAAGAAATTACTACTTGGGTATAAGAGCATAGCAATTCCTAACATACCAGCCAGAGAGATGACTGCTAACATGATTTGACGGTGACGATTTGACAAACGCGTTGTTAAACTTGGAATGGTCATGGAGAAGGGAATGCTAATTAGTGAAAAGATAGAAGCCAGAAGTCCGGCATCCGTATGAGCTAGCCCTGCACTGATGGCCATGGTTGGTAGCCAGGTCATACTGGTATAGAAGAGTAGGGACTGCAACCCACCAAATACAATAATAGCCCAAACTTGCTTGCTTTTTAGGATATTCTCTTTTTCTTTTTTCTCGTCATGCCCTTCTAGGAAATGATTGTGGCCATGGTTGGGGAACCAGACCAATAAGGTTAGCAGGCAGACCATGGACAGGCAGAGAATCAGCCCCTTCCAAGATGTTGCCTGAGTAATGGGTACAGAGAGGTAGGAAGCTAGTGCTGTCGCGATTCCCATAGCCGTCACATAAACCGTTGTCAGAAAACTAATTTTTTGCGGGTAGTTTGCCTGAATCAGGCTAGGAAGAAGTACGTTAAAAATAGCGACACTAGCTCCGATGAGCAGGGTTCCCAGATAAAGCAATGGGAGATTGAAGATACGAAGCACTGAACCGACGGTTAAGACGAGGAGACTATAGGTAAAAAGATGCTCAAGTCCAATCTTCTGAGCCAAACGGGTTGCAAAAGAGGAGAAAAGAGCAAACATCAAGAGAGGAAGGCTGGTCAAAACCCCAAGCGAGCTGACCTCAACTCCTAAACCTTGAGCAATATCTCCCAAAACAGTTGGTAAGGCCGTAAAAGGAGCTCTTAAGACCGCTCCGATTAAGATAATTCCTAGAATAAAAAAGAGTGATCGTTTTTTCATGTGAACCTCAATAAACTGATTTTGATAACAGCTTATTTTAAGGCTTTTTCCAATAGATGTCAAGATGGTGTGAGAAAATCCGCTCCTTAGTTTAGCGAAATCATGGGTAAAAAAGAAGGATAGATTTACTAGTTTTTTTCTGGGATTCAAATAAAAATAGGAAAGTCTGGGAATTTGTGATAAAATAGTGAAAGAAAATCTATATATTGGAGAGAAACTGTGTCTGTAAATCGGAAATTTAGTGTCTTGATGTCAGTCTATATCAAAGAGAATCCAGCCTTTTTGAAAGAGGCGGTCGAGAGTATCTTACATCAAACGCTTAAGCCTAGTGAAGTGGTTATCGTTGAAGACGGTCCACTGACACCTGAACTATATCAAGTTTTGGAGGAATTGGAAGCACAGTCAAGCATTCCAATCAAACGCTGTCCACTGGAGCAAAACCGTGGGTTGGGCTTGGCGCTACAGTATGGTGTTATACAGTGCCAATATGACGTTATTGCTCGTATGGATACTGACGATATCGCTGTTGAAGATCGTTTTGAACAGCAGTTTGACTTGATGGAAAAGGAAAACTTGGATCTACTAGGCGGTCATATCGCAGAATTCATCGATCAACCTGATGAAATTGTTTCTTACCGTCGTGTGCCGACTAAGCACGAAGAGATTATCGCCTACCAACGTATGAGAAGTGCCTTTAATCATATGACGGTTATGTTTAAAAAAGAGATGGTTCTTAAGGCAGGTAACTATGAAGATGGGCTCTATATGGAAGATGATTTGCTCTGGCTTAATATGATTAGCGCTGGTGCTCGGACTGGAAATGTGGATCAGATTCTTTGTAAGGTACGCGTGGGAGCGGGGATGTTTGAACGTCGTGGTGGCCTTCGCTATCTCAAACTCTATCGCCAAGCACGTCAAAGAATGCACGCGCGTGGACAGATTTCTTATGGCGAATATCTGAAAAGTGTTTTAATCCAAGTTGTCGTTGCCCTATGTCCAGGCTTTGTCCGACAGTTTATATTTTTAAAACTATTGAGAAAAAGCAAATAACTAATCGGTTTTAGAAAAATATCTTGTAATTACTAGAAAATGTGATTTTGTGTAGGAGGATACCATTCACATGAATAAAAAAATGACAGATTATGTAATTGATCTTGTTGAAGTGTTAAATAAACAACAAAAACAAGTCTTTTGGGGGATTTTTGATGCTGCCAGCATGATTTCCTCAATCATTGTTTCTTATATCTTGTTTTATGGATTGATCAATCCAGCTCCTGTGGACTATGTCATCTATACAAGCTTGACCTTCCTTTTCTATCAAATCATGATTGGATTCTGGGGGCTCAATGCTAGCATTAGTCGTTATAGCAAAATCACAGACTTTATGAAGATATTCATTGGAGTAAGTGTCAGCAGTGTCTTGTCCTATCTCCTTTGCTATGCCTTCTTGCCACTATTCTCTGTGCGTTTCATCGTTCTCTTTATCTTGCTCAGCACCTTCTTGATCTTACTCCCACGTATTACTTGGCAGTTGATCTATTCAAGACGCAAAAAGGGTGATGGAGAAGGGGAACATCGTCGTACCTTCTTGATTGGTGCGGGAGACGGTGGAGCTCTCTTTATGAACAGCTACCAACATCCTACGAGTGATCTTGAGTTAGTGGGTATTTTGGACAATGATGAAAAGAAAAAAGGTCAAAAACTAGGTGGAATCCCAGTCTTAGGATCTTATGAACAGTTACCAGAACTCTCAAAACGTCATCAGATTGAAAAAGTTATCGTTGCGATTCCTTCTCTTGATCCATCCGAGTATGAGCGTATCCTAAAAATGTGTAACCAACTTGGCTTGAAGTGTTATAAGATGCCCAAGATTGAGTCGGTTGTACAAGGATTGCATCCTCAGGTAGGTGGTTTCCAAAAAATCGATATTACGGACCTTTTGGGACGTAAAGAAATTCAACTAGATGAGTCACGCCTAGGCTCAGAAATTACTGGAAAAACGATCTTGGTGACAGGTGCAGGAGGCTCTATCGGGTCTGAGATTTGCCGTCAGGTTAGTCGTTTCAATCCAGAGCGCGTGGTTCTCTTGGGTCATGGGGAAAACTCCATTTATCTGATCTATCATGAATTGATTCGTAGCTTCCAAGGAATTGACTATGTTCCTGTGATTGCAGACATCCAAGACTACGATCGCTTGCTTCAAGTATTTGAGCAGTACCAACCAGCCATTGTTTACCACGCTGCTGCCCATAAGCACGTGCCAATGATGGAACGTAATCCAAAAGAAGCCTTTAAAAATAATATCCTCGGAACTTACAATGTTGCCAAGGCAGTTGACGCCGCTAAGGTACCGAAGATGGTTATGATTTCGACCGATAAGGCCGTTAATCCACCAAACGTAATGGGAGCTACCAAACGTGTGGCAGAGTTGATTGTTACAGGATTCAACCAACGTAGTCAGTCTACCTATTGTGCGGTTCGTTTTGGGAATGTTCTTGGTAGCCGTGGTAGTGTGATTCCAGTATTTGAGCGTCAGATTGCAGAGGGTGGTCCAGTGACTGTGACAGACTTCCGTATGACTCGTTACTTTATGACCATTCCAGAAGCTAGCCGTTTGGTGATCCATGCAGGAGCTTATGCTAAAGATGGAGAAGTCTTTATCCTTGATATGGGCAAACCAGTTAAGATTTATGATTTGGCCAAGAAAATGGTTCTTCTTAGTGGACGTACTGAAAATGAAATTCCGATTGTAGAAGTGGGGATTCGTCCAGGTGAGAAACTCTATGAGGAGTTGTTGGTATCTACTGAATTAGTTGATAATCAAGTCATGGATAAGATTTTTGTTGGTAAGGTTAATGTCATGCCACTTGAAGTTATCAATCAAAAGATTGAAGAATTCCGTGCCTTGCAAGGTTCAGAGTTGAAGCAAGCTATTATCGGTTTTGCTAACGAAACAACTCACATTCATTAAAAAAGAAAAAAGGTATAATTCCTAGCTTCATGTTAGAGGTGAGTGGAATTATACCTTTTCTTGATAACTGCTACTCCTTTACCAATTTTTTGGACAAACTTGTCATTGTTGAACATTTATGGTAAACTAAATTTATACTATTTGAAAATCAAAGTAAATGAGGTCTGCATCGTTTGACTGTACTTAGATATGGTTTATAACGAACTTTCTAATTTGCTCTTTCATTTTCATTTCGTATGAATTAAAAAAATAGGGAGTAACTTATGATTAACGCATATAAGAATTTCTTTAAAGGTTATGTAGATTTTACAGGCCGTTCAACACGCTCAGAGTATTGGTGGATTTGGTTAACAAATATGATCCTCCTTGTCCCTTTTTACTCAGCATATTTTAAGGTGCTAGCAAATCCAAGAAATGAGGCTGCTCTAGTGGCCTTGGGTGGAATTGCTATTATCTACATGATTTTCGGGCTAGCCCTAATATTACCTATGTTAGCTTTGACAGTTCGTCGTCTACGTGATGCTGGTTTCCACTGGGCTCTAATCTTTATCATTTTTATTCCCATGGTTGGACCTCTTGTTCTTTTAGTTTTGTTAGCTATGCCAACGAAACAAGTAGAAGTAGTAACCATCAATGAAACTGAAGAAGTTGTAGAAGTTTCACCATTCGAAGAATCAAACAAAGACTAAGAAGTTTAGGTTTTACAAGTGAAACTGTTTTAGAGTTTTCTTTATATTGTTAAGCAAATATCTAACACTCCCATATCTAAAATAGATTTGGGAGTGTTTTAGAACAATGAGGCTGCTTTATAGTATACAGTTGTTAAAAGGAGAAATATCTTGTTTAGGGCTTATATAAATTTTTTAAAAGGTTATGTAGATTTTGTAGGACGCTCAACACGTCCAGAGTATTGGTGGGTTTGGCTGATGAATCATATCTTGTTCCTCCCCCTGTATATCCTTATCTTCAATAAAGAAATAAACCAAGGTCCTTCTCTGAACTTTACTTTAGTTATATTGGTTGTCAGTATTTATGCCATTTTGGCTCTACTCCTTTTGTTGCCTACTTTAGCGTTAAAGATTCGACGTTTGCGTGATGGAGGTTTCCACTGGGCCTTTATCTTCCTTCACTTTGTTCCAATGGTCGGACGTTTTGCTCTATTAGTTCTGCTAGCCATGCCAAGTAAGGAAGTAGAAATAGTAACAATCAATAGACCTAAAGAAGTTGAAAGCGAAGAAGTTTCCCCTTTTGAATAATTGGACGAGTACGGGGAATGTCATTCTCCTCATTAAAATCAGACAAAAAGCTCCCAAACCTAACTTTTAGGCTGGGAGTCTTTTGTTTAACGTTTTAATTGTAGATGTTGTAAAATGTCTGTTGGCTGGTGAGCAATCCAATCAGGATGATAGGTCATGAGCTCCTTTTCATCGCCAAATCCCCAAGTAACCGCTAATTTTTTAATGCCAGTTTCTTGGGCACCAATCATATCAAACTTGGTATCTCCGATAATAATAACTGTTTCGGGAGTTAGATGATGAGTTTCCAGAGCCTGACGAATAACATCTGCCTTGTGTAGTGCTTGAGGGCTTGAACCATAAATGCCATCAAAGAAGTGGTCAATCCCAAAATTGCTAGTCATGTCAACTGCGGTTGGTGTATTCTTCGTAGTAGTGATATAAAGAGGATAATGCTCAGCTAGTTCTACGAGTAAATCTTTGATATGTGGAAAGAGTTGGGCTTCGTAAACACCCTTTTCCTTATAATAAGAACGATAGAGCTGGATGGCCTGCTCTATCTGCTCAACTGGTAAACAACTAGCAAAGCTGGTTTCTAGTGGGGGCCCCATAAAACCTCGAATTGTTTTGGCACCAGGACTAGAAACTCCAAGTTGGTCAAAGGTATAGGTGAAACCATTATGGATACCGATAGAACTATCCACTAGCGTTCCATCTAAGTCAAAAAAGATAGCAGATATAGATGACATTGATTCTCCTCATAATGATGAAATTATTCGCCGAAGATTTCTTTTTGAAGGCGACGACCTGTAGGTGTGGCAGCGAGCCCCCCTTCAGCAGTTTCACGAAAGGCAGTTGGTAAGCTAGATCCTACTTGATACATGGCGTCAATGACCTCATCAACTGGAATTTTGGATTCAATACCAGCCAGAGCCATATCGGCTGCGATGAAGGCGAAGCTTGCTCCCATGGCATTCCGCTTGACGCAAGGAACTTCAACCAAACCTGCAACGGGGTCACAGATAAGACCGAGCATGTTTTTGATAACGAAGGCGATAGCCTGACTCGCCTGATAAGGCGTTCCGCCTGCAGCTAGAGTTAGGGCAGCGGCACTCATGGCTGAAGCTGAACCGACTTCGGCCTGGCAGCCACCTTCGGCTCCCGAGATAGAAGCGTTGTTAGCAATCACGAGTCCAAAAGCACCTGCAGCGAATAAGAAGTCTAGTTGTTGTTCATGAGTTAAATCCAACTTTTGAATAGCAGCAGTGAGAACAGCTGGAAGGCAGCCTGCACTACCAGCAGTAGGTGTTGCACAGACCAGTCCCATCTTGGCATTGTGTTCATTAACGGCGATAGCATTACGAGCTGCAGACAAGACAGTGAAGTCTGATAGGGTCTTTCCTTTTTTGATGTAGTGGTCGAGCTTTGCAGCATCACCACCTGTCAAACCGCTACGAGATTTCTTTTCACTAAGGCCAAGTTCAACAGAAGCTTTCATAACCTCAAGATTGCGTTCCATGAGGAGGAGAACTTCTTCGCGTTCTCGACCGGTTAGCTCAAACTCGGTCGTAATCATGAGTTCAGCAACATTTCCTTGAAAATCAAGTTCGGCTTGTTGGACTAATTCTTTGATAGAGTAAAACATATTTTCTCCTATTGAAAGAAATTGACATTATGCAAATGAGGAATTTTACGAATCTCTTCGATAGATTCATCACAGTTGCGACTATCAACTTCGATAATCATAATGGCTTTCTCACCAGCTTTTTCTCGGGTTACATTCATTTGGGCGATGTTAATGTCAAAGCGAGAGAGGGCCTCTGTTACGTGAGCGATCATACCAGGAACATCCTGATGAACGATGATAATGGTAGGGGTGTTCATGTTGAGGGATACGGCAAAGCCATTGAGTTCTGTCACCTGGATGTTACCACCACCGATTGAAATTCCTGTCACACTGATGGTCTTGTGCTCATTCTTAACAGTGATTTTCGTAGTATTTGGGTGAGGGGCGTTACTGTCTTTCTGGATGGTCCAGACAATTTTGATGCCACGCTTATGGGCAATTTCTAAACTATTTGGAATTTCTGGATCATCTGTGTCCATTCCTAAGATTCCAGCGACTAGGGCGAGATCAGTTCCGTGCCCTCGATAGGTTTTTGCAAAAGAATTAAAAAGCTGGAACTCGACCTCGGTTGGAGTATCGTCAAAGATAGAAGAGACGATTTTACCGATACGAACAGCTCCTGCCGTGTGACTACTAGATGGGCCAATCATGACTGGGCCAATGATATCAAAGACAGATTGAAAACGAAGTGATTGCATCTGTTTCCCCTTAAAAAGATTCTTAACTCTATTATATCAAAGATTAGATGCAAGCGCTCAATTCCATGATAAAATATCTAAACTCCCCATAAAGCCTATAAAATCAAGCCTTTTGTAACAAAAAGAGGCTATTTAAGTGAAATAAAACATAGTCTTGTAACATTTCTACATAAAACCGTCAAGAAACAGTAATAATAGTAGGGTATGATGGAAATATAAGAAAGAAGGAGAATCTTTTAATATGAAATCAACAACTAACAAAATTAAAACAGGACTTGTAGGAGTAGCAGCAGCGCTTGCTTTCCTTGCACCATCACTTACTTTTGCACAAGAAACAACAACTTACACAGTAAAATCAGGTGACACTCTATCAGGAATCGCTGAAAAATACAATACAACTGTTGAAAAATTGGCAGAAAAAAATAAGATTAAAGATATTCATTTGATCTATGTAGACCAAGTATTGGTTATTGATGGTGAAGCACCAGCAACTTCAGCTACGACAGCAGAAGCTCCAGTAGCAGCACCTGCAGCTACTGAAACAACAACTTATGAAGCACCAGCAGCAAGCGTAACTGTAGCAGAAGAAACTGTTGCTACAACAGAAACTTCAGCATCAACTTCAACTGTAAGCGGATCTGAAGCAGAAGCTAAAGAATGGATCGCTCAAAAAGAATCAGGCGGTAGCTACACAGCTACAAACGGCCGTTACATCGGACGTTACCAATTGACAGATTCATACTTGAACGGTGACTACTCAGCAGAAAACCAAGAACGTGTAGCAGATGCTTATGTAGCAGGACGTTACGGTTCATGGACAGCTGCTAAGAACTTCTGGCTTAACAACGGTTGGTACTAAGAACTGACGAACAAAATAAGATGCAAAAATCGAGGGATTTCCTCGACTTTTTTTATATTTCCTTTGCTTGATAACAGGTCTCTACTTCATTTTTGAGGTGAGATAGCATGGTTGTTTCATCAGTTAACTCCAGAAGGGAGAAGCCCTTTTGAATAAGATGTTCATTACTAGTACAAATACCTATTCGAACATAAGTGATTGCTAAAATATCGTATCTTTTCTTTTTCTTAGCGTCCTCTAGTAAGGTGTAGCAGATTTGTTGACAGGTATTTTTATCTTGGTTGTACAAGTAAATGGTGGACAGATTGAGTAGGATTGCCATTCGTAATTCATATAAATGTCGATAGTTTTTATATTCTTCCAAGCGCTGCAAGATTTGTTCAGTGATGAGGTGGAGGTGTTCGATGGGAAAGCTAAAAAGTATGGTGTTGAGGATTTTTAGGTCGCTTTCATACCATGTATCTTGTTTTTCAATTTTTTCCCAAAGCTTTTTGACCGTTTGTTCCACTTGGATTGAAAGCTGTCCTGTTCCATGTTGACGGATATAAATGACAACTTCCAGCATATCTCTGATTTCCTTTATAGGGAGATCGTGATAGACCTTGAGATAGTCTTGGCATGTTTCAAATAAATTGACTAGACTACTGGTACCAAAGATGGAACTCGTATTGAGATAGGTTTGCATGATTTCTGTTCGCTGGCTTGGCTGATAGAGATGGCAGATGTATTCAAACTCTTCAAAACTCATATTGACTTGATGGAGAAGAAACTCCATGTTTTCATATTTTGGAGTTGCCTTGCCACTTTCAAACTTGGAAAGACTGGTTCTTGAAAGGACCTTTCCACAGACCTCTTCTTGGGTCAATCCTTTTGACTCACGTATGTCTTTATATACTTTTCCGAAATCATAACGCATGTTTTCTCCTTTTCGTGAAAAAAGTTAACAATAAATTGAATTTTATTAAATATATTGTATCATAAGAATATAGAAAGTAAATAAGAGGTATCATGTAGCTAGAAAATAATAGATTGGAGGTTGTTTCAATGCGTAAAAATAAAGATCTATTTCGGGTAATCATTGTCTTTGTGGCAGGGGTTATTTTGATTCTAGCAACACCAGTGTTATTTAGAGTTGTTATAGAACTACTGTCAAAATAAAATCTGCATTGATTAGATTCATTAGGATTTAAAATCATTACATGAGAGCTTCTGGATAAATTTAATTTGCTGTAAGATTTGCTTATTTCATCAATTGCTTTTAGTTAGAATCCTGATTTTTCATTTACCATATTTATATTCACAGAAGTTCTAATCAAGACATTAAAGTGGATATCATGAGAAGAAAATAAGAAAGGTGATTTTATCTATAGTAGGTAGAATCTAAAAAATAAATTATGATTCATTTAAAATTTTATATCAAATCCGTTCTTTGTTCATTGGTATTTTTTATCCTTTTAATTCTTTTTATTAAAAATATATATTACCCTGCTCTAAAGATAACTATTGAAGTTATTATGACGTTTTCGATAGGTAGTCTTTGTTATGCCATTTTTTGTAAAACAAAACGAGCTGCTTTCCTGCCAATTTCGGTTGTTTTATTTTTGCTGACTCTCTATTTGCTGGGAGGATAGTGTTTTAGCAGGAACTTTGTCAGTTTGCATTTTTTTCTTGGAGAAATTCTGACGCTTGAAATCTTAGTGGCTTTAAGTGGAGTAAATTTGCTATCAAGATTTTTCAAAAAAAGAGAAGTCAATAGATTTGCTAGTTGATTATTAAAACGAAAGGTAAAATTGGGATAGTTAAAATGAAACATTTTTTTGCTGGGATTGGTGAAATTCATTTTTTGTCATTTTTATTATATCTAAGCATGTCTACTAGTCCAATTATTGGACTAGTGATTGGACATACTAAAATAAATCTAATAAATTCTATTATTGTGGCTCTTGGCATGATATTGGCATTAATTTTGGTGTTATCAAGGGTGTATAGAAAATATTTTTATAGAGACGATGATGACTAAAGTTTTTATCAATAAAACCAGAGGTTGATAGATTGTCAGCCTCTTTCTTGTCTTCTCTTAGCAAGCGTGTTATAATGAATACTGCTCAAGCGACCTTCAATCGTGAAGCACACACGACCTTCAATCGTGAATAAACGAATAGATGGGAGAACTACCATGAGTGATAACTCTAAAACACGTGTTGTCGTGGGAATGAGTGGTGGTGTTGATTCGTCGGTGACGGCTCTTCTTCTCAAGGAGCAGGGCTACGATGTGATCGGTATCTTCATGAAGAACTGGGACGACACAGATGAAAACGGCGTCTGTACGGCGACCGAAGATTACAAGGATGTGGCTGCGGTGGCAGACCAGATTGGCATTCCCTACTACTCTGTCAATTTTGAAAAAGAGTATTGGGACCGCGTTTTTGAGTATTTCCTAGCGGAATACCGTGCAGGGCGCACCCCAAATCCAGACGTTATGTGTAACAAGGAAATCAAGTTTAAGGCCTTTTTGGACTATGCCATGACCTTGGGAGCAGACTATGTAGCGACTGGGCACTATGCCCGTGTGGCGCGTGATGAGGATGGCATCGTTCACATGCTTCGTGGCGTGGACAATGGCAAGGATCAGACCTATTTCCTCAGCCAACTTTCGCAAGAACAACTCCAAAAGACTATGTTCCCTTTGGGACATTTGGAAAAACCTGAAGTTCGCAGACTAGCAGAAGAAGCAGGTCTTGCGACTGCTAAGAAGAAAGACTCAACAGGAATTTGCTTTATCGGAGAAAAGAACTTTAAAGAATTTCTCAGCAACTACTTACCAGCTCAGCCTGGTCGCATGATGACTGTGGATGGTCGCGATATGGGAGAGCATGCTGGTCTTATGTACTATACAATCGGTCAGCGTGGCGGACTCGGGATCGGTGGGCAACACGGTGGTGACAATGCACCTTGGTTTGTTGTCGGTAAAGATTTGAGCCAGAATATTCTCTATGTAGGCCAAGGATTCTACCATGATTCGCTCATGTCAACAAGCTTAGAGGCTAGTCAAGTCCACTTTACTCGTGATATGCCAGAGGAATTTACGCTAGAATGCACGGCTAAATTCCGCTACCGTCAGCCTGACTCTAAAGTGATCGTCCATGTCAAAGGAGACAAGGCAGAGGTCATCTTTGCAGAACCTCAGCGCGCCATTACACCAGGACAGGCAGTTGTCTTTTATGACGGTGAAGAGTGTCTCGGTGGAGGCTTGATTGACAATGCCTACCGTGATGGCAAGGTTTGTCAGTACATTTAAGAGCTTCTAAGAGGAATGAGAATGTTTCAGTTTTTTAAGAAAAAAACGGCTAAAAAAGAGAAGTCAATGACTCTCTCGGACTATAAAAAAGAGTATTTGAGGGAGAAAACGACAGAGTCGATAGAGGCCTTGTTTAAGGAATTGAAGCAAGCTAGAGTCTGGGTTCCCTTCAATCCTTATCTGATGGATGAGAGTGACGAACAAGAAGGCGCTCGCCTAAAACCGGATATTCTGCAAAAGGGAGATGACTACTTTTATCCTTGCTTCTTAGAAATTCAGGACATCCCCAAGAACTATTATGACCGATTTTCTTGGTTGCAATTGCCTCTTACGGACTGTTTGTTTGCTGCGGAAGGGATGGAGAGTTTTCCTGTGAGAGGGATTGTTCTGGATGCCTTCTCTGACCCAGTTGAGATTGACAAAGGAGCTTTTGAAGCAATTCGCCAATCATAGTACATTTAGATTGACAAATTTTCTCAATTTGCTACAATAATAAAAGCAATAGAAATGATGGTCAAAGCTCATGGATGTTGCAGGCTTTTTTGTCCTGCACTTCTTACGAGTTTTGACTGTTTTTGTGTCGTTTAAGGAAAGGACAAAAATGACTCAACAAGACTTTCGGACAAAAGTGGGAAATACGGTTTTTGGCGTTCGGGCGACAGCTTTGATTGTAAAAGACAATCGCTTGTTAGTCGTAGAAGATGAGGATGGCTTTTATACAATTGGAGGTGCCATTCAAGTGGATGAAGCTACTGAAGATGCTGTGGTTCGAGAAGTAAAGGAAGAACTTGGTGTCGCATCTAAAGCTGTTCAGTTAGCTTTCATTGTTGAAAACCGCTTTGAACAAGCTGGGGTCCACTATCATAATATCGAATTCCATTATTTAGTGGACTTGCTGGAAGATGCACCGTTAACCATGCAAGAAGATGCGAAGCCATTACCTTGCCGGTGGCTTGCTTTAAATGACCTACATACTATTAATCTGAAGCCGGCATTTTTAAAAACGACCTTACCAAATTGGGACGGACAATTACGACACATCCATCTTGAGGAATAGGAGAGAAAATGATGGTTAAGCTTATTGCCCATGTACTTGTTCATAGTGGTGATGATTATTTGCTCATTCAGCGTTCGGAAATTAAAAGAGGACAACCCAACGTTTATCCAACTTACTGGGATATTCCTGGTGGCGGGGTTGAAAAGGGTGAACTTCCGCGAGATGGAGCTCTTAGAGAATGTGTTGAAGAAGCGGGAGTTAAGCTAGACAGCAGTTCGCTCCAGCTTCTTCACGAAGATAGTCAACTGGATACCTCTAAGGATACTGTCTTTACTCGCTTAGTTTATAAAGCAGAGTGGGTTGGGGAGAAGCCAATTATCAGGTTAGATCCTGAAGAGCATACACACTTTAAATGGGTTACTATGGATCAAGCTCTAGAGGAGGAGAAGATAGTTCCTTATTTGCGAGAAATTTTTGAAAGGTTAAGAAATGACTTATAATTTTACGGAAGAATACGATATTATAGTTATCGGTGCGGGACACGCGGGGGTAGAAGCATCCCTAGCAGCTAGCCGTATGGGTTGCAAGGTCTTGCTTGCGACTATCAACATTGAAATGTTGGCTTTCATGCCATGTAATCCCTCTATCGGTGGTTCTGCCAAGGGAATTGTTGTGCGTGAAGTCGACGCTCTCGGTGGGGAAATGGCCAAGACCATTGACAAGACTTACATCCAGATGAAGATGCTTAACACTGGGAAAGGTCCAGCAGTTCGAGCTCTTCGTGCGCAGGCTGACAAGGAGCTTTACTCTAAGGAAATGCGCAAAATGGTTGAAAATCAAGAAAATCTCACCCTTCGCCAGACAATGATTGATGAGATTCTGGTAGAAGATGGCAAGGTAGTTGGTGTGCGTACTGCGACCCATCAAGAGTATGCTGCTAAGGCTGTTATTGTGACGACAGGGACAGCCCTCCGCGGGGAAATTATCATCGGAGATCTCAAGTACTCATCAGGACCAAACCACAGTCTAGCTTCTATTAATCTAGCTGACAACCTCAAGGAATTGGGCCTCGAAATCGGTCGTTTCAAGACAGGGACGCCTCCACGTGTCAAGGCTTCCTCTATCAACTACGATGTGACAGAGATTCAGCCAGGAGACGAAGCGCCAAATCACTTCTCATACACTTCACGTGATGAGGACTATGTCAAAGACCAAGTTCCATGCTGGTTGACCTATACCAATGGTACCAGCCATGAGATTATCCAAAACAACCTCCACCGTGCGCCTATGTTTACAGGTGTGGTCAAGGGAGTAGGGCCTCGTTACTGTCCGTCGATTGAGGACAAGATTGTGCGTTTTGCAGACAAGGAACGTCACCAACTCTTCCTTGAGCCAGAAGGGCGCAATACAGAGGAAATCTATGTCCAAGGTCTTTCAACAAGTCTGCCTGAGGATGTCCAGCGTGAGCTGGTGCATTCCATCAAAGGTCTTGAAAATGCAGAAATGATGCGTACAGGTTATGCCATTGAGTATGATATGATCTTACCACACCAGTTGCGTGCGACTCTGGAAACCAAGAAAATCTCAGGACTTTTCACAGCTGGCCAGACAAATGGTACATCTGGATATGAAGAAGCTGCTGGACAAGGGATTATCGCTGGTATCAACGCAGCTCTGAAAATCCAAGGTAAGCCTGAGTTAATTTTGAAGCGCAGTGACGGTTATATCGGGGTCATGATTGATGACTTGGTGACCAAGGGAACCATTGAACCTTACCGTCTCTTGACCAGTCGTGCTGAATATCGCCTCATTCTTCGTCATGACAATGCCGATATGCGTTTGACAGAGATGGGACGCGAGATTGGTCTTGTGGATGATGAACGTTGGGCTCGTTTTGAAATCAAGAAAAATCAATTTGACAATGAGATGAAGCGTTTGGACAGCATCAAACTCAAGCCAGTCAAGGAAACCAACGCTAAGGTTGAAGCGATGGGCTTCAAACCATTGACTGATGCAGTAACAGCCAAGGAATTTCTCCGTCGCCCAGAAGTCTCTTACCAAGATGTGGTGGCCTTTATCGGGCCTGCTGCTGAAGAGTTAGATGACAAGATTATCGAATTGATTGAAACGGAAATCAAGTACGAAGGCTACATCTCAAAAGCCATGGATCAGGTTGCCAAGATGAAACGCATGGAAGAAAAACGTATTCCAGCCAACATCGACTGGGATGACATTGATTCCATTGCGACAGAAGCTCGCCAGAAGTTCAAACTCATCAATCCGGAAACTATCGGCCAAGCTAGCCGTATTTCTGGAGTTAACCCAGCAGATATCTCCATTCTTATGGTGTATCTGGAAGGTAAAAATCGAAGCATTTCAAAAAATTTAGAAAAAAAGGCTGACTAAAGACAAAGTGCTGAATTCTCTTTTGGGAATTCAGCTTTTTTGATAGAATCGTCCTCCATTTTCGAATAAAGAGAAAAGGAGGAATGACCATGCTGACGGTAGAAGAAAAAAATTTTTTAGACCACTATAAAAATGCTTCCTATCATCGTTTTTATGAGATTGAACGCTTCGCTAGTCTCTGTCAAAAGTTAGACAAATGGCCACCACAGGCTGACAAGATTTAGACTTTTTGATATACTAGAACAAATTAAAACATAGGAGAGAATGAATGAACGTATATGGCAGATTAGAAGAGGAACCAACTCCATCTTGGACGGGAATTCAGGATGATTTAGTTGGGAAAGAGGAGCGCTTCGAGGATGAACCAAGTTCATTTGCTCCCTTACCATTATTTAAGATCCTAATCTGGAGCACTCTAGTTGTACTTGTATCTGTAGTTCTTCCTTTCTTGCTAGGACTAACTAGCCCAGAGCAGGCACAAGATTTTTATATCGGATGGGCTATGCACCAGGGGGGAGATATCTACACAGACTATTTTGGAACAAGTGGTCTTCTCTATTACTTTTTACAGTATCTAAGCAAGGGTAGTATTTTGTTTGCAGCCTTGACTTGGCTTGCTCTAGTGGGTGCTGGGATTTTTCTTTTCCGTTCAACTTATACCTTGACGGAGGAGAACAAGCAGTCGCAACAAGTGTTGACCATCTTTTATCTTCTTGCTGGAGGACTTAGCTTTGGCGGTGGCAATGCCACTATTTTGGCCCTTCCATTCCTGTTTTACGCTCTCAGTTTAGTAACTAGGTATTTGGTAGAGTATAATCATGACAAAGGTTTCGTGCGTATTGGGATTAGCCTGGCTCTAGCATTTTTCTTCGCCCCTCTCGTCACAACTTTATATGCTCTAGTCTTATTCTTTGCTTTGTTAGCCTTTAATATTGGGCGTGGTCGCTTGGTTCATGGGCTCTATCAATTCTTTGCAGCTGGTCTTGGATTCTCGTTCTTCTTTTATCCAATTGGTTACTATACGGCTTATAATGGGAGTTTTGGGAACGCTATCAGTCAGATCCTCTATCCAGTAGATAGTTTGAAATTTATGTCCAATCCAGCCTTACTGGACAACCTCCTTTTTTATGGATTGTTAACAATTGGTCTTGGAGGCTTAAGGCTCGTATTTACAGGACTCTTCCAGTCTAAACCAACCAAGCAATACGTCTTATCTATTTTTACTTCAGTAGCGATCCTATTGTTACTAGGATTGGAAATTTTCTCTACAGAACCGATTCACGGTAGTCGTATAGCTGAGTTCCTTCCTTTCTTGTCCATTCTTTTATTGACTCATATTCGAACTGGGAAATTAGAAGGAGCTAATCGTCGTAGAAAACATCGAGAAGTACCCTCAATATGGGCAGTATTTCTTCAGGGTAATGTCTATTTGCCAGTTTTAGCTTTGGCCTACCTATTTTTGACTCCTCTGGTAGCCCGTTATGTTCTTCACTCAGAACAATATCAAGAACGTGCTCGTATGGAAACTACGGTTAAAGGACAAACACAGGCAACCGATCGTATTTATATATGGGATGATCTTACTAGTGGTTATAAGACTAGTGAACGTTTAGCAGCTAGTCAGTTGCTATCACCAAAATTATATACTGGCCTTGATGCAAATCGTAGCAAACTTGTCAATGATTTACGTGATAATCAGCCTAAAGTGATTGTGGTCAATACCAAAACAGCTCTCTGGACGGAAGTGGAACAGCTTCTAGCAGAAAGCTACCAACCAGTTCAAAGTGAATTCAAAGACTTTAAACTTTACAAATTAAAATAAAATAATCAATATCTAGTGTAAATTTTATGAAAATAGGAATTTTGACACTAGATATTGATTTTTATTTTTTTAGTGATATAATACTTTTTAGATAATAGTTTTAGAAAAGAGCCTGGATATGATTGTATTAGAAGAGAAAATAAGCCCTGATCCAACCTTATTCGTTGAAAAGCGCGACGGTAGACGCGTCATTTTTGATGTGGATAAGATTGATAAAGCCTTACACAAGGCTGCAGAAAAAGTCATGGATGTAACCCCCTTGGTAGAAAAGCGTCTTAATACTCTAATTGAACGTATTGTAGAAGAGGTTCATAGTCGCTTTCCTCAAGGTGTAAAAATCTATGAAATCCAAAACATCGTAGAACATGAGTTATTGGAAGCTAAAGAATATGCCTTGGCAGAGGAATATATCACTTATCGAACTCAAAGGGATTTTGAGCGCTCAAAAGCAACAGATATCAACTTCAGTATCCATAAACTTCTCAACAAAGACCAGGCAGTTGTCAATGAGAATGCTAATAAAGATAGTGATGTTTTTAATACCCAGCGTGATTTGACGGCGGGGATTGTTGGGAAATCAATCGGTCTTCAAATGCTTCCTAAGCATGTAGCTAATGCCCACCAAAAAGGGGATATCCACTATCACGATTTGGACTATAGCCCTTACACCCCGATGACCAACTGCTGTCTGATTGATTTCAAGGGGATGTTGGAAAATGGTTTTAAGATTGGGAATGCTGAGGTAGAGAGCCCCAAGTCTATCCAAACTGCGACAGCGCAGATTTCACAAATCATCGCCAACGTTGCATCAAGCCAGTATGGAGGCTGTTCAGCAGACCGTATTGATGAAGTCTTGGCTCCTTATGCAGAAAAAAATTACCAAAAACACCTCAAGGATGCTGAGGAATGGGTCCTACCTGATAAACGCGAAGAATATGCTTGGAAGAAAACCCAAAAAGACATCTATGATGCTATGCAATCATTGGAGTATGAAATCAATACCCTCTTCACTTCAAATGGTCAAACGCCATTTACTTCCCTTGGTTTCGGTCTAGGAACCAATCGTTTTGAACGAGAAATTCAAAAGGCTATCTTGAACATTCGAATCAAGGGGCTTGGTTCAGAACATCGTACAGCTATCTTCCCTAAATTGATCTTCACTCTTAAAAGAGGACTTAACTTGGAGGAAGGTTCTCCTAACTACGATATCAAGCAGTTGGCCCTTGAGTGTGCAACTAAGCGCATGTATCCAGATGTCTTGTCTTATGATAAGATTATTGAGTTGACAGGTTCTTTCAAAGTTCCGATGGGATGTCGTTCATTCCTTCAAGGATGGAAGGATGAAAATGGAGTTGAAGTTAACTCTGGCCGTATGAATCTAGGTGTCGTGACGGTCAATCTTCCTCGTATTGCCCTTGAATCTGAAGGCGACTTGAACAAGTTCTGGGAAATTTTCAACGAACGTATGAATATCGCAGAAGATGCTCTAGTTTATCGTGTGGAAAGAACCAAGGAAGCCACTCCAGCTAATGCACCAATTCTTTATCAATATGGAGCCTTCGGACGCCGTCTCGGAAAAGAAGAAAGTGTTGACAAACTCTTTAAGAACCGTCGTGCTACTGTTTCGCTTGGCTACATTGGACTTTATGAGGTGGCAACAGTCTTTTTTGGCAACAATTGGGAAACCAATCCAGAAGCTAAAGAATTCACCCTTGATATCATTCGAGATATGAAACATCGAGTAGAAGAGTGGTCAGACCAATATGGCTATCACTTCTCAATTTATTCAACACCATCTGAAAGTTTAACGGACCGTTTCTGTCGTTTGGATACAGAGAAATTCGGTTCTATTCCAGATATAACGGATAAAGAGTACTACACAAATTCCTTCCATTATGATGTGCGTAAAAATCCAACTCCTTTTGAAAAATTGGACTTCGAGAAGGTTTATCCAGAAGCGGGTGCATCAGGTGGCTTTATCCATTACTGTGAGTACCCAGTTCTTCAACAAAATCCAAAGGCCTTGGAAGCTGTTTGGGACTATGCTTATGATCGAGTAGGTTATCTAGGAACTAATACTCCGATTGATCGTTGCTACAAGTGTGATTTTGAAGGAGATTTTGATCCAACTGAGAGAGGCTTTGCTTGTCCCAACTGTGGTAATAGCGATCCTAAAACAGTAGATGTGGTTAAACGAACCTGCGGATATCTTGGAAACCCACAAGCGCGTCCGATGGTCAACGGTCGTCACAAGGAAATCGCAGCACGTGTCAAACATATGAACGGTTCAACTATTAAAACAGCAGGACATGAAGTAAGAAATTAGAAAGAGATAGAATGGGAAAATATCAATTAGATGATAAGGGCAAGGCCTTGGTTCAACGATTCCACGAAAAACATTCAAAGGGTGGAGTCAATAAAAAAGACCGAGTGGCTAGCCTAAGAGAGCAATTTTTAAATAAGAATAAAAAAAGTGAGAGTCCGCTCTCGCTTTTCTCTTAGCTGGAGGTAAAGATGATATTACGCAGACCAACATTGGCAGATAAGGAAGCTGTTGTAGATATGATAGAGGAGTTTGAAGAGACCCAATCGACCCACAATGGCGGATTTTGGGATATTGAGAATTTCTCTTACGAGGACTGGCTAGAAACTGGCCGAAATAAAGAAATGGGAATAGGATTGCTGGAAAATCGCGTTCCATCAATTCAGTTCGTATTGTTTGATGAATCAGGCCATGCTTTAGGTTTTTTAAATTTACGATTGAGACTGAATGAGGGACTGCTGAATTATGCAGGGAATATAGGATATTCTATTCGCCCATCTGAAAGAGGTAAAGGTTATGCTAAGGAAGCTCTCCGTCAGGGCTTGCAAATTGCCAAGGAAAAGAACATCCATCGTGCTCTGGTGACTTGTAGCACGGAAAATCCTACCAGCCGAGCTGTTATCTTAGCTAATGGTGGGCAGTTAGAGGATGTTCGAAATGGAACGGAGCGGTATTGGATAGACTTGGAGTAGAAAGCATGACATGGAATACACCAAAACCAGGCGAGTGGAAGAGTGAAGAACTCAGTCAAGGGCGTATCATTGACTATAAGGCTTTTAACTTTAAACAGTAGATGTTGTTAAACAAACTTGTGGCTATCTTGGAAACCCACAAGCTCGGCCGATGGTCAACGGACGTCATAAGGAAATTGCTGCGCGTGTCAAACAACTGAACGGTTCTACTATCAAAACAGCAGGACATGAAGTAAGAAATTAGAAAGAAAAAGAATGGGAAAATATCAATTAGACGATAAAGGTAAGGCCTTGGTCCAACGATTCCACGAAAAGCATTCGAAAGGTGGAAGCAGCAAAAAAGACCGAGTAGCTAGCCTTAGAGAACAGTTTTTAAACAAAAAACAAGAAAAAGTGAGAATTGCCTCTCGCTTTTCCTATAGCGGGGAGGGGAATATGGAACTACGCAGACCAAGATTAGCAGATAAAGAAACAGTTTTAGAGATGATGGCAGAGTTTGAAAAGAACCAATCAGCCCACGACGGTGGCTTTTGGGATGCTGAGGGTTTTTCTTACGAGAATTGGCTAGAAACTAACCTTAATAAAGAAATGGGAATAAATTTGCCTGAAAATCGTGTTCCTTCTATTCAATTTGTATCATTTGATGCTGTAGGTCAAGCTCTAGGATTTTTGAATCTGCGATTGAGACTGAATGAGGGTTTACTGAATTATGCTGGCCACATTGGCTACTCCATTCGTCCATCAGAAAGAGGCAAGGGCTACGCCAAAGAGTCCCTCCGACAAGGTCTACAAATTGCCAAGGAAAAGAATATTAAACGAGCTCTGGTGACTTGTAGCACGGAAAATCCTGCCAGCCGAGCTGTTATTTTAGCTAACGGTGGTGTCTATGAGGATGTTCGTAGTGGAACGGAGCGCTATTGGATAGAGTTGGAGTAGAAGGATGACATGGAATACACCAAAGCCTGGCGAGTGGAAGAGTGAAGAACTCAGTCAAGGGCGTATCATTGACTATAAGGCTTTTAACTTTGTCGATGGAGAGGGGGTGCGCAATTCTCTCTATGTAGCAGGTTGTATGTTTCACTGCGAGGGCTGTTATAATGTTGCGACCTGGTCTTTCAATGCTGGTATCCCGTATACGCCAGAGTTAGAAGAACAAATCATGGCAGATCTGGCCCAACCCTATGTTCAAGGATTGACTTTATTAGGAGGAGAGCCTTTCCTCAATACAGGTATAATCTTACCTCTCGTAAAACGCATTCGTAAGGAATTGCCAGAAAAAGATATCTGGTCCTGGACAGGCTACACCTGGGAAGAAATGCTGTTAGAAACTCCAGATAAGCTAGAACTTTTATCATTGATTGACATCCTTGTCGATGGTCGGTATGACAAAAGCAAAAGAAATCTTATGCTTCAGTTCCGTGGCTCTTCCAACCAACGGATTATCGATGTGCAAAAGTCTCTCCAAAGTGGAAAAGTAGTTATTTGGGACAAGCTTAATGATGGGAAGCAAAGCTATGAACAGGTGAAGAGAGAATGAAGAAAAAAGAGTTAGTAGAAAGACTAGTATCAGAAATAGAGTCTGGAAAAGTAAAAACGCTGGGTATTTACGGTCATGGAGCTTCAGGGAAATCAACTTTTGCTCAAGAATTGTACCAAGAACTTGATTTCAAAAAGGTAAATTTACTAGAGACAGATCCCTATATTACTTCGGAACGACATTTAGTGGTACCTAAAGAGACACCGGACCAAAAGGTGACAGCATGTTTACCAGTAGCGCATGAGCTGGCAAGTTTACAAAGAGATATCCTCGCTTTGCAGGCGGGTATGGATGTTTTGACAATAGAAGAACCTTGGAAGGCTAGTGAGGTCTTATCGGGAGCAAAACCAATTCTGATAGTCGAAGGGATGTCTGTGGGTTTTCTGCCCAAGGAACTCTTTGACAAAACCATTTGATTCTACACAGATGAGGATACCGAATTAAAGAGGCGACTAGCTCGAGATACGACTGTGAGAAATCGTGATACAAAATTTATATTGGCTAGTCAACAGATGAGACGGATGCAGTATCTACAATACTATAAAGAAACCGAATCAAGAGCAGATATCTTGGTAGATCAATCAGATGATAAATTTCAAATTAAAACTAAAATTATATAGAAGAAAAGTCAGATAATCCAGCACTTAAATATGCAAAATTATTAAAATGGAATAAGAAAACAGTTTCATTCGAAAAATTAAAAAAATCCTGTCAAATCCCTTGCAATCGCAGGGGCTTTGTGTTATTCTATTATGGTGCTGTAAATTACAGCTTTAGCTTTGATGCAAGAGGTTGCGACACGCTCGGTTGCATTGCCACGCAACGCGCGTCGGTTTTCTTGTGGAGCTAGCCTATTATCTTAAATAGACGAAAAGGAGAAAAAGATGGCAAACAAAAAAATCCGTATCCGTTTGAAAGCTTACGAACACCGTACGCTTGACACAGCGGCTGCAAAAATCGTAGAATCAGCTACTCGTACAGGTGCACAAGTTGCGGGTCCAATCCCACTTCCAACTGAGCGTAGCCTCTACACAATCATTCGTGCGACTCACAAATACAAAGACTCTCGCGAACAATTTGAAATGCGTACACACAAACGTTTGATCGATATCGTTAACCCAACTCAAAAAACAGTTGACGCTTTGATGAAATTGGATCTTCCAAGTGGTGTAAACGTAGAAATCAAACTTTAATTTAAAGCTTGATAACTTGAGCATAAAAAACGCTCGTTAAAAACTTTTTGAATAAAAAATATAGAAAAGGAACTATTTTCTCATGACAAAAGGAATCTTAGGGAAAAAAGTGGGAATGACTCAAATCTTCACTGAAGCTGGCGAATTGATCCCTGTAACAGTTATTGAAGCAACTCCAAACGTTGTTCTTCAAGTTAAAACTGTTGAAACAGACGGATACAACGCTATCCAAGTTGGTTTCGATGACAAACGCGAAGTATTGAGCAACAAACCTGCTAAAGGACATGTAGCAAAAGCTAACACGGCTCCTAAGCGCTTCATTCGTGAATTCAAAAACGTTGAAGGCTTGGAAGTTGGAGCTGAAATCACAGTTGAAACTTTCGCAGCTGGAGATGTTGTTGACGTAACTGGTACTTCTAAAGGTAAAGGTTTCCAAGGTGTTATCAAACGCCACGGACAATCACGTGGACCTATGGCTCACGGTTCTCGTTACCACCGTCGCCCAGGTTCTATGGGACCTGTTGCACCTAACCGCGTATTCAAAGGTAAAAACCTTGCAGGACGTATGGGTGGCGACCGTGTAACAATTCAAAACCTTGAAGTTGTACAAGTTGTTCCAGAAAAGAACGTTATCCTTATCAAAGGTAACGTACCAGGTGCTAAGAAATCTCTTATCACTATCAAATCAGCAGTTAAAGCTGGTAAATAATAAGGAAAGGGGAATACAGTCAAAATGGCAAATGTAACATTATTCGACCAAACTGGTAAACAAGCGGGCGAAGTTGTTCTTAACGATGCAATCTTTGGTATCGAACCAAACCAATCTGTTGTGTTTGATGTCATCATCAGCCAACGTGCTAGCCTTCGTCAAGGAACTCACGCTGTTAAAAACCGTTCAGCCGTTTCAGGTGGCGGACGCAAACCATGGCGTCAAAAAGGAACTGGACGTGCTCGTCAAGGTTCTATCCGCTCTCCACAATGGCGTGGTGGTGGAATCGTCTTCGGACCAACTCCACGTAGCTATGCGTACAAACTTCCTCAAAAAGTTCGTCGCCTTGCACTAAAATCTGTTTACTCAGAAAAAGTTGCTGAAAACAAATTTGTAGCCGTTGATTCTCTTGAATTTACAGCTCCAAAAACTGCTGAATTTGCAAAAGTTCTTGCAGCTTTGAGCATCGATTCTAAAGTCCTTGTTATTCTTGAAGAAGGAAACGAATTCGCAGCTCTTTCAGCTCGTAACCTTCCAAACGTGAAAGTTGCGACTGCTACAACTGCAAGTGTTCTTGACATCGCAAATAGTGACAAACTTCTTGTTACTCAAGCAGCTATCTCTAAAATCGAGGAGGTTCTTGCATAATGAATTTGTATGATGTTATCAAAAAACCTGTTATCACTGAAAGCTCAATGGCTCAACTTGAAGCAGGAAAATATGTATTTGAAGTTGACACTCGTGCGCACAAACTTTTGATCAAGCAAGCTGTTGAAGCTGCTTTCGAAGGTGTTAAAGTTGCAAATGTTAACACAATCAACGTAAAACCTAAAGCTAAACGTGTTGGGCGTTACACTGGTTTTACTAACAAAACTAAAAAAGCTATCATCACTCTTACAGCTGATTCAAAAGCAATCGAGTTGTTTGCTGCTGAAGCTGAATAATCTAAGGAGGAAATATCGTGGGAATTCGTGTTTATAAACCAACAACAAACGGTCGCCGTAATATGACTTCTTTGGATTTCGCTGAAATCACAACAAGCACACCAGAAAAAACTTTGCTTGTTGCTTTGAAGAACAAGGCTGGTCGTAACAACAACGGTCGTATCACAGTTCGTCACCAAGGTGGTGGACACAAACGTTTCTACCGTTTGGTTGACTTCAAACGTAACAAAGATAACGTTGAAGCAGTTGTTAAAACTATCGAGTACGATCCAAACCGTTCTGCAAACATCGCTCTTGTACACTACACTGACGGTGTGAAAGCATACATCATCGCTCCAAAAGGTCTTGAAGTTGGTCAACGTATCGTTTCAGGTCCTGAAGCAGATATCAAAGTAGGTAACGCTCTTCCACTTGCTAACATCCCAGTTGGTACTTTGGTCCACAACATTGAGTTGAAACCAGGTCGTGGTGGTGAATTGGTTCGTGCTGCTGGAGCTTCTGCTCAAGTATTGGGACAAGAAGGTAAATACGTTCTTGTTCGTCTTCAATCAGGCGAAGTTCGTATGATTCTTGGAACTTGTCGTGCTACAGTTGGTGTTGTCGGAAACGAACAACATGGACTTGTAAACCTTGGTAAAGCAGGACGTAGCCGTTGGAAAGGTATCCGCCCAACAGTTCGTGGTTCTGTAATGAACCCTAACGATCACCCACACGGTGGTGGTGAAGGTAAAGCACCAGTTGGTCGTAAAGCACCATCTACTCCATGGGGCAAACCTGCTCTTGGTCTTAAAACTCGTAACAAGAAAGCGAAATCTGACAAACTTATCGTTCGTCGTCGCAACGAGAAATAATTTAAAACTAGTCGCTTAAGCAACTAGGAAATTCCGCCAGCTCGGTAGCGCTCCTTGTGAGCGCAAGCCGCTGTGGTACAAAATTTAAAGGAGAAAATATAAAAATGGGACGCAGTCTTAAAAAAGGACCTTTCGTCGATGAGCATTTGATGAAAAAAGTTGAAGCTCAAGCTAACGACGAAAAGAAAAAAGTTATCAAAACTTGGTCACGTCGTTCAACGATCTTCCCAAGTTTCATTGGTTACACAATCGCAGTTTATGATGGACGTAAACACGTACCTGTTTACATCCAAGAAGACATGGTAGGTCACAAACTTGGTGAATTCGCACCAACTCGTACTTACAAAGGTCACGCCGCAGACGACAAGAAGACACGTAGAAAATAAGGAGAACATAAATGGCAGAAATTACTTCAGCTAAAGCAATGGCTCGCACAGTACGTGTTTCACCTCGTAAATCACGTCTTGTTCTTGACAACATCCGTGGTAAAAGCGTAGCCGATGCAATCGCAATTTTGACATTCACTCCAAACAAAGCTGCTGAAATCATCTTGAAAGTTTTGAACTCAGCTGTAGCTAACGCTGAAAACAACTTTGGTTTGGATAAAGCTAACTTGGTAGTATCTGAAGCATTCGCAAACGAAGGACCAACTATGAAACGTTTCCGTCCACGTGCGAAAGGTTCAGCTTCACCAATCAACAAACGTACAGCTCACATCACTGTAGCTGTTGCAGAAAAATAAGGAGGTAAAATCGTGGGTCAAAAAGTACATCCAATTGGTATGCGTGTCGGCATCATCCGTGATTGGGATGCCAAATGGTATGCTGAAAAAGAATACGCGGATTACCTTCATGAAGATCTTGCAATCCGTAAATTCGTTCAAAAAGAACTTGCTGACGCAGCTGTTTCAACTATTGAAATTGAACGCGCAGTAAACAAAGTTAACGTTTCACTTCACACTGCTAAACCAGGTATGGTTATCGGTAAAGGTGGTGCTAACGTTGATGCACTCCGTGCTAAACTTAACAAATTGACTGGAAAACAAGTACACATCAACATCATCGAAATCAAACAACCTGATTTGGATGCTCACCTTGTTGGTGAAGGAATTGCTCGTCAATTGGAGCAACGTGTTGCTTTCCGTCGTGCACAAAAACAAGCAATCCAACGTGCTATGCGTGCTGGAGCTAAAGGAATCAAAACTCAAGTATCAGGTCGTTTGAACGGTGCAGATATCGCCCGTGCTGAAGGATACTCTGAAGGAACTGTTCCACTTCACACACTTCGTGCAGATATCGATTACGCTTGGGAAGAAGCAGACACTACATACGGTAAACTTGGTGTTAAAGTATGGATCTACCGTGGTGAAGTTCTTCCAGCTCGTAAAAACACTAAAGGAGGTAAATAACCAATGTTAGTACCTAAACGTGTTAAACACCGTCGTGAATTCCGTGGTAAAATGCGCGGTGAAGCTAAAGGTGGAAAAGAAGTAGCATTCGGTGAATACGGTCTTCAAGCTACAACTAGCCACTGGATCACTAACCGCCAAATCGAAGCTGCTCGTATCGCCATGACTCGTTACATGAAACGTGGTGGTAAAGTTTGGATTAAAATCTTCCCACACAAATCATACACAGCTAAAGCTATCGGGGTTCGTATGGGATCTGGTAAAGGGGCACCTGAAGGTTGGGTAGCACCAGTTAAACGTGGTAAAGTAATGTTTGAAGTTGCTGGTGTATCTGAAGAGATCGCTCGCGAAGCGCTTCGTCTTGCTAGCCACAAATTGCCAGTTAAATGTAAATTCGTAAAACGTGAAGCAGAATAAGGAGAAGGCATGAAACTTAATGAAGTAAAAGAATTTGTTAAAGAACTTCGTGGTCTTTCTCAAGAAGAACTCGCGAAGCGCGAAAACGAATTGAAAAAAGAATTGTTTGAACTTCGTTTCCAAGCTGCTACAGGTCAATTAGAACAAACAGCTCGCTTGAAAGAAGTTAAAAAACAAATCGCTCGTATCAAAACAGTTCAATCTGAAGCGAAATAATAGACTAGGGAAGGAGAAATTTCAATGGAACGCAATAATCGTAAAGTTCTTGTTGGACGTGTTGTATCTGACAAAATGGACAAGACAATCACAGTTGTAGTTGAAACAAAACGTAACCACCCAGTCTATGGTAAACGTATTAACTACTCTAAAAAATACAAAGCACATGATGAAAACAATGTTGCCAAAGAAGGCGATATCGTACGTATCATGGAAACTCGTCCGCTTTCAGCTACAAAACGTTTCCGTCTTGTAGAAGTCGTTGAAGAAGCGGTTATCATCTAATCAAACCTGAAAGGAGAAAACTGAAATGATTCAAACAGAAACTCGTTTGAAAGTCGCAGACAACAGCGGTGCACGCGAAATCTTGACTATCAAAGTTCTTGGTGGTTCTAAACGTAAATTTGCGAACATCGGTGATGTTATTGTGGCATCTGTAAAACAAGCTACTCCTGGTGGTGCGGTTAAAAAAGGTGACGTTGTTAAAGCAGTTATCGTTCGTACTAAATCAGGTGCTCGTCGTGCTGATGGTTCATACATCAAATTTGACGAAAATGCAGCAGTTATCATCCGTGAAGATAAAACTCCTCGCGGAACACGTATCTTTGGCCCAGTTGCACGTGAATTGCGTGAAGGTGGCTTCATGAAGATCGTGTCACTTGCTCCAGAAGTACTTTAATTTTCACAGAGCAAAAACAAACAAACACAGTCCCCTGGCTTAGCCAGGGTGCCCACTGGGCGTAAGAATAAAAGGAGAAAAAAATGTTTGTAAAAAAAGGCGACAAAGTTCGCGTAATCGCTGGTAAAGATAAGGGAACAGAAGCTGTTGTCCTTACTGCCCTTCCAAAAGTAAACAAAGTTATCGTTGAAGGTGTTAACATCGTTAAGAAACACCAACGTCCAACTAACGAACTTCCTCAAGGTGGTATCATCGAGAAGGAAGCAGCTATCCACGTATCAAACGTTCAAGTTTTGGACAAAAATGGTGTAGCTGGTCGTGTTGGTTACAAATTTGTAGACGGTAAAAAAGTTCGCTACAACAAAAAATCAGGCGAAGTGCTTGATTAATCACGAAGGAAAGGAGAAGTATAATGGCAAATCGTTTAAAAGAAAAATATCTTAATGAAGTAGTTCCTGCTTTGACAGAACAATTCAACTACTCATCAGTGATGGCTGTGCCTAAAGTAGATAAGATCGTTTTGAACATGGGTGTTGGTGAAGCTGTATCAAACGCTAAAAGCCTTGAAAAAGCTGCTGAAGAATTGGCGCTTATCTCAGGTCAAAAACCACTTATCACTAAAGCTAAAAAATCAATCGCCGGCTTCCGTCTTCGTGAAGGTGTTGCGATCGGTGCAAAAGTTACCCTTCGTGGTGAACGTATGTACGAATTCTTGGATAAATTGGTTTCAGTTTCACTTCCACGTGTGCGTGACTTCCATGGTGTTCCAACAAAATCATTTGATGGACGCGGAAACTACACACTTGGTGTGAAAGAACAATTGATCTTCCCAGAAATCAACTTTGATGACGTTGACAAAACTCGTGGTCTTGACATCGTTATCGTAACTACTGCTAACACTGACGAAGAGTCACGTGCATTGCTTACAGGCCTTGGAATGCCTTTTGCAAAATAATATAGGAGGTATAACTAATGGCTAAAAAATCTATGATTGCTAAGAACAAACGCCCAGCGAAGTTCTCTACTCAAGCATACACTCGCTGTGAACGTTGTGGACGTCCACACTCAGTTTACCGCAAGTTTAAACTTTGCCGTGTTTGCTTCCGTGAATTGGCATATAAAGGTCAAATCCCTGGTGTAACAAAAGCATCTTGGTAATATCATGATACAAAGAGCGTAACAACCATAGCAAAAATAGGAGATTTGGTGCAGGAGCGATGCTCCAAGACAAATCTATCTTTTTTGCCCAGGTTGTAGCTCGTGTTCAAATGAGAGTTATCTTATTTGAATGTGTCAATACTATCTGAGCTTAGCTCAATCATTAACTAGCAAGTGCAACTTGCAAACTACTAGTAAGAGGAGAAAAATAAAATGGTTATGACTGACCCAATCGCAGACTTCCTAACTCGTATTCGTAACGCTAACCAAGCAAAACACGAAGTACTTGAAGTACCTGCATCAAACATCAAAAAAGGGATTGCTGAAATCCTTAAACGCGAAGGTTTTGTTAAGAACGTAGAAATCATCGAAGATGACAAACAAGGCATCATCCGTGTATTCCTTAAATACGGACCAAACGGTGAAAAAGTTATCACAAACTTGAAACGTGTTTCTAAACCAGGACTTCGTGTCTACAAAAAACGTGAAGACCTTCCAAAAGTACTTAACGGTCTTGGAATTGCTATCCTTTCAACTTCTGAAGGTTTGCTTACTGATAAAGAAGCACGCCAAAAGAACGTTGGTGGAGAAGTTATCGCTTACGTTTGGTAATATTTAGCTCCCAACTTCTTTGTGACTCGTCGTTATCGTCTCTTGCCTAACCCAAAGTTATGCCTGCGAGACGATGCCTAGATTCACTTTGAAATTGAAACCTAAATATTCCTTTAAATCGAGAAATCGATTTAACCCCGTGAAAACTGGCCAACAAGGCCTGACAATTTAACAGGAGAATAAAAACATGTCACGTATTGGTAATAAAGTTATCGTGTTGCCTGCTGGTGTTGAAATCACTAACAATGACAACGTTGTAACTGTAAAAGGACCTAAAGGAGAACTTACTCGTGAGTTCTCAAAAGATATTGAAATTCGTGTGGAAGGTACTGAAGTAACTCTTCACCGTCCAAACGATTCAAAAGAAATGAAAACTATCCACGGAACTACTCGTGCTCTTTTGAACAACATGGTTATTGGTGTATCAGAAGGATTCAAGAAACAACTTGAAATGCGTGGGGTTGGTTACCGTGCACAACTTCAAGGATCAAAACTTGTTTTGGCTGTTGGTAAATCACATCCAGACGAAGTTGAAGCTCCAGAAGGAATTACTTTTGAACTTCCAAACCCAACAACAATCGTTGTTAGCGGAATTTCAAAAGAAGTAGTTGGTCAAACAGCTGCTTACGTACGTAGCCTTCGTTCACCAGAACCTTACAAAGGTAAAGGTATCCGTTACGTTGGCGAATATGTTCGTCTTAAAGAAGGTAAAACAGGTAAATAATATTGAGTGGTTGATTTTCAGCTACCAATATCATTTCCAACTTTGTGCATAGCACACGATTTAAAACTAAAGAGGTGAAAACTGTGATTTCTAAACCAGATAAAAACAAACTCCGCCAAAAACGCCACCGTCGCGTTCGCGGAAAACTCTCTGGAACTGCTGATCGCCCACGTTTGAACGTATTCCGTTCTAATACAGGCATCTACGCTCAAGTTATTGATGACGTAGCGGGTGTAACGCTCGCAAGTGCTTCAACTCTTGACAAAGAAGTTTCAAAAGGAACAAAAACTGAACAAGCCGTTGCTGTCGGTAAACTCGTTGCAGAACGTGCAAACGCTAAAGGTATTTCAGAAGTGGTGTTCGACCGCGGTGGATATCTATATCACGGACGTGTGAAAGCTTTGGCTGATGCAGCTCGTGAAAACGGATTGAAATTCTAATAGGAGGACACTAGAAAATGGCATTTAAAGACAATGCAGTTGAATTAGAAGAACGCGTAGTTGCTGTTAACCGTGTTACTAAAGTTGTTAAAGGTGGACGTCGTCTTCGTTTTGCAGCTCTTGTAGTCGTTGGTGACCACAATGGTCGCGTAGGATTTGGTACTGGTAAAGCTCAAGAAGTTCCAGAAGCAATCCGCAAAGCAGTAGAAGATGCTAAGAAAAACTTGATCGAAGTTCCTATGGTTGGAACAACAATCCCACACGAAGTTATTTCAGAATTCGGTGGAGCTAAAGTATTGTTGAAACCTGCTGTAGAAGGTTCTGGGGTTGCCGCTGGTGGTGCTGTTCGTGCCGTTATCGAGTTGGCAGGTGTAGCTGATGTTACATCTAAATCTCTTGGCTCAAATACTCCAATCAACATTGTTCGTGCAACTGTTGAAGGTTTGAAACAATTGAAACGCGCTGAAGAAGTTGCTGCCCTTCGTGGTATTTCAGTTTCTGATTTGGCATAAGAAAGGGGATAAAATGGCTCAAATTAAAATTACTTTGACTAAGTCTCCAATCGGACGCATTCCATCACAACGTAAAACTGTTGTAGCACTTGGACTTGGCAAATTGAACAGCTCTGTTATTAAAGAAGATAACCCAGCAGTACGTGGTATGATCACTGCAGTATCTCACTTGGTAACAGTTGAAGAAGTAAACTAATTAAATTTTAGGGGATGTGCAGTATACCATCCCCTAAAACTAGATATAGTCATCTTTGATGACAAACGTATAGGCGAGTTGATAGGAGAGACAACCTTTTCTCTCTTATCGGCGCTAGCATTTTACAAAAGAGGAGAAAATATATAATGAAACTTCATGAATTGAAACCTGCAGAAGGTTCTCGTAAAACTCGTAACCGTGTTGGTCGTGGTACTTCATCAGGTAACGGTAAAACATCTGGTCGTGGTCAAAAAGGTCAAAAAGCTCGTAGCGGTGGCGGAGTACGTCTTGGTTTTGAAGGTGGACAAACTCCATTGTTCCGTCGTCTTCCAAAACGTGGATTCACTAACATCAACGCTAAAGAATACGCAATTGTTAACCTTGACCAATTGAACGTCTTTGAAGATGGTGCAGAAGTAACTCCAGTTGTTCTTATCGAATCAGGAATTGTTAAAGCTGAAAAATCAGGTATCAAAATTCTTGGTAACGGTGAGTTGACTAAGAAATTGTCTGTAAAAGCAGCTAAATTCTCTAAATCAGCTGAAGAAGCTATCACTGCTAAAGGTGGTTCAGTAGAAGTCATCTAAGAGAGGTGACCTATGTTTTTTAAATTATTGAGAGAAGCCTTCAAAGTCAAGCAAGTTCGATCAAAAATTCTTTTTACAATTTTTATCGTCTTTGTCTTCCGTATCGGGACTAGCATTACGGTTCCATGGGTGAATGCCAATAGCTTGAATGCTTTGAGTGGTCTATCTTTTCTAAATATGTTAAGTTTGGTGTCTGGTAATGCCATGAAAAACTTTTCAGTTTTTGCACTTGGTGTTAGTCCATACATTACTGCTTCTATCGTTGTCCAACTCTTACAAATGGATTTATTACCGAAGTTTGTAGAGTGGGGCAAACAAGGGGAAGTTGGTCGTAGAAAGTTGAACCAGGCAACTCGATATATTGCCCTTGTTCTTGCATTCGTGCAATCTATCGGAATTACAGCTGGTTTTAATGCTTTATCTGGAGCCAAACTTTTGACTGTTCCTCTAACACCACAAGTTTTCCTTGTGATTGGAGCAATCCTAACAGCGGGTAGTATGATTGTAACTTGGTTGGGAGAGCAAATTACTGATAAGGGTTATGGGAATGGTGTTTCCATGATTATCTTTGCGGGGATTGTTGCTTCAATTCCTGATATGATCAAGGGTATCTATGTTGACTATTTTGTGAACGTACCAAGCGACCGCTTGACTTCATCCCTCATTTTTGTTGCTATCTTAATCGTAGCAGTCTTATTGATTGTTTACTTTACAACTTATGTTCAACAAGCTGAATATAAGATACCAATTCAGTATACTAAGGTAGCACAAGGAGCACCGTCAAGTTCCTATCTTCCATTGAAGATTAACCCTGCAGGAGTTATTCCAGTTATCTTTGCTAGCTCAATTACAGCAGCACCAGCGGCAATTTTACAATTTGTAAGTGCATCTGGTCTTGATTGGGCCTGGGTACGTAGTGCTCAGGAGTTACTATCTACAACAGCTCCTACAGGTATCGCTTTGTACGCTCTGTTGATTATCCTCTTTACATTCTTCTATACATTTGTACAGATTAATCCAGAGAAGGCAGCAGAAAATTTGCAAAAGAGCGGTGCTTATATCCACGGTGTCCGTCCTGGTAAAGGGACAGAAGAGTATATGTCAAAACTTCTTCGTCGTCTCGCAACAGTCGGTTCCCTCTTCTTAGGTGTTATTTCTATTTTACCTATTGTAGCTAAGGATTTATTCGGTCTTTCAGAAGTAGTTGCTTTTGGGGGAACAAGTCTTTTGATCATTATCTCAACAGGTATTGAAGGAATTAAACAATTGGAAGGTTATTTATTGAAACGTAAGTATGTTGGTTTCATGAATACAACAGAATAATTGTAATAGAAAAGAAAATTCACTATTGCTCAGAGAGTGGAGTTTAAAAATCAAAGACCTTGTCAGATTTTTATCTCCTCTCTTCTATTTTGTTTTTAAATAGGAGTTGAAATGAATTTTTGCTTCTATTTAAAAATAAAAAAGGAGTTTGAATCATGAATCTTTTGATTATGGGCTTACCTGGTGCAGGTAAGGGTACACAAGCAGCAAAAATTGTCGAACAATTTCATGTTGCTCATATCTCAACAGGTGATATGTTCCGTGCGGCAATGGCTAACCAAACTGAAATGGGTGTCTTAGCTAAGTCTTATATCGACAAAGGCGAGTTAGTTCCAGATGAAGTCACAAACGGAATCGTTAAAGAACGTTTGGCTCAAGATGACATTAAGGAAAAAGGATTCCTCTTAGACGGTTTCCCTCGTACCATTGAACAAGCCCACGCTTTGGATCAAATTTTGGTAGACCTTGGTCTTGAACTTGAGGGTGTAATCAATATTGAAGTAGATCCATCATGTCTACTCGAACGTTTGAGTGGTCGTATCATTCACCGTGAAACTGGCGAAACTTTCCACAAAGTTTTCAACCCACCAGTTGACTACAAAGAAGAAGACTATTACCAACGTGAAGATGACAAACCTGAAACAGTAAAACGTCGTTTGGATGTCAATATTGCCCAAGGTGAACCGATTATTGCCCACTATCGTGCTAAAGGTTTGGTACATGATATCGAAGGTAATCAAGATATCAATGATGTCTTTGCAGATATCGAAAAAGTATTGACAAAATTGAAATAAAAGCGTTTTTCATGCTTGCAAAATGTCTCTACAAATGTTATACTGAGTTAGTCTGACTTATAATTGTTGTCTCTGTGTCTAGAGGCATCAAATCGAAATTTATGGAGGTACTTTTGCGTGGCAAAAGACGATGTGATTGAAGTTGAAGGTAAAGTAGTTGATACTATGCCGAATGCAATGTTTACGGTTGAACTTGAAAATGGACATCAGATTTTAGCAACAGTTTCTGGTAAAATTCGTAAAAACTATATTCGTATTTTAGCGGGAGATCGTGTTACTGTCGAAATGAGTCCATATGACTTGACACGTGGACGTATCACTTACCGCTTTAAATAATCGAAAAACTTGGAGGGATAAGAAATGAAAGTAAGACCATCGGTCAAACCAATTTGCGAATACTGTAAAGTAATTCGTCGTAATGGTCGTGTTATGGTAATTTGCCCAGCAAATCCAAAACACAAACAACGTCAAGGATAAGATAGAAAGGAGAAAACATGGCTCGTATTGCTGGAGTTGACATTCCAAATGACAAACGCGTAGTAATTTCATTGACTTATGTGTATGGTATCGGACTTCCAACATCTAAGAAAATCTTGGCAGCTGCTGGAATTTCAGAAGATGTACGTGTTCGCGATCTTACACCAGATCAAGAAGATGCTATCCGTCGTGAAGTGGATGCAATTAAAGTTGAAGGTGACCTTCGTCGTGAAGTTAACTTGAACATCAAACGTTTGATGGAAATCGGTTCATACCGTGGTATCCGTCACCGTCGTGGACTTCCTGTCCGTGGACAAAACACTAAAAACAACGCTCGCACTCGTAAAGGTAAAGCTGTTGCGATTGCTGGTAAGAAAAAATAATATAGGAGGTAAAAGTCTTGGCTAAACCAACACGTAAACGTCGTGTGAAAAAGAATATCGAATCTGGTATTGCTCATATTCACGCTACATTTAATAACACTATTGTTATGATTACTGATGTGCATGGTAATGCAATTGCTTGGTCATCAGCTGGTGCTCTTGGTTTCAAAGGTTCTCGTAAATCTACACCATTTGCTGCTCAAATGGCTTCTGAAGCTGCTGCTAAATCTGCACAAGAACACGGTCTTAAGTCAGTTGAAGTTACTGTTAAAGGTCCAGGTTCTGGTCGTGAGTCAGCTATTCGTGCTCTTGCTGCCGCTGGTCTTGAAGTAACAGCAATTCGTGATGTGACTCCAGTGCCACACAATGGTGCTCGTCCTCCAAAACGTCGCCGTGTATAATCATAACCTTACACTGCTTTTCGTTTAAGAGGGAGTAACTAAATGATCGAGTTTGAAAAACCAAATATAACAAAAATTGATGAAAATAAAGATTATGGCAAGTTTGTAATCGAACCGCTTGAACGTGGTTACGGTACAACACTTGGTAACTCTCTTCGTCGTGTACTTCTAGCTTCTCTTCCAGGGGCTGCTGTAACATCTATCAATATCGAAGGTGTATTGCATGAATTTGATACAGTTCCGGGTGTTCGCGAAGACGTGATGCAAATCATTCTGAACATCAAAGGTATTGCAGTAAAATCTTACGTTAAAGACGAAAAGATCATTGAACTAGATGTGCAAGGTCCTGCTGAAATTACAGCTGGAGATATCTTGACAGATAGCGACATTGAAATTGTAAATCCAGATCATTATCTCTTTACAATCGGTGAAGGTTCTTCTCTAAAAGCGACAATGACTGTTAACAGTGGTCGTGGATATGTACCTGCTGATGAAAACAAAAAAGATAATGCACCAGTTGGAACACTTGCTGTAGATTCTATTTATACACCAGTTACAAAAGTCAACTATCAAGTTGAACCTGCTCGTGTAGGTAGCAATGATGGTTTCGACAAATTAACCCTTGAAATCTTGACTAATGGAACAATTATTCCAGAAGATGCTTTAGGGCTTTCAGCACGTATCTTGACAGAGCACCTTGATTTGTTTACAAATCTTACAGAGATTGCTAAGTCAGCAGAAGTGATGAAAGAAGCTGATACTGAATCGGACGACCGTATCTTGGAACGTACGATTGAGGAACTTGACTTGTCTGTGCGTTCATATAACTGTTTGAAACGTGCCGGTATTAACACTGTGCATGATTTGACAGAAAAATCTGAAGCAGAGATGATGAAAGTAAGAAATCTTGGACGCAAGAGTTTGGAAGAAGTGAAAGTCAAACTCATTGATTTGGGTCTTGGATTAAAAGATAAATAAAGGAGGAATAAATGGCTTACCGTAAACTAGGACGCACTAGCTCACAACGTAAAGCAATGCTTCGCGATTTGACAACTGACCTTTTGATCAACGAATCAATCGTGACAACTGAAGCTCGTGCTAAAGAAATCCGTAAAACTGTTGAAAAAATGATTACTCTAGGTAAACGTGGTGATTTGCATGCACGTCGTCAAGCAGCTGCTTTCGTACGTAATGAAATCGCATCTGAAAACTATGATGAAGCAACTGATAAGTACACTTCTACTACAGTACTTCAAAAATTGTTCTCAGAAATCGCACCTCGTTATGCTGAACGTAACGGTGGATACACTCGTATCCTTAAAACTGAACCACGTCGTGGTGATGCAGCGCCAATGGCGATCATCGAATTAGTATAAAATCATCAATTTTGTTGAGTGTTATGATGATGGAGTCTTGTGCTCTTAGTCTAGCTCTGGTCTACCGCTAGGACTTATGTCCTAGCGGGAACACTCATCATAAGATGATAAGGTAGACGCTTGTTTACGAAATTGTTTTTTACTAAAGAACAATTTCGTAAGCAGGCGTTTTTGAGTATTTTAGTAAGAAATATGCTATACTATTGAAAAAGAAAATCAACAATGTTCATTTTTTCAAAAATATTCTATAAAGAGGTTATGAGCCAATATATTATCAGTTTTAAGTTCTAAACTAGCGACTTGGTAAAAAATATTATCCTGGTACAAGATCACCTAAGAGATTTTTTTAGGGTTTCAACTTGGATAATTATTCACTATTAAGTGATTTAGTTACTCTATCCTCCTTTTTCATTTTATTTTTGTCCAAAATGAATATCGTTCTGTGTTAGAAATGGAGTTTAATCATGAAAGCTATTATTACTGTTGTTGGTAAAGATAAATCTGGAATTGTTGCAGGTGTTGCGACAAAAATTGCTGAATTAGGCTTAAATATTGATGATATCTCACAAACAGTCTTGGACGAATTCTTTACTATGATGGCTGTGGTATCTAGTGATGAAAAACAAGATTTTACACATCTTAGAAACGAATTTGAGGTTTTTGGTCAGACTTTGAATGTCAAAATCAATATTCAAAGTGCTGCTATTTTTGATGCTATGTACAATATCTAGGAGGTATTTATGGATATTAGACAAGTTACCGAAACAATCGCAATGATTGAGGAGCAAAACTTCGACATTAGAACCATTACCATGGGGATTTCCCTTTTGGACTGTATTGATCCAGATATCAATCGTGCTGCGGACAAAATATATGAAAAGATTACTATAAAAGCAGCTAATTTAGTGGCTGTTGGAGATGAAATTGCGGCTGAGTTAGGAATTCCTATTGTGAATAAACGTGTGTCAGTAACTCCAATTTCCTTGATTGGTGCTGCTACTGATGCGACGGATTATGTAGTCTTAGCTAAAGCACTGGATAAAGCTGCGAAAAAAATTGGTGTTGACTTCATTGGTGGTTTTTCAGCCTTGGTACAAAAGGGTTATCAAAAAGGTGATGAAATCCTTATCAACTCCATTCCTCGTGCTTTGGCAGAAACGGATAAGGTTTGTTCATCAGTAAATATCGGTTCTACCAAATCGGGCATCAATATGACTGCAGTAGCGGATATGGGACGCATTATCAAGGAAACAGCTTCTTTATCTGATATGGGGGCGGCTAAATTGGTTGTATTTGCCAACGCGGTAGAGGACAATCCTTTTATGGCAGGCGCTTTTCATGGGGTTGGTGAAGCAGATGTCATCATCAATGTCGGTGTTTCTGGTCCAGGTGTTGTTAAACGTGCCTTGGAAAAGGTTCGTGGTCAGAGCTTTGATGTTGTTGCTGAAACTGTTAAAAAGACAGCCTTCAAGATTACCCGCATTGGTCAATTAGTTGGTCAAATGGCTAGTGAGCGACTTGGAGTTGATTTTGGAATTGTCGATCTGAGTTTGGCTCCAACTCCAGCAGTGGGTGATTCTGTAGCCCGTGTCCTTGAAGAAATGGGGCTAGAGACAGTTGGGACTCATGGAACGACTGCTGCCTTGGCTCTCTTGAACGATCAAGTTAAAAAAGGCGGAGTTATGGCTTGCAACCAAGTTGGTGGTTTGTCAGGTGCTTTCATCCCAGTTTCTGAGGACGAGGGGATGATTGCTGCAGTGCAAAACGGCTCCCTTAATTTGGAAAAACTAGAAGCTATGACGGCTATCTGTTCAGTTGGTTTGGATATGATTGCCATTCCTGAAGATACACCTGCAGAAACGATTGCGGCAATGATTGCGGATGAAGCTGCTATCGGAGTCATCAATATGAAAACAACTGCTGTACGTATTATTCCAAAAGGAAAAGAAGGCGATATGATTGAATTTGGTGGCCTTCTAGGAACGGCTCCAGTCATGAAAGTTAACGGTGCCTCGTCTGTTGACTTCATTGCACGTGGAGGGCAAATCCCGGCTCCAATCCATAGTTTTAAAAATTAAAAAGAAGTGGAATCTGTTTAAGTTGGGTTTAAGGAAAGACAGGTATACTATAACCATTAAATAAAGACCTCCTAACTTTATTTAATTAAAATCCTAACTTTTTCATAATAATCTCCTACAAAAGTCACTCCAAAGGGTGACTTTTGTTTTATCTCAAGAGAAAATAAAGAAAATAGCATGTTCAAATTTGTAAATTTGTTCAAAAATAAGATGATTTAAAGGATAAAACCAGTTTTTTCATTCTGTAAAATGGGCTAAAACCTTGCTATGATTGGCTTTTTGAAAAATTATGGTATAATAGTAGTAGTTTTAATAGATGGAGTTGAATTTTGAAAAAACGCTTTCGTGTAAAAAAAGAGAAAGATTTTAGTGCAATATTTAAAAAAGGGGAGAGTTTTGCTAATCGTAAATTTGTTATTTATCGATTAGAAAATAATGAACAGCATTTTCGAGTTGGCCTATCTGTCAGTAAAAAATTAGGAAACGCTGTCACGAGGAATCAGATCAAGAGAAGAATTCGACATATTCTGATTGAACATAAAAATCAGCTGGTTGAAAATGTAGATTTTGTTGTGATTGCTCGAAAAGGTGTTGAGATCTTGGACTACGCGGAAATGGAAAAAAATCTACTTCACGTATTAAAGTTATCAAAGATTTACCAGGAAGGAAATGGGAGTGAAAAAGAAATTACAGTTGACTAGCTTAATGGTGCTTGCTTTATTTGTGATGAGCGCCTGCACGGCTAGTGGTACGACGAGTGAGATTACAGCTGAATCAACAGATTTTTGGAGTAAATTTGTTTATTTTTTTGCTGAAATCATTCGCTTTTTATCATTTGATACAAGTATTGGTCTGGGGATTATTTTATTTACCCTTCTGATTAGAACCATTCTTTTACCAGTCTTTCAGATACAAATGGTGGCATCTAGAAAGATGCAAGAAGTACAACCACTGGTTAAGGAGTTGCGAGAACGTTATCCGGGACGGGATATGGAGAGCCGTACCAAGTTGGACCAAGAAATGCGTCAGTTGTTCAAGCAACATGGTGTCAAACAGTCAGCTTCTCTCTGGCCAATCTTAATCCAAATGCCAGTCTTGTTGGCCTTGTTCCAAGCTTTGAGTAGGGTAGAATTTCTAAAAACAGGTCATTTCTTATGGATTAACCTTGGTGGTGTAGATACGACTTTTGTTTTGCCTATTCTGGCAGCTATCTTTACTTTCCTTAGCACTTGGTTATCCAATAAGGCCATGGTTGAGAAAAATGGCGCCATGACAGGAATGATGTATGCAATGCCAGTCATGATTTTCTTCTTTGCCATGTATTCACCAAGTGGGGTTGCCTTATACTGGGCGGTATCCAATGCTTATCAGGTGCTCCAAACCTATCTGCTCAACAATCCATTTAAGATTATTGCAGAGCGTGAGGCGGGAGTACAGGCTAAGAAGGATTTAGAAATCAAGAAGAGAAAAGCTCTCAAGAAAGCACAGAAAAAGAAAAAGTAAGGAGGAATCTTGTAATGGTATTATTTACAGGTTCAACTGTTGAGGAAGCAATCCAAACGGGATTGAAGGAATTGGGGATTCCTAGAATGAAGGCGCATATCAAGGTTGTCTCAAGGGAGAAAAAAGGTTTCTTTGGCCTTTTTGGGAAGAAACCAGCGCAAGTTGATATCGAAGCAATTAGTGAGACAACTGTTGTGAAGGCAAATCAGCAAGCAGTTAAGGGAGTTCCAAAGGAAGTTAATGCTAAGAACGAACCCGTTAAGACTGTTAGTGAAGCAACAGTAGACTTAGGCCATGTTGTTGAAGCAATCAAAAAAATCGAGGAAGAAGGACAAGGGATCTCTGAAGAAGTTAAGGCCGAAATTCTTAAAAATGAGAAAGAAGCTAGTACAATTTTAGAGGAGACTGGTCATATTGCCATTCTAAAAGATTTACTGCCAGAAGAATCTAAAGAGCAGGAAGAAGTCGAGCAGAATGATGATTTAGAAAATCTAGGTTTGAAGATTGAACCGACCTATGATATTGACCAGGTGGTCGAAGAAGTAACCAACTATGTTCAAGGTATTATTGATGATATGGATGTTGAGGGAGCAATTTCAAGTACCTCAAATCGCCGTTCTATCAATATGCAAATTGATACCAATGAACCGGGTCGTATTATCGGTTACCATGGTAAGGTCTTGAAATCTCTTCAACTCTTAGCACAAAATTATCTTTATAACCGCTATTCAAGAACCTTCTATATTACCATCAATGTTAATGACTATGTAGAGCACCGTGCAGAAGTCTTGCAAAGCTATGCACAGAAGTTAGCTACACGTGTCCTAGAAGAGGGGCGAAGCCAGGTGACTGATCCAATGTCTAGTAGCGAACGTAAAATTATCCATCGTATCATCTCACGTATGGAAGGTGTTACTAGTTATTCAGAAGGTGATGAGCCAAATCGTTACGTTGTCGTGGATACAGAATAGTCAAAGCAAAATCAGGGTATCCCTGATTTTTTGCTAGCTAAGGGAGATTGAGCCTATGTTGAATACAATGAGAGACTACCTTGCATACTCTGGCTTACAGTATCAAAAACCAGAGAAGGCAGGACAAGATGCTGAGAAAATGCTATATTTGAGGAGTAAGGGACAGGAAGCTAGAAAGGCTTTTACAGAACTGGCTAAAGCTTTTCAAGCAAGGCATCCAGAATGGATACTGCAAAGATCGAGTCAGTGGATGAATCAAGCCCAACGTTTGCGACCTCATTTCTGGGCCTATTTGCAGCGTGAGGGAAGAGTGACAGAACCTATGTTGGCCCTTCGTTTGTATGGAAGCCCTTCTGATTTTGGAGTTTCACTAGAAGTGAGTTTTATTGAACGTAAGAAGGATGAGCGAACTTTAGATAAACAGGCTAAGGCCCTAGAAGTTCCAGTGGTAGAAGGGATTTACTATCTAGTCTACTCAGATGGAGAAAGTCAAAAGATGGAGGCAACTGAGGAAAATCGCCAAATTTTAAGAGAAAAACTATTCCATCGGGAAGTCCGAAAGGTTTTAGTGAAGGCAGATGTTCCTGTGACAGAAAATTCATCTGAAGAAGAAATCGTAGAAGCACTACTGAAGTCTTATGATAAAATTCTTCCCTATTATCTAGCTACAAGAAAATAAGATAATCCGTAAAATATCATAAATCATACAGTCCAAGAGTGAACAGTCCGCTGTGTAATTCTTGGTCTTTTTGTTTCCGTTTTCACATTATATAATAAACTTACAAAAACAATTCAAAAGGAGAACAATTATGGAAGTCATTTCAAGTGTTCTAAATTGGTTTTCTAGCAATATTTTGCAGAATCCCGCATTTTTCGTAGGTTTATTGGTGTTGATAGGATATGCACTTTTGAAAAAACCTGCTCATGATGTTTTCTCAGGTTTCGTTAAAGCAACAGTAGGCTATATGTTGCTCAACGTGGGTGCTGGTGGTTTGGTTACAACTTTCCGTCCAATCTTGGCAGCCCTTAACTACAAATTCCAAATTGGTGCAGCGGTTATCGACCCTTACTTTGGCCTTGCTGCAGCAAACAACAAAATTGCAGCTGAGTTTCCAGATTTCGTCGGAACTGCAACTACAGCTCTATTGATCGGTTTTGGAGTAAATATCTTGCTTGTAGCTCTACGCAAGATTACGAAAGTAAGAACCCTCTTTATTACTGGTCACATCATGGTACAACAAGCTGCGACTGTATCTCTTATGGTTCTATTCTTAGTCCCACAATTGCGCAATGCTTATGGTACAGCAGCAATCGGTATCATCTGTGGCCTTTACTGGGCAGTTAGTTCAAATATGACTGTTGAGGCAACTCAACGTCTGACTGGTGGTGGCGGATTTGCGATTGGTCACCAACAACAATTTGCAATCTGGTTTGTAGATAAAGTGGCAGGACGCTTTGGTAAGAAAGAAGAAAGTCTAGACAATCTTAAATTACCTAAGTTCCTCTCAATCTTCCACGATACAGTTGTTGCATCTGCTACCTTGATGCTCGTATTCTTTGGAGCCATTCTGTTAATCTTGGGTCCAGACATTATGTCTAATAAAGAAGTCATCACTTCAGGAACTCTATTCAATCCTGCAAAACAAGATTTCTTTATGTACATTATCCAAACAGCCTTCACCTTCTCAGTTTACTTGTTCGTTTTGATGCAAGGTGTCCGCATGTTCGTATCTGAGTTGACAAATGCCTTCCAAGGTATTTCAAACAAATTGTTGCCAGGTTCATTCCCAGCAGTCGATGTTGCAGCATCTTATGGATTCGGTTCTCCAAACGCGGTCTTGTCTGGATTTGCCTTTGGTTTGATTGGTCAATTGATTACAATTGTCTTGCTCATCGTCTTTAAAAACCCTGTCCTTATTATTACAGGATTTGTACCAGTGTTCTTTGATAATGCAGCCATCGCGGTCTATGCTGATAAGCGTGGCGGATGGAAAGCAGCCGTTATCCTATCTTTCATCTCAGGTGTCCTACAAGTTGCTCTAGGAGCTCTCTGTGTAGCCCTTCTCGACTTAGCATCTTACGGTGGTTACCATGGAAATATCGACTTTGAATTCCCATGGCTTGGATTTGGCTATATCTTCAAATACCTTGGTATTGTTGGTTATGTACTTGTATGTCTCTTCTTGCTCGTTATTCCTCAACTTCAATTTGCAAAAGCAAAAGATAAAGAGAAATATTACAACGGTGAAGTTCAAGAAGAAGCTTAGTGTCTAGAAAAGGAGAAATAAAATGGTTAAAGTATTAGCAGCGTGCGGAAATGGAATGGGTTCATCTATGGTTATCAAGATGAAGGTTGAAAATGCCCTCCGTAAGCTTAATCAAACAGACTTTACAGTCAATTCATGCAGTGTTGGTGAAGCAAAAGGCTTAGCAGCAGGCTATGACATCGTAATCGCTTCTCTTCATTTGATCCAAGAATTGGAAGGTCGTACTAATGGGAAGTTAATTGGACTTGACAACTTGATGGATGATAAAGAAATCACTGAAAAACTCAGTCAAGCACTACAGTAAAAGGTTGGAGGGGGCTGGACAGAAACTGAGAGTTATCGTTTCTGTCCTTCTCCCTCTTTAAATAAAGGAGGCAGATATGAATTTAAAACAAGCTTTAATTGACAATGACTCAATCCGACTAGGCTTAGAGGCTAAAGATTGGAAGGAAGCAGTCAAGGTAGCAGTAGATCCCTTGATTGAAAGTGGGGCAATTTTGCCAGAGTATTACGATGCTATTATCGAATCAACTGAAGAGTATGGCCCTTACTATATCTTAATGCCAGGTATGGCTATGCCCCACGCTAGACCTGAAGCTGGAGTGCAAAGAGATGCCTTTTCATTGATTACCTTACAAAATCCTGTTGTATTTTCAGATGGGAAAGAGGTCTCTGTTTTGTTGGCACTAGCGGCAACAAGTTCAAAAATTCACACAAGTGTAGCCATTCCACAAATCATTGCCTTGTTTGAATTAGAAGATTCTATTGCACGTTTACAGGCTTGCCAGACTAAAGAAGATGTTTTGACGATGATCGAAGAATCTAAGGATAGCCCTTATCTCGAAGGATTGGATTTGGAAAGTTAGAAAGAGGAATAAAGAAATGACAAAAAGAATACCTAATTTACAAGTTGCATTAGACCATTCAGACTTGCAAGGAGCGATTAAAGCAGCAGTTTCTGTTGGTCACGAAGTAGATATTATCGAAGCTGGAACTGTTTGCTTGCTTCAAGTTGGAAGTGAACTGGTTGAAGTCTTGCGTAGCCTTTTCCCAGATAAGATTATTGTGGCAGACACAAAATGTGCCGATGCTGGTGGAACAGTTGCCAAAAATAATGCCGTTCGTGGAGCGGACTGGATGACTTGCATCTGTTGTGCAACCATCCCTACTATGGAAGCAGCTCTAAAGGCTATCAAGGCTGAACGTGGAGACCGAGGAGAAATCCAGATCGAGCTTTATGGTGATTGGACTTTTGAACAAGCTCAGCTTTGGCTAGATGCAGGTATCTCACAAGCAATCTATCACCAATCTCGTGATGCCCTTCTTGCTGGTGAAACTTGGGGTGAAAAAGACCTTAATAAGGTTAAAAAACTCATTGACATGGGCTTCCGTGTTTCTGTAACAGGTGGTCTAGATGTAGATACTCTCAAACTCTTTGAAGGCGTTGATGTCTTTACCTTTATCGCAGGTCGTGGAATTACAGAAGCTGCGGATCCAGCAGGAGCAGCGCGTGCCTTCAAGGATGAAATCAAACGAATTTGGGGGTAAACCATGGCACGTCCAATTGGAATTTATGAAAAGGCAACCCCGACACACTTTACTTGGCTGGAACGTTTGAATTTTGCCAAGGAGTTAGGTTTTAATTTTGTCGAGATGTCTATTGATGAACGTGACGAGCGTTTAGCCAGACTTGACTGGAGTAAGGACGAGCGCTTGGATATTGTCAAAGCGATCTATGAGACTGGAGTTCGTATTCCTTCTATCTGTTTTTCAGGTCATCGTCGTTATCCATTGGGATCAAATGATCCAGTTCTAGAGGAAAAATCTCTGGAACTCATGAAAAAATGTATCGAATTAGCTCAAGATTTGGGAGTTCGTACGATTCAATTAGCTGGTTACGATGTTTACTATGAGGAAAAGTCACCCCAGACACGCCAACGTTTTATCAAAAATTTGAGAAAAGCTTGTGACTGGGCTGAAGAAGCTCAGGTGGTACTTGCTATTGAAATTATGGATGATCCTTTCATCAATAGCATCGAAAAATACTTGGCTATAGAGAAAGAAATTGACTCTCCATACCTCTTTGTCTATCCAGATATTGGTAATGTATCTGCCTGGCATAATGATGTCTACAGTGAATTTTATCTCGGCCACCATGCTATTGCAGCTCTCCATCTCAAGGATACTTATGCAGTGACAGAAAGTTCAAAGGGCCAATTTCGAGATGTACCTTTTGGGCAAGGTTGTGTCAAATGGGAAGAAGCTTTCGATATTTTAAAGCAAACCAATTATAATGGTCCTTTCCTAATCGAAATGTGGTCTGAAAATTGTGAAACTGTAGAAGAGACACGCGCAGCCATTCAAGAGGCCCAAGCCTTTCTCTACCCACTTATTAAGAAAGCAGGTCTGATGTAAGATGAATCAAGTAATTAATGATATGCGTAAACGAGTCTGTGATGCCAATCAATCATTGCCAAAACATGGACTTGTTAAATTTACCTGGGGCAATGTATCGGAAGTCAATCGCGAACTCGGTGTCATTGTTATCAAACCATCAGGTGTAGATTATGACGAATTGACACCTGAAAATATGGTGGTAACTGACCTGGATGGCAAGGTTCTAGAAGGAGATCTAAGACCATCTTCGGACCTTCCGACTCATGTGCAGTTATATAAGGCTTGGCCAGAGATTGCTAGTGTGGTCCATACCCATTCGACTGAAGCCGTTGGTTGGGCTCAGGCAGGTCGTGATATTCCTTTCTACGGAACAACCCATGCAGACTACTTCTACGGTTCAATCCCTTGCGCTCGTAGTTTGACTAAGGATGAAGTAGAAGTAGCCTATGAAAAAGATACTGGCCTAGTTATCGTAGAAGAGTTTGAACGTCGTGGTCTCAACCCTGTTGAAGTACCAGGGATTGTCGTACGTAATCACGGTCCATTCACCTGGGGCAAAAACCCAGAGAATGCTGTCTATCACTCTGTTGTACTAGAGGAAGTATCTAAGATGAATCGCTTTACAGAGCAAATCAATCCAAGAGTTGAACCTGCTCCTCAGTACATCCTAGAAAAACACTACCAACGTAAACATGGACCAAATGCTTATTACGGTCAAAAGAAATAAGAAATTGAATTGAAAAGAGGCTAGGACATTTCGATCCAAGCCTCGCTTTTGTAGTTGTCAGTATCCACTGTTAGGAGTTTACAGCATATAATTGCAAAGTCTGTACGAATGTGATACCATTATAAAGTTGTTTTGGAAGCGATTGACAAATAGAGGAGTATGAATTATGGTTTTAGATAAGGCGAGCTGTGACTTGCTTCAATATTTGATGGATCAAGAAACGTCCAAAACGATTATGACGATTTCAAAAGATCTGGCTCAATCTCGAAGAAAAATCTACTATCACATTGATAAAATCAATGATGCTTTGGACGATGAGAATTTGCATATCATCAGTCTGCCTCGGATTGGTATTCACTTAACCGAGGAACAAAGAGAAGCTTGTCGTCAATTATTAGACGAAGTTGATTCTTATGATTACATCATGAGTGCCAACGAGCGGATGCAGCTGATGCTCCTTCTGATTGGTATTTCTAAAGAGAGAATCACGCTTGAAAAACTCATGGAATTAACAGAAGTCTCTCGAAATACGGTCCTAAATGATTTAAATACTATTCGTTACCAGCTGACATTAGAGCAGTATCAAGTAACGCTTCAAGTTAGTAAATCTCGCGGTTACTATCTAAATGCACATCCTCTTAATAAAATCCAGTATCTTCAATCCCTTCTCTATCATATCTTTATGGAGGAAAATCCAGCCTTTGTTGCTATTTTAGAGGAAAAAATCAAGGAACGATTAGACGGTGAGATGCTTCTTTCCGATGAGGTCAATCAATTTCTTAAAAAACAGGTTCCATTGGTTGAGCAGGATTTGGGGAAAAAAATAAACCATCATGAAGTCACTTTTATGTTACAGGTCCTCCCCTATCTTCTACTTGGATGTGATACCGTTACTCGTAATCAGGACAAACACCAAGAAATTGAGCAAGAGTTTTCATTGATTCGAAAGAGAATTGAATATCAGGTATCCAAAAAACTAGGAGAGCGCTTGTTTGAAACGTTTGGAATCTCATTTTCAGAATTAGATAGATCTCTGTTAGCCATTCTTTTGTTATCCTATCGAAAAGATCGAGACATCCATGCAGAAAGTAAAGATTTTCAGCATTTGAGAATGGCTTTAGAAGAGTTTATTTGGTATTTTGAATCCCAAACCAGAATGGAGATTGAACAGAAAGAAGACTTATTGAGGAATCTTGTGATTCATTGTAAGGCGCTATTATTCAGAAAGAACTATGGTATTTTTTCAAAAAATCCTTTGACACGTCAGATTCGTTCTAAGTATAGTGAACTTTTCGTAATTACAAAAAAATGTGCAGAAGTGTTAGAAGAAGCTTGGCAGATTCGATTGACGGATGATGAGATTGCCTATTTGACTATTCATGTTGGAGGTTTTTTAAAGTATACTCCATCGATTCAAAACAATACCAAGAAGATTTATATTGTGTGTGATGAAGGAGTGGGCGTCTCTAAACTTTTACTCAAACAGTGTCGCTTCTATCTTCCAAATGAACAGATAGGAGCAGTCTTTACAACTGAGCAGTTCAAAAGCGTAGAGGATATTACTCAGGTTGATTTACTAATCACAACCAACGATGAACTTGAGAGTCGTTTCCCGGTTTTAAAGGTAAATCCTATACTTGAGGCAGAAGATATTTTACGCATAACAGACTTTATGAAGAATAAGGTCCTCAGAAAAGACGGTCGAACCTTCAAGGAAAATCTATCAACCATTATCGGCACCTATATATCTGATAAACATGCAGCGACAAAATTACAAGAAGAAATTCAACTTTTAATCAACCAAGAATTAGTCATCCAAGCTTTTTTAGATGAATCATAAACATCACAGTCCAATGATGAACACAAACCTGTGTTTTTCTTGGTCTTTTTTAATATATCGGTCGGTGTTATACTAAGTATGAAATAAATACTTGAACAAAATATGGAGGATTTCAAATGCCAAACGTAAAAGAAATTACGAGAGAATCATGGATTTTAGCTACTTTCCCAGAGTGGGGAACATGGTTGAATGAAGAAATCGAAGAAGAAGTCGTGCCTGAAGGCAACTTCGCCATGTGGTGGCTAGGCAACTGTGGTACTTGGATTAAGACACCAGGTGGTGCTAACGTTGTCATGGACCTTTGGTCAAACCGTGGAAAATCAACCAAAAAAGTGAAAGATATGGTTCGTGGACACCAAATGGCAAATATGGCAGGTGTTCGTAAATTGCAACCAAACTTGCGTGTTCAGCCAATGGTTATTGATCCATTTGCAATTAACGAACTAGATTACTACTTGGTTTCACACTTCCACAGTGACCATATCGACCCATACACAGCTGCAGCAATTCTCAACAATCCTAAGTTAGATCATGTTAAGTTTATCGGTCCTTACCATTGTGGACAAATCTGGGAAGGCTGGGGTGTTCCAAAAGAACGCATCATCGTTGTGAAGCCAGGTGATACTATCGAACTAAAAGACATGAAGATTCATGCGGTAGAATCATTTGACCGTACTTGCTTGGTAACTCTACCAGTAAATGGAGCTGACGAAACAGGCGGCGAACTTGCTGGGTTGGCTGTTACAGATGAAGAAATGGCTCAAAAGGCTGTTAACTATGTCTTTGAAACACCAGGTGGAACCATCTATCATGGAGCTGATTCTCACTTCTCTAACTACTTTGCAAAACATGGTAAAGACTTCAAAATTGATGTTGCTTTGAATAACTATGGTGAAAACCCAGTAGGTATCCAAGATAAAATGACTTCTATCGACCTTCTTCGCATGGCAGAAAATCTACGTGCCAAAGTCATTATCCCAGTTCATTATGATATCTGGTCTAACTTCATGGCTTCTACCAATGAAATCCTAGAACTTTGGAAAATGAGAAAAGATCGCTTGCAATACGATTTCCATCCATTTATCTGGGAAGTTGGTGGTAAATACACTTATCCTCAAGACCAACACTTAATAGAATACCATCACCCACGTGGTTTTGATGACTGCTTCGAACAAGACTCAAATATCCAATTCAAAGCCTTGCTTTAATATAAAAATTTTTTCTGGAGGTTATCCGTATGTTGCACGATACGGATAATTTTCATATAATAGTACAAATAGAATATGTGATAGACCTATCACCTCAAAGAGAAAGGAAATTCTATGTCAAATCTATCTGTTAATGCGATTCGTTTTCTAGGTATTGACGCTATCAATAAAGCTAACTCAGGTCACCCAGGGGTGGTTATGGGAGCTGCACCGATGGCATACAGCCTATTCACTAAAGAACTTCGTATCAATCCAGCTCAACCAAACTGGATTAACCGCGACCGTTTTATTCTTTCAGCTGGTCATGGTTCAATGCTTCTTTATGCCCTTCTCCACCTTTCTGGTTTTGAAGATGTGAGTATGGATGAAGTGAAGAACTTCCGTCAATGGGGCTCTAAAACTCCAGGTCACCCAGAATTTGGTCATACAGCAGGGGTTGATGCAACAACAGGTCCTCTAGGACAAGGGATTGCGACTGCGACAGGTTTTGCACAAGCAGAACGTTTCCTTGCAGCTAAGTACAACCGTGAAGGTTATAACATCTTTGACCACTACACTTACGTTATCTGTGGAGATGGTGACTTGATGGAAGGTGTCTCAAGCGAAGCTGCTTCTTATGCAGGCTTGCAAAAGCTTGACAAGTTGGTTGTTCTTTATGATTCAAATGATATCAACTTGGATGGTGAGACAAAAGATTCATTCACAGAAAGTGTTCGCGATCGTTACAATGCCTACGGTTGGCATACAGCCTTGGTAGAAGATGGAACAGATTTAGAAGCTATTCATGCTGCTATTGAAGAAGCTAAGGCTTCAGGCAAACCATCTTTGATCGAAGTGAAAACTGTTATTGGTTATGGTTCTCCAAACAAACAAGGGACTAACGCTGTACACGGTGCTCCTCTTGGTGCAGACGAAACTGCTGCAACTCGCCAAGCCCTTGGTTGGGACTACGAACCATTTGAAATCCCAGCAGAAGTTTATGCTGATTTCAAAGAAAATGTTGCAGACCGTGGTGCATCAGCATACGAAGCATGGACAAAACTTGTCGCAGATTATAAAGAAGCTCACCCAGAACTTGCTGCAGAAGTGGAAGCAATCATCGAAGGGCGCGATCCAGTTGAATTGACTCCAGAAGACTTCCCAGCTTTAGAAAATGGCTTCTCTCAAGCAACTCGTAACTCAAGCCAGGATGCTTTGAATGTAGTAGCTGCTAAATTGCCAACCTTCCTCGGTGGATCAGCAGACCTTGCTCATTCAAATATGACTTACATCAAAACTGATGGACTTCAAGATGATGCAAATCGCTTAAATCGTAACATCCAATTTGGTGTTCGTGAATTTGCAATGGGTACTGTCTTGAACGGAATGGCTCTTCACGGTGGACTTCGTGTTTATGGTGGAACATTCTTCGTATTCTCAGACTATCTTAAGGCAGCAGTTCGATTGTCAGCTCTACAAGGTCTTCCTGTAACTTATGTCTTCACCCACGATTCAATCGCAGTCGGAGAAGATGGTCCAACTCACGAACCAATTGAGCACTTGGCAGGTCTTCGTGCGATTCCAAACCTCAATGTTTTCCGTCCAGCAGATGCGCGTGAAACTCAAGCAGCTTGGTATCAAGCAGTGAAGAGCGAGAAAACACCAACTGTTCTTGTCTTGACTCGTCAAAACTTGACTGTTGAAGAAGGAACAGACTTTGACAAGGTTGCGAAAGGTGCTTATGTTGTCTATGAAAATGCAACTGACTTTGACACTATTTTGATTGCGACTGGTTCAGAGGTTAATCTTGCTGTTGCAGCTGCTAAAGAATTGGCAAGTCAAGGTGGCAAAGTTCGCGTAGTCAGCATGCCATCTACAGATGTATTTGACGTACAAGATGCAGCCTACAAAGAAGAAATCTTACCAAATGCAGTTCGTCGCCGTGTGGCAGTTGAAATGGGAGCAACTCAAAACTGGTATAAATACGTTGGTCTTGATGGAGCAGTTCTTGGTATTGATACCTTTGGAGCATCTGCCCCAGCACCAAAAGTTTTAGCAGAATATGGATTTACAGTTGAAAACTTAGTAGAACTTGTAAACAACTTGAAATAAGAAAAATCAGGGCATTTGCTCTGGTTTTTTTATTGACCTAAAATCAAGGTGCAATCTTGTAAAAACAAGTGAAATTTGATATAGTAGTTTTATCTGAATTACAAAGGAGAAAAAATAATGGGTGGGAATTTAACATTCTTGATTATGCTTGTTTTGATGTTCGGCTTGATGTTCTTCATGCAACGTTCTCAAAAAAAACAAGCTGAAAAACGTATAGAGAGCCTCAACAAACTTCAAAAAGGCTACGAAGTAATCACTATCGGTGGTCTCTACGGTACAGTCGACGAAGTTGATACTGAAAACAAAACGATTGTACTTGATGTAGACGGAGTATACTTGACTTTCGAATTAGGTGCAATTAGAACAGTTTTGCCAGTCAAAGAAGCTGTCACACCTGAAGGTGCAGTTATCGAAGAAGGCAGTGCTATTGAAGAATAAAACGGGGTGGAATGCATTCCCGTTTTTCTATAAATGAGAGGAACAATGATGAAAAAAGTTGTCTTTGTCTGTCTTGGCAATATTTGTCGTAGTCCCATGGCGGAATTTGTAATGAAATCCCTGACCGATAAATATGAGATTCAAAGTCGTGCGACTTCTTCCTGGGAACATGGTAATCCAATCCACAAAGGAACGCAAGGAATCTTTCGAAGTCATGGTGTTCCTTATGATACTTCAAAAACTTCCCAACAAATTTCTAAAAAAGATTTTGAGTATTTTGACTATATCATTGGGATGGATGAGTCTAATCTCACTAATTTGCGTCAGATGTGTCCACAGGATCAACAATATAAGATACAGCCTTTTGCATCTGAAAGCGTTCCAGATCCCTGGTATACAGGTGATTTTGAAGAAACTTATGACCGAGTTTTAGCTGGTTGCCAGGCTTGGTTAAGTCGCTTAGAAAATGAGAGTGAACATGGAAAATTTAAAAAAACTCTATGAAAAATATAGCGTCTATTTAACACGTCCCCGTTTAGAAATTGCGACAGTGATCGTCATTGTTGTCTGTGCAGGTCTCGTATTTCTGACCAATCTTCCAAAACAGGGCGTTCTTAAGCTTGATAACGATGCTATTATTTATGACGGGAGCCTAGTTCGTGGTAAGATGAATGGTCAGGGCACTGTTACCTTCTCAAACGGTGATACCTATACTGGAGAATTTAGCAATGGTGCCTTCAATGGTAAAGGTACCTACCAAGCTAAAGCAGGTTGGGTATATGAGGGAGCCTTTGTAAATGGCCAAGCTGAAGGAAAAGGAAAACTGACTACCGAACAAGAAGTAGTCTATGAAGGGGACTTCAAACAAGGTTTATTTCAACAAGCACAATAACCTCCTCCTAGAAGGAGGTATTCTTCCAGAATGACAGAAAGCGCTTACATGGAAATTAAAACGGCTTACAAGACTGTTTTACAACTAAGTTTGTGAAAAATAAAACTTTTATGGAATAATTCACAAACTTTAAGTGAAAAAGTGCATGTGTGGGTATATTTGAAATTGTTTTCACAAACAAATAAAAAAAGTTTGTGAAATGTATATGAAACTGTTTACAAATGTTTAAAAAAGAGTTATAATGAACTTGTGAAAAAATTAACAAAGGACTTACAATCCTTGAAAGCTATGGAGGAAAATATGGCTGATAAAAAAACTGTAACACCAGAAGAAAAGAAACTCGCTGCTGAAAAGCATGTCGATGGTTTGGTGCAAAATGCTTTAGTTGCCCTTGAAGAAATGCGTAAACTCGACCAAGATCAAGTCGATTATATCGTAGCAAAAGCTTCAGTTGCAGCACTTGATGCTCACGGAGAATTGGCTTTACATGCCTTTGAAGAAACAGGACGTGGAGTATTTGAAGATAAAGCAACTAAAAACCTATTTGCTTGTGAGCACGTAGTAAACAACATGCGCCACACTAAAACAGTTGGTGTTATCGAAGAAGATGATGTAACAGGATTGACTCTTATCGCTGAACCAGTTGGTGTTGTTTGTGGTATCACTCCAACAACAAACCCTACTTCAACAGCAATCTTTAAAGCGTTGATTTCATTGAAGACTCGTAATCCTATTGTCTTTGCATTCCACCCATCAGCTCAAGAATCATCAGCTCACGCAGCTCAAATCGTTCGTGATGCAGCGATTAAAGCAGGTGCTCCTGAAAACTGTGTACAGTGGATTACTGAACCATCTATGGAAGCAACTAGTGCATTGATGAACCACGAAGGTGTTGCAACTATCCTTGCAACAGGTGGTAATGCCATGGTTAAAGCGGCATACTCATGTGGTAAACCAGCTCTTGGGGTAGGTGCCGGAAACGTTCCAGCTTATGTTGAAAAATCAGCTAACATCCGCCAAGCTACTCACGATATTGTAATGTCTAAATCATTTGACAATGGTATGGTCTGTGCATCTGAACAAGCGGTTATCATTGATAAAGAAATTTACGATGAATTTGTAGCAGAGTTCAAATCTTACCACACTTACTTTGTAAACAAAAAAGAAAAAGCTCTCCTTGAAGAGTTCTGCTTCGGTGTAAAAGCTAACAGCAAAAACTGTGCTGGTGCAAAATTGAACGCTGACATCGTTGGTAAACCAGCAACTTGGATTGCAGAACAAGCAGGATTTACTGTTCCAGAAGGAACAAACATTCTTGCTGCAGAATGTAAAGAAGTTGGTGAAAACGAGCCATTGACTCGTGAAAAATTGTCACCAGTTATCGCAGTTTTGAAAGCTGAAAGCCGTGAAGATGGTATTGCTAAAGCCCGTCAAATGGTTGAATTTAACGGTCTTGGACACTCAGCTGCCATCCATACTGCTGATGAAGAATTGACTAAAGAATTTGGTAAAGCTGTTAAAGCTATTCGTGTTATCTGTAACTCACCTTCTACTTTCGGTGGTATCGGGGACGTTTACAATGCCTTCTTGCCATCATTGACACTCGGATGTGGTTCTTACGGACGTAACTCAGTTGGGGATAACGTTAGCGCCATTAACCTCTTGAACATCAAAAAAGTCGGAAGACGGAGAAATAACATGCAATGGATGAAACTTCCTTCAAAAACATACTTTGAACGTGATTCAATTCAATATCTTCAAAAATGTCGTGACGTTGAGCGTGTCATGATCGTTACTGACCACGCTATGGTTGAGCTTGGTTTCCTTGATCGTATCATCGAACAACTTGACCTTCGTCGCAATAAGGTTGTTTACCAAATATTTGCTGATGTAGAACCAGATCCAGATATCACTACAGTTGAACGTGGTACTGAGATTATGCGCTCTTTCAAACCAGATACAATCATCGCTCTTGGTGGTGGATCACCAATGGATGCTGCTAAAGTAATGTGGCTCTTCTACGAACAACCAGAAGTGGACTTCCGTGACCTTGTACAAAAATTCATGGATATCCGTAAACGTGCCTTCAAATTCCCATTGCTTGGTAAGAAGACTAAATTCATCGCTATCCCAACTACATCTGGTACAGGATCTGAAGTAACTCCATTTGCCGTTATCTCTGATAAAGCAAACAACCGTAAATACCCAATCGCTGACTACTCATTGACACCAACTGTGGCAATCGTAGACCCTGCCTTGGTATTGACAGTTCCTGGATTTGTTGCTGCTGATACTGGTATGGACGTATTGACTCACGCGACTGAAGCTTACGTATCACAAATGGCTAGCGACTATACTGATGGACTTGCTCTTCAAGCAATCAAACTTGTATTCGAAAACCTTGAAAGCTCAGTTAAGAATGCAGACTTCCACTCACGTGAGAAAATGCATAACGCTTCAACAATCGCTGGTATGGCATTTGCCAATGCCTTCCTAGGTATTTCTCACTCAATGGCTCACAAGATTGGTGCACAATTCCACACAGTTCACGGACGTACAAATGCAATCTTGCTTCCATACGTTATCCGTTACAACGGTACTCGCCCAGCTAAGACAGCTACATGGCCTAAGTACAACTACTACCGTGCAGACGAGAAATATCAAGATATCGCTCGTATGCTTGGACTTCCAGCTTCTACACCAGAAGAAGGGGTGGAATCTTACGCAAAAGCTGTCTACGAACTTGGTGAGCGCGTAGGTATCCAAATGAACTTCAAAGCACAAGGTATTGACGAAAAAGAATGGAAAGAACATTCACGTGAATTGGCCTTCCTTGCTTATGAAGACCAATGTTCACCTGCTAACCCACGTCTTCCAATGGTTGACCATATGCAAGAAATCATCGAAGATGCTTACTATGGTTACAAAGAAAGACCAGGACGCCGTAAATAATTGATTATCAGCCAAAACCGAGGGTAAACCTCGGTTTTTTATGCTTAGAGAATATATTTTTTATTAAGAAATGCATAGAATTGGAGTAGGCTGCAAGGCTAAGTAAAGAAATGAAAATATCACCAAAGCTTATCAGAAAAACAAGGCCAGCGCTTGCAATTAAACTAAAATAGTTATATAATAGGTATGTTGAAAGGTGATTTGTAGTGATTCAAGTTACTCTTTTCACAATAAAATTTTCATGATTTTCATAAGGAGGAAATCACTAATGGTAGTTAAAGTTGGTATTAACGGTTTCGGACGTATCGGTCGTCTTGCTTTCCGCCGTATCCAAAACGTAGAAGGTGTTGAAGTTACTCGCATCAACGACCTTACAGATCCAGTTATGCTTGCACACTTGTTGAAATATGACACAACTCAAGGTCGTTTCGACGGAACTGTGGAAGTTAAAGAAGGTGGATTTGAAGTTAACGGTAAATTCGTTAAAGTTTCTGCTGAACGTGATCCAGAACAAATTGACTGGGCTAACGACGGTGTAGAAATCGTTCTTGAAGCAACTGGTTTCTTTGCTACTAAAGCAGCTGCTGAAAAACACTTGCACCCAGGTGGAGCTAAAAAAGTTGTTATCACTGCTCCTGGTGGATCAGATGTTAAAACAGTTGTATTTAACACTAACCACGACGTTCTTGACGGTACTGAAACAGTTATCTCAGGTGCTTCATGTACTACAAACTGCTTGGCTCCAATGGCTAAAGCTCTTCAAGATAACTTCGGTGTTGTTGAAGGATTGATGACTACTATCCACGCTTACACTGGTGACCAAATGATTCTTGACGGACCACACCGTAAAGGTGACCTCCGTCGTGCTCGCGCTGGTGCTGCTAACATCGTACCTAACTCAACTGGTGCTGCTAAAGCTATTGGTCTTGTAATCCCAGAATTGAACGGTAAACTTGACGGAGCTGCACAACGCGTTCCTACACCAACTGGTTCAGTAACTGAATTGGTAGTTGTTCTTGAAAAGAACGTTACTGTTGATGAAGTGAATGCAGCTATGAAAGCAGTAGCCAATGAATCATACGGTTACACTGAAGATCCAATCGTATCTTCAGATGTTGTAGGTATGTCTTACGGATCATTGTTTGACGCAACTCAAACTAAAGTTCTTGACGTTGACGGTAAACAATTGGTTAAAGTTGTTTCATGGTACGACAACGAAATGTCATACACTGCACAACTTGTACGTACTCTTGAATACTTCGCTAAAATCGCTAAATAATTCTTGAGTTGATAAAAGCAAGGCCAACTGGTCTTGCTTTTTTGGGGCTCTTTGTCAACTGTAGTGGGTTGAATAAAAAGCTAACATCTGGAGAGGACAACGATTGTCCTCTCCATTTTTATATTCAGAGCGATGAAAATTCGTTTCTTAAAGTTATCAAAGTTCCTAAAACCAAAAGCATTTCGTTTGATGAGTTTAATGAGATTATTGGTTGCTTCCAATTTGGCGTTGGAATAAGGTAATTGAAGGGCGTTGACAATCTTTTCTTTAACCTTGAGGAAGGTTTTCAAGACAGTCTGAAAAAGAGGATGAACCTGCTTTAGATTTTCCTCAATAAGTCCGAAAAATTTGTCAGGCTCTTTATTCTGAAAGTGAAAAAGCAAGAGCTGATAGAGATTATAGTGGTGTTTCAAGTCTTCGGAATAGCTCAAAAGCTTGTCTAGAATTTCTTTATTCGTTAAGTGCATGCGAAAAGTAGGGCGATAAAATCGTTTATCGCTGAGTTTACGACTATCTTGTTGGATTAGTTTCCAATAGCGCTTGATGGCCTTGTATTTATGAGATTTTCGATCAAATTGATTCATGATTTGGACACGAACCCGACTCATAGCTCGGCTAAGATGTTGAACAATGTGAAAACGATCTAGAACGATTTTAGCACATGGAAAAAGCTGTTTAGCTAAGGCATAGTAAGGACTAAACATATCCATAGTAATGATTTTCACTCGACATCGGACTGCTCTATCGTAGCGAAGAAAGTGATTGCGGATGATAGCTTGTGTTCTTCCCTCAAGAACAGTAATGATATTGAGCTGATCAAAATCTTGTGCGATAAAACTCATCTTTCCCTTGGTAAAGGCATACTCGTCCCAAGACATAATCTCTGGAAGACAAGAAAAATCATGCTTAAAGTGAAAGTCATTGAGCTTACGAATGACAGTTGAAGTTGAAATGGATAGCTGATGTGCAATATCAGTCATAGAAGTCTTTTCAATTAACTTTTGAGCAATCTTTTGGTTGATAATACGAGGAATTTGATGATTCTTCTTGACGAGAGAGGTTTCGGCGACCATCATTTTCGAGCAATGATAGCACTTGAATCGACGCTTTTTCAGAAGAATTCTGGTAGGCATACCAGTCGTTTCGAGGTAAGGAATCTTAGAATGTTTTTGAAAGTCATATTTCTTCATTTGACTTCCGCAATCAGGGCAAGATGGGGCGTCGTAGTCCAGTTTAGCGATGATTTCTTTGTAGGTATTCATATTGATGATGTCTAGAATCTGGATATTAGGGTCTTTGATATCGAGCAGTTTTGTGATAAAATGTAATTGTTCCATAGGATTCTTTCTAATGAGTTGTTTGATCGCTTTTCATTATAGGTCATATGGGACTTTTTTTGTATCTATTTTTTGTATCTATAAGAAAAAATGGATGAAAATGTCATCCATTTTGGTTTAATTCTCTTTCAAATGTGTCTGATAGCGCAGTAAAGCTTAATTGGTTTAAAGTCAGAGGGTGGACAAAGGATAGTTTAAATGCGTGTAACATTAGTCTCTTAGTTTTCGAATGTGGATTGTAGAGAGGATCTCCAAGGATTGGATGACCGTGGTGAGATAGATGAACTCGAATCTGATGAGTACGTCCTGTTTTTAATCTACAGCGGACCAGAGAGGTCTTGCTTTGAAATTGCTTCAATCGAGTTACATGAGTTTCAGCATATTGACCATTTTTGAAATCCACCACCCGTTTTCTACGGTCGTGACGATCGCGACCTATTTTATCTCGGAAGATAAGTTCTTTAGAAGCTACTTTTCCTTCAACCAGAGCCCAGTACTCGCGGGAAATCTCTTTTTTCTCCAATAATCGATTGAGGATGGGCAGTATAAATGGATTTTTAGCAAAGAGGATGAGACCGCTCGTTTCCTTGTCTAGCCGATGAACGACATAGCAAGTTTGACCTACATAGGCGCTGACATGATTGAGAAGTGCAATTTCTTCTGGTTGATTCCCGTGAGTTTTCATACCTTCTGGTTTGTTCACGATGATCAAATGTTGGTCTTGGTAGACTTCTTGGACAAGATTAGGATTTCCCCAAACAATTTCTTTTGTAGGATAATCCTCCTCGTCGAAAATCAGTTGACATTCATCTCCGGATTTGACAGTTTGATGCCAGTGGACTTCTTCTTGATTGATGAGAATGTGCTTTTTAATTCTCAAGAAATGCCGTATTTTTCTCGGAATGAGTAGTTGCTCCTCCAAGAAGACTTTGACAGTCATTTCAGGAAAAGAATCAGGGATAACAAAGGTAAATTTCATACAGATATTGTAACAAAAAATAGATTATTTGGATAGGGAAACTAGCTAAATTCTTGTCTTCCTATGTGGAAGATGATAAAATAAACGCATGAAATTAGATACATTATTTGAAAAGTTTCTTGCTTTATTTAAAAAAGAAGAATCTGAAATGGCAGAAATAGAAATCGATGAAGTTAATAATGAAGAAAATACCTCGACTAATTTAAGAAGGTCAAGAGATGGGCGAAAGAAAGCTGGGCAAGTCGGACCCATTCGAAAATTTTGGCGTCGCTATCATCTGACCAAAATCTTTCTAATTCTTGGACTAAGTGCAAGCTTGTTTGTTGGGGTTTATCTATTTGCCTTGGCTAAATCGACAAATGTTACAGACTTGCAGAATGCTTTGAAAACACGAACGGTGATTTTTGATAGAGAAGAGAATGAGGCTGGTGCCTTGTCAGGCCAAAAAGGAACCTACGTTGAGCTCTCGGAAATTAGTGAAGATTTGCAGAATGCTGTTATTGCGACAGAAGATAGAAGCTTCTATAAAAATAGTGGAATTAACTATGGTCGTTTTTTCCTAGCTATCCTAACAGCTGGTCGCTCGGGTGGTGGATCTACAATTACTCAACAGTTGGCGAAAAATGCTTATCTTTCACAAGATCAAACTGTGCAGAGAAAGGCCAAAGAATTCTTTCTTGCTTTAGAATTAACCAAAAAATACAGTAAAAAAGAAATTCTAACCATGTATTTGAACAATGCCTACTTCGGTAATGGAGTTTGGGGTGTTGAAGATGCTAGTAAAAAGTACTTTGGTGTTTCGGCATCGGAATTAACTCTTGATGAAGCCGCCACTTTAGCAGGTATGCTTAAAGGCCCAGAATTGTACAATCCTCTGAATTCTATTGAGCATTCAACTAATCGAAGAGATACTGTCTTGCAAAATATGGTGGCTGCCGGCTATCTTGATAAAAATAAGGAAGCAGAAGCATCAAGTGTTGATATGGCTTCTCAGTTGAAAGATAGTTATGAAGGGAAAATATCAGACTACCGTTATCCTTCCTATTTTGATGCAGTTGTTAATGAAGCTATTGAAAAGTATAATCTAACAGAGGAAGAAATCGTTAATAACGGTTATCGAATTTATACGGAGCTAGATCAAAATTACCAAGCAAATATGCAGGTTATCTACCAAAATACTTCTCTCTTTCCGACAGCTGAAGATGGAACACATGCAGAGTCTGGTAGTGTCGCATTAGAACCAAAAACAGGTGGAGTTCGAGGAGTTGTTGGTCGAGTGGCCGGGGATGATAAAGCAGGTTTCAGAAATTTTAACTATGCAACCCAATCCAAAAGAAGTCCAGGGTCTACTATTAAACCCTTGATAGTGTACACACCAGCGGTTGAGGCAGGCTGGTCTCTTAATAAGGAGTTGGATAATCATACCATGCAATATGGTGATTATAAAGTAGACAACTACGCAGGAATCAAGACATCACGAGAAGTACCCATGTATCAAGCTTTGGCTAAATCTCTAAATTTACCTGCAGTAGCTACTGTTAAAGAGCTTGGAATAGATAAAGCCTTTGAAGCTGGTGAAAAGTTTGGTCTCAACATGAGCGATGTAGATCGTGTGCTTGGAGTGGCTTTAGGTGGTGGCGTAGAAACTAACCCTCTTCAGATGGCCCAAGCATACGCAGTGTTTGCAAATGAAGGACTCATGCCGGATGCTCACTTTATCACTCGTATTGAAAATGCTAGTGGTCAAGTGATTGCTACTCATAAAAACACTCAAAAACGAGTAGTTGACAAATCGGTAGCTGATAAAATGACAAGTATGATGCTCGGAACCTTTACAAATGGTACGGGGATAAGTTCGTCTCCAGATGGTTATGTTATGGCTGGAAAAACCGGAACGACAGAGGCTGCCTTCAATCCAGAATATACGAGTGATCAATGGGTGATTGGCTATACACCTGATCTAGTCATTAGCCACTGGCTTGGTTTCCCTACTACTGATGAAAATCACTATTTAGCAGGTTCGACTTCGAATGGTGCTGCTCACATTTTTAGAAGTATGGCAGAAACAATTCTTCCTTATACACTAGGAAGTACTTTTACAGTTGAAAATGCTTATAAAATGAATGGCATTGCACCAGAAAACGCACCTAAACAAACTACAAGTGACACTAGTGCACAGTCTGATGATATACTATCAGATATTCGTGGACGGGCGCAAAATCTGGTCGATGAAGCAGGAAGAGCATTTTCGGATGCTAAAATTAAAGAAAAAGCTCAGACAGTTTGGGATACCATTGTAGATCTGTTTCGCTAATACGTTTATAAGCTAAAAGACAAGGATTCAAATCTTTGTCTTTTTTAATCTCACATGTCAGTATTCATGCTTCCTGATACACCTTGGACTTGAAAAAACACAAGATAGGAACGATGGCCCCTCTTTCCCCCTTTCTCTGCTAAACTAAAAGCAGAGAAAGGGGGAAAGCAAATGCTTGAGAAGTATTATGCAAAGGTAAAAGGAATTGTTCATAAATGTAGAAAAGACTACTATCTCCACCTGTGGGAGAAAGAGGATTGGGATCAAGAAGGCATGATCTGTCTCCATGAACTTCTAGAAAAGGATCCAGAACTAGTGGAAGAAGAAAAGAAACTCTACATCTACTTCAAAACAAAATTTCGCAATCGAATCCTTGATAGCGTCAGAAAACAAGAGAGTCAAAAGCGTCGCCTAGACCGGATGGCCTATGAAGAAGTAGGGGAGATTAGCCATCGCCTACCAGAAGGAGGATTGTGGTTGGATGATTACTACGCCCTTCATGAATTGTTGAATACTTATAGAAGAAAATTACCAGAAGATAAACAAGAAGCTTACGACCGCCTCTGGGCAGACGAACGATTTAAAGGCCGCAAAGCCCTTCTCAGAGAGCTGAAGGAAACATTACAAGACTTCTAAAAAAAATTAAAAAAAGGTGTTGACAAAGCAAAAAAAGTCGGTATAATAGTAAGAGTTGAAAATAACAACTCCGGTCCGTTGGTCAAGGGGTTAAGACACCGCCTTTTCACGGCGGTAACACGGGTTCGAATCCCGTACGGACTATAGTATGAAGCAGTTGGAACACTGAATGAAAAAAATTAAAAAAAGTTTCAAAAAAGTGTTGACAAGCGAAAGCGACTGTGATATACTAATATAGTTGTCACTTGAGAGAAACGAGTGACAAAGACCTTTGAAAACTGAACAAGACGAACCAATGTGCAGGGCACTACAACTAAGGTTGTAGTACTGAACAATGAAAAAAACAATAAATCTGTCAGTGACAGAAATGAGTGAGAACTCAAACTTTTAATGAGAGTTTGATCCTGGCTCAGGACGAACGCTGGCGGCGTGCCTAATACATGCAAGTAGAACGCTGAAGGAGGAGCTTGCTTCTCCGGATGAGTTGCGAACGGGTGAGTAACGCGTAGGTAACCTGCCTGGTAGCGGGGGATAACTATTGGAAACGATAGCTAATACCGCATAACAGTAGATATTGCATGATATCTGCTTGAAAGGTGCAATTGCATCACTACCAGATGGACCTGCGTTGTATTAGCTAGTTGGTGGGGTAACGGCTCACCAAGGCGACGATACATAGCCGACCTGAGAGGGTGATCGGCCACACTGGGACTGAGACACGGCCCAGACTCCTACGGGAGGCAGCAGTAGGGAATCTTCGGCAATGGACGGAAGTCTGACCGAGCAACGCCGCGTGAGTGAAGAAGGTTTTCGGATCGTAAAGCTCTGTTGTAAGAGAAGAACGAGTGTGAGAGTGGAAAGTTCACACTGTGACGGTATCTTACCAGAAAGGGACGGCTAACTACGTGCCAGCAGCCGCGGTAATACGTAGGTCCCGAGCGTTGTCCGGATTTATTGGGCGTAAAGCGAGCGCAGGCGGTTAGATAAGTCTGAAGTTAAAGGCTGTGGCTTAACCATAGTACGCTTTGGAAACTGTTTAACTTGAGTGCAAGAGGGAGAGTGGAATTCCATGTGTAGCGGTGAAATGCGTAGATATATGGAGGAACACCGGTGGCGAAAGCGGCTCTCTGGCTTGTAACTGACGCTGAGGCTCGAAAGCGTGGGGAGCAAACAGGATTAGATACCCTGGTAGTCCACGCCGTAAACGATGAGTGCTAGGTGTTAGACCCTTTCCGGGGTTTAGTGCCGCAGCTAACGCATTAAGCACTCCGCCTGGGGAGTACGACCGCAAGGTTGAAACTCAAAGGAATTGACGGGGCCCGCACAAGCGGTGGAGCATGTGGTTTAATTCGAAGCAACGCGAAGAACCTTACCAGGTCTTGACATCCCTCTGACCACTCTAGAGATAGAGTTTTCCTTCGGGACAGAGGTGACAGGTGGTGCATGGTTGTCGTCAGCTCGTGTCGTGAGATGTTGGGTTAAGTCCCGCAACGAGCGCAACCCCTATTGTTAGTTGCCATCATTCAGTTGGGCACTCTAGCGAGACTGCCGGTAATAAACCGGAGGAAGGTGGGGATGACGTCAAATCATCATGCCCCTTATGACCTGGGCTACACACGTGCTACAATGGCTGGTACAACGAGTCGCAAGTCGGTGACGGCAAGCTAATCTCTTAAAGCCAGTCTCAGTTCGGATTGTAGGCTGCAACTCGCCTACATGAAGTCGGAATCGCTAGTAATCGCGGATCAGCACGCCGCGGTGAATACGTTCCCGGGCCTTGTACACACCGCCCGTCACACCACGAGAGTTTGTAACACCCGAAGTCGGTGAGGTAACCTTTTAGGAGCCAGCCGCCTAAGGTGGGATAGATGATTGGGGTGAAGTCGTAACAAGGTAGCCGTATCGGAAGGTGCGGCTGGATCACCTCCTTTCTAAGGATAAGGAAAGCACATTGGTCTTGTTTAGTCTTGAGAGGTCTTGTGGGGCCTTAGCTCAGCTGGGAGAGCGCCTGCTTTGCACGCAGGAGGTCAGCGGTTCGATCCCGCTAGGCTCCATTGGTGAGAGATCACCAAGTAATGCACATTGAAAATTGAATATCTATATCAAATAGTAACAAGAAAATAAACCGAAAACGCTGTAGTATTAATAAAGAGTTTATGACTGAAAGGTCAGAAAAATAAGGTTAAGTTAATAAGGGCGCACGGTGGATGCCTTGGCACTAGGAGCCGAAGAAGGACGTGACAAACGACGATATGCCTTGGGTAGCTGTAAGTAAGCGATGATCCAGGGATTTCCGAATGGGGGAACCCAACAGGTACTACCTGTTACCCATATCTGTTAAGGATATGAGGAGGAAGACGCAGTGAACTGAAACATCTAAGTAGCTGCAGGAAGAGAAAGCAAAAGCGATTGCCTTAGTAGCGGCGAGCGAAACGGCAGAAGGGCAAACCGAAGAGTTTACTCTTCGGGGTTGTAGGACTGCAATGTGGACTCAAAGATTATAGAAGAATGGTTTGGGAAAATCAGCCAAAGAGAGTGATAGCCTCGTATTCAAAATAGTCTTTGTACCTAGCAGTATCCTGAGTACGGCGGGACACGTGAAATCCCGTCGGAATCTGGGAGGACCATCTCCCAACCCTAAATACTCCCTAGTGACCGATAGTGAACCAGTACCGTGAGGGAAAGGTGAAAAGCACCCCGGGAGGGGAGTGAAATAGAACCTGAAACCGTGTGCCTACAACAAGTTCGAGCCCGTTAATGGGTGAGAGCGTGCCTTTTGTAGAATGAACCGGCGAGTTACGATATGATGCGAGGTTAAGTTGAAGAGACGGAGCCGTAGGGAAACCGAGTCTGAATAGGGCGTCTTAGTATCATGTCGTAGACCCGAAACCATGTGACCTACCCATGAGCAGGTTGAAGGTGCGGTAAGACGCACTGGAGGACCGAACCAGGGCACGTTGAAAAGTGCTTGGATGACTTGTGGGTAGCGGAGAAATTCCAAACGAACTTGGAGATAGCTGGTTCTCTCCGAAATAGCTTTAGGGCTAGCGTCGACATTAGAGATTCTTGGAGGTAGAGCACTGTTTGGGTGAGGGGTCCATCCCGGATTACCAATCTCAGATAAACTCCGAATGCCAATGAATTATGGTCGGCAGTCAGACTGCGAGTGCTAAGATCCGTAGTCGAAAGGGAAACAGCCCAGACCACCAGCTAAGGTCCCAAAATAATTGTTAAGTGGAAAAGGATGTGGGGTTGCACAGACAACTAGGATGTTAGCTTAGAAGCAGCTATTCATTCAAAGAGTGCGTAATAGCTCACTAGTCGAGTGACCCTGCGCCGAAAATGTACCGGGGCTAAAACAATTTACCGAAGCTGTGGATACCTTTATAGGTATGGTAGGAGAGCGTTCTATGTGTGAAGAAGGTGTACCGTGAGGAGTGCTGGAACGCATAGAAGTGAGAATGCCGGTATGAGTAGCGAAAGACAGGTGAGAATCCTGTCCACCGTAAGACTAAGGTTTCCAGGGAAGGCTCGTCCGCCCTGGGTTAGTCGGGACCTAAGGAGAGACCGAAAGGTGTATCCGATGGACAACAGGTTGATATTCCTGTACTAGAGTATGTAGTGATGGAGGGACGCAGTAGGCTAACTAAAGCAGACGATTGGAAGTGTCTGTCTAAGCAGTGAGGTGTGAATTGAGTTAAATGCTTAGTTCTATAACATTGAGCTGTGATGGGGAGCGAAGTTTAGTAGCGAAGTTAGTGACGTCACACTGCCAAGAAAAGCTTCTAGCGTTTAAACATACTCTACCCGTACCGCAAACCGACACAGGTAGTCGAGGCGAGTAGCCTCAGGTGAGCGAGAGAACTCTCGTTAAGGAACTCGGCAAAATGACCCCGTAACTTCGGGAGAAGGGGTGCTGACTTTAAGTCAGCCGCAGTGAATAGGCCCAAGCAACTGTTTATCAAAAACACAGCTCTCTGCTAAATCGTAAGATGATGTATAGGGGGTGACGCCTGCCCGGTGCTGGAAGGTTAAGAGGAGTGCTTAGCGGAAACGCGAAGGTATGAATTGAAGCCCCAGTAAACGGCGGCCGTAACTATAACGGTCCTAAGGTAGCGAAATTCCTTGTCGGGTAAGTTCCGACCCGCACGAAAGGCGTAATGATTTGGGCACTGTCTCAACGAGAGACTCGGTGAAATTTTAGTACCTGTGAAGATGCAGGTTACCCGCGACAGGACGGAAAGACCCCATGGAGCTTTACTGCAGTTTGATATTGAGTGTCTGTACCACATGTACAGGATAGGTAGGAGTCTATGAGATCGGGACGCCAGTTTCGAAGGAGACGCTGTTGGGATACTACCCTTGTGTTATGGCCACTCTAACCCAGATAGGTGATCCCTATCGGAGACAGTGTCTGACGGGCAGTTTGACTGGGGCGGTCGCCTCCTAAAAGGTAACGGAGGCGCCCAAAGGTTCCCTCAGAATGGTTGGAAATCATTCGCAGAGTGTAAAGGTATAAGGGAGCTTGACTGCGAGAGCTACAACTCGAGCAGGGACGAAAGTCGGGCTTAGTGATCCGGTGGTTCCGTATGGAAGGGCCATCGCTCAACGGATAAAAGCTACCCTGGGGATAACAGGCTTATCTCCCCCAAGAGTTCACATCGACGGGGAGGTTTGGCACCTCGATGTCGGCTCGTCGCATCCTGGGGCTGTAGTCGGTCCCAAGGGTTGGGCTGTTCGCCCATTAAAGCGGCACGCGAGCTGGGTTCAGAACGTCGTGAGACAGTTCGGTCCCTATCCGTCGCGGGCGTAGGAAATTTGAGAGGATCTGCTCCTAGTACGAGAGGACCAGAGTGGACTTACCGCTGGTGTACCAGTTGTCTTGCCAAAGGCATCGCTGGGTAGCTATGTAGGGAAGGGATAAACGCTGAAAGCATCTAAGTGTGAAACCCACCTCAAGATGAGATTTCCCATGATTTTATATCAGTAAGAGCCCTGAGAGATGATCAGGTAGATAGGTTAGAAGTGGAAGTGTGGCGACACATGTAGCGGACTAATACTAATAGCTCGAGGACTTATCCAAAGTAACTGAGAATACGAAGCGTGATTATTTTAAGTGAAATTTGAAAGATATTCAATTTTGAGTAGGTATTACTCAAAGTTAAGTGACGATAGCCTAGGAGATACACCTGTACCCATGCCGAACACAGAAGTTAAGCCCTAGAACGCCGGAAGTAGTTGGGGGTTGCCCCCTGTGAGATAAGGAAGTCGCTTAGCTAAAGGGAGTTTAGCTCAGCTGGGAGAGCATCTGCCTTACAAGCAGAGGGTCAGCGGTTCGATCCCGTTAACTCCCATAGGTCCCGTAGTGTAGCGGTTATCACGTCGCCCTGTCACGGCGAAGATCGCGGGTTCGATTCCCGTCGGGACCGTTTAAGATAACGGAAGTTATTTTAGACTCGTTAGCTCAGTTGGTAGAGCAATTGACTTTTAATCAATGGGTCACTGGTTCGAGCCCAGTACGGGTCATCATTGCGGGTTTGGCGGAATTGGCAGACGCACCAGATTTAGGATCTGGCGCTTAACGGCGTGGGGGTTCAAGTCCCTTAACCCGCATAATAGAAATAAGCCGGCTTAGCTCAGTTGGTAGAGCATCTGATTTGTAATCAGAGGGTCGCGTGTTCAAGTCATGTAGCCGGCATTTTTTTAATATAACCAAGAGGTCGATGCGAACGTAGTTCAGTGGTAGAACACCACCTTGCCAAGGTGGGGGTCGCGGGTTCGAATCCCGTCGTTCGCTTAGAGAGGCCGGGGTGGCGGAACTGGCAGACGCACAGGACTTAAAATCCTGCGATTGGTAACGATCGTACCGGTTCGATCCCGGTCCTCGGCATATAATGAGCACCCTTAGCTCAACTGGATAGAGTACCTGACTACGAATCAGGCGGTTAGAGGTTCGACTCCTCTAGGGTGCATTTTTTCTATTTAACTCGGGAAGTAGCTCAGCTTGGTAGAGTACTTGGTTTGGGACCAAGGTGTCGCAGGTTCGAATCCTGTCTTCCCGATTGATATTACAGAGTAAGAACACTGGTTGTTCTTTTTTTAGGCTCTCTGTCAACTGTAGTGGGTTGATGAAAAGTTATAACCTGGAGAGGACCAACATGGTTCTCTCCTTTTTTATGTTCAAAGCAATGAGGATTCTGGTTTTAAAGTTTTCAAAGTTCCGGAAGCCAAAAGCATTTCGTTTGATAAGTTTGATGAGATTATAGTGGTGTTTCAACTTTTCTGAATAGCTCAAAAGCTTGTCTAGAATCTCTTTATTCGTTAAGTGCATGCGAAAAGTAGGGTGATAAAATCGTTTATCGCTGAGTTTACGACTATCTTGTTGGATGAGTTTCCAATACCGCTTGATAGCCTTGTATTCATGAGATTTTCGATCAAATTGATTTATGATTTGGACACGAACCCGACTCATAGCTCGGCTAAGATGTTGAACAATGTGAAAACGATCCAAAACGATTTTAGCACACGGAAAAAGTTGTCTAGCTAAGTCATAGTAAGGGCTAAACATATCCATAGTAATGATTTTCACCTGATAGCGAACAGCTCTATCGTAGCGAAGAAAGTGATTGCGGATGATAGCTTGTGTTCTTCCTTCAAGAAGGGTGATGATATTGAGCTTGTCAAAATCTTGTGCAATAAAGCTCATCTTTCCCTTGGTAAAGGCATACTCATCCCAAGACATAATCTCTGGAAGACGAGAAAAATCATGCTTAAAGTGAAAGTCATTGAGCTTACGAATAACAGTTGAAGTTGAAATGGATAGCTGATGGGCAATATCAGTCATAGAAGTCTTTTCAATCAACTTTTGAGCAATCTTTTGGTTGATAATACGAGGAATTTGGTGTTTTTTCTTGACGAGAGAGGTCTCAGCGACAGCCATTTTCGAGCAATGATAGCACTTGAATCGACTCTTTCTAAGGCGAATTCTAGTAGGCATGCCCGTCGTTTCAAGGTAAGGAATCTTAGACAGTTTTTGAAAATCATATTTCTTCATTTGATTTCCACAATCAGGGCAAGACGGGGCGTCATAGTCCAGTTTAGCGATGATTTCCTTGTGTGTATCCATATTGACGATATCTAGAAACTTGATGTTAGGGTCTTTGATATCAAGGAGTTTTGTGATAAAATGTAATTGTTCCATATGAATCTTTCTAATGAGTTGTTTTGTCGCTTTTCATTATAGGTCATATGAGGCTTTTTTTCTACAACAAAATAGGCTCCATAATTCCTACGGTGGTTTTACCCATTACAGAAATTATAGAGCCATTTTTTTTCAATAAAATAATCCATCTCAAATTTGTCTAGTTATCTGTTCCTTATGAAATTTTATTAAAATATTTTTTCAATCTCCTATTTGTTAAAAAAATCACAAATATTTGAAAATACAGAAAATATATTATATAATTAACCTAAATATAGAGCGTGAAAAACGCAAGGAGGAAAAAATATGGCAACATTTTACGTTCCAGCAGTCAACCTTATTGGTAAAGGTGTGGTAAATGAAGTTGGTCCTTATGTTAAGGAGTTGGGCTATACTAAGGCTCTTTTAGTGACAGATAAGTATATTGAATCAAGTGATATCTTGCCAAAAATTTTAAAACCTTTAGATGATGAAGGAATTGCTTATGTTATCTTTAGTGATGTTGAACCGAACCCTACTTGTAAAAATGTCATGGATGGGGTCGCTGCTTTGAAAGAGCATAACTGTGACTTTATCATCTCTGTCGGTGGTGGCTCTCCACAGGATGCAGCTAGCTGTATTTCTGTAATCGCTACTAATGGCGGTAAGCCACAGGATTATGAAGGTTTGCATAAGTCTGCTAAAAAAGGCCTTCCTGTTGTAGCGATCAATACTACTGCAGGTACATCAGCAGAAATTACTATCAACTACGTTATCACTGATGAAGAACGTAAGGTTAAAATGGTAATGGTTGATAAGAACAGTCTTGCTCTTATCTCTGTTAATGACCCTGAATTGATGGTTTCAAAACCTCAAGCTTTGACTGCTGCTACTGGTATGGATGCTCTTACTCATGCTGTTGAAGCTTTGGTAACACCAGGTGCTTATGATGTGACTAAGAAACTCTCTATCGGAGCTATCGAGCTGATCAAAGAATATCTTCCACGTGCAGTAGAAAACGGGCACGACATCGAAGCTCGTGAAGGTATGGTTAATGCTATCTTCCTTGGAGGAATGAGCTTTAACAATGCTGGACTCGGCTATGTTCACTCAATGGCTCACCAATTGGGTGCTGTCTATAACTTGCCTCATGGCGTTTGCTGTGCTATGCTTTTGCCAGTCGTTGAGCGTGAAAATGCCAAACGTGTACCTGTAGCCTTCCGTAATGTTGCTAAGGCCTTGGGTATGCAAATCGAAGGAAAATCAGATGAGGAATGTGCGGCTTATGCTATTTCTGAAATTGAAAAACTTTCTGAGACTGTCGGTATTCCTAAGAAGCTGACTGAGCTTGGTATCGAAGAAAAAGACTTTGACTTTGAATACCTTTCTAAGAATGCCTTGATTGATGCTTGTGCACCAGGTAATCCATTCATGCCAACTTTGGAAGAAACTATTGCTTTCTACAAGGAATTGTTCTAAGCAAAGCTCTTTTGGAAAATTTTGTAGGGATTGTAAATTTAAGATTCTTACATTAGGAATTCCTCCCGAATATTTAAATAATGTACTAGGGAATCAAATACTATTCCTATGATTTAAAACCAATAATATTTAAGAAGAACTATCCTCGTGATAGTTCTTTTTTGGAAAATTTGATATGCTAGGATTATGAAGAAAATCAAAATCGATGTAGTGGCTGTTCCCTTAAGTGGGCATCTCTATCCTACTTTGAATTTACTTGCACCACTATTACAAAATCCTCAGTATGAGATTCGTTTACTTACAGGTCCTCAGAAAAAGGCTGTTGCAGAGGCGGTTGGTTTTCAGGTTCTTCCCATTTTAGAAGGACACGTAAAGGAATTTGAAAAAGCTGCCAACAATAAGGAGCAGTTAGGAATTATTTCAGCCTATCGGCAGTTGTCTGCTAGTATTGATTTAATTAACTCAGTTTCAGATCAATTATTGGATGAGTGGCAAAAGAATCGTCCAGATATTGTTATTGCTGATTTTATAACCTTATCTGGTGGTCTTGTAGCTAATCAACTTGGTATTCCTTGGATAACTACCATGGCTACACAATTTGTTTTAGAGACTACTGATGGCCCGCCATGTCTAATCGGTGGGATGGGGAGTCCCAAGAATGCCTGGCAGGCTGCGGTACAATTTTTAGGTAGAAAGGGAACTCGGTTAGTGAAACGGATTGTATCTTTTTCGTTTCGTGATCGTTTAAAGAGATATAATTTTAGACTCTATAATCAGCTGGACCAAGAGACTATTTATTCTCCATATTCAATCCTTGGTATAGGGATGAAAGAAGTAGAGTTAAAAAAAGGATTCCCAAAACACTATAAATGGGTAGGGCCCTCTGGTGCTTCTGTTGAGGCTGGAGAGGATTATCCATTAGATTTGTCGGTTTTCCCTAATCGAAAAAAGGTTTTGGTTACTTGTGGGACACAACTGGCATGGGCCAAAGATAATCTGATCTTTCAAGCGAAGCAACTAGCCAAAGCGCATCCTGATTTTCACTTTTTTGTGACTCGTGGAGTTGGTGGAGAACCTTTTCAGTGTGAGAATCTGATGGAGAATCTGTCCCTTGTTTCTTATCTTCCTTACAAAGAATACATTCCTCAGATGGATTATGTGATTCATCATGGTGGAGCTGGGATTTTTTATCAGTGTATCATTTATGGTAAACCAGCTTTGATTTTGCCTCATGACTACGACCAATTTGATTATGCCGTTCGTGGTGTGGAAGCGGGTGTTGCTTTTACAGCTAAAAGAGATAATAGCAAGGAGATTGGGCAGGCCTTTGAAAAATTAATAGCTAAAGAAAATTGGCCAGAATTGGAGAATCTCCGCCAGGCTGCACAATCCTATCATCCAACAGAAATTTTGGAAAGCGAAATCCACCGTCTGTTAGCAGATAAGGAGAAAGAATGATGAAAAAAGTATTAGTTACAGGAGCCACTGGTTTCTTGGGTAAATATGTAGTAGAAGAACTAGTAGAACATGGTTATCAAGTAAGAGCCTTTGGTAGAAATAGTCAGGTTGGTCGCTCTTTAGAGAATTCTTCGGTTAGTTTTTTTCAGGGAGATCTGACCAAAGCTGAGGATGTAGTAGAAGCTTGCAAGGGGATGGATATGGTCGTTCATGCGGGAGCTCTGTCAACAGTTTGGGGTCCCTGGGAAGATTTTTATCAGGCCAATGTTTTAGGAACCAAATATGTTCTCGAGGCATGTCGCCAAACAGGTATGCAGCGTTTAGTCTATGTTTCCTCACCAAGCATCTATGCTGCTCCAAAAGATCAACTAGGGATCAAAGAAAGTGATGCTCCAGAGGGAAATAATCTCAATAATTATATCCGTAGCAAATTGGCTTCAGAGAAACTCTTTAAAGATTATCCAGATGTTCCTAGTATTATCTTGAGACCTCGGGGGCTTTTTGGGATTGGAGATACTAGCATCCTGCCACGGGTTATCAATCTTAGTCAAAAAATTGGTATTCCTTTAATTGGAGATGGGCGTCAGCTCATGGACATGACTTGCGTGGAAAATGTTGCTCTCGCAATCCGTTTAGCCTTAGAAGTCCCAGAAGCAAAAGGTGAGGTCTATAACATTACTAATGGTGAACCGAGGGCTTTTAGAGATTTGCTAGAGGAAAGTTTGGTAGGTTTGGGCTACCCAATCAGGTATAGAAAAATTCCAGCATATCTCTTATCGGGAATTGCAAGTAGTTTAGAGTTTCTTTACAAGTCCTTGAATCTGAAAGGGGAACCACCTTTGACACGATATACCTATTACTTGCTTCGCTATAGTCAAACACTGGATATTAGCAAGGCTGAGAGGGAATTGGGGTATCGTCCGAAAATTAGTATTTCAGAAGGGATTGAACAATATGTCCAAGATTATCGAAAGCATTGAGTATTTCCCAGCGGGATATTGTACGAGTTATGCCGGCTTGCTCTTTAAAGGTGTCAAGAATAGAAAGATGACTTTCCCAGCAGGAGTTTTCCTTATCAAGCACAGGGATAAAGGTTATTTGCTCTATGATACGGGCTATCACTACGATATTAAGACAAAACTAAGATATGCTTTATATCGCTTGGGGACGCCCGTTCAAATGACAGAGCAGGATCAGATTTCGCATTTGCTGAAGGCTAAAGGAATTAAACCAGAAGAAATTAATTATGTCCTGCTGTCTCATCTACATCCAGATCATTTAGGAGGGGCTAGCTTCTTTCCGAACGCAACCTTTATACTGACTCAAGAAGTATATGATGTTTATAAGAAACCCAAACTAAAAGATTTAATTTTTAAAGAATTTTTGCCGAGTGACTTCGAGGAAAGATTGACAGTCATCAAGGCAGATCAGCAAAACTCCAACTTCAATTATCGTTTTTTCACCAATGATCTTTTTGGAGACGGAAGTATCCTGGTAGCTTCTATTGATGGGCATGCTAAGGGTCAAGCCTGTCTCTTTATGCCAGATTATCGTCTCTTTATCGCAGCGGATCTTTGTTGGGGAATTGACCTCTTACCCTATACGAAACAGATGCATCTGATTCCTTCCTTGGTTCAAGATAGTAAGACTGACTATATCAAAGGAACAGAGTTGCTGGAAGAGGTGTTAAATGATGGTATAGAAGCGCTTGTCAGCCATGACCCTATAGAAAGGATTGAGCGGATTTTGTATGAAAAAAATAACCTTTCTTAAAACTTTTATCCAGACTCGTTGGCTTCATAATTTTAAGTCTCGAGAAGCCTTAGAAAGCTATCAGAAAAAGCAACTAGATGCCTATATGGAATTTCTAAAACGTGAATCACCTTATTTTAAAAATGGTGTGCCTCACGACTTTGACCATATGGATAAAGCTTTTATGATGACGCATTTCAATGAGCTCAATACTCAAGGAGTGGATCGAGATGAGGCCTTGGCTTTGGCTATCGAAAGTGAAAAGACTCGAAATTTTACAGAACTCAAAGGAGAAATAGCTGTTGGGCTGTCTTCTGGAACATCTGGACACCGGGGACTCTTTATCACAACCGAAAAAGAGAGAAGTATGTGGGCGGCGGCAATTCTAGCCAAGATGTTGCCCAAAGGTCACCTTTTTGGACATCGCATAGCCTTTTTCCTCAGAGCGGATAATGAATTGTATCAGACAATCAATACGGCACTTATTCGTTTAGAGTACTTTGATATTTTCAAGAATACAGATGAGCATATCGAGCGTCTCAACAATTATCAACCGACCATTGTGGTGGCACCTGCTTCTATGTTGATTGAATTGAGCAAGCGTCTCAAGGATGGAGAGTTAGCTATTCACCCACAAAAAATCGTTTCGGTGGCGGAAATCTTGGAAGATAGTGATAGGGGACGGATTGCAGCAGCCTTTTCTCTATCCATTATTGATCAAGTTTATCAGGCGACAGAAGGTTTCCTAGCCTGCACTTGCTCAGCTGGCAATCTGCATCTTAACGAAGACATTATCTTTGTAGAAAAGCAGTATCTAGATGACCGCCGTTTTTATCCAGTGATTACGGACTTTAAGCGAAGTAGTCAGCCTGTTTATCGCTACCAGCTCAATGATATCTTGGTTGAAAATCCTGAACCTTGTCCTTGTGGATCTCATTATACAAGGATTGACAAGGTTGAAGGACGTTCTGACGATATCTTCTATTTTGATGGACAAGATGGAGGTCAGGTCACGATTTATCCTGACTTTATCAGACGTTGCATTCTCTTTGTGGAGAATGTCGGAGATTATCAAGTTAAACAGCATTCTGAAAAGTTAGTAGAAGTTTGTCTGAGTCGAAGGGATGAGCAAGTTGAAACAGCAATTACAGAGCAGTTCCAACTCCTGGCTCAACAAAAAGAGTTTAAAGTACCTGAAATTCGATTTTCAGATTATCAATGGGATACAAGTCGTAAGCTCAAACGTATCCAACGTTTATGAAAGGACAAAAGATTATGACAGAAGTGAAAAGACATGTAGAAATTGCAGGCTATGGAGTTTACCTTCCAAAAAATACAGTGCAATTTAAAGACCAAACGCGTTATCGTGTCGTAGAAAATGAACAAACACAGCTAGATTTGGCAGAAGCGGCTATCCAACGTGCACTTGAAAATGCAAACTTAAGTATTAAAGACATTGATTGCCTTGTATCAGCTAGCGCGGTAGGTGTTCAGCCTATTCCATGTACGGCAGCTTTGATCCATGAACGCGTGGCAAAAGGACTTTCTATTCCAGCTATGGATATCAATACGACTTGTACAAGTTTTATCTCTGCTCTATCAACGATGTCATATTTGATTGAAGCAGGAGAATATCATCGCGTTTTGATTGTATCTAGTGAAGTTGGTAGCTTGGGTCTCAATCCAAAGCAAAAAGAAAGTTATGAACTCTTTGGTGATGGGGCCGCAGCCTTTATTTTCCAAGCAAGTGACAAGGATAAGGGAGTGATAGCAAGCCTTCAACGCACTTGGTCGGAGGGAGTCCACGATACTGAAATCCGTGGAGGTCTGACTTCTTATCAACCAAAAGAGTACTCTGAGGAAACTAAGACCAATTTCATGTTTGATATGAAAGGGAAGAAGATCCTCTTGCTTTCTGCTCGTGTCATTCCAGAAATGTTCCAAGAATTCCAAGAGAAATCTGGTATCTCTAAAGATGCTGTAGACTATATTATTCCACACCAAGCTAGCCGAGCATTACCACTTGTTATGGATAAACTAGGAGTTAGCAAAGACAAGTATCTCAATATTGTCAGTGAGTATGGGAATATGGTTTCCGTTGCTGTACCTTTTGGCTTGGCCTATGCACTCGATCATGGCTATGTGAAGGAAGGAGATACTATCTTCTTGATGGGAACTGCAGCTGGTATGACGGTCAATATGTTGGCGTTGAAATTGTAAAAAGCAGGCAAATGTAAATTGCCTGCTTTTTAAATGATTTTATAGGTAGAACTATCGGCCTAAACAGAAAAGACTTGCTAAGTTTTATGAAACTAAGTATACTAGAAGGTAACAAGCGTTTTCAGACGTTGAATTAGGGAGTAGACTTAGAAATTGAGGGGGAGTTATGGGAACTAGAAAATTTCGACTATTGATGTCCAAGTATGGCTTTAGTATTGCGATTATCCTGATAGAATTATTTGTAGTTTTTGCAGTCATTCTTTACATGAGCCAGATTGCTCCACTTGTTTGGGTTGCTCTTGTATTTCTGGTCAGCGTGGCAACTGTTTTAGCCATTGTTAATCGTTCTATGTCGCCTGAAAGCAAGGTGACGTGGTTGATTGTCACTTTTGTCCCTGTTTTTGGTCCCTTGCTTTATATCATGTTTGGTGAGCGTCGATTATCAAAAAAGGAATTTAAACAATTACAGGAACTTCGTGCTATCACATCTCATGAAAAGCACGAACATAGTCTTCATAAAGATATACAGGAAACTGATAAATCTGCCTACGGGATTATCAATGCCTTATTGCATATGGACAGTAATGCAGAAGTTTATGATCAGACAGACTCACAATTCTTTGCAAATGGTGAGGAAATGTGGCAACAGATGCTGGAGGATCTAAAGAGAGCTAAAAAATTTATTTTTCTAGAATACTACATTGTCGAAGAGGGGTTAATGTGGGATAGCATGCTTGAGATTCTGGAAGAAAAGGCAGCTCAGGGAGTCGAGGTCAAGATGCTCTACGACGATATTGGTTGCATGGTGACCTTGCCGGGGGATTATACTGTTCATTTACGCTCTAAAGGGATTGATGCTCATAAGTTTAATAAGGTGATTCCACGTATGACAGTGGCCTATAATAACCGTGACCACCGAAAAATATTAGTCATTGATGGGCAAATTTCCTATACTGGCGGGATTAATCTTGCAGACGAATATATCAATCAGATTGAACGTTTTGGACACTGGAAAGATAGTGGGATTCGGATAGATGGTCCAGCGACTCAGGCCTTTACCAGACTATTTCTCATGAACTGGTATATCAACCGTGGAGAAATCAGTGATTTTGATCAGTATCATTTGGAAAATCAGACACGACCAGGTGGCGGTCTATGTATCCCATATGGCAGTGGACCCAAGCCTATCTATAGAATGAAGGTGGGTAAAATCGTTTATCAAAATCTGATTAATCAAGCGGAAGATTTTGTCTACATCACCACGCCTTATCTCATTATTGATTATGATTTGACAGAGGATATCAAAAATGCGGCTATGCGAGGCGTAGATGTGAGAATTATAACTCCATTTATCCCAGATAAAAAGCTCATCCAGTTAGTAACTCGAGGGTCTTATCCTAACCTTTTGTCTGCTGGTGTACGTATCTACGAGTATACTCCTGGTTTTATCCATAGTAAGCAAATGATTGTTGATGATCGATTTGCGGTTGTTGGAACCATAAATCTTGATTATCGCAGCTTGGTTCACCACTATGAAAATGCAGTTTTATTGTACGAAACACCATCGATTGTAGATATTCGTAAGGACTTTGAAGAGATTTTTGAAGTATCACAAGAAATTTTTCCTGGAACAATCAAGCCTACTTGGTATCAAACATTAATCAAAGAAGTAGCTCAGTTATTCGCCCCTATGCTTTAATCGAAAGAGCTAGTTCATCGGTATAATTAGAGAAAGAGAAGGTTTGCCGCCTCTTTTTCTGTAAGCAGTTTCCTTGACATCTTGTTTATTTTGCGCTATCATATGTCCATATAATATATGGGAGTCTGTGTACAGTCTGAGAGGAAGTGTTAAACTTCGACCGCACCTGATCTGGGTAATGCCAGCGTAGGGAACGATACTTGGCCTAATTTTGCACCTTTTTCATATATGAAAGAGGTTTTTCTTTTTTCATAAAGAAAAACTGTAAATTAGAAGGAGGTTTGAATGAAAGCAAGCATTGCTTTACAAGTCCTGCCCCTGTCACAGGGGATTGACCGCATAGCTGTAATTGATAAGGTCATTGCTTATCTGCAAGCTCAAGAAGTGACCATGGTGGTGACACCATTTGAAACAGTTTTAGAGGGAGAATTTGATGAGCTTATGCGCATTCTCAAAGAAGCGTTAGAGGTAGCGGGCCAAGGAGCAGACAATGTTTTTGCCAATGTGAAAATAAATGTAGGAGAGATTTTAAGCATCGATGAGAAACTTGAAAAGTATAATGAGACGACATATTAGTCTGCTAGGATTTTTGGGTGTCTTATCCGTTTGGCAGGTGGCGGGATTCTTAAAACTCTTACCAAAGTTCATCCTACCGACACCACTTGAAATCCTCCAGTCTTTTGTTCGTGATAGAGAATTTCTTTGGTACCATAGTTGGGCAACCTTGAGAGTAGCCTTACTAGGTTTGGTGCTGGGTGTCTTGATTGCCTGTATCATGGCCGTTCTTATGGATAGTCTGAGTTGGCTCAATGACCTGATTTACCCCATGATGGTGGTTGTCCAGACCATCCCGACCATTGCCATGGCCCCTATCCTAGTTTTATGGTTGGGTTATGGAATCTTGCCTAAGATTGTCTTGATTATCTTGACGACGACCTTCCCTATCATCGTCAGTATTTTAGATGGTTTTAGGCATTGTGACAAGGATATGCTGACCTTGTTTAGTCTGATGCGAGCCAATCCTTGGCAAATCCTGTGGCATTTTAAAATCCCTGTTAGCCTGCCCTACTTTTATGCAGGACTGAGGGTCAGTGTCTCCTATGCCTTTATCACAACAGTTGTGTCTGAGTGGTTGGGAGGCTTTGAAGGACTAGGTGTCTACATGATTCAGTCCAAGAAACTGTTTCAGTATGATACCATGTTTGCGATTATTATTCTGGTATCACTGATCAGTCTTCTGGGGATGAAGCTAGTCGATATCAGTGAAAAATATGTGATTAAATGGAAACGTACTTAAAATAGAGCGTTTTGTAAAAAGAAAAGAGGAAATAAAAATGAAGAAAACATGGAAAGTGTTTTTAACGATTGTAACAGCTCTTCTAGCTGTCGTGCTTGTGGCTTGTGGCCAAGGAACTGCTTCTAAGGACAACAAAGAAGCAGAACTCAAAAAAATTGACTTTATCTTAGATTGGACACCAAATACCAATCATACGGGACTTTATGTAGCCAAAGAAAAAGGGTATTTCAAAGAAGCTGGAGTGGATGTTGATTTGAAATTGCCACCAGAAGAAAGCTCATCTGACTTGGTTATCAATGGCAAGGCACCTTTTGCTATCTATTTCCAAGACTACATGGCTAAGAAATTGGAAAAAGGAGCAGGTATTACTGCCGTTGCAGCGATCGTTGAGCATAATACATCAGGTATCATCTCTCGTAAATCTGATAATGTAACCAGTCCAAAAGACTTGGTTGGTAAGAAATACGGAACTTGGAATGACCCAACTGAGCTTGCTATGCTGAAAACCTTGGTAGAATCTCAAGGTGGAGACTTCGAGAAGGTTGAAAAAGTACCAAACAACGACTCGAACTCGATCACACCGATTGCCAATGGCGTTTTTGACTCTGCTTGGATTTATTATGGTTGGGACGGTATTCTTGCTAAATCGCAAGGAGTGGATGCCAACTTTATGTATTTGAAAGACTACGTCAAAGAGTTTGACTACTACTCACCAGTTATCATCGCTAACAATGACTATCTGAAAGACAACAAAGAAGAAGCTCGTAAAGTCATCCAAGCTATTAAAAAAGGTTACCAATACGCTATGGATCACCCAGAAGAAGCGGCTGATATCTTGATCAAGAATGCACCTGAGTTAAAGGATAAACGTGACTTTGTCATCGAATCTCAGAAATACTTATCAAAAGAGTATGCTAGCGACAAGGAAAAATGGGGACAATTTGATGCGGATCGCTGGAATGCCTTCTACAAATGGGATAAAGAAAATGGAATCCTCAAGGAAGACTTGACAGATAAAGGATTTACCAACGAATTTGTAAAATAATGACAGAAATTAGACTAGAACACGTAAGCTACGCCTACGATGATGAAAAGATTTTAGAGGATATTAACCTACAAGTGACTTCAGGTGAAGTGGTCTCTATCCTAGGCCCCAGTGGTGTAGGAAAGACTACTCTCTTTAACCTGATTGCAGGGATTTTAGAAGTCCAGTCTGGACGAATCATTCTTGACGGTGAGGAAAATCCCAAGGGGCGCGTGAGTTATATGCTCCAAAAGGATCTACTCTTGGAACACAAGACGGTACTTGGCAATATCATTTTGCCCCTCTTGATCCAAAAGGTGGATAAGGCAGAAGCCATTGCTCGTGCGGATGAAATCCTTGCTACCTTTCAGTTGACGGCTGTAAGGGATAAGTACCCTCATGAACTCAGTGGGGGGATGCGTCAGCGTGTGGCCTTGCTTCGTACCTATCTTTTTGGGCATAAGCTCTTTCTTCTAGATGAGGCCTTTAGCGCCTTGGATGAGATGACCAAGATGGAACTCCATGCTTGGTATCTGGAGATTCATAAACAGCTAGGCCTGACGACACTCATCATTACGCATAGTATCGAGGAGGCCCTCAATCTTAGTGACCGTATCTATATCTTGAAAAATAGGCCTGGGCAGATTGTTTCTGAAGTCAAACTCGACTGGTCTGAAACCGAAGACAAGGAAGTTCAAAAAATTGCCTATAAACGGCAAATCTTGGCAGAATTAGGCTTAGATAAGTAGAAAAATAGGGAGTTGGTGAGGATTCTTCATTACCAGCCCCTTTTTCTTTTAAAAAATCGAAAAATTCGGTATAATAGTCAAAGATAGTCAAGGTTCAAAGAAAGAGGTGGCGTTCTATGAGATTTAAAAATACATCAGACCATATAGAGGCCTATATCAAGGCGATTTTGGAGCAGTCGGGTATGGTTGAATTGCAACGAAGCCAATTAGCGGATACCTTTCAAGTCGTGCCTAGCCAGATTAATTATGTGATTAAGACTCGATTTACTGAAAGCAGAGGCTATTTAGTTGAAAGTAAGCGGGGAGGTGGCGGTTATATTCGCATTGGTCGGATTGAATTCTCAAACCACCATGAAATGCTCCGCGATTTATTGTATTCGGTAGGTGAAGAAGTTAGCCTAGCTATCTTTGAAGATGTTTTAAGACTCTTGTTTGAGCAGGATTTGGTGACTCGTCAGGAGATGAATCTATTATTAGCAATGGCGACAGACCGAGTTTTAGGCGATGATGCCAATCTTATCCGTGCCAATATGCTCCGTCAGTTATTACAAGAGGTAGATAGAAAAGGAAAATAGAACTAAATGAAATATTCAAAAGCATTGAGAGAATGTATAGAAAGTGCCTTTCTGGTCGCCAGTCATTTTGGGGCAGAATACCTAGAGTCATGGCATCTATTGATTGCTATGGCCAATCATGGTTACAGTGTAGCTGGGGCGACTTTGAACGAATTTCCATATGAGATTGATCGTCTGGAGGAAGTTGCTGTAGAGTTGACTGAAACAAAGTATAGCGATAAGGAACATTATCAGGAGCTGCCTTTTTCACACCGGTTGAAGGTATTGTTATTGGAAGCAGAGCACGTTGCATCTGTCGTACATGCCAAGGTATTGGGAACAGAGCATGTTCTTTATGCTATCTTACATGATGGCAATGCCTTAGCTACTCGCATTTTAGAAAAAGCGGGATTTTCTTACGAAGATCAGAAGGATCAGGTCAAGATTGCTGGACTTCGTCGAAGTCTTGAAGCGCGTGCTGGTTGGACTAGAGAAGATTTGAAGGCCCTTCGCCAGCGTCATCGTACGGTAGCGGATAAGCAAAATTCCATGGCTAATATGATGGGTATGCCTCAGACACCAAGTGGAGGTTTGGAAGATTATACGCATGACCTTACGGAGCAAGCTCGTTCGGGTAAATTGGAACCAGTCATCGGGCGCGACCAAGAAATCTCTCGTATGATTCAAATCTTGAGCCGTAAGACAAAAAACAATCCAGTCCTAGTTGGAGATGCAGGTGTCGGTAAAACAGCTCTAGCACTTGGTCTTGCGCAACGTATTGCCAACGGGGATGTACCTGATGAAATGGCTAAGATGCGAGTTTTAGAACTTGATTTGATGAATGTGGTTGCGGGAACTCGTTTCCGTGGTGACTTTGAAGAACGTATGAACAATATCATCAAAGATATTGAGGAAGATGGAAAGGTCATCCTCTTTATCGATGAGCTTCATACCATTATGGGGTCAGGAAGTGGGATCGATTCGACCTTGGATGCGGCTAATATCTTGAAACCTGCCTTGGCACGTGGAACTCTGAGAACTGTCGGTGCGACCACTCAGGAAGAGTATCAAAAGCACATCGAAAAAGACGCAGCCCTTTCTCGTCGCTTTGCAAAAGTGATGATTGAGGAGCCAAGTTTAGCAGATAGTATGGCTATTTTGCAGGGCTTGAAAGCAACTTACGAGAAACACCACCATGTCCAAATTACAGACGATGCAGTAGAAACAGCTGTCAAAATGGCACATCGTTATTTGACGAGTCGTCATTTGCCAGACTCAGCCATTGATCTATTGGACGAAGCAGCTGCAACAGTGCAAAATAAATCGAAACACGCTAAACAAGATGAGTCAGGTTTAACACCAGCTGATAAGGCCTTGATGGATGGTAAATGGAAGCAAGCAGCTCAACTCATTGCAAAAGAGCAGGAAGTTCCAGTCTATAAAGACTTGGTGACAGAATCAGATATTTTGACCACCTTGAGTCGCTTGTCAGGTATTCCAGTTCAAAAATTGACCCAAACAGATGCCAAGAAGTATCTCAATCTTGAAGCTGAACTGCATAAACGTGTTATCGGACAGGAACAAGCTGTATCTAGTATCAGTCGTGCCATTCGCCGAAATCAATCGGGTATTCGCAATAACAAACGTCCAATTGGCTCCTTTATGTTCCTAGGACCAACAGGTGTTGGTAAGACCGAGTTGGCCAAGGCCTTGGCGGAAGTTCTCTTTGATGATGAGTCTGCTCTTATCCGCTTTGACATGAGTGAATACATGGAGAAATTTGCAGCCAGTCGTCTCAATGGAGCTCCTCCAGGTTATGTAGGCTACGAAGAAGGCGGGGAGTTGACCGAGAAGGTTCGTAACAAACCGTACTCAGTCTTGCTCTTTGACGAAGTAGAGAAGGCACACCCAGATATCTTTAATGTGCTCTTGCAAGTCTTGGATGATGGTGTCTTGACAGACAGTAAGGGTCGCAAGGTTGACTTCTCTAATACCATCATCATCATGACTTCAAACCTTGGTGCGACAGCTCTTCGTGATGATAAGACAGTTGGTTTTGGAGCTAAGGACATTCGTTTTGACCAAGAAAATATGGAAAAACGGATGTTTGAGGAGCTGAAAAAGGCTTATCGTCCAGAGTTTATCAACCGTATTGATGAGAAGGTAGTCTTCCATAGCTTGTCAAGTCAAGATATGCAAGAAGTAGTTAAGATTATGGTCAAACCATTGATTGCTAGTCTTGCAGAAAAAGGAATTGACTTGAAACTCCAAGCATCTGCCCTTAAACTTCTAGCTCAGCAAGGCTATGATCCAGAGATGGGGGCTCGTCCACTTCGTAGAACCCTACAAACGGAAGTGGAAGACAAACTTGCAGAGCTTCTCCTTAAAGGTGAATTGGAAGCTGGCAAGACTCTGAAGATTGGTGTCAAAGCTGGTCAATTAAAATTTGAGATTGTTTAAAAATGTGAGGTTGGAACAGATTGTTTCAGCCTCTTTTTTGAAAAGTTGTTGCCCAAATAGCTACTTGGATTGTGGATTTATTTTAAGGATTTCAAAAACGAATTTCTACTGATCAAGTTTTGTATATCAAGAAAAAAATCTTATAATTAAGAAATGTTTTTATAAAAAATAATAAAAAAGTCTTGACAAACAGAACAAGATAGAGTATGATATAAAATATAAAAAGTTATAAAAAGGTTAAAAAGACATGAAAAAACAGATAGCAGTGGTTTTTGGAACCTTTGCTCCCTTGCATCAGGGGCATATTGATTTAATCCAAAGAGCAAAACGACAATGCGATGCTGTATGGGTGGTAGTTTCAGGTTATAAGGGAGATCGTGGTGAACAGGTTGGACTTACACTACAAAAGAGGTTTCGCTATATTCGTGAAGCATTTCGAGATGATGAGTTGACCTCTGTTTGTAAACTTGACGAAACCAATATCCCTCGCTATCCAATGGGCTGGCAGGAGTGGTTGGATCAGATGTTGCAGGCCATTTCCTATGACCAGACTGGTGAGGAACTAATCTTTTTTGTAGGAGAGTCCGAATACCAACAAGAATTGTCAAAACGTGGTTTCGAGACTGTTCTACAGGAAAGAAAATTTGGAATTTCGGCTAGCATGATTCGTGAAAATCCAAGCAAATATTGGAAATATATCGCTCAACCTTTCCGCCGTCAGTTTACGAAAAAGTGTTGATTATGGGAAGTGCTAGTAATGGTAAAACAACTCTAGCAAAGGATTTAGCTCGCTTCTATGATGCGCCAGTCAGTCTGGAATATGCTCGTGAGTATCAGATAAAAAATAATGTCCGAGATGATGAGCTTACCCCAAAAGACTATTATTACCTTCTATTGGGGCAATATGACCAAACTTCCAAGTTAATCGATAGCAATGCCAATCGAGGCTTGGTCATTGCAGACACCAACTCATTGGTAACCAAGGGCTACTACGATTACTACATGGAAACTGAAGAGCAGGAGGACTTGTCCGTAGAGACCTTTGATAATCTCTTTGTTTCCATCTTAGCCAAGGAAAAGTGGGATTTAATCCTCTTTGTGCAACCTGTCGGCTCTTATGTCAATGATGGTTTTCGCGACATGACCATGGCAGAAGACCATATCCGTCATAGTTTTTCTCAGCATTTGGATATGATGAGGGAGCAATATCTAGCTACTATCCCTCATGTTTATCTAGCTGATGACTATCTAGGAAATTATGAAGCAGCAAAAGTAGCTATCGATGTCATTTACCAAGCAGATTAGGAGAAGAAAATGAAAAAAATAACTGAAAAAATTACTCGATTTATTGCAAATTTTAAAAATGTTCACGCAGAAGCTCGTAAAATTGGTTTTTCAGGAGTAATGCGTTTGCTTTGGAAAGACCTCTTTGTGGGACGCAGTCTTTTCCAGTGGCTCTATTTGATTGCTTTATCAAGTGTCCCTCTTATTCTGGAGTTTACACAAAACACGGAAAGTCATGATTGGGTTGGTCTCTTGGCCTCTTGGACAGGGATTGTCTGCGTTATCTTGGTTGCAGAAGGTCGGGCTAGCAACTATCTTTTTGGAGCTATTAACTCTGCAATCTATTTGGTTCTAGCTATGAATGCTACTTTCTACGGAGAAGTTTTGACAACAGTTTATTTCTTTGTGATGCAGCCCATTGGTCTCTATACTTGGTTGTCTAATCGTATCAATGAGCAAGGAAAACCAGAAGAATCTCACTTTGAAGCTAAGAAACTTGGCCTGATTGATTGGCTCAAATATTTGACTTTGACAGCCATCATCTGGATTGGCATGGGCTTTGCCTACCAAAGTATCCATAGCGCTCGTCCTTTCCGTGACAGTGTTACCGATGCGACCAATGGTGTTGGTCAGCTCTTGATGACACGTCTTTACCGTGAGCAATGGATTTTCTGGATTGCAACCAATCTCTTTAGTATTTACCTCTGGTGGGGTGAAAATATCCATATCCAAGGTATGTACTGGGTTTACACCATCAATAGTTTAGTTGGTTGGTACCAATGGACAAAAGCTGTCAGGGAGGGATAGGATGACTGAAACGATAATCCCGGCTGGAATGACAGAAAGAGAATATTTTGAGATTCATGCGACGGAGAAGGAATTTTTAGACTGGTACTGCAAACAGGATCTTCCTCAGTATGAAAAACCAAGCGTGACGGTGGATATGGTAGCTTATTGCTTTGTGGAAGGGAAAATCAAACTCTTGCTAATCCGTCGTAAGGCCCATCCTTATCAAAACTGTTTGGCTTTGGTCGGTGGTTTTATGGATAAGAGTGAAGATGCAAGGCATGCTTGCCAGCGTGAAGTGAGAGAGGAGGTTAATCTCGACCTTCCTTTGGAAAAAATCGAGCAGTTGATGACAGTGTCTACACCAGGCCGTGATCCGCGGGGCTGGACGGTTACTATCGCCCACTTGGTGTATCTACCTAGTCGAGCACTCGAACTCGTTCAAGCTGGAGATGATGCCAAGGATGTGGTTTTTGTCGATGTTGATTTTCAGACGGGCAAGTGCTTCCTAGAGGGACTAGAGCTGGAGGAGCACGCCTTTGCCTTTGACCATTATGCCATTATCCAAGAGTCTATTAAACGAATCCAAGGGCGTCTTGACTGGAATCCTACCTTCCTCTATCTGCTGGAGGAGGAGTTCACTGTCTATGAAGGAACCGAATTAGTCAATCTCATCAACCCAGGACGACCAATCGTCAGCAATAACTTTCTCGTGAAATATGGTGAGTATGTAGAAGAAGTTGGGCTCAAACGAGTGCCTAAAAAGAAACCAAGAAAAACCTATCGATTGAAATAAAAAGCTTTGGGACAGAAATCGATAGACCAAGTCTCGATTTCCTAGTCTCAGTCCTGAGAAGTTTCAACAAATCCGATGGCTGGTTGAAGCTTGAGAATAGAGAAAATAAAGTTTGCGTCACAAGCCAAGTCAGCTATCGTGTCAAAGGTTTATTATTCATAAAAAAGCGAGGTCGGGATTCTTCCCGGCCTCTTTTTGTTGTTATTTTTTGTTTAAGGATGTTTATCTTTCTTTGAATTGCTCATGATTCGAATGAATAAATCCTTGTATTTATATTTTAAATAATGTTCGTGTAAGTACATTAGAGCCACATAAACAATCATGAAGATTGTGGTTAAGTAGAACAGATCAAATGTTGTTTGAGCGTAATGAGTAGCAACCCCATAAGAAGAGAAAGCACCAATAATCATCCAAGGAAGATATTTGTAATATTTCTTTGACATAAACCTACACCCCCAATATCCTATTTCAATTTTATTATAGCCCTTCAAGAATAAAAATGCAAACGATTACACTTTAAAATATAGCACTTTACCAGGAAGAACTTTTGTGTTTTTTTTAATTCTTTACGAATAAAAGATATAGGAGGAGTAAGAAAATAAATGTACTAAAAAATAATTCTAAAAAATTTTAGATAAATAGTTGACAGATTTAAAAACAAATATTACAATAATGTTACAAAAATATTTCTTAACATTTCAAAAATGTTACAAAGGAGCATAAAATGAAAAATAAAACTTCTATCAAATTAATGGCCGTAACTGTACTTGCTTCAACATTACTATTGGGGGCTTGTGGTAATAAGAAAGAAAATACCACAAGCGATAGTTCTAGCAAGACAACACAAGCATCTTCTAGTTCTAAGGCCAGTTTTTCAAGTAAAGAGAACAAGACTCAGAAATCCTCAAGTTCAACTTCATCAGAAAAAGCTAAATCATCATCTTCTGATCAGTCAACGACTACTGCTAATCAATCGCAAGCAACACCAGCACCAGAAACAAAACAAAACCAAGAACCTTCTGCTGAGCAAACCCCTTCTCAAGCCCCATCCAATCAACAAGGAACACAAGCAAAACAGAATCAGTCGGCTTATGATCCAGCAACTGATCGCAAACTTCAAGACAAGCAGGCAGAACATAACAAACGTTATAAAGGTGTCTTGACTATGGTGGACAAAGATTTTTCGGCTGCGGCTGGAAATTGGAAGGGTGCGAATGGTGAAACGATCACTGTCTCATCAGGCGGTCAATTTACAGTAGAATCTGCTGATGGCAAGAAAGAAAACTACTCTATTCAAAGCTATTCTTATACCCTTGATGATGGAAAATACAATGCTGAAGTAGGTGGTGGAAAAGTCATCCAAATTACAACAGGTGCAGATGGTACTGTTTCAAGTGTTACTTTGATTAAGCCATAGACTTCAGTACAGAAATAATTTGTTTAAAAATAGTTCAGCTGAGGAGTACTATAGTATTCCGATTTGATAAGAAGTCATAAATGAACCCCAGAGACGAGACCAACATAGGAATATATGTAATCATGTCTACCTGAACTGACCGTTTTTCACTTAGTTTCTTTCAGAGAAAGTGGTATAATGAAAAAATCAAAGGGAAACGAGTGATGAATCAATGCCAGATAAATTAATTTTACCTCAAAATACACGACTCATGGGAGTGTTCCTTGGCTTTATCGGTGGTTCTTTGGATGTGTTCTGTCATATCCAGTACCATAGTTTGGTGGCAACGCAGACAGGGAACATTCTCCTGCTGATATCAGATTGGCACGATTCACATGTCATCAATACTATGTTGAGATTCTGTTCTATTATATTCTTTTCCCTAGGATTTCTTTTTGCCTTACACGTGAAAGAATATCGCAAAACAGCCTATTGGCGGGTTAAGATGCTACTTCCCTTATTTATCGGGACCCTTGTTTTGCCCTTCTTTTCTCGATTTCCTTTACTAGAAGTACCTTTTATTGCTTTTGGAACTGGAATGATGATGCTAACATTTACGGGTAGTTTGATTGAAGATCATCCCTATGTCATTTTTATGACGTCTGGGAATTACCGAAAAATGTTGACTGCTTTGTATCGCATCGTTAGAGGAGAAGGAGATGTTCAAGAATATCGTCGTCAAGCCTTGAACTATGGCATTGTTGTAGGCAGTTTCATAGTGGGCGCTATTAGCTTGGCTGTATCTATGCATTTTTTTCATGAATGGTCTATCTGGATTGTCAGCTTCAATTTGTTTTTGATCATGGCATACTATATTGCTAGAGTGAAGCAACTAGATTTGCAAGATGAAAATATATAAAAAAGGCAAATCTCAAATTGAGGGATTTGCCGTTTTTGGTATGATGGACATGTCGTACATCTAAGGTGGAAGTCCTCCGTAGAACACACACTACCAGTGAACTTTTGAGCAACTGAATTTGTCCATTCGGGGATGTATAACTATTTCTTACTAGGGAATATGAAGCGCATAGTCATCATCATAGATGAGCGCTCGCGTACTAGCCTACGAGTGATTATCTAGAAGCGGTGGAAGAAGAAATCTACTTAAGCTAGGGTTTCCTAAATGGAGATAAGGTATCTAGCTGGGGTGATCACTATCAATTAGGGCTCAGAAGTCGGTACTTAAACATGATATATAAAAACCAGTCCTCGAAAAGCGCGGACTGGTTTCTTACTTGGTTTACTACCTTGAACGGCATGTACCATGGTGTGAGTGGGGTTAGTCTTAGCCGCTACTCGATTTTATTTCACCAACTTCTTCATCTCATCAATACGCGCTACGGTCGCGTCGTATTTGGCTTGGTAGTCGGCTTGTTTGTCGCGTTCTTTTTGGACGACTTCTGGTTTGGCGTTGGCTACGAAGCGTTCGTTAGAGAGCTTTTTGCCGACCATATCCAGTTCTTTTTGCCATTTAGCCAGTTCCTTGTCGAGGCGAGCCAGTTCTTCTTCGACATTGAGGAGGTCTGCGAGCGGCAGGTAGATTTCTGCTCCTGTGATGACGCTTGACATAGCGAGTTCAGGTGCAGGGATGTTTGATGCGATTTCCAAGTGTTCTGGATTTGTAAAGCGTTTGATGTAGTTGACATTGCTGTTAAAGAAAGCTTCCAAGTCGCTATCGCTTGTCTTAACAAGAATCGTGATTGGTTTGCTTGGTGCTACGTTTACTTCTGCACGCGCATTACGAACGGCACGGATCAAGTCTTTGAGACTTTCGACACCAGTGTGGGCAACAAGGTCTTCAAAAGCTGGGTTAACAGTTGGATAAGCAGCTGTGACGATAGACCCTTCTGAGATTTGTCCAAAGATTTCCTCTGTTACGAATGGCATGATTGGGTGAAGGAGACGTAGGATCTTGTCCAAAGTGTAAAGGAGAACAGAACGTGTGATGACTTTCTCTTCTTCGTTATCGCTATAAAGGACTTCCTTGGTCAACTCAACGTACCAGTCCGCGAACTCGTCCCAGATGAAGTTGTAGAGGATGTGGCCAGCTACACCAAACTCAAACTTATCAAAGTTTTCAGTGACTTTTCCAATCGTTTCATTGAGGTTATGGAGAATCCAGCGGTCAGTGACATTTCCAGCTTCCTTATTAACCACTTTTTCCACATTAGCCGTTGCTTGCTCAAGAGTCAAGCCTTCATTGTTCATGAGGATGTAGCGAGAGATGTTCCAAATCTTGTTAATGAAATTCCATGAAGCATCCATTTTCTCATAAGAGAAGCGCACGTCTTGTCCTGGTGCAGAACCGTTTGAAAGGAACCAACGAAGGGCATCGGCACCGTATTTCTCGATGACATCCATCGGATCAATCCCGTTACCGAGAGATTTAGACATCTTACGTCCTTGCTCATCACGGATAAGACCGTGGATAAGAACGTTTTGGAATGGCTGACGGCCTGTGAATTCCAATGATTGGAAGATCATACGAGACACCCAGAAAAAGATGATGTCGTAACCTGTTACCAAGGTTGAAGTTGGGAAGTAACGTTTGAAGTCTTCTGAGTCAACATCTGGCCAACCCATGGTTGAGAATGGCCAAAGGGCAGAACTGAACCAAGTATCCAAAACGTCTTCGTCCTGAGTCCATCCATCGCCTTCTGGAGCTTCTTCACCGACGTACATTTCACCCTCAGCATTGTACCAAGCAGGGATTTGGTGACCCCACCAGAGCTGACGCGAGATTACCCAGTCGTGGACATTTTCCATCCATTGAAGGAAGGTATCATTGAAACGAGGTGGGTAGAATTCTACCTTGTCCTCAGTGTCTTGGTTGGCAATGGCATTCTTGGCCAATTGGTCCATCTTGACGAACCATTGCGTAGACAAGCGTGGTTCAACCACGACACCTGTACGCTCTGAGTGACCAACACTGTGAACACGTTTTTCGATTTTAACAAGGGCACCGATTTCTTCCAACTTAGCAACGACTGCTTTACGAGCTTCAAAACGGTCCATGCCTGCAAATTCGAAGGCCAAGTCATTCATAGTCCCGTCATCGTTCATGACGTTAACTTGTGGCAAGTTATGGCGTTGACCAACCAAGAAGTCGTTTGGATCGTGGGCAGGAGTGATTTTCACGACACCAGTACCAAACTCAGGATCTGCGTGTTCATCTCCAACGATTGGAATCAATTTATTAGCGATTGGAAGGATGACGTTTTTACCAATCAAGTCCTTGTAGCGTGGGTCTTCTGGATTGACCGCAACGGCAACGTCCCCAAACATGGTCTCTGGACGAGTGGTCGCAACTTCAAGAGCGCGTGAACCATCTTCTAGCATGTAGTTCATGTGGTAGAAGGCACCTTCAACGTCCTTGTGAATAACCTCGATATCCGAAAGGGCTGTGCGAGCCGCTGGGTCCCAGTTGATGATAAACTCACCACGGTAGATCCAGCCTTTCTTGTAAAGGTCCACAAAGACCTTGCGAACTGCTTTTGACAAACCTTCGTCAAGAGTGAAACGCTCGCGAGAGTAGTCAACAGAGAGCCCCATCTTGCCCCATTGTTCCTTGATAGTAGTCGCATATTCATCTTTCCATTCCCAGACTTTCTCGAGGAATTTCTCACGACCAAGGTCGTAACGGCTGATGCCCTCGCCACGCAAGCGCTCCTCAACCTTAGCCTGAGTTGCAATCCCAGCGTGGTCCATCCCTGGAAGCCAAAGCGTATCAAAGCCTTGCATGCGTTTTTGACGGATGATGATATCTTGCAAAGTTGTATCCCAAGCGTGACCAAGGTGGAGTTTCCCAGTTACGTTTGGTGGTGGAATCACGATTGAATAAGGCTTAGCCTTTTTATCGCCTGAAGGCTTGAAAACATCTTCGTCAAGCCATTTTTGGTAACGACCAGCCTCAACCTCGGCTGGATTGTATTTAGGTGAAAGTTCTTTAGACATGTGTGTGTCCTTTCTCTATTGTTTTCATTTTTTCTTGAATCTGCTTTGCGACTTCTTCTGCAGACAGATTCGTATTATCAATTTTCAGGTAGTGGTGAAGACCACTCGGTTGCTTTTGAGAATTAAGTTGATTTGTTTTATCAGTCTCTAAAATTTCTCTTTCAGATACCTCAAAATTCCGTTTCAAGGGTTTGTATTTCAACCGATTCTCTGTCCGATTGCGACGTAAGCGCTCCTCAAGAGACGTTTCTAATTCAACAAAGAGAATCTCTTGATGATACTCATTTAATAAATCTTGAATATCCTTCAAATACATCAGATGGTATTGATTTGAAAAATCAGTTACACCTGTTAAAATCACCGACCGATGATGCCTGGCGCTTGTTCCAAGAAAAGAAAAGTTAACGCTACGAACAAATTCCCACATTTCTTCCGTAAAATCCTGATAGATTTCGAGTGCGAAATCTATTGGTTGATGGTTGAAAAAGAGAGTCGCACTGGTGAGTTTTGAAAGTTCCTGACCAATGGTCATTTTCCCTGAGGCTGGAGCTCCAATGATGAAAACATGCATCAATCCGCCTCCCACTCACTCCTCAGCAAGCCATATCTCAAATCATCACAACGATTGCCTTGGGCATCTTTGCGATCCCTTATGCGAGCTTCAAGGGTGAAACCAAGTTTCTCAGCGACTCGTTGACTTTGGACATTGTAACCAAAACAAGTTAGTTCAATCTTGTGTAGGTTCAATTCTTTAAAAGCTAAATCAATCAAGGCACGGGCTGCTTCTGGCACATAACCTCGGCCCCAATAGTCTGGGTGCAAGGTATAGCCAATCTCTAGCACATCATCTTCGTGGCGATGGGGGAAATCGACAGAACCAATGATTGTATCGGTCCCTTTAATCACAATTCCATAGCCTGCTGGGAGATTATCCTTTTGATTGCGCTCGGGAAGGATATGTTTTAGGTAATAAATCTCATCTTCCAAGGTCTTGACAGGTGGAAAACCTGCTGGGTAAGAGACTTCTGGACGACTGGCATAGTCAAAGATATCCTCTACATCCGCCACTGTTCGGGCTCGCAAGACCAGTCGCTCCGTTTCGGTTCGTTCTGGCAGTTCAGCTCTTGTCATTCTTCTGCCTCGCTTTCTTGATGAAGCTTCCCATGGGATCGACTCGGTCATCTAGATAACGGTAAACGCGCTGATGGCCGTCCCCCATAAAGTAAGTCGGCGCAAAGCGGTCATTTTTAAAATGTCCCTTGTCATCCAAGAGCTCTTGGTCAGCCAGTCGCTCGAGAATTTTGGCAAAGATATGACAGATGCCATCTTCCTCGATAATCCGATCAGCCTGGCAATCCAAAACGACTGGACAGGCCTTTAAAATCGGTGCCTGAGTTCGTTCAGAAATCTCATAGTCAAGGCCCAGGTGTTTCAATTTCTCCCGATGGCTAATGAAGCCAGCCTGTTCCATCTCAAGCATGAGGTTTTCGTCAGGGATGTTCACAGTGAACTGTTGGTAATGCTTAATCTGGTCAGCTGCATTTTCCTCAGCACCAACACCAATGACCAGCCAATCTCCCAGGCTATAAGAGGAGCTACAGGTCGTGATATTGTGCTCAAAGTTCTGGTCCTGATAGCCCAAGATGAAGATTGGAAAACCATAGTAGAGTTTACTGGTGTTAAAAGATTGTTTCATGACAACCTCCTTTAGCTAGGGGGGTAAAAGAAAAATCGTCCCTGCCATCAATCTGACAGGGACGAATGTGTTAATCCGCGGTACCACCCAATTTCGGGCAGATGCCCGCAACTTTAATCTTCTTGTTTCTCTTTTATGACGTCGTTAGCTCGCTTTAGCGTACTTGAGTACAGCCTGCAATTCGCTGTCTAGTCCTAAAAGGAAACAAAAAGATTTATATTTCAATTTTTAATTTCATCCATTAGCAACCAGTTTTGACACATTTGTGGACTTCTCAGCACCGCCACTTTCTGTAAAATGTGGGACTCAAAACACCTCTAATGGCTTTATTTTAACAAGTTTTTGACGGAAAAGCAAGGAACAAGAAAGATTACTTGAACTTAATGCCGTTTTCTTTTAATTTCTTGATTGTTGCTGGACCGATTCCTTTCAAGGCAAGGAGTTCTTTTTCTGTCCAGTTTTTGAAGTCAGCAGCAGACTTGATACCTTCATCGTAGAAAGTCTTAGCGCGGTCCACTGAAAGTCCACCTAGGTTGGCTGCGAAATCTTCTACAGAAGTAGCAACTTTTTGAGCTTGCTCTTTGGTTGCTTCTACAGTTTTTTCAACCTTTTTAGAGACAACTTTACCTGCATCGCTTGCTGCTTTTTCAGCATGTTTCACAACTTTTTTTGTTTCTTCGACAACCTTGTTTACAGTGTTTGAAAATGCACCTGAGCGACGAAGGCTGTTTCTTAATTGTTTTTTACGTTGGAGTGTCTTTGACATGATAAAATCCTTTCAATAAAAAATCCCTGTGGCTGAACAAGGATCGAATCTCTATGGTTTTATTGTATCAACTTTCTTTAGGAATTGCAAGGCTTGATATACTGGAAATATAGGAGACATATGGGAAATTTCGCCGTAGAATGATAGGCGATAATAGAAGAAAAGTGAAAAATATGGTATAATGAAACGATAGATTTTTGAATGGGAATACAATCATGTTTGGATTTTTAAAAAAAGATAAAGCAACAGAAGCTCCCACAATGGTGCCAGACCACATCGGTGTGATCATGGATGGGAATGGCCGTTGGGCTAAAAAACGGATGCAGCCACGAGTCTTTGGCCATAAGGCTGGGATGGATGCTTTGAGAAAGGTAGCTATTGCTGCTAGTAATATGGGCGTCAAAGCCTTGACAGTCTATGCCTTTTCAACTGAAAACTGGACCCGTCCAGATCAGGAAGTCAAATTTATCATGAACCTGCCAGTTGAATTCTATGATAAGTTTGTTCCTGAATTGCATCAGAAGAACATGAAAATTCAAATGATTGGGGAGACTGATCGTTTGCCGAAGCAGACTTTTGATGCCTTGAAAAAGGCAGAGGAGCTGACTAAGTTAAATACAGGATTGATTCTCAATTTTGCCCTTAATTATGGTGGACGAGCTGAGATTACACAAGCGGTCAAGTTGATTGCACAGGATGTTTTAGATGCTAAGATCAATCCTGGTGATATTACCGAGGAATTGATTGGGGAATACCTCTTTACGGGTCATTTGCCAAAAGTATTGCGGGATCCTGACTTGATTATTCGGACCAGCGGTGAACTTCGTTTGAGTAATTTCTTGCCATGGCAGGCTGCTTATAGCGAGCTCTATTTCACGGATGTCTTGTGGCCTGACTTTGATGAGGATGCCTTGAAAGAAGCTATCATCGAGTACAATCGTCGCAACCGTCGTTTTGGAGGAGTGTAGGAGATATTATGATACAGGATTTACAAAAAAGAACCCTTTTTGCTATCTTGGCCTTGGCTATCTTTATCCCAATCTTGGCGATTGGTGGCTTATGGCTCCAGATTGCCATGGGGATTGTGGCTATGTTGGGAGTACATGAGTTGCTTCGTATGAAGGGGTTAAATACCATGACGCCTGAAGGGCTCTTGACTTTACTAGCAACCTTTTTTCTGACTATTCCTTTGGAAAACTACCTGAAGTTTTTGCCCGTGGATGGGAACGTTGTTGCTTATAGTGTCGTGATTCTCATCTTGCTAGGAGCAACGGTTTTTAGCAAGAACTATACTATTGAGGATGCTGTTTTTCCGATTGCCATGAGTTTTTATGTTGGCTTTGGCTTTAATGCTTTGGTCGATGCTCGTATTGCAGGTTTGGATAAGGCACTTTTGGGACTTTGTATGGTCTGGGCAACCGATAGTGGCGCCTATCTAGTAGGAATGAAGTTTGGTAAGAGAAAGCTAGCTCCGAGAGTTTCCCCTAACAAGACCATAGAGGGTGCTATGGGAGGTATCTTGGCTGCTATGCTCGTAACCTTAATCTTTATGCTAGTTGATAGTACCGTTGCTTTACCTTATGGGATTTACAAAATGATGGTCTTTGCTATTTTCTTTAGTATAGCTGGTCAGTTGGGGGATTTGATCGAAAGTGCTATGAAACGTCACTTTGGTGTCAAAGACTCAGGTAAGTTTATCCCAGGCCATGGTGGGGTATTGGATCGTTTTGATTGCATGCTAGCTGTGTTCCCGATTATGCACCTCTTTGGCTTATTTTAAGGAAAGGTAAATAGAAATTAAATGATAGGATTACTAACATTTATCCTAGTTTTCGGGATTATCGTGGTAGTTCACGAGTTCGGGCATTTTTACTTTGCTAAGAAGTCCGGGATTTTGGTTCGTGAGTTTGCCATTGGTATGGGTCCCAAAATCTTTGCCCATATCGGAAAAGATGGGACTGCTTATACTATTCGTCTCCTGCCACTGGGTGGTTACGTTCGTATGGCAGGCTGGGGTGAAGATACGACAGAGATTAAGACTGGAACCCCTGCAAGTCTAACATTGGCAGGAGATGGTAAGGTCAAGCGTATCAATCTCTCTGGGAAAAAGGTTGACCAGACTGCTTTACCCATGCAGGTCACTCAGTTTGATTTTGAGGATAAACTCTTTATTAGAGGCTTGGTCTTGGAAGAGGAAAAGACTTTCTCAGTAGACCATGATGCGACCATTGTGGAAGCTGATGGAACGGAAGTTCGTATCGCTCCATTAGACGTCCAATATCAAAATGCGACTGTCTGGGGGAAATTGATTACCAACTTTGCTGGTCCTATGAATAACTTTATCCTAGGAGTTATCGTCTTCTGGATCTTGATTTTCATGCAAGGTGGCGTTCGTGATGCGCAAACGAACAATTTCAGCATTATTCCAGATAGCGCTTTGGCTAAGGTTGGAGTTGAAAATACGGCCCAAATCACTAAGGTCGGAAGTTATGAGATTTCAAACTGGTCAGATCTGATCCAGGCGGTTGATGCAGAAACCAAGGACAAAACAGCGCCCGTTTTGGATGTGACAGTCTCTGAAAATGGAACTGAAAAACAAGTGAGTGTGACACCTGAAGAAAGCCAAGGACGCTATATCTTGGGTGTTCAGCCGAGACTCAAATCAGATATCTGGTCTATGTTTATGGGCGGATTTACAACTGCAGCTGATTCAGCCTTGCGAATTCTCAATGCTTTGAAAAGCTTGATCTTTCAACCAGATTTGAATAAGCTGGGCGGTCCTGTTGCTATCTTTAAGGCAAGTAGCGATGCTGCCAAGAATGGACTGGAAAATGTCTTGTACTTCTTGGCTATGATTTCCATCAATATCGGGATTTTCAATCTGATTCCAATCCCTGCGCTCGACGGTGGAAAAATCGTGCTTAACATCATTGAAGCTATTCGCCGCAAACCACTAAAACAAGAAATTGAAACCTATGTCACTCTGGTTGGAGTTGTCATTATGGTCGTCTTGATGCTCGCCGTGACATGGAACGACATCATGCGTACCTTCTTTTAAGAAATAGAGGAGTCATTATGAAACAAAGTAAAATGCTTATCCCAACGCTTCGCGAAATGCCAAGCGATGCTCAAGTTATCAGTCACGCCCTTATGTTGCGTGCTGGTTATGTTCGTCAAGTATCAGCAGGTGTTTACTCATACCTACCACTTGCTAACCGTGTTATCGAAAAAGCCAAGAAGATCATGCGTCAAGAGTTTGACAAGATTGGTGCTGTTGAGATGTTGGCTCCAGCCCTTCTCAGTGCTGACCTTTGGCGTGAATCTGGTCGTTATGAAACTTACGGTGAGGACTTGTACAAATTGAAAAACCGTGAGAAGTCAGACTTTATCTTGGGGCCAACTCACGAAGAAACCTTCACAGCGATTGTCCGTGATTCTGTCAAGTCTTACAAGCAATTGCCACTGAACTTGTACCAAATCCAGCCTAAGTACCGTGATGAAAAACGTCCGCGTAATGGACTTCTTCGTACGCGTGAATTCATCATGAAAGATGGTTATAGCTTCCATGCTAACTATGATAGCTTGGATGTAACTTATGATGAGTACAAGGCAGCCTATGAGCGTATCTTCACTCGTAGTGGTTTGGACTTCAAAGCAATCATCGGTGACGGTGGAGCCATGGGTGGTAAGGATAGCCAAGAGTTTATGGCCATCACACCTGCTCGTACAGACCTTGACCGTTGGGTTGTTTTAGACAAGTCTGTTGCATCATTTGACGAAATTCCTGATCAAGTGCAAGAAGAAATCAAGGCAGAATTGCTCAAATGGATGGTTTCTGGTGAGGATACCATTGCCTACTCAAGCGAGTCAAGCTATGCGGCTAACTTGGAAATGGCAACCAACGAGTACAAACCAAGCAATCGTGTTGTGACTGAAGATGAAGTGGCTCGCGTGGAAACACCAGGTGTCAAATCGATTGATGAAGTGGCTGCTTTCTTGAATGTCTCTGAAGAACAAACAATCAAGACCTTGGTTTATATTGCAGATGAGGAGCCAGTTGTTGCCCTACTCGTTGGCAATGACCAACTCAACGAAGTGAAATTGAAAAACTACCTTGGAGCAGATTTCTTGGAACCTGCAACTGAGGCAGAAGTGAAAGAATTGTTGGGAGCGGACTTTGGTTCCCTTGGCCCAGTAGATCTTCCAGAAAATGTTAAAATCATCGCAGACCGCAAGGTACAAGATAGTCGCAATGCTGTTGTTGGTGCCAATGAAGATGGTTACCACTTGACTGGTGTCAACCCAGGTCGTGACTTCATTGCCGAGTATGTGGATATCCGTGAAGTTCGTGAAGGTGAAATTTCTCCAGACGGACAAGGTATTCTTAACTTTGCGCGTGGTATCGAAATCGGTCACATCTTTAAACTGGGAACTCGTTACTCAGCAAGTATGGGTGCAGATGTCTTGGATGAAAATGGTCGTGCTGTGCCAATCATCATGGGATGCTACGGTATCGGTGTTAGTCGTCTCCTTTCAGCGGTTATGGAGCAACACGCTCGCCTCTTTGTTAACAAAACACCTAAAGGGGAATATCGTTACGCTTGGGGTATCAATTTCCCTAAAGAATTGGCACCATTTGATGTGCACTTGATTCCGGTCAATGTTAAGGACGAAGCAAGTCTTGAATTGACTAATCGTATCGAAGAAGCCTTAGTCAATAAAGGCTATGAAGTCTTGACAGATGACCGTAACGAACGTGTCGGAGTTAAATTCAGCGATAGCGACTTGATTGGTCTTCCAATTCGTATCACTGTTGGTAAGAAAGCAGCTGACGGTATCGTAGAAGTGAAGATCAAGGCGACAGGAGATACAATCGAAGTTCACGCAGATAACTTGCTTGAAACCCTTGAAATCTTAACCAACAAATAAAATCTATAATCAGAAGAAAAACAAGACAAAAATGTAACTAGTTTTTGCCTTGTTTTTTCTGTATAATGAGAGAAAGTAAGACTCAATGAAAATCAAAGAGCAAACTAGGAAACTAGCCGCAGGCTGTACTTGAGTACGGCAAGGCGACGTTGACGCGGTTTGAATTTGATTTTCGAAGAGTATAAACATTAAAAGAGTAAAAAGAGGTAGTACTATGCTAAAATTTCCAAAGGATTTTGTCTGGGGTTCCTCAACTTCTGGACCACAGACAGAAGGACGAGTGCCTGGTGATGGCAAGGGAGATAATCTCTGGGATTATTGGTACCAAGTAGAGCCAAACCGTTACTACAATGGTATTGGACCAGACAAAACGTCGACCTTCTATGAAAACTGGGAAAAGGATATCGAACTCTTGTTAGAAACTGGCCACACAGCCTTTCGAACTTCTATCCAGTGGTCTCGTATTTTCCCACAGGGCCGTGGAGAAGTCAACCCTCAAGGGGTGGCTTTCTACCGTCAGGTATTTGAAGCCATCAAGGCCAAGGGTATTCGCCTTTTAGTCAATCTTTATCACTTTGACCTGCCTTTTGCCCTTCAAGAAGATGGGGATGGTTGGGAAAATAAAGCAACTATTAAGGCTTATGAAGACTATGCTCGTTTCTGTTTTGAGACCTACGGTGACCTTGTGGATCAATGGATTACCTTCAATGAGCCTATCGTTCCTGTAGAGTTTGGCTATTTTTATGATGCCCATTATCCACATAAGGTGGATGCCAAAGCAGCGGTTAAGGTTGCCTATCATACACAACTGGCGAGCACTCTTGCAGTTAAGGCTTGTCATGAAGTCTTGCCAGGCTCTAAGATTGGGATTGTCCTCAACTTGACACCAGCATATCCACGTAGCCAACATCCTGCAGACGTGAAAGCTGCTTGCATTGCTGACCTCTTCCAGGCACAATCTTTCCTAGATCCGTCTGTTTTAGGAGCTTATCCAGAAGAGTTAGTGGAAATTTTGTCTGAGCATGACTTGTTACCAGAATACACAGCCGAAGAGTTGGAACTCATTCGCGATCATACGGTTGACTTCCTAGGAGTCAACTACTACCAACCTTTGCGTGTTATGGCGCCGCGTTTTGCTAAGCATCCTGATAGCCCACTCTTGCCTGAGCATTTCTATGAGCCTTATGTCATGCCTGGTCGTAAGATCAATCCGCACCGTGGTTGGGAAATCTACGAGCAAGGGATTTATGACATTGCCCAAAACATCAAGGAAAACTACGGTAATATTGAGTGGATGTTGACAGAAAATGGGATGGGTGTTGAAGGTGAAGACAAATTCCGTGAAAATGGCATGATTCAGGATGACTACCGTATTGACTTTGTCAAAGGTCACCTTCGTGAACTCCATCGCGCTATTGAAGACGGTGCTAACTGTAAAGGATACTTGATCTGGACCTTTATCGATTGCTGGTCATGGCTCAATAGTTACAAAAATCGCTATGGTTTGGTCGAGCTTGACCTTGAAACGCAAGAACGCCGTCTGAAAAAATCAGGCCACTGGTTCAAAAAACTCAGTGACAATAATGGATTTTAAGAATAAGAAGAGTGAGATGATTTTCATCTCATTTTTCTTATAGAATCATCACCAAGCTCTCACCATCACAGAAGAGAATGTTGCAAGGGATATAGATGGTATCGTCTTTACAACGATTTACCCTCACCTCTCACCGCCACACAAGGAACTAAAAATGTCTACTTAATCAAGGCCATTTCTAATGAGCAAATTCGTTGCAACTATAACTGACTAGTGATAAAATACCCAGATAACTAATAATAAAACGAGGAAATCAGTATGGTAGAACTAGGAATTTCAACATTTGGTGAAACAACAGCCTTAGAGGGGACTGGACAAGTTTACAGTCATGATGAACGAATCCGTCAGTTGGTGGCAGAAATTGAGCTGGCTGATAAGGTTGGATTGGAGGTGTATGGCATTGGGGAGCATCATCGGGAGGACTTTGCGGTATCAGCGCCAGAGATTGTCCTTGCAGCTGGTGCGGTGAATACCAAGAAGATTCGTTTGACCAGTGCTGTCAGTATCCTCTCAAGTATGGATCCCATCCGTTTGTTCCAACAATATGCGACCATCGACGCCCTTTCAAACGGTCGTGCAGAGATTATGGCTGGGCGTGGTTCATTCACCGAGTCCTTTCCACTGTTTGGATATGACTTGAAAGACTATGAAGCCCTCTTTGATGAAAAATTGGACCTGCTCCAGCTAGCAAATGAAAACACCAAGGTGAACTGGCGTGGAGAATTGACCCAAAGTATTGCTGGAAAAGAAGTTTATCCTCGTCCTGTTCAGGACAAATTGCCATTGTGGGTGGCGACAGGTGGTCATGTAGAGTCAACAGTCAAGATTGCTCGTGCTGGTTTGCCGATTGTCTATGCGATTATCGGTGGCAATCCTCACTATTTTAAAAAGTTGATTCAGGCTTATCGTGAGATTGGAAGTGAATCTGGTCATGCTGACAAAGACTTGAAAGTGGGAGCACATTCTTGGGGATGGATTGCTGAAGATGGCGAGCAGGCAGTGAAAGATTATTTCCATCCGACCAAGCAAGTGGTAGATGCGATTTCCAAAGACCGACCACACTGGCAGGAATTGCGTTATGAGCAATATCTTGAGCAGGTGGGCCCAAATGGCGCTATGTTTGTGGGAAATCCAGATCAGATAGCAGAAAAGTTGATTCGTATGATTGAGGATTTAGACTTGAATCGCTTTATGTTGCACCTACCACTTGGTTCTATGCCGCATGATCAAGTTCTCAAAGCCATTGAACTCTTTGGAACGCAAGTGGCACCAAAAGTGCGTGCTTACTTTGCCATGAAAGAAGGGTTATAAAAAAATTCAATCAAATTGATAAAAAATCTATATACCCGTCTGATCTTTAAAAAACTAGAAATAAAAGAAACTCTGGAAAGCTAATAAAAACAAGCTTTTCAGAGTTTCTTTTATATATGAGATTAGTGAATTAATCTTTGTTGAAAATAAAGATACTCCCTATATGAGACTATCTTAGGACAAGCCCACAAAAAGCAACAAGGCTGACAAAGCAATAAAGGCTAGGGTTGCTAGACCACGTTGGCCTGGGCTGTATATCTTTCGTTCTCCTCGAACTGGGAAGACGATAGCTAGTAATGCGCCACCGACAGCTCCACCTACGTGTCCAGCAAAGCTGATTCCTGGCATTAAAACGCTACCTACTAGGTTGATGACCAAGAGGGAGAGGTAAGATTGACCGAGCTGTTGGAGATAGGGATTGCGTGAAGCATAACGAAGAACGACAATAGAGGCGAACATCCCGTAGAGGGCAGTTGAAGCACCAGCAGTAATGGTATCGGGACTAAAAACGAGGACAAAGAGATTTCCCATCATACCTGATAGAAGGTAGATAAAGAAAAACTGTTTAGAGCCAAAGATTTGTTCCATCTGACGTCCCAAGAAGTAAAGGGATAGCATATTGACTAAAAAGTGCTCCAAGCCAATGTGGACAAAGGTTGCTGAGAATAGGCGCCAGATTTGTTCAGGCATGGCCTTGATTGCTGGGGGATAAACAGCTCCGAATTTATACAAGGTAGCTGCGCTTGTGTAATTGAAACCACTGGTTAGAAACATGAGTATAAAAACCAGGGTGGTCACGAGAAGAAAGAAGCTCGTAACAGGATAACGACGATTAAAAATTTCTTTCATAGATGAGTACCTCCTCAACGGGAATATCGTGTGGATCAGGATGGAAATCCTGAATCTGACAAGGATAAAGTGTACTAATGGTGTGACCTAGGAAATGCTCTAAGTAGCGATCATAATAACCACCACCGTAGCCAATCCGATAAGCAGAAGGATTGAAAGCCAAACCAGGAACATGAATCAGGTCAATCTGAGAGGGTTCAAGGATTGTGAAGTCTCCTTGAGGTTCAAGAAGTCCAAAAGAATTTCTTTCGAGTTTCTCTGGTTCATAGAGCACAAAGTCCATTTTCCCTTGTGGATAGGTTTTGGGAATGAGGAGTGTCTTCCCATCTTTTTGAGCTTGTTCGATCAGTCTAGCTGTCTGAAATTCATGAGGAAAAGACAGGTAAGTGGCGATGGTTTTTGCTTCCTTATATAAGGGATGTAGAAGTAGTTGCTCAGTCAACCAAGTGTCCATGACTTCCTTTTCTTCGGCTGATAGAGATTTGAGTTCTTGCAAGACCTGCTTGCGTAAGTTTTTTTTCATCGTTTACTCCGCAGCTTTCTTGGCTAAGAAGCTTGATACAGCTTCGACACCGATAGCTAGAGCTTCTTCTTTAGGGCTCATCTTTGGATGGTGAAGGGCGTAGGGACTATCAATACCTAGCCAGAACATGACACCAGGAACCTTAGAGAGAAGATAACCAAAGTCTTCCCCTGTCATAGCAGGTTCAATATCGATAAGTTCAATCCCTTCTTTTTCATCAAAGAAGGTCATCAATTCTCTGGCTAACTCAGGGTTATTTTCGACTGGCAAATAACCTCCCTGCTTGAGTTCGATCTCTACATCCATATCAAAGGCAGCTGCCACACCTTCAGCAATAGCTTTGACACGTTTTTGAACCAAGAGGCTCATGCTGTGTGTAAGAGCTCGAATGGTTCCATGCAAGAAGGCTGTATCAGCGATAACATTATTGGTTGTACCAGCTTGAAAAACACCGAAAGTGACAACAGCTCCCTCGATAGGATCGACATTACGGCTGACGACTGACTGGACTTGGGTCACAAAATAGCTAGCTGCAACCAGAGCGTCGTCGGCTTCATGTGGAAAGGCAGCGTGTCCGCCTTTACCCTTAAAGCGAATCTTGACCTCGCATGTTCCAGCAAAGAGTGTATGGGTATTGGTCGCAATCTGTCCAACTTTTAGGTCTGGACGAACATGGAGTCCATAGAATTGGTCAGGTAACCAGTCGCCAAAAGCACTATCTTCATACATGAGCATGCCACCTGCTTCATTTTCTTCTGCAGGTTGGAAGAGAAAGAGGAGATTGTTTTTGGGTTGTTTTTCTAATGCACGTTCGAGACTTCCTAGGGCAATGGTCATGTGAAAATCGTGTCCACAAGCATGCATGCGGTCTGGGTGCTGAGAGGCAAAAGGAAGGCCTGTTTGTTCAACGATTGGGAGTCCGTCGATGTCTGTCCGCCAGCCAATGGTACGTTCTGGCTGACTTCCCTGCAAGTAAACTAAAATACCTGTTCGCCAAGTACGAATCTGAACAAAATCCTTACCAGCCGTTAATGTTTCAATGACATTGAGTAAATAAGCGTGAGTCTTGAATTCTTCTAAACCAATCTCGGGAATTTGGTGAAGATCGCGTCGAGTTTGAATCAAATCTAACATAGTTAATTTCCTTCTATTGATACGATAAAGAGGCTGGAAATATTTCAGCCTCTGTTACTAATTACAAGGTGCGAAGCGCATCCTCTAGCGCTGTTTTTTGTTGGGTTTGGCTATCGATTTCCTTGATAACACGAGCTGGGACCCCAGCCACCACAACATTTTCTGGAACATCTTGAGTGACGATAGCGCCTGCTGCAACAACAGAACCGCTACCAATTTGAACACCTTCGATAACCACAGCGTTAGCACCGATGAGAACATTATCACCGACACGGACAGGCTCTGCACTAGCTGGTTCGATAACACCTGCAAGAACAGCTCCCGCACCCACGTGACTATTTTTACCAACAATAGCACGTCCACCTAGAATAGCACCCATGTCAATCATAGTGCCAGCACCGATTTCAGCACCAATATTGATCACAGCTCCCATCATGATAACAGCGTTGTCGCCAATCTCAACCTGGTCACGGATGATAGCCCCTGGTTCGATACGAGCATTGATGTCGCGTTTATCAAGGAGAGGTACAGCTGAGTTGCGAGCGTCTTGCTCAACAACATAATCTTTATTTTCTGTTAGTCCTTCAAGAAGTGGAGCAATATCCTTCCAGTCTCCAAAGAGAACATTCCCAAGCTTGATAACAGAGGCAGGGATAGCTCCGGCAAGTTGTCCTTCAAAGGTCACTTTTACACTTGTTTTTTTCTCAGCATTTGCGATAAATTGGATAATTTCTTGTGCATTCATTTTTGTAGCAGTCATAGGTGTCTCCTCACTCTTTGTAATGCTTACTATTCTACCAAAAAAGGCTTCAATTTTGAAGCCTTAAGTGTTAAAAGAAGATTCTTTCATTTTGTTTTTTGATTCTTCAATGGATAGAAAAATCATTGGGATGATAATCAAAATCATAGCCAGTAGCAGATACTCATCCAAGACTAAACCTAGAAAGAGAACGCTTAGAATAGCAGATGATAAAGGTTCGCTTGCACTGACGACTGACACCACCAATGGTGATACGAGCGATACAGCCTTCATCGATAGGAAGAAAGCAAAGGCTGTTCCCAAAAAGGCAATAGTCAAACAAATACAGATACTGATGGCATCAACCTGGAAGCTAATCTTATAAACAGGGTAGAGAAAATTACTAAAAATCCCCGCAATAATCATCCCCCAGCCAACAGTAGGCACAAAACCGTATTTTTTAGCAAAGCGTTGGGGTAAGATGACATTGAACATGACACCTAGTGCACTGAGAAGTCCTGTCAGTAAAGCAAGTGGTGTAATAGATAATTTGGATAGATCTCCTTTGGTAGCCATCAAAAAGACCCCAACCATAGCGACCAAGACATAAAAAATAGCACTTTTAGAAGCTTTTTTCTTGTAGATGATGCGATTGAAAAAGAGGATAAAGACAGGACTGATAAATTGTAGGATGGTTGCAGTTGTAGCGTTGGAGTACTCCACACAGAGATAGAAGAAATACTGAACGGAGAAGATCCCTAAGATAGCATAGGCCAGAAAAAGAAGGTAATTGTTTCGATTTCTCCAGATCTCGAAAAGCTGGAACCGGAGTTTTATACTAGATAAGACGATTACGAAACTACCAGCGACGAGTAGACGCATAGAAGTAATCCACCCTGAAGATACTTGATAATGTGAAAAAAAGTACTCTCCTAAAATTCCGCAGATCCCCCAGATCAAGCCAGATAGGAGAGAATAAATGGTTCCCTTAAAAATATTCTTTTGATAGTTATTCATGCTGCTATTGTACCATGAAAGGAAGAAAGAAAAAAGAGAGTGGAGAAAAATCATTTCTTTCCCACTCTCAATGATTGTGCTAGTTAGCGCCGTTGATTGCTACTTCTGTTATTGGAACTAGAGCTACTATTATTGTTCCCGTTACTATTAGAAGTATTATTACGATTATTACTATTATTATTGTTGTTATTGTTACTGCTATTGTTTGATGAGGAAGAAGATACTTTTGGCAGACTTCCTAAAATGGTGTTCCAAGCATTTTGGTAGTCAGAATCGCTTCCACCAATAGCGAATTTATAAGTGGTAGTCGGCGCGCCAGCTTGGTTAGCCCAGTAGCTAGTCACCGTTTCTCCGCTTAGATTAATTTCTTTCCCATTGATAGTCACCTTTCCTGGCTTTTGACCAGTTGATTTGAGGACTTGTGATGAAGTGACACTTGAATCGAGTTTGAAACGTTCTGAACCCCAAGCAGAAGGAGATGCTTGCTGGATGGCATTTACCAGATGAGCCATGTATTTTGCATTGCGGTAGTATGCTCCCTGGGCTAGAGAACTGTTGTCGTCATGTCCAACCCAGCCTCCAAGGGTTAATCTTGGAGTAGAGACCATTAGCCACATATCCCCTTCTTCATTGGTTGTACCAGTTTTTCCGATCCAGTCAGCACCTGCTAGACTGGAATTGATAGAAGTCAGATCCGTTTGGAAGCTTGTAGTGACTCGAGATGAAAGCACATCTCTTAGCAAACTCTGCATAATGGTTGCAGTAGCTTTAGAGTAAACTTGGATGGGTTTAGCCTGATGTTCATAGAGAACCTCACCACTCGTTTTCTCAATTTTTGAGATCATGTATTTCTTATGATAGGTACCATTGTTAGCTAGCGTTTGGTAGCCATTGGTGTGCTGGGCTACAGTAACTTCAATTCCTCCTCCCATTGGAAGACTTTCAATGCCATATTCTGGGATTTCATAGCCCATTTTTTCCATATAAGAACGGACGTCAACCCCTTTTTCACGGAGCATTCTGTAGGTACAGTAGGCTGGGATGTTCCAAGAATAGTTCAGAGCTTCTTTAAGGTCTATCATGGCTGTTCCAGGACTGTTGACATGCATGATCGGAGTTCCGTTAGAGAAGTTTGTTGGATAGTTTGAGAGGATGCTAGCACTTCCCATAAGCCCTTGGTCGATAGCAATACCGTAGGCCAAGAGTGGCTTGGTAGTGGAGGCAGGGGAACGTTTGGTATCAAAGGCGTGATTGTTTTGATTGGTCTGATAATCTCGTCCACCTACAAACCCTAAAATCGCACCAGTTTGATTGTCCATCAAGACATTCCCGACTTCAGGTTGACCCGAGCTATCATTTAGAAGGTATCCGTAGTTTGTTACGGCATTTTGCATAGCAGTATGAATCGTTTTATCGATGGTAGTTGTAATACGGTAACCACCGTTTTGAATTTCTTTTTCAGCCAATTCTTGATAAGATTTTCGGATAGATTCGTTCTGTAGTTCTTGGTCAGAAACATTGTCCTTTTGCACCAGATAATCATACATAATCTTGGTAGCCTCATCGAGTGCAGTGAAGTAGAGGAAGCCTTTAGAGGTAACGCTAGCATTTTCTGATGGCAAGAAATCTTGCTTAATGTCATAAGCCTTGTAGGTTTCATAGTCTTCCTGGCTGAGGACTCCTGTTCGATACATATTGTAGAGTACATCTTTTGAGCGCTTAATACCGAGTTTAATATCTTCTTCGCTTTTCATCTCACCAGTAGATTCATAAGGTGAGTAGGAAATAGGGCTTTGTGGTAAACCTGCTAGGAAAGCCGCTTGAGGAATGGTTAGTTTGCTTGCATCCACCCCAAAAATCCCTTTGGCAGCTTGTTGAGCACCTGCGATATTTTGACCTTTATTGTTACGACCAAAAGGAGCAACATTGAGATAGGTTGTTAGGATTTCGTCCTTGCTCATGGCTCTTTCTAAGGCCAAGGCATCCACGATTTCACTGGCTTTACGAGCAAGTGTAGGAGCATCACCAACCACTTGTTGTTTGATGAGCTGTTGTGTTAGGGTAGATCCTCCACTGGAAGAACCAAGTCCGATGAATTTTCCTAGACTGGCGCGAATAACCGCTTTAGGAACAACACCGTTGTGCTCTGCAAAGTGTTCATCCTCGGTTGCAACGATAGCTTGCTTGAGATTATCTGAAATGGCATCTGATGACACAGATGTGCGAAGTAGATCGCTTTCAATAGCGCTAATCATGGAACCATCTGCATAGCGAATTTCAGAGATGGATGAAATATTATTGACCTGCTTGATCAAATCCTCCGTTTGAGGGACACTAACTTGATCAAAGAGAGAAACAGCATAACCCAAGGCAACCCCTGTTCCAAGGAGACCGCCAATAAAAGCTAGGATGAAAAGTGTGTTAAAAGTTGCCTTTATACCAAGTAAGATATTGGTCAATAGAGTCCAGATATCGAATGGTGTTTGAGTTTTCTTTTTCTGCTTAGAGTTTTTTCCACTCTTTTTCTTTGCATTCATTTTAGAAGCTGTTAATTTTAGAGACCGAAGTAAGGCCAGTCCTTTTTGTTTTATCCTTGTTACATGTTTGTTCATAGAATTCCTCACTCTTTATTATTATACCATAAAAGCATCTCTTGCAAGAAATTAGGCTTAGAACAGGGCTTTGGATAGGGATTGGAGTTCGAAATTTAGACATTGAAAAAAGCCAGATTTAAGCTAAATCTGACTATTTGACAAATTGTTTATTTTTCTCCTGAAAGTTCTTTTCCAAGATCAATCAAGTAGTCCTTCAAGTGGTCTTTGACTTGTGGATGTTTAAGAGCGTATTCGATGGAAGTTTTCATAAACCCAAACTTGTTGCCAACATCGTAACGAGAACCTTTAAACTCGCGAGCAAATACACGTTGAGTTTTGTTGAGTGTATCGATAGCATCTGTTAGCTGGATTTCATTTCCCGCACCAGGTTTTTGACTTTCGAGGATGCCGAAAATCTCTGGTGTGAGGAGATAACGACCGATGATAGCTAAATCACTTGGTGCATCTTCAGGAGCTGGTTTTTCAACGAAGGTTTCAACACTGTACAGACCGTCCTTTCCTTCACCTTGAGGAGCGATGACACCGTATGAAGAAACTTCATCATGCGGTACAGGCATCACGGCGATAGTAGAAGCATGAGTTTCCTCATAATCGTTCATGAGTTGCTTGGTCAGTGGAACAGCCTTGTCATCTGTGATATCCATGAGGTCATCTCCAAGCATAACCACAAAAGGTTCATTCCCAACGAATGCTTTGGCTTGTAAAACGGCATCTCCAAGTCCACGTGGGTGTGTTTGACGGATGAAGTGAAGTCGCATGCCAGTTGTTTCGTCAACTAGTTTCAAAAGGTCGGTTTTTCCTTTTTCCTTGAGATTGTATTCCAACTCAAAGTTTGAGTCAAAGTGATCTTCGATAGAGCGTTTTGACTTTCCTGTTACCACAAGAATGTCCTCAATTCCAGACTTAAGAGCTTCTTCGACGATGAACTGGATGGTTGGTTTATCCACGATTGGCAACATTTCTTTGGCCAAAGCTTTAGTTGCAGGTAGGAAACGAGTTCCAAGTCCCGCAGCAGGGATAACGGCTTTTCTAACTTTTTGCTTCATGAGCTTCCTTTCTAACGGTGACTAAGACCACTCGTTCTCTGCCTTGAACTCATTGCTCATGAGTTCAGAAACGGCATCCTTAATATTAACATTTTCATAAATAACTTGGTAGATGGCTTGAGTAATAGGCATATAAACTCCGAGTTCTTGCGCCAATTCGTAAGCAGCTTTGGTTGTTGAAATACCTTCAATGACCATTCCCATATTTGCTTCGATATCTGCCAAGGCTTCACCGCGACCAAGAGCATCTCCAGCACGCCAGTTACGTGAGTGGACAGAAGTTCCTGTAACGATTAAATCCCCAACTCCAGAAAGACCACTGTATGTTAATGGATTTGCTCCAAGTTTAACCCCCAGACGAGTAATTTCTGCCAGACCACGCGTGATAATAGCAGCTTTTGCATTATCCCCGAATCCAAGTCCATGAAGGGCACCTGCACCAACGGCAATGATATTTTTAAGAGCACCAGCTGTTTCCACTCCGATCACATCTGTATTGGTATAAAGGCGGAAGTAGTGGTTGCTAAAGAGTTTTTGAACATATTGAGCAGTCTGTAAATCTTTAGAAGCAGCTGTAATCAAGGTAATATCACGTACAATCGTTTCTTCTGCATGGCTAGGACCAGATACAACCACAATCTCACTACGCAATTCTTCAGGGATTTCTTCTTCTAGAATGGTTGAAAGGCGTTTGTGGCTATTGGGTTCGAGGCCTTTTGAAGCATGCATGATGACGACTTTATGATCCAAAACAGCAGCCACTTGTTGAGTTACCAATCTGGTCACCTTGGTTGGCACCACAAACAAGACAGCATCAACACCCTTCAAGGCTTCTGCCAAATCATGATAGGCAACAATTTTTTCGTCTAATACAGTATCCTTAAAATAGCGTTTGTTAGTATGTTGTGTATTGATTTCGTCAATTTGATCAGGAATATTTCCCCAGATACGCACTTGGTGTCCGTTGTCATTTAGAACTTGTGACAGCGCAGTACCCCAAGAACCAGGCCCTAAAACAGCGATGGTTTGTTTGTTCATATTTTCCTCCTTCTGAGAAAGCACTTTCCTATATTCTACCATAAAAAGGACTATCATGCATCTATATAACTAGCTAAGATATGTCCTATTGATAGGAATCTGTATTTATCGAAGATGATGATTCGGGAAAATCAAAAGTAGAGATATAAAAAAACAGCCAGGGGGAATTGGCTGTTTTAGTAGGAAAAAAACTAGAGCGTAATGCTGTTATTTTTAGAAATTTTCATAAATAGTAACAAGGAAGTAACTGTTAAGATGGTGAGGATAGTAGACAAGGCTGCTGCCACACCATAGTTACCACGAAGTACTTCAGTGTAGATAGCTACGGTCATTGTTCTAGTTTTAACATTATACAAGAGAATGGAAGTAGATAGTTCCGAAATCATTGTTACCCATGAAAGGATTGCTCCTGAGATGATACCTGAAAGCATCATTGGGGTTGTGATTTTAGTAAAGGTATTGAGACGGCTACTTCCCAAGCTTTCTGCTGCTTCTTCGATACTAGGGGCAATTTGTTGCAAACTAGCAACTGAAGAGCGGATAGTATAAGGAAGTCTTCTTACAGATAAGGACATAATCAAGATGAAGGCTGTTCCTGTAATCATCAGGAAACCACTTCCGAAGAGGCCTGTATTGAATGAAGAGATAAAGGCAATACCAAGTACAGTTCCTGGTACGATATAAGGTACCATACTAAGACTATCGATTAAGTTGGTAAATAGGTTGCGTTTGCGAACTGCAAGATAGGATATGAAGGTCGCAAAGACAACAACGAGAACCAAGGCAAGGAGAGGGATACGAATGGTATTAAAAATAGCAGAGCCCATGCGGTTAAAAGCAGTCTTATAGCTGTTTAGTGAATATCCTTTGACGAAAACCATTCCGGATGTTTTTAGGAAGGATGTATAAATCAAGTAAACTTGAGGCAAAACAGAGAATAAGATAATGCCATAAACTGTCACATAAATAGCAGCCATCTTACCTTTTGTCGTTTTCTTAGGTTCAATTGGATGAAGCGAGTTCATACTGAAACTGTAGCGATTTGAAACGTATTTTTGGATGAGGAAGATAACTAGGGCGATTGTAATCGCCATAATTGCTAAGGCTGATGCGAAGGCAGAGTTACCCCCTACCTCACTGATAAACTGTGTATAGATCAAGACTGGGAAGGTACGATATCCCTCACCAATCAACATCGGAGTACCAAAGTCCGAGAAGGCTCTCATAAAGACGAGGAGTGCAGCTGCTAGTAAGGTTGGAACCAAGAGAGGTAAAACGACTGTTACAATTCGTTTTAGACCGAAAGATCCCATACTTTCAGCAGCTTCTAGGAGAGAATTGTCGATGCTCTTCATAGTCCCCGCTACGTAAAGAAATACGAGAGGGAAAAGTTGAAGTGTAAAGACAAGTACAATACCTTTGAAACCGTAGATATCAAGACCTGGCAAGTGAAGTGTGTTGGTTAGAAACTTTGTGATTACTCCGTTTCTACCAAGAAGTAGAATCCAAGAATAGGCACCTACAAAGGGAGCTGACATGGATGCAATGATGATTAAAATTTGTAAAAACTTCTTTCCCTTGAAATCATACATGGAAAAAAGATAAGCTAGCAAGGTACCAACAACGACAGAGGTAATTGTGGCAGTTACAGAAACCTTGAAACTGTTGATAAGGGTTTCAGAATAGTAAGACTTGCTAAAGAAAGTCACAAAATTTTCTAATGAGAAATGACCTTCATGTACCAGTGCCTGTTTTAATACCGTAACAATTGGATAGACCAGAAAAACAAGATAAGCAAGGAAGATGAAGAAGGAAGACGCAGTCCAGATATTTAGTTTTTTACGCTCCATGGCCGACTCCTTTTATGAGATTACGAGAACCATCTTCAGAGAAGACATTGAGTTTTTGAGTGTTGATACGCAAACGAACGCGATCTCCTTTTTTCAAATCTTCTTCAAATGTAGATTCTTCACTTACTTGGATTTTTGAAGCAAACCCTGTCTCGATGAAGTATTCAGTATTGAGTCCAAGATAGACACTATCACTAATTGTACCGTCGATTGGTCCATTTTCGTCACGAATAAATTCTTCAGGACGAATGCTGACATGAATAGCTTGTTCTTCCACCTGGTCTAATGCTGGCATACGAAGAGAGTAACCATCTTCAAAGACGATGTAAGCTCCGTCAGCTTGCTTTTCCAAACGAGCAGGGATTATGTTTGTTCTACCAATAAAGGTTGCGACAAATTCATTTGCTGGCTTGTGGTAAAGTTCTTTCGGGCGTCCGGTTTGTTGGATAACACCATCTTTCATAACGGCGATTTGGTCAGAAATGGCCATAGCTTCTTCTTGGTCGTGAGTTACGTAGACTGTTGTGATACCAACTTCGTGTTGGATTTCACGAATAGCTTGACGCATATCCAATCGAAGTTTGGCATCTAGGTTACTGAGGGGTTCGTCCATGAGGAGAACGCTAGGATTAACTGCCAAGGCACGTGCTAGGGCAACCCGTTGTTGCTGACCACCACTAAGTTTATCTGGTTTTCGGTCTGCATACTGGGCAATTTGCATCAACTCAAGGTATTTATTTGTTTGTTCGATGAGTTCGTCTTTTGGAACTTTCTTTTGCTTGAGTCCGAACGCTACGTTATCACGCACTGTCAAATGTGGGAAAATCGCATAGTTTTGGAAAACCATCCCAATGTTTCGTTTGCTAGGTTCCATGTTGTTGATTTTAGTATCGTCGAAGTAGAACTCTCCTCCTTCGATGCTATTGAAACCTGCAATCATACGAAGCAAGGTTGTTTTCCCACATCCTGAAGGCCCAAGGAGGGTGAAAAGGCTCCCCTTAGGAATAGTAACGTTTAGGTTTTCGATAACAGCTACATCGTGGTAAATTTTCTTGGCATTAATAATCTTGATCTCACTCATGGTCAACCTCTTTTACTGTTTAGATTGGATATCTGTAAAGATTTCGTTGTATTTTTTAACGATATCTGATTTATTTTTGATGACATAGTCATAGTCTTCAGTTAGTGTTTTAATTTGTTCGATTGGTTTCATATTTTCGCTAGTTTTAGCATTTTTACGAACAGGACGGTTAGTGGTTGTTGTACCAAGAGTGTCTTGGACTTCTTGAGAAATGATGAAATCGATAAATTTCTTAGCGTTTTCCATGTTCTTAGCGTTTTTAATAATAGCAGCGCTAGCCGGTAGGAAGACAGTACCTTCTTTTGGATAAACAACCTTAATGTTTGCTCCGTCGTTTAGAAGTTTCACTGCGGGGTCTTCGTAAGAAAGACCAACAGCCATTTCTCCATCTGCTACGGCCTTGTAAACGCCAGATGAACTTGAGCCGATTTTACCATCAATCAAAGTAAAGAGATCTTTGACATAAGTCCAAGCTTTGTCGTCTGTATAGCCGCCCTCAGCTTGTAACATGTTTGTTAGTTGAGCAAAGGCGCTAGAAGAGTTGGCTGGGTCTGCAGTTGCGATTTTTCCTTTGAGTTCTGGTTTGATGAGGTCGCTATAACCTTCAATATTCATCCCCTTAGTTAAGTCAGGGTTAACGATCAAAACACTACCATCCAATGTATAAGGAGTTGAGTAGCCAGTTGTATTTTGATATTCTTTGATTACATTATCGTTTTCCGTTGATACGTAATTTTCAAAAAGTTCCCCGTGGGTAGCATATTGGGTATAGGAACCACCAAAGATGATATCTGCCACAGGGGCTTCTTTTTCAGATTCTAGTTTTTTAAAGAGTTCACCTGTTCCTGCTTGAATGAGTTCAACCTTGATACCATACTTTTCTTCAAAAGCAGGAATAGTTGCTCCAATCAATCCCTCTGAGTTTGGGGAGTAGACCACTAGAGTATCGCTTCCTCCATTTTCAGTTGCCTTTTCTCCCGAAGCGTCGTCAGAAGAGCAGGCAGTTAGTCCTAAAATAGCAAGTCCACAAGCAGCAAAATACATCCATTTCTTTTTCATGATGGATACCTCCATAATTTTGTTACCTCTATTGTAAAGTAATGAAAGCGTTTTTAAAACTTAAAATTCTATCCTAATGGGGTAAAATTCTCTACAAAAAAGAAGAATAGTGTCTAAACTATTCTTCCAATGGCTTTTAACTCTTTTGGAGAGATATGAAAGTATTTCTTAAAAACTTTACCAAAATATTTATAGTCTGAGAAGCCGACTTGTTCAGCGATTTGACTAAGAGGAGAATCAGGATACTGGCTCATCTTTTCAACGGCTTGTTTTAAACGATACTGAAGAATGTATTCGTTCAAGGTGATAGGAAAATCCTCCTTGATAACCTTGTAGAGATAACTTTCGCTATAACCTAGATTCTCTGCAATGGTAGAAATTGTAAAGTGTTGGGAGTAGTGTTGGTGCACAAATTCGAGAATTTGTTGAATCAATTGGTTTTGAGGATTGATTTTTTGAAGAGATGTTACAAAAGTCTGATAGTCTTGTAAAAATGGATTGGTTTGGTGTTGATCCATCTTGAGGCGTAGAGTTATTTTTTCTAAACACTCTGTTAATTCTGCGACATTTATGGGTTTTGGGAGGAAGTCCACTGCTCCAAATTGCATGGCCTTTTTAGCATTTTGGAAATCATTATAGCCTGAGAGGATTACTTTTTCATAAGAGAGTGAACGGGTCGCTTCAAACATCATAAAAGCATCCATGATGGGCATGGTAATATCTGTCAGGACGATGTGTGGTTTCTCTTTTTGAATCAATTCCATGCCTTCTTGTCCGTGACTTGCAGTTCCAACAACTTGAATACCTAAGGCTGAGTAGTCTACGGCGATTTCAAGCCATTTTCGGATCAGGTGTTCGTCTTCGACAATGATTAACTTAAACATGCGTTCTTCCTTTCGTGACAAATTTTACCCAGGTTTCCCCTTTGGAGTTGACTCCCAAATCTAATTCTACATTTTCAAAAAAATTATTCAATCGTTTGTAACTATTGACAATACCGTGCTGTGTATGTGGGCTGTCCAAGGATTCTAAGATATGTAGACGTTCTTGTTTGGTTAGACCACCAGCATTATCCTCAACGATAAAGGTCAGTGCTTCCTGCTCTTGAGTGATTTGGATAGAGATGGCAAGGTCGATACGATACTGCCTTCCGTATTTTAGAGCATTTTCCACAAGTGGTAATAGGAAAAGTTTCGGAATAGTTTGGGAATGTAGATTCTCAGAACAGTCAATCTGATAAGAAAAATGTTCAAATCGAATCTGATGGATTTTCAGATAAGCTTCGATAATCTCTAGGTCCCGTCCAAGAGTCGTTTCCTTTTCTAGTTCAGTTACACTATATCGCAGGATGCGTGTGAGATTTTGAATAAGTTCTTGAGTAATACTAGCATCAATCATACTCGTGATTTTAATAGTTTCCAAGGTATTGTAGAGGAAGTGAGGATTAAACTGAGCTTCCAGCATCTTTCTTTCAAAGATCCACTTTTCCTTCTCAATGGTCAACATCTTTTGATGGAGTTCATCCAACTCTTGGAGCATATCGGTGATTTTCTCAGCAATCAGTTCAAATTCGTCTCCTGTCTGGAGGATCAGCTTCTTGTCCTTTTTCTTAGGAATTTCCTGCAGTTGATAGACCAGACTTTCAATAGGGCCGGCATTGTGCGTCGCAATTTTATAAGCAATTCGTCTCGCCTGCCAGAAGTATAACAGAAAGATACAGAGTGTTAAGACGGAAGCAAGTCCCAGTAAACTCGGAATGGGAAAGAAAGATTGAAAGGCGTAGATTGAGAAAATCGGTTCAATTTTACGTTTTTCAATCAGAAGTGGATTTTCAACATACCAATGGGTTTTAGATTGGAGTAACTTTTCATCAAATTTTTCCAGAGTCGATTGTGTAAATTGATTGGTATTGCTAGAGTAGATGTTTCCAAAAGTATCTGTAATGGCGTATTTTGAATTGATGAGAGGGATACTGGACACAAATTCATTTTCATTTACAAAAGAAATGCTATAAGCCTTAACTCGTTGATTTTGAACGATAGGCATAATGAATAGTGCGTAATGTTGCTTATCTATTGACAAAGCAACCTTTTCTGTAATGGCTCCTTGAATCGGATTTTGAATTAACAATTTTAAATAATAAGGAGCTAAAATAGTTTCTTGATGGTTGCGATTGGTACTAAAGAGCAGTTCTCCTGTGTTATCAAGGATGATAAAATCAGAACTGAGTTTTAGTTGAGCTTTTGTTTCATAAAATAGACTAAAGAGTTCTCGGTCGGTGTGTTTACCCTCTAAAAATTCTGGGACCATTTTTTGATTCATGGTCTCCAGTAATTGATAGTTCGCTTGTTTCATATTACGAACATGTTGGACAATCTGTTGAGTGTCTTTGGTGAGCTGTTGCTTTTGAAGGAAATAGGAAAAACCAAACAAGAGAATGAGGAGTAAAAACGAGGTCGCTAAAGCAGCCAAAGAACTACGGTGAAGAATCTCTTTTTGGAGAGAATGTTTGAAAGAATGAGCCATAAATCACCTCTTATAAAGAGCTTGCTAAAGTAAGTATAGCAGTATTAAAAATGGAAGGCAAGGTGAAAAGAGAAAAGAGTTGAAAAGAAAGAGACTAAATTCCCCTAAAAATGGTATAATAGGAGCATCACGAAAATTGGAGAGACAGCATGAGTTTTTACAATCATAAAGAAATCGAGCCTAAGTGGCAAAAATACTGGGCTGACAATCACACGTTTAAGACAGGAACAGACGCTTCAAAACCGAAGTTTTATGCACTCGACATGTTCCCTTATCCATCTGGAGCAGGTCTTCACGTAGGACACCCAGAAGGATACACAGCGACTGATATCCTCAGCCGTTTCAAACGTGCACAAGGCTACAATGTCCTTCACCCAATGGGATGGGATGCCTTTGGTTTGCCTGCAGAGCAATACGCTATGGATACAGGGAATGACCCAGCGGAATTCACAGCGGAAAACATTGCCAACTTCAAACGCCAAATCAATGCGCTTGGATTCTCTTACGACTGGGACCGTGAGGTAAATACAACAGATCCAAACTATTACAAATGGACACAATGGATCTTCACCAAGCTTTACGAAAAAGGCTTGGCCTATGAAGCAGAAGTGCCAGTAAACTGGGTTGAGGAACTAGGAACAGCTATCGCCAACGAAGAAGTTCTTCCAGATGGAACATCTGAGCGTGGAGGCTATCCAGTTGTCCGCAAACCAATGCGCCAATGGATGCTTAAAATCACGGCCTATGCAGAGCGCTTGCTCAATGACTTGGATGATCTTGACTGGCCAGAGTCTATCAAGGACATGCAACGCAACTGGATTGGGAAATCAACTGGTGCCAATGTCACTTTCAAAGTGAAGGGAACAGATAAGGAATTCACAGTCTTTACGACTCGTCCAGATACCCTTTTCGGAGCGACCTTCACAGTCTTAGCGCCTGAGCATGAACTAGTAGATGCCATCACGAGTCCAGAACAAGCAGAAGCCGTAGCAGACTACAAACACCAAGCCAGCCTCAAATCAGACTTGGCTCGTACAGACCTTGCCAAGGAAAAAACAGGGGTTTGGACTGGTGCCTATGCGATCAACCCTGTAAACGGCAAAGAAATTCCAATCTGGATTGCCGACTACGTTCTTGCTAGCTACGGAACAGGTGCTGTTATGGCTGTACCTGCCCACGATCAACGTGACTGGGAATTTGCCAAACAGTTTGGACTTCCAATCGTAGAAGTGCTGGAAGGTGGAAACGTAGCTGAAGCTGCCTACATAGAAGATGGACTTCACGTTAACTCTGACTTCTTGAACGGTCTTAACAAAGAAGACGCCATTGCCAAAATTGTGGCTTGGTTGGAAGAAAAAGGTTGTGGTCAAGAGAAAGTGACTTACCGCCTCCGCGACTGGCTCTTTAGCCGTCAACGTTACTGGGGTGAACCAATCCCAATCATCCATTGGGAAGATGGAACTTCAACAGCTGTTCCAGAAAGTGACTTGCCACTTGTCTTGCCAGTCACCAAGGACATCCGCCCTTCAGGTACTGGTGAAAGCCCACTAGCTAACTTGACCGACTGGCTAGAAGTCACTCGTGAAGATGGGGTCAAAGGTCGTCGTGAAACCAACACTATGCCACAATGGGCAGGTTCAAGCTGGTACTACCTCCGCTATATCGATCCACATAACACAGAGAAATTGGCCGATGAGGACCTCCTCAAACAATGGTTGCCAGTAGATATTTACGTGGGTGGTGCAGAACATGCCGTGCTTCACTTGCTTTACGCTCGTTTCTGGCACAAATTCCTCTATGATATCGGTGTTGTACCGACTAAAGAACCGTTCCAAAAACTCTTTAACCAAGGAATGATTTTGGGCACAAGTTACCGTGACCACCGTGGTGCTCTTGTGGCGACTGACAAGGTTGAAAAACGTGACGGTTCCTTCTTCCATGTGGAAACAGGAGAAGAATTGGAGCAAGCACCAGCCAAGATGTCTAAATCTCTCAAGAACGTAGTCAACCCTGATGATGTGGTGGAACAATACGGTGCCGATACCCTTCGTGTCTATGAAATGTTCATGGGGCCACTCGATGCTTCTATCGCTTGGTCAGAAGAAGGTCTGGAAGGAAGTCGTAAGTTCCTCGACCGTGTTTACCGTTTGATTACAAGTAAAGAAATCGTTGTGGAAAACAATGGTGCTCTAGACAAGGTTTATAACGAAACCGTTAAAGCTGTCACAGAGCAAATCGAGTCGATGAAGTTCAACACAGCCATTGCCCAGCTCATGGTCTTTGTCAATGCAGCTAACAAGGAAGACAAACTCTACGTGGACTACGCCAAAGGCTTTATCCAATTGATTGCCCCATTTGCACCTCACTTGGCAGAAGAGCTCTGGCAAACAGTGGCATCAACAGGTGAGTCAATCTCTTATGTAGCTTGGCCAACATGGGACGAAAGCAAATTGGTTGAAGACGAAGTCGAAATCGTCGTCCAAATCAAAGGTAAAGTCCGTGCTAAATTGATGGTAGCTAAAGATCTTTCACGCGAAGAGTTGCAAGAAGTAGCTCTTGCTAACGAAAAAGTCAAAGCAGAGATTGATGGCAAGGAAATTGTTAAGGTGATTGCGGTACCGAACAAACTTGTCAACATTGTTGTGAAATAACCGATTTATTTGTTCGTACTCAACCTCAAACAAGTTTCCCAAACTGTTTGAGTCAACTAAACTCGTTAATATCGTTGTTAAATAAGAAATGAATCCTTCAGAGTAGAATCTGGAGGATTTTTTGTAGATTACCTGCAATATGTGATATACTATTCACATCTTTAAACTTATAAGAGTAAGACAAGGAGAAAACTATGTCTGTAAATGAATATGGTCAGATGATTGGTGAACCTGTAGACGACACACCTGGAGTTTTACCGTCACTTGTACGGATAGAAGGACAGTATACGACTCTAGAAGCTCTTTCAGTGGAAAAGCACGCGAAAGATTTGTTAGCTGTTTATGGCCCAGATAGCCCTCGGGAGATGTGGACCTACCTCTTTCAGGAGCCAGTAGAAAATCTCGAAGAATTAATCGTAGCTTTGAAGCAGATGATTGAGCGCAAGGATCGCTTCTATTATACGATTATCGATAAAGTGACTGGAAAGGCGTTGGGGACTTTTTCTCTCATGCGTATTGACCAAGCCAATCGCACCATTGAAGTTGGTGCAGTGACCTTTTCTCCGGCTCTCAAACAGACCAGGATGGGAACAGAAGCTCACTATTTGCTAGCTCGTTATGTTTTTGAAGAACTCAACTATCGCCGCTATGAGTGGAAGTGCGACGCCCTCAATCTTCCATCTAGAAAAGCAGCAGAGCGTTTGGGCTTTATCTACGAGGGAACCTTCCGCCAAGCTGTTATTTATAAAGGGCGTACCAGAGATACGGATTGGTTGTCCATGATCGATAAGGACTGGCCTCAAGTCAGAGCTCGCTTGGAAGCGTGGTTGGCTCCTAAAAACTTTGATAAAAATGGACGGCAGTACAAGAGCTTGAGAGAGCTTTAAGAGGTGTTGAGATGATTACTATTAAAAAGCAAGAAATTGTCAAGCTAGAAGATGTTTTGCATCTCTACCAGGCAGTTGGTTGGACAAACTATACCAATCAGTCACAGATGTTGGAGCAGGCCTTGTCTCATTCGCTAGCGACTTATCTTGCCCGTGACGGTGAGGAAATCATTGGTTTAGTGCGTCTGGTTGGAGATGGTTTTTCATCCGTTTTTGTCCAGGATTTGATTGTTTTGCCTAGCTATCAGCGCCAAGGAATTGGTAGTAACTTGATGAAAGAAGCCTTAGCTGACTATAAGGATGCCTATCAAATACAACTAGCGACTGAACAGACAGAAAAAACCTTGGGTTTTTACCGTTCTCTGGGGTTTGAAACCTTATCTACTTATGATTGTACAGGAATGATTTGGGTGGATCGAAAAAAATTTAAATAATTCTTTTATCTTAAGTTAACTTTAAGTTTACTCATGTATCATGTAATCGTTAAGTAAAGACCTCCTAACTTTATTTAATAGAAATCCTAACTTTTCTTTTTCATAATAATCTCCCTAAAGAAGCCACCAAATCAGGTGGCTTTTTTTATGTTCAAATGCAGAAGTTTTAAGGTAGAATTGACCACATAATCATCCATTTCGACCACATAGCACCAAACTATATTTTTTCTTTTTCCTTTTTGTTAGACTGAAGGTGTAAAAAGGAGGAAGGAAATATGATTTTACAAGCAAAAGGCCTCACTAAGAACTATGGAGACCATACAGCAGTAAAAGATATAAATTTAGAGTTTAAAAAAGGAAGTTTTAACGCAATCTTAGGACCTAATGGGGCTGGCAAATCGACCACGATTTCAATGTTAATCGGACTTAAAAGAGCAACTAATGGTCAAATCATCTATGCGCCCAATACTCGGATTGGAGTTGTTTTTCAAGCAAGTGTATTGGATGAAAAGTTGACGGTCAAAGAAAACCTAGCCATTCGCGCCCAGCAGTATAAGGGGATTAAAGGTGGTCGTGTGGAAGATTTAATCAATCAACTAGGGTTGCCTGCTTTTCAGAAACAACTTTATGGGACTTTATCAGGAGGACAGAAACGTCGAGTTGACATTGCTCGGGCTCTCCTATCCAATCCCGATATTTTATTTCTAGATGAGCCTACGACTGGACTAGATATTCAGACTCGCAAATCCATTTGGGATTTATTGTATCGTCTACAAAGAGATGAAGGGATGACTATTATCTTAACGACTCATTATCTGGATGAAGCAGATGAGGCAGATCAACTTTATATTATAGATCATGGAAAGGTTATTGCCCAAGGTTCTGCTGCTGAAATTAAAAGTGAGTACGCTTCCAATCTTTTAAAAATTTGTTTTAAAGACAAGCAGGTGGAGAAATTCTTACCTAAAAATATGCCTGTGGAAAAGGAAAATGAGTTTGAGTATAGTCTTTATCCTAAGAGCCAATTGGAAGCTATTGATTATTTGACCCAAGTTCGTGAGAAGATTGCTAGCTTTGAATTTCGTCCAGGAACTATGGATGATGCCTTCATAGCCCTTACAGGAAGAGAGGTGCGCTAATGTTAGCCTTATTAAAACGTGATTTTTTGTTGTATTTTCGAAATCGTTCAGGAGTCTTTTTCTCATTACTGGGAGCTTTGATTTCCTTTCTACTCTATATCATTTTTTTGCAGAAAAATTTGATGGATGCCTGGTCCCAACTTCCTGATAATAAGAGTCTATTAAATAACTGGCTGATGGGTGGAACCTTGGCTGTGACTGGGATTACAACCAGTTTTACAGCTTTGACCCAGATGGTACAAGATCGTGAAAATCAAGTGGATCAGGATCTCTTTTTGACAGACTTAGGGAGCTGGGGCTTGCAACTGTCTTATCTTATTAGTAGCCTTATCATTTCCTTTGTTATGCAAGCCTTTATGCTTATTGTTATGAGCCTTTATTTTCAAGAAATTCCAGCAATGAGTAAGCTATTTGAAATAAGTTTAATCATGCTGCTAAGTAGTCTCCTTTCAACATTGGTAAATGCACTCTTGATTTACCATTTCCAGTCAGTAGATAGTCTGGGTAAATTGGCTACCATTGTAGGTACAGCTTCAGGATTTTTAGTAGGAACTTATGTACCAATGGGAATTCTTCCTAACTTCGCTCAAGTTCTCATGAAGTGCACACCGGCTACCTATCTTGCTTCTCTCTATAGACAGGTCTTAATGAAGGAGCAATTAGAAACTACATTTATGGGGAATAGTAGCTTATTAGAAGAGTTTCAAGAAAAATTAGGAATCCGGCTTAATTGGCAGAACCTTTTAACAAAGGAAGAAACATACTTAATAGTGGTGAGTATCTGCCTCCTAACCTTTCTGCTTTGGTTGGTAGTAGTTAAAATCTCTAGCAAAAAAATAAAATTTATAGGTTAAGCAAACTTTAAGTCTTCTCTTATATCATGTAGTTATTAAATAAAGACCTCCTAACTTTATTTAATAGAAATCCTAAACTTTTCTTTTTCATAATAATCTCCCTAATGAAGTCACCCAATTCGGTGGCTTTTTTGTTTGTGGGCTGGATTTTTGCTATAATAGGAGCATGAGTAGAATTTTAGATAATGAAATCATGGGTGATGAGGAGTTGGTAGAACGTACCCTTCGTCCCCAATATTTACGTGAATATATCGGTCAGGACAAGGTCAAGGATCAGCTTAAAATCTTTATCGAAGCTGCAAAAATGCGTGATGAGGCGCTGGACCATGTTCTTTTGTTTGGCCCTCCAGGTCTCGGGAAAACAACCATGGCTTTTGTCATTGCCAATGAACTGGGAGTCAATCTCAAGCAAACGTCTGGTCCCGTTATCGAAAAAGCCGGTGATTTGGTTGCGATTTTGAATGACTTGGAGCCTGGAGATGTGCTCTTCATTGATGAGATCCATCGCTTGCCTATGTCGGTGGAAGAGGTGCTTTACAGTGCTATGGAAGACTTCTACATCGACATCATGATTGGTGCGGGGGAAGGTAGTCGCAGTGTCCATCTGGAATTGCCGCCTTTTACCTTGATTGGTGCGACGACACGAGCAGGGATGCTTTCAAATCCACTTCGTGCACGTTTTGGAATTACTGGCCACATGGAGTATTATGCCCATGATGACTTGACAGAGATTGTCGAGCGGACGGCAGATATTTTTGAGATGGAAATCACCCATGAGGCAGCTTCCGAGTTGGCTTTGCGTAGTCGTGGGACTCCTCGTATCGCCAATCGTCTCCTCAAGCGCGTGCGCGACTTTGCGCAGATTATGGGCGATGGCTTGATTGATGATGTGATTACGGATAAGGCTTTGACTATGCTGGATGTAGACCATGAAGGTTTGGACTATGTGGACCAGAAAATTCTCCGCACCATGATTGAGATGTACGGTGGAGGTCCTGTCGGTCTAGGTACCCTTTCGGTGAATATCGCCGAAGAGCGTGAGACGGTAGAGGATATGTACGAACCTTACCTGATCCAGAAAGGCTTTATCATGCGAACTCGTTCAGGACGGGTCGCGACAGCTAAGGCTTACGAACATTTGGGGTATGAATACATTGAAAAATAAGGCTGAAATTTTAGATTCTTTCAGAGAAAATCCTGATATGATGGCTATTCTGACTATCATCCGTGACTTGGAGTTGAAAGATTCCTGGTTGGCGGCTGGTTCGGTCCGAAATTTTATCTGGAATCTCTTGTCAGATAAGCCATCCTTTGACCGTGAAACGGATGTGGATGTGATTTTCTTTGCCCCAGATGTGAGTTACGAAGAAACACTGGCTATAGAGAACAAGTTGAAAGAGGACTTTCCCCAGTATCAATGGGAGCTGAAAAATCAAGTCTATATGCATCAGCATAGTCCCCATACGCCTCCCTATGTGAATTCCTGCGATGCCATGAGTAAATATCCTGAACGTTGTACGGCGATAGGTATTCGCTTGCATACAGATACAACTTTAGAGCTCTTTGCGCCTTATGGCTTGGAGGATATTTTGAGCTTTCAAGTTCGTCCAACTCCTCATTTTTTAGAAAATCAAGACCGAATGAAGCTCTATCAAAAGCGTTTATCTAAGAAAAACTGGCGAGAAAAATGGAAAAATCTCACATTTAAAAATACTTAAGGAAACTTTAAGTTAGGAGCTGTATACTTATCTCATAAGTTAAGAAGAACTTAACTTATACTCCTAAAACTTTTTCATAATAATCTCCCTATAAAAATTAAGTCGCCCAATCAGGCGGCTTTTTTTGCTGGATTGATAATTCTCTATATCTCCGTGTGGCATTCTCATACTCAATGAAAATCAAAGAGCAAACTAGGAAGCTAGCCGCAGGCTGTACTTGAGTATGGCAAGGTGAAGCTGACGTGGTTTGAATTTGATTTTCGAAGAGTATCAACTGTACGATTTGTGTTTTTAAAAAGGAGGATAAATGATTATTGTACAAAAAACAAACTTTAGATACATACGAATTCCATAAAATGTATGATAATTTGTATTAATATAGATATCTACTCAAATATTTGGACAATAAGGAATAAAATGTGATATAATAAAGTGTTTTAGAGAATAATCTATATCAGAATATTTTAAACTTTAACACTAATTTAGATGTTGGGGATGATCTGATTTTCCAATATAAGGCTAGTTTATCTTGAAAAACATTTTGATAATTTTATTTTTTATAAAAAAAGATCTCAAGGAGAAAAAACATGTTTTTTAGACGTCAAGAAGGGCGATATAGAGAAACAGATCGTGTTACCCGATATAAGTTGATTAAATCGGGAAAACATTGGTTGCGTGCCTCAACGTCTCTATTTGGCTTGTTTAAAGTTCTTCGTGGTGGTATTGATACAGCCCAGATAACAACTGAGGTTGTAGACGATCATGTATCTACCTCCATCACTGGACTAGATATCCTCAAGGGGATAGCTGCCGCAGGGGCAGTGGTTGGTGGGGGAGTTGCCACTCACACGCAAGTCCATGCCAATGAACAGGTTGCTGTAGAGAAGGTGGTTGATGGAACCGACAACCTAGTCAATTCTGATCAGGTTGTTTTGGGAACGGTCAATAAAGATGATGAGCAACAGACTTCTGTTTCAACATCTACCTCTGTCAGTGAGAGTCTCTCAATCTCTGCTTCTACAAGTGCCTCGATTTCGGCCTCAACAAGTGCATCAGAGTCCGTAAGTGCCTCAACCTCAGCTAGTACTAGTGCTAGTGTGTCATCTTCAACTTCTGCTAGTACTTCGGCTTCATTGAGTGATTCTACCTCAACATCGGCTAGTGCTTCGACTGTTGCAAGCAGTTCCCTCTCTGAGGCTTCGCATGTAGAAGGTTCACAGACGGCTCCTAGCGAAGATGCTATCAGTAATGACGGAGCATCCGGAGCCACAGTTAAGGCTAGCGATATTAAGGTCAATCCTAGCCTTTCTAGTGCTCTGTCAACTGCAGAAAACTTCACAAGTCAAAATGCGAGTCTGACAGCAACCACAACAGCGACTCTTGCTGCGACAACGACAGCAGAAGTCAGCGCTAAAAAGCAAGCAGAAGACCGTAAGAAACTAGCTGCTCTTTCTGCCGAGATGGGTGAATATCTGGCTAAGGTTGCTGGTCTACCAAATACCGATTCAGCCATCACTAAGGTGAATGCTGCTGTAGTAGAGATTGAAAAAGCACTTGCAGATCCAACTGGTGATTTGACAGCAGTGGTGCAAAGAGCAACTTCAGCTCGTAACTCTATCGCCAATGCTGTTTTACGTGCAAATTCAGGTCAACGTGATAGCCGTAACGGGCAAGCTATGCCAACAGGGGATGGTCTCAGAGGATTCTCGCCTCGAACTCAGAATGAACAAACAACAGCTAGTATAGTATCTGGAACTTTTGCGCCTACTAGTCGTGAAGTTAAATGGACGATCTGGATGAATGCCCAGAGTGCTCTCACCTATGCAGGTTTGATTGCTAGGGTTGACCCGAATACGACAATCACAGCAGCCTATCTAAATGGTGTGAGAATGGACTTGCAAAGTCAATCCAACAATGAGTATATTTTCCAGAATCGTCATGGTTACAATAGAAATTTGGATGCTACTATTGAGATTTTTGCAACAGTCAATAATAGCTCAACTCAGGCGACCTTGAATGCACAAGTTGCGACAAGTAGTAAGGAGTTTTCAGCAAGTAACCCTCCTGGTAACTACACTTCTGTAATGACGAATACTGTTACAACAGGAGCAACATCAGATAGAGCGCCAAAAATTGAGTTACCATCTTATCTTACTTTCTTTAATGATGACAAGTTTGAAACGGCACCGAATGAACCTGTAGCTTTAAAGTTCTCCGATGATTTCCAATTGAGGAGATTTATTGCTTACCCATCTCCAGAGATTACTGGTTTGAATGGTCACTTCCCGAAAAATAATTTGTTTCAGGTGTTTGACGGAAACAATAGATTTAAGGGATGGGCGAAGTCTTGGACTGCTACTATAGATGGTACAATCGGTCGAGAACTATCTGATGGTCGATGGAATCCTATGCCCACGGGAAGTTATACTCTTGAGTTTGGAGTGACGGATTCAAGCAATAATGAGACAAGAGCGACAATGACTGTTTACATCAGAGGTTTCAACGAACGGAACAATCCTGTGAGTGGTGCCGCTGTTACAGTTAACAATCCGTCTAAGTTGAGCGAGACTGAAAGAACTCAAATTCTTGAAAACTTCAAAACAGCAAACAAAAATATCCTTTCTGGTTCAGACTTCACAAAAGATGGTGTGACGGGTAACATTACTGTGTCAGAAACAGGTGAAATCACCATCACCTACCGTGATAATACTGTGGATGTCGTCCAAGCAAGTACAATAGCTGAAACTGTAGTTCCGGTTCCTGCTGTTACCGTGACGCGTGATGGCCAAGCTATCCCTGCAACACCTGGAAGAGTTGGAAAGGAGTATGTTGTTTATGCAGGTGATAACTTCACAATTGACTTCACTGCAACTGATAATAGTGGTAAGTTAAAAGAGTTTAAGATTGTTCCTAGAGCGGATGGTTCTGTCCCAGCACTCACTGGCAATTTCTTTGGAGGAACTCAGTATGGCACTGGTGATGTTAGCAATCTAACAGGGGATATCACTGCAACATCGGAAAATCCTGCTCGTATTACTGTTAGTGCTCACCTCAAGGATGATTTACAATGGGTAGAAGGTTATAAGAATACTTGGCAACGGAATGCAGTTGCAACTGACCAAGTAGGAAACGTCAACAATACTGGAGATAACAGTCCTGGTAACGTCCGTATTACCCAAGGACAGCTCAAGGACCGTTTGCCTGTTGTAAATCCAGCCAAAACAACTGTTGGTGACCGAAACAATCTGTCAGAAACTGAGAAAAAGGCTGTTGAGAAAGCTATCTTTGACAAAAATCCCCAAGATACTCACCGCATCAATACAATTGATGTTTCAAGCAATGGTACGGCGACTATTACCTATAAAGATGGTACGGCTAATACACTTCAACCAACGGATACAGTTGATGAACGTCCAAGAGTTGGTGTAACAGTGACCCGCGATGGTCAGCCAATCCCAGCCACTCCGAGTCCAGATGCTTCCCGTGGAAACGAGCATATCGTCTACGCAGGTGATGATTTTACAGTTGACTTTACTGCATCTGATAGTAGTGGAAAACTAAAAGAATTTAAGATTGTCTCAAAAGCTGACCTTAGTAGACCTGCGCTAACCAGTAACTTCTTCCAAGGAGATTCTGGTACAGGAAATGAGTATGGTACAGGTACAGTTGCCCACCTAACTGGTAACATCGATGCTCCTGAGAGCAATCCATCTCATATCGTTGTCAGAGCCCATCTTAAAGATGACTTGCAATATAGTTCAGGTAATACATGGCAACGGAATGCGGCGGCTACTGACCTAGCAGGCAATCAAAATACTCCTGCAGCTCTAGGTAATGTTCGCATCACCCAAGGACAACTGAAAGACCGTCTGGCAGTCACAAATCCTGACTTTACACCGGTTGTGAATAAAAACAATCTGACAGAAGGTGAAAAGACAGATGTCAAGAATGCTATCTATGCTAAGAATAATCAAGTAACTCACCGTATCAAAGATATTGAAGTTACAAACAACGGTACAGCAACGATTGTCTACAAAGATGGTACACATAGTAATCCAATTCCACAGTCAGTGACAGTCAATGAACGTCCAAAACTGGTGATTCCATATGATAATGCTACAACTAAGGAAATATATCTATACCGCGGGGAAGAAGTTAATGTAACCTTTAGTGCAACCGATGATTCTGGCAAGATTTCTTCATTGAAGTTTGAAATGCAGCGAACCGCTGATAACGCTAGTGGGACTAACTATGCTGGCTATAGCGGAATGAATCGTTCAAATCCGATCACTAGCTTAACGAATCAAGCGGATGCAAGGATTACCCTTACAGGAACTCTAGGTAAAACTGTACCGTTAGGGCCATTTGAACGCTATTTAATGGCAACAGATGATAAAAACACATCTGATAGTGACCATGCTAAAAATGGGATTACCGACAATGGTTATGTCAAGTTTGTAATCAAAAGCCAGACTGATAAATATACTGCTGTAGCTAAGGTGCAAACAGTCTATACTTATGTAGGTGAAACGGCAGATGATTTGTCAAATGCGGCTAACTTTGTACAGCTTGAAGGTGGCAAGCAACTACCGCAAGGTGCTACTGTTACTTGGAAGACGCCAATTGACACAACTAACTCTGGAAATAATAAAACAGCTGTAGCAACAGTCACATACTCAGATGGTTCTACAGATGATGTTACTGTTACCTACAGTACCATGACCTCAATCGCGCCAAAAGCTCCGATCAATGACATCCAAGGAACAGCTCCTCATAATGGGGATGGTTCAAACTGGCTTAACTATGCATTTCAAGCGGGAGATGATTGGTTCCCAAGTGGCTCTCAACAAACATGGACAGATGAACATGGAACTCGCTTGTCAAATGCTCCTATCACTACGACAGAGGCTGGACAACAACGCTTCAAACTAACCTTTACGTTCCCTAAAGGTCGTCTGGGTGAGACAGATAGTGCGAAATTGCTTAGCAAGACCGTAGACGTTATTCATAATGTCTACAAGTTTGAGTCTAATCGTTCTTATATCTTTACTCAAGGTCAGACAAGTGATGCGGCTTACCAACAAGTGGTTGCAAATCCAAGAGATTCTATCACCAAGGTGACAGGTAGCCCTGACTATAATGTAAATAATACGAATTTCAGATGGGTTGATGGGGCTCCAGACCTTTCAACTGTTGGTCGATTTACAAAAGATGTAGAAGTTGAATTGCCAGTAGACGGATCTGGTGTACGTGTCAAACAGCGCGTTCCAATCACTTATACAGTTAACCCACAAGCGCCACAGATCGCAGATAATCAAGTGACAAATACAGGTGGCCTTCCGAACAAGGCAATCACTGTAACAAATGTGACGCCAGGAGCTGTGGTGACACTTACATTAGCTGGTCATACATTTACTAAGACTGCTAAAGATAATGAAACAAGCGTAACCTTTGAAGCCGCTGATTTGCAGGATGCTTATGATGGCAATAACGGTCTTCTTCCAACAGGCGATGTAACTGTTAAGCAAGAGAAGACAGTCAGTCTACCGGGTGGTGGAACTGAAACCTTGACTTCAGCTACAACGACGAAGACGATTACCAAGGAAACTGAAAGTCCAGAAGCTACCTTTGAACTTTATGTCAAGAACGATAAGACTGGCCTATGGGAAAAACAAACGATCAAGAATAATGTTCGTCCAGGAGTCAGTGGTTACGAAGTCTTCGCAGGCGACAAGATTAAAGTTGTTTTAACTGCTAAAGATAATAGTGGTAAGATTAAAACTCTGAAATTAAACGATGGAACTTCTGATAAAGATCACATTTTCCAAGATGGTTATTCTTCAGATGATGCTGCACCAGGAATTAAGGATACTCCTACTGAAGCTTCAGCAACTAATCCGAAAGTCCTAGAGTACACTGCTACTTATGGAGAAAATGTACAGTATGCAGATGGTAATAAATGGACCCGTGGAACTAGTGCTATAGATTTATCAGATAATACAGGTAGAGTCACAGCTGTAGTAGCACAAGGGAAATTGAATGAAAAATTCCCGGGTATTAAACCAAGTAGTGCTATCCAAGTTTCTAATCTAACTTCATTGACTCAAGATGATCTTGATAAGATTCTTGCTGCAGTGAAGGCAGTCAACCCTGAGTCAGATTTCCGTATTAAATCGTACGATATTGATAGCAATGGAACTGTGACAATTACCTACAAAGATGGAACAAAAAACACAGTAACTCCAGATTTGTCAGATTCGGATCACAAGTCAGAATCAGCAAGTACGTCCGCCTCAACAAGTGCAAGTACATCTGCATCAGAGTCGGCTTCAACGAGTGCATCAGCCTCAACGAGTGCAAGTACATCTGACTCAATAAGTGCAAGTGCATCAGCAAGTACGTCAGCTTCAACGAGCGCAAGTACATCAGCAAGCACATCTGCTTCAACAAGCGCAAGTACATCAGTAAGTACGTCAGCGTCAACAAGTGCAAGCACGTCAGCAAGTACGTCAGCCTCAACAAGTGCAAGCACGTCAGCAAGCACGTCAGCGTCAACAAGTGCAAGCACATCGGCTAGCACGTCAGCATCAACAAGTGCAAGCACATCGGCAAGTACGTCAGCGTCAACCAGCGCAAGTACATCGGCTAGCACGTCAGCGTCAACAAGTGCAAGCACGTCAGCAAGTACGTCAGCATCAACAAGCGCAAGCACGTCAGCAAGTACATCCGCTTCAACAAGCGCAAGCACGTCAGCAAGTACATCCGCATCAACAAGTGCAAGCACGTCAGCAAGTACGTCAGCATCAACAAGTGCAAGCACGTCAGCAAGTACATCTGCTTCAACAAGTGCAAGCACATCAGCAAGCACGTCAGCATCAACAAGCGCAAGCACGTCAGCAAGTACGTCGGCTTCAACAAGTGCAAGCACGTCAGCAAGTACGTCCGCGTCAACAAGTGCAAGTACGTCGGCAAGTACATCCGCCTCAACGAGCGCAAGCACATCGGCTAGCACTTCAGCAAGTACGTCAGCCTCAACAAGCGCAAGTACGTCAGTAAGTACATCAGCCTCAACGAGCGCAAGCACATCAGCAAGTACGTCAGCATCAACAAGTGCAAGTACATCAGCAAGTACATCCGCATCAACAAGTGCAAGCACGTCAGCAAGTACGTCAGCATCAACAAGTGCAAGCACGTCAGCAAGTACGTCGGCCTCAACAAGCGCAAGCACTTCAGCAAGTACGTCAGCCTCAACAAGTGCAAGTACCTCAGCAAGTACATCGGCTTCAACAAGTGCAAGCACGTCAGCATCAACAAGCGCAAGCACATCAGCAAGTACATCCGCATCAACAAGTGCAAGTACATCTGCTAGCACGTCAGCATCAACGAGCGCAAGCACATCAGCAAGTACATCTGCTAGCACGTCGGCATCAACAAGTGCAAGTACGTCAGCAAGTACATCGGCTTCAACAAGCGCAAGCACTTCAGCAAGTACGTCAGCATCAACAAGTGCAAGTACATCTGCTAGCACGTCGGCATCAACAAGTGCAAGTACATCAGCAAGCACATCTGCTTCAACAAGTGCAAGCACGTCAGCAAGTACATCAGCAAGCACGTCAGCCTCAACAAGTGCAAGCACGTCAGCAAGTACGTCCGCCTCAACAAGTGCAAGTACATCTGCATCAGAGTCGGCTTCAACGAGTGCATCAGCCTCAACGAGTGCAAGTACATCTGACTCAATAAGTGCAAGTGCATCAGCAAGTACGTCAGCTTCAACGAGCGCAAGTACATCAGCAAGCACATCTGCTTCAACAAGCGCAAGTACATCAGCAAGCACGTCAGCCTCAACAAGTGCAAGCACATCTGCAAGCACGTCAGCGTCAACGAGCGCAAGCACATCTGCAAGCACGTCAGCGTCAACGAGCGCAAGCACATCTGCAAGCACGTCAGCGTCAACGAGCGCAAGTACATCAGCAAGTACGTCTGCCTCAACAAGTGCAAGTACGTCAGCAAGTACGTCAGCCTCAACAAGTGCAAGCACGTCCGCAAGTACATCTGCCTCAACGAGCGCAAGCACATCAGCAAGTACATCAGCAAGTACGTCTGCATCAACGAGCGCAAGCACGTCCGCATCAACAAGTGCAAGTACATCTGCATCAACGAGCGCAAGCACGTCAGCTTCAACAAGTGCAAGCACATCAGCAAGTACATCGGCTTCAACAAGCGCAAGCACATCGGCAAGTACGTCCGCTTCAACAAGTGCAAGTACGTCGGCAAGTACATCGGCTTCAACAAGCGCAAGTACGTCAGCAAGTACGTCAGCCTCAACAAGTGCAAGCACATCAGCAAGTACATCAGCCTCAACAAGTGCAAGTACGTCAGCAAGTACATCTGCATCAACGAGCGCAAGCACATCGGCAAGCACGTCAGCCTCAACAAGTGCAAGCACATCAGCAAGCACATCAGCGTCAACAAGTGCAAGCACGTCAGCAAGTACATCTGCTTCAACAAGTGCAAGCACGTCAGCAAGTACGTCCGCTTCAACAAGTGCAAGCACATCAGCAAGTACATCAGCCTCAACAAGTGTAAGTACGTCAGCAAGTACGTCAGCCTCAACAAGTGCAAGCACATCGGCAAGCACGTCAGCCTCAACAAGTGCAAGCACATCAGCAAGCACATCAGCGTCAACAAGTGCAAGTACATCAGCAAGTACATCTGCTTCAACAAGTGCAAGCACGTCAGCAAGTACGTCCGCTTCAACAAGTGCAAGCACATCAGCAAGTACGTCCGCTTCAACAAGTGCAAGTACATCCGCTTCAACAAGCGCAAGCACGTCAGCAAGTACCTCAGCGTCAACAAGTGCAAGTACATCCGCTTCAACAAGTGCAAGCACGTCAGCAAGTACATCAGCGTCAACGAGCGCAAGTACATCAGCTAGCACGTCAGCTTCAACAAGCGCAAGTACATCGGCTAGCACATCCGCTTCAACAAGTGCAAGCACATCGGCAAGTACGTCAGCAAGTACGTCAGCGTCAACAAGTGCAAGTACATCAGCCTCAACAAGCGCAAGCACGTCAGCAAGTACATCCGCATCAACAAGCGCAAGCACATCAGCGTCAACAAGTGCAAGCACATCGGCAAGTACATCTGCAAGCACGTCAGCATCAACGAGCGCAAGCACGTCAGCAAGTACATCCGCATCAACAAGCGCAAGCACATCAGCAAGCACATCAGCAAGTACATCCGCATCAACAAGTGCAAGTACATCAGCAAGCACTTCAGCGTCAACAAGTGCAAGCACGTCAGCAAGTACGTCAGCATCAACAAGTGCAAGTACGTCAGCAAGTACATCCGCGTCAACAAGTGCAAGCACGTCAGCAAGTACGTCCGCATCAACGAGCGCAAGCACGTCAGCAAGTACATCGGCTTCAACGAGCGCAAGCACGTCAGCAAGCACATCTGCATCAACAAGTGCAAGTACGTCAGCTTCAACGAGCGCAAGCACGTCAGCAAGTACATCTGCTTCAACAAGTGCAAGCACATCAGCAAGTACATCCGCATCAACAAGTGCAAGTACATCAGCAAGCACTTCAGCGTCAACAAGTGCAAGCACGTCAGCAAGTACGTCAGCATCAACAAGTGCAAGTACGTCAGCAAGTACATCCGCGTCAACAAGTGCAAGCACGTCAGCAAGCACATCTGCTTCAACAAGTGCAAGTACATCAGCAAGTACATCCGCATCAACAAGTGCAAGCACGTCAGCAAGCACGTCAGCATCAACGAGCGCAAGCACGTCAGCAAGCACGTCGGCATCAACAAGTGCAAGCACGTCAGCAAGTACGTCCGCGTCAACCAGCGCAAGTACATCTGCTAGCACGTCAGCATCAACGAGCGCAAGCACGTCAGCAAGTACATCCGCATCAACAAGCGCAAGCACATCAGCAAGCACATCAGCAAGTACATCCGCTTCAACAAGTGCAAGCACATCAGCAAGTACGTCAGCCTCAACAAGTGCAAGTACGTCAGCAAGCACATCTGCTTCAACAAGTGCAAGTACTTCAGCAAGCACATCTGCTTCAACAAGCGCAAGCACGTCAGCAAGTACGTCGGCTTCAACAAGTGCAAGCACATCAGCAAGCACATCTGCTTCAACAAGTGCAAGTACTTCAGCAAGTACATCCGCATCAACGAGCGCAAGCACGTCAGCAAGTACTTCAGCGTCAACAAGTGCAAGCACGTCAGCAAGTACGTCAGCCTCAACAAGTGCAAGTACATCGGCTAGCACATCTGCTTCAACAAGCGCAAGTACATCAGCGTCAACAAGTGCAAGCACATCGGCAAGTACATCTGCTAGCACGTCAGCATCAACGAGCGCAAGCACGTCAGCAAGTACATCAGCCTCAACAAGTGCAAGCACATCTGCTTCAACAAGTGCAAGTACGTCAGCCTCAACAAGTGCAAGCACGTCAGCAAGCACATCTGCTTCAACAAGTGCAAGTACATCAGCAAGTACATCAGCCTCAACAAGTGCAAGCACGTCAGCTAGCACGTCAGCATCAACGAGCGCAAGCACGTCAGCAAGCACGTCGGCATCAACAAGTGCAAGCACCTCAGCAAGTACGTCGGCTTCAACAAGCGCAAGCACGTCAGCAAGTACATCTGCTTCAACAAGTGCAAGCACATCAGCAAGTACATCCGCATCAACAAGTGCAAGTACATCAGCAAGCACTTCAGCGTCAACAAGTGCAAGCACGTCAGCAAGTACGTCAGCATCAACAAGTGCAAGTACGTCAGCAAGTACATCCGCGTCAACAAGTGCAAGCACGTCAGCAAGTACGTCCGCATCAACGAGCGCAAGCACGTCAGCAAGTACATCGGCTTCAACGAGCGCAAGCACGTCAGCAAGCACATCTGCATCAACAAGTGCAAGTACGTCAGCTTCAACGAGCGCAAGCACGTCAGCAAGTACATCTGCTTCAACAAGTGCAAGCACATCAGCAAGTACATCCGCATCAACAAGTGCAAGTACATCAGCAAGCACTTCAGCGTCAACAAGTGCAAGCACGTCAGCAAGTACGTCAGCATCAACAAGTGCAAGTACGTCAGCAAGTACATCCGCGTCAACAAGTGCAAGCACGTCAGCAAGCACATCTGCTTCAACAAGTGCAAGTACATCAGCAAGTACATCCGCATCAACAAGTGCAAGCACGTCAGCAAGCACGTCAGCATCAACGAGCGCAAGCACGTCAGCAAGCACGTCGGCATCAACAAGTGCAAGCACGTCAGCAAGTACGTCCGCGTCAACCAGCGCAAGTACATCTGCTAGCACGTCAGCATCAACGAGCGCAAGCACGTCAGCAAGTACATCCGCATCAACAAGCGCAAGCACATCAGCAAGCACATCAGCAAGTACATCCGCTTCAACAAGTGCAAGCACATCAGCAAGTACGTCAGCCTCAACAAGTGCAAGTACGTCAGCAAGCACATCGGCATCAACAAGTGCAAGCACATCTGCTTCAACAAGTGCAAGCACATCTGCTTCAACAAGTGCAAGTACGTCAGCAAGTACATCCGCTTCAACGAGCGCAAGTACATCAGCAAGTACATCCGCTTCAACAAGTGCAAGCACGTCAGCAAGTACATCTGCTTCAACAAGTGCAAGCACATCAGCAAGTACATCTGCTTCAACAAGTGCAAGCACGTCAGCCTCAACAAGTGCAAGTACATCAGCAAGTACGTCAGCATCAACGAGCGCAAGTACTTCAGCAAGTACATCTGCATCAACGAGCGCAAGTACATCAGCAAGTACGTCGGCTTCAACGAGCGCAAGCACGTCAGCAAGTACGTCAGCCTCAACGAGCGCAAGCACGTCAGCAAGCACATCAGCAAGTACTTCAGCAAGCACATCGGCATCAACAAGTGCAAGTACATCAGCAAGTACATCAGCATCAACGAGCGCAAGCACGTCAGCAAGTACGTCGGCATCAACAAGTGCAAGCACGTCAGCAAGCACATCGGCATCAACGAACGCAAGCACATCGGCTAGCACGTCAGCCTCAACAAGTGCAAGTACATCAGCAAGTACGTCGGCATCAACGAGCGCAAGCACGTCAGCAAGTACGTCAGCAAGCACGTCAGCAAGCACATCTGCATCAATGAGCGCAAGTACGTCAGCAAGCACGTCGGCATCAACAAGTGCAAGCACGTCAGCAAGTACGTCAGCCTCAACAAGTGCAAGTACATCCGCTTCAACGAGCGCAAGCACATCGGCTAGCACGTCAGCCTCAACAAGTGCAAGTACGTCAGCAAGTACATCAGCATCAACAAGTGCAAGTACATCTGCTAGCACGTCAGCATCAACCAGCGCAAGCACATCTGCTAGCACGTCAGCCTCAACAAGTGCAAGTACGTCAGCAAGTACATCAGCATCAACAAGTGCAAGTACATCTGCTAGCACGTCAGCAAGTACATCAGCAAGTACATCCGCTTCAACAAGTGCAAGCACATCAGCAAGTACGTCAGCCTCAACAAGTGCAAGCACGTCAGCAAGTACGTCAGCTTCAACGAGCGCAAGCACATCAGCAAGTACATCCGCATCAACAAGTGCTAGCACGTCAGCAAGTACATCGGCTTCAACAAGTGCAAGCACGTCAGCAAGCACATCTGCTTCAACAAGTGCAAGCACATCAGCAAGTACATCCGCGTCAACAAGTGCAAGCACGTCAGCAAGTACATCAGCTAGCACGTCAGCATCAACAAGCGCAAGCACGTCAGCAAGTACATCCGCGTCAACAAGTGCAAGCACGTCAGCAAGCACATCTGCTTCAACAAGTGCAAGTACATCAGCAAGTACATCCGCTTCAACAAGTGCAAGTACATCGGCAAGCACGTCAGCGTCAACAAGTGCAAGCACGTCAGCAAGCACATCGGCATCAACGAGCGCAAGCACGTCAGCAAGTACATCTGCTTCAACGAGCGCAAGCACGTCAGCGTCAACAAGTGCAAGCACGTCAGCAAGTACGTCGGCTTCAACGAGCGCAAGCACGTCAGCAAGTACATCCGCTTCAACAAGCGCAAGCACGTCAGCAAGTACTTCAGCAAGCACGTCAGCAAGCACATCAGCAAGTACTTCAGCAAGCACATCGGCATCAACAAGTGCAAGTACATCAGCAAGTACATCAGCATCAACGAGCGCAAGCACGTCAGCAAGTACGTCGGCATCAACAAGTGCAAGCACGTCAGCAAGTACGTCGGCATCAACGAGCGCAAGCACATCGGCTAGCACGTCAGCCTCAACAAGTGCAAGTACATCAGCAAGTACGTCGGCATCAACGAGCGCAAGCACGTCAGCAAGTACGTCAGCAAGCACGTCAGCAAGCACATCAGCAAGTACATCCGCTTCAACAAGTGCAAGCACGTCAGCAAGTACATCTGCTTCAACAAGTGCAAGTACATCAGCAAGTACATCCGCTTCAACAAGTGCAAGTACTTCAGCAAGTACATCCGCTTCAACAAGCGCAAGCACATCAGCAAGTACATCAGCATCAACGAGCGCAAGCACGTCAGCAAGTACGTCGGCATCAACAAGTGCAAGCACGTCAGCAAGCACATCTGCTTCAACAAGTGCAAGTACATCAGCAAGTACATCCGCTTCAACAAGTGCAAGTACATCGGCAAGCACGTCAGCATCAACAAGCGCAAGCACGTCAGCAAGCACATCGGCATCAACGAGCGCAAGCACGTCAGCAAGTACATCTGCTTCAACGAGCGCAAGCACGTCAGCAAGTACATCAGCATCAACGAGCGCAAGCACGTCAGCAAGCACATCGGCATCAACGAGCGCAAGCACGTCAGCAAGTACATCTGCTTCAACGAGCGCAAGCACGTCAGCGTCAACAAGTGCAAGCACGTCAGCAAGTACGTCAGCCTCAACAAGTGCAAGTACGTCAGCAAGTACATCGGCTTCAACAAGTGCAAGTACGTCAGCAAGTACGTCGGAATCAACGAGCGCAAGTACGTCAGCAAGTACATCTGCATCAACAAGTGCAAGTACCTCAGCAAGTACATCGGCCTCAACAAGTGCAAGCACGTCAGCATCAACAAGCGCAAGCACGTCAGCAAGTACATCAGCATCAACGAGCGCAAGTACGTCAGCAAGTACATCTGCATCAACAAGTGCAAGTACATCAGCAAGTACATCCGCATCAACAAGTGCAAGTACGTCAGCAAGTACATCCGCATCAACAAGTGCAAGTACGTCAGCCTCAACAAGCGCAAGCACATCAGCAAGTACATCAGCCTCAACAAGTGCAAGCACGTCAGCAAGTACATCAGCCTCAACAAGCGCAAGCACATCGGCAAGCACGTCCGCATCAACAAGTGCAAGCACGTCAGCAAGTACATCAGCATCAACGAGCGCAAGTACATCGGCTAGCACATCAGCCTCAACAAGCGCAAGTACGTCTGCCTCAACAAGCGCAAGCACATCGGCAAGCACGTCAGCATCAACAAGTGCAAGTACATCGGCTAGCACGTCAGCGTCAACAAGTGCAAGTACATCTGCATCAACGAGCGCAAGTACGTCAGCAAGTACATCTGCATCAACAAGTGCAAGCACGTCAGCTTCAACAAGTGCAAGCACATCAGCAAGCACATCCGCTTCAACGAGCGCAAGCACATCAGCAAGTTCATCTGTTGTTACAAGTAAGGGAATGCCAGAAAGCTTGTCACTTGATAGCTTAGATATTGATAGTATTATTACATCGGATTCAATTAGTACATCAGTATCACAATCACTATCACTATCATTGTCAACAAGCATTAGTCAATCAATGCCTCATTCTACTTCAACAAGTGCAAGCACCTCAACATCAATGCCTCATTCGGCTTCAACAAGTGCAAGTGCTTCAACATCAACGATTCATTCGACTTCAGCTAGTCAAGCTCCTCAAACTGAAACCACTAAGACACGTAAGCAATTACCAAATACTGGTGAAACTTCATCAATCTCATCTGCTCTCCTCGGAGTTGTAGCAGGTCTAACAGGATTAGGTTTGGTAGCTAAACGTCGTAAACGTGATGAAGAATAAATCTTGCTTTAGATAGCCGAAATAGACTGATTAGGTTGTCGTAAAACCTCCAAAAGTTTTTAACTTTTGGAGGTTTTTATGTTCTTCAAAAGTGAGATGCCATAGTTGCCATGCTTTGTGAAATAGCCTAAAAAATGGTATAATGTATGATGATAGTTTTTAACAATAAGAGTTTCGACTTTTAGAAAATATGCTTATGAATAAATTTTGAAACAAGGATAAAGGAGTAGAATTGGAACATCTAATTAGTGTTGTTATACCTGTGTATAATGTGGAAAATTATTTGGAAGAGTGCATTCAAAGTGTTCTGAATCAGACCTATACAAATCTGGATATAGTTCTAGTAAACGACGGTTCTACAGATGCTTCAGCGGAAATATGTGATAGATTTGCTGAATTGGATAGTCGAGTTCGTGTGTTCCACACAGAAAATAGGGGTGCGGCTCTGGCTAAAAATTTCGGTGTTACTCAAGCACTTGGGGAGTATGTCCTTTTTGTAGACTCAGATGATATCGATGAAAAAAGAATGGTAGATACTTTGCATAGACAAGTGGAAGAAACTGGGGCAGATATCGTAATCGGCAATTATTTTATTTATGATGAGAATGATGGACAGTGTAAATTCTATGTACTAGAAAGAGATTTTTGTATTGAAGAATTATCAGCTCAAGAATTAATTGATCGTCAAGCGGGTTATTGGCATCTAAATGCTTCAGCCTTTATTATGCCTATGTTTAAGCTGTTTAAAAAAGACTTGCTCTTGCAAGTCCCGTTTACGAATGGTCGGCGTTTTGACGATGAGGCAACTATTCATAGGTTGTTTATAAAAAGTCAGAAAACAATTTTTGTAAATGATAATCTTTATATCTATCGTGTTAGACAAGGTAGTATCATGACTTCGCAATTTGATCTATCTTGGGTACAGGATATCTTGCAAGTATTTAGTTTAAAACTTGCGGATCTTGTTCTTGCTGGTATTGATACCAGTGTTATGAGAACTCGTTTTATAAATATCCTGAATGAATATAAATACTTATGTGAAACTTATAATCTTACAGATACTGATGAGTATAGAGAGATTTTGTTTAGATTAGATTTGTGTGAGAAATAGGCTTGAAAGCCAAATTGATAGTAAATAAGAAAGCTATGCGGAACTATAAGGGGGATGAGTACCCTTTAAATGAAAAATGAAAGATAGAGGAGAGTAAAATGCAGGGGGATATCACTAACCCAAAAAGAGCTATCGTACTTGGAGCCGATAGCAATTATATGGATAAGGTAGAAACAACTGTAAAGTCAGTCTGTAGCCATAATAGGGATATAAGATTTTATATTTTTAACAGTGATTTTCCCACAGAGTGGTTTCAATTGATGAACAAAAGACTGTCTGTATTAAATTCGGAGATTGTCAATGTAAAAATCACAGATGATACAATCAGTCACTTCCATCTTCCTACGCCCCATCTTAGTTCTGCTGCCTATCTTCGATATTTTATTCCAAATTTTGTTTTTGAAAAGAAGGCCCTCTATCTTGATAGTGATATCATCGTAACCTCTAGTTTGACAGCATTGTTTGATATTGATTTGGATGGCTACCCACTTGGAGCTGTTCCAGATATTCCGACTACTGATGAGGAGTTTAATTCAGGCGTGCTACTAATTGATACGGATATGTGGCGTAAAGAAAACATTTCCAGCCAGTTGTTTGAATTAACTATAGCTCATCATGAACATGTATACGGAGATCAGGGCATTTTCAATATACTGTTTAAAGATAGATGGAAACGTTTGGATCTAACCTACAATTTACAAGTAGGTCAAGATGCTCATAGACACTATTTGGGAGATTTTGGATGGTACGGACTATTTGATGGTATTCCTAATATTATCCACTACACGACGGAAAATAAACCATGGAAGCATTTTCGCTTTAATCGTTTTCGAGAAATTTGGTGGTTTTATTATGGCTTGAATTGGAATGATATCCTCTTGGATTCTTATGTCTTGCAAGAACAATTCGAAAACTTGATTTCCCCCATCTCCCAACATGTGAGTGTTTTTACCAATACAGGAGACATCGAGAGTATAGGTTATTTACTTGAAAAATTACCAGATGTCCAATTTCATATTGTAGCTCCAACATATTTTTCTCCTAATGTTATCGAATTGCAACGCTATTCAAATTGTTACATTTATCCATGTGCCGATCCTAAAATGAAGCAAGACATCATAGATAAAACAGATGTCTATCTAGATATTAACTACGGACCAGCTATGGACCAAGTGCTACAGGAGATGGTACGACAAGGTAAGACGATCTACTCATTTGATTCTACCAATCATTTTTCTCACGGGGAAAGCACGATCTTTACAGTTGGTGAGATAGATGAATTGATTAGAAAAATAGAAGAAGGTGGAGATAACAATGTATCAAAAAGTGATCGCTCTTGGAGCTGATATTCATTACCTTGATAAGGTAGAAACCGTGATAAAGTCAGTATCGGTTCATAATCATAAAGTGAAATTTTATGTGTTTAATGACGATTTGCCTAGTGAATGGTTTTTGTTGATGAGAAATCGTTTGAAGGTTATTGGTTCTGAGATTGTCAATGTCAAAAAAACAGCTCATAATCTTCGCGATTTCCACTTGCCGAATGCAATCCTGTCCTATGCGGCTTTCTTTAGATATTTCATTGCAGATGAAGTGCTAGAAGATAGGGTTCTCTACTTAGACTCGGATACGATTGTCAATGCAAAACTAGATGACTTATTCTACTTGGATTTACAGGGATACGCTATCGCAGCTGTTCAGGATTTTGATCAGAGTGGTTGGTTAACAACCTTTAATTCAGGTGTGATGGTGATTGATGCAAAGAAATGGCGAGAAAATCGGTTGACACAAAGTCTGCTAGAGTTGACTGCCCAACACCATGAACATGTCTATGGAGACCAAGGAATTCTCAATATGCATTTCGGTGACCAGTGGCTACATTTGGATAAAGAATACAATTTCATGGTTGGCTTGGATCAATTTCTCCATTTAAGTGGGAATGGGGAATGGTATCAGTCTAACTATTACGGAAATTGTGAACCAAAGATTATCCACTATACCACAGAATTTAAACCATGGACTCATTTGACCCTGACACGTTTTCGTAAGTTATGGTGGTTTTATTATGGTTTGAACTGGAATGATGTATTGTTAGAAACAGATATCATCAGTCGTTCATTTACAGAACTGGTGAAGGCTCCCTTGTATCATACTTGTATTTTCACAAATAGTGCTGGTCTAGAATCAATAGAATACCTATTATCTGAATTGCCAGAAGTTCATGTTACGATATTAGCTCCAACAGATTTTGCTGAGAGTGTAGTTGATATGCAACGATTTTTGAATCTTTCAATTTATCCAAACTTTAGTCCTTTTAACAAGAAGGAGACCTTGGATAAGATGGATTTCTATTTGGATATCAATCATGGTGGGGTTGTAGGGACTATTATCGAAGAAATTCATGACAAAAACAAACCAATCTTCGCTTTCGACACTACCAGTCATGACTCAAGCGGAAGAAGTCAGATTTTTTCATCTGCTGAACCAGAGAAAATGGTAGAGGAAATTCGAAAATTTTTAGGAGAAAAGCTGAATGGAAAATGAATTAATCAGTATAGTAGTTCCCATCTACAATGTTGAAAACTATCTAGGAATGTGTTTGGATAGTATTCACCATCAAACCTACGAAAATTTTGAATGCTTGTTAATCGATGATGGTTCTCCAGATAAGTCGGCAGAGATTTGTAAAGAATATGTTGCCAAAGATTCACGATTTCGTTATTTTAAAAAAGAAAATGGAGGAGTATCCTCTGCCCGTAATTTTGGAATTGCACAAGCGACTGGATCTTATATTACTTTTGTTGATTCTGATGATTGGTTGGAGTGGCATAGTCTAGAAAACTTATATGCTAAGATGCTCCAGTATACTGCGGATATTGTTGTTTCTTGTTATTGTATCTATGATGAAGAAAAGGAAATGTACCTTTTCTTTACCTATGGTGAGGAGTATGATAAAACATACACTACTAAGGAATTGATAGAAAAATTACCGTTATTAGAAGGTGATACACTCAGTTTCCAAACGCCTTGGGGAATCTTGTTTAAGAGAGAATTGTTTGAGCATATTTCTTTTCCGGAAGGAAAGCTTTGTGAAGATCTTGGGACTAATTATAAGTGTTTTATGCAGGCTAGTAAAATAGTCTATACCCATAAAAATCTTTATTGCTATCGTCTTAGAGATACAAGTCTATCTCATGAATCATTTACAGAGAAAATAATGCGAGATGATTTAGATGCTCGTATGGAACGAATTGCTTTGGTAGCTCTAAAAGGATACGATATTAGTAACTATTTGGAGCAACATAAACATTATTTAAAAACTTGGCATGGATATGCTATCGCAGAGGGATTTTTAGATAGCCGCGAAACACATCGTTTAGAGGAACTGGACTTTCTCTTATCAATGGATGAGGTGAGATGTGATGAGTAGATTATATGTCACCAGATAACTATACTGTGCAACACTTTAACCGATCAAGACTGTGTTCGTTTAATTAAAAATTTAAGAAAAACTAATTTGATTTTTATTCAAAAAATATTGACTATGAAAGAACCATCTTTTCATTATAGTAGTTGATGGTTGGAGATAATAGTTGAAGTGATATGACGATTGAGTAGGAGAAAAACTGAATGGAAAATGAATTGGTCAGTATTATCGTTCCCATTTTTAACGTGGAGAATTATCTTCGAGAATGTTTGAATAGTATTCACCATCAAACCTATGAAAATTTTGAATGCTTGTTAATCGATGATGGTTCTCCAGATAAGTCGGCAGAGATTTGTAAAGAATATGTTGCCAAAGATTCACGTTTTCGCTATTTTAAAAAAGAAAATGGAGGAGTATCCTCTGCTCGTAATTTTGGAATCGACATTGCAAATGGAGATTTTGTGGCTTTTGTAGATGGAGATGATATTGTAAATGAGCATCAATTAGAAATCCTTTTTAATAAATTGAAGGAATATGATGCAGATATAGCCATTGGGAGCTATCATCAATATTCTGAAAAAGACGGCTGCTTTTACATACACTTTACGGATGAAGACTATGTAGAGCAACTTTATGGACGTGATGAACTGATCATGAAGATTCCAGAATTGGAAAAAATTGATTTGTCATTTGTATCTCCTTGGGGAAAATTGTTTAAAAAGAAATTATTTAATCATGTTAGATTCCCCGAAAATAAGTTGGCTGAAGATGCATTTATCATGTATAAATTGTTTTTACAATGTAGAAAAATAATTTTTATAAAGAAAAGTCTTTACACCTATCGTAAGCACGATACTAGTCAAACAGGTTGCAAAATGTCAGAAGAAAAACTTAGTTTTGCTCCCGAAGCACGAATGGAGCGTTTAGCTATATTAGCAGCCTTAGGGTATGATATTAGTGAGCATGCCCGTTGGTATTTGGAAGGATTGAAATTTTCATTATACGAAGCAGGAGAAAATGATTTGGAATCTACGGAAACTGCCCGACGTATTAGGGAAAATGTATATTTTCTTGAACATTATTCAATTAAATAAGGTGGCAAAGTAGTTGTCAGAAATCTAGTGTGGAAGAATATTAGAAACTATTTTTTAATGAATTTTGTAAAAAAAAGCATACTTATACTAGGAAACTCATAAAAGGATTTATATGAAAGCAATTGTTCTTGCTGGAGATAAGAATTATCTTACTCCAATGCTTACGACGATAAAGTCTATTTTGTATTATAATCAACAGGTTAAAATTTATATTCTGCATCAGAATATTCCTAGTGATTGGTTCCATGAACTTAAAATTCAAGTGGAGAAGTTAGGAAGTATTGTAGAGGATGTTTATATTGGTGATACGATTGATTCTGAGTGGAAAACTCGTGCGCACATTTCACCGATAGCTTATGCTCGATACTTAATTCCACGCTTGATTACAGAAGAGAGAGTAGTCTATTTAGATAGTGATATCATTGTCCATGGAGATTTGAGTCCACTATTTGAGTTAGATTTAGGTGACTGCTCTTTAGCAGCAGTGAGAGATGCGGATGGAAACGGTTTTAACTCTGGAATGTTGGTCATTGATAGCCCAAAGTGGAGGGAGAAGGATATTACCACTATGCTGTTTGATAAGACAGTAGAGTATATGTCAGGTATTGAACAAGCTACTCCTGAAGGCTTTAATGGAGATCAGACAATCTTTAATTTGGTTTTTCAACATCGTTGGTTGGAGTTGGATAAAAGTTTCAATCTTCAAGTAGGCCATGATTTGGTTGCTTTTTATAGTCACTGGGATTCACATTTTGAATTGGATAAAGAACCACTTATTATCCATTACACAACTCATCAAAAACCATGGAAAACGTTAATTGGTTATCGTTACTGGGATTTATGGTGGGCTTTTCGAGATGTTAGTTATGATCAGATTGCTGCCCATTATGTAGGACGTTTTACCATTAAAAGAGTTTATGAACGCCACGATACTAATCTGTTTATATTTACAGATAGTCAGGATTTACTCTATATGGAGGAATTGGTTCAGTCACTTCCAGAGGTTGCTTTCCATATTGGTACCTATACAGATATGGGGGACATTCTTCTGTCTTTTGATCAGTATCCAAATGTTTATTTGTACCCTAATATGGTAGGAGTGGTGATTGATGAGATGATTGAGAAGTCAGATGCTTATCTGGATATTCATAAGGGAAGTCCGATGGAATTTATTGTCAATCGCTATATCAGTGCAGGAAAACCGGTATTGACTTTTGATGTGACCAATAAAAATCAGTTAAAGAGAACAGTGGTTCCTTCTCAATCTCCTCTGGAAATGATAGAAGCCATAAAAGAGTTACAGAGAAAAAAAGTTGAAAAAAAAGCAATTGCATTAGCCGCTAATTATCAATCTGCTGATCAGGTGCTAACGACAATCAAATCAATCTGTTGTCATAATCGAGGGCTTCGATTTTATCTGATGAACAGCGATTTTCCGACAGAATGGTTTTATAATCTTAATCGTAAATTAAAGAAACTAGACTGTGACATTGTCAATGCTCGTGTTAATGGTTCCCATCTCAACCAATATGTGACAAATGTTCATAAAGAAGCATTTTTACCTTGTTTTATTTCGGATTTTGTTGAGGAAGATAAGGTCCTATATCTGGACTGTGATTTGGTTGTCACAAGAGACCTAAGTTCCCTGTTTGCTGTCGAATTGGGAGACTATCCCTTGGGTGCTGTTAAAGATTTGGGTGGACAAATTTATTTTGGTCAACATATTTTTAATTCAGGTGTGATGCTAATCAATAATCGTCTTTGGAAACAAGAAGAAATACGCAAGCAGCTAATTGAAATGATCAATGAGTTGCATGACAAGGTTGCTCAAGATGTTCAAAGTATCTTGAATATCTTATTTAAAGACCATTGGTTGGCTTTAGACTTTAAATATAATTGTAGTACCTTGCACATGCATTTTTCAGATTATCGACCAGAACCTGGGACTTATCCACCGATTATTCATTATTTGACAGAGAGAAAACCATGGGGACTGTATGAACGCTCCATTTATCGAAATGTTTGGTGGTATTACAATGCCCAAGATTGGTCGGACATGAACGAGGTAACTCCTTATTTGACACAAGAACAGGTGAATCACTACACAGGGATTCAACATTCAGCACTAGTCTATACCTTCTCAAGTGACTTGAGAAATATGGGATACTTGATTGAAAATCTACCAGATGTCAAGTTTTATGTAGCTGCCCCAGTCATGGTAGCTGATAGTATTACAGCTTTACTAGCCTACCCCAATGTCTCTGTCTTATCGGATATAGCTGGGCAACCAGCTTTGATTGATAGTTTAGTTGAAGGCTGTGACTTCTTACTGGATATTAATGCTGATATCGAAGTTGACGGGATCATTAGGCGCTTCCAAGAAGCTGGAAAACCAGTATTTGCTTTTGAGAGTGTAGCCCATGGTGAACAAGGTCAGATTCTTTATGACCAAGCGCATCCGGAAGAGATGGCCCTAGCTATTGAAACCTACTGTCAAAACGGAGAGCTACCTATAAAAAAGCTTCAAACCTATCCAAAGGTACTGGATATCCAGCAGAGTCTTGATTATATACTAGAACATCATTCTTCTGTTATTCGCTATGGGGATGGAGAAATGGATATCATGATGGGACACGGGATTCCTTATCAAGACTACGATGTGACACTGGCAGAACAGCTTAGAAATATGATCCAACTAGAAAGTTCACCAGAATTGCTAGTTTGTCTTTCAGATGTTTTTGAAGACTTAGAACGCTACAAGTCAGAAGCTGTCAATTTTTGGCAAACGCATTTGGAACAATATAAAGAAGCTTATCATAGATTTTGTACAGCAAGCTTTTATGGTTCGACTTTTATATCTCGTCCTTATATGGACCTCAAAGATAAGTCTGCTTCAGTGGCTCACTTTGAAAAATTAAAGAAACTTTGGGATAAACGAGATATCTTGATCGTCGAAGGTGAAAATTCACGTTCAGGAGTTGGTAATGACCTTTTTGACAATGCTCAGTCAGTTGAGCGTATTATCTGCCCTTCTAGAAATGCCTACAGTAAAGTTCAGTCAATTCAAGAAGCGATAGAGAAGCATGCCGATGGTAAAGTAGTATTCTTGATGCTTGGTCCTACAGCTAAGGTTTTGGCTTATCATTTAAGCAAAAAAGGTATACAAGCGATTGATTTAGGTCATATTGATTCCGAATATGAGTGGTTTAAGATGGGAGCAACTTCAAAAGTAAAATTCTCACATAAGCATACCGCAGAGCATAATTTTGATCAAGAAATTCAGCTAGTTGAGGATGAAATTTATAATAAGCAAGTTGTCGTAAGGATTTAAATAGGATTATGAAGATAAATATTACAAATATTTACGGTATGTCTGGTCAGAGTACAGCTTTGATCGCCCAGAATGAAACCGTTAAAATTGCAAGAAAGTTAGACTTTCACGAGCTTGGTTTTTACTTTTACGATATTTATAGTGATAGTCAAGGTGAGTTGAATAGCCGTTTAGATGGTGTCATGGCTCGAGTGGGTTACGGTGATATTGTCGTTTATCAATCTCCATCGTGGAATGGTAGGGAGTACGATCAAAATTTTATTAGAAAATGTAAGATTTTAAATACGAAAATTATTACCTTCATTCATGATGTTCCACCCCTTATGTTCCCATCAAATTATTACTTGATGCCTGAGTACATTGAAATGTACAATCAATCGGATCTAGTAGTTGTTCCATCAGAACAAATGAAGGAACGGCTCATTCAGGAAGGATTGACAGTTCAAAAAATTGTTATCCAAGGCATGTGGGACCATGTTCATGACTATCCTTTGAGACAACCTGCTTTTCAGAAAAAACTATCTTTTGCGGGTAGTGTGGAGCGTTTTGAGCACTTATCCAACTGGGCTTACTCAACCCCTCTCGATATTTTCTCAGAATCAAATCAAGAGAATAGTAACCCAACAGTTTCCTTTAAAGGTTGGAAAACCGATCCAGAGTTGCTTCTTGCTTTGTCAGAGGGAGGATTTGGTTTAGTATGGGGAACCAGCGAAAATCCAGCGGATGAGGCAGACTACTATCGCTTGAATATCTCTCATAAAGTTAGCACCTATCTTGCTGCTGGAATTCCAGTAGTAGTGCCATCCTATCTCTCAAATGCCAGTTTCATAAGGGAAAAAGGCTTAGGTTATGTAGTGGATAGTTTGGAAGAGGCCAATCGTCTAGTAGAAGAAACGACAGCAGAAGCTTATCAACACATGGTTGAAAATGTATATAAAGTTAGTTATGCCTTGAAACAAGGCTACTTTACAAAAAAACTATTGATTGATGCAGTGATGCAGGTTTTGGATATCTAGAGCATGATCGTTATGGATTGCCCTCATCCATTAGGATGAGGGAATATCATTATTGGAAAAGATTTATTTATAGATTTAGCCATTTTTATTAGAACATTTCATTGGTTAAATAAAGTAGGAGAAAAATTTGAAGAAAAAATTGACATCGGTCGTCGTTAAAAGAGTCATGTGGACGATTTCTTTCTTATTCATTTATGTTCTAGGAAGTAGATTGACTCTTCCCTTTGTAAACGTAAATGACACGAATTTTTTGGGTGGAACTACAGCTTTCTTAGCCTTTTCAACTGCTATAACAGGTGGCAATCTTCGGAGTCTTTCCCTATTTTCAGTTGGACTGTCTCCATGGATGTCGGCTATGATTTTGTGGCAAATGTTTAGCATGTCTAAAAAACTTGGATTGGGGAGTTTACCAATTGAAGTTCAAGATCGAAGAAAAATGATCTTAACTTTTGTAATAGCTTTGATCCAATCGTTAGCCATTACCCTAAATCTCCCAATTCAGTCAGGGGTGAATTATGGGTTAGTATTGATTTTGAACGTTTTACTCTTAATTTCAGGAACTTTTTTCTTAGTCTGGTTATCGGATCTGAATTCTTTGTTTGGTGTAGGGGGCTCTCTAGTTATCTTGATGTCTAGTATGGTAGCTAGTATGCCACAAAATATACTCAATAGCATTATAGAATTACAGGTTGGCCCTTTATTTGTTGGACTATTGCTTATACTTTCTCTTACTTTTTTATATATTTCTGTCATCATGCAAAGGGCACGCTACCGCATTTTAGTGAATAAGATTACGATTCACAATCGTTTTAAACGCTATTCTTATTTGGATATTCAGCTAAATCCTGCAGGGGGAATGCCTTTTATGTACGCCATGTCCTTGGTATCTATTCCGCAGTATTTTCTAATGTTACTCCAAGTTATTTTTCCAAATACTTCCTGGATACAGGATTGGATAGGCCAATTTGCAATTGGACGACCGGTCTGGCTGTATACATATATTGTGGTACTGTTTATATTGGGACTTGCTTTCTCTTTTATTAATATGAATGGAGAAGAAATTGCTGAGAAGATGAAAAAATCTGGGGAGTATATCTATAATATATATCCAGGAGAAGAAACAAGCCGTTATATCAATTGGTTGATCTTGCGTTTTGCAGTTATTGGCTCTACTTATACTGTTCTGATGGCAGGATTACCAATGTTGATTGTATTATATGATCCGCGCTATATGCAACTAACGATGCTTCCAGGATTATTCTTTATTTTTAATGGCATGGTGTTTAATATCAAGGAAGAAATTGATGCCTTGACATTAAATGAGAATTATAGACCACTCTTAGAAATTGATTCATAATTGTGAGGAGGATATATGTATTATTTCATCCCTTTTTTAGAAAATAACAATCAATCTTGGCAGGCAAGTATTGTACCTTGGTATAGGACTCCCTATCGCTTAGAATTTGATGATGTGTTGCACCAAATTCGAATTTTTAAACGCCAAGACCTAGAATCTAAGATACTATGGTTGACTTATCATCCTCATCTGCGTTATTTGCTACATAGACAAGATCTATTGGAGTCGGAAGTTTTTTCGGTTTTTGATGCTATCCAAAATATTGAAAACGAGGAGATGCATCCTTTACAATTAAAGGATTTAGCGTGGGATGAAGATTGTGACTTTATCTATACTCCCTTTGTAATTGCAGTTAAACAGCAAGGGGCACTTTATGCTGAAATTGAATATGGTTCAGAAGGATTTATCAGCTATATCACGTATTTTAAAGATAACCAAGTTGATTTTATTTGCTATTTTGATGACCGTGGTTTTTTGTCTAGTATTCTAGAGTATAGGGATCAAAGACCAGCTACTCGTTATTATTACAACGCCAAAGGTCAGTGGCAATTAAGGGAAAATTTGCAAGGAGAACAGCCGATTGTAAAGGTAAATCCAGCAGTAGGCTACCGTTTTGGGAAATTAACTTATGATAGTATAGATGAAGTTATCTGGGAATTCTTAACAAAATTTTTAAATCGAGATTATGAGGTTGGAGATTCATTTGTTTTGGCAGCTAACACCAAGTTTCAAAATCAATTGTTAGAAAGATTGCCAGAAGAGGCTCCTAAAATTATAAGTTTCTTTATTGAAAGAAATCAAGCAGATAATTTACAAGATCATCGTCAGGTAGTGGAGAAGTCCAGATTTTTGATTAGTGATCGAAAAGATTTTCTTGAGCGATTACAAGAGACTTATCCCCAATTTACTTCAAAAATGCATCATTTACCTTCTTTTGATACGCGTTTGAAATTAGGAGTTAGTCAACGATTAAAGGAATCAAAAATTTATGTCCAATTAGATGTACAGATGCAACAAGATCCAAAAGTTTTGTATGAAATCTTACATTTTGTCTCGAAAAATCCTTTGACGGAGGTTGTTTTTTCATTATTCAATGCAGAAGGTTATCAAATAGAAGCTCTGGAGAAGCAACTTGATTCGCTGATTATGGAACGTCTTAACCCAAGGGATCTATTAAAAGATTCTGTGCTATCTGATGCAGAAAATACACTAGAGGAAAATACTAGAGATGATTATCGCTTTAAGATTATCAATCTAAATGATGAGATGGGTTTGATTCGAGAGTTAGAGTACACTCGTTTAATTGTTGATTTAAATCCAGTCGCTAATATTTACACTCAGATTGCAGGGATTAGCGCAGGAATTCCTCAAATCAATTTTTCAGAGTCAGAATATGTTACCCATTTACAAAATGGTTATATCTTATCGGATTTATCAGAGTTTAGTAAAGCGGGACACTACTTTTTAGATACCTTGGAATATTGGAATCAAGCCTTAATTTATTCAATTGATAAGATTCGACAAAATACAGGTGATCAATTTATAGATAAGTGGGAAAAATGGTTAGAGGAGGCAAATAGTGAGTAATAAATTACAGATTTTGCAGATAGGAACTAAAAATTGGAGCCATGACTATGAACTTCCTGAGAATATGGACTGGCATTTCTTTTGGCCAGGATCAACGACTGCCATAAGGAAGGTCATGAAAATGGAAGGATTAAAGACTTTTTCAGCTGTTTTAGTTGAAAATCCTGAGCATCTATCTGATTTGCTTCCTTTGATGAGAATGGTGACTCCTTATACTATTTTCTATCCCGATACAGCTGAACCTCAATCAGAAGATGTTCAAGATTTTTTGAAAAAAACTTGTGCTCAAGCAACAGATTTTTCAAATCCAGCAGAACTTTTACGACTTTTATCTAAGGCCTTGTTTAGAGGTCAGTATGGGGATAAGTTAGTTGCGATTGATATGATTGTCAATCCTGCTTTTACGGGGCAGGTTCGTTATAATGGTTATGAAAATTTAGAACTATTAGGGAAGTACGGTGACGACTTCCGCCCCTTAATCAGCTGGAAGTATAATATCCGAGCTAGTGATTTCAATCCAGTTGAGCTCTGGCTAGAATATGAGAAGGATTTAACTTGTGACATTCGCCTCATTGTTAGAAATATTCAAGATGGATCTACTGCTAATTTTGTCAAAGAACGAGTTTTCACAGTTGAAGATATGAAGTCTGCCCTAGTACTGGATGATGATTTTTCTTCATTTATCAGCGTTTCTTTAGAAGCTAGAGGTGCAGGACGTCTGAAAATAGGAGCTCTTCACCAGCGTTTAACGCGCTACCAATTTGGTAAGTATGTTCTTGGTGGTGGCATTATTCATAATGACAAGCGTGAGGAAATCAATTACTTCTTCTATCCAGGAGACTTTAAGCCACCTTTGAATATCTACTTTTCTGGTTATCGACGAGCAGAAGGGTTTGAAGGTTTCGGTATTATGAAATATTTGGGAGCCCCTTTTATCTTATTTTCTGATCCTCGAATAGATGGTGGAGCCTTCTATTTAGGCGATGAATATCTTGAAAATGGGATTCGAAATGTTATTCAAGAGTATTTAGATTTGTTAGGATTTTCAAATAAGGAATTAATCCTTTCAGGGATGTCTATGGGGACCTATGGTTCTATGTATTATAGCTCTTTTTTTGAACCCCGAGCAGTTATAGTTGCTAAACCCTTAACCAATCTTGGCTTGATAGCTGAAAGAGGTAGACTCGAAGCACCTGGACTTTTCCCGACTGCTTTTGATATCTTACGTCATCATTCTAAGGGGGATGCTAGCATAGATGCCATGAGAGCACTGGATGACCGCTTTTGGACTGCCTTTAAAAAAGCAGATTTTAGCCAAACAATTTTTGGACTCTCATATATGAAAGAGGAAGATTATGATCCACGCGCTTTTGAGGGATTAGTAGAGGCCCTTTATCATTCGGGGGCTCACATCATGGTAAAAGGTACTTCGGGTCGCCATAACGATGATAGTGCTACAAGTACAACATGGTTTATGAATTTTTATAAGATAGTATTAGAGCAAAATTTTGGGAGAAAGTTTTAATGATTATCAAACGGAATAAAGAAATTTATTGGGGAGAATTTAGAGGGGCCAGCTTAGGAGTTTTAGCAGAGAATAGCTTTTTATATGGTTCAGTTGTTATCTACCATTCACGTGATCATGTTTATTTTGAAAATAGTATGGTGAATTCTGGTACTATGATTCATGAGTGGACATCAAGTTTTAACTTTCAAGGAAATCGCTTAACCCCAACATTACCTCTTTTAAAAAGGGGCTATCGTTACCGTTTGTCTAGTCAGATGACTGTTCAACCTCAAAATGGTTTATATTTTAGACTCATTTTTATGGATCGTTATGATAAGCAGGTCGATCAAGTGATTGAAAAAGATTTTGATTTCACCTTTACCTATCCAGAAGAGGCCTATCATTACAAAGTACAGCTGTTGAGCGCAGGTTTTCAATCAGTTGACTTTCATTCATTTTCAATAGAAGAGGATTATTCTAAACAAGATGTGGAATAACAATAGACAATTGAGCAAGGTGAAAAAAATCTTGCATCAAATCAATCTAAAAAAAGAAGAGATGGCCTCGCTAACAGATGATGAATTAGCAGGTAAAACACAAGAATTTAAAGAGAGATTAACTGCTGGAGAAAGCTTAGATGATATTCTAGTAGAGGCTTTTGCGGTTGTCAGAGAGGCTGATAAGCGAATCTTGGGGATGTTCCCCTATGATGTACAAGTCATGGGTGGGATTGTCATCCATCAAGGGAATGTAGCTGAAATGAATACAGGTGAGGGTAAAACTCTGACTGCTACGATGCCGGTTTACCTCAATGCTTTGTCAGGGCAAGGTGTCATGCTAGTGACTACTAACGACTATCTTGCTAAGCGTGATGCAGAAGAAATGGGACAAGTCTACGAATTCCTAGGATTGACGATTCGGATTCCTTTTCCTGAAGAAGATGATGATGAAGAGTTAACACCAGAGGATAAGCGGGAAGTTTATAGTGCAGATGTGGTTTATACTACCAACAGTGGTCTTGGTTTTGACTATTTGCTTGATAATCTAGCTTCTAGTGAGGATAAAAAATATATGCCCGAATTTAACTTTGTCATCATAGATGAAGTTGATGCAGTCTTGCTAGATAGCGCTCAAATACCACTTGTTATTTCAGGCTCACCTAGAGTACAGTCTAATTTCTATGAAATTATTGATACCTTGATGACAACTCTAGTTGAGGGCCAAGACTATATCTTTAAAGAAGAGAAAAAAGAAGTATGGCTCACTACTAAGGGCGCTAAAACTACGGAGAGCTTTTTAGGTATTGATAATCTCTATTCCGAAGAGCATAGCGTACTAGCAAGACACTTAATCTTTGCTCTACGAGCTCATACCTTATTTAAAAGGGATAAAGACTATATTATTCGTAAGGGCGAGAAAGACGAAGAACTTGTATTGCTAGATCAAGGTACGGGACGTTTATTAGAAATGACCAAATTACAGGGTGGGTTACACCAAGCCATTGAGGCAAAAGAGCATGTTTCTTTGTCTGAAGAAACTCGGGCAATGGCCTCAATTACCTATCAAAGCTTATTCAAGAAGTTTAAAAAAATTTCTGGGATGACTGGAACAGGAAAGGTTGCAGAGAAAGAGTTTTTAGAAACTTATGGGATGTCAGTCATTCGAATTCCTACAAATCGTCCGAATCAGAGAATTGATTATCCAGATAATCTCTATGTTACCCTACCTGAAAAAGTGTATGCCTCACTTGCTGAGATTAAATATTATCATGAAAAGGGTAATCCTTTATTGATTTTTGTTGGATCCGTAGAAATGTCTGAACTCTACTCCTCCCTATTGTTACGGGAAGGAATTGCTCATAACGTTTTAAATGCCCATAATGCGGCGCGTGAAGCTCAGATGATTGCAGAGTCTGGTCGCATGGGAGCGGTGACAGTTGCGACATCTATGGCTGGTCGTGGAACCGATATTAAGCTTGGTCCAGGAGTTGCTGAGCTTGGTGGATTAGTTGTCATTGGTACAGAACGGATGAATAGTAAACGTATTGACTTACAGATTAGAGGACGTTCTGGTCGGCAGGGAGATCCTGGTTTATCAAAATTTTTTGTCTCACTAGAAGACGATGTTATCAAGAAGTTTGGCCCTCCTTGGGTGCATAAGATGTATAAGGATTATACAGTAAACCAACAGATAAGTCCTGAACCCCTAGAAGGAAGACGCTATCGAAAATTAGTAGAAAAAGCGCAGAAAGCAAGCGATAGCGCTGCTAGATCATCAAGGAGTCAAACTTTAGAGTATGCTGAGAGCATGAATATCCAAAGAGAGATGGTCTATAGTCAAAGAAACCGCTTGATTGATGGAACTGAGGATCTAGATGGTTTTGTGGTAGATGTACTAGATGAGTTCGTAAGAAAAAGCTTGTCAGAAGAATCCTTTGAAAGTAGAGAAGAACTGTATCATTTTATCGTTAAAAATATCAGTTTTCTTTACCATGCAGTTCCGCGAGAGTTAGATATGACGGATAAGGATGCGATTAAGCTAGTTCTGGAGACAACAGTTCAAAAGAGTCTACAAGAGAAACGAACACTTCTAGAAACACTTGATCTCTTTTCTCATTTTCAGCGTTTAGCATTGCTAAAAGCAATAGATGATAACTGGGTAGAGCAGGTAGACTACCTGCAACAATTGAGTCTAGCGATTGGTGGTCAATCAGCTGCTCAAAAGAATCCTATCGTTGAGTATTATCAAGAAGCTTACAATGGCTTTGAAGAGATGAAAAAGCAGGTCAAGAAGGATATGGTTCGAAATCTTCTATTGAGTCGAGTAGACATTTCGCCTGATGGGGAAATTATGACTTATTTTCCATAAAAAGGGGACAATATGACAATTTACAATATAAATTTAGGAATTGGTTGGGCCAGCAGTGGTGTTGAATATGCCCAAGCTTATCGTGCGGGTATTTTTCGCAGCCTGAATCTGCCGTCGAAGTTTATCTTTACAGACATGATTTTGGGCGATAATATCCAGCATTTAACCGCAAATATCGGTTTTGATGATGATCAGATCATCTGGCTTTACACTCACTTCACAGACATCAAGATTGCACCGACCAGTGTGACTGTAGATGATGTTTTGGCTTATTTTGAAGGTGTAGAAAGCCGTCGTGAAAGAAACGGGAAAATTGAACGAATCTTCTTCTCAGATGAAGACAAGTTTATCACTTGTTATTTGGTAGATGAGGAAAAAGATTTTGTCCAACATGTGGAGTATGTGTATGCTGGCAAATTGATCCGCAAGGATTACTTCTCATATACACGCTACTGCACAGAGTATTTTGCTCCTAAAGACAATGCAGCGAATCTCTACCAAAGAACCTTCTACAATGAAGATGGGACTCCAGCTTATGAGATGTTCATGAATCAAGGGACTGAGGAAGTCTACCGTTTCAAGGATCGCATTTTATACGGGAAGCCTGCCTTGCTCCGTTACTTCATGCAGACACTTCAGTTAAGTAAATCAGATCTAGTGATTTTAGATCGTGAGACAGGTATTGGGCAGGTGGTCTTTGAGGAAGCGCAGGCGGCGCATCTAGCGGTAGTTGTTCATGCGGAGCATTACAGTGAAAATGCGACCAATGATGATTATATCCTTTGGAACAACTATTATGATTACCAGTTTACCAATGCAGATAAGGTCGATCTTTTTATCGTTTCAACGGATCGTCAAAAGGAAGTTTTAGAGCAACAGTTTGCTCACTATACCACACATGCTCCTAAGATTGTGACCATTCCAGTTGGAAGTGTTGACCAATTAATAAAACCACAAAAGAGTCGGAAACCATTTTCTCTCATTACAGCTTCGCGTCTAGCCAAGGAAAAGCATATTGACTGGCTTGTCAAGGCTGTGATTGAGGCTCATAAGGAATTGCCAGAATTAACCTTTGATATCTACGGTAGTGGTGGCGAAGAAGGACGTCTACATGAGATTATTGCTGCAGGTCAGGCAGAAGAGTATATTAAACTCAAGGGCCATGCAGAACTTTCTCAAATCTATTCACAGTATGAAGTTTATCTAACCGCTTCTACAAGTGAAGGATTTGGTTTGACACTCATGGAAGCAATTGGTTCTGGCTTGCCATTGATTGGTTTTGATGTTCCTTATGGAAATCAAACCTTCATCGAAGATGGCGAAAATGGTTACTTGATTCCAAGCTCATTTGACCATGTAGAAGATGAAATCAAGAAAGCTTATGCAGAAAAAATCTGCCAATTGTATTTGGAAAATCGTTTGGGAAGTATGAGAGAAAAATCCTACCAGATTGCTGAGAAATTCTTGACTCAAGAGATTTTGAACAAATGGGAAAATACAATCAAGGAGGTAGTGGATGATTCAGTTATTTGATGTATACAATCAAGAAAGCCAAGATTTGCACTATAGTCTGACTGAAGCAGGACTGTCTGATTTGGCTGTGGTTATTGAACCCGATGGATTTTTACCAGATGGAGTTGTCTCACCTTTCACCTATTATTTGGGGTATGACAGTGGTAAACCCTTGTACTTTAACCAAGTTCCCGTTCCAGATTTTTGGGAGATTGCAGGGAATAATCAATTTGGGACCATCAATGACCTCAATCAAGAACGAGCAGTGATTCATTTTGCAGATGGCTTACAGGCTCGTTTGGTGAAAAAAGTCGAATGGAAAACACCAGCAGGCCGAATCTTTCAAGTAGATCACTACAATCGTTTTGGAGTTTGCTTTGCTAAGACTACCTTTGATGGATCTGGTCAAGCTATTATGACTTCTTATCGGAACGTAGATCAAAAAGAAGTTATTTTGGAAAACCATGTCACAGGTGATATTCTTTTGACCTTGGAAGGTCAAGGATTGCGCCATTTTTCTGGTCGAGTGGCCTTTATCATAGACTTCTTGCAAGGTTTGAGGGTGAATCTTGACCATATTCTCTTTAATACCCTATCTACATCGTTTTTGACTTCCTTCCATTTTCCAGAAAAATCAGGTCAGGATATCCTGGTTTGGCAAGAACCATTGCATAATGATATACCAGGAAATATGCAACTGATCTTGGAGAATGATCAACTTCGAGCTAAGACCATTATCATTCCAGATTATGCGACTTATGAACGCGCTCTGCAATTGACGGATGAAAAATTCCATCATAAGTTTAGTCACTTGGGTTATCATTATCACTTTAAGCGCGATAATTTTGTTCGTCCTGATGCCTTGATAGTGACCAATTCGGATCAACTAGAGCAAGTCGAAAAGCTAGTGGAAAGTCTGCCAAAGGTTACTTTCCGAATCGCAGCAGTAACAGAAATGTCGACCAAGTTACTGGATATGATCCGCTACCCCAATGTCGTACTCTATCAAAATGCCAGTCCCCAAAAGATTCAGGAGCTTTATCAGTTATCAGATATCTATTTGGATATCAACTACGGTAATGAACTTCTCCAGGCTGTTCGCCAGGCCTTTGAGAACAACCAACTGATTCTAGCCTTTGAAGAAACAGCGCATAATCGTCGCTATATTGCCCCAAATCATATTTTCGCTAAGGAATCAGTTGATGACATGATTCAAACCATTGAGTTAGCTCTTTCTAACGTTACAGAGATGGGACAGGCGCTAGGTAAGCAAGGATATTATGCTAATTATGTAGATCCAATTACATACCAAGATAGGATGCAAACGATTTTAGGAGAAAGCCATGACTAAAAAAGATTTATTTTATGAGGATGTTGAAGGTCGTATGGAAGAGATGAAACAACAACCCATCAAAAAAGAAAAAGCTACACGTGGTGAAAAGATTAGTAAAACTTTCTCCTTCTTGTTGGGGTTAGTTATTTTGATAGGTTTATTATTTACCTTGATAGGACTTTTGAGGTAGTTAAATGACTGAATTATTGATAATTTTAACCATTATACTAGCTATTTTCTTAATTATTCTTGTAACCATTCAACCAAGGCAAACTCAAATCTTTTCTATGGATGCTACTAGTAATATCGGAAAGCCAAGCTATTGGCAAAGCAATACGCTTGTTAAAGTCTTAACCTTGCTTGTTAGCATATCACTATTTGTGTTGTTGCTCCTCTTTATGGTTTTAACTTTTAACTAATCGTTAACTGTATTGCTAGAACGTTTGATTTTAACAGTGAAGATTTAAAGAAATTTAAGTTTGAGGAGAAAATTTTAAGAAAACTTTTAGGAATCTAGTTTATACTATAAGCATAAGTTAAGGAGAACTTAACTTTAACTCCTAAAAATTTTTCATAATAATCTCCCTATAAAAAATCAAGTCGCCCAATCAGGCGGCTTATTTTTGTACTAATACTCAATGAAAATCAAAGAGCAAACTAGGAAGCTAGCCGCAGGCTGTACTTGAGTACGGCAAGGGGACGATGACGTGGTTTGAAGAGATTTTCGAAGAGTATAAGATTAAGATTTTTCATGGTATAATATCTTTATGAGATTAGATAAATATTTGGTTGCCTGCGCCGTAGGAAGTCGGACAGAGGTCAAAAACTTTCTAAAGGCTGGGCGCGTGACGGTCAATGGCAAAAAGGAAAAATCTGCCAAGCTGCAAGTCAATGAAGACACAGACGAGATTTGTTTTGATGGGCAAAAGTTAGACTACGAGGAGTTTGTTTACTATATGATGAACAAGCCCCAGGGTGTTATTTCAGCAACTGAAGATCCTAAACACAAGACTGTTTTGGATTTGTTGGATGATTTAGCTCGTTCAAAGGAAGTTTTCCCAGTGGGGCGTTTGGACATTGATACGCATGGACTCTTACTCTTGACCAATGATGGCAAGTTAGCTCATGCTCTTCTTTCTCCTAAACGTCATGTGGATAAGACTTATCTGGCACAGGTCAAGGGAATCATGACCCAAGAGGATGTAGAGAAATTTGCTCAGGGGATTCCGCTGAAAGACTTTACCTGCCAACCTGCTAGACTGGAGCTTGTAACCATAGATACAGAAAAGAATCAAAGCCAAATCCGTGTGACCATTGCAGAAGGGAAGTTTCATCAGGTCAAGCGTATGGTGGCATACTGCGGTAAGGAAGTCGTGGACTTGCAACGTCTGACCATGGGAACTTTGACCTTGGATGAAAATCTGAAGCGTGGGGAATGGCGTCGCTTGACCAAAGAGGAATTAGAAGGTTTGCTCGAAAGTGTTGGGTAAACTGTGTAATCTTTGAAAAAGGTGAGGAAAATATCCTTACCTTTTTCAGTTTTTGGTTGCTTCCTTTGTGAAAAGAGTTATAATAGACTGTAGAATAAAAGGAGGATTTTATGAACGCGATTCAAGAATCATTTACAGATAAATTATTTGCTAATTATGAAGCAAATGTCAAATACCAAGCTATCGAAAATGCTGCCAGCCACAATGGAATTTTTTCAGCCCTTGAGCGTCGTCAAAGCCATGTAGATAACACACCTGTTTTCTCACTTGATTTGACAAAGGACAAGGTCACTAACCAGAAGGCTTCTGGTCGTTGCTGGATGTTTGCGGCCCTCAACACTTTCCGTCACAAACTCATCTCTCAATACAAACTTGAAAACTTTGAATTGTCACAAGCCCACACCTTCTTCTGGGACAAGTATGAAAAATCAAACTGGTTCTTGGAGCAAGTCATTGCGACTGCAGACCAAGAATTGACAAGCCGCAAGGTTAGCTTCCTACTTCAAACCCCTCAACAAGACGGTGGACAGTGGGATATGGTGGTTGCCCTCTTTGAGAAATACGGTGTCGTTCCCAAGTCTGTTTATCCTGAGTCAGTTTCATCTAGCAACAGCCGTGAGCTCAATGCAATTCTTAACAAATTGCTTCGTCAAGATGCTCAAATCTTGCGTGACTTGCTCGCTTCTGGTGCAGACCAAGCGACTGTTCAAGCTAAGAAAGAAGACCTCTTGCAAGAAATCTTTAACTTCCTTGCTATGTCACTAGGTCTTCCACCACGTAAATTTGACTTTGCTTATCGTGATAAGGACAACAACTACCAAAGCGAAAAAGGCATCACTCCACAAGAATTTTACAAGAAATACGTTGACCTTCCACTAGAAGACTATGTTTCTGTGATCAATGCTCCAACTGCTGATAAACCTTACGGTAAATCTTATACAGTTGAGATGTTGGGAAATGTGGTTGGTAGCCTTGCAGTTCGTTACATTAACGTACCGATGGAACGCTTGAAAGAATTGGCGATTGCCCAAATGCAGACAGGAGAAACTGTTTGGTTTGGTTCAGATGTTGGCCAGCTCAGCAACCGTAAAGCCGGAATCCTTGCGACAGATGTCTATGACTTTGAATCAAGCATGGACATTCAACTCACTCAAGACAAGGCAGGACGTTTGGACTACAGCGAGAGCTTGATGACTCACGCCATGGTCTTGACAGGTGTTGATTTGGATGAAAATGGTAAATCAATCAAGTGGAAAGTTGAAAACTCTTGGGGAGACAAGGTTGGGACAGATGGTTACTTTGTTGCCTCAGATGCCTGGATGGACGAATACACTTACCAAATCGTTGTTCGTAAAGAATTACTAACAGCAGAAGAACAAGCTGCCTATGAAGCAGAACCAATCGTCCTTGCACCATGGGATCCAATGGGTGCCTTGGCTGAATAAATGAGATATAAAAAGAACGGTTCTATAATTTTTAGGGTTGATGGAAATTTTCCACCAACCCTATTTTAGTGTATACAAAAAGGCCAACATCCATTATATTAAAAGCGCTGAAACCTAAAACAAAAGGATGATGACCATATGAACAATATACTAGAAGCTACACTACAAATCAAAGATAAAAACATTATTTGGGATAATAAAGTTCAAGAGAAGATATTTAAAAAGAGAAAATCTTTATTTTATGCAGCTACTTATACGCATAAACCAGAATTTTGTACCGTTTGTGGGTGTGTTAGCCGAAATAATAATATCGTTAAAAACGGCACGAAAACATCTCGTATCACTCTCTGTTCTGTTTCAGGCCTAGCGGCCTACTTAAATCTACGCAAGCAGAGATTTCTCTGTAGAGAATGCGGCTCTTCATTTACCGCAGACACTAGTCGAATCGTAGAAAAACACTGTCATATCTCTAAACGCTTAAAAAACGAAATTAAATCAAAAATAAGTGAAACAGTATCTGAAACCTATATCGCAAAAGAAACAAATGTTTCAGTTCATACGGTAAGACGTATCATAGATGATACAACACGTTTACTAAAGATTAAACCATTACACGATTTACCTGAGCATTTGTGTTTTGATGAATTTAAATCCGTCAAATCTTCCGATAGTAATATGAGCTTCATTATTTGTGATAGCACTACACACAAGCTGGTCGATGTTGTACGAGATAGAAAATCTTACAGCTTGAAAAAGTATTTTCATCGTTTTGAGCCTAAGACTAGATTAAAGGTAAAAACTATCTCCATCGACATGTACTTACCGTACATTCAATTAATAAAAGAAATGTTTCCTAACGCTAAAATTATCATTGATCCTTTTCATATCGTACAAGCCTTAAATAGAGAATTAAATCGAACTCGGGTACGTGTCATGAATAAGCATCGCTATAAAGACTCTAAATTATATCGAAAGTTAAAACATTATTGGAAGTTAATTTTAAAGAACTCTAATGAACTTCAGAACTATAAATATAATCGTTATAAGCTTTTTGAAAGCTTCATAACAAGTAAAGGAATCGTAGATTATATCTTAGAAAAAAATCCATCTCTTAAAAATGATTATGAGGTTGTACATTCACTTCGTGAATGTATACAGGATAGAGATTATATAGAATTCAAGGAAACGATTGAAGCAGCTACGCAATTAGACCTATCTCCTGGTTTAAAAAGAGTATTAAAGACTCTTATGACTTACTTGCCATATATTCAAAATACTTGTGAGTATCCAACTAGAACAAATGGCCCTATTGAAGGAATAAACAATAAAATAAAAGTGCTTAAAAGAAATGCCTACGGCTTTAGAAACTATTACCATTTTAGAAATAGGATTATTTTAATAACAAAAATGTTTGGCCCAAAACAAAAAGGAATTAAGCAACAATTAGTTGCTTAATCCCTTCCTAAATTTCTTCATCAACACTATTTGACAAAGAGCCCTTTTTTAGTGCTCAAAATAGCACTCAATTTTAAATGGATTTGGTGTTCAAAAAATATAATCAAATGCAACAAACTAATTTCATTTTTAATAGGCACAATTAATTTTAGAAGATAGTACGAAAAAATATTGACTATTTTCTTTAGAATGTGTAAAATTTAGATAGATTATTTAAAGTGAGGTTTTTTTATCTTGTCTATATTAAAGAAGAAAGTTAATATGTTTAGTGTACTATTGAATGTGGTATTAATAGCTATTATAGCTATTGGAGTGCTATTTTTCTTACCTAAGGAACATAAATCAGAAGTCAAATCGTCAATTAATATCGAAAGTATTGAAAAAGTGAATGAAGTTGTATTTTTGAATGCGGGAATTAATGAAATTATTTCTGAAACAAAAACAACTCAAGTTTTTGGGTTTGATGTGCCGTTCTCTAAAAAAGCAGCATTAGTAATTTTAAATTATAAAGCTAAATTTGGAATTAAAAGTAGTGTAAAGGTTGAACAAATAAGCGAAAAAGAATATAAGGTTATTGTTCCAAAATTGGAAGTAATTGGTGTTGAACTTTCAAAAGATAATCCTTATGATTTATATGATAGTCATGGAGAGTTATTAAGTGGAACTACAGAAGATATTGATACTGGGAAATTGGTCGCTAACCAACTTTCTAGTGATAAACAAGCAGAGTATTTAGATAAATTTAAGAGTGAAATTAAAGAATCTGCAATCAATTATTATAAAACAATATTTTCTTCAATGGATTCTGAAGTAAAAGTAACTATAGAATTTACAGAATAATTTTTGAAATACAAAACCCTGGCCATCTCTGGTCAGGGTTTTGTGTGGTTCTATAATTTTTAGGGTTGATGGAAATTTTCCACCAACCCTATTTTAGTGTATACAAAAAGGCCAACATCCATTATATTAAAAGCGCTGAAACCTAAAACAAAAGAATGATGACCATATGAACAATATACTAGAAGCTACACTACAAATCAAAGATGCACACAATGAAGGTGTTACATTCCATTTCTTAGAGAATATTAAAGAAGTATTGCGTGATGAGAGTGGGAAAGTAACTGGTGTAAAGGTTATTACAATGGAACTTGGTGAATCAGATGAAAGTGGAAGAAGATCAACGCATGAAGTGGCAGGTAGTGAACATATTATTCCATGTGACCTTGTCGTTGCAGCAATTGAACAAAAGTAGACTTTAGTGTTCTAGATGAAAGGTAAAAATTTGACTTTCGGTCAACATCAGAATACAATAGAAATGAACTAATAACAGGGGATGCATATTTAGGTCCTCAATCTATCGCAACCGCAATTAAAGGCGGGTGAGAAGTTGCGACAGAAGTACATGAATCGTTTAAAGAAAACACATAAATAACTTGTGGTGCCTTTCGTTTTTTTACTGGGAAAATTAAGGAACTATAGTTATAAATCCTTAAAGATATTAATATATTAACATGCGTATATTTATGGGAAGAAGGTTATGTCATCTATAGTTGTACTTCTGACGATAAGGTTGTTCGTGTACCAAAGGAAATTAAAGGTAAACCTGTTATCGCAATTGGAGAACGTGGTCTTGCGAACTTGAAACATTGTGAGGCAATCGTTTTACCAGATACAGTACGATATATTGGAAAAGGTGCGTTTACGATTGACAATAAGTTAAAGTATGTCCACTTTGGTAAGTCAATAGAAACAGTAGAAGATGATGTTTTCAACTCTGACAGTTCATTAGAATCAGTTGTATTCCCAGAAGGAACAAAGAGTATTGGAACATTAGTATTCTGGGGGACATCATCAATTAAATCTATTACAATTCCAGCAAGTGTAACAGAAATTACAGAATACTTCTATTTTGTGGATAACTGTAACCCAGATGTAGAAATCCATACACCTAAGGGATCAAAGGCAGAAGAAGTAGCTAAAGCAATGCAACTTAAAGTAGTAAATGACTAAAGGGGAATAGTATGAACAAAAAATTACTATCAGGCTTAGGGACTGACCCCAAAAAGTGAGAATTTAATAAAAACACCCTAGGGCTACCGTCTTCGGTATCCAACCGGAGACAGGTAGTCCAATTTTTGTTGGATTCTTTTTTCATTAGGTTCTTCATCAACACTATTTGACAAAGAGCCAAAAGAATCAGGTGATAAACCTGATTCTTTTTTTGTTTGTAAATTCTCACCGAGATTACATGATACCGAAGAAACGAGCTGCGATACCAACTACAAAGAGGGCAAGAATGATTGTGATTGGAGATACTTTTTTCTTAAGCAACCACATGCAAAGGAAAGTAAGGAGAAGTCCCATCAATCCTGGGATCAATGAGTTCAACTGTCCTTGAAGGGTTTGTGGTTGAACGCTATCCAAGCTCAATCCGCTAAGTGCTTGGCCGAGGATTCCCTTCAATTCTCCACCTGTAACAGGACCTTCTGGGAAGACGATGTAGGCACCTTCTGACAATTGTTTACCCGGAAGGTTGATAGTGAAGTTGATTGACACCCAACGTTGTACAAGAACGGCAAGGATGAACATACCAAGGATAGAAGCTCCTTTAGTGATGTCTTTCAAGATACCACCTGACATGTCTTTAGTGATTTCAGATCCAGCCTTGTAACCAAACTCTTGTGTATACCAAAGGAAAGACATACGGATTGCATTCCATCCAAAGAAGAAGAGAAGTGGTCCGACGATATTACCAGTCGCAGCAAGTGATGCACCAAGGGCACCGAGGATAGGACGTACTGTAAACCAGAAGACTGGGTCACCGATACCAGCAAGAGGTCCCATCATACCAATCTTAACACCTTGGATAGCAGCGTCATCGATATCAGTACCGTTTGCGCGTTCTTCTTCAAGTGCAAGAGTAACCCCCATGATTGGAGCAGCTACGTATGGGTGAGTGTTGAAGAACTCAAGGTGACGTTCAAGAGCAGCAGCTTGGTCTTCTTTTTTAGTGTAAAGTTTCTTGATAGCTGGGATCAAAGAGTAAGCCCAACCCAAGTTTTGCATACGTTCGTAGTTCCAAGAACCTTGAAGGAATTGTGAACGCCACCAAACTTTTTGGCGATCTGATTTTGATAATTGAATTTTTTCAGCCATGATTGTTCCCCTTTCTAGTAGTCTTCTAGGATATCACCGATTGGATCGTTAGAAGTTGCAGCTCCTCCTCCTCCGTTTCCACCTTGTTTAGAAAGGTTGAGGTAGATGAAGGCAAGGGCAACACCGATGACACCAAGGGCAATCAAAGTCAATTGAGAGATTGCTGCAAGAGCAAAACCGATAGCGAAGAATGGCCATACTTCACGAGTAGCCATCATGTTGATAACCAAAGCGTAACCAACGGCAACGACCATAGCACCACCGACAGCCATACCACCTTTAAGCCATTCTGGCATAAGTTCCAATACGCCTTGAACGGCTTCAGTTGGCATTGCAAGCAAGAGTGCAGCTGGGATAGCAATACGTAGACCTTGAAGAGCAAGGGCAAAGTAGTGAGCGCGTTCAACAGCAGCAATGTTTCCTTCTTTAGCAGCAGCGTCAGCAGTGTGAACCAAACCAACTGAGATTGTACGAACGATCATAGTCAAGAAAAGTCCAGCTACGGCAAGAGGGATTGCAGTTGCAGTTGCGACTGCGATACCTTCAGTAGTAAAGTTACCACCTTTGATCATGATGATTGCAGCAGCAACAGAGGCAAGGGCAGCGTCAGGAGCTACGGCAGCTCCGATGTTAGCCCAACCAAGGGCGATCATTTGAAGTGATCCACCAAGCATAACCCCTGCTTCGAGGTTACCAGTTACAAGACCGATAAGGGTACATGCTACGATTGGTTGATGGAATTGGAATTGGTCGAGGATACCTTCAAGACCTGCGAAGAAGGCAACAACTACAACCAAGATAGCAGAAATGAATGAAATATCTGACATGGTTTTATTCCTTTTCTATTTAGTTTTAATTATTGAACGTTAGCTTTGCTAATCAAGTCAAACAAATCTTTTTTAGTGTCGTTTGGTACTTTACGTACATCAAATTCAACGCCAAGGTCGCGCATTTTTTCAAATGTAGCAACGTCGTCTTTGTCCATTGACAATACGTTATTGACCATTGTTTTACCAGTTGAGTGAGCCATTGAACCAACGTTAAGAGTCTTGATTGGCACACCGCCTTCGATAGCACGAAGGGCATCTTGAGGTGTTTCAAACAAGATAAGGGCGTGTGTTTCACCAAAACGAGGATCTTTTGCAACCTCAATCAATTTTTTGATTGGTACAACGTTAGCTTTTACTCCGTTAGGAGCAGCTTGTTTGATCAACTCTTTACGAAGATCGTCGTTTGCAACGTTATCTGAAGCAACGATGATACGGTTAGCTTTTGAATCTGGTGTCCAAGCAGTTGCGACTTGTCCATGAAGAAGACGTGTGTCAAGACGAGCAAGATTGATTTTCAATTTACCGTCTCCGATAACTGTTCCTTCTGGAATAGCAGCTTGGGCTACAGGAGCAGCTGCAGCAGTTGTAACTTCCTCAGCTGGGTTTAGCTCTTCTGGAAGAGCCTTGATGCCATCTTTGGCTTCTTTAATGATGTTCGCAGCGACTTTATCCACTCCAGCATTAGCATCCATAAGGCGCTCTGTGTAGGCTTGAATCAACATCGGCAAGTTAAGTCCTGTGATGATGGCAAATTTACGCTCAGGGTTTTCTCCCATTACGCGGCTAGCTTGGTTAAATGGAGAACCACTCCAAAGGTCAGCCAAGACTAGAACCTCATCTTCTGCGTCAAATGCAGCCACAGCATTGTTGAACTTGGCGTATAAATCATCTGGACCTTCGTTTGGCATAAAGGTTACAACTTGAACCTTTTCTTGTTCACCAAAGATCATAGATCCTGACTGATGAATACCCGCAGCAAATTCACCGTGGCTCGCAATAATGATTCCGATACTCATTATTGTCATTCCTCCTTATAAAATGTTTGACTTGTAGTTTAAGAAAACTTTAAGACTCCTTAAGTATAAATCGATTTCAGAAAAAAAGCAACTAATTATAATAAAGAGTGAAAAAAATCTCAAATTTTCATTTTTACAAATATTGATATATCAATTTTTTATAAAATCATCTATAAAATGGTAAAAAAATTTAATATAAAAAAGCAGAGGGACTAGGAAGTTTACGTCAGTAGTGCTCTTGGGCGTCTAAAAAATGCCCCAAGTCCAATTAGTTGTCGTGTCAAAATTTTATTACAAAAAAACGAGGTGGGATTTTCTGTCCCGACCTCGATTCTTTGCTTAATTTCTATCTTAGTGAGTAAAGTCTAGAACCATACGACCTTGGATGGTTCCAGCAGCCATTTCATCAAAGACAGCAATGGCATCTTCCACAGGGCGTTTTTGAACGACTGGAACAACAAGACCTTCAGCACCAAATTGGAAGGCTTCTTCCAAGTCTTTACGTGTTCCAACAAGGGATCCGATGACTTGAATACCGTCAAGAACTGTTTTGACGATGCTTAGATCCATCATTTCAGATGGGAGTCCAACAGCTACTACACGACCACCTGCACGAACAGAGTCAACTGCTTGGTTGAAGGCAACTTTTGATACAGCTGTTACGACAGCTGAGTGAGCACCACCGTTTGTTTTTTCTTTGATAAGACCTGGAACGTCTTCGACTTCAAGACCGTTAATCACGATATCTGCACCAACTTCTTTAGCTAGGGCAAGTTTATCATTGTTAATATCAACTGCGATAACGTGAGCGTTGAATACTTTTTTAGCGTATTGGACAGCCAAGTTACCAAGGCCTCCAGCACCATAGAGGACAACCCATTGGCCTGGTTCAACTTTTGCTTCTTTGATAGCCTTGTATGTAGTAACACCGGCACAAGTGATAGAAGAAGCTTGGGCTGGATCGAGACCATCTGGAACCTTAACAGCATAATCTGCAGTTACGATACATTGTTCAGCCATACCGCCGTCAACTGAGTAGCCTGCATTTTTTACGGAACGGCAAAGAGTTTCTCGTCCGGTTGTACAGTATTCACACATACCACAGCCTTCAAAGAACCAAGCTACGCTGACACGGTCGCCAACTTTGAGGCTTTTTACATCAGGAGCAACTTCTTTGACGATACCGATACCTTCGTGACCGAGAACGCGTCCTGGAACTTTACCAAAGTCACCATGGGCAACGTGGAGGTCAGTGTGGCAGACACCACAGTACTCAACTTCTACAAGAGCTTCCCCATTTTCGAGTGGACGGAGAACTTTTTCTTCAATAGCAACACCAGTGCCTTCTGGATTTACAACAACAGCTTTCATAGCTATCCTCCTTGATTAGTCGTTAAGGTGCAGTGGAAAAGGGGCTTGGCTTGAGAGGTTTTCAAGTGAAGTCGAATTTGAACTGCCCTCTTATTTACTTATATGTGAAGTATATCACTATATTTACTATAGTACAATGGTTTTGAGGTAAAAAACCATGTAATCGCTTAACCGGTTGATAAGACTGTGAAAATTGAACAAGTAAGATTGATGCATTGACGAGTAAATACCTATAAATACTAGAAAAGTTGACTTTAGATCGCCTCTTTAAGGTTTTCAGCAAATTTTCTGAGTTTCTTCTCGAGGGGATTTTGGTATAATATAGAAAGCAATTGATCTTTCTAGTAAGAGAATTTAGAGTGAGAGGTATCTATGTCCCCTTCTGTTCAGTTATTGAAAAACCGTTATTTAAAAAATATAAAAGAAAATCCAGATCTCTATATTGGGATTGAGTTGGAGTTTCCTATCGTTCATGTAAATGGGCAAGCGACAGACATTGAAGTCAGTAAGGACTTGATGCGCTTTCTGGTGGATGCTCTCAGCTTGGAAGTTGAAAAGGAGGACCAGGACGGAAATCCGATTCAACTTGTAGAACCAAAAAGTCAGGATCGGATTCTGTTTGAGGTTTCCTACACGACCTTGGAGTTTGCCTTTGGTAGAGCCCAGAAAATCCAAGAGGTCGAAGGACGATTTCAAGCTTATATGAAGGTCATTCAGGAAAAACTAGGCCAAAAGGATCATGCTATCCAGGGGTGGGGAATTCATCCAAACTGGGATATCAATGACAATCGACCGGTGGCTTATCCACGCTACCAGATGCTGATGGATTACCTACAGATGGGAAGTCGCCAAGATAGAGCTGATTTGCATGACTTTCCACAATACGGTGCTTTTATCTGTGGGAGTCAAGTTCAGTTGGATGTATCGACTGTTAACTACCTACGAGTTATCAATGCTTTCACTCAGATTGAAGCAGCAAAAGCTTACTTATTTGCCAATTCTGAGTTTTCGGGAGCAGAATGGGATACTAAGATTTCACGGGATATTTTTTGGGAAGCTTCCATGCATGGGATTTATCCAGAGAATGTTGGTGTCAATGCAAAACTCTTCAAAGATGAGGATGATTTCTTTGATTATCTAGACCGCTCTGCGATTTTTACAGCAGAACGAGATGGGGAAACCTACTATTTTTCTCCGATTCGGGCTAGAGATTACCTAGCTACTGAGGAAGTTTCGGCCTATACTCTAAATGGAAAAGAAACTCTGCTTGTTCCTCAAGAGAAGGATTTTCAAACGCACCGTAGTTACCAATATCAAGACCTAACAACTCGAGGGACGGTTGAATTCCGTAGTGTTTGTACGCAACCCCTAGACCGAACCTTTGCTTCAGCAGCCTTTCATCTAGGTTTGTTGGTAAATCTAGACAAGCTTGAAGCTTACCTAGAGACAGCTCCTTTCTTTGAACACTTTGGTCGTGACTACAAGTCATTGAGACGCCAGTTTTCTCAGAAACAGCTTTCAGATGAGGAGACAGCTGGAATTGTTCAATTCTCAAAAGATTTGCTAGCTATAGCAGAGCAAGGTCTTGAAATGAGAGGTCAGCAAGAAACAACCTATTTAGAGCCTTTGAAAGAAAAATTGACTCTATAATTTTCTTATAAAGGAAGAATTTTCTGAAAAATCATGTTATAATGGATGAGACTATAGATAAAGGATAGAGATTTATGACATTAGTTTATCAATCAACGCGAGACGCAAAAAATACCGTAACAGCCAGCCAGGCGATTTTGCAAGGTTTGGCAACAGATGGAGGCTTATTTACTCCGGTTAGTTATCCAAAGGTAGATTTGGATTTTGACACATTAAAAGATGCTTCTTACCAAGAAGTGGCTAAGCTGGTCTTGTCAGCTTTCTTGGATGACTTTACAGCAGAGGAGTTGGACTACTGTATTACCAACGCCTATGACAGCAAGTTTGATACACCAGCTATTGCTCCTCTTGTCAAACTTGATGGCCAATACAACTTGGAACTTTTCCACGGTTCAACCATTGCCTTTAAGGATATGGCCTTGTCTATCTTGCCATACTTTATGACAACGGCAGCTAAGAAACATGGCTTGGAAAACAAGATTGTCATTTTGACAGCGACATCTGGGGACACTGGGAAAGCTGCTATGGCAGGATTTGCGGATGTTCCTGGAACTGAAATTATCGTCTTTTATCCAAAAGATGGTGTCAGCAAGGTACAAGAGTTGCAAATGACCACTCAAACTGGGGACAACACTCATGTTATCGCTATCGATGGAAACTTTGACGATGCTCAAACCAACGTCAAGCATATGTTCAACGATGTGGCCCTTCGTGAAAAATTAGCAGCTAACAAGCTCCAGTTCTCATCAGCCAACTCTATGAATATTGGCCGTTTGGTACCACAGATTGTCTATTATGTGTATGCTTACGCTCAGCTTGTTAAAACTGGTGAGATTAAGGCTGGTGACAAGGTCAACTTCACCGTTCCGACAGGAAACTTTGGAAATATCTTGGCTGCCTTTTACGCTAAGCAAATCGGTCTACCAGTTGGGAAACTGATCTGTGCTTCAAATGACAACAATGTTTTGACAGACTTCTTTAAAACTCGTGTCTATGACAAGAAGCGTGAGTTTAAGGTTACCACTAGTCCGTCTATGGATATCTTGGTATCTTCAAACTTGGAGCGCTTGATTTTCCACCTTTTGGGTAATGATGCGGTTAAGACAGCTGAACTCATGGATGCTTTGAACACTCAAGGTCAGTATGAATTGACAGATTTTGATACAGAGATCTTGGACCTCTTTGCAGCAGAGTATGCGACTGAAGCAGAAACAGCAGCAGAAATCAAGCGTGTCTACGAGTCAGATTCTTATATCGAGGACCCTCATACAGCAGTTGCTTCAGCAGTTTATAAAAAATACCAAGCAGCAACAGGCGATGTGACTAAGACGGTGATTGCTTCAACAGCTAGTCCTTACAAATTCCCAGTCGTTGCAGTAGAAGCTGTGACAGGAAAATCAGGCCTTAGCGACTTTGAAGCCTTGGCTCAATTACACGAAATTTCAGGAGTAGCAGTGCCACCAGCAGTGGATGGCCTTGAAACAGCTCCAGTTCGTCACAAGACAACTGTTGCAGCAGCAGAGATGCAGACTGCAGTAGAATCTTATCTAGGACTTTAAAAGAGAGGAAGTAAACTCGGTTGGGAAACTAACTGAGTTTCTTTTCATCAGGAGGAAGGATTGTTTAAGAAATATAAAGACATTCTCGACATAGCTCTGCCAGCCATGGGTGAAAATTTCTTGCAGATGCTCATGGGAATGGTGGACAGCTATCTGGTAGCCCATCTAGGTTTGATAGCCATTTCGGGTGTATCTGTAGCGGGCAATATTATCACCATTTACCAAGCGATTTTTATTGCTTTGGGAGCGGCTATTTCCAGTGTCATTTCAAAAAGTGTGGGACAGAAAGATCAATCTAGACTAGCCTATCATGTGACAGAAGCACTTAAGATTACCCTACTACTGAGTTTAGTTTTAGGGGGCTTGTCCATCTTTGTAGGACAAGAGATGATAGGTCTTTTGGGGACAGAAGCGTCTGTAGCTGAGAGTGGTGGACTATACCTAGCTTTGGTCGGTGGGACAATCGTCCTCTTGGGCTTGATGACTAGTTTGGGTGCCTTGATTCGCGCCACTCATAATCCTCGGCTTCCTCTCTATGTAAGTCTTTTATCCAATGCCTTAAATATTGTCTTTTCAAGTATCGCTATTTTTGTTCTTGATATGGGCATAGCTGGTGTTGCTTGGGGGACCATCCTATCTCGTTTGATCGGGGTTGTGATTTTGTGGTCACAATTAAAACTTCCATATACGAGACCAAGGTTTGGACTGGATAAAGACTTGCTGACTTTGGCTTTACCTGCAGCGGGAGAACGTCTCATGATGAGGGCTGGTGATGTAGTCATTATTGCCTTGGTGGTTTCTTTCGGAACTGAGGCAGTCGCAGGAAATGCTATCGGTGAAGTCTTGACTCAGTTTAACTATATGCCAGCCTTTGGTGTCGCTACAGCAACTGTCATGCAGGTGGCTCGAGCAGTTGGAGAAGATGATTGGGCAAGGGTAGACAACTTAAGTAAGCAAACTTTTTGGCTTTCCCTCTTTCTTATGTTGCCCTTAACACTTAGTATCTATGCTCTCGGAACGCCCCTAAGCCACCTCTACACTAGTGATCCTGTGGCTATTGAAGCCAGTGTTATGGTGACGCTGTTCTCTCTACTAGGAACCCCTATGACGACGGGAACAGTCATTTATACAGCTGTCTGGCAGGGTTTGGGAAATGCACGCCTCCCCTTTTATGCTACAAGTATCGGAATGTGGTGTATCCGTATCGGAACAGGGTATCTGATGGGAATTGTTCTTGGTTGGGGCTTGCCTGGTATTTGGGCAGGAACGCTTTTGGATAATGGTTTTCGATGGTTCTTCCTGCACTATCGTTATAAGCAATATATCTCTTTGAAAGGATGACATATGAAAAAAATTGGATTTATCTGGGATTTAGATGGAACTTTATTGGACTCTTATGAGGCTATTTTAGCAGGAATCGAAGAGACTTTTGCCCAGTTTGACATTCCTTATGATAAGGCTGAGGTTCGTGCCTTTATTCTACAAACTTCCGTTCAAGATCTGTTGGAAAAGGTGGGAGAAGAAAGAGGCTTGGATGCAGACATGCTCAATCAGGTTCGTGCTCAGAGCTTGGCTGAGAAGAATGCTCAAGTGGTTCTGATGCCAGGGGCGCGTGAAATCTTAGCTTGGGCAGACCAGCAAGGAATTGAGCAGTTTGTTTATACCCATAAAGGGGACAATGCTTTTACAATTTTGGAGAATTTGGGTTTGGCCCACTATTTCACAGAAATTTTAACCAATCAAAGTGGCTTTGCTCGGAAGCCTAGTCCAGAAGCTGCGATTTATCTTTTAGATAAGTATGGATTAAATCCTCAGCAGACTTATTATATCGGCGATCGGACTTTGGATATAGAATTTGCTCAAAACAGTGGAATTCAGAGTATCAATTTCCTTGCCTCATCTGCAGCTTGTAATCAACAGATAGAGCATTTAGAAGACATTAGCTCGCTTTCTTTCTAGAACTTTCTTTAAGAAGAATGTGTCAGCCTGATGACAAGAAACTAACAAACTATTTCAAGTAATGTGATTTGTTACAACGAATGTACAGTTCTGTTAAATAGCCCCAAAAGGGCTTTTTTTCTATTTTCTTTGTGTTATGATAGACAGGTACTACATTTGAAAAGGAGTTTGATAGTATGAAGAAAAGAATTATTTTAGCATCAACAGTAGCCTTGTCCTTTGCCCCTGTATTGGCAACTCAAGCAGAAGAACTAGTATGGACAGCGCGCAGTGTTGAGCAAATTCAAAACGATGTTACTAAGAATGAGAATAAAACAAGCTATACGATTCAGTATGGAGATACTCTAAGTACCATTGCCGAAGCTTTGGGAGTGGATGTGACCGTTCTTGCTAACTTGAACAAGATCAGCAATATTGATCTGATTTTCCCTGAGACAGTGCTTACTACAACTGTTAATGATGAGGAAGAAGTGACGGAAGTTGAAATCCAAACCCCTGACACAGCTCAGGCAGGTGAAGGTACAACTGCAAGAGCAGATTTGACAACCAACCAAGTCACTGTAGATGACCAAACTGTACAGGTTGAAGATTTAACTCAACCAGTTGAAGAAACAGAAGCTCAAGTTGAAGCAGTAGCACCACAAGTGACTGAAGAAGCAGTAGCAGAAACTACAACAGAAGCCTCAGTACCAGCAGCAGAACCAGTGACAGAAACTACGGCAGAAGTTTCAGCACCAGCAGAAGAAGCAGTAGCAGAAACACCTGTAGTGGAAGAAACCACTACAACAGAAGCCCCTGTTACAGAAACTGTAGCAGAGACTCAATCAACACCATCAACTTACCAAGCTGAAGCAAGTCAAGGTTCATCAGCGACTTATGCAGCACCAGCAGCACCTGATTATGCAAGTATTGCAGCTTCAAAATCAGAAAATGCAGGTCTACAACCACAAACGGCTGCCTTTAAAGAAGAAATTGCTAACTTGTTTGGTATCACATCATTTAGCGGCTACCGTCCTGGAGATAGCGGAGACCACGGAAAAGGCCTTGCAATTGACTTTATGGTTCCAGTAAGCTCAGCTCTTGGAGACCAAATTGCAGATTATGCGATCCAGAACATGGCGACCCGTGGCATTAGCTACATCATCTGGAAACAACGTTTCTACGCACCATACCCAAGTAAATATGGACCGGCTTACACTTGGAATCCAATGCCAGACCGTGGTAGTATCACAGAAAACCACTATGACCACGTTCACGTATCTATGAACTAAGAGTAATAAGAAGCTATACATTTAAAAGTGTAGCTTCTTTTTGTGTAAAATAGTATTGATAAGTGAAATAAAATCTAAAACATGTTAGAATGTAAGCGAATACAAAATTAAGATAACGCTTTTAAGCATAGAGAGAAAGGATGAAGTGAATGACAAATCGATTAAAAACTCCATTTGAGAAAACAAGAGATGATTTTGAACAGGAATTTACTGGAGAAATTGTTGAGCTCTTGATTTTTACCCTCCAAAATGTAAATGGGGCTGCTTCTTTAAAAGATGGTTGTAAAATGCCGTCCGTTCATTTTAAAGCTAGTATCAATGTTGAAACTCAGGACTTCTCTGAACGTGAGGGACGTTTGGAATGGGTATTGACTCCTGAGGAATTTGAAGAAAAGAGATGGGGCTTTAGTTTTGAACCCTACAAAATTCATCATATCAAATGCCAAAAACGCCCCTTCATGGAGTTAGAGCCATATATGTCAGAAGTAGCTAATAACTGCTACCACTTGCTGGAATACCTAGATGACCAATCCTCAGACTCTAGGTTAGAGACCTTGATTGAAACCTATCAAAAACCGGTCATCATTCAAGACGATATTGGCGAATTCACCTTAAACAGAGCCTATTCTTGGTTTGAAGGCTTCATCACCTATCAAGGTGGTAAGATTCATGCTATCTTTGCTGCGAGTGCAGATGAAAGTCTCCCTCCAAGTTCTTTTGATGATCTAAAGAAATTTATGGGAACTTTCCAAGTTCAAGATACTCGGATTAAAGACTATATTGTCAAAGAACTGTGGGAAACAGCTCAAGACTGGATAGATTCAGATGAAAATGATGTGGAGTTAACAGAAGAGTATTTTACCAACTCACTTTCCTTGAGTGAACTATCGATTAACGAAGACGGAGAATTGACCCTCTACTATGATGATCGTGAAGAAATTTTTGCAGGCCATGCCATAGAAGTTGTCATTGATAAAGAGGGAGAAATCCTTCGAGCAGATTTGGTAGGTTAGTGCTGGATTTTATCTAGAATATAGAAATAATAGCCTTTTGGGATTGAAACCAAGAGGCTATTTTTTCGGAGTGAGCAAAATAGTTGAGTTTTTAATCTGCTTGTATTATATTTGATTAGTCAATAGTTGACAAATCAAATGTTAACAAGGGAATAGAAATGTCAGAAATCAATGAATTACTCTACCAGCTCCATTTAGTAGATCAGACCATTACTCAACTTTTTGAGAAACAATTGGGAATTAGTTTGACCCGCTATCAAATCCTGCAGTTTTTACTGCAGCAGTCACCCTGCAACCAGATTGCCGTTCAGGAGAAGTTGCAAATCGACCAGGCGGCCTTGACCCGTCATTTTAAGATACTAGAGTCAGAGGGCTATGTCAGTCGCAAGCGTAATCCAATCAATCAGCGAGAAGTCTTAGTTGAATTAACCCAAGAAGCCAAGAATCAACTCTTAGTCAGTCCGCCTAAACATCATTTGCGAGTGAAGGAACAGATGGAGAGCATCTTATCGACAGCCGAGCAGAAAGAGCTAACAACTTTACTGACGAAACTAGTGTCAGGTCTAGAAAAAATAGAATTTTAAGGAGAAAACGATGTCAATCATTACTACTATTTTAGCGCCCCTTGTTGCCCTCGAACATTTTTATATCTTTTATTTGGAGAGTATGGCAACCCAATCAGATGCAACCAGCTGAGTCTTTAATATGGACAAGGAAGAGTTGACTCGACCCTCTGTCACCTCACTGTTTAAAAACCAAGGGATTTATAATGCTTTGCTGGGTGTGTTTCTCTTGTATGGGATTTATTTCTCGCATAGCTTAGAAATCGTAACAATCTTTGTGTTGTTTGTCATAGGAGCAGCGACTTATGGTGCTTTAACAGCAGATAAAAAAATCATTCTAAAGCAAGGCGGACCAGCAATCCTAGCACTCTTGAGTATCCTTTTCTTAAAATAAAAACAACCAGCACTTTCCATAGAAGGTGCTGGTTTTAATCATTCACATTAAACTTTTCTCCGCTTGATTTCGAGTAATCTTTGATAGAAGAAGAATTGACTACTATAGATATAAGGGAAAGAAGGGATGCTCGCAATTCCAAAGCTGATCCAGATAAGAAGATACCATGGTAGGAGTTGTAAATCAAGTACGAAGCGTTGGAACTTATAGCCTTTCATAAGGAAGCGACTGGTTTTGAGTACGCGACTTGGCTTGGCAATTCCAATTGCAAGGGTATCACAAAGGAGCAGCTCTACTTGGGAATAAGCGTAGTATTGCGGCAGATAGGCAATGGTTCCCAAAATCATCAGAAAGACGCTACCAAAGAAGTAGAGTGCAAAAGTGAGCAGAAAATGTTCGATATCTGAATTGGTGACGTCGACAGCTGGAAATTCGGGATGAAGTTCTACAAATTTACGAGCCATGGCACTGCTGTAAAAGAGCAAGTAAACTCCAAAAAGATTAGGGATGCTCCACAAAAAGAGATAGAAACGCTTGAGCAAGAGAGTCAGAAAGGTCTGGGTGAAGAAGCGATTGTCAAGTAAGGACAGACTATCTTTAAAAGAAAGCTCTATCTCAGAAATTCTGTAAAGATTAATAGTTGTAAAAAGGGCACCAGCTAGGATAATAGAACTTGTGAATCCAACTGCTAGAGGAAAGAGTGAAGACTGGATCAAGCTCATCAAAAAAGTAAAGAATGATTGCTCAAGAATCCCCTCATCAAGTAGGGATAACGGACTTATGAAGCTGGATAGAATCAGGAAAATGCTTGGTAATAAAAAGACAAGCAATAAACGTGGATGTTCAGCTTGAAACTGTTTAGCTTGTTGACGAACTTCTTTTAAATCAATTTTTTGGTATTTCATTCTTTCATTATACCATAGTTCGTGACAGTTCCTGTTTTTTTTGATAGAATCATACAGTATGCCCTTGGGCACAAAGTAAGAACTGGGACTGTCTTTCCCAGCTTCGGAGGTAAAAAATGTCAGATTCACCAATCAAATATCGTTTGATTAAGAAAGAAAAACACACGGGAGCTCGTCTGGGTGAGATTATCACGCCACACGGAACCTTCCCAACTCCTATGTTTATGCCGGTTGGGACTCAAGCAACGGTCAAAACCCAATCGCCAGAAGAATTGAAAGAGATGGGGTCAGGGATTATTCTCTCTAATACCTATCACTTGTGGCTACGTCCTGGAGATGAGTTGATTGCTCAAGCAGGTGGGCTTCATAAGTTCATGAACTGGGATCAGCCTATCTTGACAGATAGTGGTGGCTTCCAGGTATATTCATTGGCTGATAGCAGAAATATTACTGAAGAAGGGGTGACCTTCAAGAACCACCTCAATGGCTCTAAAATGTTTCTATCACCTGAAAAAGCTATTTCTATCCAGAACAATCTGGGCTCAGATATCATGATGTCCTTTGATGAATGCCCTCAATTTTATCAGCCTTATGATTATGTGAAGAAGTCAATCGAACGTACCAGCCGTTGGGCAGAGCGTGGATTAAAAGCTCATTGTCGTCCCCATGACCAAGGTTTGTTTGGGATTGTACAAGGTGCAGGATTTGAAGATCTTCGTCGTCAGTCAGCTCATGACCTTGTCAGCATGGATTTCCCAGGATACTCTATCGGAGGGTTGGCAGTTGGAGAAACTCACGAAGAGATGAATGCAGTTTTGGACTTCACCACTCAACTCCTTCCTGAAAACAAACCTCGCTATCTTATGGGGGTAGGGGCACCAGATAGCTTGATTGATGGAGTGATTCGTGGTGTGGATATGTTTGACTGTGTCTTGCCGACTCGTATCGCTCGTAACGGAACTTGTATGACTAGCCAAGGACGTTTGGTTGTCAAGAATGCCCAGTTTGCTGAGGACTTTACCCCACTTGATCCTGAATGCGATTGCTACACATGTAAGAACTACACCCGTGCCTACCTTCGTCACTTGCTCAAGGCTGATGAAACCTTTGGTATCCGCTTGACAAGTTACCATAATCTCTACTTCTTGCTCAATCTGATGAAGCAGGTTCGTCAGGCTATTATGGATGACAATCTCTTGGAATTCCGTGAGCATTTTGTTGAAAAATATGGCTATAACAAGTCCGGGCGCAATTTCTAAGTTTAGTAGGCTGAAGCTAAAATCCTAAGTTTTCTCTTAGGATTTTTCTGCTTTTTTTGATAAAATAAAGGTAATATGGAATGAACATTAGATGGTTTTTTTTTACTAATCTAATGAACGGAGAATAAACTCGTATGCGTATTAAATGGTTTTCCTTAATTAGGATTACAGGCTTACTCTTGGTGCTTTTGTACCATTTCTTTCAGACGATTTTTCCAGGAGGATTCTTCGGGGTTGATGTCTTCTTCACCTTCTCAGGTTTCCTAATTACGTCACTCCTGTTAGAAGAATTTGGACAAAAAGGTAAGATTGATATCCTAGGATTTTTCAGAAGACGTTTCTATCGGATTTTTCCACCAGTTGTCTTGATGATCCTTGTCGTTATGCCCTTTACTTTCTTGGTTCGGCAGGATTATGTAGCCGGGATTGGTGGTCAGATTGCTGGTGTCCTTGGTTTTATGACCAATTTCTATGAAATGTTAACAGGGGGAAGTTATGAATCTCAGTTCATTCCTCATCTCTTTGTTCATAACTGGAGTTTAGCAGTTGAAGTTCATTACTATATTTTGTGGGGCTTGGCAATTTGGCTCATGTCTAAGCAAGCCAAAACAGGTGGGCAACTACGGGGAATGGTTTTTCTACTATCTTCAATTACCTTTGTTGTTAGCTTCCTTTCAATGTTTATTGGTAGCTTTATCGTTTCTTCCTACTCAACGCTTTACTTTTCAAGTCTAACTCATGTTTATCCGTTCTTCCTAGGTAGTGTCCTAGCTACCTTGATAGGGGTCCGTCATACGACACCTCTTCTCAAACGTTTGAATCAAACCTTGGACTTGAAACAGACCTTGTTAGTTTTTTCAGCTGGTCTCGGAGTTTTACTCTTATTGACCTTCTTCGTGAAATTCAATTATCTCTTTGCCTACTTGCTTGGCTTCTTGTTGGCAAGTTTAGCTGCTCTTTTGATGATCGTTGCAGCACGACTTTTGCATGAGAAAACTCCGACGATTGAAGAGCCAAAAGTAATTAGCTTCTTAGCTGACACCAGCTATGCCGTTTATCTTTTCCACTGGCCGTTTTATATCATTTTCTCTCAGTTGATGAGCAATCTACCAGCTGTGATTCTCACCACTATCTTCTCTTATCTCTTTGCAAGCCTTTCTTTCTATGTGATTGAACCTTTCATTGCAGGGAAGAACAGTAGCTTATTGCAAAAGGTAAAAGAAATTCCGCATATTCAACCAATCTTTGCGGGTAGCGTCGGTTTCCTTAGCTTGCTGACACTGATTGTGATGCTTATTGCTCCCCAAGTAGGCGCTTTTGAAACGGATTTGATGGTAAATGGCCTCAATCAAGCTCAAACCAATATTACCCGTACAAAAACCATGGCGGATCAAGCAGAAGCAAGTCGCTACAATATTGCCGATGGTGTATCCATCATCGGAGATTCTGTAACCTTGCGTGCAACACCTGGACTTAAAGAGGTTCTACCAGACGCTCAGACAGATGGTCAAGTAAGTAGAAATACCAAGCAAGCCAATGCTATTATGCTCAACCACAGTCAGAATAAAGTCCTCCCTAAAATAGTCGTTATTGCTACTGGAGTGAATAACCCTGAGGATTATAAGGCTGATATTGATTCTTTGATAACAAATCTACCTAAGGGCCATCAGCTTGTACTTGTGACACCTTATGAAGGGGACAAAACTCAAGCAACTCAGCCTTATGTAGAACAGTATGCTAGCTATGTGCGTGAAGTAGCTCAAAAGTATCCTTACATTGAGGTTGCAGACTGGAATCAGGTGTCTAAAGATCATCCAGACATCTGGAAAGGAACGGACCAGGTTCACTTTGGAAGTGATAATACCAAACTAGAAGAGGGTGCTAAGCTCTACGCAGAAACGATAGCATCAGCTATCAAGGCCTTGGCAGATAAGCCTGTGAAGTCAAAATAATATTTAAAAAGTAGAGATGACTGTTCTCTACTTTTTCTTTTTAGAAAGTATTTCTTAGAAGCTCAATCATTCTCTAAGTTTATCTCTTTAACCTATGCCAATATCCTCTTGCTCTGGGTTGCTAGGTTTTTGGGCAGTTTGGTCCAAACTATGACTAATTTCTAGTCAGTAGTTTTTATGTCGTATCCAGTCTTGATTGGGAAAGACTTGCCAAATTGTCAGAATTATGAGAAAATAGGTGCAGTTTACAAATGGAGGGAATGCAATGAGAGAAGATATCAAAATCAATGATCGTGCTTTAGCATTAGGGGATCAAATCATTGACAAGCTAGAAAAAGTTTACGATACAGATGTGGAACTAGATGTCTATAATCTTGGCTTGATTTACGAGATTCATTTGGACGAGGCTGGTCTTTGTACAATTGTCATGACCTTCACCGATACTGCCTGTGACTGTGCAGAAAGTTTACCCATCGAAATCGTTGCAGGTTTAAAACAGATTGAAGGGATTGAAGATGTCAGGGTTGAAGTTACCTGGTCACCTGCTTGGAAGATTACACGTATTAGTCGTTATGGGCGTATAGCACTTGGACTACCACCGCGCTAAAAAACAAGAGAGAGTGGGACAGAAATCGGTAATTCGTTAGAATTCGATTTCGTCGTCCCACCTCCGCACAGTTGAGTAGGGCTGTAAAAGCTGATGAAATCAGCGTAGTAGAGCCCACTCAACCACTGCGTCTTGCTCGACAATCCAACGACAATTGAGAGGCTAGGACTTTTGTCCCAGGCTCCTTTTTGTTATTAGATTCCTCTAACTGCAAAATAGTGTCCGCTTGGATTTGTAAAGTTAAAGTTAGGGAAAGGCTGAGTATTGATCGAACTAGTGGTATCAGTCACTGTAGCTAGGCGTTGATGAAGACCGTGAAGGTCTGCTGACTCAAAGAGTAGGCTGGGTTTCATATCGACTACCTCCGGTGATACTTGACCAATAAAATCCTTAGCATAGACAGTGAAAGGCAGCGTACTGTCAGTGTGAGGTTTCATCTCAAAAGTTTCAAATCCCAGGATTCCAGAGTGGTTCACAATTTCAAAACCGAAAGCAGACCAAAAGTCTCTCTCCACTGCTACATCATCTACGTAGAGCATAATTCCTGTATTTTGTGAAAACATCATTTCTCCTTTGTAATCATAGTTAGAGCAAAGATTTTATAACATTCTATGAGAAAATACAAATAACTAGAAAAAGCAGTCATTTAGCGACTGCTTATTTTCTAGTTATTTTTTACCCGATTGTTCCATATTCCAGAAATCTGTAACGGCACCACGTGATGCAGAAGATACGGTATGGGCATACTTACCAAGGACACCACGGCTATAGAGTGGTGGCAAGGTTGTTTCTGCCTTGCGTTTTTCAAGCTCTTCATCGGAAACGGCCATGGAAATTTCTTTTGTATCTTGGTCGACAGTGACGATATCGCCTGTACGGAGATAGGCAATTGGTCCACCATCCTGAGCTTCAGGAGCGATATGTCCAACAACCAATCCATAAGTACCACCAGAGAAGCGTCCGTCTGTCAAGAGGGCAACCTTGTCTCCTTGTCCCTTACCAACGATCATTGATGAAAGTGATAGCATCTCAGGCATACCAGGACCACCCTTAGGTCCAACGAAACGAACAACGACAACGTCGCCATCAACGATTTCATCTGACAAGACAGCTTGGATAGCATCTTCTTCTGAGTCAAAGACCTTAGCTGGACCAACGTGACGACGCACTTTAACACCTGACACCTTGGCAACTGCACCGTCAGGAGCAAGATTACCGTTCAAGATGATAAGCGGACCGTCTGCACGTTTTGGATTTTCAAGTGGCATGATGACTTTTTGACCTGGAGTAAGATCTGCAAAGTCAGCCAAGTTTTCAGCGACAGTCTTACCAGTACATGTGATACGGTCTCCGTGAAGGAATCCATTTGCCAACAAGTACTTCATAACTGCAGGTACACCACCAACCTCGTAAAGATCTTGGAAGACATATTGACCAGAAGGTTTCAAATCGGCCAAGTGAGGCACACGTTCTTGGATGGTATTGAAGTCCTCAAGTGACAAGTCAACATTAGCTGCGTGGGCAATGGCGAGCAAGTGAAGAGTAGCATTTGTAGAACCACCTAGAGCCATAGTCACAGTAATGGCATCTTCAAAGGCTTCACGAGTCAAGATATCAGACGGTTTGAGACCGAGCTCCAGCATCTTAACAACAGCACGTCCAGCTGCTTCAATGTCTTCTTTCTTATCAGCAGATTCTGCTGGGTGAGAAGAAGAACCTGGCAAGCTCATCCCCAAAACTTCGATAGCAGTCGCCATAGTATTGGCAGTATACATACCACCACAACCACCAGGCCCAGGGCAGGCATTACATTCCAGACGTTTCACGTCCTCAGCTGTCATATCACCGTGGTTCCATTTACCGATTCCTTCAAATACAGAAACCAAGTCGATGTCTTTGCCATCCAGTTTTCCAGGGGCGATAGTACCACCGTAAGCGAAAATAGCTGGGATATCCATATTGGCAATGGCAATCATAGAACCAGGCATGTTCTTGTCACAACCACCGATAGCCACAAAGGCATCCACGTTGTGACCACCCATAGCAGCTTCGATAGAATCCGCAATGATATCACGTGACGTTAGAGAGAAGCGCATACCAGGCGTTCCCATGGCAATCCCGTCTGCTACCGTAATGGTTCCAAATTGAACCGGCCAAGCACCAGCAGATTTGACACCTTCTTTTGCAAGCTTACCGAAGTCATGCAAGTGGATATTACATGGTGTATTTTCTGCCCAAGTCGAAATGACTCCCACAATCGGTGTTTCAAAGTCCTTATCTGTCATACCAGTCGCACGAAGCATGGCACGGTTTGGTGATTTAACCATGCTGTCATAAATGCTGCTGCGGTGACGTTTATCTAATTCTGTCATTAAGTTCCCTCCCATTTCAGTTTTTACCATTATAGCACAATTTTCGCCTGAATAACAGAAGAAAATTCTTGAATTTTCAGAAAATTCAATACATTAAAATTCTCTTAATAATTTTTACATATTTTTGTTGACATTTAAAATTAAAGTGATATCATTTAGATATCAAATGTAGGAGGTCATTCTGATGACTGAAAAACTAATCAATTCAAAACCAAATGGTGTAGTAGCATTGATTCTCATTGAGTTGGCACTCGTACTTGGCTTCTTTATATTTATCATGGGTGCTGGTTCGGAAAACGTTTTTGGAATTATTATCGGGCTTTTATTAATCTTAATTGCAGCTCTAGCTCATGCTGGTTTAAAAGTTGTCAAACCTCAGGAAGCACTGGTTTTGACCCTCTTTGGTAACTATACAGGTACCATCAAAGAACCTGGCTTTTACTTTGTCAATCCCTTCAGTATAGCGGTCAATCCTGCAAACCACACTCGACTTGGTCAAAGTGGTGATGTTAGCACAAAATCTCCTTTTTCAGGGATGAAATCATCCAATGGCAATGATGTAAACATTGAGATTGGCAAGAAACAGATTTCTCTCAAAGTTATGACTTTGAGTAATTCTCGTCAAAAGATTAACGATTGCTTAGGGAACCCAGTTGAAATTGGAATCGCGGTGACTTGGAGAGTTGTCGATACAGCCAAAGCAGTCTTCAACGTTGATAACTATAAAGAATATCTCTCATTGCAGTGTGATAGCGCCCTTCGTAATATTGTCCGCATCTATCCTTACGATGTGTCTCCGAATGTGGATACTACAGGTGATGGGCAAGCTGATGAAGGAAGCCTCCGCGGTTCTAGTGAGATTGTAGCTAGTCGCATTCGTGAGGAAATTCAAAGTCGCGTAGAGGATGCTGGTCTGGAAATCCTTGAAGCACGTATTACTTACTTAGCTTATGCACCAGAAATTGCTGCTGTCATGCTTCAACGTCAACAAGCATCTGCTATTATCGATGCACGAAAGATGATTGTAGACGGCGCTGTAGGAATGGTTGAAATGGCACTGGAACGTCTAAATGAAGGAGAGTTGGTTGAACTAGATGAAGAGCGTAAAGCTGCCATGGTTTCAAATCTTCTAGTCGTTCTCTGTGGCAATCATGATGCACAACCAATTGTCAATACAGGAAGCCTTTATTAGAAATGGCAGAAGCTAAAAAAAAGCAAATCCCCCTTCGACTCTCGAATAAGTTATATGCTGCACTCGCATCATGGGCAGAAGATGACTTCCGATCAGTCAATGGGCAAATCGAATATCTTCTCACAGAATGTGTCAAGCAACGGAAGAAAGACGGGAAATACGTCTCAGAAACCATTGATGAACCATTTGAGATTGATATTTAATGTATTTTCCTATCCATAAGATTGGATAGGAAAATTTTTTAATCTTTTTTTGTCAAGTAACTTTACTTTACAAAAAAGTTTTGATATACTATTAAAGTTGATGAAAATCAAACCTAACTGAATTTATATCTTAAAAGGAGAAATCAAAATGGCAGTACCTGCACGTCGCACTTCAAAAGCGAAGAAAAACAAACGTCGTACACACTACAAAGTAACAGCTCCATCTGTAAACTTTGACGAAACTACTGGAGATTACTCACGTTCTCACCGTGTATCACTTAAAGGATACTACAAAGGACGTAAGATCGCTAAAGCTGCATCAGCTGAATAATAGAAGGGAGATACCATGCGCGTAAATATTACACTTGAACACAAAGAATCTGGTGAACGCTTGTACCTTACTTCTAAAAACAAACGTAATACTCCAGACCGTCTTCAATTGAAGAAATACTCACCAAAACTTCGCAAACACGTTGTGTTTACAGAAGTTAAATAAGGTTTCATTACATTTCAGTACATACTGAAAAACATTGATTTCATGCGATTTTTAAAATATTGAATTTCATTACAAATCATTTGAAATCAGTTCTATGGCAACCTTTTTGGCAACCTTTTTTGAAATAAAAAAGAAAGTCAACAATCGAAGAATGTAAAGTCCTAAGAATTTTCTAGGACTTTTTTCATTCCTAAAAATTGTTGGAATAGCGTAGTCTTTTCAATAAATTTTAGGAATCTAAAAAAATCTTCCTACAATAAGTAAGAAGATTTTTTATTTTTACTTTCTTAAGTTCTTTTTGGTATACCCTAATCCTAAACCTGCTAGTAACCCCAAACCTAATAAGCCTAGCATCGATCCCTTAGTTCCTGTATTTGGAAGTTGTTTCTTAGATTCTGCTTTTGCATTTGTAGCTTGTGCAGGAGCTTGATATGTTTTATCGTCTTTAGTTCCTACTATAGCCACGTTTACAGGTTTGTTTTGAGCCTTAGCATCCACAACATCAACTACCTTACCGTTAGCGTCAAGGACAGGTTTAACCTCTCCACCTGCATTATGGATTTCTTCTGCTCTGTCTTTCAAAGCCTGCAAGCGTTGTTGTTCAGCAAGGTATGCGTCATGGTCGGCTTTAAGTTGCTTAAAGTTCTCATACCCACGAGCCTTAGCTTCTGCGATACCCTCAAGACGAGCCAACTCTTCCTTAGCAGTCTCCAACTCAGCACGGAGTACACCAAGTTTAGCATTAGCATCAGTAAGCTCTTTATCCAAAGCTTTAAGAACTTCATCACGGTGTGAGAGAGCGAGTTCAAGTACTGTATGAGTGTCAGTAGCCTCTTTAGATGCTTCACGTTTGCGAGCAAGGTCTTGACCAGCTGACTTACGAGCCAATACTGCTACATCATGAGCTTTAGTAAGTACTTCCAACTCACCCTTAGCAGTAGCAAGAGCCTTATCTGCATCTGATTGTTCTTCCTTAGCAGTCTCAAGAGCTGTCTTAGCATCAGCAAGAGCCTTAGCTTTGTCAGTAGCATTTGATTTAGCTAGAGCAAGCGATTCCTTAGCAGTTTGCAAAGCTTGAGTGTCCTGCGCTAGTTTATCTTTAGCATCAGCAAGAGCCTTTTCAAGTGACGGAACATCAATCTTGTTACCTACCAAATCAGAGAGCTGTTTACGAGCATTAGCAAGAGCTGTCTCAGCGTTAGTGTAGTCAGTTTGGGCTAATTGGACAGTTGATTTAGCTTCTTCAGAGGCTTTGAGTGCGTCGTCATACGCTTTTTGAGCAGTTTCTACTGCCTTAGTGTCTACCTTCTGGGTAGTTGTAGTAATTTCTTGAGGAACTGACAAGGTAATTGATGCTTCGTAGCCCTTAGTTGTGTAGCTACCCATTTGCCCAATACCAACACCAATATTAGATTTATCAGCATCACGCAATCCAAGAAGAGAAAGTGCACTACTATACTGTTCTGTGCTTGATGTATTCTCATTAACACCCATTAAAGCATTGACAATACCCTGATACATAACTTGTTTGATACGTGCCATAGTATTTACTTTTTGATTTAGTTCCAAAAAGTCTGGAATCATCTTAGAACGGATTGCAAGAGATGGAGTAGTTACATTAGACTCTTCCTTAGCAAGCTCAAACTTCTCTTTAAGGCTTTTAAGGTTGTGTTCACTATGAACTGCACTATTAGAATTGATGAAAGAATTAGCATAGTTATTGAATGCTTCAGCCAATTTAAGAGAACTACCACCTACTGTAACAGGAGCAGTACCAAACTTAGCACGCAAATCATTAACGATAGATGCTGCATAGATTGCCAAACGGATTTGTTGGTCTTTATTAAGGTGTTGGAAGTCAGCAATCTCAGTTGCGTCTTTGTCTTCTGAACCATAAGCGACAAAATCTAAACCACCTGTAGAGTACTTACCTGTAGAGTTGAAATCACGAAGTGATTTAGCACCTACCCCAGTTTCTTCGTCCGTATAAGGTGTCTTAAGAGCTGCCTTACGGACTGCATCTGCAGTACCTGTACCGTTAGCAAGGGCTTTAATTGCCTGAATATACTCATCAGACAAGGCTGGAGAGTAAGTTGCCTTTGGAACATCGTACATTGTTTCAGAAGATGTAGTTGTTTCAGTAACACCTTGTTTAGCTACATCAAGAGCTGATTTAGCTGAGTTAACTGCCTTATCTTTGTTAGATTGGTCAGCTTTAGCATTAGCAAGGGCTGTAGTAGCTTGAGAAAGTTTAGTTTCAGCACTAGATACCCCACTTTGGGCGTCTTTGATAGCTTGGTCTTTGTTAGATTGAGCCTTTTTAGCGTTATCAAGGTTAGTCTGAGCAGTCGCTACTGCTTGAGTGTCAGATTTAACTTGGTCAGTAAGCGTAGCTACCTCTTTTTCAAGTTGGGTGGTGTCAGTATTAGATGAAAGAGTATCTACTTTCTTCTCAGCGTCAGCTACCTTATTAGCAGTATCAGTGGCAGTTTTCTCAGCATTAGATACTACCTTAGTTTGGTCAGCTACCTTTTCAGCAGTCGCAGATACAGACTTATCAGCGTCAGCTACAGTCTTTTCAGCCGTAGCCAATTCATCTGCCTTCTTGTCAGCGTCAGCCTTAGCCTCAGCTACCTTTTCAGGTGTAACCGCCTTAGCCTCTTCTATCTTTTTATTAGTATCAGCGATAGTCTTTTCAGCAGTGGTGATGTTTGCTTCAGTAGATGCAACAACTTCTTTTTGCTTAGCTACGTCCTGACTAGCCTTATCTGATTCAGCCTTAGCCTTATCTACGTCCGATTGAGTAGGAACTTTAGGGACTACCTCGTCCTTAGCAACTACCCTAGTTGCAGGTTCGTTAACGGCTACTTCGGTCTCATTAGCTGATACCGTAGTAGATACCCCAAAAGCTGTAAGCGCTAAAGTAGAAACGACAGCGCCTGTGCGCAATTTCTTGATGGTGCCGTGACCTTGAGTGTTTGATTCTAGCATGTAAACTCCTTTATGTCTTAAAAGACTGTTTTATGAATAATATTATACCATATTTTACAGTCTTTCAAATATTATTTTTTAAAGAATTTCAGTCTTTTGATAACGATTTATTCAATGAGATAAACTTGTATGATAGTTATGAGGTACTATCATGACTGAAAAAATAAATTTAAGAGAATTTGTTGCAAAACAAATCAGACTTTTAAGACTGAAAAGCGGAATGACACAGGAATATCTAGCAGAAAAAGCTGATCTGGGATTCAACTATATTTATAGGTTAGAAAATAAACAATTAAACGTTAAGCTGGAAACTATTGAAAAAATCATACAAGCGCTTGAAGTTGATATGAATACTTTTTTTAATATTGAAAATCAAAATCAAAGCGGAGAGTTTTCACAACTCATTGAAGACATTAGAAACCTACCAACAGAAAAAAGAGAACCTACTATAAAAGCTCTCAGAGATATATTGAAACAAATAAATTAAGCCAAGCATTTTTGAACTTGGCTTTTTTAAATTTGCTAATTTAGTTTTTAGTTGCTCCCTTTATATCATGCCTTGTTTTAATACCATCGTAAATTAGTTCAGGTATCTGCTCCCCAGCCAAGCCTTGTCTCGCATTATTGAATAACCAATCCAATAGAAAATATTTATCATAATTTTTACCTGTTAGAGAATTGTAATAATTCATTGCAACTATCCCACTAGTTGCTTTTTCTAGACAATCTAATAAACCTAGTTCTTCTAATTGCTTAGCAAATCTAAGTGAATCTTCTTTTAAATAATCCTGAAATATTTTTTCTTTATATATCGTATCTACAACAGAGAAATTTAGAATTATATCAAATATTTTACTATTTTTTTTAGGTACAGTGAAAGGAACTTGCTTTTTATATTCTTTTTCATATCGTTTTAATTGTGATAAGGATAAATAACCAGATTTTTTAGTATAGATATTATAATCAAAGAATTTTTTTAAAAATTGTTCTTGTGATAGATTAAGTTCATGTCGTTGCTTAAATAAAATTTCAGATAGATTTTTAGAGATAAAATCTATCTGTTTTTCTTTCTTTAAATCAGAAAAATGAAACATATATCTCCTCCTTTTTCACCATTATAACATCTTTTTAAAAAAGTGTCAAAAGTAATGTATTTTACGACACCAAACAATAACAAAACCTTATTGAATAAATGTTTTTATTCGTATAAAATAGTGTCATAAGTTAGCTAACTAATTCAAACATAAAATGATTATAAAGGGGGTGATTCCAATGTAAAATAGCCTAACACTCTGTTACTTAGTGATTATTATTGCTTAACAAGTCCCACAAAGCAATAGTATTTAAAGATTGCGGCGAAAGGAATAAAAGAATGATTTCTTGTGAAGAGGTTGTTGTAACTGTAACTTTATTAGGTTTGAGTCAAGAACTAGACTTTGAAACGAAGCAGGCAACTGGAAACGTAAAACTGGACGTTGGTTTTCGAAATGATACTGGAAAATATATTACTAGAGTCATAAAAGTTAACAACTCGACAGTTTCAGAATACACTTCGTATCTAGATGAAAAAATCAATCTGAGATTACAAAATGTAACATTCTCAGCTTATCTATCTAATAATAGAGCAGCGTTATCTATTAAAGCTGAGAAAGCAACGGTAGAGGAATAAGTATGATTCTAAAAAGAGCTAGATCACCAACTGCTTAAGTTATTTCGTGCTGACAAAAAAATATTTACAAGGAGAGCAAAAATGAAAACAATTTTTGAAGAAGCAATCAGACAAAATCCTTCTATTACTTTTGATCGATGTGTCAAAGAGTGTGAAAAGTTGCTAGGAATACTGGGGAGCGATCAACTAGTTAACTTAAGTCTAGAAGATCGTTTGAATCTAGTGAGTAAGTTTGAATATATATCTTATGAGAGCAAAGGATATCTACACTTACAAGCACTTGTCCCTAGTTATGCTGTAAAAAAAGACTCTCTGCTATTAAAACACAGAGAAAATCCTTTTATCACAACAGCTCAACAACAGCATGCTCAAAAACTATATGATTTGGTTTCTTATAAAACGAATAGCTACCCCTATGGGATGATAATTTATTACGATTTTGAAGCGTGGACGGATGATAAGTTACGTTTGAACATTACGTTAGAGTATAACGATGCGTTTAACAGGAGATAAACTTTAATGATATACATTTTACAGTTAGTACTCTACTTAATATCCATCTTTTCAATACTATACTCAGGGTTTGTATTTGTTAATATGATTATTCTTATCTATACATTGCCTAGCGAAGAGCTACTTCCGAAAGCTATCAAAAACACAAACTTGCAAATTCAACATTTGTTAAAGTTATTTATTAACTCTCAAGAAGAACAAAACTATTATTCAGATTTTCATGCTGAGCTTATACATCAAGCTTCAAAGCTCAGCATATATCTGAACACAATTCATTTTCCAAATGGGATACAACGAGAGGGTCAAGATTTCTATCTCTGGTTATCAAAAATGCCAGTTCAACAAGACTTTGATGATTGGAAAATTCAGCTACGTCAAACGGTACGTAGTTACAATGATAACCTTGATGTTATATTTAACATGGTAGAGGAAGAACCTTATTTAAAACTCAAAATTAATCTGATCACTAAGGAAGATTTAAATCGTCTTAAACATAGTCAGGCTAAACCCCTCTACAGTGACGAAGGAGAAATTTGATGACACTTAAATTGAATGTACTGAGAAAAGAAAGCAGCAACGAACCTATTGAATGGAACTGCAACCGCTTTCCACATCTCCTCATTTCAGCACCCACAAATAGCGGGAAATCTTACTTCGTTAAATATATGTTAAGTATATTAACAATCCATTCAGATGATGCTTCTATCATGATACTTGATTACAAACAAGGGATAGACTATTGGCAGTGGAGACAATTTGATAATGTGTATCTTGGTGATTCCGTTTACAATGGTTTTCGGCAAGCTTATAGCATCTTTGAAAACCGTAGAGCCAATCCTGATAAAAAGTACCCTCCGTTCTTTTTGATTTTTGAAGAGTATCAGAGCACAGTGGAAAGTATTCCCAAAAAAGCCGATAAAGAGGAGTTCTTACAAAAGGTAGGGAATTTATTACGCCTATCGAGACAGGTCAATTTTCATTTTTTGTGTGTTTGTCAACGGATAGATGCTATTGTATTTCCTTCTGGTGGTCGCGAGAACTTTTCTACTAAAGTCTCCATAGGGCGATTAAGTCCTCAAGCCAAACAGATGCTGTTCCCCGATGATGAGGTTAATCGGAACAAAGGACAGGGAGAGGTTAACATTCAATTTGATGGTCAACACGTTATTGAAGCTAGAACATATATCATCAGGGATATGGATAAGGCGGAGCGATTAATTACTGACTTACTTAGTCGAGGACTTCCACTAACTGATGAGGCTGTTGCCCGTAGCCCTTAGGCGGAGGTTTGGCTTACAGCCTCGCCAGCTTTAGCTGGCTAAGTCGGGCTAGTATTACCCCGACTTCATGACAATATGACATTACCTACTAAATACTGATATATCAATAAGTTTCAGCATTATAATTGTCACAACTTATATATGACAAAGGAGAAAAATCATGACAAAAGCAAATAATATTTCATCAGATTATCGTGCTAATAGCTTCTGTTGCGTGTTAAATAACGTTGACAAATTATTTGATAAAAAATCGGATTTTTTTGACAACGACAATTTCAAGCTCAAAACAAAAAGACGAATTCAGGAGTTCCGTAAACTTCTTCCAGATACTGATGTTCCTCTTAGTCCTGAAGAAATCGTTGATTTCTTAATGGAACGATGGATTGCTCGCAACGAAAATGTTGTTTGTGCTGTCAATTATGAAATTGGTGAAAATGGCACACACCATTGCCACATGATACTAGAAGATAAAAAAGCCTTTCGATTTTCTGCCTTACAGAAACTTTATCCTACAATTCATGCCGAACTGACACGAGGCACCAAGGAAGAAGTTATCACTTATCTTGAAAAATCTGGTAAGCATGAGGAAAAGGCCCATACGATAGTAGTCCCCATGAAAGTGCACGGAGAATTGAGGGCTGGAAACCAAGGATTTAGGTCAGAACTGCATTTTATTCAAAATCAGATTGAGAATGGTGCAACCCCTGAGGAGATTATGCGAGGTAATCTGGAATTTCGTAAATACTCTAAGATGATTCGTGAGCATTTCTTTCAGCACAGATTATCTCAGACTCCTGATACCAAAGAATTGAAGGTTGTTTGGCATGTTGGTGATAGTGGCTCTGGGAAGTCTCATACACAAGTTCAACTAAAACAAATTTATGGTCGAGAAAATGTCTATGTATGGACCGACCATGATAATGGTGGTTTAGACCTGTATTGTGCTGAACCTATTCTCTTTCTGGATGAATTCAAAGGAATGGCATACAAAGAGTTCTTAAAGGTAACAGATGTTTATCCAGCTCAACTCCATGCCCGCTACACTAATACTGTAGCATTATGGAATGAAATACACATTGCTTCTATTTTCACACCCAAGCATGCTTATAACTTAATGGTTCCTGAGGGACAACAAGAAATTGATCCCTATGAACAATTACAGCGTAGGCTTACAAAAGTAATCTACCATTTCAAAACCAAGGAAAACGATGGTAGATTTCTATACAAATCAATAACCTATAGTTCTGAAGACTTTGATAACCATACACTACAACAAATTGAGCAACATGCTTATTTGTTTGATAAATGGAACAGGGAAAAGCTAGTCTATAACTTTGAACAAGATGCTTTTCATCATTCCATGACTCCGATTAACAACCAAAAAAATAAAGCTACTACTCAAAAGCCGACCAAAGCAGAAAGTAGTAGCAAATAAGAATTAAGAGATAGGCAGTAGCTTACCCCTACTGCTAGTATCTCATATTTCAATAAATTTTTCCAAAGAAAGTGAGACTAGTATGGCTAGTAATAATTTTGAATTTAAGCAAATTGAACACATGCTTCATAGCATCATTGAATTACTAAAGCACTTAAATAATGAGAAAAGTAAGTCAGGTATCTATACTCAAAAAGAACTTCTTTCCCTACTCAGCATTTCTCCCAATACTCTTAAATCGTGGGAAAGTAAGGGTCTAAAGCGACTAGAACCACCCATTGAGGGTACTAGAACAGTATATTACAGTATCAGTGATGTCATCGAATTTCTAAGCTGTAACTAGAAGAGAAATATGCTAGAATAAGAGTATCAAAAAAGAAAGTGAGCGATACAATCTATTTTAGCTTTTTTCATTCTTCGATTGATTGAAGAGAGCAACCATGAATACAGAAAAAATTATCCATAAAGGGAAAAGTGTTTTAAAGAGAATAAAGAACAATGGCGAAATTAGTTATTCAGCTAAAAGTATCTACTTAGGACTTGATTCTAAAACTGGAAAACCAGTCAAAACAACTATTACCGCTAAAACCTTACGTTCTTTAGACCGTAAAATTATTCAAGCTAAAATTGACTTTGAGGAAAATGACTCAACAAGGAAAGAAACTTTCAATGTTGCTACCTTCTCAGACTTAGCAGAACTTTGGTTTTTAAATTATGAGACATGGGTTAGTTCAGATAATACACTGAACCGAGTTAGGAACTATCTTGACACCTATATACTACCACGATTCGGAGAGTATCAACCTGAAAAAATTACCTCGTCAGATATACAGACTTGGATCAACCAATTAGCAAAAAAATCTAAAGAATCTGTGGATGCAGGTATAAAGAGAGCTGAAAAGGGTTCAGCTAAAGATTTTGGAGCTATTGCCCATAAATTAAGTGATATTTTTGATTTTGGAATAACACATCTTGAGCTCAAATTTAACCCCGCTCAGTCTATCAAAATCCCGCCAAAGCCCAAAAGCAACCAAAAACGTATTATGGTCCTTCATGATGAGGATCTATCTACTTGGTTAAGCATCGTTGATAGTCTGCCTAATACTAGGGCTAATCGCCGATTTAAAGTTATTTGCGATAGTTTACTTGCTTCAGGTATGAGAATCAATGAACTATTAGCATTGACTATCTATGACCTTGATTTTGATAATTCCGAAATACTAGTTAATAAAACACTTGTTTGGAAAAATGCAAAACCAAAATTAGGTTTGAAAGGCGAAGTCGTTTGTAAAAACACACCAAAATCTGATTCAGGTAACAGACGAATAGCTGTTCCGTACCAAATCATTGAGGAGCTTCAAAATTTCCACGATGAGATGAATCTCTATTTCAAGAAAAATAATCTTCCAAAAAGTAAGTTAATCTTTCCTACTATTTATGGTAACTATATGTGCGACAGAAACGAACGTGCAACACTCAAAAAGCGACTGCGTGAAGCTAGTCTGCCAGATTATGGTTTTCACTTATTCCGCCACACTCACGCATCCATGATGTTGAATGCTGGAATGAATTGGAAAGAATTACAAGTTCGGATGGGACACAAATCAATCAAGACTACAATGGACATTTATGCTGAACTTGCTCCTAAGAATCAAACTCAGGCGGTCGATATCTATTTAAACAAAATAGCTGAGCTGACCTCTTAAGTCTGTGGCAACCTTTTTGGCAACCTTTGATAGTTTTATCAAAACCAACAATCCTTAAACGTTGATTTAATAAGGTTTCTAGCAACTAAAATAGATTTTAAGTATTCCTTACAGAAGTGAAGTAAGCATTCAATACGAATCAATACATAAGAAAAACGCTGATTTTAAGCGTTTTTTCTTTTTTTCAATTTCAATACATTTCACTATATTTCAGTTCAATCTCTACCTTTTTCGTAAGACCTAATCAGATAAGTGGATTGTAATTGGAAAATTTCCTAAATAATCACTTGGCTCTTATCAGTTACTAATACAATTCATTAAATATAGTTTATAATAGAGAAAATGGAGGAAAACTATGAAAAAAGACGCTCTTCTATCTGAAGATAGGAAATATCGCTATTTACTTTCCCGTGCTTGGGATGAAGCAAAACCTACAGTGTTGTTTATTGGTTTGAACCCATCTACGGCTGACGAAGAAACAGATGATCCCACAATTCGCAAGTGTATCAACTACGCCAAATACTGGGGCTATGGAAAAATTCTAATGGCAAATCTTTTTGCTTTCAGAAGTACTGATCCAAAAAATCTTAATCACCAACTAGATCCAGTCGGCCCAGAAAATGATGCTTATATCCTAAAGTCTGCATCTGAAGCAGATTTAATTATTGCTTGCTGGGGAAATCCAGGAAGGCTTCTTGATCGTGATAAAGAAGTTATTTCATTGATACCTAACTTACATTGCTTAAAGAGGAATAAAAACGGAACCCCTCATCACCCACTCTATCTATCCAAAGATATCAAACCATCCCCATACAAAGGATAGATTATAAACTTTCCGAAAAATAAGTGTTTTCTTGAAGAAAAATGTCTGTTGTAACAGAAGTTAAATAAGAGTTAACTTATTTTAAACATCTTAAAACCAATGGTTTCGGCCATTGGTTTTAAGTTTCGAAAAATATAGTTAGTAAACAGGTAGCAAGTTCAACTCTCGCTGCCTTTTCTCTCCTCCTATTTTTGAGAGCGCTTGAAATATGTTATAATAGTTCTAGATTATTTTTTTGGAGGCAAACCGTGGGAAATTTTATTGAGCTAGTCTTTCATCGTTTCTTTTTGGGGATGATTGCAACGGTTTATTTTTGGTTATTGACACTAGCAGGAGGAGTAGTCTTTGGTATAGCACCAGCTAGTGCGACTCTCATGAGTTTATTTGCAGAACACGGCTATTCTTACCGTGCTTATCGTTTCAAGGAAGCATGGGCTTTATTTAAGAGCAATTTTGTTAAAAGCAATCTCAGTTTCTACACCTTTATGGGACTTGACTTGATCTTGATTTATGGCTTATATCTCATGATCCAATTGCCGCATCAGACCATTATCCACTTGGCAGCAACATTTTTAAATATCTTTTTGGTAGCTTTGGTATTTTTGGCCTATACTGTGTCTTTAAAATTGCAAGTTTATTTTGACTTATCCTATCAAAACACCTTGAAGCTAGCCTTTATCGGAATTTTTATGAGCTTGTCAGCAGTGGCCAAGGTTCTTCTTGGTAGCGTCTTGTTAGCCATCATTGGCTTCTATATGCCAGCCCTCATTATTTTTGTAGGGATTGGAATGTGGCATTTCTTTATTAGTGATTTATTGGAGCCTGTTTATGAAAACATTCATGAAAAATTGGCGTCCAAATAGAATGAAACAGTTTTGGCTTCATTCGCTCCTTAGAACCTATAGTTGGGTGATGATTGTCATCATTGCTAGTTTTGCTCTTTTGATCTCCTATGTAAACTGGGATAGTCGCGAAAAAGAAGCAAGACAGGTTTCCCAGCGGGTTTTGACTCGGATGGTGAGCGAGGTTGAGTATTATTATCGAGAATCAGCGCGTTCAGCCCAAAGTTTAGTAGATAATCAAGCGCGAATCGAGGGGATTTATAAGTATTTTAGCCTTAGTACACCGGATTATTTTTACTGGCAACTGGAACGTAAAGCATCACCCTATATTTCTGTATCCATTTATGAAAATATCGATGACCTTTATGTGCGCAATGATTTTGTAACGGGTGTAGCCATTGTCTTGCAAGACTCAACAGAAGTTTATGTTTCGACTAGGGACAATCGTAGTGGTTACAAGGTTTCTGCAGATGCCTTTAAGCCAGATGCTAATAGTTTTGCCGTTCCCGTATCCGATCCAGTATCGGATCAAGCTCTTGGAGTTATTTATGTTTCTGTATCTTCCGATGTTTTTTATAAGGCTATTGACAATACCAGAGGAAATATCCCAATTGCTGTGAACATAACCTCTCCTTTTGAAACGGAAATGTTTCACCAAGGTGAAAAAAGTGATCGAGAGGAATGGTTGCAAGATGAGACTGCTCATGGTTATCAGGTTCAGGTTGCTGTTCCACGAGGTTATGTCCTTAGTGGCAGTATCTCTAGCTCTGTCTTTATTCTTGCTTTGAGTCTCCTCTTTATCGTTATTTTATATGTAACCTTGAAAAAAACATTTTCGAAGTATCAAACACAGGTTGTTGACCTAGTGGAAACAATCCATGATATTGCGCAAGGGGAGCAGGGTAAAAGAATTGATCTCACGAAAAAAGACCAGGAATTGCTTTTAATCGCTGAGACGACAAATGATATGTTGGACCGACTGGAGAGAAATATCCATGATATTTACCAGCTTGAACTGAGTCAAAAAGATGCCCATATGCGCGCTCTACAAGCTCAGATAAATCCACATTTCATGTACAATACCCTCGAGTTTATACGGATGTACGCGGTCATGGAAAACCAAAATGAACTAGCGGATATTATCTACGAATTCAGTAGTCTCCTGCGCAACAACATCTCTGATGAGCGAGAAACAACATTAAAGCAAGAAGTGGAGTTTTGTCGGAAGTACAGTTATCTCTGTATGGTTCGCTATCCAAAATCCATTGCTTACGGATTTAAGATCGACCCTGACTTGGAAGAAATGCGCATTCCAAAATTCACCCTCCAACCCTTGGTGGAGAATTATTTTGCCCACGGAGTTGACCACAGAAGAACGGATAATGTTATCAGTATCAAGGCCTTGAAAAAAGAAGGCTATGTTGAGATTTTGGTAACCGATAATGGGCGTGGAATGCCTGCCGAAAAATTAGCAGAGATCCAGGATAAATTAGCTCAAAGAACCTTTGAACATATAGTGGATTATAGTGGGAAACGCCAGTCCATTGGGATTGTCAATGTGCATGAGCGCTTTGTGCTCTACTTTAGTGACCGGTATGATATCAGTGTAGAATCTGTTGAAAAAGAAGGTGTTCGCTATCAAATCACCATTCAAAACGAAGAGAAAGGATAAAGATGTATAAAGTACTTTTAGTGGACGACGAGTACATGATTACAGAAGGTCTCAAACGTTTGATTCCTTTTGATAAGTGGGATATGGAAGTCGTTGCAACAGCCAATCATGCTGATGATGCTCTGGACTACGTTCGAGAACATTCCGTCGATATTGTTATTTCAGATGTCAATATGCCTGACAAGACAGGACTTGAAATGATTGGGGAGATGAAGGAGTTGTTGCCAAATGCTTACTATATCCTCCTTTCAGGCTACCAAGAATTTGACTATGTCAAAAAAGCCATGAATCTCAATGTCGTTGATTATCTGGTCAAACCAGTCGATAAGGTTGAACTGGAACGCTTGCTTGAAAAGATTGCCAGTCAGCTTGGTGAAAAATCTCATGAGCCCGAAATATTGAGTCAGCAACTCGATGAAGAAGCCTTCAAGACTCATCTCAGCCAAAAAGAAAACTGGTGGATTGGACTTTCAAAAGAAAAACAAGGGGATTTTGTTATTCCCTACTATGTTCTAGGTCAGGATTGGCAGATCGTCCTTGCAGATCAGGAATTTGAGGGCTTATTGGTCATGCCTTTTGAAGCACCTTATCAAATCAACTTTGAAAAGTGGAAGCGTGATGTTGAAAAGACTCTCTTTTATGGATCGGTCAATTTAGATCAGTCTGAAAGTCTCTTTTCTTATTACGAGCCCATCTATCGAGTGATTATTCAAGGAAATCTCCAGCAAATTATTGATGAATTGACCTTGCTTGAGAAGATTGTCCTTGAAAACACACCGAGAGTATCTATCACAAAGCAACTCTTTACCCAGTTTGTCATGGATGTCTTCCATCTTTTTGAACATCTGAAGGCAGATGACATGACAGATATTGTCAAAAACATCCATGCCATTACAACTTTTGAGGACTTAGTCGCTTATACCAAGGAAACCTTGACAGCCTTCTTTGGCCAATACCGCATGAATGAAAATGTGGTCAGTGTACTTGAAGTTATTGGTAGAGATTACCAAAAAGAGCTTTCTCTCAAGGATATCAGCAAGGATCTCTTTATCAATCCCGTTTATTTGGGGCAGTTGATCAAGAAGGAAACCAATTCCACCTTTGCAGAGCTTCTCAATAAGCAACGTATCAAGGCAGCTCAGCAGCTCTTGCTATCTACAAATGATAGTATTGAGGATATTTGCTATACGGTTGGTTACAGTAATGTAGGCTATTTCTATAAGGTCTTTCGAAAACTATGTGGGAAGTCTCCTAAGGCCTACCGTAAACAGGTGGAAGCAAACTTGTAGCATTTGTTTTGCTTGTTAAAATATGCTATAATAAACTAAAAAAACATAAGGGGGTTGCTTTGATGAAAAAGAAACCAATCTATCTATGGGTATTACTGATTTTTTCAGCCTTACTCTCAGCAATGTCACTATTTGGAATCATATCTCCAGTACCTACTGCGGAGGGTATGAGCAATCTAGAAACATCAGCATCAGGTGTTAATGCTACTTATGCTAAGGAGCTCGTTGATTACACCATTAAGGTATCGGAGCATGGTCATTCTGTCTTCAGCATTCTCTTGGTTGTCTTATCTGTTATTCTAGTTGTTGTGGCTTTGGTTTTCCTTATTCGTAAAAACCTTCAATTGGCTAACTACACTTATCTTGCTTATGTCTTCGTTGCCATCGTTGGTTCTATCTACAACTTTATCGGCGTTCAGGATGCGGTTTCACTTTTTACAGATCCTAACATCCGTATGGGAGCGGAGCTTGGTGCCAAAGGTTCAGCCATTTTTGGGATCGTACTCAATGTTATCTTCCTAGCAATCGTCTTCTATAAAATGTGGCGTCAGCAAAAAGAATTAACAGAAGCTCAAGAAGAGGAAGAACTGGCCTAAGAGTTGACAAAGGATAACTATCAAGATACAATCTTGGTAGTTATTTTTTTGAATTCAAAAAAGAAGGAGGAGAGCATGAAAAAAATTTCCTTAGTCTATATCAGTCTGAGTGGAAACACGGAAAGTTTCGTCACACGTCTGAAAGCTTACTTATTAGAACAGTATGAGAATATTGAAGTGGAAAAGATCCATATTAAAGATTTGGTCAAGGAGGAGGAGAATTTCTTTGAGATGACCAATCCTTATGTCGCTTTCCTACCAACTTATCTAGAAGGTGGCAATGGAGTTGACAATGGTGATGTGGAGATTTTGACCACTCCAGTAGGGGACTTTATCGCTTACGGTGACAATGCCAGCAAGTGTTTTGGTGTCGTAGGATCAGGCAATCGTAACTTCAACAACCAATACTGTTTGACGGCTAAACAATACAGCCAACGCTTCGGATTCCCCGTTCTAGCAGACTTTGAGATGCGTGGAATGCTGGGAGATATCAAGAAGGTCGCAGGGATTATTGCGGAACTCTATGAATTAGAAGCTTTGTAAGAGGTCAGATTTTCTGAGGAAGAGTTTTATTCCATGAATAAAGGATTTACTTAAAAAGGGAACAATCGAAATGAGTAAACTACAGAAATCATTTTTAAAGTATATAAAACGCAAACCAAGCTTCAAGGATATTATGCTATGCAGTGCTTTGCTACTATTAGCGATTGCTCTGCTACTGTTCTCTGAGAAAATTTTTGATGAAGATGCAGCACCATTTGGAACCATGGTATCCTTAGGGATTGTTATCCTGGTAGAAATCTTAGCTGTCAGAAATAAATAAAAAGACTCGAGAAATGCATCTCGAATCCTTTTTCATTTTCTGATGTCTTCCACAATTTCCTTTGAAATCATGATTCCCAAACGATATCCTTTATTGATGTAGTCGATGACATCGTTGATGTTTTCTGTTGTTTGAATTTTTTCCTTGATAGTAGCTCGAAAAGCTTCATCCTTTAACAGCTGTTCTTGTAGAAGTCTTTGTAGTTTTTCCTTTTCGTATTTGTTGATGAGAAAAAGAGCGACAAGACTGATGACAACTAAAATATAAGCATATTGGCTCATAAAATCTCTCCCTAAGTGATAAAGAAATTAATAGCAAGAGAAAAGCGAAAAAGATTTTTCGCTTTTCAAGTAATGACAATATAAAAACTAGGCAAGTAATCGCTAATCTAAAATAGTGGATGTAAAGCCCTCCGCCCCTAGTACCAAATAAAAGTCATAGAGGTTTAGGATTGGTTGCTTAAATCGCTCTGTAATCCCGTAACTTTAAGATTGCGACGTCTTTCGGTAGAAATCGATAATATTTCTATCGAAAGACTAGTGAAGCGCCTAGCCAAACTCTGAATAGGATTTGGCGTTAGTTACTTAGACTGCATTACAATAAAGTGATTAAAAGCCTACGACATGAGCCTAACCAAATCGATATTATTTGGTTAGGTGAATTAGTGAAGCGTTTAGGCAAATCGCCTCATTTACGACGTCGTGGCCCCTAAATCGATTATATTTAGGGGCCATGACTAGTGAAGCAGTTAGCTAGTCCGCATAAAAGCAGCTAGCGTCCAACAATTAGGAACTTTAATTCCAGTAACTTTAAGATTGCGACTTTTTTCGGTAGAAATCGATCATATTTCTATCGAAAGACTAGTGAAGCACCTAGCCAAAGTCCGAATAGGATTTGGCGTTAGTTACTTAGACTGCTTAGTAATAAATTAATTTAATAGATCACGACATGCATCCAAATAAATCGATATTAATTATTTGGATGCATTAGTAAGGCGTTTAGGCAAATCGCCCGATAGCGATTGCCGTCAAGAGACTAGGAACTTTAGTTCCAGTCTCTTGTAACGAATTACATCTTCTCTGGTGCTTCTACACCCAACAAACGAAGGGCTTCTTTGAGGACAACTGCTGTTGCATAGCTGAGGGCTAAACGACTGTCGCGTTCTGGACTTTCATCCAAGATACGAGTGTGGGCATAGTATTTGTTAAAGGCTTGGGCTAAGCTAATTGCAAATTTAGCAATGATAGAAGGTTCAAAGTTATCCGCCGCACGGTTGATAATACGTGGGAAATCTTGGATGAGTTTAATGATTTCCCAGCTTTCAGTATCATTCAAGCTATAGTTGGCATCTGCTTCAGGTTTGAAATCGGCTTTGCGCAAGATGGATTGGATACGAGCATAGGCGTATTGAACATAAGGACCAGTCTCGCCTTCAAAGGATACCATAGCTTCAAGATCGAAGTCGTATCCATTTGTACGGTCAGTTTTAAGGTCATAGAATTTAATGGCTCCAACTCCAACAGCATGAGCAACCTGGTCTTTATTTTCAAGTTCCGGATTTTTGGCTTCAATTTGCGCTTTGGCACGACTGATGGCTTCTGCGACAGTAGGCTCTAACAAGATAACATTCCCTTTACGAGTAGAGAGTTTCTTCCCTTCTTTTGTTACCAATCCAAAAGGAACATGGACAATATCTTGACTCCAATCGTAACCCATCTCTTGCAAGACAGCCTTGAGTTGTTTAAAGTGAGCAGATTGTTCTTGACCAACGACATAGATCGATTTGGCAAATTGATATTCGTTTTTACGGTAAAGGGCTGCAGCCAAGTCACGTGTGATGTAGAGAGTTGCACCGTCAGATTTCTTGATAAGAGCTGGGTGTTCAATTCCATATTTTTCAAGATTAACAACTTGGGCACCTTCTGATTCGACCAAAAGTCCTTTTTCAGAAAGGATATCTACAACTGCATCCATCTTGTCATTGTAAAAGGCTTCCCCGTTGTAGCTGTCGAATTCAACCTTCAATTCATTGTAAAGGCGGTTAAATTCCACCAAACTTTCATCACGGAACCATTGCCAAAGTGCGAGAGCTTCCTCATCTCCATTTTCAAGTTTACGGAACCATTCGCGTGCTTCTTCATCCAAGCTAGGGTCATTTTCAGCTTCAGCATTGATGCGAACGTAGAGTTTAAGAAGTTCATCAATCGGATGAGCTTTTACAGCTTCTTCGTCGCCCCATTTTTTGTAGGCAACGATCAGCATCCCAAACTGTTTACCCCAGTCTCCCAAATGGTTGACCTTGACCGTTTTATAGCCGATTTTTTGGAAGATATGTGACAAGCTATCTCCGATAACAGTTGAGCGCAGGTGACCAATAGAGAATGGTTTAGCAATATTGGGACTAGACATGTCGATAACAACATTTTCTTGTTTACCAATATTTTGGTCAGCATAGTGTTCTTTTTCAGTGATAACAGCTTGTAATACTTGAGCAGAAATGGCATTTTTATCAAGGAAGAAGTTAACATAAGGTCCAGTAGCGACGACTTTTTCAAAGGCTTGGCTATTGATTTTTTCAGCGATATCTGCTGCAATCATTTGTGGAGCTTTTCTCTCAACTTTTGCTAGAGTAAAGGCAGGGAAGGCGATGTCTCCCATGTCAGAGTTTCTGGGTTGTTCTAGTAAATTTAAAATAGCCTCTTGATCCAGGCTCTCAATGACGCTAGCCAATTCGCTAGCAATCAATTGTTTTGTATTCATTATAAACTCCTTTGGACTTTTCTTCTATTTTATCACAATTTTGAGGAATGATAAGAATTTTTTTGAAATATTCGGTTTTTTTGGTATAATGTTCTTAATTAAATAGTTGTAAAATGTTATAAATATTCACTCGAGAGGATGTTATGAGAAAAAGAGAACGCCATCAGTTAATCAAACAAATGATCACTGAGGAAAAATTAGGAACTCAAAAGGAGATTCAAGATCGTTTGGAAGCACGCAATGTTTTTGTAACGCAAACGACATTGTCGCGTGACCTTCGCGAACTGGGCTTGACCAAGGTTAAGAAAAATGATAAGGTCTACTACGTACTAGCAAATGAGACAGAGAAGATTGACCTGGTTGAGTTTTTATCCCATCATTTGGAAGGTGTAGCAAGAGCTGAGTTTACCTTAGTTTTGCACACAAAATTGGGTGAAGCCGCAGTTTTAGCCAATGTTGTCGATGCCAACAAGGATGAATGGATTTTAGGGACAGTTGCTGGTGCCAATACCCTATTGGTGATTTGCCGAGATCAGCATGTCGCTAAACTCATGGAAGATCGTTTGTTAGATTTGATGAAGGATAGATAAGGTCTTGGGAGTCTCTCTCAAGACTATTTTTAACAAGGAGAGAATGGATGACGACAGAAAAATTATCACCTGGCATGCAACAGTATGTGGATATTAAAAAACAATATCCAGATGCTTTTTTGCTCTTTCGTATGGGTGATTTTTATGAGTTATTTTACGAAGATGCAGTTAATGCTGCCCAGATACTAGAAATTTCACTAACCAGTCGCAATAAAAATGCTGACAATCCTATTCCCATGGCTGGAGTTCCCTATCACTCTGCTCAACAGTATATTGATGTCCTAGTTGAGCGTGGCTACAAGGTTGCCATTGCTGAGCAGATGGAGGATCCTAAGCAGGCAGTAGGGGTTGTTAAGCGTGAGGTTGTGCAGGTGATTACACCAGGTACAGTCGTTGATAGTAGTAAACCAGATAGTCAAAACAACTTTTTGGTGGCTATCGACCGTGACGGTCAGCAATTTGGTTTGGCATACATGGACTTAGTGACGGGTGATTTCTATGTGACAGGTTTATTGGATTTTACCCTGGTCTGTGGTGAAATCCGAAATCTTAAGGCAAGAGAAGTTGTCATCGGCTATGCCTTAACTGAAGAGGAAGAACAGATTCTCAGCCGTCAAATGAATTTGGTGCTTTCTTATGAGAAAGAATCATTTGAAGACATACATCTGTTGGATCCACGCTTGGCGCCTATTGAACAAGCTGCCAGCAGTAAGCTTCTTCAGTACGTTCATCGGACTCAGATGAGAGAGTTGAATCACTTGAAGCCAGTTGTCCGTTATGAAATTAAGGATTTCTTGCAGATGGATTATGCAACCAAGGCTAGTTTAGATCTAGTAGAAAATGCTCGTTCTGGCAAGAAACAAGGCAGTCTTTTCTGGTTGCTAGATGAAACCAAGACTGCCATGGGAATGCGTCTTTTGCGCTCTTGGATCCACCGTCCCTTGATTGACAAGGATCGTATCCTTGAACGTCAGGAGGTTGTACAGGTCTTTCTGGATTATTTCTTTGAACGTAGTGATTTGACAGAAAGCCTCAAGGGAGTCTACGATATCGAGCGTCTGGCTAGTCGTGTGTCTTTTGGGAAAAGTAATCCTAAAGACCTCTTGCAATTAGCGACTACCTTGGGAAGTGTTCCACGAATTCGAGCAATTTTAGAAGGAATGGAGCAACCAGCTCTTGCCTGTCTGATTGAACAATTAGATCCTATTCCTGAGTTGGAAAGTCTCATTAGCGCAGCCATTGCTCCAGAAGCTCCTCATGTAATTACAGAGGGTGGCATTATCCGGACTGGCTTTGATGAGACCTTGGATAAGTATCGTCGGGTACTGAGAGAAGGAACCAGCTGGATTGCTGAGATTGAGGCCAAGGAAAGAGAAAACTCTGGCATCAGTACGCTCAAGATTGACTACAATAAAAAAGACGGCTACTATTTCCATGTGACCAATTCGCAGCTTGGTAACGTACCAGCCCACTTTTTCCGTAAGGCTACGCTGAAAAACTCGGAGCGTTTTGGGACAGAGGAGTTGGCGCGTATCGAAGGAGAAATGTTAGAAGCGCGTGAGAAATCAGCCAATCTTGAATACGAAATTTTTATGCGGATCCGTGAGGAGGTTGGCAAGTATATCCAACGCCTGCAAGCCCTAGCCCAAGGAATCGCTACTGTCGATGTCTTACAAGGTTTGGCAGTGGTAGCAGAAAATCAGCACTTGATTCGGCCAGAGTTCGGAGAGGATTCACGAATTGACATCCAAAAGGGACGTCACGCAGTTGTTGAGAAGGTCATGGGAGCCCAAACCTATATTCCCAACAGCATCCAAATGGGTGAAGATACTAGTATCCAGCTGATTACAGGGCCTAATATGAGCGGGAAGTCAACCTATATGCGTCAGCTAGCTATGACAGCAGTCATGGCCCAGATAGGATCTTATGTTCCTGCAGAAAGTGCTCACTTGCCTATCTTTGATGCGATTTTTACCCGTATCGGGGCAGCAGATGACTTGGTTTCCGGTCAGTCAACCTTTATGGTCGAGATGATGGAAGCCAATAATGCCATTGCGCACGCGACTGAGAATTCTCTCATTCTCTTTGATGAGTTGGGACGTGGAACGGCAACTTATGATGGCATGGCCTTGGCCCAAGCGATTATCGAGTATATCCATGAACATATCGGAGCCAAGACTCTCTTTGCGACTCATTACCATGAATTGACTAGTTTGGAGACTAGTCTGGGACATCTGGTTAACGTTCACGTGGCTACGCTTGAGCAAAATGGTCAGGTTACCTTCCTTCATAAGATAGAAGCAGGACCAGCAGACAAATCATACGGAATTCACGTTGCTAAGATTGCAGGTTTACCGGTAGACTTGCTGAAAAGAGCAGATGAAATTTTAACTCAATTAGAGAGTCAAGGTCAGGAAAGTCCTGCTCCAATGAAACAAACACATGCAGTTTCTGAACAAATTTCCCTATTTGACTCGGCGGAAGAAAATCCTATTCTAGCAGAATTGGCTAAAGTAGATGTGTACAATATGACACCGATGCAGGCCATGAATCTCTTGTTAGAATGGAAACAAAAATTATAAATCAAAACCCACTCAGTCCTGTGAGTGGGTTTCTGTTTCATTATTTCTTCTGAGCCAATAATTGGTTGATGTGGGCAACCTTCTTTGATTCTCTTTTATAGAGAATCGCCCAGATGATGAGATAGACGATGGCAAATTCTGGGATGAGTTGAAGGATGAAAGTCCAGCGAAGTGGAAACCAACCTGCCAGAATTGCTAGAGGAACAAAACCTAATAGCATGAGGAAGAAGTGAGTGACAGTAGCACGAAGAAGGCTCCAGTCTTTGGCAAAGAGACGGCTACCAAAACTAAAGAGGACTCCGATAGCTGCCCAGATGATAGAACAGTAGAGCAATACTAGAGCGCCATGTACCTGTTGTTGGATCATGAATTGGCCAATCAAAGAGTTGGGGCTAAGTGGTGCATAGTTGCTTGGCGAATAGATAAAAGAAAAGATAATAGATAGGATGAGGCCGATGAGGACACCAGTTGTGGCATCGTGGAAAATTTGTTTTTTCATAGTTCTAATTTCTCCTTAATAGCTTTGAGGTAACGGCGAGATGAGTAGGTGAAACTGTCATTTTTTAGATAGATTTCAATCAAGCCGTTAGAGGTTAGTTTTAGATGACTAATAGCATCGATGTTGACAATTTCCGATTGGGAAATTTGGATAAAGGAAGCAGGTAAAATTTCACTTGCTTGGTAAAGACGAATGTCGAGCGCATAGGTTTGGCTATCCGTTTCAGCTAAGACTTTGCGATTTTCAATATATATACGTTGAATCTTACTAATCTGAATCAAGTAGACCTGGTCTTGGAATTTTCCTTTAAGAGTTTCGTTTTGATCCAGTGATTGAACAAAGTCTTGAACTTTTTGAACTCTAGGGGACAAAGATGGTGCTTCTATGATGATTTGTTCTTCGGCGTATTGTTGATCAATGTCAAGTCTAACTTTCATATTTTCTCCTTTGTAAAAGTTGTAATAGAGATCTCTTACTTACAAATCTATTAAACACCATTTTGTTGACAATTACAAGAAGCTTTGTCTATGTGGTCGGTTGAAGAGTCTATCTGGCAGGTGACCGTTTTCATAGAATTTTTAGAGTAAAGAAGTCAAAAAATAAGAAGAAATATATTGACAAAAATAGAAAAAACGTGGTACAATAACAGACGGTACTTTTTACTTTTGGTCTCTCAAGAGTGTACAGGGACGTGCTGACAAATGTTGCAAAAGTACACACAGATGATAGCTGTCACCAAGTGTATCATCACCAAAAATAAAAAAACACAGGAGAATGTAGATGCCTACAATTAACCAATTGGTTCGCAAACCGCGTAAATCAAAAGTAGAAAAATCTAAATCACCAGCTTTGAACGTTGGTTACAACAGTCATAAAAAAGTTCAAACAAACGTTTCTTCACCACAAAAACGTGGTGTTGCAACTCGTGTTGGAACAATGACACCTAAAAAACCTAACTCTGCCCTTCGTAAATTTGCTCGTGTACGTTTGAGCAACCTTATCGAAGTTACTGCCTACATCCCAGGTATCGGACACAACTTGCAAGAGCACAGTGTGGTGCTTCTTCGCGGTGGACGTGTAAAAGACCTTCCAGGGGTACGTTACCATATCGTCCGTGGTGCACTTGATACTGCAGGTGTTAACGATCGTAAACAAGGCCGTTCTAAATACGGTACTAAACGTCCGAAAAAAGCATAAGGAAAGGGGATAAAGAGAAATGAGTCGTAAAAATAGAGCTCCAAAACGTGACGTATTGCCAGATCCGCTTTACAATTCACAATTAGTTACTCGTCTTATCAACCGCGTTATGCTTGACGGTAAACGTGGTACAGCTGCTTCAATCGTTTACGGTGCTTTTGAACAAATCAAAGAAGTTACTGGTAACGATGCACTTGAAGTATTTGAAACAGCTATGGAAAACATCATGCCTGTACTTGAAGTACGTGCACGTCGTGTTGGTGGTTCTAACTACCAAGTCCCAGTTGAAGTTCGTCCAGAACGTCGTACAACACTTGGACTTCGTTGGTTGGTAACAATCGCTCGCCTTCGTGGTGAACACACAATGCAAGACCGTCTTGCAAAAGAAATCTTGGATGCTGCTAACAACACTGGTGCAGCAGTTAAGAAACGTGAAGACACTCACCGTATGGCTGAAGCTAACCGTGCCTTCGCACACTTCCGTTGGTAATAAAATGATACCAAGAGCGGAAAAGGCCCAAGGCAAAAATAGGAAACTGATGCAGTGTTCCGTGAACACAAAGCAGTTAATCTTTTTTGCACCGGGCCTCGCTCGGGTTCGAATCAGATAACTTGAGCTTTTAGCCCGGGTTCAATTGAGCTCGGTCCGCTCTTAAGTTCAACTCAACTTACCATTCCACAAGTTGAAGCCAACAATAACATGAAAACATTGAGAACGGGTAGGTCCTGCCTATCCGTTTTTATTAAATCGTGTTCTAATAGAATAGAAATAAAAAAATATAGGAGAAACAAACCTCATGGCACGCGAATTTTCACTTGAAAAAACTCGTAATATCGGTATCATGGCTCACGTCGATGCTGGTAAAACAACTACAACTGAGCGTATCCTTTACTACACTGGTAAAATCCACAAAATCGGTGAAACTCACGAAGGTGCGTCACAAATGGACTGGATGGAGCAAGAGCAAGAACGTGGTATCACTATCACATCTGCTGCGACAACAGCTCAATGGAACAACCACCGCGTAAACATCATCGACACACCAGGACACGTGGACTTCACAATCGAAGTACAACGTTCTCTTCGTGTATTGGACGGTGCGGTTACAGTTCTTGACTCACAATCAGGTGTTGAGCCTCAAACTGAAACAGTTTGGCGTCAAGCAACTGAGTACGGAGTTCCTCGTATCGTATTTGCCAACAAAATGGACAAAATCGGTGCTGACTTCCTTTACTCAGTAAGCACACTTCACGATCGTCTTCAAGCAAATGCACACCCAATTCAATTGCCAATCGGTGCTGAAGATGACTTCCGTGGTATCATCGACTTGATCAAGATGAAAGCTGAAATCTATACTAATGACCTTGGTACAGATATCCTTGAAGAAGACATTCCAGCTGAATACCTTGACCAAGCTCAAGAGTACCGTGAAAAATTGATCGAAGCAGTTGCTGAAACTGATGAAGAATTGATGATGAAATACCTCGAAGGTGAAGAAATCACTAACGAAGAATTGAAAGCTGGTATCCGTAAAGCGACTATCAACGTTGAATTCTTCCCAGTATTGTGTGGTTCTGCCTTCAAGAACAAAGGTGTTCAATTGATGCTTGATGCGGTTATCGACTACCTTCCAAGCCCACTTGACATCCCAGCGATCAAAGGTATCAACCCAGATACAGATGAAGAAGAAACTCGTCCTGCATCTGATGAAGAGCCATTTGCAGCTCTTGCCTTCAAGATCATGACTGACCCATTCGTAGGTCGTTTGACATTCTTCCGTGTTTACTCAGGTGTTCTTCAATCAGGTTCTTACGTATTGAATACTTCTAAAGGTAAACGTGAACGTATCGGACGTATCCTTCAAATGCACGCTAACAGCCGTCAAGAAATCGACACTGTTTACTCAGGTGATATCGCTGCTGCCGTTGGTTTGAAAGACACTACAACTGGTGACTCATTGACAGATGAAAAAGCTAAAATCATCCTTGAGTCAATCAACGTTCCAGAACCAGTTATCCAATTGATGGTTGAGCCTAAATCTAAAGCAGACCAAGATAAGATGGGTATCGCCCTTCAAAAATTGGCTGAAGAAGATCCAACATTCCGCGTTGAAACTAACGTTGAAACTGGTGAAACAGTTATCTCTGGTATGGGTGAGCTTCACCTTGACGTCCTTGTTGACCGTATGCGTCGTGAGTTCAAAGTTGAAGCGAACGTAGGTGCTCCTCAAGTATCTTACCGTGAAACATTCCGCGCTTCTACTCAAGCACGTGGATTCTTCAAACGTCAGTCTGGTGGTAAAGGTCAGTTCGGTGATGTATGGATTGAATTTACTCCAAACGAAGAAGGAAAAGGATTCGAATTCGAAAACGCAATCGTCGGTGGTGTGGTTCCTCGTGAATTTATCCCAGCGGTTGAAAAAGGTTTGGTAGAATCTATGGCTAACGGTGTTCTTGCTGGTTACCCAATGGTTGACGTTAAAGCTAAGCTTTACGATGGTTCATACCACGATGTCGACTCATCTGAAACTGCCTTCAAGATCGCTGCATCTCTTGCACTTAAAGAAGCTGCTAAGACTGCACAACCAGCTATCCTTGAACCAATGATGCTTGTAACAATCACTGTTCCAGAAGAAAACCTTGGTGATGTTATGGGTCACGTAACTGCTCGTCGTGGACGTGTAGATGGTATGGAAGCACACGGTAACAGCCAAATCGTTCGTGCTTATGTTCCACTTGCTGAAATGTTCGGTTACGCAACAGTTCTTCGTTCTGCATCACAAGGACGTGGTACATTCATGATGGTATTCGACCACTACGAAGATGTACCTAAGTCAGTACAAGAAGAAATCATTAAGAAAAACAAAGGTGAAGAATAATTCACCGTCACTTTAAAAGAAGTCACTTTGTGGCTTCTTTTTCTGTTTGGTAGAAATAGGTAAAAGTGCCTCAAATATGGTAAAATAGAAGGAGTATATTGTGAGGAAAATGGATGTCAACCACTTTTGAAATTTTAATGAATCAGTTGGGAATACCCGCTGAAATGAGAAAACATGAGGCCTTCTCTCAGGCTGAAATAGAACAAGTTATTGTTCACAAACGAAGCAAGGTTTGGGAATTCCGTTTTGTCTTTGAGAATATTTTACCTTTTGAGCTATTTCTTGAGTTAAAAAGAGGTTTGAAGGAAGAATTTTCAAAAACAGGAAATCAGGCTAGTTTTGAGATAAAAACGAGAAATCAAGATTTTTCTAGAGAACTTTTACAAGCCTACTATCGAGAGGCTTTTTCGGAAGGTCCTTGTGCTAGTCAAGGTTTTCGTTCTATTTATCAGAATTTTCAGGTTCGCTTTGAAAATGATCAGTTGATTATCGAAGCCTCTGAAGCTGCAGATACAGAGCATTTTAAGAAAAATCATCTCCCGAATCTTAGTAAACAGCTGGAACTTTTTGGTTTTCCTAAACTTTCTTGCATCTTAGAAAAAAATGAAGAGCTGACAAGGGAAGAACAAGAAGCCTTCCGTACAGAGAATCAAATGATTGTTCAGGCTGCTAATGACGAGACACTTCGAGCCATGGAACAGTTAGAACAGATAGCACCGCCTCCTCCAGTTGAGGAGAAACCTGTCTTTGATTTTCAAGCCAAGAAGGCAGCTGCTAAGCCTAAACTTGATAAGGCAGAGATTACTCCTATGATCGAGGTCAATACCGAAGAAAATAGATTGGTTTTTGAAGGAGTTGTCTTTGATATTGAGAAGAAGGTGACTAGAACGGGTCGTGTCTTGATTAACTTCAAGATGACGGACTATACTTCTAGTTTCTCTATGCAAAAATGGGTCAAGAATGAAGAAGAAGCCCAAAAATTTGACATGATCAAGAAAAACTCTTGGCTCCGTGTTCGAGGAAATGTCGAGGTTAATAATTTCACACGAGATTTGACCATGAATGTGCAAGATGTGCAGGAAGTAGTCCACTATGAGCGTAAGGACTTGATGCCAGAGGGTGAGCGTCGCGTTGAATTTCATGCCCATACCAACATGTCGACCATGGATGCTCTTCCTGAGGTCGAAGAAATCGTTGGAACAGCAGCCAAATGGGGACACAAAGCAGTGGCAATCACAGACCATGGAAATGTTCAGTCCTTCCCTCACGGCTATAAGGCTGCCAAGAAAGCTGGTATTCAGCTCATTTATGGAATGGAAGCCAATATCGTTGAGGATCGTGTTCCTATCGTCTATAACGAAGTGGAGATGGATCTTTCTGAGGCTACCTATGTAGTCTTTGACGTGGAAACGACAGGTCTGTCAGCTATCTATAATGACTTGATTCAGGTGGCCGCTTCAAAGATGTATAAGGGTAATATCATCGCTGAGTTTGATGAATTTATCAATCCAGGACATCCCTTATCAGCCTTTACAACGGAATTGACAGGTATTACCGATGACCATGTAAAAAATGCTAAACCCTTGGTTCAAGTTCTGAAAGAATTCCAAGAATTCTGTAAAGATACAGTTCTGGTAGCCCATAATGCGACCTTTGACGTTGGCTTTATGAATGCCAACTATGAGCGTCACGGTCTTCCAAAAATTACTCAACCTGTCATCGATACGCTAGAGTTCGCTAGAAATCTCTATCCAGAGTACAAGCGACATGGTTTGGGCCCCTTGACCAAACGTTTTGGTGTAGCTCTAGAACACCACCATATGGCCAACTATGATGCGGAAGCAACTGGCCGTCTGCTCTTTATCTTTATCAAAGAAGTAGCAGAAAAACACGGTGTGACGGACTTAGCACGATTAAACCTTGATTTAATCAGTCCAGATTCATATAAAAAAGCTCGTGTCAAGCATGCAACCATCTATGTGAAAAATCAAGTGGGCTTGAAAAATATCTTTAAGCTGGTTTCCCTCTCTAATACCCAGTATTTTGAAGGAGTACCGCGGATTCCACGTACGGTACTGGATGCCCAGCGAGAAGGGTTAATCTTGGGCTCCGCTTGTACGGAAGGGGAAGTCTTTGATGCAGTCGTATCACAAGGTGTTGATGCAGCGGTCGAAGTTGCTAAATACTATGACTTTATCGAGGTGATGCCTCCGGCAATCTATGCACCTCTGATTGCCAAAGAGCAGGTCAAGGACATGGAGGAGCTCCACACCATTATCAAGAGTTTGATAGAGGTTGGAGATCGTCTAGACAAGCCAGTTCTTGCGACAGGAAATGTCCACTATCTCGAACCTGAGGATGAAATTTATCGTGAAATCATCGTCCGCAGTCTAGGTCAGGGAGCCATGATTAACCGAACAATCGGCCACGGAGAAGCTGCTCAACCAGCTCCACTACCCAAGGCACACTTTAGAACAACCAATGAAATGTTGGATGAATTTGCCTTTCTAGGGGAAGATTTGGCTCGTAAGATTGTCATTGAAAATACCAATGCCTTGGCAGAAATCTTTGAGCCTGTTGAGGTCGTTAAAGGTGATTTGTATACACCTTTCATTGACCAAGCCGAAGAAACAGTTGCTGAATTAACCTATAAAAAAGCTTTTGAAATTTATGGAAATCCACTGCCAGATATTGTTGATTTACGGATTGAAAAGGAATTGACTTCTATCCTAGGGAATGGTTTTGCCGTGATTTATCTGGCTTCACAGATGCTAGTGCACCGTTCCAACGAACGGGGTTACTTGGTTGGTTCCCGTGGGTCTGTTGGATCCAGTTTCGTTGCGACCATGATTGGGATTACCGAGGTCAATCCTCTCTCTCCTCACTATGTCTGTGGTCAGTGTCAGTACAGTGAGTTTATCACGGATGGTTCCTACGGTTCAGGTTTTGATATGCCAAATAAAGACTGTCCAAACTGTGGCCACAAACTCAGCAAGAATGGACAGGATATTCCTTTCGAGACCTTCCTTGGTTTTGACGGGGATAAGGTTCCCGATATCGATTTGAACTTCTCAGGGGAGGATCAGCCGAGCGCCCACTTGGATGTACGTGATATCTTTGGGGAAGAATATGCCTTCCGTGCAGGAACGGTAGGTACGGTGGCTGCTAAGACAGCCTATGGATTTGTCAAGGGTTACGAGCGTGACTATGGCAAGTTCTACCGTGAAGCCGAAGTAGAGCGCCTAGCCCAAGGAGCTGCTGGTGTTAAACGGACGACTGGTCAGCACCCAGGGGGAATCGTTGTTATCCCTAACTATATGGATGTCTATGATTTTACACCAGTACAGTATCCTGCAGATGATGTGACTGCTGAATGGCAGACTACTCACTTTAACTTCCACGATATCGATGAGAACGTCCTCAAGCTCGATGTCCTTGGTCATGATGATCCGACCATGATTCGAAAACTTCAAGACTTGTCAGGTATTGATCCAAACGATATCCCTATGGATGATCCAGGTGTCATGGCCCTCTTCTCAGGTACGGATATCCTAGGAGTCACGCCAGAGCAAATCGGGACTTCAACTGGTATGCTTGGTATTCCAGAGTTTGGGACCAACTTTGTTCGTGGAATGGTGGATGAAACCCATCCGACGACCTTTGCGGAGTTGCTTCAGCTTTCTGGTCTGTCTCACGGTACCGACGTTTGGTTGGGAAATGCCCAAGACTTGATTAAGGCTGGAATTGCGGACTTGTCAACTGTTATCGGATGTCGGGATGACATCATGGTTTACCTCATGCACGCTGGTCTAGATCCAAAGATGGCCTTTACTATTATGGAGCGTGTACGTAAGGGAATGTGGCTCAAAATCTCTGAAGAAGAGCGCAATGGTTATATCGAAGCTATGAAGGCTAACAATGTACCTGAGTGGTATATCGAATCTTGTGGAAAAATCAAGTACATGTTCCCTAAAGCCCACGCGGCAGCCTACGTTATGATGGCCTTGCGTGTAGCCTACTTCAAGGTTCACCATCCGATTTATTACTACTGTGCTTACTTCTCCATCCGTGCCAAGGCCTTTGATATCAAGACCATGGGTGCAGGCTTGGATGCTATCAAACGCAAGATGCAAGAAATTACTGAAAAGCGCAAGAACAATGAAGCTTCCAACGTAGAAATTGACCTCTATACAACGCTTGAAATTGTTAACGAGATGTGGGAACGTGGCTTCAAATTTGGAAAGTTGGATCTCTACCGTAGTGATGCGACTGAATTTATCATCGATGGAGATACTCTCATCCCACCGTTTGTTGCTATGGATGGACTGGGAGAGAACGTTGCTAAGCAATTGGTTCGTGCTCGTCAAGAGGGTGAATTCCTCTCTAAAACTGAACTCCGCAAGCGTGGTGGGCTCTCATCAACCTTGGTTGAAAAGATGGATGAAATGGGGATTCTCGGCAATATGCCAGAGGATAACCAGCTGAGTCTGTTTGATGATTTGTTTTAAGAAGGCAGATTAGCCCCAATTTAACAGAGATGTTTGATAATTAAAAAAATAACAGGACATTGGACAATCCTGTTATTTTTTAATTGTGAACATAAATATACAACGGCTAGATTACTAATCCTCTAAGACTATATCCTCTTCTTTTAGGTCTTCTATCAGATTCTGCTTATAATGAGTCAGAGAGAGTGTATGTTGACCGACCCAAGATTTTTTAAATAAGTCCAATAATTCTTTGTTTTTAATGAGGTCTTCTGGTCCTATAACCTTTTCTATTAAATGATTATCTTCGCAGAATGATATTAGGGGATTATTATCACTTGTACTGTAGACTGTATAATCAATAGTATTGTCGAAAAAATAATAAATAAAACTCTGAAGTTTACCTGTTGGTTCGTAGAATCCTAATCCAAGAGATGAGTCGCTAGGTCTAGGAGAAATTTCAATTTTTACTGGAAAATTGAGAATGTAATATTCAAATAAGTCCTCGTCTTTAGATTTGGCTTCTTCAAACTTAGTTAATAAAGGGATTAAGATATTATTATTAAAGCGTTGAGTACTCATATCCTCTAACATAAAAAATACTGAATCTGCACGAATGCTAAATTTTCCCGATTCTATTAGAAGAAAGCTGTAGTCCTGCATCTTACTATCCGTTTGTATATTTAGAAAGTAAGCAACAAAATATTCTTGGAAAGAACGATGGGAGAACTTGTATCTGTTTCCTTCCTTGTATAGTACACATAGGCAGTTTTCTAAATCGTCTATAAAATTGCGTATATTGAGAATCTTTTTAATTCGAGGAGGAAATTTTTTAAAAATTTCCTCAATCTCTGGGAAGGTAAACTCTGTTTTTGCTTTTTGGTATGTTAGAAAACAGAAGATTGCAAAACATTCTTTAAAAGTATCTGAACTTAAATCTGATAGCATTTTTCGTCGATAACTTTTCGTAGCATCGTGCTTCGAGAGCATGGTATCAAAGGCTTGATAGTAGAATAGGTGTAATTTTTGCGGGATTTCTGCATAGTCATTGTAAGTGGAGAGCATAATATTTAGTAAGAGAGGATTTGAAGCAAAGGATTTATGTCTATCATATAAAATACTCTCTAGATCACGAATAAATTTATCTTTTAGTTCCTCATCTGGATATTCAATTTTTGTAATAAGACTTATAGCTTGTTCCTTAGTAAAAGGAACAGCTTTTAAAACTGTGAAACGTTGAAATTCAATGAATTCGGATTCGCTATAAGGTCTGGAAGAAAGGATATAATGGTTTTCAGGATATTTGTCACAAAAATCATTTAACTTATTGAAAAATTCTTTTTGGTTTTCGCTATACAATTCATCATAGCCATCCAATAGGAATAAAAAGCATCCAGATTGAAGTGCATAATCTAAGTATTCTTCTTGAAATGTATTGTGAAATTGATTTAGCTTTTTTAACAGTAATTTTTCAAGGTCTAAATGCTCCTCGTCGTTGAAATCTTTTAATTCAATAAAAATAGGAATATAGTCTTTTAATTCTAACTCACTTAGAAAAAGGTGTTTCATGAGAGTGGATTTACCAATTCCACCAGAACCTTCAATGATTAAAAATTTTGAGAGATCAGTTAGTACTCTTGTTGTAGTGGGCTTGATGATGTCTGAGCCTTTTTTTAAAAATGGGATTTCAAAAAAGTCATACAGTCTTTTAGGTTCGATTCCGTAGATAATCGTTTTGATTTTACTGTATTTTTCATAAGAATTTGTTAAATAATCTTGGAAAGGAATCTCTAGATTAATTTTTGCTTCATTGTAGAGCGTTTTAAATTTGTCAGTTGTTTTGGAAATAATAGGTGAAAAGTATTTATCCAGAATAGCACTAGTAAATTGTTTTGCAATTTCATTGTTAAAGATTTCGTCCATTATCTTTCGCTCCTGTGTATTTTTAGTGTATATCTATAGAATATCACCTTATATTTTTTATGTCAATATAAATAAAGAGTGTCAATATAGCTGTATATTACATTCTCAATTCTTGGATAGTTAAATAAAAACAAGCTTTATTAGGCTTGTTTTTAAATTTACATCATATGTGATATACTAGTAACGGAGGACATTTCATGAAACTAAGAATTTTTGCGGAAGACAAGCCTGCTCAAAAGGTTTTTGAATATCAGTTAGAGCTTGCTGATCAGACAATTCTTCTATCGACAGCACTCTTGTCAGGTGCTATTGCTTTGGCAGGATTATTTTCTGCTTTGAAAGAAAAATAAAAATAGAAAAGAGAAAACAAAATGGTTTTACCAAATTTTAAAGAAAATCTAGAAAAATATGCTAAGTTGTTGGTTGCTAACGGTGTAAATGTGCAACCTGGTCATACCTTGGCTCTCTCAATCGATGTGGAGCAACGTGAGTTGGCTCACTTAATCGTTAAAGAGGCTTATGCACTTGGTGCACACGAAGTTATCGTTCAATGGGCTGACGACTTTGTGAATCGTGAGAAATTCCTTCACGCGCCACTAGAGCGTTTGGACAATGTACCAGAATACAAGATTGCTGAGATGAATTACCTTCTTGAAAACAAAGCAAGTCGTCTCGGTGTTCGTTCTTCTGACCCAGGTGCCTTGAACGGAGTTGATGCAGAAAAACTTTCAGCTTCTGCCAAAGCTATGGGAATTGCCATGAAACCAATGCGTATCGCAACTCAATCCAACAAGGTTAGTTGGACTGTTGCTGCTGCAGCTGGACTCGAGTGGGCTAAGAAGGTCTTTCCAAATGCTGCGAGTGACGAAGAAGCAGTGGACCTCCTTTGGGACCAAATCTTCAAGACTTGCCGTATCTACGAAGAAGACCCAGTTAAGGCTTGGGAAGAACATGCTGCTATCCTCAAGAGCAAGGCGGAAATGCTCAATAAAGAACAATTCTCAGCTCTTCACTACACAGCACCTGGAACTGATTTGACACTTGGCTTGCCTAAGAACCACGTTTGGGAATCTGCTGGAGCCATCAATGCCCAAGGTGAAGGATTCTTGCCAAATATGCCAACAGAAGAAGTCTTTACAGCTCCTGACTTCCGTCGCGCAGATGGTTATGTGACTTCAACAAAACCACTTAGCTATAATGGAAACATCATCGAAGGCATCAAAGTAACCTTTGAAAATGGAGAAATTGTAGATATTACAGCTGAGAAGGGTGACCAGGTTATGAAGGACCTTGTCTTTAAGAATGCAGGTGCGCGTGCTTTGGGTGAATGTGCCTTGGTACCAGATCCAAGCCCAATTTCTCAGTCAGGTATTACCTTCTTTAATACTCTTTTCGATGAGAATGCTTCGAACCACTTGGCTATCGGTGCAGCCTATGCAACTAGCGTTGTTGGTGGAGCAGAGATGAGCGAAGAAGAGCTTGAAGCTGCAGGGCTTAACCGTTCAGATGTTCATGTTGACTTTATGATTGGTTCTAACCAAATGGATATCGATGGTATCCGTGAGGATGGAACACGCGTACCACTCTTCCGCAATGGAGATTGGGCAATTTAAGGAGAATCTATGCTTGGAAGTATGTTTGTCGGTCTTTTAATCGGACTACTAGCAGGAGCTATCACCAATCGTGGCGAACGTATGGGATGCTTCGGGAAAATGTTTCTCGGCTGGATTGGTGCCTTTCTAGGACAATTACTCTTTGGTTCTTGGGGACCAAGCCTAAACGGTACAGCCATTATCCCATCAGTTCTCGGTGCCATGATTTTGCTAGCCATCTTCTGGGAAAGAGGAAGCTAAGTTTAGATTTAGAAGGCAGATTAACTCTAAAGAATAAGAGAGAGGCTGGGACAAAATTCCTAGCCTCTCAATTGTCTTTGGATTGTCGATCAAGACGCAGTGGTTGAGTGGCCTCTACTACGCTGATTTCATCAGCTTTTACAGCCCTACTCAACTGTGCGGAGGTGGGACGATGAAATCGAATTCTAACGAATTACCGATTTCTGTCCCCCCTCTCTCTTTTGGCCGCTCTATAAAGTCCTTTGAAAGCGCTCATCTAAGCTTAGCCACAGAGCTTTCAGTGACTGGTTCTTTTTATATTGCGTCAAGTATGGTACAATAAAAGCATGAGAATTCAACAATTACACTATATTATCAAAATTGTAGAGACTGGGTCGATGAATGAGGCTGCCAAGCAACTCTTCATTACGCAGCCCAGTCTATCAAATGCAGTTCGTGACCTAGAAAATGAGATGGGGATTGAGATTTTTATCCGAAATCCTAAGGGAATTACCCTCACACGTGATGGGATGGAGTTTTTATCCTATGCCCGTCAGGTTGTCGAACAAACCCAACTCCTAGAAGAACGTTATAAGAACCCAATCGCTCATCGCGAGCTTTTTAGTGTGTCTTCGCAGCACTATGCTTTTGTGGTTAACGCTTTTGTTTCCTTGCTTAAGAAAAGCGATATGGAAAAGTACGAGCTTTTTTTGCGTGAAACCAGAACCTGGGAAATCATCGACGACGTCAAGAACTTCCGCAGTGAAGTGGGAGTCCTCTTTTTAAATAGCTATAACCGTGATGTCCTTTCTAAGATGTTGGATGATAACCATCTAGTTGCCCACCATCTCTTTACAGCCCAACCCCATATCTTTGTCAGCAAGTCCAACCCTCTTGCTAAGAAAGACAAGGTGCAGTTGGCAGACCTAGAAGACTTCCCATATTTGAGCTATGACCAAGGTACCCATAATTCCTTCTATTTCTCAGAGGAGATTTTGTCTCAGGAACACCACAAGAAATCTATCGTTGTTAGTGACCGTGCGACCTTGTTCAATCTCTTGATTGGTTTGGACGGCTATACCATCGCGACTGGTATCCTCAATAGTAACCTTAATGGGGACAATATCGTTTCGATTCCACTTGATATTGATGATCCGATTGAGCTGGTTTATATCCAGCATGAAAAGACAAGCTTGTCTAAGATGGGTGAACGCTTCATCGAATACCTTCTTGAAGAAGTTCGCTTTGACAGCTAATGCAACTCTATTAGAAAAGAAAAGGAAAAATGACACCAATGAATACCAATGATTTTGATTTTCACTTGCCAGAGGAGCTAATTGCTCAAACTCCTTTGGAAAAGCGCGATGCTTCTAAGCTTTTGATGGTCAATCGCAAAACAGGAGAATTTCAAGATAGCCATTTTCACTCCATTATTGAAATGCTAGAGCCAGGTGATGCTCTAGTTATGAATGATACACGCGTTCTGCCAGCTCGACTTCATGGTCAAAAGGAAGAAACAGGTGGCCACGTTGAACTCTTACTTTTGAAAAATACAGCTGGAGACGAATGGGAAGTCTTGGCAAAACCTGCTAAGCGTCTCAAGGTCGGTGCCCGTGTTGTCTTTGGTGATGGTCGCCTCAGCGCAGTTGTGACCGAGGAGTTAACCCATGGAGGCCGTATTGTTCGCTTTGAGTATGAGGGGATTTTCCTAGAGGTACTTGAAAGTCTGGGAGAAATGCCGCTTCCTCCTTATATCCACGAAAAGTTGGATGACCGTGAACGTTACCAGACCGTCTATGCCAAGGAAAGTGGCTCAGCCGCTGCTCCAACTGCAGGTCTGCATTTTACCAAAGAATTACTAGAAGAAATCCAGCAAAAAGGAGTTCACCTAGTTTACTTGACCTTGCACGTTGGGCTTGGAACCTTTAGGCCTGTTTCGGTAGATAACCTGGATGAACACGAGATGCACTCAGAGTTTTATCAATTGTCTGAGGAAGCTGCTGCGACCTTGCGTCAGGTCAAAGAAAATGGTGGCCGCGTGATTGCCGTGGGGACAACCTCAATCCGTACGCTAGAGACCATCGGAAGCAAGTTTGACGGTCAGATCCAAGCAGACTCTGGTTGGACCAATATCTTTATCAAGCCAGGATATGACTGGAAGGTTGTGGATGCTTTTTCTACTAATTTCCATTTGCCTAAGTCTACCTTGGTCATGCTTGTTTCTGCCTTTGCAGGGCGTGAATTGGTCCTCGAAGCCTACCAGCATGCTATCGATGAAAAATACCGTTTCTTTAGCTTTGGTGATGCCATGTTTATCTACTAAAAATAGAAGAGCTAATTCCTGATTGGATTAGCCTTTTTTGATGTCAAATAGCTATTGAATTATATGGAAATAAATGATACACTGAAAACTACAGGTTAGCCGTCAAAAATATATGTAATTTCAGGCTAGCTATTTTAGATGCAGATGAAACTGTATCATCATTTTAAAAGGAGATTATCATGAAAAAAACATTGCACTACACCAGTCTTTCAGCTCTTGCCTTGTTGGCTGCGGTGACACTTGCTGCTTGTGGAGGAAATACTGAAAAAACTACAGCATCTTCAAGCAAAGAGGCTTCATCCTCTAAAGTAACTAAGGAATCATCAAGTAAAACAGGAGCTAGTCAAAAAGAGGAGCAGAAGTCTGAGACGAGCCCATCAAGTTCCGCAAGCACTCAAACGGATAAGAAGGAAGAGAAGAAAAAATCGCCAGAAGCTTACGCAAAATTCCTTGGAACGTGGGAAAACTATGCTGGAACAACTGCGACAGTTACAGCGGATGGAATCGTGACTATTCAAAGTTCAAAAGGAACCTTCCAGTATGAAATGGGTCAAGTAGAGGAAAAAGATGGTTACTACTCAACAGGAATCCATCTTGTCGATGGTGGAGAAGGTGCACGCCTCATCTTTACACCAGCAGGTGTAGCAAATGAATTGACTGGTACGGATGGTAGCCAAGACGTCTTGGCAATCGGCCAATCACCAAGCGACAAAGATAGTCATTTTTACCGTAATTAAGCATGAGAACTGGAAGTAAGGGTGCGTAATCGCCCTTGCTTTTTTTATGTTCTCGAAGCATACATTTTAAATCATTCGAGTTTATACGACGTTTAAGTTGGATAATGAACAAGCCAACTTAAAATTGAAAGATAATAAGGACAATATCAAACAAGCCAAATTCAAAGCTTCAGAATGAAGAAAAAGTCCATTTTGGACAATTTTCTTCATTCTTTTTCTTTTACTAGATAAAAAATCTTAAAAAGAAATACCTCAGTATTTCTAAGAGTTTTCGCTGCCTCCAAAAAGAAAATTCTTTAATTACTGGATGGGATTGGTCTACATTCTGAAGCGCTGTTTCAAAGCTTTTCTAACGGGTTCTAATAATAGAACAATTGAGATTACCTTGAGTGCAACTATTTCAGAGTGGGGCAAATATAGGACAGAGAATGTAACTTGACTATAGAATTTGAAAAATCATTTGAATAAATTTTTAAATAAATATTAATTGTTGACTAGAATGTTTCCAGAGATTTTTAAATTATTCAAATAAATTAAAAACAAATAAATAAGAAAAAAATTGCATCATAAATCTAATAATGTTATAATCAAAATGAAATGCAGCTATAAAAACAGGAGAATATAGATGAAAAATAACTTTTATGAATCAAAGGAACGTTTCTCGATCCGTAAATATACTGTTGGTGTTGCTTCCGTTTTATTGTCAACGCTGGTATTTGCTGGAGGAAATGTTTGTGCGGATGAGGTAAAGGCTCTTACAAATACAGAAACCTCAATTGTTACAGCAGAAAATCAGGGAGATAAAAATAAAGAGTATGACCTTGAACGAAATGAGATATCAACATTAAAGAAGGATGAAAATCAACCAAATGAGGCTGTAATTACTACTAACAATAGTGTTGCTCCTACTGAGTTGAATTCTACATCGTCTAAAAAGTTTACAGAAGATCCTGAAAATGTAGATAGTGAGATAAAGACGGAGACGCAATCTACAGAAAAATTAAGACGAACTAAAAGGGAGACGCCTTCTTCAGGTAGTGAAACAACCTACGTTAAAACAGGTGATACGATTACTGTACAAAATCCAGATGTTGAAGTCAATTTTCCAAATTGAAATAGTTTATATGCTCCAACAGAAACTATCATTCATATGGAAATACCCGATGAGCTAGAAATTAAACAAAATGATAAGGTCGTTGTTGATATTCCAGATGAAATTAGAATTCCTACGAGCCTACATTATGATGTAACTGGTCCCAGTGGAGAAGTGATTGGTAATGTTCTTCTTGATTCAGTTAGTAACAAAGTGATAACCACTTTTACAGATTATTTCGAGAAAAACAAGGTTGCTAAACAATTCACATTAACATTTAGTACTGGTTGGAAATCATATGTTAAACCAAATGTACCAACGGAACTTAATTTCAGCGGACGAAAGATTACAGTAACAGTAGGACCGGAGAGTGCTCCTGTACCGGTTGAAAAGACCAAGGTCACAAAATACGGTGAGGCAGTAATTGGTCATCCTGAACTAATCAAATGGACCATTCGTCTAAATTCAGGTAGTCTAGTAGCTCCTCAGGTTTTGACTAATTACCAATTAATTGATACGCTTCCGGATGATCAAGAATTGGTTCAAGATGGAGATCCTATTTTGGACGAATTTGATGCAGAAACGAAAGAAACATGGCGTTTAGGTCGTGCAGCATCTATTCCTTCAGATCATGTAGATTTATGGAATGGAAAAGCTCTTAGAGCTGAAAGAGTTCAGTCGATTTCTCCGTGGATTTCCAAAGGGAACGCCATTCAGTTATTAGAAAATATAAAAGAAAGTCCAACTGGCTTTTCTTTCAAGATAGCGCGATTAAATGAACTTATTTACATTCGTTATATGACGAGATTGAAAAAGGTACCAAATACCAATGAGGAATTACAAGAAAAACATGGTAATAACATCAAAATAACTTATAATAATGGTGAGGAACAAGCTTATCAAGCAACTTTTGCATTTAAGGCGGGTGGTTCTGGTTCAGCATCAAAAGCAAAACAACCAGCAAGAGTCGATTTATCATTTACAAAAAGTCTTGAAGGAAGAAAGTTAAAAGCTGGTGAATTCACCTTTAATTTAATAGATCAGACGGGTCAAGTAGTTGATACTCAGAAAAATGATAGTTTTGGACATATAACCTTTATTCCGCAGTTGTTCAACTCTGCAGGAACTTATCATTATACGGTTGAAGAAGTGGCGGGTTCTGAAACTGGTATGACTTACGATAAAATGAAAGCTGATGTGATTATCACGGTAAGCGCTAGTGGAGATTCCTATGTAGCTCAAACAACTATGCCAACTGATACCGAGTTCAACAATACCTTTAAATCATCTCCTGTTAAAGTAAATCTGGAATTCAATAAAGCGCTTTCGAACGGTAATTTAAATGCAGGGGATTTCAGTTTTACATTGATTGGTGATAACAATGTTAATGAAACGGTGACTAACAAGGCTGATGGGAAGATTAACTTCAACGAATTGTCGTTTGATCAAGTGGGTGTATACAACTACACTGTTAAAGAAGTGAAGGGTGATAAGACTGATGTAGACTACGATGATATGACTATCGCAGTGAAGGTGACTGTAACAAAAGATGAAGACTCTGGTTTGTTAACTGCCCAAACCGAAATGATATCAACAGGTGGTGAAGCAACTGGTACAGATGATACAACTTTCAATAACTACATTGTAGCCCCAGTCACTGCCCAATTTGACTTTAGTAAGGCTCTTGCAGGCCGTATCCTTAAAGATGGTGAATTCAGTTTTGTCTTGAAAGATGAAAATGGTACGGTTCTTCAAACGAAGAAGAATGACGCCGATGGTAAAGTTTCGTTCGATGCTCTTACTTACAAGAACAAGGAAGTAGGTGTTCATAAGTATACAGTAGAAGAAGTCGCTGGTTCAGAAGCAGGAATGACTTATGATCCAATGAAGGCAGAGGTTACAGTGACTGTAACGAAAGCAGGTCATACCCTTACAGCAACCAAAGCCCTTCCAACAGATACTGAGTTCAATAATACCTTCACACCAGCAGCGACAAGTGCCCAATTCAATTTCACTAAGAAATTGGAAGGAAAAACGCTTGAAGCAGATGCCTTTACCTTTGAATTGCTTGAAAATGGCACTGCCATTCAAACGAAGAAGAATGACGTTAATGGGAACATCCAATTTGATGCCATTTCATATGACAAAGAAGGAACCTATACTTACACCGTTCGTGAAGTAGCTGGAACAGATACAGACATTGATTATGATAGTATGACTATCGCAGTAAAAGTTACTGTTACTAAAGATATTACTACAGGTCTTTTAAGTGCTAAGACTGAAATGACTGCATCGGGAGGTGAAGCAACTGGTACAGATGACAAAATTTTCAATAACTACGTTGTAGCTCCAGTTAAAGCACAGTTTAATTTTACTAAGAAACTTGATGGTCGTGAATTGAGAGCTGGTGAGTTTAGTTTTGTTCTGAAGGACGAAAAAGGGAATGTGATTGAAAATGTGAGCAACGATGCTGAAGGTAAGATCAAGTTCTCAGCTCTTGAATTCAGACGTGGTCAAGAAGGTACTTATATCTATCACGTGGAAGAAGTGAAAGGTACAGAGGCTGGAATTGAGTACGATAAGATGGTTGCGACCATTGGAGTTACTGTGACGAAAGAAGGTAAAGTGTTGACTCTTACTTCACAAATGCCGGAAGATACTGAGTTTAACAACAAGGTAACACCGCCAACACCGCCAACACCGCCAACACCGCCAACACCGCCAACACCGCCAACACCGCCAACACTGTCAACACCACCAACTCCAGAAAAACCTAAAGGTCCTGAGTTGCCAAACACTGGTGGACAATCTAAATCTGGAGTTGCTGCACTTGGTGCTGCGCTTGGTCTTGTAGGTCTAGGTTTGGTTGCAAAACGTAAAAAAGAAGATGAAGCTTGATATATATAGAATGAATCAAGATTTTATTCTAGATATTTAAATTAGTTCTATTTAAAAATTATTAATATATTTATTGAATAGATTAGTTTTTAACTAACTTGAAATGGTTGGAAAAGAAATCTAGACAATTCTGGGTGACTGCTTAAGTTAGGAATCTTTAATGGATAGCGGATAAATTATCGAGTTGGGATGAACACCACCAATAGTAGCGTAGAGGCCGGTACTTAAATGCTCTGTATTCAAAATCAGTTTTCACAAAATGGGCACCAGTTGCTTTGTCTATTGTCTTGAATGATATGCGTTAAAAGTTAGTTATCTCGAGCAATACGCACGATGGTGGAGAGGGTGCGCGTCTGATTTTTACCTCAGCTGGAGTCCAAAATGAATTGACAGGTAAGGATAGAAGCCAATACGTCTTGGCAATTGGCCAATCACCAAAATACAAAGATAGTCATTTTTACCGTAACTAAGGATGGAAAAAAAGAAGTGAGCCAAACTGATGGCTCACTTTTTGAATTGTAAAAATTGTAGATGAGATTTTTAATGCCGAACAAAAAAACCTTGAACCCAAGGCTTTTTCCTGTTGTATTAGATGCCCCCTACAGGGATCGAACCTGTGACCCACGGATTAAGAGTCCGCTGCTCTGCCAGCTGAGCTAAGGAGGCAAACAAAAAAGCTGTATTGGTGCCGAAACTTCACGGTTTGTATTGAACCCGCGCAATTAAGCAGGTGGGCAACTCGCTCTAACTGAAGCTGTTTCCGTGTGAGACGGCCTACATGCTGTTAGAAGACTTTTGTTTCCCTAATAATACAAAAAATAGTCGGTCAACACTTAAGTGTGAGGTCGTACACCACAGCGTTTCTATGTTTATATAATACCACTTTTTCAAAAAAAATCAAGGGGTAAATGTAATTATTTGGAAAGGATTTCACAATTTTCGTAATTTATCAATGGTTTCCTTGCGTTGAGCTAGGGCACGTTCGTATTTCCCAGTATCTTCTGGTGAGAAGTAGCTATGGTCGCGAATTTTTTCTGGCAAATAATCTTGCTTAACCCAGTGGCCGGGATAGCTATGAGGATAGAGGTAGTTTTGAGCGTTGCCTAGCTCCTTGCTACCGCTGTAGTGACCATCTCTCAGGTGTCTTGGGATTGGTAAGTGACCAGACGTTTTAAGGTCAGCCAGAGCCTTATCCATAGCCACATAGGCTGTGTTTGACTTGGGCGAGAGTGCCAGATCAATGACGACATTGGCAATGAGAATTCGAGCTTCTGGAAACCCAATCCTCTGTGCAGCATCTAAAGCAGTTACGGTATGGATCTGGGCATCGGGATTAGCCAAGCCAATATCTTCATAAGCAATCACAGTCAAACGACGTGCCAGGCTAGGTAGGTCACCAGCCTCTATCAGGCGAGCAGCATAGTGGAGACTAGCATCCACATCCGAACCTCGAATGGATTTCTGAAGAGCAGAGAGAACGTCGTAATGTCCATCTCCATCCTTGTCCATAGTAATGTAGCTTCTCTGCAGACTATTTTCCATAATATCGAGCGTGATATGGCGGACACCGTCATCATTTTCTGGGGTGGAGAGAACTGCCAAATCAAGCGAATTGAAGGCAGAACGGAGATCTCCATTGGTAGATGTCGCGATAAAATTAAGGGCATCAGCATCTAACTCAACTGGGAAATCAAAACCTCGTTCAGGGTCAGTCAGGGCGATTTGAATGGCTTCTTTGACATCTTGGTTAGACAAGGGTTCCAACTCAAAAATCTGAACACGACTACGGATGGCTGGGGTGACAGAAAAGAAAGGATTTTCAGTTGTTGCCCCAATCATGATGACTAGTCCGCTTTCTAAGAGAGGAAGGAGAAAGTCTTGCTTGGTTTTGTCGAGACGATGGATCTCGTCTAGTAGGAGAACTAGACCACCTGAAAATTTAGCTTCCTCGGCAATTTCTTGGAGACGTTTTTTGCTATCAACTGTCGCATTAAAGGTCCGAAAGGCATACTTGGTCGTTCCAGCGATTGCTGAAGCGATACTGGTTTTTCCGATGCCTGGAGGTCCATAGAGAATCATGGATGACAGTCGATTGGCCTCCACCATGCGACGGATGATTTTTCCTGGGCCTACCAGATGCTCCTGACCTATAACCTGGTCGATGGTTTTGGGGCGCATACGAAGCGCGAGATTGTCTGGCATAGCAGTCCTTTCTAACATGGATTTTCTGATACTAATGTGGTAATATGGTAGTATCTATTTTAGCATATTTCCGAGTATTCGGGGCGATTTAAGAGTCGTATAGAAAGAGGACAAAATGGCAACATACGGATTTTTAGATGTTTTACAAGAAGAGTTGGACAAGAACTTTCCCTTTGATTATGAGATTAGCTGGGACAAGCGCAATCATGCAGTAGAAGTGAGCTTTTTACTAGAAGCGCAAAATGCTGCAGGGGTGGAGATGTTAGATGAAGATGGAGAGGTTTCGTCAGATGATATCCTTTTTGAAGAAGCGGTACTTTTTTACAACCCTGCCAAGTCAACAGTTAATGCAGAAGACTATCTCACAGTCATCCCTTATCTGCCTAAAAAAGGTTTTTCTCGTGAATTTTTAGCCTATTTTGTCCTATTTCTCAAAGATACTGCAGAGGTTGGACTTGATGCTCTCATGGACTTTTTGGAAGACCCAGAAGCAGAAGAATTCGTCATGGAATGGAACCAAGAAGTCTTTGAAGAAGGAAAAGCAGGCTTGGAAGAGGGAGAATTTTACCCTTATCCGAGATATTAGGAGTTGGTTGGAGATTTTTATGAAGAAAATTGGGACTTATTTGGTTTATGTGCTAGCTTTTGCCTTTATTATGCTAGCTTTTGCTTGTGGAACCATCGCATTTGCAGAGTTGGGATATTCCGCAGTTTTAGCCTTTACTTTTGGTTATGCCTTCGCTCTTCTAAGCATGTATGTGATCTTTATTCTTCATGAGCTGGGACATGCCTTTTGTGGTTACTTGACAGGCTATAGGCTAGTAGCTTTTGGATTAGGCAACTTTCTTTTGGTTAAAAAGTCAGGCAAGTTTTATCTTAGCCGAACAGCTGTTCTCAAAAATGTTGGCGCTCAATACATTGGTTTAAAAGAGGATGAAAACGATCAAAGAATCATCCTGATGCTTTCAGGAGGCTTGATGCTTCATCTCAGCTTGATATTATTGGCGATAGTGTTTGGATTTTTGACAAGAAGCTGGTATTTTGCAGGGACTTGGATTTTTCTTAATTTGTCTTTCTTCCTAAATAACATTTTGCCAGTCGGCATCACCGATGGAGCAAAAATAGTAGAAATGATGCGGCATCCTGAGAATGTGACTTATGCTTATGTGATGTTGAGGCATTCTGCTCAAACTTTGCTGGCTCCTCAAGAATATGATTTGAAAGATTTTGTTCAACCAGTTCCTGAGGATGCAAAAGGGAGCTTTGTTGGTAGTGTATCAGCACTACAGGGATTAGTTTTTATCATGGAGGGTAAGCTTGAGTCAGCTAAAAAGCACTTGCAAACTTTACTTGAAAATACAGATAACTCAATGATTAGAACAATTTCTCAGTTATACCTTCTTCAAGTAACCTTGCTAGAAGGAGATAATAAGAAAGCGGAAGAATATGCAAGCATTCGAGGAGTCAAATCCTTTTTATCTCTAAAAACAGCAGATATGCAGGTCATTCAAGCTTGGTATCAATTTAAGGTAAAGAAAGATGTAGTTCAAACTCACAAGGCTATGAAGATTGCTAGACAGAAAATGAATAGCAGCCGAATGCTGCGGGATGAGAAAGCCTACTACCAGCAGTGGTTAGATGAGTTGGAACAAGCCATACAGGAAGAAGAGACTCAGGTTAGCTGAGAAATAGAAAAGGGAGCTGTCCGATGCTTCAGAAATTTAAGCGGTTATTTAGTAAGAAATCCCAAGAATCTCAAGAACGTGAGTCGTTTCTTCCCCGAAATCGCTTTGCGGATCTAGATTTCGAGCGAGTATTGAAGTCAGGAACTCGTTGTTGTGTTGATGAAGATGGGCACTATGTTGAGGATGGTAAAATCACATTATTTGAATTTTCTATAGACTTTGCAGAATTTGAGTTCATAGGTGATTTCAAAATTGAGGAGGAAGATCAGTTTAAGCAACTATTAGCTCGTTTGAATAGTTTTGACAATGCCATTCAGTCCCATTTGGAAAGCGAGTTGCAACAACCTATCCCTCAGTTTGCCAAGAATCTCGGCTATACTCAGAAGAGGTGGGAGAAAACCTTTTACTTCCATCCTTGGATATTAAGTTTTGATGAAAATCCTCCTAATCTTCGCTATGTTGCAGATTATGTCAATGATGAGTTTACGGTTTATTTTGCTAAAAAACATGGCAGATGGCAGGCGTACTGGGATGCAGAGTGCCAAAAGGAAATAGCAGAAGGCTAGTTCGGTCTTTTACAGACTCTAGTTGTTATCATAGGAAAGAGTAAACATCATGGAATTCTTGAATAAAAAGTTCGATTTCACAGGCTGCAAAATTGCTCTATTTTGTGGAGATAAGCTACTGACGATTTTGCGTGATGACAAGGAAAATATCCCTTGGCCCAATATGTGGGAGTTGCCAGGTGGGGGCCGTGAAGGGGATGAAAGTCCTTTCGAGTGTGCGGCACGTGAAGTTTATGAAGAAGTGGGAATTCATTTAAATGAGGATTGCCTGCTCTGGAGCAAGGTCTATCCCAGCATGCTCTTTGAAGGTCAGCAGTCTGTCTTTATGGTTAGTCAGATAAGTCAAGAACAATTCGACAAGATCAACTTTGGAGATGAAGGACAGACTTACAAACTGATGAGCATTGAGGAATTTCTCAATTCTAAACAGGCAGTGCCTCAGCTACAGGCGAGATTGAGGGATTATTTGGAGGAGAGTTTATGATAAGACTTGAACGAGCAGGAACAGAGGATTTAGAAACCATTATTGCCATTCAAAGAGCTAGTTTTAAAGCAGTTTATGACAAATATCAAGATGAATACGATCCTTATCTGGAGGACCGTGAACGAATTAAGTGGAAACTAGTCGAGCGTCCCAATAGCTATTACTACTTTGTGAAAGAAAACGAAGATAAAATCGGATTTCTACGAATTCAGACCAATGACGAGTTAACGAAAGCTTGGGTGGGAACGGCAGCGATTTTGCCCCAGTATCAAGGAAAAGGTTATGGCTCTGAGGGATTGCGCCTGCTAGAAGAGGAATTTTCAACCGTTAGACAATGGGATTTGTGTACGGTGTTACAGGATGCAGGCATGGTTGCTTTTTATGAGAAAAACGGTTACCGTCAAACCCATATCGAGCCTGAAAAAGAAGGTATGGATATGGTCTACATGAAAAAATTGATAGAGAAATAGAAAGGATGGTTCGGTTAAATTTCTAAACTGAACCTGCCCTAAACACGGTGCCAAAAAGATAAACTTCTCTTAGAAACAAGCGTCTTAAGAGAGTTTCCTATTTTGGCTTTGTGTTTTAAGGGCTTGGTATCTTAATGATGGAAACATGGCAAGAATTAAAAGTTACAGTGAAGCGTGAGGGGGAGGAGTTGGTTTCCAACCTTTTGATCGAGTTAGGCGCCCAAGGGGTTGCAATTGAAGATAGCATGGACTATGTGGGAAATGTGGACCGCTTCGGTGAGATTTTCCCAGAAGTCGAGCAACAGGAAGAAATCGTGGTGACTGCCTACTACCCTGACACAGTTGATGTAGCAGTGGTTGAGGCAGATTTGCAGGCTCATTTAGCAGAATTGACAGACTTTATGGATCTAGGAGAAATCAAGATTGGCACGACTGCCTTGGCTGAGGAAGACTGGGCCGACAACTGGAAGAAATACTATGAACCGGCACGCATCACCCATGACCTGACCATCGTACCGTCATGGACGGATTATGAAGCGACTGCTGGCGAGAAAATTATCAAGCTAGATCCAGGGATGGCCTTTGGGACAGGAACTCACCCGACGACCAAGATGAGCCTTTTTGCCTTGGAGCAGGTCCTTCGTGGTGGCGAAACAGTGCTAGATGTGGGGACAGGTTCTGGTGTTCTTTCTATTGCTAGTTCTCTTCTTGGTGCCAAGGAGATTTTTGCCTATGATCTCGACGATGTGGCGGTTCGTGTCGCTCAGGAAAACATTGAGCTCAACCCGGGCATGGAAAACATCCATGTAGCCCCAGGCGATTTGCTTAAGGGTGTGGAGATTGAAGCAGATGTTATCGTGGCTAATATCTTGGCGGATATCCTCATTCATCTGACAGAGGATGCTTATCGTTTGGTTAAGGATGAAGGTTATCTCATCATGAGTGGCATTATCAAGGACAAGTGGGACATGGTGCGTGAGTCGGCTGAGTCAGCAGGATTTTTCCTTGAAACTCACATGATTCAAGGGGAGTGGAATGCCTGTGTCTTCAAGAAGACCAAGGATATTTCTGGTGTGATTGGAGGCTAGCATGCAACAGTATTTTGTAAAAAGTCTTGCCACATCACCAGTCACCATCGAGGACAAGGAAACCAGTAAGCACATGTTTCAGGTGATGCGCTTGAAAGAAGACGATGAAGTGACATTGGTCTTTGATGATGGCATTAAGCGTTTGGCGCGTGTGGTAAATGTAGAGGCTCGTCAGTTTGAGGTAATTGAGGAATTAGCTGACAATGTGGAACTGCCAGTCCAAGTAACCATCGCATCTGGCTTTCCCAAGGGAGACAAGCTGGAGTTCGTCACTCAAAAAGTGACAGAGCTAGGTGCTAGCCAGATCTGGGCCTTCCCTGCTGACTGGTCCGTTGCCAAATGGGATGGCAAAAAATTGGGCAAAAAGGTTGAAAAATTAAAAAAAATCGCCCTTGGAGCAGCCGAGCAAAGCAAGCGTAACTTCGTTCCAAGCATCACCCTTTTTGAGAAAAAGGCAGATTTTCTAGCACAACTGGACCAGTTTGACCGCATCGTGGTGGCCTATGAAGAGTCGGCTAAAGAGGGAGAGGCAGCTGCCCTCATCCAAGCTGTTGCTGGACTGGAAAAAGGAGCAAAACTTCTCTTCATCTTTGGTCCAGAAGGTGGCCTTTCACCTGCGGAAATAGAAAGTTTTGAGGCTAAAGGAGCTGTTCTGGCAGGACTTGGGCCTCGTATTCTTCGAGCAGAAACAGCCCCGCTTTATGCCTTATCAGCCATCAGTGTATTACTAGAATTAGAGAAATAAGAGGAAGAAGATGGAACAAAAACACCGTTCAGAATTTCCTGAAAAGGAACTTTGGGATTTAACAGCCCTATACCAAGACCGTGAGGATTTCTTGCGTGCGATAGAGAAGGCGCGTGAAGACATCAATCAATTTAGCCGTGACTACAAGGGAAATCTTCACACTTTTGAGGATTTCGAGAAGGCCTTTGCAGAATTGGAACAAATATACATTCAGATGAGTCATATTGGCAATTACAGCTTTATGCCTCAGACGACAGACTATGGTAATGAAGATTTTGCCAATATTGCTCAGGCTGGGATGGACTTTGAGACAGATGCCAGCGTAGCTTTGACCTTCTTTGATGATGCCTTGGTAGAAGCAGATGAAGAAGTCTTGGATCGTTTGGGTGAATTGCCACATTTGACGGCCGCCATTCGTCAAGCCAAAATCAAAAAAGCCCACTATCTTGGGGCTGATGTGGAGAAGGCCTTGACCAATCTGGGTGAAGTTTTCTACAGTCCACAGGATATCTATACTAAAATGCGAGCTGGGGACTTTGAAATGGCCAATTTTGAAGCCCATGGAAAAACCTATAAAAACAGTTTTGTGACCTATGAAAACTTCTATCAAAACCACGAGGACGCTGAGGTTCGTGAGAAATCCTTCCGTTCTTTCTCAGAAGGACTACGTAAGCACCAAAATACGGCAGCTGCAGACTACCTTGCTCAAGTCAAGTCTGAAAAACTATTGGCAGATATGAAGGGATACGGCTCAGTTTTTGATTATCTTCTGGCTGAACAAGAAGTAGACCGTGCCATGTTTGATCGTCAGATTGACCTCATCATGAAGGACTTTGCGCCAGTTGCTCAGCGATATCTCAAGCATGTTGCCAAGGTGAATGGTCTTGAGAAGATGACATTTGCTGATTGGAAATTGGACTTGGATAGTGCTCTGAATCCAGAGGTTAGCATTGATGATGCCTATGATTTGGTCATGAAGTCGGTAGAACCTTTGGGACAAGAATATTGTCAGGAAGTTGCTCGCTATCAAGAAGAACGCTGGGTGGACTTTGCTGCCAATAGTGGCAAGGATTCTGGTGGCTATGCAGCTGATCCATACCGTGTGCATCCTTATGTTCTCATGAGCTGGACAGGTCGTTTGAGTGATGTCTATACCTTGATTCATGAAATCGGGCATTCTGGTCAATTTATCTTTTCAGATAATCACCAAAGCTATTTTAACGCCCACATGTCGACCTACTATGTCGAAGCACCATCAACCTTTAATGAATTGCTTTTAAGTGATTACTTGGAACATCAGTCTGACGATCCACGTCAAAAACGTTTTGCCCTTGCTCACCGCTTGACAGATACTTACTTCCATAATTTCATCACCCACCTCTTGGAAGCAGCCTTTCAGCGTAAGGTTTATACACTGATTGAAGAAGGGGAAACCTTTGGAGCAAGCAAGCTCAACAGCATTATGAAGGAAGTTTTGACAGATTTCTGGGGAGATGCTATTGAGATTGATGATGATGCGGCCTTGACTTGGATGCGCCAAGCTCACTATTACATGGGCTTGTATAGCTACACCTACTCTGCCGGTCTTGTAATTTCAACTGCTGGCTATCTCCATCTGAAACAATCAGAAACTGGAGCTGAAGACTGGCTCAATCTCCTCAAGTCAGGAGGTAGCAAAACACCACTTGAGTCAGCTATGATTATTGGAGCCGATATTTCAACAGATAAACCACTCCGTGATACCATTCAATTCTTGTCAGACACGGTTGATCAAATTATCGCCTACAGTGCCCAGTTGGGAGAGTAAAATCATAAAAGTGCAACAATAGAGCTATATTGTTGAGATTTTAGAATGACATTTATTTCATAAAGTTTGCTGAAGACTTTGTCTTCAGACTCTGCATCATTATAGATCTATCGGTTGGATTTTATATCTTGTCGTGGGCGATTAGACTAGGGGAAAATACTTAGAAAAGGACGGAGATGCTAGTGCGTGTCAATAAAAAACTTAGCTTGTTTATCATTGGAATTGCTATGCCGATTTTGTTTATGATTTGGAAATTCAGTCAACCTGTTCTTCCAAAAACTTATCAGGAGGCTGTTCAGTATACTAAAGCAATCAATATGAAAGAAATGCGCTCCAAACTTGCAAATGGCGACGAGTTTGTCGTCTACATTGGAAGAGAATCCTGTCCTTACTGTCAAAAGTTTGTGCCCAATTTGGCTCTAGCGATTCAAAAAAGTCACCAGACGGTCTATTATTTGGATAGTGCTTCTGATGAAAAGGATGAGATTACAGCCTTTGCAAAAGAAATGGATATCCAAACGGTTCCGAATCTTTCAGTCTATCAAAATGGTAGTAAATCACGCTATTTAGAGCAGGGGAGTACTGCTAGTCTTGAAGAAATACTGTCATTTTTAAAGAATGAATAGTTCTGAAGAATTCTTATAAATGATAAAAAATGACTCCGAAAATTGGAATCGTAGAGATGAAAAAAGAGGTTGGATTTTTTTCCAACCTCACTTTCTTAATCTTAATGGAATTGCATACCACCATCAACGATAATGGTTTGACCTGTAATGTAGTTTGAATCTGGTCCAGCAAGGAAGCTAACTGCTGCAGCTACATCTTCTGGTTCAGATAGGCGTTTCAATGTAATATCTTTTGCGAATGTTTGCATACCCCACTCGTCGTCTTTTCCTGCATTTTTTCCAACTTCATGAGCGATATCATACATCATTGGTGTTTTAACGATACCTGGAGCATAGGCGTTGACAGTGATACCTGACTCTGCTAAATCACGCGCCAATGTTTGAGTAATACCACGAACAGCGAATTTTGTACCGCCGTAAACAGTCAAGTTTGGATTTCCGACAACACCTGCTTGAGAAGTAGCATTGATGATTTTACCACCGTGACCAAGTGCTTTGAACTGAGCTTGAGCAGCTTGTGCTCCCCAAATCACACCACCGACGTTAATAGCAAATGTGCGAGCGAATTGTTCCTCTGTAATTGTATCCAGAGGTGTAGTAGGAGCGACACCAGCATTGTTTACAACAACGTTCAAGTCTCCGAAATGATCGACAACTTTTTGGAAAGCTGCAGCAACTTCTGCTTGTTTAGACACATCAGCTACAACAGCAAAAGCTTTATCTGCTGACAATTCAGCAACTGCTTTCTCAGCTGTTTCAGCGTTGTAGTCTAAAACTCCAACCTTAAAACCATCTTGAACTAAGCGTTTTGCGATTGCAAAACCGATCCCTTGACCTGCACCTGTAACGATAGCTACTTTAGACATATGATTCCTCCTCGGTATCTGTGATACCATTCAAACGTTCATAAAAGAACAGCAAAAGGTTTATAAGTGAGTCGTGATAGGTTTCTAAAAGAAGTCCTATCACGTTTTAGTATACACCTTTGTGAAATTTGTGTCAAACAAATACTTGGTTTTTGGAAAAAATTAACCCTCTAAGAGTGAAAAAAAATCTGAGACTAACATATTTATCTCTTATAATGAAGATAGCTAGAAAAGAATGTTGTATAATAGATGTGTATGATTGGAGGTAGGCAGATGTATCCAGAATTGAAAAGAAAAGTAGTAGAAGAAGAACCGAGTTATCGTCAAGAAGAAATCCTGTGGTTGCTTGAGCACTTAGGGGATACTAGTCCAGAGATTCGCGATGAATTGGTTTTTACTAGTCTGGCTAGAGGGATTCAAGAAGAGTTATTTACCAAGGAGCAATTTCAGTTGATCGCTGATGTGATTGTTTCTGATGGTGGACTAGATAAAGAGCTTGATAAGATCGGAGTTCTCACGCTTGAACGTTCTTTTAGGGCACTTATTTATGCCTATCTCTTATCTGCTGATGGCAATCAACACTCTCTTTTTTATCGAGAGCTAAAAACTGATATCAGAAATACGTTGCTCGATCAAGGGTTGCACTACCTTGAAAAAGAAGAGGATACGACAGGTTTTTCAAGTCAATATGGTTGGGTGCATGCTTTTGCTCATGGGGCTGATCTTTTGACTGAAGTTGTTTGTCATCCAGACTTTCCTAAAAACAGAGTTCATGAAGTATTTGACATACTTGGCCAACTATTTAAAAGAATTACGATTCGGTTTATAGATGATGAGGACTGGCGCTTGGCCAGAGTCCTTTACGAACCTATTTTGCAAGGAAAGGTGGAGCAAGCGACACTGGCTTCTTGGATAAAATCACTTGATTTCCCGATAGAAGAGAGGGAAGATTTTTATAAATTTTCCAATTTCAGATCCTGTCTCTTAGAAGTCTATGTTCAACTCGACCAGAGAAATAGTTTACAAGATGACTTGAAAGAAGCTATTCAATCTTTCCAATATTAGATTTTGATTATCAAATGTGAAAACTTGCACAAAAGTTCCAAGCACATTTCTTGAAACCCTTTCCTTCTTCTGATAGACTAATACATAGTTTGAAAAAAGGAGATTTAACATGAAAAAATTTGTTGCTGAATTAATCGGTACTTTTATGCTTGTGTTCATTGGAACAGGAGCTGTTGTTTTTGGAAATGGTGTTGAAGGACTTGGACACCTTGGAATTGCTCTTGCTTTTGGTTTGGCAATCGTAGTCGCAGCCTTCTCAATCGGAACTGTTTCAGGTGCTCACTTGAACCCAGCTGTTTCTATCGCTATGTTTGTAAACAAACGTTTGTCATCTTCAGAGCTTGTAAACTACATCCTTGGTCAAGTGGTTGGTGCTTTCTTTGCGTCAGCAGCGGTATTCTTCCTCTTGTCTAACTCAGGAATGTCAACTGCAAGTCTTGGTGAAAATGCCTTGGCAAATGGTGTAACTGTCTTTGGTGGTTTCTTGTTTGAAACAATTGCAACTTTCTTGTTTGTTTTGGTGATTATGACTGTAACTTCAGCAAGCAAAGGTAATGGTGCAATCGCTGGTTTGGTAATTGGTTTATCATTGACAGCTTTGATTTTAGCTGGCTTGAACATCACTGGACTTTCAGTAAACCCCGCTCGTAGCTTGGCACCTGCTATCTTGGTAGGTGGCGCAGCTCTTCAACAAGTTTGGATTTTCATCCTTGCACCAATCGTTGGTGGAGTTCTTGCAGCTCTTGTTGCTAAAAACTTCCTTGGAACTGAAGAATAATTGAAACTCAAAAAGCCCTGCTCCTCAGCTTGAGGAACAGGGCTTTTTCGTATTATACTCTTCGAAAATCTCTTCAAACCACGTCAGCGTCTATCTGCAACCTCAAAACAGTGTTTTGAGCTGACTTCGTCAGTCTTATCTATAACCTCAAAGCAGTACTTTGAGCAATCTGCGGCTAGCTTCCTAGTTTGCTCTTTGATTTTCATTGAGTATGAGTTTAACGGTTGTCAATTTTCTCTGGATAGAGATCATGTTGGAAGAGGCGTTGTTCTGCCAATCCTTCATACTTGGTTCCAGGTCTACCGTAGTTGTAGTAAGGGTCGATTGAAATACCACCGCGAGGTGTAAATTTCCCCCAAACCTCTAAGTAGCGAGGATCTAGCAAGTTGACCAAGTCTTTTCCGATAGTGTTGATGCAGTTTTCGTGAAAATCTCCATGGTTTCGATAGCTAAAGAGGTAGAGTTTGAGGGATTTTGACTCGACACAGAGCTTGTCAGGAATGTAGGAAATATAAATCGTTGCAAAGTCTGGCTGAGCGGTAATTGGACACAGTGAGGTAAATTCAGGGCAGTTGAATTTGATGAAATAGTCATTTTCCACATGACGATTGTCAAAGGATTCCAGGACTTCTGGTTGATAGTCAAAGATATAGGTTGTTTCTTTATTGCCCAGTAGGCTTAGGTTCTTCATTTCTTCTTGTTGTGACATGATTTTTTCTTTCTAATCTTAAACACCACGTTGGTTGTCGTAGAGGAGGGTATGGAGTTGAGGAAGGACGCGGACATTGCCCCAGCTATCGTCGGCAGCGACACGTTCCCAGAGTTCTTTGAGGCGGTCCAGTTGGTCTTGGACAATATTGCCTCTAGCCTTGGGCTCAGGATTTCCTGCCGATAAGAAGAGGACATCTGGTTGGTAGCGTTCTTGAATACCTTTGGCAAATGCCAGATCTGCATCATCAAAGACAGGGATTTTAAAGGTTACTTTGTCTGGGTCTAGTTGGGAAACGATAAAGTCCAAGGTCTCAAAGTTGACTTCCATCTTGGAGGAAGGAGGTTTAGGACTCAGAGTGACTTGGTCGATATCTTTTAACCAATTTTGCCAGCGGGATCCCTGGGTCTCAACAGCTAGAGTGACCCCACGTTCCTTGAGTTTGGTGACCAGTTGAGCCATATTGGCTGCTAGGATAGCAGGATTTCCCCCAGATAGGGTGACATAGTCGTAGCTTCCTAGTTTATCTAACTCAGCGATTACTTCATCAGCTGTCATGCGAGTTGGTTTTTCAGAACCATCCCAAGTAAAGGCAGAGTCGCACCAGTCGCAGTGGTAGTCGCAACCAGCAGTGCGGACAAACATGGTTTTTTGGCCGATAGCACGACCTTCGCCTTGAAAGGTAGGGCCGAAAATTTCCAGAACTGGTAGTTTGAGGACACGTTCCTTAGTCATCTAACCACTCCCGTCTAAACTCTGCAAAGGCAGTCGGAGTTTCATAGAGGCGAACATATTCCAAACGGAGACCGCGCTCTTCTGGCAACTCTTGGCTCATGGTTTGGAAAATCCAGTAAACCATATTTTCAGCAGTCGTATTCATGTAGGGCAGGGTTTCATTGAGATAGCGATGATCCAAGTGGGGCTCTAAGTAGTCCTTGTAGATTTGTTTGATATCCCCAAAATCGTAGGTCATGCCACGTTCATCTAAAAATCCACTGACCGCGATTTGCAGATGATAGGTGTGACCGTGTAGGGATTTGCATTTTCCTTCATAGTGAAAGAGGTGGTGGGCAGCATCGAAGGTGAATTCTTTTGATACCAAGGTTCTGTGAGGATTGTAGACAAGAGACTCCCCTGTTTCCTGTTTGATTTCTTTGGGTGCAAAAAACATTAGACCTCTCCTTTCTGTGAGAGATAGACATCTAAACCATGCTGACGTAGGTGGCAGGCTGGGCAATCTCCACAGCCACTTCCGATAATCCCATTGTAGCAGGTCAAGGTCTTTTCGCGAACATAGTCAAAGGCACCGAGTTGGTCGGCTAATTCCCAAGTTTCAGCCTTGTCTAGCCACATGAGAGGTGTTTGGATAACAAAGTCGTAATCCATGGCAAGGTTGAGAGTAACATTGAGAGATTTGACAAAGACATCTCGACAATCAGGGTAGCCTGAGAAGTCTGTCTCGCAAACACCTGTCACGATGTCTTTAATACCACGTTGCTTGGCAAGAACAGCCGCAAAGGATAGAAAGAGGTGGTTGCGACCGTCAACAAAGGTATTGGGAACCTCTCCCTCTTTTTGCTCGATATCCATATCAGAGGTCAAGGCATTTTCAGTGATTTGCCCCAGCAGAGACATATCTAAGATGTGATGACGAATGCCTTGTTCCTTAGCGATTTCTTGGGCAACTTGAATTTCGAGATGATGACGTTGACCGTAGGCAAAGGTGACAGCTTCGACTGTTTCATAGTGTTCTTTGGCCCAAAAGAGGCAGGTTGTGGAATCTTGACCGCCGCTAAAGACGACCAAGGCTGATTGACGTTTCATAGTACTCCTTCCAAAATGGGAAATGTTCAGAGCACGCAAAAAGCTCCCATGAGGGAGCTAAAAAATACCAAGTAGAGGTTTTTTTTAGCGATGGCATGTCCCAAACATCGTAATATTCTACCTACAGTCTAGCATATTTTTTGAAAAATGGCAAAGGACAAGAAAAAAGAGACCAAATGAATGCACTTGGCCTCTAGTATGATTAACTCAATTCAGCAACGATTGCCTTGATTTGTTCTGCAGTGTGAACACCAGCAACTTGTTTCACCACTTGTCCATCTTTTTTGAAAAGAAGAGTAGGGATAGACATGATACCGAATGAACGAGCTGTGTTTGGATTTTCATCAACGTCCATTTTAACGATCTTCAAGACATCTTCTGAAAGTTCTTCAGACAATTTGTCTAAGATTGGACCTTGCATACGACATGGGCCACACCAAGTTGCCCAGAAGTCTACCAAGACCAATCCGTCTTTAGTTTCTTGTTCGAATGTTGCGTCTGTAATTGCTTTTGCCATAGTATTTCTCCTTTTTAGTTATATTGGCTTAAATCTTGTTTCATGAGATAGAAGAAGACATCTCCGTAAGTCCCATGGTAGTCCAAATCATGCCCCTTGTAGGTTACTTTTTGGACGGGGTAATAGTCTGCGACACCGATCAAGCAGGCCTGTTGAGAACGTTCAAATTCTTCGTATGACTCGAAGGTCATGGTTCTCTCTTGCTTGCTGGCATCAAGATAGGTGATTTCAATCATAGGATTCTCCTTTGCTAAATCATGTTTTCATTTTACTCCTTGAAAAAAGGAATGTCAAGAAAAATGATTGCGCACGCAAGTTTTTTTAAAAAAATATGTTAGGCCAACCAGTTTGATTTTGTTGCTAAGCTTTCTTCAACAGCTGTTTGTAAATAAGCCAAGGTAGTCTGTCCTTCGCTTGTCAGGCAGATAAAACTAGCTCGCTTGTCCTGGTCGCAGCATCTCCGACTAAGTAAACCGCAGTTTTTTGCTTCTAAGCGAGCCACCATCCGTGAAACAGCACTAGGACTCAGGTGGAGTTTGTCTGGCAAGTCGATTTGTCGTAGGGATTTGCCTTCAGCCTGATTTAGAAAGTGCAAGAGGTAAAATTCCTTGAGTGTCAAGGTTTGTTCACTCTGCTCAGCGATGGTCTCTTCTAAAATAGCTTCTAGCTCTACTTGCCTACGGTTGAAGTCAAACCATTTTTCTAAGTAAGTCATGTCCATCTCCTTTCCCTCTATAATAGTGTAATCATACTAGTGCATCTATGATGCTTGCGCACGCAATTAGTATACACCTTTTTGGTTTGGATAGCAAGAAGGATGTTTCTTATATATTTCCTTGAAATTTTCTGAAAAAAGAGTAAACTGGTATGCAGAAAGTCTATTTGTGGAGTTTACGATGAAGTTATATGTTCAGTTAATGATTCTCTTTGTGATTTCTTTAATCGGTGAAGGAATCTCCAGTTTTTTTCATTTGCCGATCCCTGGAAGTATCATCGGCTTGATTATTCTGTTTCTAGCCTTGCAGTTCAAGTGGCTGCGTATCCGCCATGTCAATATGGTGGGGAACTTTTTGCTGGCCAACATGACCATCCTCTTTCTACCTCCTGCGGTTGGAATTATGGAAAAGTTTGATGTGATTGCTCCCTATCTCCTACCTATTGTCTTGATTGTCTTTTTTGCAGCAGTAATCAATATCATCTTGATTGCGCTTGTGGTTCAATTTATCAAAAAACGCTATGAAGGTGACTACGAAGAAAGAGGTGCTAAATGAGCGAATTTGTATCCAATCCCCTATTTGGGATTGCCTTGTCAATCTTAGCCTATCTTGGGGGAATGATGATTTTCAGACGCTATCCTCATCCCTTAACGACTCCCTTGTTGCTGTCAGCTATTTTTATTATCATCTTTCTAAAGGTGACTGGCATTTCCTACCAAGATTACTACCAAGGTGGGGTTTATCTTAATAACTTGATTGTTCCTTCAACAGTGGCTCTAGGAATTCCCCTCTATAAGAGTTTCCACTTGATGAAGCATCATGCTAGGAGTATTTTGCTGGGGAGTTTCTTAGCTGTCATCGTCAATACCTCTTTTACAGCCCTAGTCGCAAAAATCTTTGGCATGGACTTTTTCCTAGCCATTTCCCTCTTTCCTAAGTCAGTAACGACCGCTATGGCAGTAGGAATTACAGAAAAGTTGCAAGGCTTGACTACCGTGACCCTAGTAGTTGTAGTAGCGACGGGGATTTTGACCAGCGTTATCGGCCCAACACTTCTAAAGTGGCTAAAAATAGACGATCCAGTAGCGGCTGGACTAGCCCTGGGTGGAACAGGTCACGCCGTTGGAACTGGAACGGCCTTTCGCTATGGACCAGTTGCAGGTGCTATGGGAGGACTAGCCATCGGTGTTACAGGTATTCTCTACGTATTTGTAAGTCCGATCGTAGCCAATTTGATCTTGAGTTAACGCAAAAACCCAGCTCTAGTAGCTGGGCATTTTATTTGAAAAAAACAGTAAAAAAAGCGCAAAAAATCGACCTTCAGGAATTCCTCCTTCTCAAATCCTCTCTTTTGTCATGAGTTGTGTGATCATCCTTCGATATCAAGAGATGCAAATCTTCTGAACTATAATGCCAAGCAATAATACTTGCCAACAGATCCACCCTATGTGAAATTTATCTAAGCTTGGTTCCGAGTGCTTGTGCTTGCTCCTTATAGAGGTTGCAGTCAATATGGTGGAAATTTAGACCATTTAATGCATTCTAGAGAGTCCGATTTGTCATCAAAATAACATCTTTTTCTTAGTTCGCGTCATGGATTTGTAATGAAAATGTACTTTCTTTGTAAAAATCAAAATGCTATAATTCTCTAAACAATTTTCCTTGAACAGGGAGGTTATTATGAAAAAATATAGATTGTTTAAGAATCCTTTCTTGGCGCGTCTGCTTGGATTGCTGATGGTATTTCTCTTCCTATCAGCATTCACCGCACCTGAAAAACCAGACTATGGTATCTACGATCCAAATCATTATTTGACAGAGGACACTATCACACAAATTCGTGATTTGAATGAAGCCAATAGTAAAAAGGCAGAAAAGCTTCAAGTGGGTGTCTATATCGTAGATAGTCTTGAAGGAGAAAGTATTGAAACGGTCGCTAATGAGACGGCTAGAGCCTGGAAGGTAGGTTATTCAGGAGATAATTTTGGAAGTTTGATTGTGGTAGCTGTTCAAGATCGTAAATCAAGAATTGAAACCAGTAATAATACCGCAATTAGAATAACGGACTACCAAACCAAGCAATTGTTGGCAGCCAGTCGTACAGATTTTAAAAATGGGGACTATAGTAAGGGAATTCTAGCGATTGCCAAAGGTTTGGATAATCAGTTTTATAAGGGAACTGGAACCTTTTCATCTGATGATACGTCATTTGCAGATGCTTCTGCAAAAATCAGACGTTACTCCGATAGCATCAGTGGAAAAAAATCTAATCGAGAAAGAAGCGATTCATCAAGTCGCCGACAAAAAAATGACCCCATAAAAGATTTCTTTATGTTCCTGACGGTAATATATTTCATTGGAGTCATTATTGCCATTATCAGAGGTAGAGGTGGCGGAGGAGGAGACTCCTCTGATGGCGGCTGGTGGTTCAGTGACTCATCCGATTCGGACTCGTCTTGGTCAGACTCAGGCTCAGATTCTTCTGGTGGCTGGGACGGTGGTGGCTTTGATGGTGGAGGTTCATCTGATGATTGGTAATTCTTTCTCTTTAGTGTTGAATTTAAAGAAATGAGTAGGTTTAGATATGAAAAATAAAGGAATCATTTATGTATTGAGCATTTTACTAGCAATTATCTTGCTGGGAGGTTGCTCGGTCGTAGGTACTTATAACGGTCTTGTCTCCGAACAGACCAAGGTAGAACAAGCTCAAGCAAATGTAGCGACAGCCCTTCAACGTCGTTCAGACTTGATTGGAAATCTGGTAGAGTCTGTAAAGGGACAAATGAACCATGAGACAGAGGTCTTTACCCAGATTGCAGAAGCACGTGCAAAAATTGGGAATGGCTCTGTTACTTCAAAGGAAAACCAAGAGGCTCAAGGTGAGTTGAGTTCAGCTATTTCACGCCTGCTTGTGTTGACGGAGAACTATCCTGAACTTAAGAGCAATCAAAATGTGGAACAACTCATGACGGAGTTGGCTGGAAGCGAAAATCGTATTTTTGTAGCTCGCAAGGATTACAACCAGGCAGCAACTGACTACAATCAAAAATTAAGAAGCTTCCCAACTATTCTCTTTGCTAATATGATGAACTTTAAAGAAGCAGAAACCTTCAAAGAAAGCGAAGAAGCCAAGACAGTTCCAAAGGTTGATTTTAGTACTTCTACATCAAAACAGTAGACTGGTTGTTTATTTCTAAGACTTGCAAGATCTGGAAACTACTTTCCAGGTCTTTTTGCTATAATAAAAATAGGAAACAGTTCTGGAGGTGAGGAGATGGAGAAGTTGCTACAATTGCTAGTTTTAGTGCCCTATTTTTACTTTTTTAGTTGGCAAAGGAAGGCACGACCAGGAAGAAAGCACTTTTCACTCCTTTACTATTTTTACTGGATTTATTTACCTCTCATGGCCTTGTTTAGTCTAGCTTTCACTCTTTTTTCGCTAATCTTATTTAATTTTATTTTACTAGAACCCAAGGATCTAGCTAGGTGGTTGATATGGATAGTTTTAGTCCTTTTGTCCTTACTCAATGACTGGATAGTTTATACTGGTCTAAAATTTATGAAAAAACTGAAGTTGGAAAAGAAGAAGGCTAATCTTCCTTGAGAGAACTGAGGAAATTCTTGTCTAATAACTGAAGATGATTCGTTTCTCAATGCTAAGTTAAGTAGAAGTTCAAATTAGGAGAAAATGAAGCTAAGAGTAGGAATTTTAAAGGGAACTAATCTTGATGATTAGCCCTTTTTTGCCCTAAGGGAAAACGGAATATTTCTTGAAAAAATTGGGCAAATATGCTACAATAAAAAGAACATTCTAAAATATTCAGAATTTAAAGTAAGGAAAAAAATGGCAAATTTACTAAAAACAATCATCGAAAATGATAAAGGCGAACTCCGTCGCTTGGAAAAGATGGCGGACAAAGTCTTAAGATATGAAGATGAAATGGCTGCGTTAACAGACGAGCAATTGCAAGCAAAAACAGAAGAATTCAAACAACGCTATCAAAATGGTGAGACTCTTGACCAACTTTTGTATGAGGCGTTTGCTGTTGTACGCGAGGGAGCTAAGCGTGTTCTTGGTCTCTTCCCTTATAAGGTTCAGGTTATGGGAGGGATCGTTCTTCACCATGGTGACGTACCTGAGATGCGTACAGGTGAGGGTAAAACCTTGACAGCGACTATGCCTGTATACCTCAATGCTCTTTCAGGTAAAGGGGTTCACGTAGTTACGGTCAATGAATACCTATCAGAACGTGACGCGACTGAGATGGGTGAGTTGTACTCATGGCTTGGTTTGTCAGTAGGGATTAACTTGGCAGCCAAATCTCCAATGGAGAAAAAAGAAGCTTATGAGTGTGATATCACTTATTCAACAAACTCAGAGATTGGATTTGACTACCTCCGTGATAACATGGTTGTTCGTGCGGAGAATATGGTTCAACGTCCACTCAACTATGCCTTGGTCGATGAGGTTGACTCTATCTTGATTGACGAAGCTCGTACTCCTTTGATCGTTTCAGGAGCCAATGCAGTTGAAACTAGCCAACTCTACCATATGGCAGACCATTTTGTGAAGTCTTTGGATAAGGATGACTATATCATTGATATTCAGTCTAAGACAATTGGTCTATCTGATTCTGGTATTGACAAGGCTGAAAGCTACTTCAAACTAGAAAATCTCTACGATATCGAAAACGTAGCCTTGACTCACTTTATCGACAATGCCCTTCGTGCTAACTACATCATGATTCTTGATATTGACTATGTGGTCAGCGAAGAGCAGGAAATCTTGATTGTCGACCAATTTACAGGTCGTACCATGGAAGGTCGTCGTTATTCTGATGGTTTGCACCAAGCGATTGAAGCCAAAGAAGGTGTGCCAATCCAAGATGAAACTAAGACTTCAGCTTCCATTACCTATCAAAACCTTTTCCGTATGTATAAGAAATTGTCAGGGATGACAGGTACTGGTAAGACAGAGGAAGAAGAATTCCGCGAAATCTATAATATTCGTGTTATTCCAATCCCGACAAACCGTCCAGTTCAACGTATCGACCATTCGGATTTACTTTTTGCTAGTCTTGAAGCTAAATTTAAGGCTGTTGTCGAAGATGTAAAAGCTCGCTACCAAAAAGGCCAACCAGTCTTGGTAGGTACTGTTGCTGTTGAAACCAGTGATTATATTTCTAAAAAATTGGTAGCCGCAGGCGTTCCTCACGAAGTATTGAATGCTAAGAACCACTACAAAGAAGCTCAAATTATCATGAATGCTGGCCAACGTGGTGCAGTTACAATCGCGACCAACATGGCCGGTCGTGGTACTGATATTAAGCTTGGTGAAGGTGTTCGTGAACTTGGTGGACTTTGTGTTATTGGTACAGAACGCCATGAAAGTCGTCGTATCGATAACCAGCTTCGTGGACGTTCAGGACGTCAAGGAGACCCAGGGGAGTCACAATTCTACCTTTCTCTGGAAGATGATTTGATGAAACGTTTCGGCTCAGAGCGCTTGAAGGGAGTCTTTGAACGTCTCAATATGTCAGACGAAGCGATCAAATCTCGTATGTTGACACGTCAGGTTGAAGCAGCACAAAAACGTGTTGAAGGAAACAACTATGACACACGTAAACAAGTCCTTCAATACGATGATGTCATGCGTGAGCAACGTGAGATTATCTACTCACAACGTTACGATGTCATCACTGCTGATCGCGACTTGGCTCCTGAGATTCATGCAATGATTAAACGCACTATTAATCGTGTTGTTGATAATCATGCGCGTGCTAAACAAGATGAAAAACTAGAAGCTATCTTGAATTTTGCAAGATATAACTTGCTTCCAGAAGATTCAATTTCACTTTCAGACCTAGAAGGTTTGTCAGACCAAGTGATCAAAGATGAACTTTACCAACGTGCCTTGAAAGTCTACGATAGTCAAGTTGCTAAGCTTCGTGATGAGGAAGCCGTCAAAGAATTCCAAAAAGTCTTGATCCTACGTGTTGTAGATAACAAGTGGACAGACCATATCGATGCTCTTGATCAGTTGCGTAATGCTGTTGGTCTCCGTGGTTATGCTCAGAATAACCCTGTCGTTGAGTATCAAGCAGAAGGTTTCCGTATGTTTAATGATATGATTGGTTCCATTGAGTTTGATGTGACTCGTTTGATGATGAAAGCACAAATTCATGAACAAGAGCGTCCACAAGCAGAGCGTCATATCAGTACGACAGCTACTCGTAATATCGCTGCGCAACAGGCTGAGCTTCCTGCAGATTTGGATCTTAGTCAAGTTAAGCGTAACGACTTGTGCCCATGTGGTTCTGGTAAGAAATTTAAAAACTGTCATGGTAAACGACATTAAGAATGACTAATTTTCAGGCGGATGCCTAGTGAAAAGTGAATTTTCGCTTGGCGTCCGTTTGCTTTATAAGGAGGATGAATCATGGTATTTACAGCCAAAAGCCCTAAAATTAATATTGAAGAAGTTCGTAGTTTGTCTAAATTAGAAGGACAAGCACTTGCCAATAAACAACAACGCGATCAAGAACTTGAAGCGATTATTCGTGGTGAAGATCAACGAATTTTGTTGGTGATTGGTCCTTGTTCATCTGACAATGAAGAAGCAGTTCTTGAGTATGCTAAGCGTTTGTCAAAACTGCAAGAAGAAGTCAAAGATCGCGTCTTTATGGTGATGCGCGTCTACACTGCTAAACCACGTACTAATGGTGACGGCTATAAGGGCTTGATTCACCAACCAAATGCCAAAGAAGCACCTAGTCTCATCAATGGGATTAAGGCGGTTCGTCACCTGCATTACCGTGTGATTTCTGAAACAGGAATGACGACAGCGGATGAAATGTTGTACCCAGAGAACCTTCCTTTGGTAGATGATTTGATTTCTTATATGGCAGTTGGAGCTCGTTCGGTTGAAGACCAACAACACCGTTTTGTAGCTAGTGGAGCAGATTTTGCGACAGGTTTTAAAAATCCAACGTCTGGAAATCTCAATGTCATGTTCAACGGTATTTATGCAGCGCAAAACAAGCAGAGTTTTCTTTTCCTAGGAAAAGAAGTCGAAACTACTGGAAATCCTCTATCACATGCCATTCTCCGTGGTGCCCTCAATGAATACGGGAAAAATATCCCTAACTACTACTATGATAATTTGATGGATACCATTGCCCAGTATGAAAAGATGGGCCTTGAAAATCCCTTTATCATCATTGATACCAACCATGATAACTCAGGCAAGCAGTATATGGATCAGATTCGCATCGTTCGTCAGACCTTGATTAACCGCGATTGGAATGAAAAGATTAAAAAATATGTTCGTGGTTTCATGATTGAGTCTTATCTAGAAGACGGTCGTCAAAATGAACCAGAGGTCTTTGGGAAATCTATCACCGATCCATGTCTAGGATGGGAAAATACTGAGTCTCTTGTGCGCGAAATCTACCAAAGACTAGGAGAATAATATGGCATTTATTGAAAAAGGTCAAGAAATCGATATTGAAGCGATTAAGGCGGAAACACAGTTATCTGCAAAAGCCTTGCAACATAAGGAAAGCCGTGACCAGGAACTAGCAGACATTCTTTCAGGAAAGGATGACCGAATCTTGTTGGTCATTGGACCTTGTTCGTCTGACAATGAAGAAGCAGTTCTTGAGTATGCTCGCCGTTTGGCAGACTTGCAGAAAAAAGTTGCGGATAAGATTTTCATGGTCATGCGTGTTTACACAGCCAAGCCACGCACCAATGGAGATGGCTACAAGGGTTTGGTTCATCAGCCAGATACTTCTAAAGCACCAAGTTTGATTAATGGTTTGCAGGCTGTACGTCAGCTTCATTATCGAGTGATTACAGAAACTGGATTGACTACAGCAGATGAAATGCTTTATCCATCCAATCTTGTCTTAGTTGACGATTTAGTCAGTTATCATGCTGTGGGTGCGCGTTCAGTCGAAGACCAAGAACACCGTTTTGTAGCTTCAGGGATTGATGCACCAGTGGGGATGAAAAATCCAACCTCAGGAAATCTATCTGTTATGTTTAATGCCATCTATGCTGCACAAAACAAGCAAACATTTCTTTACCATGGACAAGAAGTTGAGACTTCAGGTAATCCCCTAGCTCACGTTATCCTTCGTGGAGCTATGAATGAATATGGGAAAAATGAACCAAACTTCTACTATGAAACTCTCTTAAATGCTATCGGGCGTTACGAGTCTATGGGGCTTGAAAATCCCTTTATCATGATTGATACTAACCATGATAATTCAGGGAAACAATATATGGAGCAAGTTCGAATTGTTCGTCAAGCTCTGCTCAATCGTGACTGGAATGAAAAGATTAAGAAAACAGTTCGAGGTTTCATGATTGAATCCTACTTGGCAGATGGTCGCCAAAACCAACCAGAAATCTTTGGTTGCTCCATTACAGACCCATGTCTAGGATGGGAAAATACAGTAGCCTTGGTAGAAGAAATCTATACTACCTTAACAAAATAAGTGAAAAGGATGGAGTTGGGGGTATCTCAACTCCTTTTGACGAAAATGATAGTTGGACACGGAATTGATATTGAAGAATTAGCTTCCATACAAAATGCAGTTGAAAAAAGAGAAGGATTTGCACGGCGTGTCTTGACAGACAAGGAAATGGAGCGTTTTGCCAGTCTCAAAGGTCGTAGACAAATCGAGTATTTGGCTGGGCGTTGGTCAGCTAAAGAAGCCTTCTCAAAGGCTATGGGAACGGGAATTGGGAAATTAGGTTTTCAGGATTTGGAAGTTTTGAACAATGAAAGAGGGGCACCCTACTTCAGTAAATCCCCGTTTTCAGGAAAAGTGTGGCTATCGATCAGCCATACAGATCAGTTTGTGACAGCTAGTGTTATTTTGGAGGAAGATTATGAAAACTAGTCCACATAGACCAACCAAGGCCCTCATCGATCTGGGTGCTATTCGCTACAATATCCAACAAATGGGTGCGCATATTCCCAAAGATACCCTAAAATGGGCGGTTGTGAAAGCCAATGCCTATGGACACGGAGCGGTAGCTGTTGCGACGGCTATCCAGGGTGACGTTGATGGTTTTTGCGTTTCTAATATCGATGAAGCCATCGAGCTTCGTCAGGCAGGAATTTCTAAGAAGATTCTTATTTTAGGAGTATCTGAGGTTGAATCTCTTTCATTGGCTAAAGACTTTGATATTACCTTGACAGTGGCTGGATTGGAATGGATCCAGAAACTCATAGCCACAGAGTCAGACTTATCAGGTTTAACTGTTCACCTTAAAATTGACTCAGGTATGGGACGAATTGGTTTTAGAAGTGCAAGCGAGGCTGAAGAAGCTCAAACTTTACTCAAGGAGCATGGAGCAAATGTTGAGGGAATCTTTACACACTTTGCAACTGCTGATGAAGAGTCGGATAGCTATTTTAAGGAACAGTTAGAGTGTTTCAAGGAAATACTTGCTGGCTTGCAAGAAGTACCAGAATTGGTTCATGCTAGTAACTCCGCAACGACTCTATGGCATGCAGAAACTATTTTCAGTGCTGTTCGAATGGGAGATTCCATGTATGGTCTCAATCCAAGTGGACAAGTTTTGGAATTGCCTTATGAACTAAAAACAGCCTTAACTTTGGAGTCAGCTATTGTTCATGTTAAAACAGTCCCAGCTGGGGCTTGTATGGGTTACGGAGCAACTTATCAAGCAGACGGTGAGCAAGTCATTGCAACGGTACCGATAGGTTATGCAGATGGTTGGACACGAGATATGCAGAATTTCTCAGTTCTGGTGGATGGACAATTGTGCCCCATCGTAGGACGTGTATCCATGGACCAAATCACCATTCGTTTGCCTAAGCTTTATCCATTGGGTACCAAGGTAACCTTGATTGGCTCAAACGGGGACAAGGAGATTACTGCAACAGATGTAGCGGTTTACCGTGGAACCATCAATTATGAGGTGGTTTGTCTCCTCAGTGATCGAATTCCGAGAGAATATCATTAAAAGAAAGAAGGAAAGGAGAGTAGCATGAATTTACACCAACCCTTGCATGTCTTGCCAGGCGTGGGACCTAAATCAGCAGAAAAATATGTCAAACTAGGAATTGAAAATCTGCAAGACCTCTTGCTCTACTTTCCTTTCCGTTATGAAGATTTTAAGACCAAGCAGGTGCTAGAACTAGAAGATGGTGAAAAGGCTGTCCTATCTGGTCAGGTGGTAACGCCAGCTAGTGTTCAGTATTATGGATTTAAGCGCAATCGTCTTCGCTTTAGCCTTAAACAGGGAGAAGTTGTGTTTGCGGTCAATTTCTTTAACCAACCCTACCTGGCTGACAAGATTGAACTAGGAGCAACCTTGGCTGTCTTTGGAAAGTGGGATCGTGCTAAAGCTAGTCTCACAGGCATGAAGGTTTTAGCCCAAGTGGAGGATGATCTCCAACCTGTCTATCGTCTCGCACAAGGAGTTAGTCAAGCAGGCCTTGTTAAAGTCATTAAAACCGCCTTTGACCAGGGTCTAGATCTCTTGATAGAGGAAAATATCCCTCAGTCCTTGCTTGATAAATACAAACTCATGTCTCGCTGTCAGGCTGTTCGTGCCATGCATTTTCCTAAGGATTTAGCAGAATACAAACAGGCCCTTCGTCGAATCAAGTTTGAGGAGCTCTTTTATTTCCAAATGCAGTTACAGACCCTCAAATCTGAAAATAAGATTCACGGAAGTGGATTGGTCCTGAATTGGTCCCAGGAAAAACTAACTGCCGTTAAAGAGAAATTGCCTTTTGCCTTAACCCAAGCCCAAGAAAAAAGCCTACAAGAAATTCTAACAGATATGAAGTCGGACCATCACATGAATCGACTCTTACAAGGGGATGTTGGTAGTGGGAAGACAGTGGTTGCGGGTTTAGCGATGTACGCGGCTGTAACGGCTGGTTATCAGGCAGCTCTAATGGTTCCCACAGAGATCCTTGCAGAGCAGCATTTTGAAAGTTTAGAGAGTCTCTTTCCAGATTTGAAACTAGCCCTCCTAACAGGTTCACTGAAAGCTGCAGAAAAACGCACGGTTTTGGAAACGATTGCCAAGGGCGAGGTTGATGTGATCGTCGGTACCCATGCCCTCATACAGGATGGGGTGGAATACGCTCGACTTGGTTTGATTATCATCGATGAACAACACCGATTTGGTGTGGGACAAAGGCGTATTTTACGGGAAAAAGGAGAAAATCCAGATGTCCTTATGATGACGGCGACTCCGATTCCACGAACCTTAGCCATCACAGCTTTTGGAGATATGGATGTTTCCATTATTGACCAGATGCCAGCGGGACGAAAACCGATCGTAACACGCTGGATCAAGCATGAACAACTGCCCCAGGTCTTGACTTGGTTGGAGGGTGAGATTCAGAAAGGTTCACAAGCCTATGTTATTTCTCCCTTGATTGAAGAATCTGAAGCCCTGGATCTTAAAAATGCTATTGCTTTATCGGAAGAATTGACGGCTCATTTTGCAGAAAAGGCAAAAGTTGCTCTCTTACACGGTAAGATGAAGAGTGATGAAAAAGATCAGATTATGCAGGAGTTCAAAGATAGAAAAACAGATATTCTGGTTTCGACAACGGTTATCGAAGTCGGGGTCAATGTTCCCAATGCGACGGTTATGATTATCATGGATGCTGATCGTTTTGGGCTTAGTCAACTCCATCAGCTTCGGGGTCGTGTAGGTCGTGGGGATAAGCAGTCCTATGCGGTACTTGTGGCCAATCCCAAAACTGACTCTGGAAAGGATCGCATGCGCATCATGACGGAAACGACTAATGGATTTGTCCTTGCAGAAGAAGATTTGAAAATGCGTGGCTCTGGTGAGATTTTTGGAACCAGACAGTCAGGTCTACCAGAGTTTCAAGTGGCTGATATTATCGAAGATTTTCCTATTCTTGAGGAAGCGCGTAAGGTAGCTGGTTATATCAGCTCTCTTCCTAACTGGCAGGAGGACCCAGAGTGGCATATGATTGCCCTAAATCTAGAAAAGAAAGAACATTTAGACTAAGCTTTCTCTAAGAAAATCTTAAGTTTGCTTTTAGGGTTATTGCCTATACTAGAGTCATCAAAAAGAAACGAGGACTCTCAGATGACAATGACAATTAAAGTAAATTACCAAAAAACGTTTCAACAGGAACAAACACCTTCTCCTAAATACTAAGTAAAAGAGCGGTAACGAACGCTCTTTTTGTATGGGATTCTCAGGTACGGGATTTAGAAAAATGCTTAAGTTCATTTGATTTACTGAATGTATAAACTTCAACATCACTTCAAACAACACCTTAGTCTTAACAGGCAATCTAAAAGCAGTGCTTTGAGAAACCTGTAACTAGCTTTCTAGTTTGCTCTTTCGTTTTCATTGAGTCAGAAGTTACTTTTAGTTTTTTCTAAGGAAAATATAAGCTATGTTTTAGGAAGGGATTTTATACTGGGTTCATCAAAAAGAAACGAGGACTCTCACATGACAATGACGATTAAAGTAAATTATAAAAAAACCTTTCAAGAAGTAGTAAAGGCAGACAAGCTTGCTACAAAATAGTAGTTATTAAGGGCGATAGAGCCCTTTTTAAATACTTGCTTTATACTCTTCAAAAATCTCTTCAAACCACGTCAGCTTCGCCTTGCCGTATGTGTGGTTACTGACTTCGTCAGTTTCATCTACAACCTCAAAGCAGTGCTTTGAGCAACCTGTGGCTAGCTTTCTAGTTTGCTCTTTGATTTTCATTGAGTATTAGGCGAAATATGATAGATTTTTAGTAGATAGAATCTGCAGAATCACGCTATACCAATTTTTATTCTTGACAAGGAAAAGAAACAAGTATATACTGTTTTTGCTGATTCTGTAAAGCGAGAATTAGACTATACCAATTTAAGGGGAAAGCACAGCTTGTCTGTGTCGTATATACTATGTGTGGAATTGTTGGTGTTGTTGGAAACACAAATGCAACTGATATTTTGATTCAAGGGCTTGAAAAGCTCGAATACCGTGGTTATGATTCTGCGGGAATTTTTGTCCTAGGTGGTGCTGAAAACCATTTGGTGAAGGCTGTTGGTCGTATTGCAGAATTGTCTGCTAAAACTGCTGGCGTTGAGGGGACAACTGGTATTGGACATACTCGTTGGGCCACTCACGGTAAACCAACAGAAGACAATGCTCACCCACATCGCTCTGAGACAGGACGTTTTGTCTTGGTCCACAATGGGGTGATTGAAAATTACCTTGAAATCAAGGAAGACTACCTTGCAGGACACCACTTCAAGGGACAAACAGATACAGAAATCGCTGTACACTTGATTGGAAAATTTGTTGAAGAAGACGGCATGTCAGTACTTGAAGCCTTCAAAAAAGCTCTTCACATCATCCGTGGTTCTTATGCCTTTGCCTTGGTTGACTCACAAGATCCTGAAGTTATCTATGTGGCTAAGAATAAATCACCACTTTTGATTGGTCTTGGAGATGGTTACAATATGGTCTGCTCAGATGCTATGGCTATGATTCGTGAAACTAACCAATATATGGAGATCCATGACCAAGAGTTGGTTATCGTGAAAGCTGATAGCGTTGAAGTGCAAGACTATGATGGCAACAGTCGTGAGCGTGCTAGCTACACTGCAGAGCTCGACTTGTCAGATATCGGTAAGGGAACTTACCCTTACTACATGCTTAAAGAAATCGATGAGCAACCAACAGTGATGCGTAAGTTGATCCAAGCCTATACAGATGAGGCTGGTCAAGTAGTGGTGGACCCTGCTATCATCAAGGCTGTTCAAGACTCAGACCGCATCTACATTCTAGCAGCTGGGACTTCTTACCACGCAGGATTTGCTTCTAAGAAAATGTTGGAAGAATTGACAGATACGCCAGTTGAACTTGGTATCTCATCTGAGTGGGGCTACGGTATGCCACTACTCAGCAAGAAACCACTCTTCATCTTTATCAGCCAATCTGGTGAAACAGCTGATAGCCGTCAGGTTTTGGTCAAGGCCAATGAAATGGGAATTCCAAGCTTGACAGTGACAAATGTGCCAGGATCAACTCTGTCACGTGAAGCCAACCATACTATGTTGCTTCACGCAGGTCCTGAAATTGCCGTTGCTTCAACCAAGGCATATACTGCGCAAATCGCAGCTCTTGCCTTCCTTGCGAAAGCGGTCGGTGAAGCAAATGGCAATGAAAAAGCCAAAGCTTTCGATTTGGTTCACGAATTGTCTATCGTGGCTCAGTCTATCGAATCAACTCTCTCAGAAAAAGAATTGATTGATAGCAAGGTTCGTGATCTTCTTGAAACAACACGTAACGCCTTTTATATCGGACGTGGTCAAGATTACTATGTAGCCATGGAAGCCAGTCTCAAACTCAAAGAGATTTCTTATATCCAATGTGAAGGTTTTGCGGCTGGAGAGCTCAAGCACGGAACTATTGCTTTGATTGAAGAAGGAACGCCTGTATTGGCCCTCTTGTCAGATCCGGTTCTTGCTAATCACACTCGCGGAAATATCCAAGAAGTGGCAGCGCGTGGCGCTAAGGTCCTCACTATCGCAGAAGAAAATGTTGCCAAAGATACAGACGACATCGTTCTTACGACCGTACACCCTTACCTCTCACCAATCTCAATGGTCGTACCAACACAATTGGTCGCTTACTTTGCAACTCTACACCGTGGACTTGATGTGGACAAACCACGTAACCTTGCTAAGTCAGTAACGGTAGAATAAACCCAAAGTTTAAATCATAAGCAAAAGTGAACAAAATAGTTTTCTGGAAATCAGAATGCTATCTTGTTCACTTTTTTGTATACTTAATGAAAATCAATGACCAAACTAGTTCTCTTGTGTAGATGTCTCCAAGCATCGCTTTGAGGTTCTAGATAAGAGTGACGAAGTCAGTCTGATTACACCAATTTGATATTGTAGAGAAAACGGATCAAGACCTCAGCCAAGGTAGTTCAAGTCAAGATTGAAGAGGATTGATTCATACTCTTCGAAAATCTCTTCAAACCGCGTCAACGTCGCCTTGCCGTAGGTATGGTTACTGACTTCGTCAGTTCTATCCACAACTTCAAAACAGTGCTTTGAGCTGACTTCGTCAGTTCTATCCACAACCTCAAAACAGTGTTTTGAGCTGACTTCGTCAGTTTCATCTACAACCTCAAAGCAGTGCTTTGAGCAACCTGCGGCTAGTTTCCTAGTTTGCTCTTTGATTTTCATTGAGTATCACTCCTTTTAAGGATTCATTAGAAATAAATCTAAAATTAAATGTTATCCCAGTTTCTATGAAAATGAGAATTCTTTTTGAAAGATATGCTTGTGGAAGACTTGCAAGATATAAAAAACTCCAAGAGCTGGATGATAAGTATCCAATTCTTAGAGAGTTTGTCATGCTTTATTTGCGATACAAACGATCGTATTGGTAGTAAGGATCAAAGGTTACGTTGATTCCTAGTTTACGAAGAACGTTTTTATCTTCATCTGTCAGGATGATTGTAGAATGAGCTTCGCTACCCTTGAGATTTCCTAGCTCCTTCATGGCGCGGTCAGCATCAGGATTCTGCATAGCTGTGATTGCAAGTGCGATAAGGATTTCATTTGAGTGGAGTCGGGGATTGCGGCTACCCAAGTGATTGATTTTCAAACCTTGGATTGGTTTCACCACTTCTGGTTCGATTAATTTTGTTTCAGCATCGATGTTAGCTGATTTCTTGATTGCATTGATCAAAGCAGCGGCTGTTGGACCAAAGAGTTCTGAGTTCTTACCAGTAACGATTTCACCAGAAGGTAATTCAAGAGCGAGAGCAGGTCCGCCTGTTTCTTCTGCTTTTTGACGTGCGGCAACAGCAACCTTTCTATCAGCGGGTGTGATACCTAGGTCATTCATGAGAAGCTCAATTTTCTTAACGGCAGTTTCACCGACTTTTTCAGCCTTGAAATCAAGAACAGTTTGATAGTAGCGACGGATAATTTCCTGTTTAGATGCTTCAATGGCAGCGTCGTTATCAGTGATTGCAAAACCAACCATATTAACACCCATGTCAGTTGGAGATGCATAAGGAGACTCACCCAAGATACGTTCCAGCATACGCTTAAGAACAGGGAAAATTTCAATGTCGCGGTTGTAGTTGACTGTGGTTTCTCCATAAGTTTGGAGATGGAATGGGTCAATCATGTTGACATCATCTAGGTCTGCTGTAGCAGCTTCATAAGCCAAGTTGACTGGGTGATGAAGTGGGAGATTCCAAACTGGGAAGGTTTCAAATTTTGCATAACCAGACTTGATACCATTGATTTGGTCGTGGTACATGTTAGACATACAAGTTGCCAACTTACCTGAACCAGGCCCAGGAGCAGTCACGACAATCAAGTTACGACTAGTTTTGATATAGTCGTTTTTCCCCATACCTTCAGGAGAAATGATGTGATCCATATCTGTCGGATACCCCTTGATAGGGTAGTGGAGATAAGAGTCGATACCATTTTTCTCTAATTGATTACGGAAGGCATCAGCTGCCGGTTGGCCTGCATATTGAGTGATGACGACTGAACCAACAAAGATACCGAGTTCATTGAATTTATCGATCAAACGAAGCACTTCTTGGTCATAAGAAATGCCCAAGTCTCCACGAGCTTTTGAGTGCTCGATATTGCTAGCGTTAATAGCGATAACAACCTCTACTTGCTCCTTCAATTCTTGTAAGAGTTTGATTTTGTTATCTGGTTCATATCCAGGAAGGACACGAGCAGCGTGGAAATCTTCTAACATTTTGCCACCAAACTCCAAGTAGAGTTTGCCGTCAAATTGGTTGATGCGCTCCAAGATATGGTCGCGTTGTAGATTTAAGTATTGTTCAGAACTAAAAGCTTGTTTTTTCATTTTTTTACCTCTGATCTCTATTATATAAAAAAAATGGAAGATAAGAAACAACGGAGGTTCGAAATAAGGAAAAAGATTAAAGCAAACGCTTGCATAAAATTAAGAAAAGGTCTATGATGGAATAAAGTGAATGTTAAAAGGGGAAAAAAGATGCAAGAAAAATGGTGGCACAATGCCGTTGTTTATCAGGTCTATCCAAAAAGTTTTAAGGATAGCAATGGAGATGGGATTGGTGATTTACCTGGAATTACCAGTAAGCTAGACTATCTAGCTAAGTTAGGGATCACAGCGATCTGGCTTTCTCCAGTCTATGATAGCCCCATGGATGACAATGGTTATGATATTGCCAATTATCAAGATATCGCGGCTATCTTTGGAACCATGGAAGATATGGATGAGCTGATTGCTGAGGCTAAAAAACGAGATATCCGAATCATTATGGATTTGGTGGTCAATCATACATCAGATGAGCATGCTTGGTTTATCGAAGCTTGTGAAAATCCTGATAGTCCTGAGCGAGACTACTATATCTGGCGTGATGAACCTAACGAATTGGAGTCAATTTTCAGTGGTTCTGCCTGGCAATATGACGAAAAGGCTGGTCAATATTATCTGCACTTTTTCAGTAAGAAACAACCAGACCTTAACTGGGAAAATGAAGAACTACGCCAAAAAATCTATGAAATGATGAATTTCTGGATTGATAAAGGGATCGGTGGATTTCGTATGGACGTTATTGACATGATTGGGAAGATACCTGATCAGAAGATTGTCAACAATGGTCCTATGCTCCATCCTTATCTCAAGGAAATGAATCAGGCTACTTTCGGCGACAAAGAGCTCTTGACAGTAGGGGAGACATGGGGAGCGACACCAGAAATCGCAAAACTCTATTCAGATCCAAAAGGACAAGAACTGTCTATGGTCTTCCAGTTTGAACATATCTGTCTTCAGTATCAGGAAGGACAACCTAAGTGGCAGTACCAAAAAGAGCTAAATGTTGGGAAATTAAAAAAGATTTTCAACAAATGGCAGACAGAATTAGGAGTTGAGGACGGCTGGAATTCGCTCTTCTGGAACAACCATGACCTCCCTCGTATCGTCTCAATCTGGGGAAATGACCGAGAATACCGCGAAAAATCTGCTAAAGCGTATGCAATCTTGCTTCATCTCATGAGAGGGACTCCTTATATTTACCAAGGGGAGGAGATTGGGATGACCAATTTCCCATTTGAAAACTTGGAGCAAGTAGAAGATATTGAATCCCTCAACTATGCGCGTGAAGCCCTTGAAAAAGGTGTTTCAATGGAAACAATCATGGATAGCATTCGTGTGATTGGACGTGACAATGCGCGTACTCCAATGCAGTGGGATGAGACAAAAAATGCTGGTTTCTCAGACGGACAACCTTGGTTGGCTGTTAATCCAAACTACGAAGCAATCAACGTTCAGGAAGCACTGGCAAACCCGGATTCTATTTTCTATACTTATCAAAAATTGGTAAACATTCGTAAGGGAAATAGCTGGTTGGTGAGAGCTGATTTTGAACTCCTTGAAACGGCTGAAAAAGTCTTTGCATACATCCGCAAAGATGGCGACCGTCGATTCCTAGTTGTGGCAAACTTGTCCAACCAAAAGCAAGAGTTCGCAGTTGAAGAATCAGTCAAGTCTATCTTGATTGAAAACACCTCAGTAGAAAAAGCTATGACTACACAGACCTTGGCTCCTTGGGATGCCTTCTGTGTTGAATTAACAAATTAAACCCATAAAAACTCAAGTGTCCAAAGATGCTTGAGCTTTTTTCTAAAATAAGTGTAAAAACTTCTTTAATAAATATTAGTTTGAATTTTCTAAAAAAATACCTTGAAACCCTTGCTTTTATATAAAAATAGGGTATAATGGTGAAAAATAGTATTTTAAAGGAGAATACCGATGAAATCGAAAAAGTGGCTCGCAGTAGCAGGGATAACGATGAGCGCAGCTCTTCTTTTGACAGCTTGTGGCAAGACTGAGAAAAAAGCAGATGCTCCAACAACATTTTCGTATGTATATGCCATTGATCCAACAACATTGGACTATAGTGTTACTAGTAAAAGTTCAACATCAGACGTCATTGCCAACTTGGTCGACGGACTCTTGGAAAATGACAAATATGGGAACTTGATTCCATCGCTTGCTGAAGACTGGTCTGTTTCACAGGACGGTTTGACCTACACCTACAAGCTACGTAAAGGTGTCAAATGGTATACTTCAGAAGGAGAAGAGTATGCTGAAGTAAAGGCCCAAGACTTTGTGACAGGTTTGAAGCATGCTGCAGATGGTAAATCAGATGGCCTAACTCTTATCCAAGACTCTATCAAAGGTTTGGCAGAGTATGTCAGCGGTGAAACAAATGACTTCTCAACAGTTGGAGTTAAAGCAATTGACGACTACACTGTTCAATACACCTTGAACCAACCAGAAAGCTTCTGGAATTCTAAGGTGACAACAGCGACTATGCTCCCTGTTAATGAAGAATTCTTAAATTCTCAAGGAAAAGATTACGGTGCGGCAGCTCCTTCAGGTATTCTCTACAATGGTCCGTATATTTTGAAAAACTTCACTTCAAAATCCGTGATCGAGTACGAAAAGAACCCAAATTATTGGGACAAAGACAATGTTAAAATTGACCACGTCAAACTTACTTTCTACGATGGATCTGACCAAGAATCATTGATTCGTAGTTTCTCATCAGGAGCCTATACAACAGCTCGTCTCTTCCCAACTAGCTCAAGCTTTGATTCAACTAAGAAAGAATACGGCGATAAGATCGTTTATAGTCCGCAAGAAGCGACAAGCTATTACTTTACTTTCAACGTAAATCGTCAGTCTTACAATAAAACAGCTAAGACAGATGAAGCCCAAAAAACATCAACTAAAGAAGCGCTTCTCAATAAAAACTTCCGTCAAGCTATCAACTTCGCTCTTGACCGTCATGCTTACTCTGCACAGATGAATGGCGAAGAAGGTGCAGACAAGATTATCCGTACTAGCCTTGTGCCTTATGACTATGTTCAAGTTGGTGAAAAGACCTTCGGTGAATTGGCTCAAGAACAATTGGTAACATACGGAGACCAGTGGAAGGATGTAGCTTTGACAGATGGTAAAGATACCCTTTACAATCCAACAAAAGCAAAAGCTGCTTTTGAAAAAGCAAAATCAGAATTGCAAGCTAAAGGTGTAACCTTCCCAATCCATTTGGATATTCCAGTTGAGCAGACTGATGTCATTGCTGTACAGCAAACCAACTCTCTCAAACAGTCTGTCGAAGCAGCACTTGGAAGTGAAAATGTTGTCATCGATGTACTTCAAATGACTGACAATGAGAAAATGAGCATTACATCTCAAGCTAAAGTTCCTTCTCAAAAAGACTATGACTTGAACGGAACTGGTTGGGGGCCAGACTATCAAGACCCAGCAACCTACCTCAATATCTTAGATGCTAAGAAGGGTTCTGCTCTTAAACACTTGGGTATCACAAAAGGTAAAGATTCAGAAGTTATGGCTCAAGTTGGACTTGATGAGTACAAGAAACTCTTGGATGATGCAGCATCAGAAACAAGCGATCTTAACAAACGCTATGAAAAATATGCCAAAGCACAAGCTTGGGTTTCAGATAGCTCACTTCTTATCCCTGTAGCTTCTTCAGGTGGTTCTCCGACAGTTAGCCGTACAGTGCCATTCACAAAAGCTTACTCTCAAGTTGGTATTAAGGGAGATCCATTTGTATTTAAAGGTTTAGAATTGCAAAACGATATTGTAACAGCTAAAGAATACGAAGAAGCTCTCAAGAAATGGCAAAAAGAGAAAATTGAAACAAATGCCAAATACCAAAAAGAACTAGCAAATCACGTTAAATAGTCTTTTGTAATGAATAAAGAAATCCTGTTTTGAAGCGGGATTTCTTTATTTTTTGATTTTCAATGAGAGGTCAAATCAGTATATAACTTTACTTTTTGGACAAAATTTGTTAAAATATAACCATGTTACAAAACCTAACATACGAGGAGAAATAAAACATGAAACTTAAAAAACGTTTGATTGGAGCGGGGTTGACACTTGCTGCTGCGGTCCTATTGACAGCATGTGGCCAGTCAGCATCAGACGGCAAGACATACTCGTCTACCTTTGGTGCAGATCCAACAACCTTCAACTATCTCTTGGACTACGCTGGTGATAACACTGCTATTGTAACCAACTTGATTGATGGTTTGCTTGAAAATGATAACTACGGAAACCTCATTCCTGCCCTTGCAGAAGATTGGAGTGTTTCTAAGGATGGTTTAACTTATACCTACAAACTTCGCCAAGATGCCAAGTGGTTTACAGCTGACGGTGAAGAATACGCTCCCCTTAAAGCACAAGACTTTGTAACTGGTATCAAGTATGCTGCTGACAACAAGGGACAAGCTTTGGACTTGATTCAGAACTCTATCAAGGGCTTGGATGATTATGTAACAGGTGCAAATACTGACTTCTCAAATGTTGGTGTCAAAGCCTTAGATGACTATACTGTCCAATATACCTTGACTCGTCCAGAGCCATTCTGGAACTCAAAAACAACCAACAGTATCTTATTCCCTGTAAACGAAGAATTCCTTGCTTCTAAAGGTAAAGACTTCGGAACCCTGAAACCAGATAGCATTCTTTATAGCGGACCATATTTGTTAAAAGATTTTACATCTAAGTCTTCTATCGAATATGTGAAAAACCCACATTACTATGACCAAGAAAAAGTAACGATTGAAAAGGTAAAATTGGCCTACTTTGATGGTTCAGACCAAGACTTGACAATTCGTAACTTTGAAAGTGGTGCTTACTCATCTGCAGGTGTTTATCCAAATAGCTCAAACTTTGCTAAGACAAAGGAAAAATACAAGGACAATATCGTTTATAGCTTGCAAGATGCAACATCTTGGTACTATAACTTTAACGTTAATCGTGGTGCTTATAGCCATACTGCAAAAACAAGCGATGAACAAAAACAAGCAACTCAAGCTGCAGTTTTGAATAAAAACTTCCGTCAGGCAATTAACTTCGCCATTGATCGTACAGCCTACTCAGCTCAATCAAATGGTGAAGAAGCAGCTAAGAACACCCTTCGTAACTCGCTTGTACCACCAACTTTCGTACAAGTTGGAGACAAGACTTTTGGTGAAACAGTTGCTTCAAAATTGGTCAACTATGGTACACAATGGTCGAATATGAATCTTGAAGATGCTCAAGACGGTTATTTCAATAAAGAAAAAGCACAAGCCAAGTTTGCTGAAGCTAAAAAAGAATTAGAAGCCCAAGGTGTGAGCTTCCCAATTCATTTGGACTTGCCTGTAGACCAGGTTAACAAGACCTTGCTTTCTGGAACAAACTCAATCAAACAATCAATTGAATCAACACTTGGTTCTGAAAATGTAGTGGTTGACGTTATCCAATTATCGACGGATGATTATACAAACGCAACAGTTCAAGCACCAACTCCTGCAGATCACGACTATGATTTGAATTTGGATGGATGGTCAGCTGACTATCAAGATCCTTCAACTTACCTCAATCCTTTCAACGCTGAAGATGGATTCTATCTCAAGATTTTGGGACTTGATCCAAGCAAGGATGCAAATAAGATTACTAGTCTAGGTTTGGACCAATTTACTCAAAAATTAAAAACAGCAGATGCAGAAAATACAGATGTAGCTAAGCGCTATGAAAACTATGCAGACGCACAAGCTTGGTTGATTGATAGTTCCCTTCTAATCCCAGTTGTGTCAAACGGTGGTGGTGCTTCAGTGACTCGTGTGACACCATTTACACGCGCTTACTCACTAGTTGGTATCAAAGGAACTGGAAGTAACTACAAGTACATGAGATTGCAGACAGATGTTGTTACAAGCTCTCAATTTGCTGAAGCGAAGGCTAAATGGGAACAAGAACGTAAAAATTCTGTCGAAAAGAGTCAAAAAGACTTTGAAAGTCACGTGAAATAAGTATAAGAAGAGGTTGGGACAAACATCCCAGCCTTACTTTTTATTAGCGATAAGTTTTCGATGTGACAGCTGGTTGGATTTTTTTGTTAATTTTTTGGATTCTAGAAATCTTTTTTGGGGGAAAATCTTGTATTCCTTACTTACAATATTTGATAACCCAGTCGATTGTTAAAACATCGTAGATTTGGAACTAGGAAGTCGAGGTTTGATTTAACAGTTTATAACCCCGTCTTTTTTAGATTAGATACCTCTTTCAAGCGACATTTTAGCCATTTTATCATTGGAATTTACTATTCATGTTTTTAAGGTGAATAAAAACGGTTACTTAACATGTGTTGATGGTATCCAGCAATACTTTGTGATATAATGAAAATGAAAAATACTTTGTAGAGGTGTAAGTTGAGTAGACATTCAAAAGGAAGCAAAACGAGCAAGTTTCAGCAAAGTTTCAATATTATTTTGTTGTTTCTATATATAGTGCTTACTTGTTTTTTGCTGTTTTTAATATTCAGATATCATATCTTAGCCGTTAGTTATTTCAATCTTATTCTAGCAGCTATTATGGTGTTCATTGCGCTAGTAGCTTTATTTTTAATATCAAATAGAAAAGCTAAGAAGTTGACTTTAATCATGCTCTTGCTATCTATTGTAGCTAGTTCACTAGCCTTGGTTGGAGTTCATCAGTTCGTTAGTTTGGCTAATCATTTAAATGCAACATCTAACTATTCTAGTTACTCCATCAGTGTTGCAGTTTTGGCGGATAGTGAGATTGGTAATGTGTCCCAACTATCCAGTGTGACAGCTCCGACAAAAACAGATGCGGAGAATATCAAAAAATTGCTTGATGATATTAAGACAAGTCAGAATAAAGACATAAAGGTTGAGGATAGTTCTTCGTATCTTGCGGCTTATAAGAGTCTCTTAGCTGGAGAGACCAAGGCAATTGTTTTGAATAGTGTCTTTGAAAATCTGATTGAACAAGAGTATCCAGATCATGCCAAAAAGATCAAGAAGATTTATACCAAAGAACTAACCAAAACTGTTGAGGCACCTAAGTCTTCTCAAAACAAGGCTTTTAATATCTATATTAGTGGGATTGACACATACGGACCGATTAGCTCCGTTTCTCGTTCGGATGTCAATATCATCATGACGGTTAATCAAGAAACCAAGAAAATTCTCTTGACAACAACGCCTAGGGATGCTTATGTGCCCATAGCTGATGGAGGCAATAACCAAAATGATAAATTGACCCATGCAGGTATTTATGGTGTGGATGCTTCGATTCATACTTTGGAAAATCTTTATGGAATTGACCTAAATTACTATGCACGACTCAACTTCACTTCCTTCTTGAAATTAATTGATCTCTTAGGTGGTGTCGATGTTAATAATGACCAAGAATTCACCTCGCTTCATGGTAATTACCATTTTCCTGTTGGAAATGTTCATCTAGACTCTGAGCAGGCCCTAGGCTTTGTACGCGAGCGGTATTCATTAGCAAATGGCGATGGAGACCGTGGGCGCAATCAACAGAAAGTCATTTCTGCAATTGTCCAGAAACTAACTTCGGCAGAAGCATTGAAAAATTTTGATGATATTATGCAAAGTTTACAGGATTCTGTCCAAACCAATATGCCTCCTGAAACAATGGTTAGTTTAGTGAACGCCCAACTAGTAAGTGGAGGGAAATATACTGTCATCACTCGAGATCTAAAGGGAACTGGTCGTATGGATCTTCCTTCCTATGCCATGCCTGACAGCAGCCTTTATATGTTAGAGGTAGATCCAAATAGCTTAGAGACACTCAAAACAGAAATTAAAGATATCATGGAAGGAAAATAAGATGATTGACATCCATTCACACATAGTTTTTGATGTAGATGATGGTCCTAAGGATAAGGCAGAAAGCATAGCGCTTCTGAAGGAAGCCTATGCTCAAGGAGTCCGTATCATCGTTTCGACTTCCCATCGTCGGAAGGGGATGTTTGAAACACCAGAAGAGGACATTGCAAGAAATTTTAAAGTTGTCAAGGAATTGGCTAAAGAAATTGCTCCCGACTTAACCATCTTGTATGGAGCAGAAATCTATTACAGCAGTGATGCTTTAAACAAATTAGAGAATCAACAGATTCCTCAATTAAATGGCACTCGCTATGCCTTGATAGAATTTAGTATGAATACCCCTTATCGTGAAATCCATAGCGCATTGACCAATATTTTGATGTTGGGAATAACCCCTGTTATTGCCCATATAGAACGTTATGATGCTTTGGAAAATAATGAAAAAAGGGTGCACGACCTCATCAACATGGGATGTTATACCCAGGTCAATAGTTCAAGTGTCCTCAAACCAAAACTGTTTGGCGACACCTATAAATTCATGAAAAAGCGTGCTCGCTATTTTTTGGAGAGGGACTTGGTTCATATAGTTGCTAGTGATATGCATAATCTAGAGAGTCGTCCACCTTATATGCGAGAGGCTTATGAGATAGTGAGTAAAAGGTATGGCCAAGATAAGGCTCGGGAACTATTCGTGAAAAATCCCGAAAAAGTCATTAAAGATCAAATAATATAGGAGTTAAAATGAAAGAACAAGATACTATTGAAATCAACGTTATTCAGTTATTAAAGGCGCTATGGAAAAAGAAACTGCTAATCCTTCTTGTAGCCATCGTAGCAGGAGCTGCTTCCTTTGCGTATAGTAGTTTTGTGGTCAAACCTGAGTATAGAAGTACAACGCGAATCTATGTGGTTAATCGAAATCAAAACGATAAATCAGGACTAACAAATCAGGACTTACAAGCAGGGGCCTACTTGGTCAAGGACTATCGTGAAATCATTCTATCCCAAGATGTCCTAGAGAAAGTAGTTGCTGATCTTGGCTTGAACGTTAATGCAAAAGCATTGGCTAAAAAGGTTCAAGTAACGGTCCCTGCAGATACACGTATCGTATCTATTTCAGTTAGTGATCATAAACCTGACGAAGCTAGTCGTATTGCAAATGCACTGCGAGACGTTGCAGCACAAAAAATTATCGCAGTTACTCGAGTTTCGGACGTAACGACTCTGGAGGAGGCCCGTCCAGCTACTGGTCCGTCATCACCAAATATCCGTCGCAATACCTTAATGGGAATCGGTGCTGGTGCAGGCTTGGTGATTGTCGTGGTTCTATTGGTTGAACTTCTAGACGACCGTGTTAAACGTCCAGAAGATATCGAAGACGTTATGAAAATCTCACTCCTTGGAGTCATTCCAGACCTGGATAAATTAAAGTAAGGGAGAACATATGGTAAAGTTAGAATTAGCACAACAAAAACTGAACTCTTTAAAAAAGGCGGAAGAGTATTACAATGCTTTACGTACAAATATACAACTGAGTGGGAATAACTTAAAGGTTATTGCAGTTACATCGGTCGATCCGAGTGAAGGAAAATCTACAACTTCTACAAATATCGCTTGGGCTTTTGCGCGTGCAGGCTACAAAACGCTATTGATTGATGCCGACATCCGAAATTCAGTCATGTCTGGAGTATTCAAGTCAAGAGAAAAAATCACTGGTTTGACAGATTATCTAGCTGGGACTCAGGACTTGTCACATGGTCTCTGTGAAACAGACGTTGAAAATTTATTTGTAGTTCAATCAGGAGCAGTTTCACCGAATCCAACAGCTCTCTTACAAAGCGCTAACTTTGAAAGAATGATTGAGACTTTACGCAAATATTTTGATTATATCATCGTTGATACTGCCCCTATAGGGGTTGTAATTGATGCAGCCATTATTGTCCAAAAATGTGATGCATCCGTTTTAGTAGCAGAAGCTGGTGTAGCAAAACGAAGAGAAGTGCAAAAAGCTAAAAGTCAGTTAGAACACACTGGAAAACCATTTCTAGGTGTAGTTTTGAATAAATTTGATGTTCAACGTGAAAAATATGGTTCTTATGGTGGCTATGGCAATTATGAAAAAAGATAAAATGAAGTTAGGGAGTCCAGTATGGAAGGAAGGGGTTTCTACAATGTAACTCTGGCATTCTTACAGAGTATACTTGTTAGTGTATTAGCTTATATACTGATTGCAATTTCAGAAACTGATATTGTTCCAAATACAGTATTCGTCTTATTTTTTCTTCACTTTGCAGCCTTCTACATTAGTGATTATGGTAAAGATTTTTTCAAACGAGGCCAGTATGTTGAGTTAGTAGAAACGATTAAATACATCCTCTTTTATGCCTTGTTGATTAGTTTTTCAAGTTTCTTCTTAAAAGAAAAATTTGTGATTTCTAGACGAGGGATGCTCTATTTACTTTCTTTGTATGGTGTTTTGAATTATCTCCTCTGTTTCTTTTTGAAGCGTTATTGGAAAACCTTTAACCATAATTTGAAGAGCAGTCGTAATATTTTGTTGATCACAGCGACATCACGTACTGAAAAAGTGTTGGACCGTTTGTTAACCGCTAACGATGTTCAAGGGAAACTGGTTGCAGTCAGTGTTTTAGACATGCCAGACTTTACTCATGAAAAGGTGACGGTTGTTCCGAGGGAACAGTTGATCTCTTATGCAACGCACGAGGTAGTGGATGAAGTCTTTGTCAATCTTCCAAGTGAAGACTACGACATTGGAGCCATTATTTCTCAGTTTGAAACCATGGGAATCGCTGTCACAGTCAATCTCAATGCTTTCGACAAAAACTTAGGTCGTGATAAACAAATCCATGAGATGGCGGGCTTGAACGTAGTGACATTTTCTACAAATTTTTACAATCCGAGCCATGTGATTGCTAAACGCATCCTTGACATTTGTGGTGCTATCGTTGGGTTGATCCTTTGTGGAATTGCTAGTCTATTTCTAGTTCCCATGATTCGTAAAGATGGCGGACCTGCAATCTTTTCACAAACTCGTGTCGGAAAAAATGGTCGTCACTTTACCTTTTATAAATTCCGCTCGATGCGAGTCGATGCAGAAGCTATCAAGGAGCAGTTGATGGATCAAAATACCATGCAAGGTGGTATGTTTAAAATCGATAACGATCCTCGAGTGACTAAGATCGGACAATTTATCCGAAAAACCAGCCTGGATGAATTACCACAATTTTGGAATGTTTTAATTGGAGACATGAGTCTGGTCGGTACACGCCCACCAACTGTAGATGAGTACGAAAAATACACACCTGAACAAAAACGTCGTCTCAGTTTCAAACCTGGTATTACAGGTCTGTGGCAAATTAGTGGTCGAAGTGAAATTACAAACTTCGATGAAGTCGTGAAACTGGATGTGGCTTATATCGATGATTGGACCATCTGGAAAGATTTTGAAATATTGCTAAAAACTGTAAAAGTTGTATTGATGAGAGATGGAGCGAAGTAAGGGATGACAAATAGAATCAAAGTTTTAGGTATTAACATTGATCCTCTTACGATGAGGGAAACAGTGGATGCTGTTGAACGATACGTACTGGGGAAAAGAGCATTACACTTAATGGGAGTTAATGCTGATAAAATTAATCAGTGCCATACAGATGAGAAAATCAAAAAAATTGTTAATGACTCAGGAATCATAAATGCCGACGGCGCTTCCGTTGTTCTTGCAAGTAAGTTTTTAGGAACACCTGTTCCTGAACGAGTAGCAGGGATTGATTTGATGCAATCTCTTTTAGAGTTATCGAATAATAAAGGATATTCAGTATACTTTTTTGGAGCAAAAGAAGAGGTTTTGCAAGATATGCTCAAAGCATTTAAGAATGATTATCCTAATTTGATAGTTGTTGGATACAGAAATGGTTATTTTTCTGCAGATGATGAGCAAGATATTCAAGAAGATATTCGTGAAAAGAACCCTGATTTTGTGTTTGTTGGCATTACGTCTCCTAAAAAAGAATATATTATTCAAAAATTTATGGATAACGGTGTCAATTCGGTATTTATGGGAGTTGGTGGTAGTTTTGATGTCTTGTCTGGTCATATCCAACGAGCACCTCTATGGATGCAAAAGTCAAACCTTGAGTGGTTGTTTCGTGTAGCAAATGAGCCTAAACGCCTCTTTAAGCGTTATTTTGTAGGGAATGTTTCATTCATAGGAAAAGTTTTAAAAGCAAAAAGAGGTGTAAAATATTGAACCAAACAGAAATGGTAAAATTGATTCAGCAAGTTGAATTAGATGCTATAAAAGAGTTTCAAAAAATTTGTAAAGAGAATAATATAGACTTTTTCCTCCGTGGAGGTAGTGTACTTGGGGCAGTCAAATACGATGGCTTTATTCCATGGGATGACGATATGGATATCGCAGTACCTCGTGAAGGCTACGATAGACTTCCGGAAATTTTTAAGGATAGAATTATCGCAGGCAAATATCAGGTTCTTGCTTATCAATATTGCGACACTTTGCATTGCTACTTTCCTCGCCTATTCCTTTTGGAAAATGAAAGAAAACGTTTGGGCTTGCCACGAAATACAAATTTAGGATTGCATTTGATTGATATCATTCCTTTGGACGGTGCCCCAAATCATTCGTTTTTAAGAAAGCTTTACTTTGGTAAAGTATACTGGTATCGTTTTTTAGCAAGTTTAGGAACAACCTATGTTGGCGACCATGTGGATATGCATTCCGCTAAGCAAAAACTAATTATTGGTTTCTTTAAAAAACTAGGATTTGCAAAACTATTTCCTCAAAATTCTGTATACAGACGTTTAGATAATCTCTATAAAAAGTATGATTGGAAAAAGCAGCAGTATGCTGGGACTATCAATGCTTCTTTATTTGCTAAAGAAGTTATGCCGGTAGAGATTTGGGGAGAAGGAGTAGATAAGCCTTTTGAGGATACCTTTTTTAAAGTTCCAACGGAGTATGACCGCTACCTTAAAAGACTTTACGGAGAAAACTATCTTCACGAAGAGCCTAGTGATGATGAAAAGAAATCGCATTTAGGAGGACACTAATTTGTTTTGTTATATTATTTTGCATTACAAAGTCTTAGAAGAAACTATTTCTTGTGTTAAATCTATAAAAGAAGGCAATTCTAATGCAAAGCAAATCGTTATTATTGATAATTTCTCTAATAATGGTACTGGTGAAAAACTACAAGAGCTTTATGAATCAGATTCAGAAATTGATGTTTTGATTAACCATGAAAATGCTGGTTTTGCTCGTGGAAATAATGTAGCTTATCAATTTGCTAAGGAAAAGTATAACCCCGATTTCATGGTTATCATGAATAACGATATTGAGATAGAAACAGAAGATTTTGAAAAAATCGTGACAGATATCTATAGTGAGGAGAAATTCCATTTGCTCGGGCCAGATATCTTCTCGACTACTTACCAACTTCACCAAAACCCAAAACGGTTGACACATTATACTTATGAAGAAGTTAAAGCTCTAAATGAAAAATTTAAAAAAGGGAGCCAAGTTAGTCTTGCTTTAAAAATCAAATGTTGGTTGAAAGCTAGTAAAGCTCTTCGAACAGCAATCTATCAAAATAGACGTAAAAAAGGATCAGTAGACTATAGAAAACAGGTAGAAAATCCAATTCTTCATGGTTCGTTTATTGTATATTCGAGAGATTTTATCGAAAAAGAGGAGTATGCTTTTAACCCTAACACCTTCTTCTATTATGAAACAGAGATATTAGATTATGAAGCTGAATTAAAAGGATACAAGAGAATTTACACACCGAAGATTAAGGTATTGCACCATCAAAATGTTGCAACTAATCAGGTTTATACAAACTTAGTAGAAAAAACTTTGTTTTCAAACAAATGCAACTTTGAATCCACTAGTTATTTTTTAACTTTAATGGAGAAAAATAAAATTAGTCGGTAATTATTAAAAATGAATAAAAAAATGATGAAAAAAATTTTATATGTGACAAATGTTGATTGGAATTGGATAAAACAGCGTCCACAATTTATTGCAGAAAGCTTATCTAATTTTTATGAGATACTAGTTCTGTATCGCTATTGGTATAATAGAAAAGGATTGACTGAGGATAGAAATACTAACATTACAAATATATCACGTATTTATGCCTTACCTTTTGTTAATAGATCACCTAAACTAAAGCAACTGAATGATAAAATTGTTGCTTGGAATATTCGAAGAAAAGTTAAGGCTTTTAAACCAGAATATGTATATTTGACAAATCCAATGCAGTTTGCATCTCTTGTAGACAATTCAGAACAAAAAATAATATATGATTGTATGGATTATCATGTGGCTTTTATAGAAGATAGAGAAGAACGCCAGCGATTAAAGGATTTAGAAGAGAAACTGGTCAATAGAGCTAATTTAATCTTAGTTTCGAGTGAGAAATTAAGAGAAAATATTATTTCTGATTATAACTTGGAAGAACAGGTTGATAAAATAGTGGTGGTTAGAAATGGTTATAATGGTAAAATCTTAAGCATTCCTACTCAGCATAAAAAGAATAACCAAAAGCTTGTACTTGCATATGTTGGAACTATCAGTCATTGGTTTGATTTTGATATCATTTTACGAAGTTTAGAAGATTTTGATAATATTGAATATAAGTTGATTGGTCCGATTAGCAAAGCTGTTATTCCTGAACATGATAGAATTCATTATTTAGGAAGTGTACCACACGAGAAGATTTATCAGTATATTGAGAATGCAGATGTTCTTATTATGCCGTTTCAAATTAATGATATTGTTGAAGCAGTGGATCCGGTTAAGTTATATGAATATATTAACTTTAGCAAAAATATACTTACGGTATGTTATAAGGAAATTCTGAGATTTGAACCATTTGTATACATGTATTCAAATTATTCAGATTACCAAATGAATCTGGTGCAATTGATTGAAAATAATAATTTGAAATATGACAGTATAGCTAGAGAAGATTTTTTGAAAAGTAATACTTGGGAAAAAAGAGCGGAGATGATTCATCAGCTGATTAATCAGTTGTAATTTTTTGTGGAGAGATGAATGAAGAGACAGAAGTTTGAATTTATAGAGATTCTATACTATTTTACAGTGATGCTATCAGTGGGAATGTTTCTTATGTTTTCCCTCAACTTATATTGGCACAGAAACTTATTAACTATTTTATCTATTGCACTCTTATTTTTAATGATTCCTATACTGATTGTTAATGCTAAAAGAATTTCTAAATCAGCTTTTATCTATGGTACTTTTTTATCTATATGTATTATATACGAGATATCAAGAGCTAAAACTCTTTATAATTATAGTGTGAGTAATATTTTTTTGGCATCCCGACAATATATATGGATTTTTCTATTTTTTGTATTGATTTACCTTTTTAAGAACAAACAAGAAAACATGAGAAAAATTTTAGATAATACACTCAATATTTTTATGTTTTCTCTTGGGATTAGAGCATTCACATGGTTTTTATATACAGTATTTCAATTTGAACTATTTCCATCTATTTTAAGAGAATTCGGAGATTTGTGGTATCGAAATGAATTTTCTGTACGAATAGATGGAACACCATTAATTATAATAGGTTTGTTAATCTCCACTTTTTTCTATTTTAAATTTGGAAATAGGAAATACTTTTATTATTTATTCTCGATATTAATGTATATAACATTTGTAAATCAGACAAGGATGCTACTGGTTTCTGTTTTGATTTCAATTTTTCTCATGTTTGTATATTCTAGAAGAACTTCTAGATTGCTCACCTCTTTAAGTTTTATAACTGTAATTATAGTATTCGTTTATGGAGGTGGATTGGATTATATTAAAGCATATTTAAATATCGACACTGGATCATTTGATATGGGGTTAGGATTTAGATACTGGGAGTTGAAATACTATCTTGGTTTATTAGCTAATGATGTATGGAAACTTGGGGTTGGAATTCTAACATCAAGCAACATAAATAGTAATTTTATTTTGGCTGGGCCAGGTGCCGTTAAGATGTATCTAGATGATTTAGGTTTTTTAGAGTTATTCGTTCAATTTGGTGTGGCTGCAATTTTTATGTATGGTTATATATTTTATAAGATAATTAATTTAATTCTAAGAATGTCAAATGATAAATATAGAGTTGACCGAGCCTTTTTTATTGCACTCTTAACTAATTTAATAATTACTTCAATTTCTTTAAATATCTTTGGAGCGCAGAGAAGTTTCTCATTGGCAATTGTTCTTGCATTAATATTCTACTATGACTATAGGCTAAAAAATGACATAGAAAATTAGGTGTATAATGGATAAAGTATGTATAGTTATTCTCAATTATAATAATTATGAAGATACGATTGAATGTGTACAAAGTTTGAGAAGTACTATAAATTCAAATGAGTATGACATCGTGATTGTAGATAATAATTCGGTTAATGATAGTGTCAAAGAGTTATCTAGGGCGCTATCCCCTATTAAGATTATTACTAGTTTAGAAAATAGAGGATATGCGAATGGAAACAATATTGGAATAAAGTATGCTGAGGATAATGGATATGATTACATTTGTATATTAAACAACGATACACTAATTGAAGTTGATTTTTTGGAATCGTGTAAACGAGAACTAGAAGATGATTCCTCTGTTGCTTTTGTTAGTCCAGTGTTAGTTGAATATAAAAATAATAACTTGGTACAATCTACAGGTGGTGATATTTTTATTAATAGAGGAATTGTAACTTTAAAAAATCATGGTGCTCAGAGAGACAAACTTCCTTCTAAAATCGAAAGTGACTATATTGGGGGAGCATGTTTGATGTTTAAAACCTCTATCTTGAAAATTATTGGATATATACCTGAAAGCTATTTTCTATTTTATGAAGAAACAGAATGGTGTTATAGAGCTAAAAAATTAGGCTATAAGAATATATGTCTTACTCAAAGTTATGTTTATCATAAAGGTTCGGTCTCTATAAAAGCGGTCAATGGACTTCAAGAATATTTAATGGCGAGAAATAGAGTTGTATTTGTTCGTAGAAATGTAAATAGTAAACTAAGGTATACTGTTTTCTTGATCTATTTATTCATGCAACAACTTTATCATTGTTTCTCGAGAAGGGATTGTTCTAAAAGAAAGTATAAATCATATTTAGATGGTGTGTTTAATAGAATTGATCCATCCTACCCATTTATTTTCATAAACGAATGAGTTACTGCTTATAACTGTAGATGTACCAAGATAATTAGATTAAATAAGCAAATAGAGTGGTCATTATAGGATCATAATTTTAAATAGTTAGGTGAAACATGGAAGTGTTTGATATATCTCAAATAAAAACAAAAATAGTTGCATTTGATTTTTTTGATACTGTTGTACATAGGAATTGTCATCCTGAGCAAACTTTGTATCAGTGGGCTAAGGAAATGGCTTTGGAGCTGAATTTTGATGTATCTCCTGCAATATTATACCAGATTAGAAAAAGTGTCGAAAACAATAAAGAGTTAGGCACTGAAGAAATGTGTTATACAGATCTTTTGTCTGGAATATACGATAAAATTAAAGATAAGATAAAAATTTTATCAAAAGAAGAGTTTATTCATAGAGCTAAAACTCTAGAGTTGAAAATTGAATTACAACATATTTACTTGGATTCGAAAATTCAAGAAGTTTTAAAAAGATTGAAAAGTGATTCAAAACAGATTATTTTAGTTTCTGATTTTTATACTGATAAAGAATTAATAGAAACTGTATTAAAAAAGTTTGAAATTTTGGATTATTTCTCTTCTATCTATATTTCGAGTGAGAAAGCTTGCCGTAAATCCACAGGAAATTTATATAAGTTAATTTTAAAAGAATTAGGCTTAAAACCTATAGAAATTACCATGATAGGAGATAATTATAAATCTGATTATGAAGTGCCACGTTCTCTAGGATTAAATGCTATTTATAGACAATACATAGATAAAAATACAACAGTAGCAGAGAAAGAGTTGGTAAGACTCTATAATCAAATTTTATTTTCTAACAGTAAAAAAGCACCGTTTAATATTTTTTTAGCTGACATCGTATTCTTTATTTCGAAATTGCATAAAAAGATGATTCAAGATGATGTTCAAATAGCACTCTTTTGCTCAAGAGAAGGACAGTTATTGAAAAGACTTTTTGATATATATCAAGATACTTTTTTTGAGAAAAATCAAAAGATTTGTACAGAATATTTTTATGTTTCTAGACGATCGACATTATATTCTTCTTTTACTTCTTTAGAGGATGAAGAATTTGAGATGATTTTTCGCCAATATAAAAAAATTACATTACAAAATTTCTTGTTAAATTTAAACTTTTCTGATAATGAAATCATATTGATTTGTCAAGATTTAAAAGAGAAACCAACATATGTATTAACAGTAGACGATCATTTATTAGAGAAACTAAAAAAACATCCTCAGTTCATTACGAAGTTCAATAAAGAGAAAAAAGACAGTCAATTACTACGTGATTATATAGAACGTTTAACTAAAAACCAAAATGAAGTATATTTAGTCGATGTGGGTTGGAAAGGAACGATACAAGATAGTATCAAAAAGGCTCTTCCAGATAAGAGAATAGTAGGTTATTATCTAGGATTGATGCTTAATGTTTACTCAGTAGAAAATAAAACGGATAAAACTGGTTTATTATTTTCTGATTATCCAAATAAATCGGAATTTTATGATATTGTGAGTAGAAATTTTGAATTTTATGAAGATATTTTTGTAGCAGATCATGGTCCAGTTTTGAAATATAAAAAAGATAGTGAAATTATTCCTATTCTTGAAGATGATAAGAAACATGTGAGTATTTATCAGGCAGTTAAAGATTATCAAGAAGAGTTAGTATTTGGGTTTTCAGAAATTTTGGAAGCTTATAAGAAAATGAAGTTTCTCCCTTTTGAACAAAAAAATCTATGGCTAATGATGTCGCTAAAAAAAGAATGTATTTATATACCTAAGTTACAATCATTTTCTGAATCTTTAAAAGAAAAAGTTGTTGAAAATTTTGGTGAGATAGTAACTCTTAAGACTACGAAAAAATCTTTAAAAACATTATTAAGAGAGAAAAGCGATCTACTTTGGGTTGATTTCGTTTATAGATTGTTTGGTGGTGTCAATTTCCTATTTATTCCAGAATTATATACAAGAGTTATATTTTTATTGAAATATTTAGATTTGAAATTGAGGTTGAAAAATTATGGGGAATAAATCCATAAAGTTGAATGCATTATTAAATATTGTCCTGACGCTATCAAATATCATCTTCCCATTAATCACTTTTCCTTATATATCTAGAATATTGAATCCAACTGGTATAGGTTTAACTTCATTTTTTAGTTCAATAGGGAATTATGGTATTTTACTTGCTTCTCTGGGAATTTCAACTTATGGTATCAAAGCAGTAGCAAGTGTTAGAGATGATAGAGACAAGTTGTCAAAGGTAGTGCAGGAGTTAATGATTATAAACGTTGCTATGTCTATAATAACAACTGCAATACTATTATTTTTGACTATATTTATAACACAATTGAATAAAGAATTTTCACTCTTATTGCTCACATGTGGGACAATTTTATCTTCTCCTTTTGCCTTAAATTGGTTGTATAGTGGAATGGAAGAATATACTTATATTACTACCCGGTCAGTAGTGTTTAAAATTCTATCATTAATATTGATTTTTCTACTTGTGAAAAGGCCAGAGGATTATATTGTTTTTGCTAGTATTTCATTGTTTTCTTCTCTAAGTTCAAATATCTTAAATCTATGGCATAGCCGACATTTCATTAATATTAAATTATATAAAAATTTACAATTTAAACATCATTTTAAACCAATGTGGTATTTATTTGCATCATTACTTGCGGTAAATATTTATACTAATTTAGATACAGTTATGCTCGGTTTTATTAATGGTAATGAGGCTGTGGGATACTATTCTGTGGCATCAAAGGTTAAGTGGATTTTGCTTTCTCTTATTACATCTATTAGTGCAGTTTTACTACCGAGACTTTCATTTTATATTAGTAAAAATGACACCTCGAATTTTAGAAAAATATTAAAGGAGTCATCTGCGGTTATATTTTTTATTGCGATTCCATTGATGGTATTCTTTATTGTAGAGGCAAAAGATAGTATCTTATTACTAGGAGGAAGTCAGTATCTTCCTGCGACTTTAGCCATGCAAATACTTATGCCAATTTTACTTATTTCTGGTTTCTCGAATATTACAGGAAATCAAATATTGATTCCAATGAATAGAGAAAAATATTTTATGGTTGCAGTAACGATTGGTGCTGTGATTAATCTTATTTTGAATCTACTGTTAATGCCTAAGTTTGGAATTATTGGTGCTTCTGTCGCAACTCTTTTTGCGGAATTGTCGCAGATGATGGTACAACTACATTTTTCAAAAGAATATTTAGTATCAAATATATCGATAAAGAGTTTGGTTAATGTGATAATTGCAACAGTTGTTTCTACAATACCACTAATCATTTTGAATCAGCTGATAACGATAACTATACCATTTTATTCTCTAATGCTAGCAGGTGTTGCTTTCTTTTCATTATATTTAGTAATTCTGCTTTTATTAAAGGAGGAAGTGACGATTCAATTATTTTCTCTTATTGCAAAGAAGAAGTAAATTGGTCAGAAATTGAAATGTATAAACAAATAAAGAATTTAATTATTGATTTAGGAGGAAATCATGAAGATAATGCTAGTTTTTGGTACACGTCCAGAAGCGATAAAAATGTGTCCATTAGTGAATGAGTTGAAAAAACAGGCAGATATGGAAACAGTTGTTTGTGTAACTGGTCAGCACAAGGAGATGGTTAGCCCTGTTTTGGAATTGTTTGGAGTTCAACCAGACTATGATTTAGAAATAATGAAAGCTAATCAAACCTTGTTCTCTATAACAACAAGTATTTTAGAAAAAATTAAACCTGTTTTAGAAGAAGAACAACCAGATATTGTTCTAGTTCACGGTGACACTACTACAACATATGCAGCAGCTTTGGCAGCATTTTATCTTGGAATTAAGGTTGGCCATGTTGAAGCTGGGTTACGAACTTACAACCTGCAAAGTCCCTTCCCAGAAGAATTTAATAGACAATCGACTTCTATTATTGCAAATTATCATTTTGCTCCAACTGAATTGGCTAAAGAAAATCTTTTAAAAGAGGGTAGAGAGAATGTTTATGTAACTGGAAATACAGTTATTGATGCACTTACAACTACAGTACAAAAGGATTATACACACCCTGATTTAGATTTAAACGTTGACACCCGTCTTATTCTACTAACTGCTCATAGACGTGAAAATCTCGGAGAACCTATGAAACACATGTTTAGAGCTGTTAAACGAGTTTTAAATGAATATGATGATGTTAAGGTAATTTATCCAATTCATAAAAATCCCTTGGTGCGTGAAACAGCTGCGGAAATTTTTGGAGACACAGAACGTATTCAGATTATTGAACCTTTGGATGTTCTTGATTTTCATAATTTCATGAATCACAGTTACATGATTTTAACTGATTCAGGAGGAGTTCAGGAAGAGGCTCCTTCTTTAGGAAAGCCTGTATTGGTCATGCGAGATACGACAGAAAGACCAGAAGGAGTAGCTGCCGGAACATTGAAATTGGTTGGAACTGATGAAGAGACTATTTATCAAAACTTTAAGATGCTTTTAGACGATTCTGAAGAATATAAAAAAATGAGTCAAGCTAGTAATCCTTATGGAAATGGTGATGCTAGTAAACAGATAGTTCGTATTTTACGCGGAATTTAAGCGAGGCTAGGTAAAGTAATAATATAGAAAGGTACCCTATTATGAAAGGTATTATTCTCGCGGGTGGTTCGGGGACACGTTTATATCCTTTGACTCGAGCTGCATCAAAACAACTGATGCCGGTTTATGATAAACCGATGATTTACTATCCACTTTCAACATTGATGTTGGCTGGTATTAGGGATATTTTGATTATCTCAACTCCTCAAGATTTGCCTCGATTTAAAGAATTACTTCAAGACGGATCTGAGTTCGGGATTAAACTTTCTTACGCGGAGCAACCGAGTCCAGACGGTTTGGCCCAAGCCTTTATCATTGGGGAAGAGTTTATTGGCGATGATAGCGTTGCTCTGATCTTAGGTGACAATATCTATCATGGTCCTGGCCTTTCGAAGATGCTACAAAAGGCCGCAAGCAAGGAGTCAGGAGCAACTGTGTTTGGCTACCATGTGAAGGATCCAGAACGTTTTGGTGTTGTTGAGTTTGATGATGACATGAACGCTATTTCTATCGAAGAAAAGCCAGAACACCCTCGCTCAAATTATGCAGTTACAGGCCTCTATTTCTATGATAATGATGTAGTAGAAATTGCAAAAAATATAAAACCAAGCCCTCGTGGGGAATTGGAAATTACAGATGTAAACAAGGCTTACCTAGATCGCGGAGATTTATCCGTTGAGGTTATGGGACGTGGCTTTGCTTGGTTGGATACTGGCACTCATGAAAGTTTGCTAGAGGCTTCACAGTACATCGAAACAGTCCAACGGATGCAAAATGTTCAGGTGGCAAACTTGGAAGAAATTGCTTACCGTATGGGCTATATCAGTCGAGAAGATGTGTTGGCCTTAGCTCAACCGCTTAAGAAAAATGAATACGGACAGTATCTGCTCCGTTTGATTGGAGAAGCATAGATGACAGATAATTTTTTCGGTAAGACGCTTGCAGCACGCAAGGTTGATGCAATTCCAGGTATGTTGGAGTTTGATATCCCCGTTCATGGTGATAATCGTGGCTGGTTTAAAGAAAATTTCCAAAAGGAAAAAATGATTCCACTTGGATTTCCAGAGTCTTTCTTTGCAGAAGGAAAATTGCAAAACAATGTATCCTTCTCACGCAAAAATGTTCTTCGTGGTCTCCACGCAGAACCTTGGGATAAGTACATCTCTGTGGCAGATGGTGGGAAAGTTCTAGGTTCTTGGGTTGATTTACGTGAGGGCGAAACCTTCGGAAATACCTACCAGACAGTCATTGATGCTAGCAAGGGAATCTTTGTTCCTCGAGGGGTGGCCAATGGCTTCCAAGTCCTATCAGATACAGTTTCTTATAGTTATCTGGTCAATGATTACTGGGCTCTTGAACTCAAACCCAAGTATGCCTTTGTAAACTACGCTGATCTAAGCCTTGGTATTGAATGGGAAAATCTTGCAGAAGCAGAGGTTTCAGAAGCAGATAAAAATCATCCACTACTCAAGGATGTAAAACCTTTGAAAAAAGAAGATTTGTAAAAAGGAAAGAATATGACTGAATACAAAAAAATTATCGTGACGGGTGGAGCTGGTTTTATCGGTTCCAACTTTGTCCACTATGTTTACAATAATTTTCCAGATGTTCATGTGACAGTCTTGGACAAGTTGACTTATGCTGGGAACCGCGCTAATATTGAGGAAATTTTAGGCGATCGTGTTGAATTAGTTGTTGGTGACATTGCGGATGCAGAGTTGGTAGACAAGTTAGCAGCTCAAGCAGATGCTATTGTGCACTATGCCGCGGAAAGTCACAATGACAATTCGCTCAATGATCCATCACCATTTATCCATACTAACTTCATCGGAACCTATACTCTTTTAGAAGCTGCTCGTAAGTATGATATTCGCTTCCACCATGTATCGACAGATGAAGTTTATGGGGATCTCCCTCTACGTGAGGATTTGCCAGGTCATGGTGAAGGTCCAGGTGAGAAATTTACCGCTGAAACTAAATATAACCCAAGCTCTCCTTACTCATCAACTAAGGCAGCTTCGGACTTGATTGTGAAAGCCTGGGTACGATCATTTGGTGTCAAAGCGACTATTTCTAACTGTTCAAATAACTACGGTCCTTATCAGCACATTGAAAAATTCATTCCACGTCAGATTACCAACATTCTAAGTGGAATTAAGCCAAAACTGTATGGTGAAGGAAAGAACGTTCGTGACTGGATTCATACCAATGACCATTCTTCAGGTGTTTGGACAATCTTGACAAAAGGTCAAATTGGTGAAACCTACTTGATTGGTGCTGATGGTGAAAAGAACAACAAGGAAGTTTTGGAACTAATCCTTAAGGAAATGGGACAACCTGCCGATGCCTATGATCATGTGACTGACCGTGCAGGACATGACCTTCGTTATGCGATTGACGCAAGCAAGCTCCGTGATGAGTTGGGCTGGAAACCAGAATTCACCAACTTCGAACAAGGTCTCAAAGAAACCATTCAATGGTACAAAGATAACCAAGAATGGTGGCAGGGAGAAAAAGAAGCTGTTGAAGCCAACTACGCTAAAACACAAGAGGTTCTTGAAAAATAAAAGGCAGAAACTTTCTGCTTTTTATTGCTATACCGAAGAATTGTGAATCAGTTGAAAGGAAGAAAAATGATTTTAATTACAGGAGCAAATGGTCAATTAGGAACGGAACTTCGTTATTTATTAGATGAGCGTAATGAAGAATACGTTGCTGTTGATGTGGCTGAGATGGATATTACCGATGCAGAAATGGTTGAGAAAGTTTTTGAAGAGGTGAAACCGACTTTAGTTTACCATTGTGCAGCCTACACAGCTGTTGATGCAGCTGAGGATGAAGGAAAAGAACTGGACTTTGCCATCAATGTTACGGGGACAGAAAATGTCGCAAAAGCATCCGAAAAGCATGGTGCAACTCTAGTCTACATCTCTACAGATTATGTCTTTGACGGTAAGAAACCAGTCGGGCAAGAGTGGGAAGTAGATGACAAACCAGATCCTCAAACTGAATATGGTCGTACTAAGCGTATGGGAGAAGAGCTTGTAGAAAAACACGTTTCAAACTTCTATATTATCCGTACTGCCTGGGTTTTTGGAAATTACGGCAAAAACTTTGTCTTCACGATGCAAAATCTTGCTAAAACTCATAAGACTTTGACAGTTGTAAATGACCAACATGGTCGACCAACCTGGACGCGTACCTTGGCTGAGTTCATGACTTTCCTAGCTGAAAATCGCAAGGAATTTGGTTATTACCATTTGTCAAATGATGCGAAGGAAAACACAACTTGGTATGACTTTGCGGTTGAAATTTTGAAGGATACAGAAGTCGAAGTCAAGCCAGTAGACTCGAGCCAATTTCCTGCAAAAGCTAAACGTCCACTAAACTCAACAATGAGTCTGGCTAAAGCCAAAGCTACTGGATTTGTCATCCCAACTTGGCAAGATGCCTTGAAAGAATTTTATAAACAAGACCTTAAAAAATAGCCTTACTTTAGAAAAAATGGTTACACAAAGAGAGAGAAAAAGGTTTCTCTTTCTTTTTTGTTTACTCGTTTATGCAATCGTCGGATAATTATAAAAATTCAAGAAAAAGCTTGTTTAAATGTTAGAAAATTCGAGCACGAATGTTTTTTTTGTGTTATAATATTTTGTGAGTAGTTATGCCTTGGTGTAGCTATTAAAAATAGAAGTGTGAAACTGGGAAGATAGAGAGGACGCAGTGTAATGACTAGAAATGGTTTTTTTACAGGCTTAGATATCGGAACTAGCTCTATTAAAGTGTTGGTTGCAGAGCTTGTAAATGGTGAAGTAAATGTAATTGGCGTGAGCAATGCCAAAAGTAAAGGTGTCAAAGATGGGATTATCGTTGACATCGAAGCAGCAGCGACTGCTATTAAGTCTGCAATTTCTCAAGCAGAAGAAAAAGCAGGAATTTCAATCAAGTCTGTAAACGTTGGCCTGCCAGCTAATTTGCTACAAGTGGAGCCAACTCAAGGCATGATTCCAGTGACATCAGATACAAGAGAAATTACGGATCAAGATGTCGAAAATGTTGTCAAATCAGCCTTGACTAAAAGTATGACTCCAGATCGTGAAGTTATCACCTTTATTCCAGAGGAATTTGTCGTTGATGGATTCCAAGGAATTCGTGATCCTCGCGGCATGATGGGTGTGCGTTTGGAAATGCGCGGTCTCTTGTACACTGGCCCACGTACGATCCTCCACAATCTTCGTAAAACTGTTGAGCGTGTAGGCATTCAAGTCGAGAACGTGATTATTTCACCTCTTGCAATGGTTCACTCTGTCTTGAATGAAGGTGAACGTGAGTTTGGTGCGACTGTTATCGACATGGGTGGTGGCCAAACGACTGTCGCCACTATTCGCAACCAAGAACTTCAATATACAAATGTCAACCAAGAGGGTGGCGATTATGTCACAAAAGACATTTCAAAAGTTCTCAAGACTTCTAAGAAAATTGCAGAAGGTCTAAAATTGAACTACGGTGAAGCTTATCCACCACTAGCTAGCAAGGAAACTTTCCAAGTTGAAGTGATCGGTGAAGTTGAACCGGTTGAAGTGACTGAAGAATACTTGGCTGAGATTATTTCAGCAAGAATCAAGCACATTTTTGAGCAAATTAAGCAAGACTTGGAAAGACGTCACCTATTAGACTTGCCAGGTGGTATTGTCTTGATTGGTGGAAATGCTCTTCTTCCAGGTGTCGTTGAATTGGCCCAAGAAGTATTTGGAGTACGCGTTAAGTTATTCGTACCAAATCAAGTAGGTATTCGCAATCCTGCTTTTGCCCATGTCATCAGCTTGTCAGAATTCGCTGGTAGTCTTACTGAAGTGAATATTTTGGCACAACGAGCAATTCGAGGTGACGAAAGTTTACGCCACCAACCGATTGACTTTAGAAGTTCAGCTCAACCAGTTTCACCTGTTTCTCCACGGCCAGTATTTAATACAGTGACAACTCCCGAGCCTGAAACAACTCAATCTGTTGAACCAGTAGCTCCTCTTCAATCAGAAGAAAAGAGCAAAGGTAAATTAACGGATCGTTTCCGTAGCTTGATTGGAAGCATGTTTGACGAATAAAATAGAGGAATATAAATATGACATTTTCATTTGATACAGCAGCTGCACAAGGTGCAGTCATTAAAGTAATCGGTGTCGGCGGTGGTGGTGGAAATGCCATCAACCGTATGGTTGACGAAGGCGTTTCCGGCGTTGAATTTATCGCAGCCAATACAGATGTGCAGGCTTTGAGCAGTACAAAAGCTGAAACAGTTATTCAGCTCGGTCCTAAATTGACTCGCGGACTTGGTGCAGGAGGTCAACCTGAAGTTGGTCGTAAAGCTGCAGAAGAAAGCGAAGAAGTATTGACAGAAGCAATCAGCGGTGCTGATATGGTCTTCATCACTGCTGGTATGGGTGGTGGTTCTGGTACAGGTGCTGCACCAGTTATCGCTCGTATTGCAAAAAGCCTCGGAGCTTTGACAGTAGGTGTTGTAACTCGTCCATTTGGTTTTGAAGGAAGCAAACGTGGACAATTTGCTATCGAAGGGATTAACGAACTTCGTGAACATGTTGATACACTCTTGATTATCTCAAACAACAACTTGCTAGAAATCGTTGACAAGAAGACTCCACTTCTTGAAGCATTGAGTGAAGCAGACAACGTTCTTCGTCAAGGTGTTCAAGGGATTACAGATTTGATTACAAATCCTGGCTTGATCAACTTGGACTTTGCAGACGTTAAAACTGTTATGGCCAATAAAGGGAATGCCCTTATGGGGATTGGTATCGGTAGCGGTGAAGAACGTGTTGTAGAAGCTGCTCGTAAAGCAATCTACTCACCACTTCTTGAAACAACTATCGATGGAGCTGAGGATGTTATTGTTAACGTAACTGGTGGTTTGGACTTGACTTTGATTGAAGCTGAAGAAGCATCAGAAATTGTTAACCAAGCAGCTGGTCATGGCGTTAACATCTGGCTTGGAACATCTATTGATGAGACAATGAAAGACGAAATCCGCGTGACTGTTGTTGCGACAGGAGTACGTCAGGATAAAGTTGAGAAAGTTGTAACTGCTCAACCACGCCAAGCAACCCACCGTGAACCTGCTCGAACTAGCCATGCACAAACTTTTGATCGAAATTTTGATATGGCTGATACAGTAGAAATTCCAACTCCAAGTTATCGCCGTCAAGAAGCACCAAAGACATCAGCCTTTGGTGACTGGGACTTGAGACGCGATGCCATCGTTCGTCAAGGAGAACCAGTTGTTTCTCCAGTGGAACGTTTTGAAGTTCCAGTAGCGACAGATGAAGACGAGTTGGAAACACCACCATTCTTTAAAAATCGTTAATGAAGATGAATTTAAAAGAAAATACGAACCTTGTTTTTCAACAGATATCGAATGCAGTTCAGGAAGCCGGTCGTGAAAACGATTCGGTTTCTGTGATTGCGGTGACCAAATATGTAGATGTTGAAACAGCCTCAGCTTTGGTTTCGCAAGGAGTGCAACACATTGGTGAGAACCGTGTTGATAAATTTCTTGACAAGTATCATGCTCTAAGTGATAAGAATCTTACCTGGCATTTGATCGGAACCTTACAGAGACGTAAAGTCAAGGAAGTGATTTCTTATGTGGATTATTTTCATGCTTTAGATTCCTTAAAACTAGCTCAGGAAATTCAAAAACGAGCGGACCACAAGATTAAGTGCTTTTTGCAAGTAAATATTTCTCAGGAAGAAAGTAAGCACGGTTTTTCGAAAGAAGAATTGTTAGCCCTCTTACCAGAACTTTCAGAATTAGACCAGATTGAGTATGTGGGTCTGATGACCATGGCTCCATTTGAAGCGACTAGTCAAGAATTGCTAGAGATATTTAAAGAAACGCAAGAATTGCAAAAAACCATTCAAGAAAAACATCTCCCCAATATGCCGATGACAGAACTAAGTATGGGTATGAGTCGAGACTTCAAAGAAGCGATTCAATGTGGTTCAACTTTCGTTCGAATCGGTACAGCATTTTTTAAATAGGAAATAACCATGTCACTAAAAGATAAATTTGATAAGTTTATAGATTATTTCACTGAAGATGGAGAAGAGGTGGCACCGAACGTTGCTGAGTTAAAGTCTGAACAAACCTTAACTTCAGTTTCGGCTCCAAAGGAAGAACTTCCACGAGCTCAACAGTTACCACAACCTTCACAAGTGAATTCGAAAGAAAAAAATATTACCCGTCTTCACGCTCGTCAACAAGAATTGGCGATGCAGAGTCACCGAGGTGCAGAAAAGGTAACCATTGCTGTTCGTTATCCTCGCCGCTACGAAGATGCAACTGATATTGTTGATTTGTTAACAGGAAATGAAAGTATTCTAATTGATTTCCAATATATGACTGAAGTACAAGCGCGTCGTTGTCTAGATTACTTAGATGGTGCTCGTTATGTGCTGGCTGGTGAATTAAGGAAAGTCGCAAATACTATGTACCTTTTGACACCAGTAGGAGTTGTTGTTAATATTGAAGACATTCGCTTACCTGATGGAAGTCATGGCGAAGAGTTTGATTTTGATATGAAGAGAAATCGAGTGAAGTAATGATTTTTCTAATTCGTTTTATTCAGAATGCTGCAACTATCTATTCATGGATACTTGTAGCTTTTGCTCTATTATCTTGGTTTCCCAATGCCTATGATACAGCACTAGGTCGTTTGTTGACTAGCTTAGTCAAACCGATCCTTCAACCCTTGAGACGTCTGCCCCTAAGTATTGGTGGTATTGATTTTTCAGTTTGGGTGGCTGTCATTTTAGTTCATTTACTTGGAAACTATTTGATCCGTTTTCTTTATATACTAGCATGAGAAAAGATATTTATCAGCATTTCTCAGTCGAGGATATTCCTTTCATTGATAAAGGATTGGAGTGGCTTAGGCAGGTCGAAGAGCACTACGCTCCCATCCTAACTCCCTTTATCAATCCCCATCAGGTCTTTATTTTAAAGACATTGGGGAATCATCAAGGGATTCAAGTTTTTTCAAGCAATGATTTTGTACCTAGCGAGTATAGTCGTGTGCTTCTTGCACCAGATTATTTCGTACCGACTTTGGCGGATTTTGAAATGGAATTACTCGAGATTGTTTATTCTAGTAAGTTTGACCAATTGACTCATTCCAAGATTTTAGGAACCGTTCTGAATCGTCTGGGAATTGATCGCAAGTTATTTGGTGATATATTAGTAACGGAGAATAGAGCGCAAATCATTGTGGACCGGAAATTTGTTTCCCTCTTCCAGGATGGAATTCAAAAGGTTGCTAGATTACCTGTAAAACTAGAAGTAAGGCCTTTTGAAGAATTATTAGAATCCAAAAATGACTATCAGGAAAGAGAAGTTTTAGTTCCGAGCATGCGCTTGGATGCCTTCTTATCGAATGTTCTGAAATTATCTCGCTCCCAGACAGCCGATTTATTAGAAAGAAAATATGTTCAGGTAAATTACCATCTGGTTGAAAAATCTGATTATCAGGTTCAGATTGGTGATTTAGTAAGTGTCAGACGCTTTGGACGAATGATCTTACTCAAAGAAAATGGCCAGACTAAAAAAGATAAGAAAAAATTGATAGTTCAACTATTATTAAGTAAGTGAGGGGAAAATATGCCAATTACATCGTTAGAAATCAAGGATAAAACCTTTAGTACCAAATTCAGAGGTTTTAATCCTGAAGAAGTTGATGAATTTCTAGATATTGTTGTTCGTGACTATGAAACACTTGTTCGTAGCAATCACGAAAAAGAACAACACATTAAAAATTTAGAGGAACGTTTGTCTTATTTTGATGAGATTAAGGAGTCATTGAGCCAGTCTGTATTGATTGCTCAAGATACTGCAGAACGTGTCAAACAAGCTGCTAATGAACGCTCTCAAAATATCCTTAAACAGGCTGAACAAGATGCCCAGCGTCTGCTTGATGAGGCTAAGTATAAGGCTAATGAAATCTTGCGTCAAGCTACAGATAATGCTAAGAAGGTTGCTGTAGAGACGGAAGAATTGAAGAATAAGAGCCGTGTCTTCCATCAACGTTTGAAATCTACGATTGAGAGTCAATTAGCTATTGTAGACTCTTCTGACTGGGAAGAAATTTTGCGTCCAACAGCAACTTACCTTCAAACAAGTGACGAAGCCTTTAAAGAAGTTGTTGGAGAAGTTTTGGGTGAAGATGTTTCTACCTATCAGGATGAAGAGCCGATTGATATGACCCGTCAGTTTTCACCTGAGGAAGTAGCAGAGCTCCAAGCCCGCATTGAAGCAGCTAATAGAGAATTGGCTGAATCACAAAAAGAAGAAAAGCCAGCTACTGCTAGCTCAGTAGTAGAAGAAGTTGATTCTTCAAACCAAGAAGATTCTCAACAAACACCCTTGACAGAATCTATTAATCTTTTATAAGAAAGAAAATCTGAGAACAAGATCTAATTTAACATATTTTCAGCGAGTAGGAGATGGTGGAAGTCCTACAATCCCTGTTGATGAGATTATCCTCTCAAGTTATCAAGTCTGAAGTTAGTAAGATTTGACGTTGCCCACGTTACGGGAAAAGAGGGAGAAAGACTAGTTCTTTTTCCGAACAAAGGTGGTACCACGATTTTCGTCCTTTTTAGCGAGTCGTGGTTTTTATTTTGTCTATATCATAAAGGAGATATCATGAAACTCAAAGAAACTTTAAATCTAGGGAAAACAGATTTCCCAATGCGTGCAGGACTTCCAACCAAAGAGCCAGTCTGGCAAAAAGAGTGGGAAGAAGCAAAATTGTATCAACGTCGTCAAGAGTTGAATGAAGGGAAACCTCACTTCACTCTTCATGATGGACCTCCGTACGCTAACGGAAATATCCACGTTGGTCATGCTATGAACAAGATTTCAAAAGATATCATTGTTCGTTCTAAATCTATGTCAGGATTTTACGCACCATACATCCCAGGTTGGGATACACATGGTCTGCCAATCGAGCAAGTTTTGGCCAAACAAGGTGTCAAACGCAAAGAGATGGATTTGGTTGAATACTTGAAACTTTGCCGTGAATACGCTCTTTCTCAAGTAGATAAACAACGCGAAGACTTCAAACGTTTAGGTGTTTCTGGTGACTGGGAAAATCCATATGTAACTTTGACACCTGATTATGAAGCAGCGCAAATCCGTGTCTTCGGTGAGATGGCTAACAAGGGCTACATCTACCGTGGTGCTAAGCCAGTTTACTGGTCTTGGTCATCTGAGTCAGCACTTGCTGAAGCGGAAATTGAATACCATGACTTGGTATCAACATCACTTTACTATGCCAACAAGGTTAAAGATGGCAAAGGTGTTCTTGATACAGATACTTATATCGTCGTTTGGACAACAACTCCATTCACCATCACTGCTTCTCGTGGTTTGACTGTTGGTGCGGATATTGATTACGTTTTGGTACAACCTGCTGGTGAAGCTCGTAAGTTTGTGGTTGCTGCTGAATTGTTGAACAGCTTGTCTGAAAAATTTGGTTGGGCGGATGTTCAAGTTTTGGCTACATACCGTGGTTCAGAATTGAACCACATCGTGACAGAACACCCATGGGATACTGCAGTAGATGAACTTGTTATCCTTGGTGACCACGTTACAACAGACTCAGGTACTGGTATCGTCCATACAGCCCCAGGTTTTGGTGAGGACGACTACAATGTTGGTGTGGCTAATGGTCTTGAAGTTGCTGTGACAGTTAACGAACGCGGAATCATGATGGCTAATGCTGGCGCTGAGTTCGAAGGTCAATTCTATGACAAGGTGGTTCCAACTGTTATCGAGAAACTAGGCAACCTCCTTCTTGCTCAAGAAGAAATCTCTCACTCATACCCATTTGACTGGCGTACGAAAAAACCAATCATCTGGCGTGCAGTGCCTCAATGGTTTGCTTCTGTATCTAAATTCCGCCAAGAAATCTTGGATGAAATTGAAAAAGTGAAATTCCATTCAGAATGGGGTAAAGTCCGTCTTTACAACATGATTCGTGACCGTGGTGACTGGGTTATCTCTCGTCAACGTGCTTGGGGTGTTCCACTTCCGATCTTCTATGCAGAAGACGGCACACCAATCATGACAGCTGAAACCATTGAGCATGTAGCTCAACTCTTTGAAGAGCATGGTTCCATCATCTGGTGGGAACGTGATGCCAAAGACCTCTTGCCGGAAGGATTTACCCATCCAGGTTCACCAAATGGCGAGTTCAAGAAAGAAACAGATATCATGGACGTTTGGTTCGACTCGGGTTCATCATGGAATGGTGTCGTGGTTAACCGTCCAGAACTTAAATATCCAGCAGATCTTTATCTTGAAGGTTCTGACCAATACCGTGGTTGGTTTAACTCATCACTCATCACATCTGTGGCTAACCATGGGGTTGCACCATACAAACAAATCTTGTCACAAGGTTTTGCCCTTGACGGTAAAGGTGAGAAGATGTCTAAATCTCTTGGAAATACCATTGCTCCAAGCGATGTTGAAAAACAATTTGGTGCGGAAATCTTGCGTCTCTGGGTAACCAGTGTTGACTCAAGCAATGACGTGCGTATCTCTATGGATATCTTGAGCCAAGTTTCTGAAACTTACCGTAAGATCCGTAACACTCTTCGTTTCTTGATTGCTAACACATCGGACTTTAATCCAGCTGAGGATGCAGTTGCTTACGAAGAGCTTCGTTCAGTAGACAAGTACATGACCATTCGCTTTAACCAACTTGTTGAGACAATTCGTGATGCTTATGCTAACTTTGAATTTTTGACAATCTATAAAGCACTTGTTAACTTTATCAATGTTGACTTGTCAGCCTTCTACCTTGATTTTGCCAAAGATGTTGTCTACATCGAAGGAGCCAAATCATTGGAACGCCGTCAAATGCAAACTGTCTTCTACGATATCCTTGTAAAAATTACCAAACTCTTGACTCCAATCCTTCCTCACACTGCGGAAGAAATCTGGTCATACCTTGAGTTTGAAGTCGAAGACTTTGTTCAATTGTCAGAATTGCCAGAAGCTCAAACATTTGCTAACCAAGAGGAAATCTTGGACACATGGGCAGCCTTCATGGACTTCCGTGGTCAAGCTCAAAAAGCCTTGGAAGAAGCTCGTAATGCTAAAGTCATCGGTAAATCCCTTGAAGCTCATTTGACAGTTTATCCAAACGAAGTTGTGAGAACTCTTCTTGGAGCTGTTGATAGCAATGTTGCTCAACTTTTGATCGTCTCAGAATTGACTATCGCAGAAGGTGCAGCTCCAGAAGGTGCAGTAGCCTTTGAAGATGTAGCTTTCACTGTAGAACGTGCATCTGGTGAAGTGTGTGACCGTTGCCGTCGCATAGATCCAACAACAGCAGAACGTCACTACCATGCAATCATCTGTGACCACTGTGCAAGTATCGTTGAAGAAAACTTTGCGGAAGCAGTTGCTGAAGGATTTGAAGCTAAATAATTTTATATACTGGAGGTTGGGACAAAAGATCCCGACCTCTTTTTTTATTAGGAATCAAACTTTGACGTGGTAGCTGATTGAACTTTTTGTTCGCCTTTTGGACTCAAAAAGCTCCTAATCATCCTCGCGGGGCTGGGACTACGAAATCGAGACTTTGTCTATCGATTTCTGTCCCACCGCCTTTTTTATGGAGTGAATATTATTTCGATGTTAAATAGAAAAAGTTCATAATTTTTAAAAATAAGAACAAATTGACATTTTATAAAAAACAAGTAAATATTTACAAATGAATTAAAATAAAAGATATAAGAAACAAAAAAAGTAAAAGAGAATTAAAGTGATTGATATTTTCAAGATTTTTTCACATTTTGTTATCATCCTATTAATGTCAAATATTATCAAATTACGGTTTAAAAGCACCTAAATCCACAAAATGTAAAGGATTTTAGTGATATATTTATATAAAATGGTTCGTTTGAAAAAAGAAATCAAATAATTTGAAATATTTAAGTAAATAACGTATAATAAATCAGTGTGCAAAAAACACTATAATAATTATAAAAAAGGGGAATACGCGATGTATTTTAACCGTAAAAATGCGGAACAAAAGAACTGGCGAATGATCAAAAAAGGAAAACATTTCTTGTTTGGTTGTTCGCTAGTCTTTGCAGTTGGAGCGACTTTAGCTACTCCAGCAGTCCATGCTGACAGTGTAGAAGCTAAGGCAGAAACTACAACTTCAACAACACAAGCTGAACCTACTGCAGAGGTGCCGACCTATACGGCACCAGCTGCAACTAGCCCAGTTGCGACTGAAACAGTAGAAGCAAATTCAGCAACAACTGCAGTTTCAGCTGACAAATCTCAACTAGAAGCTGTTTTGGCACAAGCTAAAGCTAAAAATTTGGATGGTCAAGAAGCATCAGTTAAAGCTGAAGTAGCAGCTGCAATTGCAGAAGCAGAAGCATTAGTTGCGAACGGAACTGCAAGCCAAGAACAAGTCAACCAAAGTGTTGAACGTTTGACTCAAGCAGTGGCAAGTGTGAAGGAAGTTACTGAAGCAACAGTTGAAACAACAACTGAAGCAGCATCTGAAGAAACTACAGATTCTTCAGAAACTCCTAAAGTCAGAAACAAACGTGCGACTTCTGAAGGAACATCACGTGCAGTTGATGAATCGAGACTTGATCGTGTTACAGTAACGAAAGATAACTTTGATAGTTTCTTTAAAGAAGGTGGTACGGCAAATTATGATGAAACGTCAGGCACAATTAAATTAACAGATGATGTATCTGGTCAAGTTGGTAGTGCTTACCTTCGTTTTAAAATTGATCCTAAGGAAGACTTCACCTTTACTGGTAAGGTAGATATTGGTGATAAATACGAAGGTCATACTGTAGCTGGTCGTCCAGGTGGTGATGGAGTCGGTTTCGTCTTCCATACAGGTAAGGTAGATACTATTGGACAATCTGGAGCGTCTATTGGTATGGGTACTATCAAAAATGCCTTTGGTTTCAAACTAGACTCATGGCACAACACTTCTAACCCAAATGCTAACCAAAATGCATCAGCCGATCCAAGATATGGTGGAAATGCATGGAGAAGTAATGCCTTCGGTTCATTCTACTCATCAAATAATGCTGGTAGGGTAACGACAAGTAGCTCAGCAGCAAAAGCTCTAAATCCAGCTCCAAGTGGCCAATGGGTAGACTTTAAAATTGAATATAAAGGTCAATCAAAAGAGTTTATTGTAACTTACGGTTCTGAAAAATGGTCAACTAATTTGAAGACTGCGAATGCTTCAATCATGGAACCAACTGCTAAGACTGCTCTTAACAACTCAAATGCAACTTATGCGTTGTCATTCTTAGGAAGTACGGGTTCGGGTACCAACTTGCAACGTGTACAAATTGAAAAATTTGTGTTTACTGCACCACAAATTGTACAAGTAGCCTTCTATGATGAAGCGGGTAATGAGCTCGCAGCAAGTAGTGCGATCCCAGGAGATAGAGATCAAGTTGTTAATTTGAGTAATATCGAAGCAGTACAAAAAGCTATTACGAAAATAACAGCTAAAGGCTATACACTTAAGGAAGTTAATTCTGATAGAGCAGAAACATATAACTCGGGAGCCAACACTGTAACACTTAGAAGTGGTGGACAGTTACTGAAGTATGTATTTGCAGTGCCTACTCCAGAGGTAACTAAAACATTACCTTCAGATGGTGGTATGCTGCGAAATGGAGGTATTAAATCAACTGATAATACATTATCAGGGACAGGAACACCTGGTGCAACTATTAATATTAAAGTTGCAGGAAACACAGTTGTAGACAACGTAACAGTAGAAAGTAACGGTAAGTGGACAGCGACACTTCCAACTGGATTAAATAGTAATGTAACGACACAAGATCAATTAGTTCCAAAAAACAGTTTAGTAGTTACACAAAAAATAGGTGTCAGTGAAAGTGAAGAAGCAGCAGTAGATGTTGCACTTGGTGAATCAAGTGTGCAACCTTCAACTGATTCAAAAGATCAACAAAGTATTGTTGCGGAAACTACGACAGTTACATTAAAAGTCCCTCATGATGCAGGAATTACTTACTTTGATTACCCTAATGCAAACAATGGTAGAAGTGAAGTAGCTATTAAACGCGATTCAATTCCTGGGGCATGGACTTCAAAAGACGAATCAAAAGCAGTTGTTACCTCATACTCTAGTGATGGTTTCTTTGATACAGTTGTTCTTGAAATGAAGGATAAAATCCAAGCAGGTAAAGCTAAGGTCATTTCAAATATTAAAGAAACTAAATACTCAAGTCCAACTGGGTGGAAAGAAATTAATGTAGAAGCAAAACCTGACACAACACCACCAGCAGCACCAACTGTAAACGCCGTTAAGGCAGGTGCTACTAGTATTACTGGTACAGCAGAAGCTAATTCTAAAGTAGAAGCTACATTACCAAATGGTAGTAAAGCAACTGCAACAGCAGGTGCAGATGGAAGCTTCACTATCCCAGTTTCAGGTTTAAATGAAGGAGATACAATTAGTGTTACAGCAACAGATGCTGCTGACAACAAATCAGATGCCACAACTGTAACTGTAAAAGAGAATGTTCGTCCGACCTTGCACATTCCATATGATGATCCTGCGACACAAGCCATTTATGTTTACTCTGGTGAAGAAAATAATATTGAGCTAAAGGTAACTGATAATTCAGGTAAGATTGTAAAAGCTTATCTAGCTTTGCCACAAGATAACCGTAGTGGGCTTGGTGCAGAAGACACTACCTTCTTAAACGGTAGAACTAGAGGTGGTTTGTATCTTAAGAGTGAAGGTATTCATGTAGAAACTCCTGCTACAGAGTCAACTCCAGCTATCGTTCGCGTAACTGGTGAAGTTCCTAAAAACACTTACACAGAAAGTAACGGACAATTCACTCGTTACCTCTTTGCTGAAGATGCGGCGGGTAATACAGGTTATGAACATGTTGGTGATGCGACTACACCAGGACAACTCGGGCGTATCCGTTTTATGTGGAAACCACAAACGTTCAAGTATACTGCAGTAGCGCCATCAACACCTATTACAGCAAGTGCTGTTCCAGAAGCGAGTGCTATTGAAAAAGCTGTTAAAGATGCTAACCCAACTTTCAGCGACAAGATCGAAAGTGTTTCTGTAGATGGTACTAATGTTAAGGTTACTTACAAGGATGGAAGTACAGATGTCATTCCAGCAGACTCAGTATTCAAAATTGTACCAACTGCACCTACAGTAACACCAGTTAAGAATACATCAGCCTTAACTACGCCAGAAAAACAAGCTGTGGAAGCAGCAGTAAGAACGGCTAACCCAGATGCGACAACAGTAGTAGTTGGAAATGATGGTTCAACAACATTAACTTACTCAAATGGATCAACAGCTAAATTGACACCAGCACAAACTGTTAAGGAAGCAGATTCTAAGGGCGTTCAAGAACCAGCTGCTAAGACACCAGTTCAAAACACATCAGCCTTAACTCAACCAGAAAAAGATGCCGTTAAGAAAGCAGTAGAAACAGCGAACCCAAGTGCAACGAAAGTTGAAGTAGGCGACAATGGTGACACAACAGTAACGTTCCCAGATGGCACAACAGCAACCCTTCCAGGCGCTAAGACTGTTAAGGAAGCAGATTCTAAGGGCGTTCAAGAACCAGCTGCTAAGACACCAGTTCAAAACACATCAGCCTTAACTCAACCAGAAAAAGATGCCGTTAAGAAAGCAGTAGAAACAGCGAACCCAAGTGCAACGAAAGTTGAAGTAGGCGACAATGGTGACACAACAGTAACGTTCCCAGATGGCACAACAGCAACCCTTCCAGGCGCTAAGACTGTTAAGGAAGCAGATTCTAAGGGCGTTCAAGAACCAGCTGCTAAGACACCAGTTCAAAACACATCAGCCTTAACTCAACCAGAAAAAGATGCCGTTAAGAAAGCAGTAGAAACAGCGAACCCAAGTGCAACGAAAGTTGAAGTAGGAAACGATGGATCAGCAACCGTAACGTTCCCAGATGGATCAACAGCAAGCCTTCCAGGCGATAAGACTGTTAAGGAAGCAGATTCTAAAGGTGTTCAAGAACCAGCTGCTAAGACACCAGTTCAAAACACATCAGCCTTAACTCAACCAGAAAAAGATGCCGTTAAGAAAGCAGTAGAAGACGCTAACCCAACAGCAACTAAGGTTGAAGTAGGAAACGATGGATCAGCGACCGTAACGTTCCCAGATGGATCAACAGCAACTCTTACAGGCGATAAGACTGTTAAGGAAGCAGATTCTAAAGGTGTTCAAGAACCAGCTGCTAAGACACCAGTTCAAAACACATCAGCCTTAACTCAACCAGAAAAAGATGCCGTTAAGAAAGCAGTAGAAGACGCTAACCCAACAGCAACTAAGGTTGAAGTAGGAAACGATGGATCAGCGACCGTAACGTTCCCAGATGGATCAACAGCAACTCTTACAGGCGATAAGACTGTTAAGGAAGCAGATTCTAAAGGTGTTCAAGAACCAGCTGCTAAGACACCAGTTCAAAACACATCAGCCTTAACTCAACCAGAAAAAGATGCCGTTAAGAAAGCAGTAGAAGACGCTAACCCAACAGCAACTAAGGTTGAAGTAGGAAACGATGGATCAGCGACCGTAACGTTCCCAGATGGATCAACAGCAACTCTTACAGGCGATAAGACTGTTAAGGAAGCAGATTCTAAAGGTGTTCAAGAACCAGCTGCTAAGACACCAGTTCAAAACACATCAGCCTTAACTCAACCAGAAAAAGATGCCGTTAAGAAAGCAGTAGAAGACGCTAACCCAACAGCAACTAAGGTTGAAGTAGGAAACGATGGATCAGCGACCGTAACGTTCCCAGATGGATCAACAGCAACTCTTACAGGCGATAAGACTGTTAAGGAAGCAGATTCTAAAGGTGTTCAAGAACCAGCTGCTAAGACACCAGTTCAAAACACATCAGCCTTAACTCAACCAGAAAAAGATGCCGTTAAGAAAGCAGTAGAAGACGCTAACCCAACAGCAACTAAGGTTGAAGTAGGAAACGATGGATCAGCAACCGTAACGTTCCCAGATGGATCAACAGCAACTCTTACAGGCGATAAGACTGTTAAGGAAGCTGATGATAAGACAGCTCCAGATGCACCAGTTGTGAACCCAGTTAAGGCTGGTGACACAGCCGTAACCGGTACAGCCGAAGCAGGATCAACAGTAGAAGTAACCCTTCCAGATGGCACTAAAGCCTCAGCAACAGCTGACCAAGATGGTAACTTCAGCGTTCCAGTTAGCGGCTTGGAAGAAGGTCAAACAGTCTCTGTTACAGCGAAAGACGCTTCAAACAATACATCAACTCCAACTACAGCAACTGTAGCGAAAGCTGATGATAAGACAGCTCCAGCAGCACCAGTTGTGAACCCAGTTAAAGCAGGTGACACAGCAGTAACAGGAACAGCCGAAGCAGGTTCAACAGTAGAAGTAACCCTTCCAGATGGCACTAAAGCCTCAGCAACAGCTGACCAAGATGGCAACTTCAGCGTTCCAGTAAGTGGCTTGGAAGAAGGTCAAACCGTCTCTGTTACAGCGAAAGATGCTTCAAACAATACATCAACTCCAACTACAGCAACTGTAGCGAAAGCTGATGATAAGACAGCTCCAGATGCACCAGTTGTGAACCCAGTTAAAGCAGGTGACACAGCAGTAACCGGTACAGCTGAAGCAGGTTCAACAGTAGAAGTCACTCTTCCAGATGGCACTAAAGCATCAGCAACAGCTGACCAAGATGGCAACTTCAGCGTTCCAGTTAGCGGCTTGGAAGAAGGTCAAACAGTCTCTGTTACAGCGAAAGACGCTTCAAACAATACATCAACTCCAACTACAGCAACTGTAGCGAAAGCTGATGATAAGACAGCTCCAGATGCACCAGTTGTGAACCCAGTTAAAGCAGGTGACACAGCAGTAACCGGTACAGCTGAAGCAGGTTCAACAGTAGAAGTCACTCTTCCAGATGGCACTAAAGCATCAGCAACAGCTGACCAAGATGGTAACTTCAGCGTTCCAGTTAGCGGCTTGGAAGAAGGTCAAACAGTCTCTGTTACAGCGAAAGACGCTTCAAACAATACATCAACTCCAACTACAGCAACTGTAGCGAAAGCTGATGATAAGACAGCTCCAGCAGCACCAGTTGTGAACCCAGTTAAAGCAGGTGACACAGCAGTAACCGGTACAGCTGAAGCAGGTTCAACAGTAGAAGTCACTCTTCCAGATGGCACTAAAGCATCAGCAACAGCTGACCAAGATGGTAACTTCAGCGTTCCAGTTAGCGGCTTGGAAGAAGGTCAAACAGTCTCTGTTACAGCGAAAGACGCTTCAAACAATACATCAACTCCAACTACAGCAACTGTAGCGAAAGCTGATGATAAGACAGCTCCAGCAGCACCAGTTGTGAACCCAGTTAAAGCAGGTGACACAGCAGTAACCGGTACAGCTGAAGCAGGATCAACAGTAGAAGTAACCCTTCCAGATGGCACTAAAGCATCAGCAACAGCTGACCAAGATGGTAACTTCAGCGTTCCAGTTAGCGGCTTGGAAGAAGGTCAAACAGTCTCTGTTACAGCGAAAGACGCTTCAAACAATACATCAACTCCAACTACAGCAACTGTAGCGAAAGCTGATGATAAGACAGCTCCAGCAGCACCAGTTGTGAACCCAGTTAAAGCAGGTGACACAGCAGTAACCGGTACAGCTGAAGCAGGTTCAACAGTAGAAGTAACCCTTCCAGATGGCACTAAAGCATCAGCAACAGCTGACCAAGATGGTAACTTCAGCGTTCCAGTTAGCGGCTTGGAAGAAGGTCAAACAGTCTCTGTTACAGCGAAAGACGCTTCAAACAATACATCAACTCCAACTACAGCAACTGTAGCGAAAGCTGATGATAAGACAGCTCCAGCAGCACCAGTTGTGAACCCAGTTAAAGCAGGTGACACAGCAGTAACAGGAACAGCCGAAGCAGGTTCAACAGTAGAAGTAACCCTTCCAGATGGCACTAAAGCCTCAGCAACAGCTGACCAAGATGGCAACTTCAGCGTTCCAGTAAGTGGCTTGGAAGAAGGTCAAACCGTCTCTGTTACAGCGAAAGATGCTTCAAACAATACATCAACTCCAACTACAGCAACTGTAGCGAAAGCTGATGATAAGACAGCTCCAGATGCACCAGTTGTGAACCCAGTTAAAGCAGGTGACACAGCAGTAACCGGTACAGCTGAAGCAGGTTCAACAGTAGAAGTCACTCTTCCAGATGGCACTAAAGCATCAGCAACAGCTGACCAAGATGGTAACTTCAGCGTTCCAGTTAGCGGCTTGGAAGAAGGTCAAACAGTCTCTGTTACAGCGAAAGACGCTTCAAACAATACATCAACTCCAACTACAGCAACTGTAGCGAAAGCTGATGATAAGACAGCTCCAGATGCACCAGTTGTGAACCCAGTTAAAGCAGGTGACACAGCAGTAACCGGTACAGCTGAAGCAGGTTCAACAGTAGAAGTCACTCTTCCAGATGGCACTAAAGCATCAGCAACAGCTGACCAAGATGGTAACTTCAGCGTTCCAGTTAGCGGCTTGGAAGAAGGTCAAACAGTCTCTGTTACAGCGAAAGACGCTTCAAACAATACATCAACTCCAACTACAGCAACTGTAGCGAAAGCTGATGATAAGACAGCTCCAGCAGCACCAGTTGTGAACCCAGTTAAAGCAGGTGACACAGCAGTAACCGGTACAGCTGAAGCAGGTTCAACAGTAGAAGTCACTCTTCCAGATGGCACTAAAGCATCAGCAACAGCTGACCAAGATGGTAACTTCAGCGTTCCAGTTAGCGGCTTGGAAGAAGGTCAAACAGTCTCTGTTACAGCGAAAGACGCTTCAAACAATACATCAACTCCAACTACAGCAACTGTAGCGAAAGCTGATGATAAGACAGCTCCAGCAGCACCAGTTGTGAACCCAGTTAAAGCAGGTGACACAGCAGTAACAGGAACAGCCGAAGCTGGTTCAACAGTAGAAGTAACCCTTCCAGATGGCACTAAAGCCTCAGCAACAGCTGACCAAGATGGCAACTTCAGCGTTCCAGTTAGCGGCTTGGAAGAAGGTCAAACAGTCTCTGTTACAGCGAAAGACGCTTCAAACAATACATCAACTCCAACTACAGCAACTGTAGCGAAAGCTGATGATAAGACAGCTCCAGATGCACCAGTTGTGAACCCAGTTAAAGCAGGTGACACAGCAGTAACAGGAACAGCCGAAGCTGGTTCAACAGTAGAAGTAACCCTTCCAGATGGCACTAAAGCCTCAGCAACAGCTGACCAAGATGGTAACTTCAGCGTTCCAGTTAGCGGCTTGGAAGAAGGTCAAACAGTCTCTGTTACAGCGAAAGACGCTTCAAACAATACATCAACTCCAACTACAGCAACTGTAGCGAAAGCTGATGATAAGACAGCTCCAGATGCACCAGTTGTGAACCCAGTTAAAGCAGGTGACACAGCAGTCACAGGTACAGCCGAAGCAGGATCAACCGTCGAAGTAACCCTTCTAGATGGCACCAAAGCCTCAGCAACAGCTGACCAAGATGGCAACTTCAGCGTTCCAGTTAGCGGCTTGGAAGAAGGTCAAACAGTCTCTGTTACAGCGAAAGACGCTTCAAACAATACATCAACTCCAACTACAGCAACTGTAGCGAAAGCTGATGATAAGACAGCTCCAGATGCACCAGTTGTGAACCCAGTTAAAGCAGGTGACACAGCAGTAACCGGTACAGCTGAAGCAGGTTCAACAGTAGAAGTCACTCTTCCAGATGGCACTAAAGCATCAGCAACAGCTGACCAAGATGGTAACTTCAGCGTTCCAGTTAGCGGCTTGGAAGAAGGTCAAACAGTCTCTGTTACAGCGAAAGACGCTTCAAACAATACATCAACTCCAACTACAGCAACTGTAGCGAAAGCTGATGATAAGACAGCTCCAGATGCACCAGTTGTGAACCCAGTTAAAGCAGGTGACACAGCAGTCACAGGTACAGCTGAAGCAGGATCAACAGTAGAAGTAACCCTTCCAGATGGCACTAAAGCATCAGCAACAGCTGACCAAGATGGCAACTTCAGCGTTCCAGTTAGCGGCTTGGAAGAAGGTCAAACAGTCTCTGTTACAGCGAAAGACGCTTCAAACAATACATCAACTCCAACTACAGCAACTGTAGCGAAAGCTGATGATAAGACAGCACCAGCAGCACCAGTTGTGAACCCAGTTAAAGCAGGTGACACAGCAGTCACAGGTACAGCTGAAGCAGGTTCAACAGTAGAAGTAACCCTTCCAGATGGCACTAAAGCATCAGCAACAGCTGACCAAGATGGTAACTTCAGCGTTCCAGTTAGCGGCTTGAAAGCTGGAGATAAAGTGACTGCCGTAGCAAAAGATGCATCAGGAAATGCATCAACTCCAACAGAGAAAACAGTTGGTAAACGTGATGTTAAGGATGCAGACGGCATTCAAGCTCCATCAACTAAGACACCAGTTAAAGATACAGCGAACTTGACTGATGCAGAAAAAGCTAAAGTTAAAGAAGCCGTAGAAGCAGCGAACCCAGGCTCTAAAGCAGAAGTAGGTCAAGACGGAACAACGAAAGTAACGTTCCCAGATGGCTCAACAGCAACACTTACAGGTGATCAAACTGTTAAGACTGCAGATGCAAATGGTGTTCAAGCTCCATCAACTAAGACACCGGTTAAAGATACAGCGAACTTGACTGTTGCGGAAAAAGCTAAAGTTAAAGAAGCCGTAGAAGCAGCGAACCCAGGATCTAAAGCAGAGGTAGGTCAAGACGGAACAACAACAGTAACATTCCCAGATGGCTCAACAGCAACACTTACAGGTGATCAAACTGTTAAGACTGCAGATTCAAATGGCGTTCAAGTTCCATCAACTAAGACACCAGTTAAAGATACAGCAAACTTGACTGATGCAGAAAAAGTAAAAGTTAAAGAAGCCGTAGAAGCAACGAACTCAGGATCTAAAGCAGAAGTAGGTCAAGATGGAACAACGAAAGTAACGTTCCCAGATGGTTCAACAGCAACACTTACAGGTGATCAAACTGTTAAGACTGCAGATGCAGACGGCATTCAAGCTCCATCAACTAAGACACCAGTTAAAGATACAGCGAACTTGACTGATGCAGAAAAAGCTAAAGTTAAAGAAGCCGTAGAAGCAGCGAACCCAGGCTCTAAAGCAGAAGTAGGTCAAGACGGAACAACGAAAGTAACGTTCCCAGATGGCTCAACAGCAACACTTACAGGTGATCAAACTGTTAAGACTGCAGATTCAAATGGCGTTCAAGCTCCATCAACTAAGACACCAGTTAAAGATACAGCGAACTTGACTGATGCGGAAAAAGCTAAAGTTAAAGAAGCCGTAGAAGCAGCGAACCCAGGCTCAAAAGCAGAAGTAGGTCAAGACGGAACAACGAAAGTAACGTTCCCAGATGGCTCAACAGCAACACTTACAGGTGATCAAACTGTTAAGACTGCAGATTCAAATGGCGTTCAAGCTCCATCAACTAAGACACCAGTTAAAGATACAGCGAACTTGACTGATGCGGAAAAAGCTAAAGTTAAAGAAGCCGTAGAAGCAGCGAACCCAGGCTCAAAAGCAGAAGTAGGTCAAGACGGAACAACGAAAGTAACGTTCCCAGATGGCTCAACAGCAACACTTACAGGTGATAAGACAGTTACTCAAGCTGATATCACAGCTCCAGATGCACCAGTTGTGAACCCAGTTAAGGCTGGTGACACAGCCGTAACAGGTACAGCCGAAGCAGGTTCAACAGTAGAAGTTACTCTTCCAGATGGAACTAAAGTATCAGCGAAAGCAGATAAAGATGGTAAATTCAGTATTCCAGTTAGTGGTTTGAATGCTGGAGATACAGTTTCTGTAACAACAACAGACGAAGCAGGAAATACATCAGCTACAACTACAGTAACAGTAAGTAAAGTTAATGTAGGTGGTAAAGATGCTGATAATGCTAAAGTACCAGTTCTTACTCCAGTAGTAGATCCAAGCAACTTGACAGACGCAGAAAAAGCTAAAGTAGCTGAAGAAGTTAAGAAAGTTAACCCAACTGCGACAGATGTTAAGGTTAACAATGACGGATCAGTAGTTGTAACCTTTGCGGACGGATCAGTAGCAACAATTGCAGCTAATAAAGTTGTTAAGGAAGCAACTAAAGAGTCACCTGCTCAAGCACCAGCTAAGAAAGCAGGAGCGAAAGAATTGCCAAACACTGGTACTAAACAATCTAACGCTTCACTTGGACTAGCACTTCTTGCAGCAGTGACAGGAGGACTCCTTATCTCTAAAAAACGTAAGGAAGAAGAGTAAGCCATTACTCAAATAGAGCAAATCTAAGAATCTTGATTCTATGAGATTGCCAGAAAAACCGTAAGAAGAAATTCTTACGGTTTTTTGATTGGGCTACTTAATGGAAAAGTGGTAAAAAGTAAATTTCTAAAATGATAGAAAATTATAGAAATTAAAGTGGAGAATTCCTATCGAGTATCATTAGGATGATTGCTATAAAATAAAAGTTAACTATTTATTTTTAAAATATGGAGATAGAGCCTTGTAAACTAAGCAAACAAAAAAGAGGTTGGGATAAAAGATCCCGACCTCACTTTTTATTAGCAATCAAACTTTGACGCGGTAGCTGATTGAACTTTTTGTTCGTCTTTTAGACTCCAAAAAGCTCCTAATCATCCTCGCGGGGTTGGGACTACGAAATCGAGACTTTGTCTATCGATTTCTGTCCCACCGCCTTTTTAAAATATAATGGAGCCGGTGGGAGTCGAACCCACGTCCAAACACCTGCTAACATATTTGTCTACAACCATAGGTTATGTATTGATTTAACAGCCTCTCGACACATAACTCAAGCCTAGAAACTGCGAGTCTATAAATCTCTTATCAAACTGCTAGACAAAGCTTGATCGTATCTCGCTAATAATAAGACCTGTCATTGAACACGAGCAATCCAAATCGGGTCACGCCTGCTGGTTTTTAGGCAGCTAGAGCGTAAGAAGTGTTATTTTTTGCAGTTATATTTAACTGAGCGTTTACGTCGCCACACGAGTCGCAAAATATGCCTCATAATGCCTGTCGAATCCGTAACGACCCCAAAAGACAATACAATTATTATACCTTATCTGAGGGAAAATTGCAAAAATCAAGTAAAAAAAAAGGAATGACACTTTGGCATGTATATGTTTTATAAGTGGCTGTTTAGAGCGATGAAGAATCATCAAATTAGTTAGAAAATCAAGAGAAAAACTGGAAATCATGTTATAATAAAAAGATAGAATCGTAAGAAAGAGTGGATGATTTTTTTGATAATTCCTACTTATAATTGGCAATTCGCTCCGCAAGTTGAGGATGCGGATTTTACAAAGATAGCTAAGAAAGCTGGTTTGGGACCTGAAGTAGCTCGTTTGTTATTTGAACGAGGCATCAAGGATGAAACTAGTCTAAAAAAATTTTTAGAACCTTCTTTGGAGGAATTACATGATCCCTACCTTTTAAATGATATGGAAAAGGCAGTGGAGCGGATTCGCCATGCTATTGAGCAAGGGGAACTGATTCTGATTTACGGGGACTACGATGCGGATGGGATGACTTCGGCTTCCATTGTTAAGGAAAGTTTAGAGCAGATAGGTGCTGAGTGCCTGGTCTATCTTCCCAATCGCTTTACAGATGGTTATGGTCCAAATGCCAGTGTCTACAAATATTTTATCGAACAGCAGGGTGTGTCTTTGATTGTGACGGTGGACAATGGTGTGGCGGGGCATGAAGCCATTGATTTGGCTCAGTCTATGGGAGTGGACGTTATTGTGACCGACCACCATTCTATGCCTGAAGTTTTACCAGATGCCTATGCTATTATTCATCCTGAACATCCAGGGGCGGACTATCCTTTCAAGCATCTAGCGGGTTGTGGAGTTGCTTTTAAGCTAGCTTGTGCCCTTTTGGAAGAAGTGCAGGTTGAGTTGTTAGACTTGGTTGCTATCGGTACAATTGCCGATATGGTCAGCTTGACTGACGAAAATCGCATCATGGTCCAATATGGTCTTGAAATCTTGCGCAATACTCAACGAATGGGCCTGCAAGAAATGATTGAAATCGCTGGGATTTCGAGTAGTGATGTGACAGAAGAGACGGTTGGTTTTCAGTTAGCACCTCGTTTAAATGCTCTAGGACGTTTGGATGATCCCAATCCAGCTATTGATTTGTTGACTGGATTTGACGATGAGGAAGTGCATGAAATCGCCCTTTTGATTCATCAAAAGAATGAAGAACGTAAGGAAGTTGTTCAGTCGATTTACGATGAAGCCAAGGGCATGGTGGATCCTGATAAAAGTGTTCAAGTTTTGGCTAAAGAAGGCTGGAATCCGGGAGTTCTTGGAATTGTAGCTGGACGCTTGTTGGAAGAACTAGGTCAGACAGTTATTGTGCTAAATATCGAAGATGGACGCGCCAAGGGAAGTGCTCGAAGCATAGAAGCAGTCGATATCTTTGAAGCCTTGGACCCACATCGAGAACTTTTTATCGCCTTTGGTGGTCACGCAGGTGCTGCAGGGATGACCCTTGAAGTGGATAAGCTGGAAGTCTTGTCTGATGTTTTGGAAACCTATATCCGAGAAAAAGGCGCAGATGCCCAAGGTAAAAACAATCTATTTTTAGATGAAGAACTGGATTTAGAGGCCTTGAGTTTGGAGACGGTGAAAAGTTTTGAACGTCTCGCTCCTTTTGGGATGGATAACCAAAAACCTGTCTTCTACATTCGAGATTTTCAAGTTGAAAATGCTCGCGTTATGGGGGCTGGTAATGCTCATCTCAAGCTGAAAATTTCAAAAGGTGAGGCCAGTTTTGAGGTAGTCGCTTTTGGTCAAGGGAAATGGGCGACTGAATTCTCACAGACCAAGCAACTGGAACTAGCAGTGACTCTCTCTGTCAACCAATGGAATGGACAAACAACCTTGCAGTTGATGATGGTTGATGCCCGTGTAGAAGGTGTCCAGCTCTTTAACATCCGTGGTAAGAATGCCCTGTTGCCAGAAGGGGTAGCCGTTTTGGACTTTACGCAAGAGTTACCTGATGTGACCTCTTGTTCAGCTATTGTCGTAAAAAATATCCCTGAGGATATATCCCTCCTTAAGAAAATCTGTCAGGAGCAGGAATTTTCAGCTCTTTACTTTAAAAATGATATAGCCAAGGCTTACTATTTGACGGGATATGGAACGAGAGAGCAGTTTGCAAAATTGTATAAAACCATCTATCAGTTTCCAGAGTTTGACATTCGCTATAAACTCAAGGATTTGGCGGCCTATCTCAAGATTGAGCAAATCTTGTTAGTCAAAATGATTCAGATATTTGAAGAGCTTGGCTTTGTGACCATTGAAAATGGTGTCATGAGGGTGAATAAAGAGGCTGAAAAGCGTGATATAGCTGAGAGTCAGATTTATCAAAAGCTGAAACAAACTGTTAAAGATCAAGAGATTATGGCTCTTGGAACAGTTCAGGAAATCTATGATTTCTTAATGGAAAAAAATGAATAGAGATAGAAAGAGTTGGCTTGCTGACTCTTTTTGTTTGGTATCAAAAACTACATCAATGAAAGGGATTTAGTGCTATAATGAGAGGAGTGAAGGACTGTTGAACCTTGTTGAAGAAAGTTATACTCTTCGAAAATCTCTTCAAACCACGTCAGCTTTATCTGCAACCTCAAAGCGGTGCTTTGAGCAACCTGCGGCTAGCTTCCTAGTTTGCTCTTTGATTTTCATTGAGTATTAGTATCAAAAGTACCAGAGAAGTTAGTCGGAGTAGAAAATGGAAAAAGAGAAGAAAAAGAAATTACTGGCAGAGTATAAGCAGCAACAGAAGAAAGATTTTGAAGCAAGTTTACCGATACCAAGGGAGACCTTTTTAGATTTGTTTGATTTTTTGAATCAGGAGTTAGAGTCGCTGACTTGTCCTGCTGATTTTACCTTGACTATATCCTTTCTAAAAGGGCGTGATTTATACTCTTCGAAAATCAAATTCAAACCGCGTCAACGTCGCCTTGCCGTACTTAAGTACAGCCTGCGGCTAGTTTCCTAGTTTGCTCTTTGATTTTCATTGAGTATTAGAAGTGGAAGTGATTTTGGGATTTTTAGAAGCAAATGGAGCCTACTGTGACTGCGAAGTGCTTTATAATGTTGCTGACTTATTTGAAGATTAGACAGGATGGGAGCACCAATTGTCTCATTTGATCCTCATATTAGTGCTGCTTTGTCCGTTATTGAACGGAAAGAGGTAGTTGAAGTGCGATTATCTGTAAGATTCATTTTGAAAATTAGTAAAAAAATGGTATAATGAATGGAAAAGATTCGGCTGAAAGTGAATTGGACTTTCAGAAAAAGAGAGCATTTAAAGCTCTACAAACAGTTGAAGTGACTATTCGGAGGAAAAATGAATACTATTAAATTAACAACACTTGGAGGTGTACGTGAAAATGGTAAGAACATGTACATCGCAGAAATTAACGACTCGATTTTTGTATTAGATGCAGGTTTGAAATACCCTGAAAATGAACAGTTGGGTGTCGATGTCGTTATTCCCAACATGGACTATCTGTTTGAAAATAGTGACCGTATTGCTGGGGTTTTCTTGACACACGGGCATGCGGATGCGATTGGAGCCCTTCCATATCTCTTGGCAGAAGCTAAGGTTCCTGTATTTGGCTCAGAGTTGACCATCGAACTGGCTAAACTCTTTGTTAAGGGAAATGACAGTGTCAAGAAATTTGATGATTTCCATGTTATTGACGAAAATACAGAGATTGATTTTGGCGGAACGGTAGTATCCTTCTTCCGTACAACTCACTCTATCCCAGAAAGTTTGGGTGTGGTCTTAAAAACGTCTGAAGGAAATGTTGTTTACACAGGAGATTTCAAGTTTGACCAAACGGCTAGTGAATCTTACGCCACTGACTTTGGGCGTTTAGCAGAGATTGGTCGCGAAGGTGTCTTGGCTTTGCTTAGTGACTCAGCAAATGCAGATAGCAATATCCAAGTAGCTAGTGAAAATGAAGTTGGTGTAGAAATCACGCAAACTATCTCTGATTGGGATGGACGTATCATCGTTGCTGCAGTTGCAAGTAATCTTTCTCGTATTCAGCAGGTATTTGATGCAGCTGCGGAGACAGGGCGTCGTGTTGTCTTGACAGGATTTGACATTGAAAATATCGTCCGTACAGCGATTCGCTTGAAAAAATTGTCTCTAGCAAGTGAAAATCTTTTGATTAAGTCAAAAGATATGTCGCGTTTTGAAGATCATGAATTAATTATCCTTGAAACTGGACGTATGGGTGAACCTATTAACGGATTACGCAAGATGTCTATCGGTCGTCACCGTTATGTTGAAATCAAAGAAGGTGACCTAGTTTATATCGTTACAACACCATCAATCGCCAAGGAAGCAGTGATGGCACGCGTGGAAAATATGGTCTACCAAGCAGGTGGAATTGTCAAGCCAATTACTCATAGCTTGCGTGTGTCAGGACATGGGAATGCGCGTGATTTGCAATTGATGATCAATCTCTTGCAACCTAAATATCTCTTCCCAATCCAAGGAGAATACCGTGAGTTGGATGCCCATGCCAAGGCTGCTATGGCAGTTGGTATGTTGCCAGAACGTATTTTTATCCCTAAAAAGGGAACAACCATGTCTTATGAGCATGGAGATTTTGTCCCATCTGGTGCAGTTACAGCAGGCGATGTCTTGATTGATGGGAATGCCATCGGAGATGTTGGTAATGTCGTCCTTCGTGACCGTAAGGTCTTGTCAGAAGATGGGATTTTCATCGTGGCTATCACTGTTAACCGTCGTGAGAAAAAAATCATTGCTAAAGCTCGAGTGCACACGCGTGGATTTGTCTATCTCAAGAAGAGCCGTGATATCTTGCGCGAAAGTACAGAGTTAGTCAATCAAACAGTAGAAGACTATCTAAAAGGTGAAGAGTTTGATTGGGCAGAACTCAAAGGTAAGGTACGTGATCATTTGGCCAAGTTCCTCTTTGACCAAACCAAGCGTCGCCCAGCTATCTTACCAGTAGTCATGGAAGCAAAATAGGATCAAATAGCAAGAGAAAGTCGAGTTTCGGCTTTTTCTTATCTCAAACGAATAAGGAGCAAGTTATGGCAGTAATGAAGATTGAGTATTACTCAGAAGTTTTAGATATGGAGTGGGGAGTGAATGTTCTCTACCCTGATGCGTCTCGGGTTGAGGAGCCAGATTCTACGGATATTCCTGTTCTTTATCTCCTTCATGGGATGTCAGGAAATCACAACAGTTGGCTCAAACGGACCAATGTAGAGCGCTTGGTGCGAGGGACCAATCTGATTGTTGTCATGCCTAATACAAGTAACGGTTGGTATACAGATACTCAGTATGGCTATAACTACTATACAGCTCTAGCAGAAGAACTGCCTAAAGTGCTCAAACGTTTCTTCCCTAATATGTCTAGCAAGCGTGAAAAAACTTTCATCGCTGGCCTTTCAATGGGAGGCTACGGTTCCTTCAAGTTGGCTTTGTCAACCAATCGTTTCTCACACGCAGCTAGTTTTTCTGGTGCTCTTAGTTTCGAAGAGTTTTCTCCAGAGAGTCAAAATCTTGGAACGCTTGCTTACTGGCGAGGAGTTTTTGGCAAGCTTGATAACTGGGAAACTAGTCCTTATTCACTTGAAACCCTTGCTAAAAAGTCAGACAAGAAGACCAAGCTCTGGGTTTGGTGTGGCGAGCAAGATTTCTTGTATGCTGCCAATAACCTAGCGGTGAAGAACCTCAAAAGGCTTGGTTTTGATGTGACCTATAGCCATAGTGCAGGAACTCATGAATGGTATTATTGGGAAAAACAATTGGAACGGTTTTTGGCTACACTGCCGATTGATTTTGTTTTGGAAGAGAGATTGAGCTAGTTTTTTATCGATAAAATAATATAGACTATTTCTCTAAGGTTAAAAATGAAAATGAGAGTTTATTTTCACTAGACTTTTTAATTGAAAGTAGTAAAATAGTAATGAGATACTAGGTGAAAGAGAGTGAGATATGTATCGTTATCAAATTGGTATTTCTTCGTTAGAGCATGATCGATTTATCGAACAACATGAGTTGGTCAATATATTACAAAGTAGTGCTTGGGAAAAAGTGAAATCTGATTGGAATCATGAGAGACTTGGTGTTTATGAAGGGAAAACATTACTGGCTGTGGCTAGTATTCTCATTAAGTCTCTGCCTTTGGGGTATAAAATGTTTTATATTCCAAGAGGTCCCATATTGGATTATAGGGATACAGAACTTTTAAAGTTTGTCCTGCAGTCTATTAAGTCTTATGCTCGCAGTAAGAGAGCGGTTTTTGTGACTTTTGACCCAAGTATTTGCCTATCTCAAAGTTTAATCAATCAGGAAAAGACAGAATATCCTGAAAATTTGGCTATTATTGATAGTTTGCAACAAATGGGAGTAAGGTGGTCAGGAAAAACGGAGGAAATGGGAGACACTATTCAACCTCGTATTCAGGCGAAAATATACAAGGAAAATTTTGAAGAAGATAAACTTTCTAAGTCAACAAAACAGGCTATTCGAACAGCGCAAAATAAGGGAGTAGAGATCCAATTTGGTGGAACTGAATTATTAGCGCCTTTTTCCTTTTTGATGAAAAAAACCGAGAAGCGAAAAGAGATTCATTTGAGGAATGAAGCCTATTATAAAAAGTTGTTAGATAATTTTAAGGACAAGGCCTACATCACCTTGGCAACCTTGGATGTCTCTAAACGTTCGCAAGAATTAGAAGAACAGTTGGCGAAAAACAGAACCTTGGAAGAGACCTTTACTGAGTCAACTCGCACTTCAAAAGTAGAAGCGCAGAAGAAGGAAAAAGAACGTTTGTTAGAGGAATTGACTTTCTTGCAGGAATATATGGATGCAGGTCAATCAAGAGTTCCCTTGGCGGCTACCTTGACTTTAGAATTCGGACAAACTTCTGTCAATCTATACGCAGGAATGAATGAAGATTTTAGACGTTATAAAGCTCCTATTTTGACTTGGTATGAGACAGCTCGATATTCCTTTGAACGTGGCATTTTATGGCAAAATTTAGGAGGCGTCGAGAATGCTTTAGATGGTGGACTTTATCATTTTAAGGAGAAATTTAATCCAACGATTGAAGAATACTTGGGTGAATTTACAATGCCCACTCATCCTCTCTATCCTCTGTTAAGACTTGTTCTTGATTTCCGTAAAACATTAAGAAAAAAACATAGAAAGTAAGTATATGGCACTAATTACACTCACGAAAGAAGAGTTTCGTACTTACTTCTAATCAGGTTTTTTCTCGTTCCTTTATGCAATCTGTCCAGATGGGTGATTTGATAGAAAAAAGAGGAGCTCAAATTGTTTATCTTGCTTTAAAACAAGAAGGAGAAATTCAAGTTGCAGCTCTGGTTTATAGCTTGCCTATGCTAGGTGGTCTGCATATGGAGCTCAATTCGGGGCCGTTTATATCCAACAAGATGCCCTTCCAGTTTTTTATGCGGAGTTAAAAGAATATGCCAAGCAAAATGGTGTATTAGAGTTGCTTGTAAAACCCTATGAGACCTGTTAAGCTTTTGACAGTGATGGGAAGCCAATAGATGAAGAAGAAAAAAGTATTATCCAAGATTTGTGTAATTTAGGCTACCAATTTGATGGTTTGCCAACCGGTTATCCTAATGGCGAAATTTTTTGGCATTTTATCAAAGATTTGGAGGGTTACGATGAGAAATCTTTGCTGAAATCCTTTAATAAAAACAGTATTCGAAATATTCAATCAGCATATGATTTTAATCTGATTGTAAGAAATATAGAACGAAATGAAATTTCGAAATTCAAACAAATTATTGAAGAAACAGGAAAAATACAAGGGTTTAAGGATAAGAATTTAGATTATTACTGTAAATTGTATGATGCTTTTGAGGACAAGGCGGCTTTTCTAATTGCTGAAGTGAATCCTAAAAAATCAATCGAAGCTCTCGATGTGAAGCAGGCTGGTCTTGATGAAAGATCAAAGCAATTTAAACAGCAATATCAAGCTTTACAAAAGAAAAAAGATCTTTTGTGGAACTTGGATAGTGAATCTGACAACATTGCTTTAGCTTGTGCTTTAATCATTTACACAAATACGGAAGTAGCATATTTGTTTGGAGGCTCATTTACAGAGTATCAGAAGTTTTCTGCTCCGTTTTTGCTTCAATATCATGCAATGAAGCAGGCTCTGGAAAGAAGAATTGGCAAATATAACTTTCTGGGTATTCAAGGGATTTTTGATGGAAGTGATGGCGTATTACGATTTAAGCAGAACTTTAATGGTTATATTGTGAGAAAGGCAGGAACTTTCCGATATTATCCAAATCCAATCAAGTTTAAGTGTTTACAATTTTTGAAAAAAATAATCGGAAGATAAGTGAACAAAGTGGTTTTAGTTTTCTTTCAGCTTACTCGAGTAAAATAAGAAATCTATCTTTAGAATGGGAATCCATGGCTTAAAGATGGGTTCTTATTTTTTTAGAAAGGTGGGCAATTATGAGCTGGATTATTCGTGTGTTATGTCGGTTTTTGCTAGGGATTTTGCGTATGTTTTGGCGCCTTGTATGGACGCTTATCTTCTTCATTCTCATCACTTTTGGGATTCTCTGGTATGTGACAGGGGATTTATCTGCTACTTTAAATCAAGTTAGCAAAGTGGTCCAAGTCAGCCAAGCAGGTTGGCAACAATGGCAAGAAACTGGTAAATTACAAGGTCTGTCTCAGACAGATCATCATCAAGATTCAGGAGCAAAATGGTCAAAGGCGCAAGCAACTATCTATATTGATCCTCAAATGGATGCCACTTTCCAAAAGGCCTACCTTGAAGCTATTGCTAACTGGAACCAGACAGGGGCTTTTGACTTTGAGCTTGTAACAGAAGCGGATAAGGCCAATATTTTCGCTACCGAAATGAATGATGGTTCGACAGCCGTTGCTGGTGAGGCGGAGAGTCAGACAAATCTCCTAACCAAACAATTCACTTCAGTGACCGTTCGCCTGAATCATTATTATTTATCTAATCAAAACTATGGCTATACCTACGACCGCATCTTGCATACAGCAGAGCATGAGCTAGGGCATGCCATTGGTTTGGAACATACCAATGAAGTTTCGGTCATGCAGCCAGCGGGGTCATACTATGGTATTCAGGCTCAAGATGTTCAAGCAGTTCAGAAACTTTACGGCTCTGGAGAATAAGTGTTTTTAAGCTTAAATAGGACTTCTTGATGTCAGCAATGGTAAGGAGTTTTTGCTATAATGGAACTATGAATAACTTGATCAAATCAAAACTGGAGCTCTTGCCAACTAGTCCAGGTTGTTACATTCACAAAGATAAAAACGGCACTATCATTTATGTAGGAAAGGCTAAAAATCTGCGCAATCGCGTGCGCTCCTACTTCCGTGGGAGCCATGATACCAAGACAGAAGCCTTGGTGTCTGAAATTGTGGATTTTGAGTTTATTGTCACGGAGTCTAATATTGAGGCCCTTCTTTTAGAGATTAACCTCATCAAGGAAAACAAGCCTAAGTACAATATTATGCTCAAGGATGACAAGTCTTATCCTTTTATCAAAATCACCAATGAGCGCTATCCTCGCTTGATTATCACCCGTCAGGTCAAGAAGGATGGGGGATTATACTTTGGTCCTTATCCAGACGTTGGTGCGGCCAATGAAATTAAACGGCTATTGGATCGGATTTTCCCTTTTCGCAAGTGTACCAATCCTCCTTCCAAGGTTTGTTTTTATTATCATATTGGCCAGTGTATGGCTCATACGGTTTGTCGAAAGGATGAAGCCTATTTTAAAGCAATGTCCCAAGAAGTCTCTGATTTTCTCAAAGGACAAGACGATAAAATTATTGATGAACTTAAGAGTAAGATGGCTTTGGCAGCCCAAAGTATGGAGTTTGAACGTGCCGCGGAATACCGTGATTTGATTCAGGCTATTGGCACCCTTCGGACTAAGCAACGTGTTATGGCCAAGGATCTCCAAAATCGTGATGTCTTCGGTTACTATGTGGATAAGGGTTGGATGTGCGTTCAGGTTTTCTTTGTTCGCCAAGGTAAGCTCATTGAGCGTGATGTCAACCTTTTTCCATACTACAACGATCCAGACGAGGATTTCTTGACCTATGTGGGGCAGTTTTATCAAGAAAAATCTCACTTGATTCCCAATGAAATCCTGATTCCTCAAGATATTGACGAAGAAGCTATCAAGGCTTTGGTGGATACAAAGGTTCTCAAGCCCCAGCGAGGGGAGAAAAAGCAGCTTGTTAATCTAGCCATTAAAAACGCTCGTGTTAGTTTAGAGCAGAAGTTTAATCTATTAGAGAAATCAGTTGAAAAAACTCAAGGAGCTATTGAAAATCTTGGGCGACTTCTACAAATTCCGACCCCAGTCCGCATTGAGTCTTTTGATAACTCTAATATCATGGGGACTAGTCCAGTCTCTGCTATGGTTGTTTTTGTTAACGGGAAACCAAGCAAAAAAGATTACCGTAAGTATAAAATCAAAACTGTGGTCGGACCAGATGACTATGCAAGTATGCGAGAGGTTATTCGTAGACGTTATGGACGGGTCCAGCGTGACGGTTTGACACCGCCAGATCTAATCGTCATCGATGGTGGTCAGGGACAGGTTAACATTGCTAAGCAGGTTATTCAAGAAGAGTTGGGGTTGGATATTCCGATCGCAGGACTTCAAAAGAATGACAAGCACCAAACCCATGAATTGCTCTTTGGAGATCCGCTTGAGGTGGTAGAGTTGTCTCGCAATTCTCAGGAATTTTTCCTCTTGCAACGCATTCAGGATGAGGTACACCGATTTGCCATTACATTCCACCGTCAACTCCGTTCTAAAAATTCCTTCTCCTCTCGATTGGATGGAATTGAAGGCTTAGGCCCCAAACGCAAGCAGAATTTGATGAAATATTTCAAATCTCTGACAAAAATCAAGGAAGCTAGCGTGGACGAAATTGTTGCAGTTGGTATACCAAGAGCAGTGGCAGAGGCAGTTCATCAACACTTAAATCTAGAAGTAGACTCAGTGCTAGCTCAATTAGCTGAGAAACCTCTTGAATACAAGGAATAAAGTAGCAATGGAATGTTTTAGCTTTAGTGAGTGCAAGCTAGTCGGATTTGTGGTAAAATAGATAAGATATGACAAAAGAATTTCATCATGTAACGGTCATGCTCCATGAGACCATTGATATGCTAGATGTAAAACCTGATGGTATTTACGTTGATGCGACCTTGGGAGGAGCAGGACACAGCGAGTATTTATTAAGTAAGTTAAGTGAGAAGGGGCATTTATATGCCTTTGACCAGGACCAAAACGCTATTGATAATGCACAAAAACGTTTGGCGCCTTACATTGAAAAGGGCATGGTCACCTTCATCAAGGATAATTTCCGTCATTTGAAGGACCGCTTACATGACTTAGGTGTGACTGAAATTGATGGAATTTGTTATGATTTAGGTGTGTCAAGCCCGCAGTTAGATCAGCGTGAACGTGGTTTTTCCTATAAGAAGGATGCACCACTGGATATGCGCATGAATCAGGAAGCTAGTTTGACCGCTTATGAAGTCGTTAATCACTACGACTACCATGATTTGGTAAGAATCTTTTTCAAATATGGAGAAGACAAGTTTTCCAAACAGATTGCTCGAAAGATTGAACAGGCGCGTGAGTTGAAACCTATTGAGACAACGACAGAATTGGCCGAGATTATCAAGTCCGCCAAGCCTGCCAAGGAACTCAAGAAAAAAGGTCATCCAGCCAAGCAGATTTTCCAAGCTATCCGTATTGAGGTCAATGATGAACTGGGTGCTGCAGATGAGTCCATCCAACAAGCTATGGAATTACTAGCAGTGGACGGAAGAATCTCAGTCATTACCTTTCATTCGCTGGAAGACCGTTTGACCAAGCAATTGTTCAAAGAGGCTTCAACAGTTGAGATACCAAAAGGCTTGCCTTTCATTCCAGATGAGCTCAAGCCCAAGATGGAATTAGTCTCTCGTAAACCAATTCTACCAAGCAAGGAGGAGTTGGAGGCAAATAATCGTTCCCACTCAGCCAAGCTACGAGTAGCTAGAAAAATTCACAAGTAAGGGGATAAAATGGTAGACAAAAGAGAAACGACGAGCCAATTGCTACAAGCTCGTATAAAAAAATTTTCACGTGTTGAAAAGGCCTTTTACCTTTCAATTGCCATCACAGCCCTTGTCTTAGCAATTAGTGTAGTCTATATGCAGACAAAACTTTTTCAGGTTCAGAGTGATTTGACAACAGTCAATTCACAAATTGAGGAAAAAAAGACAGAGTTGGATGATGCTAAACAAGAAGTTAATGAATTGATCCGATCAGAACGTTTGACCGGAATTGCAGACTCACAAGACTTACAATTAAATAATGAAAATATCCGATCGGCGGAGTAGTAAATGAAAAACTGGAAAGAAAAAATAATACACTTTGCCATTAAGAATCGCAAATCTCCCCTTGAAAACCGCAGACGAGTTGGAAAGAGCCTCAGTCTCATAGCCGTCTTTCTCTTTGCTGTTTTTTTGGTTAACTTTGCGGTAATTATTGGTACAGGCTCAAAATTTGGTGTTGACCTAGTTAAGGAAGCAAGCAGGGTACACCAAACAACTCGGACAGTTCCTGCAAAACGAGGAACTATCTATGACCGTAATGGTACACCAATCGCTGAGGATGCAACATCCTACAACGTTTATGCGATTATCGATAAGGAATATAAATCTGCAAATGGGAAAATTCTCTATGTAGAGGAGTCTCAGTATAGCAAGGTTGCAGAAGTCTTCCATAAATATCTTGATATGGATGAGCCCTACGTCAAGGATCAACTCTCACAACCAAATCTCAAGCAGGTTTCCTTTGGTGCTAAAGGAAATGGGATTACCTACGCTAATATGATGTCCATTAAACAAGACTTAGAAGCTGCCAAGGTCGAGGGTGTCAATTTTACCACTAGTCCCAATCGAAGTTATCCAAATGGGAAATTTGCTTCATCCTTCATTGGTCTAGCTCAGCTCCATGAAAATGAAGATGGTTCAAAGAGCCTTATTGGAACATCTGGTATTGAAAGTTCCTTGAATAGCTTGTTAGCAGGGACAGACGGTATTATTACCTATGAAAAAGACCGTGTAGGAAATATCGTACCAGGTACAGAACTGGTATCGCAACAAACTGTGGATGGCAAGGATGTTTATACAACATTGTCTAGTCCGCTACAATCTTTCATGGAAACTCAGATGGATGCCTTTCTAGAAAAAGTAAAAGGTAAGTATATGACCGCGACCTTGGTCAGTGCAAAGACCGGTGAAATTCTCGCTACCACCCAACGACCTACCTTTAATGCAGATACTAAAGAAGGAATCACTGAGGACTTTGTTTGGCGTGACATTCTTTATCAAAGTAACTATGAACCAGGATCAGGCATGAAGGTTATGACGTTAGCTTCTTCTATTGATAATAATACCTTCCCAAGTGGAGAATACTTCAATAGCAGTGAATTTAAAATGGCGGATGCGACGACTCGAGATTGGGATGTTAATGAAGGTTTGACTACTGGTAGTATGATGACTTTCTTACAAGGTTTCGCTCACTCCAGTAATGTTGGAATGAGTCTACTTGAACAAAAAATGGGAGATGCTACTTGGTTGGATTATCTAAAACGCTTTAAATTTGGGGTTCCAACTCGCTTTGGCTTGACAGATGAATACGCTGGTCAACTTCCAGCTGATAATATTGTTAGTATTGCTCAAAGCTCATTTGGGCAAGGAATTTCAGTGACACAAACACAAATGCTTCGTGCCTTTACAGCTATTGCTAATGATGGAGTTATGCTGGAGCCAAAATTTATAAGTGCTATTTATGATACTAACAATCAGTCTGTACGTAAGTCACAAAAAGAAATAGTAGGAAATCCTGTTTCCAAAGAGGCAGCAAGCACAACTCGAAATCACATGATCTTAGTTGGGACGGACCCTCTATATGGAACTATGTATAATCACTACACAGGAAAGCCAATTATAACAGTTCCTGGACAAAATGTAGCAGTTAAATCCGGTACGGCTCAAATCGCTGATGAGAAAAATGGAGGATACTTGGTTGGTTCTACCAATTATATTTTCTCAGTTGTGACTATGAATCCTGCTGAAAATCCTGATTTTATCTTGTATGTAACGGTTCAACAGCCTGAGCATTATTCAGGTATCCAGTTGGGAGAATTTGCCACCCCTATCTTGGAGAGAGCTTCTGCGATGAAAGAATCGCTCAATCTTCAATCTACGGCTAAGAATTTGGACCAAGTGACATCTACAACTAGTTATGCCATGCCTACCATTAAGGACTCTAGCCCTGGAGATCTAGCTGAAGAACTCCGTCGTAACCTTGTACAACCAATTGTTATCGGTTCAGGAACAAAAATCAAAGAAAGCTCTGTAGCAGAAGGGACAAATCTGGATGCTAACGAGCAAATCTTGCTTCTGTCTGATAAGGTAGAGGAGATGCCTGACTTATACGGTTGGACTAAGAAAAATATCGAAACCCTTGCCAAGTGGTTGAATATCGAAGTTGAATTTGAGGGGACAGGTCAGACTGTCAAACAACAAAGCGTTCGTGCCCATACAGCTTTAAAAGATATCGAGAAAATAAAAATAACATTAGGAGATTAGAATGCTTATTTCTATCCTTGCTGGAATATCTGCCTTTATTCTTACAGTTATCGGGATTCCAGCTTTTATCCGTTTTTACCGTAAAGCACAGATTACTGGTCAACAGATGCATGAGGATGTTAAACAGCACCAAGCAAAAGCTGGGACGCCGACAATGGGAGGAATTGTCTTCCTCGTAACAAGCGTTTTAGTTAGTTTAGTTCTTGCACTTTTTACTAATCAACTAACCAACAATGTTGGAATGATCCTCTTTATTCTCGTTTTGTATGGTTTGGTTGGCTTCTTAGATGATTTCCTCAAGGTTTTTCGTAAAATCAATGAAGGGCTCAATCCTAAACAAAAGCTCTTGCTTCAATTAGTAGGAGGAGTTATCTTCTATCTCTTTTATGAAAGAGGAGGGGATGTCTTAAATGTATTTGGTTATCCATTGCACTTAGGCGTTCTTTACATTTTCTTTGCTCTCTTCTGGTTGGTTGGTTTTTCAAATGCTGTTAACTTGACTGACGGAATTGATGGCTTGGCAAGTATCTCAGTAGTGATTAGTCTGTCTGCCTATGGAGTCATTGCTTATGTACAAAACCAATTGGATATTCTCCTAGTGATTCTTGCCATGATTGGTGGTCTTCTTGGTTTCTTTGTCTTTAACCATAAGCCTGCTAAAGTTTTTATGGGAGATGTCGGAAGTCTTGCTCTTGGAGGAATGTTGGCCGCTATTTCTATGGCGCTGCACCAAGAATGGACGCTACTCCTGATTGGTATAGTGTATGTTTTTGAAACAACATCTGTCATGATGCAAGTTACCTACTTTAAGTTGACTGGAGGAAAACGTATCTTCCGGATGACACCAGTTCATCACCATTTTGAGTTGGGTGGATTTTCAGGTAAAGGTCAAGCCTGGAGTGAGTGGAAGGTCGATTTCTTCTTCTGGGGAGTGGGCTTGCTTGCTAGTCTCGTGACCTTGGCTTTCATGTATTTATTCTAAAATAGAATATTGGAATATAAAAGAGAAGGATTTATACCCTTCTCTTTTTAGTTCCTATTTTCTTCAATTGAGGAATCCTTTTCTCAAAAAAGTAAAATTATGATAAAATGGAAAAAAGAAAGATGAGCCTATGAGTTATTTTAAAAAGTATACATTTGATAAATCTAAGTTTAAGTTAGGGATGCGAACGTTTAAAACAGGAATCGCTGTTTTTTTGGTCCTCATGATTTTTGGTTTTTTTGGATGGAAGGGACTTCAGATTGGGGCTCTTACAGCCGTTTTTAGCTTGAGAGAAGACTTTGATAAAAGTGTCCACTTTGGGACATCACGTATTTTAGGGAATAGTATCGGTGGTTTTTATGCGCTGATGTTCTTCCTCCTAAATAACTTTTTTCATGGAGCCTTTTGGGTAACTCTTCTTGTAGTTCCAATTTGTACCATGTTAACCATTATGACAAATGTTGCCATGAACAATAAGTCAGGAGTTATTGGGGGAGTTGCAGCTATGCTGATTATTACCCTATCAATTCCAAACGGAGAAACTGTTTTGTACGTGTTTGCTCGAGTTTTTGAAACATTTATGGGTGTTTTTGTAGCAATTCTTGTAAATTACGATATTGATCGCTTACGAAGCATCATACAGAAAAAATAATGTCACAAGATATAACATTAACAATTGACGATTGAATTTTTTTAGACTATAATAGACAGAAAGAAGAGGAAGTGCACATGAAGGAAAAAGAATTTCGTCGCAATATGGCAGTTTTCCCCATTGGTAGTGTTATGAAGCTGACCGATCTTTCGGCGCGTCAAATTCGTTATTATGAAGATCAGGAGTTGATAAAACCTGATCGCAACGAAGGTAACCGCCGTATGTATTCTTTAAATGATATGGATCGGTTGCTTGAGATTAAGGACTATATCTCTGAAGGCCTCAACATTGCTGCTATCAAGAAAAAATATGCCGAACGTGAGGCGAAAGCTAAAAAACCTGTCAGTCAAACGGAGGTGCGCCGAGCACTTCGGAATGAAGTTCTTCAACAAAGTCGCTTTGCTTCTCAACAATCGCCTTTTGGTCGCGGTTAGGCAACCGCTAGTCGTCATATATAAGGAGAAAAACCATGCCAATCACAGCTGCAGATATTCGTCGTGAAGTTAAGGAAAAAAATGTAACCTTTATCCGTCTCATGTTTTCAGATATTTTGGGAACAATGAAAAACGTCGAAATTCCTGCTACAGATGAACAACTAGACAAGGTCTTGTCAAACAAGGCTATGTTTGATGGATCTTCTATTGAAGGGTTTGTTCGTATCAATGAATCAGATATGTACTTGTACCCTGACCTGGACACATGGACTGTCTTCCCTTGGGGAGATGAGAACGGTAGTGTCGCAGGATTGATCTGTGATGTCTATACAACAGAAGGAGAGCCATTTGCTGGAGATCCTCGAAGCAACCTTAAACGAGCTCTTCATCATATGGAGAAAGTTGGATTCAAATCTTTCAACCTTGGACCAGAGCCAGAATTCTTCCTATTTAAGCTTGATGAAAATGGAGACCCAACTCTTGAAGTGAATGACAAGGGTGGTTACTTTGATTTGGCGCCTACAGACCTTGCTGATAATACTCGTCGTGAGATTGTAAATGTCTTGACTAAAATGGGATTTGAAGTAGAAGCCAGTCACCACGAAGTTGCCGTAGGTCAACATGAGATTGACTTTAAGTATGATGAAGTTCTTCGTGCTTGTGATAAGATTCAAATCTTTAAACTTGTTGTAAAAACCATTGCTCGTAAACATGGTTTGTATGCAACCTTTATGGCTAAACCTAAATTTGGTATCGCTGGTTCAGGAATGCACTGCAATATGTCCTTGTTTGACGCGGAAGGAAACAACGCCTTCTTTGATCCAAATGATCCAAAAGGAATGCAATTGTCAGAAACAGCCTATCATTTCCTTGGTGGTTTGATCAAGCACGCTTACAATTACACAGCTATCATGAACCCGACAGTTAACTCATACAAACGTTTGGTTCCAGGCTATGAAGCACCTGTTTACATCGCTTGGGCTGGTCGTAACCGTTCACCACTTGTCCGCGTTCCAGCTACACGTGGTATGGGAACACGTTTGGAATTGCGCTCAGTAGACCCAATGGCAAATCCATATATCGCAATGGCTGTTCTTTTGGAAGTTGGTTTGCACGGTATTGAAAACAAAATCGAAGCACCAGCGCCAATCGAAGAAAACATCTATATCATGACTGCAGAAGAGCGTAAAGAGGCTGGCATCACAGACCTTCCATCAACTCTTCACAACGCTTTGAAGGCCATGACAGAAGACGAAGTGGTTAAAGCAGCTCTAGGTGAACACATCTACACTAGCTTCCTTGAAGCCAAACGAATTGAATGGGCAAGCTATGCAACCTTCGTTTCACAATGGGAAATTGACAATTACCTAGATCTTTACTAATGATAAATCAGAAAGATTGTCCGTGAGGACGATCTTTTTTTTCTTGCATTTTATATCGAGGTGTGATATATTTTATATAACGAGGTGCGATATATCGAACTAAATAGGAGGTCTGATGAAATGGAATTAACAGATAAGATTAGGCGGGTTTATCTTCCCATGACTGAAACGGGTTTTTATATTTTGTTCTGTCTGCAAAAGGAGAATCATGGCTATGGTATTACTCAAAAGGTTAAAGAGATGACAGATTCACAGGTTTCCATTAGCCCTGGGACCATGTATGGAACCCTGTCAAAGATGGAAAAAGATGGTTTGATTTCCTTTGTTCGAGAAGAGGAAAAACGAAAGATTTATCAGATAACTGACTTGGGTCAGAAAGTTTTAGAAATTGAAGTCAAACGTATTGAACGGCTCTACAGAAATAGTCGGGAGGAGCTTTGATGGAAAAGAAAGTTGTTTATAGAATTGCTACCATTGCGGATTATGATAGAGAGGCTCTCTATCTCAGAGAAATGCATGCTCAAGGCTGGAAACTTAAGGAAGTAAGTTACTCTAACTTAGTAGTTGCGGTTAAGTATACTTTTGAAAAGTGCCAACCGGAGCAGGTGGTTTATCAGTTGGACTTTTATCCTATGAAGAAGTCAGAGAGAGCTTCCTATTTACAACTGTTTAAAGATTTTGGCTGGGAGCATATTACAAACTTTAATGGGTTTTCCTATTTTAGAAAGCTTTATTCTGGAGTTGAGTCGGATGCCGAGTTTGAAATTTATAATGACGCGGCCGGGAAGTTAGCCATGGTCAAGCGCATTTTAATAATGCGGATGATCCCTATTTTTCTTCTCTTTTCAGCTCTACTACCGGTTTTCTCAAAGTTACTCAGTGGAAGAAGTTATTTCAGTTGGGGAATGTTTTTGATTGTTATCATAGACTGTACTTTATTGATAGTTTTCACGATTCAGATTTCTTATATTTTTTGGAGATTGTTTCAAAAGTGGAGAGAATTATCTGATAAATAAAACCATTTTGGAGGTTAGACAATGAATAGCAAAGTACAATTTCAAATGTTTACCATTTTTGATTTGGATAAGGTAGAAGATTATTTGCATGAGATGCATTTGAAAGGTTGGAAATTTAAATCGAATCGTTTTGGTTTTTTCTATTTTGAACAATGCCGACCAGATGATGTGATGTACCGTGTGTGGAATACTAGCTACCTTAGAAAGAATGAGATGGTGTTACAAGGTATTAAGGATAGAGGATGGGAATTTGTAGAAAATTGTTCTTATTCTGTGTTTCGAAAAGCAACTTGTGATGTAGATTCAAATGATCAATCTTTCATGGACAATCGTCTTCGATGGGCTGATGTGAAATCTAGACTTCGTACATCTACAGTTTCTATCTCTGGCGGTCTAGTTATTTGTATGAGCTTGTTTCGCGAAAGTCTCTCTCAGTCGTTCTTCCTTATTTTTGCCCTTTATGCCCTCATGATTTCTTATCTCATCTATAGTTTTTGCAGACTTAAAAAGAAATATCTTGTGAATATAAGATGATTTTCTAGGTCCTCAGACCGATTTTTAGCACTCTTGGTAAAAGAGTGCTAATTTTTTGAGTTTTTGTCTTGACATTCTTTTCTAAGGGTGTATAATAGAATCATAACTTAGCACTTGGGGGTTACGAGTGCTAAAAAGATCTATCAGAGAGGAGTAGCGAGATGGTTACAGAACGTCAGCAGAATATTTTAAATCTGATTATTGACATCTTTACCAAAACGCACGAACCTGTTGGATCTAAGGCCTTGCAAGAGTCTATCAACTCTAGTAGTGCTACCATTCGAAATGATATGGCAGCTCTAGAAAAGCAAGGTTTGCTTGAAAAGGCTCATACTTCCAGTGGTCGTATGCCGAGTGTGGCTGGTTTTCAATATTATGTCAAACACTCCTTATCCTTCGATCGTTTAGCTGAGAATCAAGTTTATGAGATTGTAAAAGCCTTTGATCAGGAATTCTTCAAACTTGAGGATATTCTTCAAGAGGCAACGAAAATCTTAACAGACTTGAGTGGTTGTACGGTTGTAGCGCTGGATGTAGAACCAAGTAGGCAGAAGCTAACAGCTTTTGATATTGTTGTTCTCGGGCAACATACAGCTCTTGCTGTTTTTACGCTTGATGAGTCTAGAACAGTTACCAGTCAGTTTTTGATTCCGAGAAATTTCTTGCAGGAGGATTTAAACCGCCTTAAGACCATGATTCAAGAACGTTTCCTGGAACAAACTGTTTTGGATATTCACTATAAGATTCGGACAGAGATTCCACAGATTATCCAACGTTACTTCACAACAACGGATAATGTTATGGATCTCGTCGAACATATCTTTAAAGAAATGTTCAATGAAAATATCGTGGTTTCTGGGAAAGTCAATCTCTTGAATTTTGCTAATCTAGCAGCTTATCAGTTTTTTGATCAGCCACAAAAGGTTGCTTTGGAAATTCGAGAAAATCTGATTGGCGACCAGATGCAAAGTGTCCGAGTTGCGGATAGCCAAGAATCTTGTCTTGCTGACTTAGCAGTGATTAGCAGTAAGTTCCTGATTCCCTATCGTGGGTTTGGAATTCTTGCGATTATAGGTCCCGTTAATCTGGATTATCAACAATTGGTTAATCAACTTAATGTTGTCAATCGAGTTTTAACTATGAAGTTGACGGATTTTTACCGCTATCTTAGCAGCAATCACTATGAAGTGAATTAAGATTGAAATCATTAAAGGAGGCGAAAATGGCCCAAGATATAAAAAATGAAGAAGTAAAAGAAGAGGAAGTTGTGGAAACAGCTGAAGGAACAAGACCTGAAAAGTCTGAATTGGACTTAGCCAATGAACGTGCCGAGGAATTTGAAAACAAATACCTTCGTGCCCATGCAGAAATGCAAAACATTCAGCGCCGTGCCAACGAAGAGCGCCAACTCTTGCAACGCTATCGCAGCCAAGATTTGGCAAAAGCAATCTTACCATCACTTGATAACCTTGAACGCGCTCTTGCCGTCGAAGGGTTGACAGATGATGTGAAGAAGGGCTTGGAAATGGTCCAAGAAAGTTTGGTACATGCTCTGGAAGAAGAAGGGATCGAAGAAATCCCAGCAGATGGAGAATTTGACCATAACTACCACATGGCTATTCAAACAGTTCCAGCAGATGACGAACATCCAGCAGACACCATCGCACAAGTCTTCCAAAAAGGCTACAAACTCCATGACCGCATCCTAAGACCGGCTATGGTAGTTGTATATAACTAGGCTAGAGAACTTAAAAATCTTGTCCGAAACGACACTAAACTATGAAAGAAAGATAAGAAGCAAGCCGGAGGCTTGCAAGGAAGATATTTCCCGCCGTGGTGAAAGTTTCAGTAGCTTGTACTACTGAAACAGGGGATTTTTGAGACAGTAGGCTCAAAAATAAGTGATGAAATCCCGAAGGGAGTTGCTCACGTCCCCACCACTTAAGGGGAAATATCAAAAAGAAAAAAAGAAGATAAATTTAAGGAGAAAAACACATGTCTAAAATTATCGGTATTGACTTAGGTACAACAAACTCAGCAGTTGCAGTTCTTGAAGGAACAGAAAGCAAAATCATCGCAAACCCAGAAGGAAACCGCACAACTCCATCTGTTGTGTCATTCAAAAACGGTGAAATCATCGTTGGTGACGCTGCAAAACGTCAAGCAGTCACAAACCCAGATACAGTCATCTCTATCAAATCTAAGATGGGTACTTCTGCAAAAGTTTCTGCTAACGGCAAAGAATACACACCACAAGAAATCTCAGCTATGATCCTTCAATACTTGAAAGGTTACGCTGAAGAATACCTTGGTGAAAAAGTAACCAAGGCTGTTATCACAGTTCCAGCTTACTTTAACGATGCTCAACGTCAAGCAACTAAAGACGCTGGTAAAATCGCTGGCCTTGAAGTAGAACGTATCGTCAACGAACCAACTGCAGCAGCTCTTGCTTACGGTTTGGACAAGACAGATAAAGAAGAAAAAATCTTGGTATTCGACCTTGGTGGTGGTACATTCGACGTATCTATTCTTGAATTGGGTGATGGTGTCTTTGACGTATTGGCAACTGCAGGGGATAACAAACTCGGTGGTGACGACTTTGACCAAAAAATCATCGACCACTTGGTAGCAGAATTCAAGAAAGAAAACGGCATCGACTTGTCAGCTGACAAGATGGCTCTTCAACGTTTGAAAGACGCAGCTGAAAAAGCTAAGAAAGACCTTTCTGGAGTGACTTCAACTCAAATCAGCTTGCCATTTATCACTGCTGGTGAAGCTGGACCTCTTCACTTAGAAATGACCTTGACTCGTGCTAAATTTGACGATTTGACTCGTGACCTTGTAGAACGTACAAAAGTTCCAGTTCGCCAAGCCCTTTCAGATGCAGGTTTGAGCTTGTCAGAAATCGACGAAGTGATCCTTGTCGGTGGTTCAACTCGTATCCCTGCCGTTGTTGAAGCTGTTAAAGCTGAAACTGGTAAAGAACCAAACAAATCAGTTAACCCTGATGAAGTAGTTGCTATGGGAGCTGCAATCCAAGGTGGTGTCATCACTGGTGATGTGAAAGACGTTGTCCTTCTTGACGTAACACCATTGTCACTTGGTATCGAAACAATGGGTGGAGTCTTCACAAAACTCATCGACCGCAACACTACAATTCCAACATCTAAATCACAAGTCTTCTCAACTGCAGCAGACAACCAACCAGCCGTTGATATCCACGTTCTTCAAGGTGAACGCCCAATGGCAGCAGATAACAAGACTCTTGGGCGCTTCCAATTGACTGATATCCCAGCTGCACCTCGTGGAATCCCACAAATCGAAGTAACATTTGATATTGACAAGAACGGTATCGTATCTGTTAAGGCTAAAGACCTTGGAACTCAAAAAGAACAAACAATTGTGATCCAATCTAACTCAGGTTTAACAGATGAAGAAATCGACCGTATGATGAAAGATGCAGAAGCAAATGCTGAAGCAGATAAGAAACGTAAAGAAGAAGTAGACCTTCGTAACGAAGTAGACCAAGCTATCTTTGCGACTGAAAAGACAATCAAAGAAACTGAAGGCAAAGGCTTCGATGCAGAACGTGATGCTGCACAAGCTGCCCTTGATGATCTTAAGAAAGCTCAAGAAGACAACAACTTGGACGACATGAAAGCAAAACTTGAAGCCTTGAACGAAAAAGCTCAAGGACTTGCGGTTAAACTCTACGAACAAGCCGCAGCAGCGCAACAAGCTCAAGCAGGAGCAGAAGGCGCACAAGCAACAGGAAACGCAGGCGATGACGTCGTAGACGGAGAGTTTACTGAAAAGTAAAACAATCCAGTGGATTGTTTTAGCAGAACCTCCTGAAATAAAGAAAGGTTCCGAGATTTTAGGATTCCTTTAATCCGAAACTCAATTAAGCCTAACTCGTTAAGAATGACTAATCACTAAAGTGATTGTCATTCTACGGCAATCGCTATGGCGACTTGCCTAAACGCCTTACTAGTTCTAAAACAAAGTATAATCGACTTTGTTTTAGAACGTCGTAATGATAGGAAGAAATCCAGAGGTTGCAACCCAGCCTCTGTTTTTCGGTAAAATAGAGGATGTTGCGTATGAAAAAAGTACTTTGTATCATTTATCCTAATTTTTCTCTTTATGAGATAACCACTTTAACAAGTACTTTAGCTTTATCTTTTGGCGTAACAATTGATTATGTGGCTTCAGAACATTCGATAGTTATATCTGAGGATGGCTTACCTTGTCAACCGACCAAAACATTGGATCAAATCCGTATAGAAGAGTATTCTTGTGTGATTTTGCCAGGAATGATTAACATTGGACCTGCTCTACAGGATGAAAAATTGATATCGTTTTTGAGGGAGCTTGGTGAGCAAGATGTCTTAATTGCAGCCATTTCTTCAGCCCCCCTTTTATTAGCCAAAGCAGGCTTGTTGAAGGACACGAAATTTACAGGTGGAATTTGGCAAAACTTCTTTGACTATTTTGAATTTCTTCCACGTGAGAATTTCCAACCGAAAGTTCTTGTGCAAGATAAACAAATCATTACGGCAATCGGTTTTGCGCATCAAGAGTTTGCAAGAAGAGTAATTCTTAGTCTAGGTTTGGCAGAAAATACGGGCAACTATTTTAAAGAAAAAAACGAGTACTCTGAAGAGGATTTGATATTTACTCTATCAGATGAAGAGTTTGATCAAGTGAAGCGAAGTATAGAAAACACTCTCTAAAGATTTACATAAAAATTATAGAAAGGAACAAAGAGTGTTTGGGAAATTGTAGCCAAGCTCTGAAGTTTCTTACTCAATATAAAAGAAAGGAATTGAACCCGACCTACATCGAGGTTTGATTTACAACATCAATAGAAAGGAACAAAGAGTGTTCGGGGAATTGAACCCGAGCGGAAAGCTTGGAAATTAGATAAACCTCCTAAGAAATCAGAATTTCTTGTCGGTTTCCTAAATTTCAGTCGCTTTCTGTTCGCTCTTAGTATCTTGTATGAACAATACTGAATTTTACGACCGTTTGGGCGTTTCGAAAAATGCATCTCAAGATGAGATCAAGAAAGCCTATCGGAAATTATCTAAAAAATATCACCCAGATATCAACAAGGATCCTGGTGCTGAGGACAAGTACAAGGAAGTTCAAGAAGCTTATGAAACTTTGAGCGATGAACAGAAACGTGCTGCCTATGACCAATACGGTGCTGCTGGTGCCAATGGTGGTTTTGGTGGTGCTGGCGGTTTCGGAGGCTTCGACGGAGCAGGTGGCTTTGGCGGATTTGAAGATATCTTCTCAAGCTTTTTTGGTGGTGGCGGTGCATCACGTAATCCAAACGCCCCTCGTCAAGGTGACGACCTCCAGTATCGCGTTCATTTGACTTTTGAAGAAGCTATTTTTGGTACAGAAAAGGAAGTCAAATACAATCGTGAAGCAAGCTGTCGTACTTGTAATGGGTCTGGCGCTAAACCTGGAACAAGTCCAGTTACTTGTGGACGCTGTCATGGTTCAGGTGTGATCAATGTTGATACCCAAACACCTCTCGGTATGATGCGTCGCCAAGTAACCTGTGATGTCTGTCATGGCCGTGGTCAAGAAATCAAAGATCCATGTACAACCTGTCATGGAACTGGTCATGAAAAACAAGCCCATAGCGTACACGTAAAAATCCCTGCTGGTGTGGAAACAGGTCAACAGATCCGCCTAGCTGGTCAAGGTGAAGCAGGATTTAACGGTGGACCATATGGTGACTTGTACGTGGTGGTTTCAGTTGAAGCTAGTGATAAGTTTGAACGTGAAGGAACCACTATCTTCTACAATTTGAACCTCAATTTTGTTCAAGCAGCACTTGGTGATACAGTAGACATCCCTACAGTTCATGGTGATGTAGAATTAGTCATTCCAGAAGGAACTCAGACTGGTAAACGATTCCGTCTACGTGGTAAAGGTGCGCCTAGCCTTCGTGGTGGTGCCCTTGGTGACCAATATGTGACTGTCAATGTCGTGACTCCAACAGGCTTGAACGAACGACAAAAAGCAGCCTTGAAAGAATTCGCAGCTGCAGGTGATCTAAAAGTCAATCCAAAGAAAAAAGGCTTCTTTGACCATATTAAAGATGCCTTTGAAGGAGAATAAAGCATAAAGTAAAAAGAGCCTTCGGGCTCTTTTTTCGTGCAATCTTTGGACTTTTAGCATGGGAGAAAGAATCTCCAACTGGTTTACTATTGATATTTTTGAGTGAGTAAGACAGCCTCATCCATGTCCTGGATGAGTTGCTTGAGTTCTGATTCCTTGCCAGGCTTAACGGTGACGGTATCAATGCGCTTAATCGCCGAATTATCCTGAATATCCACTAAGGTCAAAGCTTTCTCATAGAACGCGATTCCCTTTTTCATGCTTTCTGGATCATTCAAAGTTAGAATTGTGTAAGAAGAATGTGATTTCTTTCCGTTTTCTCGGAAATACTTCTCGCCTTCCTCCTCTAAAAATTGGGATAAACCATGATTGAATAAGTTGTCCTCTACTGAATGGTAGGAAATATCTCCTGTGTTTAGGACATAGACTTTGAGTCGGTTTTTAGTAAGGTTTGGGCTTTCTTTTAGAACTGGGTGGCTATTGACGACATCATCAGAGAATGTCACATAAAAATCTAGGCCCCCACCCTCGAATTGATAGCTTCCATTTGATTCTACTTTTTCAGGAGGTAAGTCAAGGGAGATAAAGATTTGTTTTAAGGCCTCATTTCCTTCTCGAATATCACCAGGTGAGGCCTTGAACAGATTGGCCAGTATTAGAAATGCCAGGGCTACAAGAAGGCAGAGGCCACCACAAATAATCAGGATGATCCGCGTCAAAACTTTAAAAAACTGTTTCATTTTCATGCCCTCCCTGGTCTGTTAGGATCTGCTAACCCAAAATGGATTTAAAAGGGAAATAAGGAAAGTTGGAGTTTTCCTCTCCTTAGTTTTCTTCAGTTTCTTGTAATTCTTTTATCACACTAAGTCTTGCTTGAAGGTCTTTTTCAAAGACTTTAAACTTATAGGTCAAATCTTTTTGATATTCCTTGATGAGTTCTTTTTGTTGGTCGATAATTTGCAGGCTATCTTGGATGATAACTAAGTCATCCTTAATGGCTTCAACACGATCAGTAGTATCTAGAACTTCTTCAGTGATAGCTTGGCGATTCTTAACGAGGAGGTATGAACCGACTGCAGAGCCTGCAAAAAGTAGTAAATTTGATAGTTTCATAGTGACTCCTTAAGCGTTTTTGATTGTTTCAGCGACTTGAGCAAGTTTGTCGAAGTCTGGTTCATGTACGATAAAGTCAATATTTAGGTCGTCATCTGCACTATAGCGAGGAACGAGGTGGACATGGGTATGGAAAACCGTTTGTCCAGCAACTTCTTCACAGTTGGCGATGATATTCATACCTTCAGCTTTGGTAGCTTTCATGACTTTTTGAGCGATCTTTGGTACTTGGGCGAAAAGTTGGCTAGCACTTGCAGCATCCATTTCTAAAAGATTGCGGTAGTGTTCTTTTGGTACGACCAAGGTGTGACCAGGTGTTACTTGTGAGATATCAAGGAAGGCAAGAACTTGATCATCTTCGTAAACCTTTGATGCGGGAATCTCCCCTGCGATAATTTTACAAAAAATGCAATCTGACATAAAATCTACCTCTACTGTATTGAATTTTGATATAATATAGCTACATTATACCAGATTTGGAGAAAATATGTTAGAAATTAAAAACCTGACTGGGGGCTATGTTCATGTTCCTGTCTTGAAAGATGTGTCCTTTACAGTCGAGAGTGGACAGTTGGTCGGTTTGATCGGTCTCAATGGTGCAGGAAAATCAACGACCATCAATGAAATTATTGGTTTGTTGACACCTTATAGTGGAGAAATAAACATCGACGGGCTAACCTTAGGTGCTAATCCTCGTGAATATCGTCAGCAGATTGGTTATATTCCTGAAACTCCTAGTTTGTACGAGGAATTGACTCTCAGAGAACATATCGAGACGGTTGCTATGGCCTATGGTATTGAGCGAAATCTAGCTTTTGAACGTGTAGAATCGCTTTTAAAAATGTTCCGTTTGGATCAGAAATTAGACTGGTTCCCAGTTCATTTTTCAAAAGGGATGAAGCAGAAGGTCATGATTATCTGTGCCTTTGTCGTGGATCCGAGTCTCTTTATCGTCGATGAACCTTTCCTTGGTCTTGATCCCTTGGCAATTTCAGACTTGATTCAGCTTTTGGATCTTGAAAAGAAAAAAGGCAAGTCTATCCTCATGAGTACCCACGTTCTTGACTCTGCTGAAAAAATGTGTGATTCTTTTGTTATTCTTCACAAAGGACAAGTGAGAGCTAAAGGGGATCTTGAAGAGTTGAGACAAGCTTTTGCCATGCCTCAAGCAAGTCTCAATGATATCTATTTGGCTTTGACCAAAGAGGAGGACCGATGAAAGACTTGTTTCTAAAGCGAAAGCAGGCTTTTCGTAAGGAGTGTCTTGGTTATCTGCGCTATGTACTCAATGACCACTTTGTCTTGTTTTTACTGGTCTTGGTAGGTTTTCTAGCCTATCAGTATAGTCAACTGCTCCAGCATTTTCCTGAGAATCACCTACCAATCCTATGTTTAATTGGAATTGTCTCTGTTTTACTCATGCTTTGGGGTGGAATCGCGACCTATGTGGAAGCACCTGATAAGCTCTTTCTCTTAGTAGCTGAAGAAGAAGTAAGAGAACATATCCAGAAGCAAAGCCTAGTTTCCTTCATCTTTTGGGTCAGTGTACAGACTCTCTTTTTGCTTCTTTTTGCCCCTCTATTTTTAGCCATGGGCTTAGGCTTAGGAGTTTTTGGGATTTATGTTCTTCTTTTGGGAGTCGGAAAATATTTCCTGTTTCAGAAAAAGGCTGGCAAGTTTTTTAGTGCAAATCATCTGGACTGGGACTATGTGATTGCCCAAGAAAGTAAACGCAAGCAGTTCTTGCTTCGCTTTTTTGCCCTCTTTACCCAAGTTAAGGGGATTTCAAACAGCGTCAAGAGACGAGCTTATCTAGACTTTATCCTTAAAGTTGTTCAGAAGGTGCCGAGCAAGATTTGGCAGAACCTCTATCTTCGTTCTTATTTGCGAAATGGAGATCTCTTTGCCCTCAGTCTTCGTCTCCTCTTCCTATCCTTGCTGGCGTTTATCTTTATCGAGCAAGCTTGGATAGCAACAGCAGTAGTGGTTTTATTTAACTATCTCTTACTCTTTCAGTTATTGGCTCTCTATCATGCCTTTGATTACCAATATTTGACCCAACTTTTCCCGCTAGACAAGGGACAAAAGGAAAAAGGGTTACAGGCAGTTGTCCGAGGATTGACTGGTTTTGTTTTATTGGTTCAGCTGGTAGTTGGGTTGATTACCCTCCAAGAAAAACTAGCCCTTCTAGCCTTACTAGGTGCTGGTTTGGTTTTACAAGTACTTTACCTGCCATATCAGGTGAAACGCCAGATGCAGGACTAACATTGCTTATATAATACTAAAAAAGAAGTTGAGTTCAGTCTGTCTCAGCTTCTTTTATTTTCTACAAGAGAATGGTTGGTCCGTAGAGACTTATACTCATCTAAAATCTCTTCAAACCACGTCAGATTCCATCTGCAACCTCAAAACAGTATTTTGAGCTGACTTCGTCAGTTCTATCCACAACCTCAAAACGGTGTTTTGAGCAACCTGTGGCTAGCTTCCTAGTTTGCTCTTTGATTTTCATTGAGTATAAGTGCAGATTTTTGGGGGGCGATTTACTAAGAAAAAATTGAAATACCAAGGCTAGGTAGATCTCTCTGCTTGGCTTTTTCTTTTAACAAGATTGGATAAAGGGCTTTTATTTGAGAATCGAGTCTGGACTGGTTGACGAATAGCCTAAAAACTAGTAGAATAGTAAGGAAACTTTATACGGAGGAAAGAAATGGACTTGGGTGATATTGAGCTAACGCTGACCCCTATACCTGGGAAAAGCGGAAAAGCTTATATGGGAAGCTACCCTGATGGGAAGCGCGTCTTTATTAAAATGAACACCTCTCCAATCCTACCTGGTTTAGCCAAGGAACAAATCGCTCCTCAATTATTATGGACTCGCCGTTTATCGGATGGGCGTGATATGTGTGCCCAAGAATGGTTGAATGGTAAAATTTTGACCCCTTATGATATGAATCGCAAGCAGATTATCAATATTTTGAGCCGCTTGCATCGTTCGCGTCCTTTGATGACGCAATTGACTCGTTTGGGCTATTCTTTAGAAACGCCTTTTGACTTGCTTCAGGCTTGGTTAAAAGATGCTCCAGAATCCTTGAAGAACAATCAATATCTAAGAATGGTAGTAGAGGATTTGCGAGGAAGTTTGCCAAACTTTAGGGAAGATTATGCAACGATCGTTCATGGAGATGTACGACATAGTAATTGGATTGAGACAGAGAGCGGTCTTGTTTATTTAGTGGATTGGGATTCCGTTCGTTTAACGGATCGCATGTTTGATGTAGCGCATATGCTATGTCACTATATTCCAGACTATCAGTGGAAAGAGTGGTTGACTTATTACGGTTACAAATACAACCAAACAGTCATCAACAAACTATTTTGGTATGCTCAGTTATCCTTCTTGAGCCAGATTGCCAAATATTATACAAATGAAGATCTAGAAAATGTCAATCGGGAGATTTATGCCTTGCGCATCTTCCGTGACAAGTATGGAAAGAAGAGATGAGAGTTAGAAATCGTAAAGGGGCAACAGAATTACTAGAGGCTAATCCTCAGTATGTTGTCTTAAATCCTTTAGAAGCCAAAGGAAAATGGCGAGACCTCTTTGGAAATGACAATCCTATCCATGTTGAGGTTGGTAGTGGTAAGGGAGCCTTTGTGTCAGGTATGGCCAAGCAAAACCCTAATATCAACTATATCGGGATTGATATTCAAAAGTCTGTTTTGAGTTATGCCTTGGACAAGGTCTTGGAAGTCGCTGTACCCAATATTAAGTTGTTGTGGGTTGATGGTTCTGATTTGACCGACTACTTTGAAGATGGTGAGATTGATCGCTTGTACCTAAACTTTTCAGATCCGTGGCCTAAAAAGCGCCATGAAAAGCGTCGTCTAACTTATAAGAGTTTCTTGGATACCTTCAAGCGTATCTTGCCTGAACACGGTGAGATTCATTTCAAGACAGATAACCGTGGCTTATTTGAATATAGCCTAGTGAGTTTTTCTCAATACGGCATGAAGCTCAATGGAGTTTGGTTGGACTTGCATGCCAGCGACTTTGAAGGCAATGTCATGACAGAATATGAAGAAAAATTCTCAAGTAAGGGTCAGGTCATCTACCGAGTTGAGGCAGAATTTTAAGAACAAGCTTAAAATCAAGCCTTCTGAGTGCTTATACTTTACATAAGTAGTCAAAAGTGCTATACTGTAAGTAAGAATATGAGAAAGTGAGGCGGGGAAATATCTTCGCCTCTTGCTTATGAGGAGGTGGACGCAATCGCAACTATCGTAGAATTAGTCAGAGAAGTCGTAGAACCTGTCATTGAAGCTCCCTTTGAACTCGTTGATATCGAGTACGGAAAGATTGGCAGTGACATGATTCTTAGTATTTTTGTAGATAAACCAGAGGGAATTACCTTGAACGACACAGCGGACTTGACAGAGATTATCAGTCCTGTCCTAGATACTATCAAGCCAGATCCCTTCCCAGAACAATATTTCCTAGAGATCACCAGTCCAGGCTTGGAGCGTCCTTTGAAAACCAAGGAAGCAGTCGCTGGAGCAGTTGGGAAATACATCCATGTTGGACTTTACCAAGCCATCGATAAGCAAAAGGTCTTTGAAGGAACCTTGCTAGCCTTTGAAGAGGATGAGTTGACTATGGAATATATGGACAAGACTCGTAAGAAAACAGTCCAAATCCCATACAGTTTGGTATCAAAAGCACGTTTAGCAGTAAAATTATAGTAAAAGAAAGGAAGCTTTTGAAGATTCAAAAGTGAATAGAAGATGAGTAAAGAAATGCTAGAGGCCTTCCGCATTTTGGAAGAAGACAAGGGAATCAAAAAAGAAGACATCATTGATGCAGTGGTGGAATCACTTCGTTCAGCCTATCGCAGACGCTATGGGCAGTCTGACAGTGTAGCCATTGATTTCAACGAAAAAACAGGTGACTTTACAGTTTATACTGTTCGTGAAGTTGTTGATGAAGTATTTGATAGCCGTTTGGAAATCAGCTTGAAAGATGCTCTTGCCATTAACTCAGCTTACGAGCTTGGGGACAAGATTAAATTTGAAGAAGCACCAGGTGAGTTTGGTCGTGTAGCAGCTCAGTCTGCCAAACAAACCATCATGGAAAAAATGCGCAAGCAAACACGTGCTATCACCTACAACACTTACAAAGAGCATGAGCAAGAAATCATGTCAGGTACAGTGGAGCGCTTCGACAATCGCTTTATCTATGTCAACCTTGGCAGCATCGAAGCTCAATTGTCAAAACAAGACCAAATTCCTGGAGAAGTCTTTGCTTCTCACGATCGTATCGAAGTTTATGTCTACAAGGTTGAAGACAATCCTCGTGGTGTGAATGTCTTTGTAAGTCGTAGCCACCCAGAAATGATCAAACGCTTGATGGAACAAGAAATTCCTGAAGTTTATGACGGAACAGTTGAGATCATGAGCGTGGCTCGTGAAGCAGGTGACCGTACAAAGGTTGCTGTTCGTAGCCACAATCCAAACGTGGATGCGATCGGGACAATCGTCGGACGTGGTGGTGCTAACATCAAGAAAATCACTAGCAAATTCCACCCAGCTCGCTACGATGCCAAGAGCGACCGTATGGTTCCAATCGAAGAAAACATCGACGTTATCGAATGGGTAGCAGATCCAGCTGAATTTATCTACAACGCTATCGCTCCTGCTGAAGTTGACCAAGTTATCTTTGATGAAAACGACAGCAAACGTGCCTTGGTCGTTGTGCCAGATAACAAGCTTTCTCTTGCGATTGGTCGTCGTGGACAAAACGTTCGTTTGGCAGCTCATTTGACAGGCTACCGTATTGATATCAAGTCTGCAAGTGAGTTTGAAGCCATGGAAGCAGCAGAACAAGCTGACCAGGTAGAAACAGACGAATTGGTCGAAGAATAAAAGCTGCTAGAGGAGGGAAAGATGAAAACTAGAAAAATCCCTTTGCGCAAGTCTGTTGTGTCTAATGAAGTGATTGATAAGCGTGATTTGCTCCGCATTGTCAAGAACAAGGAAGGACAAGTCTTTATCGATCCGACAGGCAAGGCTAATGGTCGTGGCGCTTATATCAAGCTAGACAATGCAGAAGCCCTTGAGGCCAAAAAGAAAAAAGTCTTTAACCGTAGCTTTAGTATGGAAGTTGAAGAAAGCTTTTATGACGAGTTGATTGCCTATGTCGATCACAAAGTGAAAAGAAGAGAGTTAGGACTTGAATAAACAAAAGATTGCCAATCTCTTGGGTCTTGCTCAGAGAGCAGGGAAAATCATCTCGGGTGAAGAAATGGTCGTCAAGGCTATCCAAGACCAGAAAGTAAAACTGGTATTTCTCGCCCATGATGCTGGTCCCAATCTGACCAAGAAGATTCAGGATAAAAGTCATTATTATCAAGTAGAAGTTATTACCGTGTTTTCAACACTGGAATTAAGCATAGCAGTCGGAAAATCAAGAAAAGTTTTGGCTGTGACAGATGCTGGATTTACAAAGAAAATGAGGTCTCTTATGGAATAGAAGAGGAGGACATGATTTGTCTAAGAAAAGATTGTACGAAATCGCAAAAGAACTTGGAAAAGAAAGTAAAGAAGTTGTAGCGCGTGCAAAAGAGTTGGGCTTGGATGTAAAAAGCCACTCATCAAGTGTGGAGGAAGCAGCTGCTTCAAAAATCGTAGCAAGTTTTAAACCTGCTCCTGCTCCAAAGGTAGAATCGAAACCTGTGGCTCCAAAACCAGTTGTCACTAAGGAAGAGGCAAAACCAGCAGCAGCTGTTGCCCCTAAAGAAGAAAAAGTGGTACCAGTAAAACCGCAGAGTCGAAACTTTAAGGCTGAGCGTGAAGCACGTGCAAAAGAGCAAGCAGAGCGACGCAAACAAAACAAGGGCAATAACCGTGACCATCAACAAAATGGGAATCGTCAAAAAAATGATAACCGTAATGGTGGTAAACAAGGTCAAGGCAATCGTGACAACCGTCGATTCAATGATCAAGGTAAAAAACAACAAGGTCAGCAAAATCGTGGGAATGATCGTCGTCAGCAAGAGGACAAACGTCCAAATCAGGCTGGACCACGCATTGACTTCAAAGCCCGTGCAGCTGCTCTAAAGGCAGAGCAAAATGCAGAATATGCTCGTTCAAGTGAGGAACGCTTCAAGCAAACTCAAGCTGCCAAAGAAGCCTTGGCCCAAGCAAACAAACGCAAGGAACCTGAGGAAATCTTTGAAGAAGCTGCTAAGTTAGCTGAACAAGCGCAGCCAGTTCAACCAGTGGTTGAAGTTGCTCCTGCAGCTAAAGAACCTGTAGTGGATACACGTCGTAAGAAACAAGCCCGACCAGACAAAGATCGTGATGATTACGATCACGAAGAAGATGGTCCTAGAAAACAACAAAAGAATCGAAGTAGTCAAAATCAAGTGAGAAATCAAAGAAATAGTAACTGGAACAATAACAAAAAGAATAAAAAAGGCAATAACAAAAATAACCGTAATCAGGCACCAAAACCTGTTACAGAGCGTAAGTTCCATGAATTGCCAACAGAATTTGAATATACAGATGGTATGACCGTTGCGGAAATCGCAAAACGTATCAAACGCGAACCAGCTGAAATTGTTAAGAAACTCTTCATGATGGGTGTGATGGCGACACAAAACCAGTCCTTGGACGGTGAAACAATCGAACTCCTCATGGTAGATTACGGTATTGATGCGAAACAAAAGGTTGAAGTCGACAATGCTGATATCGAACGTTTCTTTGCTGAAGAGGGTTATCTCAATGAAGATGAACTCGTAGAGCGTCCACCGGTTGTAACGATCATGGGACACGTTGACCATGGTAAAACAACCCTTTTGGATACCCTTCGTAATTCTCGTGTTGCAACAGGTGAAGCCGGTGGTATCACTCAGCATATCGGTGCCTATCAGATTGAGGAAAATGGTAAGAAGATTACCTTCCTTGATACACCAGGACACGCAGCCTTTACCTCTATGCGTGCGCGTGGTGCCTCTGTTACCGATATTACCATCTTGGTCGTAGCGGCAGATGACGGGGTAATGCCTCAAACTATCGAAGCCATTAACCACTCAAAAGCGGCGAATGTTCCAATCATCGTTGCCATTAACAAGATTGATAAACCAGGTGCTAATCCAGAACGTGTTATCGGTGAATTGGCTGAACATGGTGTTATGTCAACAGCTTGGGGTGGCGATTCTGAGTTTGTAGAAATCTCAGCTAAATTCAACCAAAATATCGATGAACTCTTGGAAACTGTTCTACTTGTGGCTGAAATCCAAGAACTCAAAGCAGATCCAACAGTTCGTGCCATTGGTACTGTTATTGAGGCTCGTTTGGATAAAGGAAAAGGTGCAGTTGCGACCCTCCTTGTTCAACAAGGTACCTTGAATGTCCAAGACCCAATCGTTGTTGGTAATACTTTCGGACGTGTCCGTGCTATGACCAACGACCTCGGACGTCGTGTGAAGGTCGCAGGTCCATCAACACCAGTATCGATCACTGGTTTGAACGAAGCGCCAATGGCGGGTGACCACTTTGCTGTTTACGAAGATGAAAAATCTGCGCGTGCAGCTGGTGAAGAACGTGCCAAACGTGCTCTTATGAAGCAACGTCAAGCTACTCAACGTGTTAGCCTTGAAAACCTCTTTGATACCCTTAAAGCAGGAGAACTCAAGTCAGTTAATGTCATCATCAAAGCCGACGTACAAGGTTCTGTTGAAGCTCTCTCTGCATCACTTCAAAAGATTGATGTGGAAGGCGTTAAAGTAACCATTGTTCACTCAGCAGTTGGTGCTATCAATGAATCTGACGTGACTCTTGCCGAGGCTTCAAATGCCTTTATCGTTGGTTTCAACGTACGTCCTACACCACAAGCTCGTCAACAAGCAGAAGCTGACGATGTAGAAATCCGTCTCCACAGCATCATCTACAAGGTAATTGAAGAGATGGAAGAAGCCATGAAAGGGATGCTTGACCCAGAATTTAAAGAAAAAATTATTGGTGAAGCGATCATCCGAGAAACCTTCAAGGTATCTAAAGTGGGAACAATCGGAGGATTCATGGTTACCAGCGGTAAAGTTACCCGTGACTCTAAAGTCCGTGTTATCCGTGATGGTGTTGTTATTTACGATGGTGCTCTAGCTAGCTTGAAACACTATAAAGATGACGTTAAAGAAGTTACAAACGGCCGTGAAGGTGGTCTCATGATTGACGGCTACAATGATATCCAGATGGATGATGTGATTGAAGCCTATATCATGGAAGAAATCAAGAGATAATTTTTTGCTCCTTTCTTAAGTGGCGAAGGACGCAAGCAAACCCATGGTTTCATTGCTTATTTTTGAGCCTAATGTCTCAAAAATCCCCTGTTATGAAACCGCTAATGCAGTTCCATAACTTTCACTACGGCGAAAGAAGCAAGTAGTTTCAAACTGAAATTCATTTCAAATTGAAATGGTTATCAATAACTCAAGAAAAGCTAGGTCTGCTGGCCTAGCTTTTGGTTCAATTGAGAGAAAGGAAGAAATATGGCAAATCATTTCCGTACGGATCGTGTGGGCATGGAGATCAAGCGCGAAGTCAACGAGATTTTGCAAAAGAAAGTCCGTGATCCACGTGTCCAAGGTGTGACTATCACTGATGTTCAGATGCTAGGTGACTTGTCTGTTGCTAAGGTCTACTACACTATTTTGAGTAACCTGGCTTCAGATAATCAAAAAGCTCAAGTCGGACTTGAAAAAGCAACTGGTACTATCAAACGTGAACTTGGTCGCAATTTGAAATTGTACAAAATTCCAGACTTAACTTTCGTCAAAGACGAATCCATCGAATATGGAAACAAGATTGACGAGATGCTACGCAATCTGGATAAACATTAAGCAGAAAGAGGGGCAACCCTCTTTTTTGTGGCTATAAGTCGGTCATTGTCTAGTCAGATTAGATGAGTAGAAATTCAGAAAATAAAATAAATCTTGAAAATATCATTTATTCCATAAATATGATAAGATAAAGCTTGATATGAATGAAAAATGGAGATAGAGATGGCTAAAGAAGATGTGGCGATGCAAGTGTTGCAACAGGTAGTAAAACTTCCTGTCGTTAAAGTGAACCGGTCAAAATTTTTAATGGACAAATTCTCTAAGGAAGTGGCTTCAAAGGATATTCCTAGATTATTGGATGAAGGGCCGACAGCTTTATTACCTCAGGAAACCTTAGATCGAGTGGCCAATACCTGTATTAGAGATAATGTATTGTTAGCAAGTGGGACATCTGTTTTGGCTGGATTACCTGGAGGTATTGCCATGGCCGTTACAATTCCGACAGATGTAGCCCAGTTTTACGCATTTTCACTGAAACTAGCTCAGGAGCTAGGCTATATTTACGGCTATGATGATCTCTGGGCTTCGCGAAATGAGCTGAGCGAAGAAGCTAAAAATACCCTCTTGCTCTATCTGGGAGTGATGTTGGGAGTAAATGGTGCGGGAGCTCTCCTTCGTTCTGGTGGTGTTACAGTTGCTAAGCAAGTGATGAAAATCGTGAATAAAAAGGCTTTAACAAAGACTCTTTGGTATCCAATTTTGGAAAAAGTTCTGAAAATCTTTGGAGTGAATCTGACCAAGGGAGGATTGGCTAAGGGGATGGGGAAAGTTATTCCTATCTTAGGTGGAGTCCTATCAGGTGGCTTAACCTTTGCGACCATGAAACCCATGGGAGAAAGATTGCAAAAAGAATTGTCCAAATTGATTAACTACGATGAAGCACAATATCAAAGAGATGTTGCCACTATCCGAAAAGAAGTGGAAATCATAGAAGGAGATTGACATGGGGATCATAACAGTACTGGCCAAAACCTACGGTAATTATCTTCTAACAAGGCAAGCTTTAAAAGTTGCAGAAACCATAAAAAAAGATGAAAACACAGTCGTTAGTTTGGGAAAATTATTTCTCGTAGATAAGCTTATGGATACAGCTACTTGGTTGATGAAGCCGGAGGATAAAGAATGAAATCTTTTTGGAGGTTCTTCACTCTTCTTTTTATAACACCAATTGTTGGTTTGATAAAAATTCTCTGGTTTCTAATCTCTTTCGCCTTCCAATTACTGTTTTATAAGATTCTTTTCAAGATCATAGATTGGTTTTTCAAACTTCTCTGATGATCATGGTAAGGATAAGACTTTGAGGTTTTACTAGGAAAAGTCTATATAATTGGAAATAATGAAATTATACGAAATAAACTAGCAAGTCTTCTACTGCTAGTTTTTTAATCTTTGCCCTTGTGGTATAATAAAAAAGAAAAAACTGTTAGAGAATATGATGGAGGTTATGATGGACAATATCATTGATGTATCTATTCCTGTTGCGGAAGTTGTGGACAAGCATCCAGAAGTTTTAGATATCCTAGTAGAACTCGGTTTTAAACCTCTTGCAAATCCTTTGATGCGAAATACAGTCGGACGAAAAGTATCGCTCAAACAGGGGTCTAAACTGGAGGGAACTCCTATGGATAAGATTGTGCGCACACTTGAAGCAAATGGTTACGAAGTGATTGGAATAGACTAATGGCAGATGAACGTATTCATATCCTACGGGATATTTTATTAGAATTGCATAATGGAGCCTCCCCTGAATCCGTTCAGGAACGCTTTGATGCAACCTTTACAGGTGTATCAGCTATCGAGATTTCTCTCATGGAGCACGAGTTGATGAACTCTGACTCAGGTGTGACATTTGAAGACGTCATGGAGCTCTGTGATGTGCATGCTAATCTCTTTAAGAATGCTGTTAAGGGTGTCGAAGTTGAAGATACCGAGCATCCAGGTCATCCTGTACGTGTTTTTAAGGATGAAAATCTAGCCCTCCGTGCTGCCTTGATTCGTGTTCGAAGATTGTTAGACACATATGAGTCTATGGAAGACGAGGAAATGCTTGCAGAGATGCGTAAGGGGTTGGTTCGTCAGATGGGGCTTGTAGGTCAGTTCGACCGTCACTACCAGCGTAAGGAAGAACTCTTCTTTCCTATCATGGAGCGTTATGGACATGATTCGCCTCCAAAAGTCATGTGGGGAGTCGATGACCAGATTAGGGAACTCTTTCAAACAGCTTTAGCGGCAACTAAGTCGCTCCCAGAAGTGCCAATTTCCGCCGTAAAGGAAGCTTTTGAAGCTTTTGCGACTGAATTTGAGAGTATGATTTTCAAGGAAGAGTCCATCCTCCTCATGATTCTGCTCGAATCCTTCACCCAGGATGACTGGATTCAGATTGCAGAGGAAAGTGATGCTTATGGCTATGCGATCATCCGTCCGTCTGAGAAATGGGTTCCTGAACGTCAAAGTTTTGTTGAGGAAAAAAGTGTAGAAGAACCAACTCAGCCAGAAACTGTAGATGGACAGGTTCAACAAGTGATTGATACGCCAGAGGGTCAGTTTACTATCACCTTTACACCTAAGGAAAAGGAAGCAGTGATGGACCGAAATAGTCAGCAGGCTTTTGGAAATGGCTATCTTTCAGTTGAACAAGCTAATCTTATCCTTAATCATTTGCCTATGGAGATTACCTTTGTTAATAAGGATGATATCTTCCAGTATTACAATGACAATACGCCAGCAGATGAGATGATTTTCAAGCGGACACCGTCTCAAGTCGGGCGCAATGTCGAAATATGTCATCCGCCCAAGTATTTGGATAAGGTAAAAACCATTATGCAAGGTCTTCGTGAAGGGAAAAAAGACAAGTACGAGATGTGGTTCAAGTCAGAATCACGGGGCAAGTTTGTTCATATCACTTATGCTGCTGTACACGATGAAAATGGAGAATTTCAAGGTGTATTGGAGTATGTTCAGGATATCCAGCCTTACCGTGAGATTGATACAGATTATTATCGAGGAATAGAATAAGGAGAAACAATGAGTTACGAACAAGAATTTATGAAGGAATTTGAAGCCTGGGTTAATACCCAAATCATGATTAATGATATGGCGCTCAAGGAAAGCCAAAAGGTCTATGAAGAAGATCAAGATGAGCGGGCTAAAGATGCCATGATTCGCTATGAAAGCCGCTTGGATGCCTACCAGTTCTTGCTAGGCAAATTTGAAAACTTCAAGGCAGGCAAGGGGTTCCATGAATTGCCGGAAGGTTTATTTGGTGAGAGACATTATTAAGAGCTATAAAAAAAGTGTGGTCTATAAACCGCACTTTTTACATATGATGGGTATGCTTGGTAATCCATTGTTCTGTTTTTATTTTTAACCAAAATGAATAGATTCCAAGAGTGATAATCGTCAGTAAGAACCATTTGATCCAATTTCCAAATAACTGGGCGCCAGTTCCATCAAAGTATAAACGCTGACCATCGATGACAGTATGCCGGATTTTCCAATCTTGCATAAAACAAACGGTCCAAGGTGTGGCAATTCCTAGAGTTAAGGCGATGATGAAAAAAGCGACAATCGAGTGTCCAATAAAGCTGAGTAATCCACCGTCAAAATAACTTTCTTTGTTCATATAGAGTCTCCTTAGAATTTTATGGATAAGTAAATCATTACTTTGAGGTGTTGTACCATAGGAGGAGATAGGAGTCAATATTTCTTGAAATGAGGTACATATAGTTCAAACGAAAATAGCATTCACGATTTGTCCTACTTATCTTTTTGTGTTACAATGTTAGCATGAAAACGAAAAATATCATTAAAACAGGTTTGGCATTAGTAGGCCTCGGAGCACTTGCTTTTGGAGCTAAGAAAGTAGCTGATGACCATAAACTCATGAAAACGCAGGAAGAGTTGACCGCTATTGTGCGTGACTCCTTTTCAGAGATGGGTGAAATTGCGACTCTCTATGTCCAAGTCTACGAAAGTAGCTTAGAGCGTCTCGTTGGTGGTGTCATTTTTGAGGATGGTCGTCACTATACCTTTGTCTATGATGATGATGCTCTCATCTATGAGGAGGAAATCTTATGATAAATCCTCATAGTTTGGAAGAACTAGCTAATCTAGTTGAACAGGATGGCAAGAAGGTCTTCCTTTTTATTGCGGATTGGTGTGGCGATTGTCGTTATATCTACCCTGCTTTGCCAGAGATTGAAGAATCAAATCCAGAGTTTACCTTTATACGAGTAGACCGTGATGAGTACATGGAACTAGCTAAACTTTGGGATGTTTACGGGATTCCAAGTCTTGTTGTTTTAGACAAGGACAAGGAGATTGGGCGCTTTGTCAATCGTGACCGTAAAACCAAGGCACAAATTAACGACTTTTTAGCAGGATTAAAATAGGAGAAAAGAAAGAATGATTTTTACATATAACAAAGAACATGTTGGTGATGTCCTTATGGTCATCGTGAAAAACAGTGGCGATGCCAAACTAGATGTTGAACGTAAAGGCAATGTGGCGCGTGTTTTCCTAAAGGAAACAGGTGAAACTGTTGCTTGGAATATTTTTGAAGTTTCTAGCTTATTCGAAATTGAGGAACGTGGCCAAGTATTCTTGACAGACGACCAAGTAGCTCATTTGAACCAAGAATTGCAAGCTCAAGATTTTACCGAAGAGATTATCAATGACAAGGAACCGAAATTTGTGGTTGGAGAAATTGTAGAGATGGTGGCACATCCAGATAGTGATCACTTGAACATCTGTCAAGTTGCTGTTGGGAATGACAAAACAGTACAAATCGTGGCAGGTGCTCCAAATGCGCGTCTTGGTTTGAAAACCATTGTAGCTCTTCCAGGAGCTATGATGCCAAAAGGCAATCTCATTTTCCCAGGGGAACTTCGTGGTGAAAAGAGTTTTGGCATGATGTGTAGTCCTCGTGAATTGCATTTGCCAAATGCTCCACAAAAACGTGGTGTCATTGAATTGTCCGAAGACCAAGTTGTTGGAACTCCATTTGACCCAGCAAAACACTGGACAGCTTAAATTTGTTAAGTTAGATAGGAGAAAGTAAGATGGCAAAAAATGTTGTGATAACAGGTGCAACATCAGGTATTGGTGAAGCTATTGCGCGTGCCTATCTAGAAAAAGGTGAGAATATTGTTCTCACAGGACGTCGAACAGAAAGACTTGAAGCTCTCAAAACTGAGTTCGCAGAAATCTTTCTAAATCAAAAAGTTTGGACCTTTCCTTTAGATGTTACGGATATGCGCATGGTTAAGACTGTCTGTTCAGATATTCTAAAAACTGTGGGTCAGATTGATATATTGGTCAATAACGCTGGACTTGCTTTAGGCTTAGCTCCCTATCAGGATTATGAAGAGTGGGATATGCTGACCATGCTGGATACCAATGTCAAGGGCCTGATGGCTGTTACTCGTTGTCTCTTGCCTTCTATGGTGACTGCAAATCAAGGCCATATCATTAATATGGGTTCAACCGCAGGTATTTACGCTTACGCTGGTGCAGCAGTCTATTCAGCAACCAAGGCTGCAGTCAAAACCTTTTCAGATGGACTACGGATTGATACCATTGCGACTGATATCAAGGTGACAACCATTCAGCCTGGTATTGTAGAGACTGACTTTTCTAAGGTCCGTTTCCATGGAGATGAGGAACGGGCGGCGACGGTCTATCAGGGACTCGAAGCCTTGCAGGCACAAGACATCGCAGATGCTGTAGTTTATGTGACCAGCCAACCTCGTCGTGTGCAAATCACAGATATGACCATCATGGCCAATCAACAAGCCACTGGGTTTATGATTCATAGAGATTAACATTATTTAAAAAAGTTACAAATGTTGTAACTTTTTTTGATTTCCTTCGAATAGATAAGTAGGAGGATGAAAAAATGTATAATAAAGTTATTATGATTGGACGCTTGACGTCTACACCAGAATTGCACAAAACCAACAATGATAAGTCCGTTGCACGAGCAACTATCGCAGTGAACCGTCGTTACAAAGACCAAAACGGAGAACGTGAAGCAGACTTCATCAATATTGTGGTCTGGGGCAAATTGGCTGAAACCTTGGCTAGTTATGGAAGCAAGGGTAGTCTCATTTCTGTGGATGGGGAACTTCGTACCCGTAAGTTTGAGAAGAATGGCCAGACCAACTATGTAACAGAAGTTCTCTGTACAGGTTTCCAACTCTTAGAAAGTCGTGCCCAACGTGCTATGCGTGAAAATAATGCAGGTCAAGACTTGGCAGATTTGGTCTTGGAAGAAGAGGAACTTCCATTTTAATATCAATCAAATAGAAGAGCTGGTTCACCTATAGACCGGCTTTTTTCTATTGTTTTTATGGTATTGTTCGGAAATTACTTTTTAAGATGGGTCGAATAAATGCACTTGTACAATAAAATCAAGCACTTTTTTTGAAAAAGTAGTAGAATAAAGTAATATATATTCAAAATTTTCAGAAAAGGAATGAAATTTGACGAAAAATAAAGAGAAAATAGAATTGTTGAAATGGCTGATAAAGCGTCTATTACTGCTGATTCCAGTGGTCTGTGTTCTCTTATGGGTTTTCGGCCGTTGTCAAACAAGTGGCATCAAGGATCAGACTAAAATTGGTGTCACCTATATGACCATGAACAATGGGTTCTATAAAAGTATTCATTCGGAAATTAGTCGAATTGCCGATGAAAGAGGAGCTCTTGTTTACGTCCGAGATCCAGAATTGGATGAAGAAAGACAGAGCCAACAGATTGATGATTTTTGTGCTCAAAAAGTTGATATGATAGTGATCAATCCGGTCAAGGGGGATAGCCAGTCAATTTTAACTGCTCTTGAAAAAGCTAGAAAACAAGGAATTAAAATCATTGCGGTCGATACCCAACTGAAGAATTTTAAGCCAGATGCAAGTATTGTATCCGATAACTACCAAGCGGGAGTATTGATTGCTAAAGAGTTGATGAAACGTTCTTCTAGTGCTCGAGTCCTCCTTTTGGAACATAAGGGGACTGTTTCAGCAGATACGCGGATTCAGGGCTTTAAAGACACTATAGAGGGGCACAGTTCTTATCAGATTGTATCGGAACTAGAAACCAAGGGGCAAACGGAAATCGCCATGCCGGCTGTCCAGAATTTTTTACAATCAGGGGTTGAAATTGATACCTTGGTTGCCTTAAATGACCGCTCAGCTATAGGGGCTCTGGCTGCAATTAAGGAGCAAGGAATAACTTACCCCATTGCGATTTATGGAATCGATGGTTCACCAGATATGAAATCTTTGTTGCACTCGACGGATGATGTTGTGGGGACCGTTGCTCAGTCTCCTTTGAAGATGGGAGACCGCGTGATGGAGGTCATTCAAGATATTGCAGAAGGGAAGAGCTATACCAAAGAGGTGAGCATTCCAGTTGAAATGATGACAAAGGAAAACATTGATCAGTTTGATGTGAATGGGTGGCAGTAATGAGAAAGTTTAGAGGTGTTCGATACAGTTTGGCCATTCTTATGGTCGTCAATTTTATCGCTGTCATGCTAAACAGTATTATCTATCTTCAAGCAACCAACTATATCATAGCTCAACGCCAAGCCTCTCTATTATTAGAGCGTCTAGAGCGTATTCCCTTTGCTCCATCTACGACTTTTTGGTTGTCTGCAGTTTTGTTTGCTGGGATTGCTTTGATATCGATGAGTCGATATCGGCCTCAAACGAGTCGATGGTCTATTTTTGATAAGAGGAATATTCTGGAGATTCTCCTGATGCTGCTTCTGATGTGGGTTCAAAATGTAGCTTATAACGGGCTCATTCTCTTGGTTTTTGCGGATATCTTCTATGGTTCCAAAGAGTTGAATACCAAGAGAGATCGGAAGTATTGGTTTGCCTTTATCCTAGTGAGCTTTTTGATGCTCCTTGTGACAAATTCAGATGTCTTTTCGCTTTTCTTCCCGATTCCGTCCTTAGATGTCTATATTCATTTTTATCCTGAATCTATTCGCATTCTGGCCTTTTTCTTAAAGAATTCCCTATATGCCTCGAATATGGTACTCTTCATTATTTCACTTTTGTTTTATATTATGAACGTCCTTGCGGAGAACCACGAAGTAGAGGAAGAATTGGCCATGGTGTCCAAGGTTAATACGGAGTTGAACAATTATATGGCCCTGTCTGAGAAGATTGCAGAGGATCGGGAGCGTAAGCGGATTGCTCGTGAGATTCACGATACTTTGGGGCACGCACTAACAGGAATCTCAGCAGGTTTAGATGCTGTTGGGGTCTTGATTGATATCGACCCAAATCGGGCAAAAGAACAGGTAAAAAATGTGTCAGAAGTTGTCCGCGAAGGGATCCAAGATGTGAGAGGTTCTCTTAATCGTCTTCGTCCGGGAGCCCTTGAGGGACGAACTCTCAAAGATGCTTTAGAAAAGACCATCCGCGAGTATCAAATTCTTTCCAACTTACAAGTTGATCTAAACTATGAATGGGTAGATGTCGATATGGATGTCATGATTGAAGATACGATCTTTCGTGTGATTCAAGAGTCTATGACCAATGCGGTTCGCCACGGTCACGCCAGCCAGCTAAAACTCCATTTTTTTGAGGATAAAGAGAATTATTTGATCGCTTTGCAAGATAATGGAGTTGGGTTTGAAACCTTAACTTATGGCTATGGACTCAAACAGATGATGGAGCGTATTTCAATTCTAGGAGGCCAGCTTCAATTTGAAAGTCGCGATGGATTTTTCACACGTGTCAGTTTACCAAAATATAAAGAAGGGAGATAAGATATGGTGATAAAAGTAATGGTGGCAGATGACCAAGCCTTGATTCGAGAATCTTTGAAAATTATTTTGTCGGCTCACTCTGACATCGAAGTGGTAGCTACAGTGGAAGATGGGAATCATGTCTTGTCCAGCATTCCACAGACGCATCCGGATCTGATCCTGATGGATATTCGGATGCCGGGCATGGATGGGGTTTTGGCTACAAAAGAAGTAAAAGAACACTTTCCGGATATCAAAATTATTATTTTAACAACTTTTGACGATGATGAATTTATCTATAGTGCACTCAAGTATGGTGCTTCAGGATATCTCTTAAAGGGAGCCTCTACAGAAGAGCTCTATGAGGCTATTAAGGTGGTGCATCAGGGTGGAGCTATGATCAATCCCAATATCGCAAGCAAGGTCTTTCAGATCTTCTCTCAAATGGCCAAATCGAATTTCTCTATTGCTGTGGATGAGGACAACGTCAAGGATTTGAGCACGACAGAATGGCGAATTATTCAAGAAGTCGGTTATGGCGAGTCAAACAAAGAAATTGCTGCAAAACTCTTCTTATCAGAAGGAACTGTGCGCAATTACCTATCAACGATTTTGGCGAAATTAAACCTAAGAGATCGAACGCAATTAGCAATTTGGTCAGTTCAAACAGGAGTTACTAGACGCGATTTTTCAAAAGGAAATACGGAATGAAATTAAACCGAAAGCATCTTTGTTGGGGAATCGTTCTCCTTTTTGTGCTCTCTTTGAGTACTGGTTTTTATTGGTGGAAACAACAACCGATCGTGCTCCATATAGGCGTTTATGCAGGATCTAGTTGGGATGTACCGACCAGTCAACGCTCCCATGCTTTGGATCTTGCGATTCAAAAATTTGAAAAGTCCCATCCTAATGTCCGTGTGGAATATGAAAATGGGATTCCACAGTCGGATTATTCAGACTGGCTCTCAGAAAAGATTGTTTCAGGAAAGACGCCGGATGTGTTTATGGTATCTGAGCAAGATCTGTCCTTATTGGCGGCGCGTGGCGTTCTAGAAAAGTTAAATGGCTATATGAATCAAGAAGACCAAGCTGCTTTTTATCCTGTTGCATTTGAATCAGGTGTCTATCAGGGGCAATCCTATGCATTACCTTATGAAAGTAATCCTATTTTGATGTGTGTCAATAAAGATTTGCTGGACAAAGAAGGCATTGAGGTTCCCAAGGAAGGTTGGAGCTTGGAAGAGTTCTATACAATTTGTAAAAAACTAACCAAAGATACCAATGGAGATGGTCAATTGGATCAGTTTGGGAGTACAGAATATACCTGGAAAGAAGCTTTGGCAGCAAATGGGGGTAGTCTTTTTCAAGGAGGGATGCTCAAACTTACGGCTCCAGAAGTCAAAGAATCATTGACTTTTTTACAAAAATTGGAAGAGTTGAATAAGAACTATAAGGTGAGTTCCAAAGATTTTGACCAGGGGAAAGTCGCTTTTTATCCCATGACTTTGGCTCAATATAGAACCTATAAACCTTATCCTTACCATGTTTCAAAATATTCAAACTTCACCTGGACCTGTATCCCTATGCCTGCTAAGTCAAAAACTACCAAGGCGACTTTGGTTACGACGACTTCTTTTGCCATGTCTGCTCGGACTCCTCATTCCAAGTTAGCTTGGGAATTGATGCAATTGTTGACAGAAGATCCAGAAATTCAACAACTCCTCTTTGCTCAATCTCAAGGGATTTCCGTTATGCCACAGGTGGTCCAAAGTCAATCTAGTAAAGATCTTCTACAGGTAGATGATTTTGGCACGGATTCCTTGACCAATCAGACCTTGAATCGTATCATGGAACAAGCTGTTGAAAGTAGTCCCAAGAATGTCTCTAAAGAAATGTTGGAAAAGCTGGACTACTTGATTGGCAATGCTTTGCGCGATCAAGATGTCGAGAACCGCTTGCCTCAAATTCAGAGGGAAATTGAAAGTAGTCTTCAGGTAGGAGTTTAAAGAAAAATAAGATGACATTGTGTCAAGTGACAGATGTCATTTTTTTGTTGCTAAATGTCATGTTTATCATGTGACATTTGACAATGTAAAAGCGCTTCCAAATATTCTACAATAGAGTCAAATAAAGGAGGTGTAGCAAAATGAAATATCTCATTTTAGTCAGTCATGGTGGATTGGCAGAAGGACTAAAAACATCGCTAGCTATGTTTGCTGGTGACAAGATGAATCAGGTCATCGCAGTTGGACTTAAAGAAGGAAAATCGGTCGATGACTTTGCAGTTGATTTTAGAGAGAGCATTTCAGAATTGACAGCAGATGATTCTGTGCTGGTCTTGGCAGACATTGTAGGTGGTAGTCCATTAACCACGGCAACCACTGTCCTAGAAGAAGTCGGAAAGCTAGATGGAGCTTTGATCCTTGGTGGGATGAACCTGACCATGGCCTTGACAGCAGTTGTGATGAAGGATGTGTTGGATGGAGACGATTTGTCAGCAACTATCTTATCAGAAGCAAAATCTGCACTACAACCTTTTGAAGTTTCAGCCACTAGTGCTGAAGAAGATGATGACGATATTTAATAGGGAGGTACCTTATGGTAGTAACATTTGTACGGATTGATGACCGCATGATTCACGGTCAAACAGTCACACGCTGGGCAAAAGAAAAACCATGTGATGGTTTGATTGCCGTAAACGATGCAGCAGCATCAAACAAGGTTTTGATCCAAGCTTACAAAGGCGCATCAGACAAGAAAACCTTTGTATGGACAAAAGAAGCCTTTAAAGAAAAGTCAGCAAAAGTAACGGAATCTGACAGTCGGTACTTCTTGATTACCAAAAACCCAATCGATATGAAGGAAATTTTGGTGGATCAAGGTTTTGTCCCAGGAGATGTTAAAGAAATCATCGTTGGCCCTGCAAATGATAGACCTGGTGCAGTGAAATTGGGCAATAACCAATCCATCACTCAGGAAGAAGCAGAAGCCTTTCAGGCTATTCAGGCAGCAGGTTACAAGGTTAAATTCCAATTGTTGCCGGATGTTTCAATTGGTTACTGGGATGATTTCAAATCTAAATTTGGTTTTTAAACCGAACAGTTTTATTAGTTAGGTAAATAAATTTACAAACATAAGGAGCGTTTGTTATGACAATTTCATGGATTCAAGCAATCTTGCTTGCTGTTTTCGCCAGCTTGTCTTCAATGCCTGGTATGGGAGGTTCCAGTATCGGGAACTATACACTCGGTCGTCCCTTGATCGGTGGGTTGATTTCAGGTTTAATTCTTGGAGATGTGACAACTGGTATTATGGTCGGGGTTGCCCTTCAAGTCGTTTATATCGCCTTGGTAACACCTGGTGGAACCGTATCTGCCGATGTTCGTGCCATCTCTTATATCGGTGTTCCTCTTGCTATCTTGTTTGTGCATGCAAATCACATCACAGACGAAGCTGGAATTGCCGCAGCTGCAGCCCCAATCGGTGCAGCCGTTGGGACAATCGGTACTGTTCTTTTCTACGGTACAGCTACAATGAACTTGCTTTGGCAACACATTGGTTGGAAAGCCGTTGAAGAAGGAAACTTCAAAAAACTCTACGCAGTTGACTGGGTTTATCCTTGGATTTCTCACTTCCTCTTCTCTTTCCTTCCAACTATGATTATCACCAAATATGGTGAAAACATGGTTGATTTGATGAAACTTTACCTTCCTATGGATGGTTTCTGGATGAAAGCCCTCTTTACAGTTGGAGCCCTTCTCCCATGTGTTGGTATTGCTATCTTGTTGAAACAAATTGTTACAAAAGCAACTGACTTCATTCCATTCTTTGTTGGATTTACCTTGGCTAAATCTCTCGGCTTGAACTTGGTAGCTAGTGCAGTTGTTTCATTGATCTTTGCAGTAATCTACTATGAACTTGAAGTGATTAAATCTATGAAAGCTGCTCCGGCTGGGGTTGTTTACGTAGACGATGATGAGGAGGATATTTAAAATGGCTGATAGAAAGAAAATTTCAAAGAAAACATTAGCAAAAGCATTTCATCATTGGTATTATGGCCATTTGACTTGTTTCTCTCAAGAACACATGCAAACCTTCGGGTACTTGACTTCTATGCTTCCAATCGTAGAAGAAATGTATGATACAAAAGAAGAACAAAAAGACGCTATGCAAACCTATACTGCCTTCTTCAATACTGAACCACAACTTGGCTCTCTCGTTGTAGGGATTACAGCTGGTTTGGAAGAAGCGCGCGCAAACGGAGATGCAGTAGATGGTGAAACCATCAATGGTATGCGTGCCGGTTTGATGGGTCCAATCGCTGGTATCGGTGACTCATTGGTCGTTGGGACCTTGATTCCAGTTCTTTTGGGGATTGCCCTCGGTCTCTCTAAAGGTGGTAACATCGCTGGTGCTATCTTCTACATCGTCGTATGGAACCTCTTAGTATACTTTGGTATGCGCTTTGCCTTCTTTAAAGGGTATCAATTAGGGGATAAAGCCGTTGAATTCCTTGTAGGACCAAAAGGACAAGCCCTTCGTAAAGCAATCAGCGTTGTCGGCGGTATGGTTATCGGTGCGGTAGCAGCAACTTGGGTATCTGTTACAACAGCTCTTCAATTCGAGAATTCTGAAGGAAAAGTCTTCTTAAATATCCAAGAAAAGATTGATGGTGTTTATCCAGGTCTCTTGACAGCAACTTTCATCACTATTTGCTGGTGGTTAATGTCTAAGAAAAAAGTTTCACCAAACAAAGTAATGTTGCTTCTAGTTGTTGTCGCTTTGGTCGGTGTTGCTCTAGGTATCTTTGACCCACATCTTAATTACTAAGCTCAAGAAAAGCACATATTTACTAGTAGAGAATTTTGAGAATGAAGTAGACTAACCTCCTTCTCTTACCCTTCATTCTCAATTTTTGTCAGGAGGATCCTCATGGTTACAAAACAAGAACTTGTTAATGGATATGAAACAGAAATTAAGTATCAACGTCATATGATTGAAAATCTTGGCCGTTGGTTTAGCTTACTCTTTATCATTGCCAGTATAGGTATGGTCTTAATTTATCTCTTTCATAAAAGCTTCCTCCCACTCTTACTTTTCGGAATTTTACTTGCCTTGGTTGGAATATTGGGAATGGTGGTTTTTGGATATGGTATCTACCAAGGGCGGATCAATCTCCAAAAGGTTATCAATGATTTCAATCAAAAATTGACGATTCTCAATTAATATTAAAGGAACATCTCATTCATTTTTGAGGTGTTTTTTTCTTGACTATTTCTGACTAAGTGATACAATAGAACTATGGTTTAGCACTCATACGTAAAGAGTGCTAACAATATGATTATCTTATGGAGGAAAGCAGATGTTGAAACCATTAGGAGACCGCGTGGTCTTGAAAATTGAAGAAAAAGAACAAACTGTTGGAGGCTTTGTCCTTGCAGGATCAGCTCAAGAAAAAACAAAAACAGCTAAAGTAGTGGCTACAGGACAAGGTGTTCGTACCTTGAGCGGTGAACTAGTCGCTCCAAGTGTAAAAGTTGGAGATCAAGTTTTAGTCGAAGCTCATGCAGGTATCGAGGTCAAAGATGGTGACGAAAAATATGTCATCGTGGGTGAAGCTAACATCTTAGCAATCGTTGAAGAATAAGAGGAGGAAATAAGTATGTCAAAAGAGATTAAATTTTCATCTGATGCACGTTCAGCAATGGTCCGTGGTGTTGATATCCTAGCTGATACAGTTAAAGTAACCTTGGGGCCTAAAGGACGTAACGTAGTTCTTGAAAAATCATTCGGCTCACCATTGATTACCAATGATGGTGTAACCATCGCTAAAGAAATCGAACTAGAAGACCATTTTGAAAATATGGGTGCCAAATTGGTGTCAGAAGTGGCTTCTAAAACCAATGATATCGCTGGTGACGGGACAACTACTGCAACAGTATTGACCCAAGCTATTGTTCGTGAAGGAATCAAAAACGTTACTGCTGGAGCAAACCCAATCGGTATCCGTCGTGGAATTGAAGCAGCGGTTTCTTCAGCTGTAGAAGCCTTGAAGAACAATGCTATTCCAGTATCAAGCAAGGAAGCTATTGCACAAGTCGCTGCCGTATCCTCTCGCTCTGAAAAAGTAGGTGAGTACATCTCTGAAGCCATGGAAAAAGTTGGTAAGGATGGAGTCATCACCATTGAAGAATCACGTGGGATGGAAACAGAGCTTGAAGTTGTAGAAGGAATGCAATTTGACCGTGGTTATCTATCACAGTACATGGTCACTGACAATGAAAAAATGGTTGCAGACCTTGAAAATCCATACATTTTGATTACAGATAAGAAGATTTCAAATATCCAAGAAATCTTGCCACTACTAGAAAGCATCCTTCAAAGCAGTCGTCCACTCTTGATTATTGCAGATGATGTTGACGGTGAAGCCCTCCCAACGCTTGTCTTGAATAAGATTCGTGGAACTTTCAACGTAGTTGCTGTTAAGGCACCAGGATTCGGTGACCGTCGTAAGGCTATGTTGGAAGACATCGCGATTTTGACAGGCGGAACTGTTATCACAGAAGATCTTGGTCTTGAATTGAAAGATGCTACTATCGAAGCGCTTGGTCAAGCAGCTAAAGTGTCTGTTGATAAAGATAGTACAGTCATTGTAGAAGGTGCAGGTAATCCTGAAGCAATTTCTAACCGTGTTGCTGTCATCAAATCACAAATTGAAACAACAACTTCAGAATTTGACCGTGAAAAACTCCAAGAACGCTTGGCTAAGTTGTCAGGTGGAGTTGCAGTTATCAAGGTCGGAGCTGCGACTGAAACAGAATTGAAAGAAATGAAACTCCGCATCGAAGACGCCCTCAATGCGACTCGTGCAGCCGTTGAGGAAGGTATCGTTGCCGGAGGTGGTACTGCTCTTGTTAATGTTATCTCTGCTGTTGCGGCCTTGGAGTTAGAAGGTGATGAAGCGACAGGGCGCAACATCGTGCTTCGTGCCTTAGAAGAGCCAGTTCGTCAAATTGCCTACAATGCAGGTTATGAAGGTTCAATCGTAATCGATCGTTTGAAAAATGCAGAGCTTGGAACAGGCTTCAATGCTGCAACAGGTGAATGGGTCAACATGATTGAAGCAGGAATTATCGATCCTGTTAAGGTTAGCCGTTCAGCCCTTCAGAACGCAGCTTCAGTAGCAAGTTTGATTCTAACGACAGAAGCAGTCGTAGCTAACAAACCAGAACCCGCTGCACCAGCGCCAGCTATGGATCCATCAATGATGGGTGGCTACTAAGAAATAAATAAAAACAGGTAGAATGAAAGATTTCTACCTGTTTCTTTTGAATTACTCAAAAAGAGGAAGCTCAGCCTCCTCTTTTTACATCTATTAATTATGGTTTGATAACTTCAGCTCCACCCATGTATGGACGAAGAACTTCTGGAATGGTCACAGAACCATCTTCGTTTTGATAGTTTTCAAGGATAGCAGCGACTGTACGTCCAACAGCAAGTCCAGAACCATTCAAAGTATGAAGAAGTTTAACCTTACCATCGGCTTCATCACGGTAACGGATTTGGGCACGACGAGCTTGGAAATCTTCTGTATTTGAACAGCTTGAGATTTCACGGTAGGTATTTTGCGCAGGGATCCATACTTCCAAGTCATAAGTCTTAGCAGCAGAGAAGCCCATATCTCCAGTAGAGAGAGCAACCACACGGTATGGAAGGTTGAGTTTTTGAAGGATGTTTTCAGCGTTGGCTGTCATCTTTTCTAGTTCTTCGTATGACTCTTCAGGTTTGGCAAATTTCACCATTTCTACCTTGTGGAATTGGTGCAAACGAATCAAACCACGAGTATCACGACCAGCTGAACCAGCTTCAGAACGGAATGATGGGCTCATAGCAGTAAAGTAGATTGGTAAGTCTTTTCCATCAAGAATTTCATCACGATAGTAGTTGGTCAGAGGAACTTCAGCTGTAGGAATGAGGACGTAGTTCGTATCTTTCAATTCAAACGTATCTTCTTTGAATTTTGGATATTGTCCTGTACCGAACATAGAGTCATGGTTAACCATGTAAGGTGTGATGACTTCAGTATAACCTTCCTTACCATGCTCATCTAGCATAAAGTTGTAGATGGCACGTTCCAAGCGAGCTCCGAGGCCTTTATAGAAGAGGAAGCGAGCTCCAGTGACTTTTCCACCACGTTCCCAGTCAAGAATACCGAGGTCTTCGCCAAGATCCCAGTGAGCTTTCGGTTCGAAATCAAACTCGCGAGGAGTTCCCCAACGGCGAACTTCTACGTTATCATCTTCGTCAGCACCGATAGGAACACTATCAGCAGGGATGTTTGGAAGAGTAGTGGTAAATTCTGTTAATTTAGCATCAATTTCTGCCAACTCAGCATCGAGAGCTTTGACCTCTGCAGATAGGGTTTGCATAGCTGCAATCTTATCATCTGCATTTTCTTTATTGCGCTTAGCTTGAGCAATTTCAGCAGAAACCGTGTTACGCTCTGCTTTGAGGGTTTCAACCTTAACCAAGATGTCACGACGTTTAGCGTCGATTTCTTTCATCTCATTCAAGATAGCAGCATCTACACCACGTGTAGCTAGTTTTTCTGCGACAGCTTCAAAGTCTGTACGAATACGTTTGATATCTAACATATATACTCCTTTATGAAAAAAGCACACCTGACAAAGCGTTGGAGTGGCAGGGCCACGGTTCCATCCAACTTCACAGGTGTGCACTTGATTCTGTATTTGATTTAAAACAACGGTAGAATTTCACCTACCCCTCCTATCTGCTCGCAGCACCCGCAGACTTTCTGAAAGAAGGAAGTAACCTACTTATCCGTTGCTATGATTATACTAAACTTTCTATTTTTTTGCAAATAGATTTTTTATTTTTTTACCAATGATTTGGAGTAAGGTGGGAAGTTTGACAACCTTGTCATTTCCCAATTTTTCACGAGCAATCTTAAGGATTTTTCCAGAGTCTTTTGAGGCGAAGAGAAATTTTCCTTGATCTGTAAAGACTTCAAAATGCCGACTAACCTTGCGACCTGAAACATTGGCTCCAATTTGGTTAACGCTGGACCATGGGATTTGAATATAGTCCTCGACATTACGATCTGCGTAAAATTCTAGCGCATGATCTCCAACCAGAAATTTTCCAACCTTTCCTGTAATGGAGAGATAGGAGGTTCCAGTTGTTTGCAAGTCGACGACCTTGTTGAGGGATTGTGCCATGTTTAGTCTTCCTTATTTTCACCGAAAAATGCTTGGTAGAGAGCTTTAAGAGCGGCTTTTTCTTGGTCTTTATGGACAACAAACATGATAGAAACTTCACTAGAACCTTGTGACATCATTTGGATGTTGATGTTGTTCTCAGATAAGGCACGAGTGGCTGTAGCAGTTACCCCGATATGACGCTTCATTTTTTCCCCAACAATCATAATGATAGAGAGGTCGTGTTCGATTTCAGCGTGGTCTACCTCTGCTTTTTGAACTAACTGACGAAGGATTTCTTCTTCCTTAATCGGAGTCAATTCTCGTGAACGTAAAATGATAGACAGGTCATCGATACCAGTTGGCATGTGTTCCCAACCAATATTAAGGTCCTCAAGAATCTGAAGAACTTTACGACCAAAACCGATTTCGCGGTTCATGAGATATTTAGACATATTGATGCTGACAAAGCCAGAATCCCCAGCAATTCCTACAACTGGAAATTCATCACTACTGTGTTTTAGAACGATACGAGTACCTGGATGCTCAGGATTGTTGGTATTTTTGATAACCAGAGGAATTTTCCCACGGTAGGCTGGTAGAAGTGCTTCATCGTGTAGTACAGAGAATCCTGCATAGGCCAATTCACGCATTTCACGGTAGGTCAATTCTGGGATAGAGTGTGGCTTATGGATAATACCAGGGTGAGCTGCAAAGATTCCGTCTACATCAGTAAAGTTTTCATAGAGGTCAGCCTTGACACCAGCAGCGATGATGGAACCAGTAATATCTGATCCCCCACGTGAGAAGGTACAAATTTGATCTTCTTTAGTAACACCGAAGAAACCAGGGATAACAAGAACTTCAGTTGAATTTGTCAATTCCTCGATTTTATCGTAACTTGATGGGATGATACGTGCATTTCCAGGTTCGCTTGTCACAACGATACCAGCTTCTCTAGGATGAACATAACGCGCTTCCAAGCCATTTTGGTTAAAGTAGGCTGCAATCAATTTGGCATTGTTATTTTCTCCAGCTGCTAGAAAGGTATCATAGAGAAACTTATTATCTTCAATTGGAAGAGTAGCCAGAGAGCGAATGCTTTTTGAAATTTTATCTAAAACGGCTGGTTTAAGACCTAATTCGCTAACCATAGCAGCATAGCGATTAATGATCCAGTTTTGGCTTTTGCTAATGTCGTTTCCAGCTACATAGTCGCGGTAGTATTTAATCAAGGCATCTGTAACCTTAGTGTCTCCGGAATCGCGTTTACCAGGGGCAGATACAACCACAAAACGACGTTCTGGGTCACTTTTGACAATATTTAAAACTTTTTCTAACTGACTAGCAGAGGCAAGTGAGCTTCCACCAAATTTTACAACCTTCATAAGAACTCCTAAAGTAAGTATTTTATACGATTATAGCAGAAAGAGGGGCTTTTTTCAATCTGGAAAATGTCCTATATAATTGTTTGAACATCTCATCAGGAAAGCTTATAATAAAGGTGTAGGGGGAAAACTCTTCACATATAAAGGAGTTGAGCAAGATGATTAAAAGAGTGTTTTGTTTAATACTATTTCTTACATTCCTGATGATTCCTACAAGTATCGGAGCAACTTCTCATCCTCTTCCCAGTGGTCGTTTGACCGGAGAAGAATTAGCGATTGAGTATGCTCAGGAAGGTCAGATATCAGTTGAGAGGGCTAAAATTATCTTATCTATCAGCTTGTCAGATAGTAAGTCAAGGACTTATCGAATTCTCTCTGAAAAGGTTATCGTCAATCCTAACTATGAAGCTAGAGTCAAGTTTTACTGTCGAACAGATGAAAGTGGACAATTTAGAGGAATCACGAAACTCTTAGCTGCAAGTCTGGTCAACAAGGACGGGGATAAGGAAGCTCCTTTTACAGGGAATCTTTTTGCCTACCTAGAAGATCCCAATCGTATTTTTTACATGGTTTCAGGAGAATTCTACCATAAAGGATTCAACAAAGAACAGCTCTATCAGAGAGAAGGAGGGCGGATGCTTGAAGTCATTTATGATTTCATGGATGATACAAGTACTGGTTTACCTTTATTTTTAGAGACCAAACTAAGTTTTTAAAATCGGCCGATACACTTTTGGTCGATTTTTCTCTTGTTTAATAAATCAAAAAAAGATATAATTTGAAAATAAAATAATTTAATTTTCGTTGTAAATTTAAAGGAGTGGTTATGAATCATATTCTCTATCAAGTTCAAGACGATTTAGCGATACTAACTTTAAATCGTCCTGAGGTGGCCAATGGTTTTCATATTCCTATGTGTCAAGAAATTCTAGAAGCATTGGAATTGGCTGAAAAAGATGCTTCGGTTTCGTTTGTTCTCATTAATGCTGCTGGCAAAGTCTTCTCCGTTGGAGGGGATTTAGTAGAAATGAAACGTGCTGTCGATGAGGATGATATTGCCTCCCTCACCCAAATCGCGGAGTTAGTAAATACGATTTCCTATAAGATTAAACAAATTCCAAAACCAGTCATTATGGAGGTGGATGGAGCAGTTGCTGGGGCAGCGGCTAATATGGCTTTAGCAGTTGATTTCTGTATTGCTTCTGACAAAGCTAAATTCATCCAGGCCTTTGTAGGTGTGGGCTTGGCTCCAGATGCGGGAGGTTTATTCTTGCTTACACGATCACTTGGTGCGACTCGGGCAACGCAATTAGCTATGACGGGAGAAGCTTTCACAGCAGAAAAAGCACTGGAAGCTGGAGCTGTCTACCGTCTTTGTGCTAGTGATCAATTAGAAAAGACAAGAGAGCAACTATTGAAGAAGTTGAGACGAGGTTCTTCTAACTCCTATGCTGCTGTTAAGAAGTTAGTCTGGGAGAGCGAGTTTAAGCAGTGGCACGAGTACGCACAGCTAGAACTGGAATTGCAAAAATCTCTATCTTATACGGAGGATTTCAAAGAAGGTGTTCGTGCACATTCTGAGAGAAGACGTCCAAAATTTATCGGAAAATAAAAAAATACTTGCACAATTCTTTGAAGTTTGATATACTTTTTTTGTCAAATGTTTTGATAGTTAAACTTTTTTGATAAGGGAGGGAAGAGAATTGGACTACCAACGGATCAATGACTATTTAACATCTATTTTTAATAACGTCCTGGTGATTGAGGAAGTAAGTTTGCGAGGTAGTCGTTTCAAGGACATCTCTATCAAGGAAATGCACACGATTGATGTGATTGGTAAGTTTCCAGATGTGACACCAAGTCAAGTGTCCAAAGAGCTGATGGTAACTCTAGGAACAGTGACAACTAGCTTGAATAACTTGGAACGAAAAGGTTACATTGAACGCTTACGTTCAGATCAGGATCGTCGTGTAGTACATCTGCATTTGACTAAGAAAGGTCGACTCGTACATCGTCTCCATAAACGTTTCCACAAGGCCATGGTCGAAAGAATTATCGAAGGCATGAGCCCAGAGGAAATGGACGTCATGAGTAAAGGTTTGACCAATCTTTATCAATTTTTGGAGGATTTGAAATAATGGCTTTTGCAAAAATAAGCCAGGTTGCTCATTATGTACCAGAGCAGATTATCACAAATGAGGATTTAGCTCAGGTTATGGATACGAGTGATGAATGGATTTCAAGTCGAACTGGGATTAAGGAACGTCGCATTTCTAAGACAGAATCAACTGGAGATTTGGCAACGGCAGTTGCAAAACAACTCCTAGAGAAGTCAGGGATTTCTGCTGAAGAGTTGGATTTTATCATTCTAGCTACGATGACACCTGACTCGATGATGCCTTCAACAGCCGCTCGTGTTCAGGCTAAAATCGGCGCTCACAAGGCTTTTGCCTATGACTTAACAGCTGCCTGTAGTGGCTTTATCTTTGCCCTATCAACTGCAGAGAAGTTTATCTCTTCAGGAGCCTATCGTAAGGGTCTAGTTATCGGTAGTGAAACTATGTCAAAAGCTTTAGACTGGTCGGATCGCTCAACTGCTGTCCTATTTGGAGATGGAGCTGGGGGCATCTTGTTAGAAGCAAGCGAAGAGACACATTTCCTAGCGGAGAGTCTCAATAGCGATGGTTCGCGTAGTGAGTGTTTGACCTTTGGACAGACTGGTTTAACTTCACCATTTTCAAATCAAGAAAAGTCCGATGCTTTCTTGAGAATGGATGGCCGAGCAGTTTTTGATTTTGCGATTCGAGATGTTGCTAAGTCTATAAAACATACCATAGAAGAGAGTCCTCTTTCGGCAGAAGAACTAGACTATCTCTTGCTTCATCAAGCTAATATCCGCATTCTAGATAAGATGGCTAGAAAGATCGGTGTAGATCGAGACAAGCTTCCTGCCAATATGACCAAGTATGGAAATACCAGTGCGGCAAGTATTCCGATCCTACTTTCAGAGTGTGTAGAGGAAGGGCTCATTCGTTTGGATGGTAGCCAAAATATTCTCTTGTCAGGCTTCGGTGGAGGTTTGACATGGGGCACGCTTATTGTTACAATTTAGGTAATCATGTGGTGAACACATTGTTATAAAAACTATTTATTTTAAAGGAGTCTATCATGGCAGTATTTGAAAAAGTACAAGAAATTATCGTTGAAGAACTTGGGAAAGACGCATCAGAAGTAACACTTGAATCTACTTTTGATGATTTGGATGCAGATTCATTGGACTTGTTCCAAGTAATTTCAGAAATCGAAGACGCTTTTGATATCCAAATCGAAGCTGAAGACAACTTGAAAACAGTTGGTGATTTGGTTGCTTACGTTGAAGAGCAAACAAAATAATTAAAATAAATGAAGAAGGAGTAGGGGGGACCCGCTCCCTCTTGTTTAGGTAATAGTTTGACTGTCAAATTATAATGTAGTCGAACTATTACGTAAGCAAGACATATGGAGGCACTATGAAAACACGTATTACAGAATTATTGAATATTAAATATCCTATCTTCCAAGGTGGAATGGCCTGGGTTGCAGATGGTGACCTTGCTGGAGCTGTTTCAAAAGCAGGTGGTCTAGGTATCATCGGTGGAGGAAATGCTCCTAAAGAAGTGGTTAAGGCTAATATCGATAAGATTAAATCTTTAACAGACAAGCCTTTTGGTGTCAACATTATGCTTCTGTCTCCATTTGTTGATGATATTGTTGACCTCGTCATTGAAGAAGGGGTTAAGGTAGTCACAACTGGCGCAGGAAACCCAAGTAAATACATGGAGCGATTCCATGAAGCGGGAATCACCGTTATTCCTGTAGTTCCTAGTGTTGCTTTAGCTAAACGCATGGAAAAAATCGGTGCAGACGCTGTTATTGCAGAAGGTATGGAAGCAGGTGGACACATCGGTAAACTAACAACTATGACCTTGGTTCGTCAAGTTGCAGCTGCTGTTTCAATTCCTGTTATCGCTGCTGGTGGTATTGCAGACGGTGAGGGAGCTGCAGCTGGATTTATGCTTGGTGCAGAAGCTGTGCAAGTAGGAACTCGTTTTGTAGTTGCTAAAGAATCAAATGCTCATCCAAACTATAAAGCTAAAATTTTAAAAGCTCGTGATATTGACACAACGATCTCAGCACAACATTTTGGACACGCAGTTCGTGCCATTAAAAACAAATTGACTCGTGATTTCGAACAAGCTGAAAAAGATGCCTTCAAACAAGAAAATCCAGATTTAGAAATCTTTGAACAAATGGGCGCAGGAGCCTTAGCTAAGGCTGTTGTTCACGGAGATGTGGATGGTGGATCTGTTATGGCTGGTCAGATTGCAGGTCTGGTTTCGAAAGAAGAAACTGTTGAAGAAATCTTAAAAGATATTTACTACGGTGCAGCTGAAAAGATTCAAGCAGAAGCTGCTCGTTGGGCAGGAGTTACAAGAAATGACTAAAATAGCCTTTCTATTTGCAGGTCAAGGAGCCCAGTACCTAGGAATGGGACGTGAGCTATACGACCAATATGCTATCGTCAAGGAAACAATCGACCAAGCTAGCCAAGTCTTGGGGTATGACCTTCGTGACTTGATTGATAATGATGAAACAAAGCTAAATCAGACTCGTTACACGCAACCAGCTATTTTAGCTACGTCCGTTGCTATTTACCGACTACTAAAGGAGAAAGGTTATCAGCCTGATATGGTGGCAGGTTTATCTCTTGGAGAATATTCTGCCCTGGTAGCTAGTGGTGCCTTGGATTTTGAAGATGCAGTAGCTCTAGTTGCTAAACGTGGGTCTTATATGGAAGAAGCAGCACCAGCAGGATCAGGGAAAATGGTAGCTGTCCTCAATACACCGGTTGAAGTGATTGAAAAAGCTTGTCAAGAAGCTTCTCAACTTGGTGTTGTAACTCCAGCTAACTACAATACTCCAAGCCAGATTGTTATTGGTGGGGAGGTAGCTGCAGTAGATCGTGCAGTTGAACTTTTGCAAGAAGCGGGAGCAAAACGCTTGATTCCTCTAAATGTTTCTGGACCTTTCCATACAGCTTTATTGGAATCTGCTAGTCAAAAATTAGCTCAAGCCCTGACAGAAGTTGAATTTTCTGACTTTGCTTGTCCACTTGTTGGCAATACAGAAGCAAAGGTCATGGAAAAAGAACGTATAGCAGAACTCTTTACTCGTCAAGTTAAGGAACCTGTCCGTTTTTATGAAAGTATTGCAGTCATGCAAGAAGCGGGTGTCACTCGTTTTATCGAAGTTGGCCCTGGTAAAGTCTTGTCAGGATTTGTCAAAAAAATTGATAAAACGGCTCAACTTGCTAATGTGGAAGATCAAGCAAGTCTACAAGCACTCTTGGAAAATTAGACTAATGTGGTAGAAGTTCTGAAAGGAGAAAAATGAAACTAGAACAGAAAAATGTCTTTATTACAGGCTCAAGTCGAGGAATTGGTCTAGCCATTGCTCATAAATTTGCTAGCTTGGGAGCTAACGTTGTCTTGAATAGTCGTGGTGAAATCTCCGAGGAGCTTCTAGCCGAATTTAAACCATACGGGGTGAAGGTTCTTGCTATTTCTGGTGATGTTTCTGATTTTGCGGACGCAAAACGTATGGTAGACCAAGCCATTGAAGAGCTGGGTTCAGTTGATGTCCTAGTGAATAATGCTGGGATTACTCAAGATACTCTCATGCTCAAGATGACAGAAGAAGATTTTGAGAAGGTCTTGAAAGTCAATTTGACAGGGGCTTTCAATATGACACAATCAGTCTTGAAACCGATGATAAAAGCTCGCGAAGGTGCTATCATCAATATGTCTAGTGTTGTTGGTCTCATGGGAAATATCGGTCAAGCCAACTACGCCGCATCCAAAGCTGGTTTGATTGGATTTACTAAATCAGTAGCACGTGAGGTTGCTAATCGCAATGTGCGTGTCAATGCCATTGCTCCAGGAATGATTGAATCAGATATGACAGCAGTTCTATCTGATAAGGTCAAAGATGCCATGTTAGCACAAATTCCGATGAAACAATTTGGCCAAGCAGAGCAGGTCGCAGAGGTGACAGTCTTTCTTGCAAGTCAGGATTATCTAACGGGACAGGTCATTGCAATTGATGGTGGACTAACCATGCAATAAGAGTTAAAATAGAGGTATGAAAATGAAACTAAATCGTGTAGTAGTAACAGGTTATGGATTGACATCTCCAATTGGGAACACACCAGAAGAATTTTGGAACAGTCTTAAAAATGGAAAGATTGGAATTGGTGAAATCACCAAATTTGATCACAGTGCTTTTGACGTTCATAATGCGGCAGAGATCCAGGATTTTCCGTTTGATAAATACTTTGTAAAAAAAGATACCAATCGTTTTGATGACTATTCTTTGTATGCCTTGTATGCAGCTCAAGAAGCAGTGAACAATGCTAATCTTGATGTAGAGACTCTTGATAGAGACCGCTTTGGTGTCATCGTTGCATCAGGTATCGGTGGGATTAAAGAAATCGAAGATCAAGTGCTTCGACTTCATGATAAGGGACCAAAACGTGTAAAACCATTGACACTTCCAAAAGCCTTGCCAAATATGGCTGCAGGAAATGTTGCTATGCGCTTTGGGGCAAATGGTATCTGTAAATCTATCAATACAGCTTGTGCTTCATCAAATGATGCTATCGGAGATGCCTTCCGTTCTATCAAGTTTGGTTTCCAAGACATCATGTTGGTTGGTGGTTCAGAATCATCTATTACTCCATTTGCGATTGCTGGTTTCCAAGCCTTAACAGCTCTTTCAACAACGGAAGATCCAACTCGTGCTTCTATTCCGTTTGATAAAGACCGTAATGGATTTGTCATGGGTGAAGGATCAGGTATGTTGGTACTTGAAAGTCTAGAGCACGCAGAAAAACGTGGAGCAACTATCTTAGCTGAAGTTGTTGGTTATGGAAATACTTGTGATGCCTACCATATGACTTCACCACATCCAGAAGGTCAAGGTGCTATTAAGGCTATCAAACTTGCCTTGGAGGAAGCTGAAATCACACCAGACCAAGTAGCTTATGTCAATGCTCACGGTACATCAACTCCTGCTAATGAAAAGGGAGAAAGTGGAGCGATTGTAGCTGTTCTTGGTAAGGAAGTACCTGTATCTTCAACTAAGTCATTTACAGGACACTTGCTCGGTGCAGCAGGTGCAGTTGAAGCCATTGCAACAATTGAAGCAATTCGTAACAACTATGTTCCAATGACAGCTGGAACAACAGAATTATCAGACTACATTGAAGCAAATGTTATTTATGGACAAGGCTTGGAACGTGAAATTCCTTATGCTATCTCAAACACTTTTGGATTTGGTGGGCATAATGCAGTTCTTGCTTTCAAACGTTGGGAGAATAAGTAAAGATGAATTTAAATGAAATCAAAGACTTGATGGCGCAGTTTGACCAGTCGAGCTTGAGAGAATTTTCTTATAAAAATGGAACGGATGAGTTGCTCTTCAGCAAGAATGAAGCAAAACTTGTTGCAGAAGCAAGTCCAGCACCTCAACCTGTGGTTTCAGCAACTGCACCTACAGTTGCACCTCAAGCTCCAACTTCAACACCAGCTGTAGAAGCAGTTTCAGAATCAAATGTTACTGAATCTGTAGCTGAAGGAGATCTAGTAGAGAGTCCACTTGTCGGAGTTGCTTACTTGGCTGCTGGACCAGACAAACCTAATTTTGTTTCAGTCGGTGATACTGTTAAAAAAGGTCAAACCTTGGTCATCATCGAAGCCATGAAAGTTATGAACGAAATTCCAGCACCTAAAGATGGTGTTGTAACAGAAATTCTAGTTGAAAATGAAGAAATGGTTGAGTTTGGGAAAGGCTTGGTACGTATCAAATGATTGATATTCAAGGAATTAAAGAAGCTTTGCCTCACCGCTATCCTATGCTCTTAGTGGATCGTGTTTTGGAAGTTAGTGAAGATACAATTGTTGCTATTAAAAATGTAACGATTAACGAACCTTTCTTCAACGGACACTTTCCAGCCTACCCTGTGATGCCAGGTGTCTTGATCATGGAAGCTTTGGCACAAACAGCAGGTGTTTTGGAATTATTAAAACCTGAGAACAAAGGGAAGCTGGTCTTCTACGCTGGTATGGACAAAGTTAAATTTAAAAAACAAGTTGTTCCTGGTGATCAGCTTGTCATGACAGCAACTTTTGTCAAACGTCGTGGCACAATCGCCGTAGTAGAAGCGAAGGCAGAAGTAGATGGTAAGCTTGCAGCAAGCGGTACTCTAACCTTTGCTATTGGAAACTAGGGAGGTTTTCCATGTTTCGTAAGATTTTAATTGCCAATCGTGGTGAAATCGCTGTTCGTATTATTCGTGCGGCACGAGAATTAGGAATTGCAACAGTCGCTGTCTATTCGACTGCTGACAAGGAAGCTCTCCACACGCTTTTGGCTGATGAGGCTATCTGTATCGGCCCTGGGAAGGCTACAGAATCTTATCTGAACATCAATGCCATCCTATCAGCTGCGGTCTTGACTGAAGCTGAAGCTATTCACCCTGGATTTGGTTTTTTAAGTGAAAATTCCAAGTTTGCAACCATGTGTGAAGAAGTTGGTATCAAATTTATCGGACCATCAGCTCGTGTCATGGATGTCATGGGAGATAAAATTAACGCCCGTGCTCAAATGATTAAGGCAAACGTGCCTGTCATTCCAGGATCAGATGGAGAAGTCCATACAGCAGAAGAGGCCCTCTCTATTGCCGAAAAAATTGGTTATCCAGTTATGCTGAAAGCTTCAGCTGGAGGTGGTGGTAAAGGGATTCGTAAGGTTGAAAAAGCAGAAGATCTTGTGTCAGCCTTTGAAACAGCCTCTAGTGAAGCCAAAGCCAACTTTGGTAATGGAGCTATGTACCTTGAGCGTGTGATCTATCCTGCTCGCCATATTGAAGTACAGATTCTTGCTGACCAAATGGGACATGTTATTCACCTTGGTGAACGTGACTGTTCGCTGCAACGGAATAACCAAAAGGTTTTAGAAGAAAGTCCTTCGATTGCTATTGGAAAAACCCTTCGTAATGAAATTGGTGCAGCGGCAGTTCGTGCAGCGGAGTCTGTTGGTTACGAGAATGCTGGTACCATTGAATTCCTGCTAGATGAAGCGACTGGTAAATTCTACTTTATGGAGATGAATACGCGTGTCCAAGTAGAACATCCAGTAACCGAATTTGTATCTGGTGTGGATATTGTCAAGGAACAAATCCGTATCGCAGCAGGTCAACCATTGACCTTGAAGCAGGAAGACATTGTTCTAAAAGGACATGCCATTGAATGTCGGATCAATGCGGAAAACCCAGCCTTTAATTTTGCACCAAGTCCAGGTAAGATTACCAATCTTTATCTACCAAGTGGTGGTGTGGGCTTGCGAGTGGACTCAGCAGTTTATCCTGGTTATACCATTCCGCCATACTATGATAGTATGATTGCTAAAATTATTGTTCATGGTGAAAATCGATTTGATGCTCTCATGAAAATGCAACGAGCTCTTTATGAACTCGAAATTGAAGGGGTGGTCACCAATGCTGATTTCCAACTTGATCTGATTTCAGATCGTCGCGTGATAGCAGGGGACTACGATACTTCATTCTTGATGGAAACTTTCTTACCACACTATCAAGAAAAAGAATAATGTAATACTCTTCGAAAATCTCTTCAAACCGCGTCAGCTTCGCCTTGGATTATATATGTGACTGACTTCGTCAGTCTTATCTACAACCTCAAAGCAGTGCTTTGAGCAACCTGCGGCTAGCTTCCTAGTTTGCTCTTTGATTTTCATTGAGTATAAAAATAGTATAAGACTGAAAAGGGGGATGTATGGCTCTATTTAGTAAAAAAGATAAATATATTCGAATCAATCCCAATCGTTCGACTGTAAATCAACCTCAGATCAAGCCAGAGGTTCCAGATGAGCTCTTCTCCCAATGTCCAGGTTGCAAATATACGATTTACCAAAAGGACTTGGGGAGTGAGCGAATATGCCCTCACTGTGGCTATACCTTCCGTATTTCAGCTCAAGAGCGTTTAGCTTTAACCATTGATATGGGGACGTTTTTGGAAATGTTTAAAGGGATTGAGACCCAGGATCCTTTGAATTTTCCAGGCTATCGTAAAAAATTGACTTTGATGCGTGAAAAGACAGGTCTTGATGAAGCTGTTGTTACTGGAACTGCTTTGATTAAGGGCGAAAAAGTTGCTCTTGGCATTATGGATTCTAACTTTATCATGGCATCGATGGGGACAGTTGTTGGTGAGAAAATCACTCGCTTGTTCGAATATGCGACCGCTGAAAAATTACCTGTCGTATTGTTTACAGCTTCTGGCGGAGCACGCATGCAGGAAGGAATCATGAGCTTGATGCAGATGGCCAAAATCTCTGCCGCAGTCAAACGTCATTCCAATGCAGGTCTCTTTTATCTGACAATCCTTACAGACCCGACGACTGGAGGAGTAACAGCTTCCTTCGCTATGGAAGGGGATATCATCTTGGCAGAACCCCAAAGTTTGGTAGGTTTTGCTGGACGCCGTGTGATTGAAAATACAGTAAGAGAAGACCTGCCAGAAGACTTCCAGAAAGCAGAGTTTTTACTGGAACATGGTTTTGTAGATGCAATTATTAAACGGCGAGAATTGCCAGATACGATTGCTCGATTAGTAAGACTACATAGGAGGGAGAGTTGATGAATATTGCGAAAATCGTTAGAGAAGCTCGTGAACAAACTCGCCTAACAGCCTTGGACTTCGCAACAGGAATTTTTGATGATTTTATTGAGTTGCATGGGGATCGCTCCTTCCGTGATGATGGTGCTATTATTGGTGGTATCGGTTGGTTGGGAGACCAAGCAGTGACTGTTGTTGGAATCCAAAAAGGTAAAAGTTTACAAGATAATCTTAACCGTAACTTTGGTCAACCTCATCCTGAAGGTTACCGAAAAGCCCTTCGTTTGATGAAGCAAGCAGAAAAGTTTGGTCGTCCTGTTGTAACCTTTATCAACACGGCTGGTGCCTATCCTGGTGTCGGAGCAGAAGAACGTGGTCAAGGTGAAGCCATTGCTCGTAACCTCATGGAGATGAGCGACCTCAAAGTACCCATTATCGCCATTATTATCGGAGAAGGTGGCTCTGGTGGAGCTCTAGCTCTAGCAGTGGCTGACCGTGTTTGGATGCTAGAAAACTCTATCTATGCAGTTCTCAGTCCTGAAGGCTTTGCTTCTATTTTGTGGAAAGATGGCACGCGTGCCATGGAAGCAGCTGAGTTGATGAAAATCACTTCACATGAACTTTTGGAGATGGAAGTCGTAGATAAGGTTATTTCAGAGAGAGGCCTCTCTGCCAAAGAGCTGCTAGCTCGTGTGAAAAATGAACTTCAAACAGAAATTGAACAATTAAAACAATTACCGTTGGAGAAACTTTTGGAAGAGCGTTATCAACGCTTTAGAAAATATTAAAAAGAAAGCTAGAACTAAAAACGGTTCTAGCTTTTTGGTTTCTCTCAAAAATTCATTTCAGGATTAAAAATTGACAGTTGAGGAGATGGAACTGAGAGTCGTTTAAAAAAGATGTATATTTTATAATAAGGAATGATAATCTATAAGTGCTACAGAGAATAGATTAATACTCAATGAAAATCAAAGAGCAAACTAGGAAGCTAGCCGCAGGTTGCTCAAAGCACTGCTTTGAGGTTGTAGATAGAACTGACGAAGTCAGTAACATATATACGGCAAGGTGAAGCTGACGTGGTTTGAATTTGATTTTCGAAGAGTATAAGTTTTTATAGATTTTATGCTGTGCTAGATCAGTATATAACTGATAAACTGAATAGGGGGTTGTTAATCTTTCCCTCCATCAAGGTAATTTTAATTTTTTAGGAGTGAGTATGAAAAAACTAGGGCATTTGGGATTCTATACATTCTTTGTATTCCTCTCGGTTTATCTACTAGAGTTTAGTAGTCTTCATCTGACTAAGTTTTTAGGATGGGGGATAGATGGCTATTATAGCATTTCAGCAGTTGGGGAAGTAACTCTTTTAGTGATGTTTGTCTACTGGTTAAAAAAGAAAAAGATGCTCTATATTTTTGAAACAAAGGGCTCGAAGAAGTCAAGATTCTTTTACCTTGTATTTGCTCTAGTGGCTACTTATTTTGTTCGTCAGTTGTTGAATACTTTTCAGTTACAGTTTCATCACTTAATTGATAACAAGTTTATTTTTCAAGACCTTATTTCGACTTTATATTCAAATGGACAACCTACTTTTTTAGCGACTAGTTTCTACTTTATATCTAGTGTTATCGTTGCTCCTATATTTGAGGAGAGCGTTGATAGAGGGTATTTTATGAATACCTTCTTTCCCAATTCTAGGTATTATCTGGATGTTATCTTATCAGCTCTTATTTTTGGAATCAGTCATTTGGTGTTTTCCCATCGAGATCCCATCAGTTTGATCATTTATAGTTTAGGAGGCCTTTTCTTTGCCCTTGTCTACCGTTGGACAAAGAATCTAAAAATCACAATTCTTTGCCATAGTTTTTTCAACTTTCTCACTTATGCCAAGCCCATCTGGATATTTGTTTATAATTATGTCTATTACCACTTTTTTAGATAGTGGAAGGCAAAGAAAAAAGTGTTTGATCTGATTCAAACACTTTTTCTATATTATTTAATCTTCTTCTGTCACAAATTGACTAAGGAGTCCATTGATGAAACGGGCTGACTTTTGATCTGAAAAGCTCTTAGCAAGTTCAATAGCTTCGTTAACAGCTACGAGCTGAGGAGTATCAAATGAAGTGATTTCAAAAACTCCTAGGCGTAGTAAATTCTTTTCTACCAAAGTCAGACGATCGATGGTCCAACCTGTTTTCAAATGTTGAGTGATTTGTTTGTCCAGATCATCCTTCTTAGCTTGGACACCAGAAACGAGCTCTACAAGGAAGTTAGGAAGTTGTACGTCTGTATCTTCGCGATCATGTGTGTAGGCGAAGCGACAAGCAGTTTCTAGATCTGAACCATATTCAAGACTCATCAAGGCTTGGAAAGCACACTTACGTAGTTCACGTCTAGATTCTAATAATGGACTAGTCATTGAGGAAGTCCTCGTCGAATAAGTCTTTCAATTCTGGTTTTGGTGTTTTATCTGGAACGATACCTGAAACGTGAATGTTGACAGCAGAGATTTCAACATCAGCCATGTTACGGACAGCATCCTTAACAGCTTTCTGGATAGCCATAGCAACCTTAGGAACTTTGACACCGTACTCTAGGTAGAGGTAGATATCAGCTGTGAGCTCATCGTTTGCTTCTTTTAGATATACGCCACGACCAAGAGAAAGTTTTGAAAGGGTGTCAGATACTGATTTGTTTGAAAAAGAGTGTACGCCTTCAACTTTCGCAGTTGCAATAGCAATGATTTTTTCAAGTACACGTGGGGCGATGACGATTTCGCCAAGTTGTTCTTCAATTCCCATAGAATGACCTCTTTCTAGTTTCTAGAGATTAGGCGCGAGAAACGTAAGTTCCTTCTGCAGTGTTGATAATCAATTTTTGACCTGCTTCGATGAAGTCTGGAACGTTCACGACAAGACCAGTTTCCATTGTTGCTGGTTTACCAGAACCTGTAACAGTAGCACCTTTGATAGATGGTTGTGTTTCAGCAACTGTCAATTCAACAGTAGTTGGTACAGTCACACCGATTACTTCAGTTCCGTAGAATTGGATTTTTACATCTGAGTTTTCAAGGATGTAAAGCAATTCGTTTTCAACATTCACAACAGGAATTTCGTATTGGTCATAAGTTTCTGTGTTCATGAAGTAAGCTGTGTCGTCCATTTTGTACAAGTATTGAGCTGGAACTGTTTCGATGATCGCTTGCTCAAATTTTTCTTCTGGGCGGTAGCTTGTTTCAAAAGTTGAACCAGTGCGGACATCACGCAATTTCATACGCATGATAGTGTTTCCTTTACCTGGTTTGTGGTGGCTAGCTTCCAAAACGCGGATCAATTTTCCTTCAGCTGTTTCAAAAGTCATACCAGCCTTTAGTTTACTTGCTTCAATCATGTTTTTACCTCTTTAATAAATAGTTTACTCTTTATTGTACCATAAAATGCAATAATTCTCAAATATCAGATGAGCTTGAATTAGTTGACTGGTACGATATTTCCTTCTTCATCTTTGGTTACGAGAACATACTTACCGTCTACCTCGATGTAAAAGTTCTTGCTTGCAGTTTGCCCGTTATTTTGAACAGGAGCTTGAGTTTGGGCTTGTTGGTTGAGTTGACCGCCAAGTGTTTGTCCTAGATTCATTCCCATAATCATGTTCATACCATTGCCATTGCCTTCATTGTTAGCAGCAGCGATGAGAGCTTCATTACGAGCACGACGTTCTTCAATCTCAATCGTATTGTACTTCATAGCGACAAGCTCGCTATCAAGCTTACGGACAATATCTAAGCTTTCTTGATCATAGCTCAAATCTTCAAGTAGAATGTTGGTTGTTTCAATTCCATAAAGTCCTGCCCATACCTTATTAACTTCTTGTTTTGCTAGCTCATTGAAAGTATCTTGATTGGCATTAAGGCTATAGATATCTACCTTGTTTTCATTGGTAAATTTAGCAATTGCAATGGCAATCTTTGGTGCGATATTTTGTCGAAGTGTTCCTTGAGCTACATTTTGTAATGTAAAGGCTTTATGGTCTTCAATTTGTTGACTGATGGAGCTGACATAGAATAGGACTGGATCAGCAACTTTGATATCAAATAAGCCGTAGAAGCGGATGTTAAGTAATTGTTGATAACGTTCACTGAAGTATTCTACAGCATTCTGTGTACCGAATTTATTTCCGGCAACGGGTTGCATACGAATAAAGATGATTTCTTGTTGGGTAATGACTTGACCACCAAATGAGAAGCGGTTTTTGAAATTTTCCCAAGTACCCTTTAGGCCACCTTTTTCAAGAAGCCAGGCATTGTCTCCAGAACGCCATTCGTGGCTACCAGCTTCTAAGACGTCTCCAAGGAAGGTACCGTTGTTCACTAGAATAGCGACATAGCCTTGAGGAACAATAACGACACTACCATCTGTTAGTAGTCCAGTGTTTTGATTGCTTTGTCTAGATTTGCCATCTGGATCTTTTGAAAGAAGTTGGCCTTTAATGGCCAAAGCATCGGCTGTTAGGTTATTTGGAAGTACGATCGCTTCTTTAAATTTGCTATCGTTGAAGCTATTAAGCCCTGAAGATAGGGCGGCACGAATAAATCCCATAATTTCCTCCTAATTATAAAGTTCGTCTTCATCCACAACATCGTAGGTATCGAGTACCCATTGATTTGGACTACGTGTGAGCTCAGCTCCGCAGTATTCACATTGGCTAATAGCTGAGATTTTAAGTGGAGCACCACAGTTTGGACAGTGGTCGCTAACAGCTTCATCTTGAACAGTGTTTTCGGTTTGGCTACCATGTTTGCGGATGAAGTTCATTTGATAAACTGTAAATAGATCTTGTTGAGGGTCTCCTTCGATAACCTTACGAGTCTTATCATCGATAACATAGTCTCTGAGTGTAGATGAAAGGATAACCACTAAAGTATCATTTCCATCAGGATTTTCATAGAAATCTTTGATGCGGATATTTTCAACATAGACTTTTTCTAAAACATTGGTTGTTTTTGCCCGAATATGATCTTCGAGTTGTGTACTATGTTGGGAATAGAGACTAGTACTTTCGAGAGAGCGAACCAAATTCCAATCCTTTTTAGTCCAGGCTGCCTGCAACTGAATATAGACTTCTTTAACCCATGAAGCGAAGGCATCAGCATCAAAGTTTGGATCGCCATATTTGATACGACTAACAGCTAGTGTGTTGTGTTCTACTCGACGATGGCTAGGTGGATTATATCCAGTTGAACTACCGTAAGACTTGCCAGAAGATGAATTCAGGTCGTTTAGATATTTGATGAACATGTAGAGTAAGAAACCTCCAACACCAAACATGATAAGCATGTTCATACCAGTACCTAAAGAACCACCTGAACTAGAGGAGCTACTTCCAGAGCGATAGCTACTTTTATAAGAGGAGCTGCGACTTGAGCTACTGCGGCTGCTACTTCTTGAACTGCTTCGGCTAGAGCTACCACTTCGCGAATGGCCAACGCCAGCATCAATTGAGTTAAATGGTGTGAAGAATAACAACAATAAACAAGTGGCGAGAAGAGTATATAACTTTTTCATATGTCTCCTAACTATGTGAGTATAAAAATAGTTTTTGCTAAATTTTATGTCTATAAAGAGTTTTGGAGTTTTATAGTTTTATTTTCAATAAACCACCCTATAATCCAACCAAATACGAGTATATAATTCTCGATAGCACCAATTGCATTAACAGGAGAATGATATTCAATAAAATTTAACAAATGATTTGTTCCTATTCCTATACCACCAATAATGAGGGCAAGAAGGGCAATTCGCAGGTAAAACCAATCGTACTTAATATTAACGGCAAGAATAATAATTAAGACAGCTAGATTCCAAATTCCAATTTCTCTTTGCCATCCTGCAGAAATACCGTAACCAGAATGCTCTCCCATATATGATGGAAGAAAGATTTGTAGAATAGAAGCACCCAACATGGCGACAATAACTAAAATAAATAGTACTCGTAAAAATTTGTTCATTTATTCTCCTTATTCTATTTTTTAGTAGAAAAGGCTATTAACAAAAGTATATTTACTCGTTCTCTTTCAACTTAGCCAATTCTTGGGCAAGTAGTTTAAGGGCTACTTGTGGGTTGGCTTGGCCTTTGGTTGCTTTCATAAGGAATCCTGTGAAGGCCTTGTCTGCGTTACGTTTGCCTGACTTGAAGTCGGCAACAGCAGCTTCGTTATCCGCAAAGACTTGATGAATAATTGGAATCAAAACATCAGGATCTGAGATTTGCACCAAACCAGCTTTTTCAACGTATTCACGCGCTCCGCCGCCATTTTTAGCTAGATGGACAAAGACTTTTTTAGCAATCTTAGAAGAGATCGTGCCGTCTTCGATGATGGCAATCATTTCAACCAAGTTTTCTGGTGTCAATTCGATTTGTTCCAGTGTCTTACCTTCGGCGTTCAAGAACTGAGCGACTTCCCCTTGAAGCCAGTTAGAGACTTGTTTGGCATCGCCACCGAGGGCGACAGCTTTTTCAAAGAAATCAGAAGTGACTTTATTGGTAGTCAACTGGATAGCATCGTAGTCTGATAGACCAAGTTGAGATACGTAGCGAGCACGGCGTTCTTTTGGAAACTCTGGCAATTCAGTACGCATTTCTTCGATCCATTCATCTGAGATTTCAAAGAGTGGTAGGTCTGGTTCTGGGAAGTAGCGGTAGTCTGCAGCACCTTCCTTGACACGCATGAGGATAGTTGCCTTGTTAGCTTCGTCATAGCGACGTGTTTCTTGGCGGATTTGACCACCTGAACGAAGGATTTCAGCCTGACGTTGCACTTCGTATTCAAGACCTTTACGAACGTTTGAGAAGGAGTTGAGGTTTTTTAGCTCAGTTTTGGTACCGAATTTCTCTTGACCATAAGGACGAAGAGAGATGTTGGCATCTACACGCATAGAACCTTCTTCCATCTTAACGTCAGAGATACCAGCGTATTGGATAACTTCCTTGAGGGCTGTTAGATAAGCGTAGGCTTCTTCTGGTGAGCGCATGTCGGCTTCAGATACAATCTCAATCAATGGCACCCCTTGACGATTAAGGTCGACATAAGAGAAACCATCTGTACCGTGAGTGTTCTTACCAGCGTCCTCCTCTAGGTGAGCACGCTCGATACCGATTTTCTTAGTTGTTCCGTCTTCTAGTTCCACTTCAATCCAGCCGTTATAACCGATTGGCTCATCAAATTGAGAAATTTGATAGGCTTTAGGATTATCAGGATAGAAGTAGTTTTTGCGATCAAAGTGCATCTTCTTATGGATGTCCATGTTGAGGGCAAGAGCTGCCTTGATACCAGCATCGACAACACCCTTATTGAGAACTGGCAGTACGCCAGGGAAAGACCAGTCAATCACATTTGTGTTGGCATTTTGGTCATTTCCGAAGTGGGCAGAAGTAGGTGAGAAGATTTTTGAATTGGTGTTGAGCTCTACGTGGACTTCAAGTCCAATGACTGTTTCAAAGTTCATTAGTTATCACCTCCAAAAATCACGGGTTGTTGTTTGTGGTAGTCTGTTGTTGCTTCAAAAGCAGCAGCAGCTTGGTAGATAGTCTCTTCTGAGTATTTAGGACCAATCAATTGGAGCCCGACAGGTAGACCTTGGGCAAATCCTGCAGGAATTGAAATTCCTGGAAGTCCAGCCAAGTTGACTGGGATGGTCAAGAGGTCAGCCAAGTACATGGCAACTGGATCGTGGTTGAGTGAATCCAAATCAAAGGCCACGCTTGGAGCTGTTGGACCAAGGATGAGATCGTAATCTGCAAAGACTTTTTCAAAATCTTGGATGATGAGGGTACGAACTTGACCAGCCTTCTTGTAGTAGGCATCGTAATAACCTGATGAAAGGCTGAAAGTTCCAAGCATGATACGACGTTTCACTTCATCACCAAATCCTTGGCTGCGAGTATTAACGTAAATCTCGTCCAAGTTTTTAGCGTCTTCAGCACGGAAACCATAGCGGATACCGTCAAAACGTTGTAAGTTTGATGAAGCTTCTGATGAAGCGATGATGTAGTAGACTGCTACACCGTATTTAGAGTGAGGAAGGCTCACTTCTTCAACGATAGCACCAAGTTTTTCAAAGTGTTTAGCAGCGTTCAGAATGGTTTCCTTAACTTCTGGGTCAATCCCTTCGCCAAGGTATTCCTTAGGCAAAGCAATTTTCATGCCCTTAATGTCTTGACCGATTTTTGAAGTAAAGTCAGCAATGCGGACTGGAGCAGAAGTAGAGTCTTTTGCATCTTCGCTAGCAATAGCATTGAGCAAGAGCGCATTTTCCTTAACAGTTGGTGCAAAAGGACCAATTTGGTCTAATGAGCTACCAAAGGCAATGAGACCGAAACGTGAAACTGTTCCGTAAGTTGGTTTGAGACCAACAATCCCGTTAAAGGCAGCAGGTTGGCGGATAGAACCACCAGTATCAGAACCAAGTGATAAACGGACTTGTCCAGAAGCTACAGATGCAGCTGAACCACTTGATGATCCACCAGGAACCTTGCTGTGGTCCCAAGCATTTTTAGTAGCACCGTAGTAAGAAGTCTCACCTGATCCACCCATGGCAAACTCGTCCATGTTAGTTTTTCCGACAACAATCATGCCCTTAGATTTTGCATTGGCAACAGCTGTCGCATCAAAGATTGGCTCGTAGTTATAAAGCATTTTTGAGGCTGCAGTTGTTAGGATACCGTCTGTAGAGATATTATCCTTAACAGCTAGCGGAATTCCTGAAAGGACATTATCAGCGTCAATTCCAGTTTCGTCAATAGCTTTAGCTTGAGCAAGAGCTTGATCTTCAGCGATAGTGACAAAGGCATTGATAGCCTCTTCACGCGCCTTGATATCTTCAATCGTTGCTTGCGTTAGTTCGGTTGCAGAAATTTCCTTAGATACAAGGAGGTTGTGCAACTCTTCAATCGTTTTATTGTTAAAAGTCATTAGGCATCTCCTCCATCATCCAGGATAGCTGGTACCTTGATATAGTAGTTATCTTTTTCAGGTACATTTTTAAATAAGCGATCACGGTCAGTTCCTTCTTCGGCTACGTCTGGGCGAAGAACGGTCTTGCGATCTGCCATGGTAGTCGTTGGTTCAACACCAGTAGTGTCGACTTCGCCGAGCAATTCGACCATATCAACAATCTTAGACAAGGTTGTCGCAAACTCAGCAGTTTCTTCTTCTGAGAATTTTAATTTTGAAAGATTGGCAACGTGAGTTACCTCTTCTTGCGTAATTTTCATCTGGTATCCTTTCGTGAAATGATGATTATTTATCTGTTCTATTTTACCATATTTTCCTATAAATAAGGTGAGCTAAGTTGAAAAGAAATAGAAATTGAAAAATGGTTTTTAATTCGATATAATGGTTGAAAATAGAAGCAAGAACAGCATTGGTTTTTAGCCGGCAAACAAGATGGAGACATTGACCGATTCGAACAAGTTAAGGAGGACATATGAAAATTTGGGATTTGCTTTTTACCAGTAAAAAAACAGTCCCTCCTCATTTGGGGACGTGGTACTTCTTATTACCTACTTCTTTGGTAATCATAGCTGTTTTATCGATTCGTTTCGCATCATCTAAAGGTTACAGAAACTTTTGGTATTGGGGACAATTGATTCAGTTGCTCATCATCAACGCTTGGTATATTTCGGCACGCCTGCCCTTGTCTGAGGCTCTCCCTTTTTACCATAGTCGCATGGCTATGTGGATGATTCTTTTTGCTCCTAACAAGACCTTTTTCAAACAATATTTCGCCCTGGTTGGAGTATTTGGTTCTATTATGGCTTTAGTTTATCCAGTCTTCTATCCTTTTCCTTTTCCTCATGTTTCCTCGGTTAACAATGTTTTCGGCCACTGGGCCCTCTTAGCAAATTGCTTGATTTATCTTGTCAGATACTATCAAGTTGAAAATAGGGATATTTGGAAGATTTGCCAGATGACCTTTGGCGTCAATGCTATTATCTTTCTAGCTAATCTTGCAACAGGAGGGAATTATGGCTTCATGAGCAAGCCTCCTGTGATTGGGGATCATGGTAGTTTGCTTAACTATTTGATAGTAACCAGTTTGATGACAGGTATTCTCGTCCTTATCAATCAACTCGTCAAATATAAACATAAGAATAGTTAGCGAACAAATGAATTAATTATTCTAAGGAGATTTTATGCATCATTTTATTACAAGAACCCAAACCACACCACCGCCTATTCCGATTTTTTGGTACGGTGTCATGATAGGCCTTCTTGCCTTGTCTATTTATGCTTCTCTTACTTACTACAAAAATCCCAAATTTGTTCGATTATTTAAGTGGATTCAAATAGCGCAACTGCTAGCTCTTTACACTTGGTATATTGGTTTTGGCATTCCATTTTCAAATAGTCTGCCTCTTTACCATTGTCGTTTAGCCATGTTCGCAGTTATCTTCCTACCAGACAGATGGAAAACCAAGCAGTATTTTGCCCTTATGGGAGCTAGTGGAGCAGTATTTGCCTTGGGTTATCCGGTTTTTGATCCCTATGACTTTCCGCATATTACCAGTTTTTCATTCTTGATTGGACATTATGCTCTCCTGGTAAATTCACTTGTCTATCTCATGAACCACTACGATAAGACCCTGCTTAAAAAGTATCGAATCATCGTCTACACTTTTGTTCTTAATCTTTTTCTAGTTGGAGTCAATCAAGTGACAGGTGGAAACTATGGGCTTTTGAATACCACGCCTTTTATCCCAGATGCTCCTATTTGGATAAAATATCTGTTGGTTTCAATCATTCTATCTTCAGCCTTGGTGCTCTTTGATATCTTGTTTAAGAAACGCTGGCAAAAGAAAATGGCACTAGAATCAACTCTTTCATGATTTAGATTGTAAGCTAAAAGAAGATATAGAATTTGAGTCGACCAATCACAAAATATAAATTACAACATCCATTATTTAAAAGCAAGTCTATTATAGAGACCTGCTTTTTCTTGTGTAGGCGATTGAAAAACTCTCTAAAATCCGATATAATGGAGTGTTGAAAGGAATTTTAGGGTCCAATGTAACAAAGAGCGATTAGAAATTCAAATAATTCAAAAAAAGTAAAAAGAAAGAGAAGTTATGAGTATTCAAGAAGAAATCAAAAAACGTCGTACCTTTGCCATCATCTCCCACCCGGACGCTGGTAAAACGACTATCACTGAGCAATTGCTTTACTTTGGGGGAGAGATTCGTGAGGCAGGTACTGTAAAAGGGAAGAAGACAGGAAACTTTGCTAAGTCTGACTGGATGGATATCGAGAAACAACGTGGGATTTCGGTAACCTCATCTGTCATGCAGTTTGACTACGATGGCAAACGTGTCAATATCCTAGATACACCAGGGCACGAGGACTTCTCAGAAGATACTTACCGTACCTTGATGGCGGTGGATGCGGCTGTCATGGTTGTGGACTCTGCCAAGGGTATCGAGGCCCAGACCAAGAAATTGTTTGAGGTTGTCAAACATCGTGGTATTCCAGTCTTCACTTTTATGAACAAGCTTGACCGTGATGGCCGAGAGCCACTAGACCTCTTGCAAGAATTGGAAGAAGTCTTGGGCATTGCTAGCTATCCGATGAACTGGCCGATTGGGATGGGGAAAGCTTTTGAGGGACTCTATGACCTTTACAATAAACGCTTGGAACTTTACAAAGGGGATGAACGCTTTGCTAGTCTGGAAGATGGGGACAAGCTATTTGCTAGCAACCCATTCTACGAGCAAGTCAAGGATGATATCGAACTCTTGCAAGAAGCTGGAAATGAATTCTCAGAAGAAGCCATCCTTGCGGGTGAATTAACTCCAGTATTCTTCGGTTCAGCTCTTACTAACTTTGGAGTACAGACCTTCCTTGAAACCTTCCTCAAGTTTGCTCCAGAACCACACGGTCACAAGAAAACAGATGGCGAAATTGTGGATCCTTACGACAAGGATTTCTCAGGATTTGTCTTTAAAATCCAAGCCAACATGGACCCTCGTCACCGTGACCGTATTGCCTTTGTCCGTATTGTCTCTGGTGAATTTGAGCGTGGTATGAGTGTTAATCTTCCTCGTACTGGTAAGAGTGCTAAACTATCAAATGTTACTCAGTTTATGGCGGAGAGTCGTGAGAATGTCACTAATGCCGTAGCAGGGGATATTATCGGAGTTTACGATACTGGTACTTATCAGGTGGGAGATACTTTGACAGTTGGGAAAAACAAATTTGAATTTGAACCACTGCCAACCTTTACCCCTGAAATCTTCATGAAAGTTTCTGCTAAGAACGTTATGAAGCAAAAATCCTTCCACAAGGGAATTGAGCAATTGGTTCAAGAAGGAGCTATTCAGCTTTATACCAGCTACCAAACAGGTGAATATATGTTGGGTGCCGTTGGTCAATTGCAGTTTGAAGTCTTCAAACACCGTATGGAAAATGAGTACAATGCAGAAGTCGTTATGAGCCCAATGGGTAAAAAGACCGTTCGCTGGATTAAACCAGAGGATTTGGATGAGCGTATGTCTTCAAGTCGAAACATCTTGGCTAAAGACCGCTTTGACCAACCTGTCTTCCTCTTTGAAAACGACTTTGCCCTCCGCTGGTTTGCGGACAAGTATCCGGATGTAGAGTTAGAAGAGAAGATGTAACTCAGTACCAACAATTGGAACTAAAGTTCCTAATTGTTGGACGCTAGTCGCTATTTTGCGGTCTAGCTAACTGCCTTACTAACTGCGTTTGGCAAATAAAATCGATTTACAAACTCCGTGTCGTAATGCTCTGTGTCGTAATCTAACAATTGGTAACAGTTAGAAAGTAGTCTAGCTGCCTGCTATTGCCATACTAATTGCGTGTTGTAGCGGAAAATGAGTACCTTAGATGGTCACTTACCTTAAATTTATTGTAAAAAAGCCAAGAAGATATTTTTCTTGGCTTTTCTTGTAGCTTGCTATTCAAAATTTTCCTAAAACTCCGCCCCAATGTGGGACGGAGTTTAGGAGGTCTTTTAGGTCGCTAATCGGTAAACAGCTTCAGCATAGATATCCATAGCATGATAGAGATCATCTAAGATAGCATATTCATTTGCTTGGTGTTCTGTTTGCTCTCTTCCTGGGAAGAGGGCGCCAAAAGCGACACAGTTTGGCATGGTACGTGCAAAGGTTGCACCGCCAGATGATAGAGCGGGGCTGTTATCGCCAGTTTTTTCTTTATAAACCTGCATGAGAGTAGTGACGAGCAGGCTATCTCTTGCCACATAAAGTGGTGCTAGGTAGTCAAATTCTTGGTAGCTAAGTTGGTAAGTTTTTGCACACTCTATCAGCTGATGAACAAGGGCATCCTTGTCTGCAAGGACTGGGATTCGGATATCAATTCGAATCTCAGAACTTTCGGGAGTAATGGTTAAGGCGGCCACATTAAAGGATAAATGTCCAGAAGGCTGGTCGCTGATATCACCAAAGATTCCTTTTCCTTGACCATCTTGACCAACTTCTTTGGCAAGAAATGTCAGTGCAGGATGGGATTGAATGGAATCAAGGACAGTGGCTAGTCGAATGACTGCATTAATCCCTTGACTAGCATCCTTGGCGTGCTTAGACACACCTAGAACAGTAAGGCTCTGGTCATTTTGTTGGTAATCGTAGCCAGCAACTATTAGGCCTGCCTGGATCTGTTCCATAAGTGGTCCTTGATAAGTTGCCTTATCAGGAACGACATTAAAGGCTCCACCTACCTCTAAGACGAGTTGTTCTGATCCAGGTCCATGAAGTTTGACCTGAAGAAGTCCTTTTTCTGCATAGGTTAATGGGAATGAGGAGTCAGGAGCAAATCCCATGCCGGCCTGTTCCTCAATGGTATTATATCTTGCCATACAACGCCAAAGGGTTTCCTCATCAGTACCAAATATGAAACGAACCCTTTTTTTGAATGGAATTCCTTGGTCAAGCAAGCTCTTAACTGCGTAAAGGGCTGCAAGAGAAGGTCCTTTATCGTCCTGCGCACCCCGACCATAAATTCGCCCATCTCTGATACTTGCTTCAAATGGAGGAGTTTCCCAGTCTTTCAAATCGCCTGCAGGAACTACATCTAGGTGGCAGAGGATGGTAAGGAGATCACCTTCACCAACTTCTGCATACCCATAATATCCTTGAGGATCCAGATAGGTTTTAAAACCAAGATCTTGACACAAGTCCAGCATTTTTTTCAGGACATCTTGGATGGCTTGACCAAAAGGAGTACCATTTTCACCTTCCTTGAGAACAGATGGATAGGAGATGATGGTTTTCAAACTTTGAAGAAAATCCTCTTTGATTGATTCTGTAATATAGGATTTCATCCGTATCTCCCTTTGTTTCTATAAGAATGGCACTAAGGTACCTAAGATAAGAAGTAGAATACTTGCAACGACAATGACGATGACGAGTTTTCCAACAAATTTCCACCAAGTTCCAAGGCTGACACGACCAAGAGCAAGAGCACCCATAACAATACCTGAAGTAGGAGTTACAAGGTTAAGGACACCAGATGCAGATTGGTAGGCAGTGACGATAAGGCTTGCTTTAACATTGACGAACTCTCCAAGAGGAGCCATGATACCCATAGTTGCACTAGCAAGACCAGATGAAGAAGGAATGAGGAAGGACATAGGTAGGTAGAAGATATAGGTCAATACGATGAAGATTTGAGGAGAAAGACCTTGAAGGCCAACTTCACCCCAGTGTAGGATGGTTGCAGTAATCATACCATCGTTCATGATAACTTGGATACCACGAGCAACCGCACAAATCAAGGCTACTGAAAGCAAATCTGCAGCACCAGTTAGGAAGGTTGAGACAATCTTGCTTTCTTTGAGACCATAGACAACACCGATCAAAATCCCCATAACGGCAAAGAGCATAGCGCCTTCTGGGAAGTACCAGCTACCAAATGGTAGAGCATCTGAACCGATAACTCCTCCAATTACAGGAAGGCCGATTAACCAATTCTTGAAGTCTTCAAATACAGTAACATGCAAATCAACCCAAGGGATGAAACTTGCAATCATAATGATAAAGGTTAATACAAATAAAGCGAGGACATGTTTTTGTTTCTTGCTCAAGGTAGATGGTGCATCATCGTTATCTGAAACATTAAAGTGTTTGATATCTTCTTCGCGTTGAGCGTAAACGAGTGATTTAGTAGGATCTTTTTGAATCTTTTCTGCATAACGATAGACAAAGTAAGTGCTGATACCTGTCATTACGAACCAGAAGATAACACGGAGAATAACCCCATCCATAGAAGAAATTCCCGCAGTATCAGAGGCGATAACAGTAGCAAATGGATTCAATGTAGATGCCAAACAACCAACTTGAGAACCTAGTAAGATGATGGCTACGGCAGTGATACTGTCAAAACCAACTGCCATCATTACAGGAATAAGAAGGGGATAGAAGGCCATGGTTTCTTCTCCCATACCATAGGTAGTTCCTCCAAGTGCGAAGAGGGGCATGAGGATGAGAATCAACATTTTTTCGCGACCCTTGTATTTTTTAACGATGGAGGCAATCCCTACATCGAGTGTACCAGTAGCGTTTACGACACCAAGGAAACCTCCGACCATAAGGATAAAGAAGGCAACGTCGATAGCTGCGCTGGTTGGTTTGTGACCGAGCATGGCACGAATTGGTGCCATAAGGATATCGTAAATCCCTTGAGGATTTGAGTCAACAGTTTGATAGGTACCTGCGATGAGGTTACCTGCTTCATTGGTATCATACTTACCTGCTGGAATGATCCAGGTTAAAAATGCCATAATGGCAATGATGATAATCAAAACAGTGTATGATGAGGGCATTTGAAACCTTTTTTTATTTTCACTCATTTGTTTTTCCTCCTAAACTATGTCACACAGTATAAAAACGAATGATGTGGCAAGAGTGCTGACTAAACTTTCTTGAAAGGTATGACTAAACTATTATTCTTTCACAATGATTGTTCCACTTTCAGATTCAATCAAGGCTCCTAGATTGATAAGAGAAGTGATAACTGCTTTTCCTGCTGGACGATTGGTCACAAAATCAATGGCAGCTTGGATTTTTGGCAGCATACTACCAGGAGCAAATTGCCCCTCTTGGATGTATTCTTGGAGTTGGCTTACAGTTACCCGTTCCAATTTTTCCTGATTTGGTTTGTTATAGTTGATATAGGCATAATCGACACCAGTTAAAATGATGAAGAGATCTGCTTCGACTAGCTCTGCCAAGCATTGCGATGCAAAGTCCTTATCGATGACAGCTTCCACTCCTGAAAAGTAACCGTTTTCATTTTTGGCGATAGGAATACCTCCACCGCCTGCTGCGATGACAATTTGTCCCTTATCTAAGAGTGCGCGTATACTGTCGATTTCTTTGATGTAAATGGGTTTTGGAGAAGCCACTACCTTACGCCAACCACGACCTGCATCTTCTTTAAAGTTAGCCCCAGTTTTTTCGCTTTCCGCTTTAGCCTCTTCTTCTGAGTAGAATGGACCGATTGGTTTGGTTGGATTGAGAAAGGCAGGGTCATCCTTGTCTACGACAACCTGTGTGACAACAGAAACGACAGTTTTATCAAGATGAATATCCTGTAAAGCATTTTCCAGAGCATTCTGGAGCCAAAAACCGATGCTACCCTCTGTCATTGCAACAAGTGAATCGAGAGGAAAGGCAGGATTTTTTTCGGAATTCGCTGCTAGGTGTTGGAGAAGAAGGTTACCAACTTGCGGTCCATTGCCATGGGTGATAATCAATTCATCACCATTTTGGATGAGTTTCACCAGATGGCGTGCTGTTTCTGCCAGAGCTGCTTCTTGGGCTTGAGCAGATGGATCGGTAGAGAGAATAGCATTTCCTCCAAGAGCGACAACAATTTTACGATGAGACATGAGCGCTCCTTTCTTTTGGATGGATAAAAACCAATTTTGGTTAAAAGCTTGGATTTGGAAGTTGAGAAGAAAGACTTTGTAGGGACGAGTTGAGTTGGAATTTCGAAATGCGAATAACTGGAAGGCAGTTACTTGTTATGAGGTTTTTGCTTGAATGGTGACTATCAGCAAACTCCAACTCAGAGCTCGTAACTATTACAAAAAGGGACCGGACTAAAACACTAGTCTCAGCCCCTAAGCTGTTTCTTATAGTTGGTATCACACTTTAGGAATGTAGAGATTTCCTAGTGTAGCAGCCATAACGGCTTTGATGGTGTGCATACGATTTTCTGCTTGATCAAACTGACGAGCATATTTGCTATGGAAGACCTCATCAGTTACTTCCATTTCTTTTACGCCAAATTTCTCAGCTACTTGTCTGCCGTAGATTGTGTTCGTATCATGAAAGGCTGGTAAGCAGTGGAGGAAGATTAAGTCTTCATTGTCTGCTTTCTTAATAAGCTCCATATTTACTTGATAAGGTTTTAGCAAAGCGACGCGTTCTGCAAACTTATCTTCTTCGCCCATAGATACCCAAACATCAGTGTAAAGGACATCAGCCCCTTTTACAGCTTCGTCAGCATCTTCTGTGATGAGAATGTGAGCCCCACTTTCTTTGGCATATCCCTCAGCCAGAGCAACAACTGCTTGATCTGGGAAAAGTTCTTTTGGTGAAAAGACATGAACGTTCACCCCAAGGATGGCTCCTGTTACTAGAAGGCTATTGGCAACATTATTACGGCCGTCACCACAGTAAACCAAAGTCAAACCTTCAAGATGTCCGAAATTTTCTAGTACTGTCAAATAGTCTGCAAGCATTTGAGTTGGGTGCCATTTATCCGTCAAGCCATTCCAAACAGGAACACCAGAGAATTTAGCTAATTCCTCAACCATATCTTGACTAAAACCACGGAATTCAATACCATCAAACATACGTCCCAAAACTTTTGCGGTATCTTCAGTAGTTTCTTTTTTACCTAGTTGAATATCGTTGGTCCCTAGGTATTCTGGATGTGCACCAAGATCAATTGCTGCAGTAGTGAAGGCTGCGCGTGTACGTGTAGAAGTTTTTTCAAATAAAAGAGCAATATTTTTACCAGCTAGATAGCGGTGTTCGATGTTTCGTTTTTTAAGATCCTTCAAGTGAGCTGAAAGTCCAATCAAATATTCGAGCTCTGCACGGGTAAAATCTTTTTCAGCTAGAAAACTTCTTCCTTGAAATACTGAATGTATCATTCTATATATCCTTTTCTAACAAGCATGATTCTGCTAGCAGATGCTAGGCAGAAATAGGAAGAATCTAAATGTCTTCGCGTTCAAACGGCATTGACATGCAACGAGGTCCACCACGACCGCGTACCAATTCCCTTCCACGAATCTTAATTAAACGAAGTCCGTATTCTTCAAGTTTTTTATTAGTCACAGTGTTGCGTTCATAAACGACTACGACACCTGGTGCAATAGCGAGAGTGTTAGAGCCATCATTCCATTGTTCACGAGCAGCTGCAACGATATTCCCATCACCACAAGGAATGAGTGTAACTTTTTCTAAACCAAGGTTTTGAGCAAGGAGTTCTGCTAAATCTCCTTTTTCTTCAACAATCTTGAGTTTTTCATTTTCGTAAGTAACAGAATAAACGCGAAGGTTGCCTTGGATTTCAGGGTGGATTGTAAATTTGTCATAGTCTACCATGGTGAAGACGGTATCCAAGTGCATGAACTTACGGTTGTTTGAAAATTCAAAAGCCAAAACTTTCTTGAAGCCAACATTCTTTTTGAAGATATTAACCAAAAGTTTTTCGATAGAAGCAGCATCAGTACGCTGAGATATCCCAACTGCTAGGACATCTTTGGAAAGAACAAGTTCATCTCCACCTTCAATACGAGTAGTTTCTTCACGGTTATAGATGAGCTCTACCTTACCACCATAGATTGGGTGATGCTTGAAGATGTACTTACCATAAAGTGTTTCGCGATTGCGTGTATCGGCGTACATGTGATTGAGTGATACTGCATTCCCGATAGTCGCAAATGGGTCGCGAGTGAAGTAAAGATTTGGCATTGGATCGATGGCAAACGGATAGTTAGATTCAACCAAGTCAGTTAATCCTTTGCTTTCTTCAGGGATGTCAGGTAATTCAACTTTTTGAACACCTGACATTGTTTTCTTGATCAGTTCAAGGTTGTCGTCAATATCATGAAGCAGTTTTCGGATGGCATTTTTAGTTTGTCGACCACGAATATTTGCTTCGTTGAGATATTCTTCGATGAACTGGCCACGTATTTCAGGAGAAGTTAATGATTCAGCAGCCAATTGTTCAAGATAGAGCACTTCGATTCCTTCGTCACGGAGTGCCTGAGCAAAGGCGTCGTGTTCACTTTGGGCATCTGCTAAGAATGGGATGTCATCAAAGAGCAACCTCTCAAGGTGATCTGGCATCAAGTTTTCTAATTCTTGACCCGGACGGTGCAACATAACTTTTTTCAGTTTTCCAATTTCTGAGAAAACATGAATTGGATGTGAAGACATGTGAATCCTCCTTTTTTCTCGTGTGTACCAAATTATATTGGTATCGCTTACAAATTAATAGTATCACAAATTAATATGCATTACAAGAGATATGATAAGGCCTAAAAGGCTTTAAAATGGCTATTTTAAAGGATTTCTTACATTTTTTTTATAAGAATATTCACAAATATACATGTTGAATTAACTTATTTTTATATTCTATAAAATTTATGCATAAAAATATTTTTAAAATTTTTTTAAAAATTTTTTTAAGATGGTAGAAAAAATGAATTTTTCCGAGATAAAGTGCTGCTTGAAACAAAAAAATCCCTTAGACTGGAACGAAACATTCTAGTCTAAGGAAATGGATAGTTGGGTATTAGATACCGAAATTTTTCATAAAAATTGTAAAGAGTGCCAGTAAGATGAAGCTGATACTATTAAGTAGCATATGGACCGAGATAGACATTTCCAAACGTCTGGTACGATAAGCAGTCCAAGTGAGGACGGCTGACATCCAACCATAAATCAAGAAGGAAGGGAGATTAGAAGGCATATGTGCAAGGAGGAAGATTAGCCAACCAATGACATAGCCAAACTTTTCGTAGCCTTGGAAGAGTTTGGTAGGAATAATCCCGCGACAAATGATTTCTTCACAAATAGGTGCGATTAAAACGATGAGGAAGAAACTGCTAATCAGAGAGCTTTCAGAAACAAGGTTGTTAATTACTTGTTGATTAGCAGTTGTTGTTTGCTTCACGAGTTGTAACCAGATTCCACCCACAAGATTTCCAACATAAATAACTAGATAGCTTAAGACAATGCGAGGAAGATCGTTAATGGTGAGAAGTTTAGATTTTAAATCCAGCAACTTGCTCTTATGGGCTCCGTATAAAAAGATAGCAAGTACAAGAATCGAAATAAGGGACACAAGAATTGTTGACCAGATTGGATTAAACTGAATTTTAGTTAGTATAGCTAGAGTTAGCATAGGAGTCTGAGATAGAAAGATAGCTACTAACAAAATCCCAAACCAAGCGAGTCGCTTACGAAAATCTTTAAAAAAGTTCATTGATGTATCTCCTAAAATTTTTTTTTAATTATAACATAATTATTGCAAGGATTCTATTTGTTACCATAAGAGGAAGGTACAAACGACAAATAGAATATCCCGAATCAAATGACTGTAGAATGACACCTCTTCTCTTAAGTTTTTTGGGAATAAAAAACTGAGAAATAAAGCGCCAAGGCCAATATAAAAAGCGATGGATAAAATGGTGATTGGATTACGTAGGAAGATTAAAATGGAAATGATAATGATGGAAAATCTCACTTCCTTACTACTGGAATTTTTTTGCAACCTTCTCCATTTTTTCAAGGGGAGAAAGGTAATAAGATCAACTCCAAAGAGAAAAAAGAAGGAGGGGAGGATGAGTTCTACAGCTTCTTTTTGAAGTAAGTTGACAGTAACGATAGTATCTGATAGAACCAGCCCAACCCCGCAGAGGTTGACCACAATCATCATACTATAAAATAAAAAGATAAAGCGACTCCTATCAATCAGTCTATCTCTTTTCAGGTTATGACTAGATAAATAATGCATAAAGGCACAAGACCCAGATAAGCCCAATAAAGTCAGTAGAAAATAAAAACAGGATTGTTTGAGGGCCAGAGAGGTTCCAGACCAAAAGATACAACTACAAAATGCCAGTTGGATTAAGGCAAAGAACAAGAGTAGTCGAATTGATTTTATGACTTTTTCCATAAAGTATCCCCTATATTTTTTTCTTATTATAGCTAAAAGATAGGAGAGAAAAATCCTTAAATTCCCAATTGTCGATTTTTAGAGCTGTCTTGTCTTTTGAAACTAAAAAATCCCCCTTCAAGGGTTCCTTGAAGAGGAGAGATAGGGTGTAAAGTTGATTGTTCTAACGTTTAGACCAAGTTCGCTTCATAAAGAGCAGTATGATTGGATAGATTTCAAGACGTCCTGCAATCATTGCAAAGGATAGTAGAAGTTTTGAAAATGGACTAAAAATTGAGAAACTTGCAGTTGTTCCTAAAATAGGACCGATATTGTTAAAACAACTGAAAACAGCACTCGTGACAACCATTAAATTATTGGTATCTAAACTGACGATGAAAATCAAACTGAGTAGAATCATGATATAAACCACAAAATACTTCAGGATCTTGTGCTGGGTATCCTTATCAATAACCGTTTGATTAACCTGAAGGGTTAACACACGGTGAGGTGATATGGTAGACAAGACTTGATTTTTAGCAATTTTAGACAGGATGACTCCACGGATGATCTTGAGACCACCAGCGGTAGAACCAGCAGAACCACCGATTGCCATCAGCATTAGCAAGATGTATTGAGAGAACAAAGGCCAGTTCGTGATATCTCCATATCCAAAACCGGTAGTGGTAATGATGTTAGATACTTGGAAGAAGGCCATCTCAAAGCTTTGAGAAACTCCGTTATAGAGGTGGAGCGTGTTGAGTGTGATTAGACCAGTAGATATAGCCACAATCAAGAGATATGCTCGGAGTTCTTCATCAAAAAAGAATTCCTTGATACGACGGAGCATGAGGTAGTAGTAGAGATTGAAATTGACACCAAACATCAAAACCCCGACACTTGTCAGATAGGTAATGAGAGAACTGTGATAGTGGGCAATTCCGTCATTATAAACAGTAAAGCCACCAGTACCAGCAGTACCCATAGCGATAACAAAACTATCGTAGAGTGGCATCCCAGCAAGGTAATAAATAACCACAAAGAGGGCAAACATAGCCAGGTAAAGGATATAAAGGATTTGAGCTGTATTTTTTAGCTTAGATACAACCTTGCCAAATACTGGTCCTGGAACCTCAGCCTTCATAACTTCTAGGTGACTATTTTTAGCATTGTCCATAATAGCTAGGGCAAAAACCAGTACCCCCATCCCTCCGATGAGGTGGGTAAAACTCCTCCAAAATAGAAGAGAACGACTTAAGACAGAAACATCATTTAAAATGGTTGCTCCCGTTGTTGTGAAGCCAGAACTAATCTCAAAGAAGGCGTCTATCATATTGGGAATTTGCCCTGAAAAGACAAAGGGAAGGGCGCCAAAGAATGACCAGAGGATCCAACAGAGGGCTACAATTAAGACCCCTTCTTTTGCATAGATTCGCTGTTTTTTAGGCTTGCTGATGATGCCGAGAAGACCTAGCACAACAAGGATTCCGATGGTAGAGAAAAGTGCTGTAAAAACTTGACTCGATTCTCGATAATAAAGAGCAATGCTAACTGGAACTAAGAGTAGACCAGCCTCGATCAAGAGTAGCTTTGCAAGAAGAAATCGTACCATACTTCTATTCATAGCTTACCTCTCTAATAGATCATAAATCTTGGTGATATTTGATAGTAGTGTGATGACAACTAACTTATCACCGACTTGAAGGCTATCTTCACCTGTTGGGAAGATTGTTTTTCCGTTGCGGATAATAGCAGCAATTAAAATATCTTTTTTGAGTTTCAATTGAGACAAGGGTTTGCCAGTCATTTTATTGGCTTCCTTGATGAGAAATTGAAGAGTCTCAATATGTCCATTTGCAAGGTGGTGCATCGCTTGAAGATCTGAATATTGGGCATTGGCACGACCGTGGATAAAGTGCATGATAGTATCTACAGCGATGGTTTTTGGTGTGATAATACTAGAAAACTCAGGTGCATGGATAATCTCTAAAAGGCTAGTTCGATTGACCTTGGTGATGTTTTTCTGAACACCAACACTATCTAAGAACATAGATGTAATAATGTTTTCTTCGTCAACGCCAGTGAGAGTTGCGACAGCATCGTAGTGTTGGGCGCTTTCTTCTAGGAGGATATCTTTTGCGGTTCCATCACCTTGCACAATATAGAGTTTTGGATATTTTTGACTGAAAAATGCTGCACGATCTGGATTAAGCTCAATGACCTTGGTATCAATACGGCTATCTTTCAAAATACCAACAAGGTAGTAAGCGATTTTTCCAGCTCCAATAATGAGTAAACTTTTAACGACACGAGATTTGACATAGTTATGAAAAAGCATCATGTCTACACGGTTACCTGTAACAAAGATCCGATCCTTATCTTGGAGGACCATATCCCCACTTGGAATCATGAGCTTATGATCGCGCTCAATGGCACAAACGATAACATTACCAAACTTTTTACGGAAATCAGCAATAGACATCTGACAAATATTACTATCAATTCGAACCTTGAATTCCATCAAACTAACCAAACCACCTGCAAAACGCTCAACAGAAAGAGCATTTGGGAAATCGATGATATTAGCGATAGCACGAGCTGCAAGGAGTTCTGGATTGACAATAAGAGAAAATCCGAGAATATTTTTTTCTTTAAAGTAAGGGTTGGAATACTCAGGATTGCGGACACGGACGATGGTTTCTTTAGCCCCCATCTTTTTAGCTAAGACAGCAGAGACCATATTGACCTCATCATACTGAGTCATAGCGATGAAAATATCGCAGTCTTGAACATTGGCAGCTTCTAGCATGGCAAAGTCAGCCCCATTACCAGCAATTCCAATAATGTCAAAACGGCTTGTCATATAATTAAGAACCGTTTCGTTCTGTTCAATTAAGACAACATCATGATTGTCAGCGACAAGTGAACGACAAAGGGCAGAACCAACTTTCCCCCCTCCGACAAGAATAATCTTCATATCAAATAACCTACTTTTTCAATATGTATCTATCATACTCTTTTTTAGAATAAAATGCACTCGGCAACCGACTCTTTTCATTATTAGGGTAGAAAATTGTCCCACTGATAATCTTACTTGTTAAAAATTTAAGATATAAATCAGCTATTTTCGTGTAATTCTAATGAATACATAAGCATTTTAAGCTAATGTAAATATGTTTGTAAAAAAATTGAAAAAATCAAGTCATTTCTATTGACATTCAAGCTGAAAGTGATATACTAAAACAGTAGTTTCGCTGATTTACTTCAAACCTGTTGTGAGGTAAGTTAACGATGCCTTAACCACGCTGTTTGCTGAGCTTGACTCCGAGCAGTGTGGCTATTTTTTTGCACTAGTGAGAGGAAACAAGGCATGGCAAATCATATTGTATTATTTGAACCCCAGATTCCACAAAATACGGGTAATATTGCTCGTACTTGCGCAGCAACGAATGCGCCCCTTCATATTATCAAACCGATGGGTTTTCCTATTGATGATCGTAAGATGAAGCGGGCAGGTCTAGATTATTGGGACAAGCTTGAGATTCATTTTTATGATAGTTTGGCTGATTTTATGGAAAAAATGGATGGTCAGCTCTACTTGATTTCCAAGTTTGCAGAAAAAGTCTATTCCGATGCAGATTTCACGACAGAAGGAGATCATTATTTTCTTTTTGGGAGAGAAGATAAGGGCTTGCCTGAGGAATTTATGCGCGAGCATCCAGAAAAGGCTCTCCGCATTCCCATGAATGATGAGCATGTTCGTAGTCTCAATGTTTCCAATACCGTTTGTATGATTGTTTATGAGGCACTTCGTCAACAAAACTTTGCGGGTCTCGAACTGGTTCACACTTACGAAACAGATAAATTGAAATAAACACTTAGATAAAATGCTTGCGCTTGCAAGCTTTTTTTGTTATCATAAAGGGGTCTTCAGGGCTGGGTGAGATTCCCGACCGGCGGTGAATTTGACTAGCTATTTTAGCTTTCTCTTCGTTGTCTTGTCTCGATATACTTTAAGTATTATCTTCGACTGCGACGTCTAGATAAATCTAAAATATCTTAGCCAAATAAGTCCGCGAGCGCAAGCTGATGTGGTGAGATTCCACAACCGACAGTATAGTCTGGATGGGAGAAGACGAAAGAATGGCTTTGTCTATTCTAATTGATTTTTTATAGGTAAATTGCAACCGCTTGCTTAAAAAGAGTTAGGGGGAACTTTTGGAATATAAAAATAAAGGATAGATAGAGGAATCCTTTCCAACTTCTTCTGATTTTATAGAAAATTGGAGGAACCTGTTATGACAAACACACGTCGACTTTCGACCATTGCAATTTTATCAGCACTTTCATTTGTGTTGATGTACTTTGACTTTCCGCTTTTGCCAGCGGCATCCTTCTTGAGGATTGAGTTCAGTATTTTACCGGTCCTTGTGGGCTTGGTGGTCTTGGATTTACCAGCAGCTTTTGGAGTGCTTTTCCTTCGGTCCTTGTTGAAAATCCTTCTGAACAATCAAGGGGTTAGTACCTATATTGGTTTACCGATGAATATTGTTGCCTTGGGAGTCTTTGTACTTGCTTTTGGTTTGATTTGGAAAAAAGAGCGAACAACCATGCGTTTCGTCCTAGCTTCACTAGCTGGTACACTTGGTTTAACTCTAGCTATGCTAGTTCTAAACTATGTTTATGCTGTTCCTTTGTACGCTAAGTTTGCTAATTTTGATATTGAGAAAATCTTAGGATTGAGCAACTACCTGATGACTATGGTTTTGCCTTTTAATCTGATTGAAGGTATTATCTTTGCCATCTCTTTCTGGTTGTTGTTTGTCCTTTTGAAACCAACTTTAAAATACTATGAAAGATAAACAAACATTTATGATGAAGGGCTCTTTTGCCCTTTTACTTTTTATGATTATTGGCTATATTGTCAAATTTTATCCAGAAATGCTGGTCAGTTTTGATCAGCCGATTCAGACTGCCATTAGAGGTGATTTACCTGAGATCTTAACGCTTCTTTTTCGGGCAATTACGCACTTAATTGATATCCCAGTCATTATTAGCTGGGTTTTAATTGTAGCTTTTATATTTTATCGTAAGCAATGGAAGATGGAAAGTTATCTCATGCTGGGGAATTTGACTTTAGCTGGAATCTTAATCGTAACTTTTAAAAATATCTACCAACGACCTAGACCAGAAATAGTACATCTAGTAGAGGAAAAAGGTTTTTCTTTTCCTAGTGGACATTCTCTAGCTGTGACGCTCATGGTAGGATCTTTGATTGTGATTTTGAGCCAACGGATTAAGAATACAACTTGGAGAAAAGTCGTGCAAATCGGACTTGGTATTTACTTAGTCAGTGTATTGGTATCAAGAATTTATCTGGGAGTTCACTACCCATCAGATGTGATTGCCAGCCTTTGTGTAGGCCTAGGAGTTTTGTTTATGGAGTTTCCTTTCTACGATAAACTGCGTTTTCAATGGCGCTTCAAAGGAAAGCAGAAGTAGGAATTGACCCTTTTTGAGGAGATAAAAATGGAAGTCAACATAAAAAATCTTCATCCGACTCAACTATACTTATCAGAAAAGAAGTTACAAGATATCCAGATGCTTTATCAGTCGAAAGAAAAGCCCAATATCAATCCAATCAGTGTTCTTGCATTTGGAAATTGCTTCTTGATTACAGATGGCCATCACAGGGCTTATCAGGCTTTGTTGGTAGGCCAGGATACAATTTCTGCTGAGTTTGATAGAGATGGAGGTGACGAACTATATCATCTCTATGCGCAAGCTTGTGAGAAAAGAAAGATATACTCTGTTCTGGATTTAAAAAATCATATCTTACCTCAAGATGATTATGAAGCAAAATGGTATAACTGGTGTGATGGTTTTAATCAAGCAGCGGAGCTAGTATTAGGAGTAGAAAATGATGACAAAAATCATTCAGATAGATGATTCCTTACGTTTAGTTCCCTATTTTTTAGCAGATCATCAGGATGCAGCTTTGGCCTGGTATCAAGATGTGGATTTGGTGGAACTTGTAGACGGTATTAGAATACCTTATAGTTCAGAAAAATTAAATGCTATGTATTCCTATTTAGAGAGTCACGGGGATTTGTTCTGGTTTGAGTTTCGAGAAAAGGGAGAGTGGCTTCCAATTGGGGATGTAACCTTATCTCAGGAGAATCTTCCTATTGTGATTGGCAATCCGACTTATCAACATCAGGGACTTGGACGCAAGGTATTGAAGATTTTGATTGATCTAGCTCGGCAAAAGGGTTGGAAACAATTGAAAGTTCAAGAAATCTACACTTTCAATCGTATCTCTATAAGATGTTTTGAGTCTATTGGATTTGTGGAAAGCGGTGCTACTGAAAAGGGCTTGAGTTTTGTACTGACTTTGAGCGAATGAATTCTTTCCATCATGGTAGAAGATTTTGAAGATTAATTGCACCAAAAAAGGTGTAACATAAAGAAATATCAAAAATAAAAATTTCTCTTGCATTTTTTTAAAAATAGTGTATAATAGATGGGTATGTGTAAAGCATACTTGTGGGAGGTAAAAATCTCTAAATTACCGCCAAAACCACAAAGGAGGATTTAAAAATGGCTAAAAAAGTCGAAAAACTTGTAAAATTGCAAATCCCTGCTGGTAAAGCTACACCAGCTCCACCGGTTGGACCTGCTCTTGGTCAAGCTGGTATCAACATCATGGGATTCACAAAAGAGTTCAACGCTCGTACTGCTGACCAAGCTGGTATGATCATTCCAGTTGTTATCTCAGTATACGAAGACAAATCATTTACTTTCGTTACAAAAACACCACCAGCTGCTGTTCTTTTGAAAAAAGCTGCAGGTGTTGAAAAAGGATCAGGTACACCTAACAAAACTAAAGTTGCTACAGTTACTCGTGCACAAGTACAAGAAATTGCAGAAACTAAGATGCCAGATTTGAACGCTGCAAACATTGAGTCTGCAATGCGTATGATCGAAGGTACTGCTCGTTCTATGGGATTCACTGTTGTTGACTAATCAATAACATCCCTATATAACCCGCAAGACTTCATCATTTCGAGAAGTGACGTGGGAGATGAAAATCGATTGAACCACTTACAAGGAGAATAGAAAATGGCTAAAAAAAGCAAACAACTTCGTGCTGCTCTTGAGAAGATCGACAGCACAAAAGCATACAGCGTAGAAGAAGCTGTAGCTCTTGCAAAAGAAACTAACTTTGCAAAATTTGACGCAACTGTAGAAGTTGCTTACAACTTGAACATTGACGTTAAAAAAGCTGACCAACAAATCCGTGGAGCAATGGTATTGCCAAACGGTACTGGTAAAACAGCTCGCGTTCTTGTATTTGCACGTGGTGCAAAAGCTGAAGAAGCAAAAGCTGCTGGTGCAGACTTTGTTGGTGAAGATGACCTTGTTGCTAAAATCAACGACGGTTGGTTGGACTTCGATGTAGTTATCGCTACACCTGACATGATGGCTCTTGTTGGACGTCTTGGACGTGTCCTTGGACCTCGTAACTTGATGCCAAACCCTAAAACTGGTACTGTAACAATGGATGTTGCTAAAGCAGTTGAAGAGTCTAAAGGTGGTAAAATCACTTACCGTGCAGACCGTGCAGGTATCGTACAAGCGATCATCGGTAAAGTTTCATTTGAAGCTGACAAGTTGGTTGAAAACTTCAAAGCATTCAACGAAACAATCCAAAAAGCTAAACCAGCTACTGCTAAAGGAACTTATGTAACAAGCTTGACAATCACAACTACTCAAGGTGTTGGTATCAAGGTTGACGTTAACTCACTTTAATTAGTAATAATTTAACATGAAAGGTTGAAGACAGATCTGTCTCAACCTTTTTTCTGTTAAAAAATATAAATACGTATAAACTTTCTAATTCATTTAATATTGTAAAATATCTAGATAGAAAATTCAGAAAATTTGCTCTTTTCTCTTGAAAATTTTTGAAAAAATGGTATGATAGTAACAAGCTATTTTTAAGAGAAGAGAAAGGGGAACGATGGAGAAAATCATTTTAGACTCACCTAAGACGGGATCGGATCTTGTTTTGGAAACACTTCGCGACTTAGGAATCGACACGATTTTTGGTTATCCTGGTGGAGCAGTACTTCCTTTATATGATGCTATTTATAATTTTAAGGGAATCCGCCATATTCTAGGTCGCCATGAGCAGGGCTGTCTTCACGAAGCTGAAGGTTATGCTAAGTCAACAGGAAAACTGGGTGTTGCAGTCGTCACAAGCGGACCAGGAGCTACAAATGCCATTACAGGGATCGCAGATGCTATGAGTGATAGTGTTCCCCTTTTGGTCTTCACAGGACAAGTTGCAAGAGCGGGAATCGGTAAGGATGCTTTTCAAGAAGCTGATATCGTTGGTATCACCATGCCAATCACTAAGTACAATTATCAGGTTCGAGAAACTGCGGATATTCCGCGAATTATTACAGAAGCTGTGCATATTGCGACTACAGGTCGTCCAGGGCCAGTCGTCATTGACCTACCAAAAGATGTTTCTGCGCTTGAGACAGACTTCATTTACTCTCCAGAGATAGATTTACCAAGTTATCAGCCAACACTTGAGCCAAATGATATGCAAATCAAGAAAATCTTGAAGCAATTGTCTAAGGCTAAAAAACCAGTTTTGCTAGCTGGTGGTGGGATTAGTTACGCTGAGGCTGCAGGGGAGTTAAATGAATTTGCAGAGCGTTATCAAATTCCAGTTGTGACAAGTCTTTTGGGACAGGGAACAATTGCAACTAGCCATCCACTGTTTTTGGGAATGGGTGGAATGCACGGTTCCTTTGCAGCTAACATTGCGATGACTGAGGCTGATTTTATGATTTCTATTGGTTGTCGCTTTGATGACCGTTTGACTGGAAATCCTAAAACCTTTGCTAAGAATGCAAAAGTAGCACATATTGATATCGATCCTGCAGAGATTGGTAAGATTATCGCAGTTGATATTCCGGTTGTTGGTGATGCGAAAAAGGCCTTACAGCAGTTGCTAGTTGAGCCAATTGTTCGTAACAATACTGAAAAGTGGATTGAAAAAGTTACAAAAGATAAGAATCGTGTTCGTTCATATGATAAGAAAGAACGTGTGGTTCAACCTCAAGCAGTTATTGAACGTATCGGTGAGTTGACCAAGGGTGATGCTATTGTTGTAACAGACGTTGGGCAACACCAAATGTGGACGGCTCAATACTATCCTTACAAAAACGAGCGTCAATTGGTTACGTCAGGTGGTTTAGGAACTATGGGATTCGGAGTCCCTGCAGCTATTGGTGCTAAGATTGCCAATCCAGATAAAGAAGTTGTTCTCTTTGTCGGAGATGGTGGTTTCCAGATGACCAATCAGGAATTAGCAATCTTAAATATTTACAAGATTCCAATCAAGGTCATCATGCTTAACAACCACTCACTTGGGATGGTCCGCCAGTGGCAAGAAGCCTTCTATGATGGTCGAACTTCAGAGTCGGTATTTGAAACCTTGCCAGACTTTCAATTGATGGCTCAAGCCTACGGGATTAAAAATTATAAGTTTGATAATCCTGAAACTCTTGAGAAGGATTTGGAAGTCATCATGGAAGATGTACCAATGTTTATTGAAGTAGACATTTCTCGTAAAGAACATGTTTTACCGATGGTACCAGCTGGTAAGAGTAATCATGAGATGTTGGGGGTGAAGTTTAATGCGTAGAATGTTAACAGCCAAACTTCAAAACCGTTCAGGTGTTCTCAATCGCTTCACAGGAGTCTTATCGAGACGTCAAGTCAATATCGAAAGCATTTCTGTGGGCGCAACGGAAAATCCTAATGTATCACGAATTACCATTATCATCGATGTTGCCTCACATGATGAAGTTGAGCAAATCATCAAACAACTTAATCGTCAGATTGATGTGATTCGCATTCGTGATATCACGGATCAGCCCCACTTAGAACGAGAAGTGATTCTTATAAAGGTTTCAGCGCCTGCTGAAAAACGTGCAGAAATTTTGGCTATTATCCAACCTTTCCGTGCAACAGTAGTCGATGTAGCTCCAAGTTCCATTACCATTCAGATGACTGGGAATGCAGAGAAGAGTGAAGCTTTGATTCGAGTGATTCGACCATATGGTATTAAGAATATCGCTCGTACGGGTGCAACTGGATTTACCCGCGACTAAAAATCCAACCTCAATTTGTTAAACTAGCCTAATAGGCAATAAAAATAGAAAAGAGAGAAAAAACTATGGCAGTTCAAATGGAATACGAAAAAGATGTAAAAGTAGCAGCACTTGACGGTAAAAAAATCGCCGTTATCGGTTATGGTTCACAAGGTCATGCTCACGCTCAAAACTTGCGTGATTCAGGTCGTGATGTGATCATCGGTGTACGCCCAGGTAAATCTTTTGACAAAGCAAAAGAAGATGGTTTTGATACATACACAGTAGCAGAAGCAACTAAGTTGGCTGATGTTATCATGATCTTGGCTCCAGACGAAATCCAACAAGAATTGTACGAAGCAGAAATTGCACCAAACTTGGAAGCTGGAAATGCTGTTGGATTTGCACATGGTTTCAACATCCACTTCGAATTCATCAAAGTTCCTGCAGATGTTGACGTCTTCATGTGTGCTCCTAAAGGACCAGGACACTTGGTACGTCGTACTTACGAAGAAGGATTTGGTGTTCCAGCGCTTTACGCTGTCTACCAAGATGCAACAGGAAATGCTAAAGACATCGCTATGGACTGGTGTAAAGGTGTTGGTGCAGCTCGTGTAGGTCTTCTTGAAACAACTTACAAAGAAGAAACTGAAGAAGACTTGTTTGGTGAACAAGCAGTACTTTGTGGTGGTTTGACTGCCCTTATTGAAGCTGGTTTTGAAGTCTTGACAGAAGCTGGTTATGCTCCAGAATTGGCTTACTTTGAAGTTCTTCACGAAATGAAATTGATCGTTGACTTGATCTACGAAGGTGGATTCAAGAAAATGCGTCAATCAATTTCAAACACTGCTGAATATGGCGACTATGTTTCAGGTCCACGTGTAATCACTGAACAAGTCAAAGAAAATATGAAAGCAGTTCTTGCGGACATCCAAAATGGTAAATTCGCCAACGACTTTGTAAATGACTACAAAGCTGGACGTCCAAAATTGACTGCCTACCGTGAACAAGCAGCTAACCTTGAAATTGAAAAAGTTGGTGCAGAATTGCGTAAAGCAATGCCATTTGTCGGTAAAAACGACGATGATGCATTCAAGATCTACAACTAATTTTTAAGAATATAAACAGAAGGCGAGTTGGGGGGAACCTAACTCGTTTTTTATCTTGAAAACTCATCGAGGAGGAGATTATGCTAAGTGCAAAAGATGTGGTGAAAGCCCACAAGGTTTTGAGTGGTGTAGTAGCCAATACGCCGCTTGACTACGATCATTATTTATCCGAAAAATACGGAGCGAAAATTTATCTTAAAAAGGAAAATGCTCAACGTGTCCGTTCTTTTAAAATTCGTGGGGCTTATTACGCAATTTCCCAATTGACAAAAGAGGAACGTGAACGTGGTGTAGTGTGTGCTTCAGCGGGAAATCACGCTCAAGGAGTTGCCTACACATGTAATGAGATGAATATTCCTGCAACAATCTTTATGCCAATTACGACACCTCAACAGAAAATTGGTCAGGTTCGTTTCTTTGGAGGAGATTTTGTAACCATTAAATTAGTAGGGGATACTTTTGATGCTTCAGCCAAGGCTGCTCAAGACTTTACCGTAGCTGAAAATCGTACTTTTATTGATCCCTTTGATGATCCCTATGTTCAAGCTGGTCAGGGTACGGTAGCCTATGAAATTTTAGAAGAAGCTCGTAAAGAATCTATTGAATTTGATACTATCTTGGTACCTGTTGGAGGCGGAGGTCTCATTTCAGGTGTTTCTACTTATATTAAAGAAACAAATCCTCAGATTGAGGTCATTGGAGTAGAGGCTGAAGGTGCTCGTTCTATGAAGGCTGCCTTTGAAGCTGGAGGACCGGTTAAACTTAAAGAAATTGATAAGTTTGCGGATGGAATTGCTGTGCAAAAGGTAGGACAGTTGACCTATGAAGCAACACGCAAACATGTAGAAACTCTTATCGGAGTAGATGAAGGCTTGATTTCTGAGACCTTAATTGATCTTTATTCTAAACAAGGTATCGTAGCAGAACCTGCGGGTGCTGCTAGTGTTGCAGCTCTAGAAGTATTATCCGATTATATTAAGGGCAAGACTATTTGTTGTATCATTTCTGGAGGGAATAATGACATCAACCGTATGCCAGAGATGGAAGAACGTGCCTTGATTTATGATGGTATCAAGCATTACTTTGTAGTGAATTTCCCACAACGTCCGGGAGCACTTCGAGAGTTTGTAAATGATATCTTGGGGCCAAATGATGATATCACTCGTTTTGAGTATATTAAACGTGCCAGCAAGGGAACAGGACCAGTCTTAATCGGGATTGCTCTTGCTAACAAGCATGATTATGCGGGATTGATTCACCGGATGGAAAAATTCGACCCGTCTTATATTAACTTGAATGGGAATGAGACCCTATATAATATGCTTGTTTAATATGCTATGAAATTTTTATCATATTATTTGCCTAACCTATTTACTAGTGCTATAATGTAAGTGAAGAAAGGGGGAGATTCCCATGGTTTTAAAAGTTATACTTGTTCTAATTATTCTAATGCTTATTGTAGGAGCTATATTAATGAGCTCAATCTATGTTGTTCGACAACAATCAGTAGCTATCATTGAACGATTTGGTAAGTATCAAAAATTGAGCAATAGTGGTATTCACCTAAGAGCACCATTTGGGATTGATAAAATTGCAGCTCGTGTACAACTGCGTCTCTTGCAAAGTGAAATCGTTGTGGAAACCAAGACTCAAGATAACGTATTTGTGACGATGAATGTTGCGACACAGTACCGAGTAAATGAACAAAATGTTACAGATGCTTACTATAAACTAATGAGACCTGAGGCTCAAATCAAATCTTATATTGAAGACGCATTGCGCTCATCAGTTCCTAAGTTAACTTTGGATGAATTGTTTGAGAAAAAGGATGAAATTGCATTAGAAGTTCAAAAACAAGTAGCGGAAGAAATGTCAACGTATGGGTACATTATCGTCAAAACGCTCATTACCAAAGTAGAGCCGGATGCGGAAGTCAAGCAATCGATGAATGAAATCAATGCTGCTCAACGTAAGAGAGTAGCAGCACAAGAATTGGCCGAAGCAGATAAAATTAAGATCGTAACAGCGGCCGAAGCAGAGGCAGAAAAGGATCGCCTACATGGTGTGGGGATCGCAGAGCAACGAAAAGCAATTGTTGATGGACTTGCTGATTCTATTAAAGAGTTAAAAGGAGCCAATGTTGAATTAACTGAAGAGCAAATCATGTCAATCTTGTTAACTAACCAGTATTTAGATACATTGAATAATTTTGCAGAAAAACAAGGTAATAATACAATTTTCTTACCAGCAAATCCTAACGGAGTTGAAGATATACGAACCCATATATTATCGGCTTTAAAAGCCAAGTAAACTAAATCTTAACGTCTTATTTGATTGGATATATGTTTTTTTATTGACAAATGCCATAAAAACGTATACGATTAAATATCGTAAAGAATAAAATAGGAGAAAAACATGGCTAAGACTAACTTTGAAAAAGTAGAATCAGTTGTTAGCTGGGTTCGTGATAAGAAGATCACTGGTTATCGTATTTCTAAAGAAACGAATGCACGTGAAATGTCTATCATTGCTCTAGCTCAAGGACGTGCAAAAGTTAAAAATATTTCCTTTGAAACAGCCCTTGGATTAATTGATTTCTATGAAAAAAATCATGAAAAATTTGAAGATTAATCTTTGGATACAAGCAGACTCTAATTAGGGTCTGCTTTTATTTATGGAACGGCGAAATAGCCATGCTATGACCTACTCAACAAATCTATTTGTTAGGATGAGCTAGGTTGACAGGGAGCTGCGTGATCTCATACTCTTCGAAAATCAAATTCAAACCACGTCAGCTTCGCCTTGCCGTACTCAAGTACAGCCTGCGGCTCGCTTCCTAGTTTGCTCTTTGATTTTCATTGAGTATCACTCATGAAAATCAAATAAAAGATTAGGAATATAGCTACAAGCAATACTTGCTCAGGAAACAGAAGAAGGGATAAAGCTGATTTTTAAAGTATATAAAAAGAGGTCGGGATAAAAAACTCCGACCTTGATTTTTATGTTCATGAGCCTTTGACTCAATGTTGATTAGGGATTGAAAAGGAATACAACTCTTGGTTTAAGAGGTTTATCCAACCGCTTTTATCTTATCCTAAATATCGTTGTAAAAATTCTCTTGTACGTTCCTCTTTAGGATTTGTAAATAAATCTTCAGGTTTGCCTTCTTCTGCAATCACACCTTTGTCCATAAAGATGACACGGTGTGATACGTCACGAGCAAATTCCATTTCGTGGGTTACAACGATCATTGTCAAGCCTTCTTGAGCTAGTTCTTGCATGATTTTTAGAACTTCACCGACCATTTCAGGGTCAAGGGCTGAAGTAGGCTCGTCAAAGAGAATGGCATCAGGATTCATAGAAAGCGCGCGAGCAATGGCTACACGTTGCTTTTGACCACCAGAAAGTTGTTTTGGTTTAGCTTGCCAGTAGCGCTCTCCCATGCCAACTTTTTCAAGGTTTTCTTTAGCAATTTTCTCTGCTTCTGATCGTTCACGTTTGAGGACAGTTGTCTGTGCAACAATCGTATTTTCAAGAACGTTGAGATTTTCAAAGAGGTTAAAGGATTGGAAAACCATGCCTAGTTTTTCACGATAGTGAGTGAGATTATACCCTTTTTCAAGTACGTTTTCACCGTGATAAAGAATCTCACCTTCAGTTGGTGTTTCGAGAAGGTTGATAGAACGTAGGAAGGTTGATTTACCACTACCGGAACTACCGATGATAGAAATCACTTCTCCTTTATGAATAGTGAGAGAGATGTCTTTTAGGACCTCGTTTTGCCCGTAGGATTTTTTGAGGTGTTTGATTTCAAGGATTGGTTGACTCATTATTTCAAATCCTCCGTTTGCATTTGGTTAGCACCTGTCGTGTAGGTATCCATATCCATACGTTTTTCGATGAAGCGTAGGATACGCGTTACTGTGAAGGTGAGGACAAAGTAGATAACTGCGATGATGGTAAAGGTTTGGAAGTACTGGTAGGTTTGTGTTGCTACTGTGTTTCCTGAGAAGTAAAGTTCTACAACAGAGATAACGTTCAATACAGAAGTATCCTTGATGTTTATGACGAACTCATTACCAGTCGCTGGTAGAATATTTCGAACAACTTGAGGCAAAACAATCTTACGCATGGTCTGATTATGAGTCATACCAAGTGCAGTTGCTGCTTCAAATTGTCCCTTATCAACAGCTAGGATACCACCACGAACAATTTCAGTCATGTAAGCACCAGTGTTGATCGAAACGATAAAGATAGCAGCTAGCGTACGGTCTAGGTTGATCCCGAAAGCTTGAGCAGTTCCATAGTAGATAACCATAGATTGTACAATCATAGGTGTTCCACGGAAAATTTCAATATAGATATTGAGAATCCAACCAATTAGTTTTTGGATACCAAAGATAAATTGGTTTTCAGATAGAGGTGCTGTACGGAAGACACCGATAGCAAGACCGATAGCGAGACCAACTATGGTACCGATAATTGAAATGAGAAGGGTAATACCAGCACCACGCAAGAGTTGTTGCCAGTTTTCAGTCAGAATTTTAGCGACTTGACCAAAGAAATTACTGTTGCTTTCTTCTGTCGTTGTAGATTCTGCTGGTTGCTCTTTAATCATACGATCCATGAGCGCAACTTGTTCATCTTTAGAAATGGTTTCAATACTGGCGTTGATTTGGCTAATACGGTCATCATCTTTACGAAGTCCAATAGCGATAGATGTATCTTCTTCACCAGTTTTAAAACCAGGTTCAGGCTGAATCATTTTGAACTTAGCGTTTGCTGATTCGGCGGTGAGAGCTTCTGGTCGTTCAGAAACATAGGCATCAATGACACCAGCTTCAAGGGCTTGACGCATTTGGGCGAAATCTCCCATGGCAGTTTCCTTCTGAGCGCCTGAGATTTGTGAAATCAAATCATAAAGGTAAACACCTTGTTGAGAAGTGATTTTTGCTCCGCTAAAGTCCTCTAGTGATTTGGCGTTTGCATAGGCAGAATCCTTTTTGACCAAAAGTACTGGTTCGCTAGTATAGTAGCTGCTTGAAAATGCAATTTCTTGTTTGCGTTCAGCAGTTGGGCTCATACCTGCAATGATCATATCAATCTTACCAGAAGTAAGGGCTGGAACAAGTCCTTCCCACTTGGTTTTAACAACTAAGGGCTCTTTGCCTAGGTCCTTAGCAATCTTTTTAGCTATTTGGACGTCGTAACCATTAGCATATTGGTTGGTTCCATCGATTTTGACAGCGCCGTTACTGTCGTCATCTTGAGTCCAGTTAAAGGGTGCGTAGGCTGCCTCCATACCGATGCGTAAATATTCATCGGCTTGGACCTGGCTAACTAGTCCTAAAGTAAGGGCCAGGCTAGCAAGGATAGTTAAGCATAATTTTTTCATGATTTCTCCTATTTCTAGTCTAAAATTGCTTCTCTCTATTGTATCGAAAAAGCGGAACTTTTTCAATCTTAGTAAACCCTTACTTGTAAAAAATGATATAATGGTGAAAAAACTTGAAAGGGAGTATACGATGAAAAAAAGATGGCTATTTACTTTGGTGTTTGCCTGTTTGCTATTGGTACCGCACCTGGTTTTTGCTGTAGACTTTGATATTCTATCTTATAAGGGAGATTTGAATATTCATGCAGATAATACAGCAGTTTTCCAACAAACAATCACCTATCGTTTTAAAGATGATTTTAATGGTCAATCGGTCGGACTAGGAAAAGCAGGGAAAATGCCAGAAGGCTTTGAGATTGATGATGATCCCACTGTTCTTGTATCAAAGAATGGAGAAATTATAGAAGATGCACTTTCCTACACAAAGGAAAATGGGAAAGGCTATCAAGTAATAATTTTAAATCCAGGAAAAGCTGGAGACACTGTACGTGTAACCATTACCTGGCAATTGAAAAATCTTCTTTTCTTATATCAGGATATTGCTGAGCTGAATTGGCAACCACTGACAGATAGTTCAGGAGACATCAAAGACTTAGAATTTCGAGTAACTTCAGATAGTCCGGCAGAGAAAGTTTTTTTTCATACTGGAAAACTCCTCAATGAGGGTAGTGTCGAAAAAGTAAATGATATTTATCGGGTGAAGATGAAAACTCTTCCTAGAAAACGTCAAGTTGAGCTACATGCCTATTGGCCCAGGGAGGCTTTCTCGGTAGCTCCAAGCCAAGGACTGGAAGAAGAGCGTTTAAGAGATTTAAAAAAAATTGAGATAGAAATAAAAGCTAGCAAAGTGCAAGCTAGTCTCATGATAAAGTGGATTTTCCCAATAGTCTTTATCGTGTTATTGATGATGACCATCATGTATTATCGAGCATTTCGTAAACATACGACCCTCAAAAAGGTATATCCCAAGGATCATCGACTCTACGAACTTCCAATGGACCTACCTCCAATGGTTTTGGCGGAGGCTATTTACTCTACCTCCTTGGAGGAAATCAGTCCCTTGAATAAGAAGAAGTTTGGCAAATTCTCTTTTGAACGATTGATTCAGGCGACTTTGCTAGACTTAGTTGATCGAGGGCATTTATCCATTTTTCAGGGTGAAGAAGAACCGTGGATAAAAATCAATAGTGAAAAAGGCTTGTCGAATTTTGAAAAAGAATGCTTGCGGATGACTCTCTCAACTAATAAAGAACTGGCTCTTTCAGACCTTTTTCCAGAGTATCAAGTTTCTTCAGGACTATTCCATGGAGCTAAGGAAGCTGATGAGCAGCATATTCGCGAATTCGGCTTGCATCTCAAGCGTTCCTTCGAGAGACGACTTCAACGCATGCAAAGTTGTGTTCGAGACAAGGTAAAAATTCTACGTCTTCCAAGCTATTATCGTCCTTTGACTGATAAAGAAAGTAGTCTTGTGAATGGGATGAAAGTCTGTTCAGCTATAACAGGTTTAATAGGCCTTCTTGTCTTTTATTATAGTCTGCGAACACGTGGTTATTTCTCACTTCCTTTACTTTCCCTAGGTTTAATAGGCTTACTTGCCAGTGCCTTAGTTTATTTTGTGACTCGAGGTCCATCTCGTGATGGAGTCTTAAACGAAGAAGGGGCAGAAGCCTATTACCTTTGGACAAGTTTTGAAAATATGCTTCGTGATATTGCTCATCTTGATAAGGCTGAACTAGAGAGCATTGTACTTTGGAATCGTATTTTGGTTTATGCAACTCTGTATGGATACGCAAAGAAAGTGAATAAGATCATGAAGCTCCACAATATTCAACTTGAAAACGAAACTATGAATCTTTATGTATCTTGTGGCTGGGATAAACAGTTTCATACATCTGCTGCTCACATTAATCAATACACTTCGGTCGCAAATACAGCAAGTACCTTCTCTGTATCATCTGGAAGCGGTAGCTCTGGTGGAGGTTTCTCAGGCGGTGGCGGTGGTGGAAGTATTGGTGCTTTCTAAAGAAAACTCAACACAGCCTTTAAAAGTATGATATAATGGAGGATAGAAAAAGGAGTTATCTATGTATCTTATTGAAATTTTAAAATCTATCTTTTTTGGGATTGTTGAAGGAATTACGGAATGGTTGCCGATTTCAAGTACTGGTCACTTGATTTTGGCAGAAGAGTTTATCCAGTATAAAGATCAAAATGAAGCTTTTATGTCTATGTTTAACGTAGTCATTCAACTGGGTGCTATCCTAGCCGTTATGGTTATCTACTTTAACAAACTGAATCCTTTCAAACCAGGCAAGGATAAAGTCGAAGTTCGTAGAACTTGGCAATTATGGTCCAAAGTATTTGTTGCAACCCTCCCTCTTCTTTTAGTCTTTAAGTTTGATGATTGGTTTGATACTCATTTCCATAATATGGTTTCAGTAGCTATTATGCTGATTGTTTATGGGGTTGCCTTTATCTATCTTGAAAAACGTAACAAAGCGCAAGCGATTGAGCCAACAGTAACTGAACTAGATAAGTTGCCTTATAAAACAGCCCTCTATATCGGACTTTTCCAAGTCTTGGCCCTTTTACCAGGGACTAGCCGTTCAGGTGCGACTATCGTCGGTGGTTTGTTAAATGGAACCAGTCGTTCAGTGGTGACAGAATTCACCTTCTATCTAGGAATTCCTGTTATGTTTGGAGCTAGTGCCTTGAAGATTTTTAAATTCATCAAGGCAGGAGAAGTTTTGAGTTTTGGTCAATTCTTCTTACTCTTAGTAGCCATGGTAGTCGCTTTTGCAGTCAGCATGGTTGCTATTCGTTTCTTGACCAGCTATGTTAAGAAACACGACTTTACAGTCTTCGGTAAATACCGTATTGTCCTTGGTAGTGTCTTGTTGCTTTATAGCTTTGTTCGATTATTTGTATAATAAAAAAACCTTGAGGGAAGATTCCTTCAAGGTTTTAAAATCCAGTCACAGTGACACCCAATAAGCGAACGTCTTTATCTTTATCTGTCAGAGATTCGTAAAGTTGGATAGCCATTTGTGAAATAGTTCCAGCATCTTGGATCTTTTGAGATAAGCTTTTCCGCTTAGTCATTGTAGAAAAGTCAGCATAGCGGATTTTTAAAATAACAATCTTTCCAGATTTTTCATGTTTTTGAAGACTTAGGGCAACTCTTTCCGAAAGGAGGGTTAGCTCTTTTTTGATATCCTCTTCTAGATTGAGAACCTTACTATAGGTTTTTTCTTTACCGATAGACTTACGAATGCGATTGGATTTGACGGGAGAATTATCAATACCACGAGCCTTGCGATACAGGTCAAAACCGAGTCTACCAAAACGGTCAATGAGACTAATTTCAGAAATTTTTAAAAGATCAGCACCTGTAAATACCCCCATTTGATGCAATTTCTCAACTGTTTTCTTACCTACACCGTGGAATTTAGCGATATCCATTTGTTTGAGAAAATCTTCAGCTTCATCAGGGAGAATAACTGTCAGACCTCGAGGTTTTTGGTAATCGCTAGCGATTTTAGCTAAGAATTTATTGTAAGACACACCAGCAGAAGCAGTCAGATGAAGTTCTTGCCAAATATCTTGTTGAATTAGTCGAGCTATTTTAACAGCGGACTTGATGCCGAGTTTGTTTTCAGTCACGTCTAGATAAGCTTCATCGATACTCATAGGCTCGATATTATCCGTATAACGTTTGAAAATAGCTCGAATCTGTTGACCGACAGCAGTATATTTTTCGTAGTTTCCAGAAATGAAAACGGCTTGAGGGCAACGTTCATAGGCCTCTTTAGAACTCATGGCTGAGTGGATGCCAAAGGCTCTCGCTTCATAACTACAAGTCGAAACAACTCCGCGACCACCTGTTTTTCTCGGGTCACTACCAATAACAACGGGTTTCCCTTTTAGTTTGGGATTGTCCCGAATTTCTACCGCAGCAAAAAAGGCATCCATGTCAATATGGATGATTTTACGAGATAAATCATTCATTAGTGGAAAAATCAACATGGAGAAACCTCTCAGTGCTAGTTTGTTTAATTTTATTATACTCTTTTTCTGAAAAATTGAAAATCAAATAACCTCTTTCAAAAATATAATACAGTTTGTGGAATATTTTGAACTGTATTAGAAAAGAAAGTGTTAAAAAAGTGAGTTTTTAGTTGTTGAAATCGTTTACTGTGTGTTATACTGAATACATGAATGTAACAGATGACTGTTACTAGAAAGAAAAAAGAGGACATTAACATGGTTGTTAAGACAGTTGTTGAAGCACAAGATATTTTTGACAAAGCCTGGGAAGGCTTTAAAGGTGTTGACTGGAAAGAAAAAGCAAGTGTATCACGCTTTGTACAAGCTAACTACACACCTTACGATGGAGACGAAAGCTTCCTTGCAGGACCAACAGAGCGTTCACTTCACATCAAAAAAATCGTAGAAGAAACTAAAGCACACTACGAAGAAACTCGTTTCCCAATGGACACTCGTCCAACTTCTATTGCTGATATTCCTGCTGGATTTATCGACAAAGAAAACGAATTGATTTATGGTATCCAAAACGATGAACTCTTCAAATTGAACTTCATGCCAAAAGGTGGTATCCGTATGGCTGAAACTACTTTGAAAGAAAATGGATACGAACCAGATCCAGCTGTTCACGAAATTTTCACTAAATACGTAACAACAGTTAACGACGGTATCTTCCGCGCTTACACTTCAAACATTCGTCGCGCTCGTCACGCACACACTGTAACTGGTCTTCCAGATGCATACTCACGCGGACGTATCATCGGTGTTTACGCACGTCTTGCTCTTTACGGTGCAGACTACTTGATGCAAGAAAAAGTAAACGATTGGAATTCAATCGAAGAAATCGATGAAGAAACAATCCGTCTTCGTGAAGAAATCAATCTTCAATACCAAGCATTGCAACAAGTTGTTCGCTTGGGTGACCTTTACGGAGTTGACGTTCGCAAACCTGCGATGAACGTTAAAGAAGCAATCCAATGGGTTAACATCGCCTTCATGTCTGTCTGCCGTGTTATCAACGGTGCTGCTACATCTCTAGGACGTGTGCCAATCGTATTGGACATCTTTGCAGAACGTGACCTTGCTCGTGGTACATTTACTGAATCAGAAATCCAAGAATTTGTTGATGATTTCGTTATGAAACTTCGTACAGTTAAATTTGCTCGTACAAAAGCTTATGACCAATTGTACTCAGGTGACCCAACTTTCATCACAACTTCTATGGCTGGTATGGGTAACGACGGTCGTCACCGTGTTACTAAGATGGACTACCGTTTCTTGAACACTCTTGACAACATCGGTAACTCTCCAGAACCAAACTTGACAGTTCTTTGGACTGACAAATTGCCATACAACTTCCGCCGCTACTGTATGCACATGAGCCACAAACACTCTTCAATCCAATACGAAGGTGTAACAACAATGGCTAAAGATGGATATGGTGAAATGAGCTGTATCTCATGTTGTGTATCTCCACTTGACCCAGAAAACGAAGAACAACGTCACAACATCCAGTACTTCGGTGCTCGCGTTAACGTTCTTAAAGCTCTTCTTACTGGTTTGAACGGTGGTTACGATGATGTTCATAAAGACTACAAAGTATTTGACATCGAACCAATCCGTGACGAAGTTCTTGAATTCGAATCAGTTAAAGCTAACTTTGAAAAATCTCTTGACTGGTTGACAGACACTTACGTAGATGCTTTGAACATCATCCACTACATGACTGATAAGTACAACTACGAAGCTGTTCAAATGGCCTTCTTGCCAACTAAACAACGTGCTAACATGGGATTCGGTATCTGTGGATTCGCTAACACTGTTGACACATTGTCAGCTATCAAATACGCTACAGTTAAACCAATCCGTGATGAAAATGGCTACATCTACGATTACGAAACAATCGGTGAATACCCACGTTGGGGTGAAGATGACCCACGTTCAAACGAATTGGCAGAATGGTTGATCGAAGCTTACACAACTCGTCTACGTAGCCACAAACTTTACAAGAACGCAGAAGCTACAGTTTCACTTTTGACAATCACATCTAACGTTGCTTACTCTAAACAAACTGGTAACTCACCAGTCCACAAAGGTGTATACCTCAACGAAGATGGTTCAGTGAACTTGTCTAAACTTGAATTCTTCTCACCAGGTGCTAACCCATCTAACAAAGCTAAAGGTGGATGGTTGCAAAACTTGAACTCACTTGCTAGCCTTGACTTTGGTTACGCAGCTGATGGTATCTCATTGACAACTCAAGTATCACCACGTGCTCTTGGTAAAACTCGTGACGAACAAGTTGATAACTTGGTAACAATCCTTGATGGTTACTTCGAAAACGGTGGACAACACGTTAACTTGAACGTTATGGACTTGAATGATGTTTACGAAAAGATCATGTCAGGTGAAGACGTAATCGTACGTATCTCAGGATACTGTGTAAATACTAAGTACCTCACTCCAGAACAAAAAACTGAATTGACACAACGTGTCTTCCACGAAGTTCTTTCAATGGATGACGCATTGAGCTAAGATTCATAAATAATAAATTAAAAACCAGTCATTTTGACTGGTTTTTTTGTTATAAAAAATTTTTTAAAAAAAATAGTCAAATTTGGTCAAATCTCTTGACTATTACTGACCAAAGTGATATACTAAGAACATAAGGATAAGGAAATCCTTAGAAAACCTTGATTTTAAGGTGATTGTGTAATTTATCTTAAGGTCAAAGTATGGGTAAAACCTAGAAAAGAGGTACAACCTATGATGAACATTAGTATTTTTAGAAGTCCAATCACAAAACCTTTATTGGATAAAGAAAAACCTGAAATTATACGTAGAGTAGCAAATAGCTAGTCTAAATTTTTTAAAACAAAGGTCAGAGAAAGTCAAATTAATTTGACTAACTAATTTTGAAAACAAACGAGGTATGAAATATGAACAACAACTTTAATAACTTTAACAACATGGATGATTTGTTTAACCAATTAATGGGCGGTATGCGTGGATACAGTTCAGAAAACCGTCGTTACTTGATTAACGGTCGTGAAGTAACACCTGAAGAATTTGCTATTTATCGTCAAACAGGTCAGCTGCCAAGTGAAGGAAGTGACCAAGCTCAGTATGTTCAAGGTAAAGCTATGAAACAAGATGGTATTCTTGCAAAACTTGGACGTAACTTAACAGCTGAAGCTCGTGAAGGTAAGTTAGATCCGGTTATTGGACGTAATAAGGAAATTCAAGAAACATCTGAAATCCTTTCTCGTCGTACAAAGAATAACCCAGTTCTTGTCGGTGATGCTGGTGTTGGTAAAACAGCAGTAGTTGAAGGTTTGGCTCAAGCTATTGTGAATGGAGACGTTCCAGCAGCAATCAAGAACAAAGAAATCATTTCAATTGATATTTCTGGACTTGAAGCTGGTACTCAATACCGTGGTAGCTTTGAAGAAAACATTCAAAACCTGGTAAACGAGGTTAAAGAGGCTGGAAATATTATCCTCTTCTTCGATGAAATCCACCAAATCCTTGGTGCAGGTAGCACAGGGGATGGTCAAGGATCTAAAGGTCTTGCTGATATCTTGAAACCAGCTCTTTCACGTGGTGAATTGACGGTGATTGGGGCAACAACTCAAGATGAATATCGCAACACTATTTTGAAAAATGCTGCTCTTGCTCGTCGTTTCAACGAAGTAAAAGTTAATGCACCATCTGCTGAAGATACTTTCAAGATTCTCCAAGGGATCCGTGATCTTTATCAACACCACCACAATGTTATCTTGCCAGATGAAGTATTGAAAGCGGCTGTTGATTACTCTGTTCAATATATTCCACAACGTAGCTTGCCAGATAAGGCTATCGACTTGGTCGATGTGACAGCTGCTCACTTGGCAGCACAACACCCAGTGACAGATGTACATGCTGTGGAACATGAAATTGAAGAAGAAAAAGCTAAACAAGAAGCTGCAGCTGCTAAAGAAGATTACGAAGCAGCATTAAATGCAAAAGTTCGTATCGAAGAACTTGAAAAGCAAATTGCTAACCATACAGAAGATCACAAGGTTACAGCGACTGTTAATGACGTAGCTGAGTCTGTAGAACGTATGACAGGTATTCCTGTTTCACAAATGGGTGCAACTGATATTGAACGTTTGAAAGATATGGGCAACCGTTTGCAAACTAAGGTTATCGGTCAAGATAAAGCCGTTGAAGCAGTGGCACGTGCCATCCGTCGTAACCGTGCAGGATTTGACGAAGGTAACCGTCCAATTGGTAGCTTCCTCTTTGTAGGTCCTACTGGTGTTGGTAAAACTGAGTTGGCTAAACAATTAGCTCTTGATATGTTCGGAACGAAAGATGCCATCATTCGTTTGGATATGTCTGAATACAGCGACCGTACAGCCGTTTCTAAATTGATTGGTACTACTGCAGGTTATGTTGGTTACGATGACAACAACAATACATTGACTGAACGTGTTCGTCGTAATCCATACTCAATCGTCCTTCTTGATGAGATTGAAAAGGCAGATCCTCAAGTGATCACTCTTCTTCTTCAAGTATTGGATGATGGTCGTTTGACAGACGGTCAAGGTAACACTGTAAACTTCAAGAATACAGTGATTATCGCAACTTCAAATGCTGGCTTTGGTTATGAAGCCAACTTGACAGAAGATGCGGACAAACCAGAGCTAATGGATCGTTTGAAACCATACTTCCGTCCAGAGTTCCTCAACCGTTTCAATGCTGTTATCGAATTCTCACACTTGAGCAAGGAAGATCTTTCTAAGATTGTGGATTTGATGTTGATTGATGTCAATAAGACACTTGCTAAGAAAGAAATCGACTTGGCAGTGAGCGATGCAGCTAAAGAATACATGACTGAAGAAGGTTATGATGAAGTCATGGGTGTTCGTCCACTCCGTCGAGTAGTTGAACAACAAATCCGTGACAAAGTAACAGACTTCCACTTGGATAATCTTGATGCTAAACACCTTGAAGCCGACATGGAAGATGGTGTCTTGGTCATTCGTGAAAAAGCCTAAATCAAAGTTTTGCGAATCAAAAAAGGAACCAGCTGAAAAGCTGGTTCTTTTGTGTTAAATGACATGACGCTCAAAGGCATCGTCTGAAATTCCTTGTTCAAGAATCAATTTTGCCCACTCCTTAGCAGAGAAAAGGCTATGATCCTTGTAGTTACCACAAGATTCAATGGTTGTTCCTGGGACATCCTCCCAAGTTGTGGTTTCAGCGATTTCCTTTAGTGAATCCTTGATGACAGCTGCGATTTCTGCGCTAGTATGACGTCCCCACATAATCATATGGAAACCTGTACGACACCCAAATGGTGAACAATCAATCATCCCGTCGATGCGAGTACGGATGAGTTTGGCTAAGAGGTGCTCGATTGTATGAAGACCAGCAGTAGGGATAGAGTCTTCATTTGGTTGAACCAAGCGAATATCAAAGTTAGAAATGATATCTCCTTTAGGACCTGTTTCTTCTCCGATTAAACGGACATACGGTGCTTTAACAATGGTGTGATCCAGTTCAAAACTTTCAACAATAACTTCTTTTGACATGGTATTTCCTTTCAATTTTCTCCTTTCATTATATCATAAAGATTTACTTGAAAACTGCTAACAAAGAGATTTTTCAAATATGAATGCCAAAAAAGTGACTGACTGTAAAAAATAATTTTAAAATGGCAATTGTTTTCAATTCAATTTGAAAAATTCTGAAAATTGTATTGACACTTAGCAAAAAAGGGACTATAATGTATAAAAAGTCATAAAGGAGTTTATTATGAAATTTTCAAAAGTAATGGCCCTAGCAGGAGTGACTCTGTTGGCGTCAGGTGTTTTGGCGGCTTGTTCAGGTTCGAGCGCAAAAGGTGAGAAAACTTTTTCTTACACGTATGAAACCGACCCAGACAACCTCAACTATTTGACAACTGGTAAAGCAGCAACTGCTAATATCACTAGTAACGTCATTGACGGTTTGATGGAAAATGACCGCTACGGAAACTTTGTGCCATCAATGGCAGAAGATTGGTCTGTATCTCAAGATGGTTTGACTTACACTTACACAATCCGTAAAGATGCTAAATGGTATACTTCTGAAGGTGAAGAGTACGCAGCTGTGAAAGCTCAAGACTTTGTAACAGGTCTTAAATATGCAGCTGACAATAAATCAGAAGCACTTTATCTCGTTCAAGATTCTATTAAGGGTCTTGATGCATATGTGAAAGGTGAAGTTAAAGACTTTTCTGAAGTTGGAATCAAGGCAATTGATGATCAGACAGTTCAATACACTTTGAACAAACCTGAAAGCTTCTGGAACTCTAAAACAACTATGGGTGTTCTTGCACCGGTCAATGAAGAATTCCTTACTTCACAAGGAAGTAACTTTGCCAAAGCAACTGATCCAAGTAGTATCCTTTATAACGGTCCTTACTTGTTGAAATCATTGGTAGCTAAATCGTCAGTAGAATTTGAAAAGAATCCAAATTACTGGGATAAGGACAATGTTCATATTGATAAAGTAAAACTCTCATTCTGGGATGGTCAAGATACAAATAAACCTGCAGAAACCTTTAAGTCTGGTGGTTTCTCAACGGCTCGTCTATTCCCAACAAGTGCAAGTTATCCTGAAACTGAAAAAGAGTTTAAAGACAATATCGTTTATACACCACAAGATTCTTCAACTTACTTAATTGGTACCAATATTGATCGTCAGTCTTATAAATATACTTCTAAGACTACAGATGAGCAAAAAACTTCAACTAAGAAAGCTCTCCTTAACAAAGACTTCCGTCAATCGATTGCCTTCGGTATTGATAGAACAGCTTATACTTCTCAAATCAATGGAGAAAGTGGAGCAACAAAACTTCTTCGTAACTTGTTCGTACCACCAACATTTGTTCAAGCAGATGGTAAAAACTTTGGTGAGTTAGTTAAGGAAAAATTGGTGACCTATGGTGACGAGTGGAAAGATGTTAACCTAGACGATGCTCAAGACGGTCTTTACAGTCCAGAAAAAGCAAAAGCAGAATTTGCTAAAGCTAAGACAGCTCTCCAAGCAGAAGGTGTTCAATTCCCAATTCACTTGGATATGCCGGTTGACCAAACAAGTACTACAAAAGTACAACGTGTTCAATCATTGAAACAATCACTTGAAGCAACATTAGGAACTGATAACGTAGTCGTTGATATCCAACAACTTCCAAAAGATGAAGTTCTCAATGTCACTTACTTTGCAGAATCAGCTGCTGGGGAAGATTGGGACCTTTCAGATAACGTTGGTTGGACTCCAGACTTTGCAGACCCATCTACTTACCTTGATATCATCAAACCATCAGTCGGTGAAAACACTAAAACTTACCTAGGATTTGATGCAGGAACAAATAATGCTGCTGCCAAACAAGTTGGTTTGGAAGACTACGAAAAGATGGTTGTTGAAGCTGGAAATGAAAACACTGACGTTTCAAAACGTTATGACAAATATGCTGCAGCCCAAGCTTGGTTGACAGATAGTGCTTTGATTATTCCAACATCTTCTCAAACTGGACGTCCAATGTTGTCTAAGATGGTACCATTTACGCTTCCATTTGCTTACTCAGGTAACAAGGGAACAACTGAACCTCTCTTGTACAAATACCTTGAACTTCAAGATAAGCCAGTAACTGCTGATGAATATCAAAAAGCTCAAGATAAATGGAAGAAAGAAAAAGAAGAATCTAATAAAAAAGCGCAAGAAGACCTTGCAAATCATGTTAAATAATAAAAAAGAGGCCGGACAAAAAGTCTGGCCTTTTGATACCCTTCCTGAGACTTTAGTTTAGCATGTTGATTATTGGTTTAATCCCTGCATTGAAGTAGTAGATTAGACTTTCTAAGTCACGCCCCTGTTCATAGATAAACTACATAAAAATAAGGTATCTTTTATCTATAATATTAAACAGTTTTCCCGACTATTTATCATGTGTTTGGGATAAGGTTGCGATTGAGGTATTTAACCTGTTCAGTTGTTTCTCTACATATTTTTAAAAAGTTTGATATAAACTATATAGAAAAAACTGAGGTGTTATTCTCAGTTTTTTCTATATTTTATTGCTGTCTTCGTGGATTTTGTTGGGGTTGGTTTTGTTGTTGAGAATTTGCAGATGAGTTTGGTTGCGTTGCATTTGGATTAGGAGTACCATTCGTATTTTCGTTTGAAGAGCTTTCACTTTCAGTTGTTGAAGTTGAACTTGAGCTAGAGCTCTCTGTTGTCGAACTTGCTTGAGTTGACTGTGGAATCCAGTTGCTACGTGCCCCATTCTTGAAGATGTAATCACCACTTCTATGAAGTCCTTCTGGCATCGTCCAGTCACCAGGGGAATCATCCTCGGAAAGGTACTGCATCATTGAGCGATAGATGTTGGCCGCTACTCTAAATCCATCTCCTTCGATTGGAGTGAGACGATTTGAATAACCTGTCCAAACCGCCATTGAATATTTGCGGGTATATCCTACAAACGATTCATCAGGTGCGACATAATCGTATCTCTTAATGTAATTTTCAATTTCATCATCTGTATAGTTAGATGTACCCGTCTTACCTGCTTGTGGAAGCCATGAAATATAAGCATCTCGACCTATACCAGAGTATAATACTGTTTTCATCATTTCTGTCATCATATAGGCAGTTGTTTCTTTCATAGCGCGTGAGCCAGGATCAGAGTACTCTTTTGAACTACCGTCACTAAAGACAATCTTGTTGATATACATTGGTTTATGGTAGATACCACCGTTAGCAAAAGCAGCGTAAGCAGCAGCCATTTTTTCGCTGCTTGCACCATATTTTCTATTTGATTCAGTTGTATTACTTGATATAGCATTAGCATAGACCATAGTTGGGTAGTCAATTCCTAGACCATTTAAGAAAGTTTTAGCTTGGTCTAATCCAACTTTGTCAAGAGTTTCAACTGCTGGTACGTTCCGTGATTGTTGGATAGCTGTTTGTAGGGTGATACTGCCCAAATAGCCTCTATCCCAGTTGTAAAGAGGGATATTTGTACCTGGATAGTTGTAGGGAGCATCTTTAAGCATGTAGGCTGTTGAGTCATAAATTCCATACTCTAGTGCGGGAGCATAGTCTGTGATTGGTTTCATGCTAGAACCCCAGTCACGATTGGTTTCCACAGCTTGGTTGGTACCAAATGAAACGTTACTTGCTTGGTGACGAGCTCCGAGTTGGGCAATAACTTTACCATTTGATACATCAACGATAGTAGAAGCTGCTTGGATATCATCATCAGGATAGTTTACGTATTGATCAGTATTATAGACGTCCCAAAGGTGTTTTTGTACCTCTGGGTCAACGTTGGTATAGACTTCCATACCTGTTGTTAATAGATTATAACCTGTTTCTTGCTCCACTTGATCAATAACCTCTTTAAGATAGTTATCCATGTACTGTGGATAGCTATTAATAGATTTTAGACTTTGAAGTCCATCTGTGATTGGAGTATTGATGGCTGTTTCATATTGTTCGGCTGTAAGGTAACCTTGTTTTTGCATTTCTGACAAAACGAGGTTCCGTCTTTCAAGGGCTGCTTCAGGGTTAGAATAAGGATCATATTGATTTGGAGCCTGTGGCATACCTGCTAAGAGTGCTAGCTGAGGAATGGATAAGTCTTTGAGGTCCTTACCATAATAGTTTTCCGCAGCTGTCTGCATACCATAGTTACCATTTGACATGTAGACCTTGTTGATGTAATAGGTTAAGATTTCTTGCTTAGTTGCAGTTCGCTCTAGCTGGATAGCTAACCAAGCCTCTTGAACTTTACGGGATAGAGTTTGATCAGCTGTTGATGTTGAAAAGTAAGTTAATTTAATTAACTGCTGAGTCAAAGTTGATCCACCTTGAAGACCACTATTGCTTCGAAGGTTACGAAGGAATGCTCCTGCTATACGAATGCTATCAATTCCTCTGTGGTTAAAGAAACGGTGATCTTCGATAGAGACAATCGCATTGACAAGATCAGTAGGAATGTCACTACTTTGAGCATTGACACGACGTTCAGCGCCTAAATCTGCGATTAGTTCATTTTTGCTATCATAAATTTTACTGGATGTAGTTGCAACAAGTTTACTCTCGGAAAGTTCAGGAGCCTTGTTTGCATAGTAAAGAAAGACACCACCACCAAGCAGGAAAGCTGCGATAAATAAGCTAATCACACCAATGCCGAGGTATTTAGCGATGCGCAAGATAGTTTGTTTGTTCATATTGTTTTACCACCTAGTAAATGTTGTTTGACTGTATCAAGGTAAGGAATTTGTGGAAAAGCAGACTGCTCAATCACATAACCGAATTCTTTGATATAGTCAAGCGGCATTGACTTTTTTCCCATATCCTGATGATAAAAACGGATGAGGTCAAGTGCCGGCAATAAATACGTTTCTTGATAAGAAGAAAAATGAAGAAGGACAAAGCAAATTCCTTTTTGTTCAAGGACTTGTTCCATATGCCGAATCTGATGAGGATGGAAGTTCTTCATCGGAATCGCATGTTTTTGCTTGGTTTCCTTGGCTTCGAAATCGATGTAAAACCCTTCATAAACTCCAGAATAATCGGTAGTCGATGCTTGTCTAAAATAAGCTTCAACAATCTTAGCACGACTACGCTGAGGATAGTCTACGCGGACAATCTGAACAGGAGTTGGTTTCTTATGAATAACAGCTAAACCGTGTGTCAGATAATACTCGTTTGTAGCATTGATCATCTTCTCAAAGGTCATCCCACGATTTGCGAAATTTTTAGTTTGTGAGGTGACTTGTTGTTTTTTTTTCGATGAAAGTCTATGAGGATAGTTGACCATAATTCTCCTTATTGGTACAATAACATCACTCTATTATACCATAAAAGTGAACAGAAAGGGTGAAAAAATGCATACAGCCTTGGTTTTAGGCTATTCTAGCTTTGATTTAGGATTGTTTAATGACAAAGATATTCGTTTAAAAATTATTAAAAAAGCCATTCGTAGAGATTTGGAAAAAATGGCTGACGAAGGGTTGAAATGGTTGGTGTTTACGGGAACTCTGGGATTTGAACACTGGGTTTTGGAGGTGGCCAGAGATATGAAAGATGACTTTGGTTTCCAACTTGCGACTATCTTTGATTTTGAGACTCATGGGGAAAACTGGAATGAGGGGAATCGGGTTAAACTTAGTGAATTTAAACAAGTTGATTTTGTTAAATACGCCTATCCGAACTATGAACACAAGGGTCAATTACGAGATTATCAACTTTTCTTACTTGAAAATACAGATGGAGCCTATCTTTTTTATGATGAAGAAAATGAAACAAAACTGAAGTATTTTTACGAACTGATGAAAAAGAAAGACAACTATATTACAAAAAGATTAACATTTGAGGAATTAAACGAAGTAGCTGAAAATTTTTCCGAAAATTGAGCCTTTGACCTTGCTTTTTGTTTGCCTTTTTTTATATAATAATACTAGCAACTGAGAATGGAGAGAGACATGGCAAGTATTATTTTTACAGCAAAAGATATTTTTGAGCAGGATTTTGGAAGAGAAGTACGTGGATATAGTAAAGCAGAGGTTGATGAATTCTTGGATGATGTCATCAAGGATTATGAAACTTATGCAGCATTAGTAAAGTCACTCCGTTTAGAAATTGCAGAGTTGAAAGAGGAATTGGCAAAAAAACCTCAAGTGACTCCAGTAGCTTCTGAACCAGCAGAGCTTGGAAGTACAACTTCTATGACAAACTTTGATATTTTGAAACGTTTGAATCGTCTTGAAAAAGAAGTATTTGGCAAACAAATCATGGATAATTCTGATTTCTAAGAATACTTCTGTTGTGCAATTTTTGGATAATCGCGTGAAGAGAGTTTCTTTTCATGAGGAAAGTCCATGCTAGCACAGGCTGTGATGCCTGTAGTGTTTGTGCTAGGCGAAACCATAAGCCTAGGGACGAGAAATCGTTACGGCAGTTGAAATGGCTAAGTCTTAGGATATGTCAGAGTAGACTTGAAAGTGCCACAGTGACGGAGTCTCTCTGGAAACAGAGAGAGTGGAACGCGGTAAACCCCTCAAGCTAGCAACCCAAATTTTGGTCGGGGCATGGAGTGCGCGGAAACGAACGTAGTACTCTGACTGCTAGCAGCTAGAGCTGCTAGTGGTAGACAGATGATTATCGAAGGAAGTGGTCCTAGTCACTTCTGGAACAAAACATGGCTTATAGAAAATTGCATATAGGTTGGGGCTGAGATATATTCTCAACCTCATTTTTTAAAGTGAATAAAGAAAGGTCTATAAAAGACTGAAATGAAAACAACATTTAATTTAATTGCGACTGCTGCGGCGGGTTTGGAAGCTGTAGTTGGACGTGAAGTAAGAGATTTGGGTTATGATTGTCAAGTTGAAAATGGGCGAGTTCGTTTTCAAGGTGATGTTAAAGCGATTATCCAAACTAACCTGTGGCTAAGAGCTGCGGATAGAATCAAAATTGTTGTGGGAACTTTTCCTGCAAAAACATTTGAAGAGCTCTTCCAAGGTATTTTTGCTCTAGATTGGGAGAACTATCTCCCACTTGGAGCCCGTTTCCCAATTGCCAAGGCTAAGTGTGTCAAGTCAAAATTACACAATGAGCCAAGTGTGCAGGCAATTTCTAAGAAGGCAGTTGTTAAGAAACTACAAAAACACTATGCACGACCAGAAGGTGTTCCTCTGATGGAGAATGGCCCTGAGTTCAAGATTGAAGTTTCCATTTTGAAAGATGTAGCGACTGTTATGATTGATACAAGTGGGTCAAGTCTCTTTAAACGTGGTTACCGTACTGAAAAAGGTGGAGCTCCGATCAAAGAAAATATGGCAGCTGCGATTTTGCAACTGTCAAACTGGTATCCAGATAAGCCTTTGATTGATCCAACCTGTGGTTCTGGAACTTTTTGTATTGAGGCGGCTATGATTGCGCGCAAGATGGCGCCTGGTTTACGTCGTTCTTTTGCCTTTGAAGAATGGAACTGGGTTAGTGACCGCTTGATTCAAGCAATCAGAACTGAGGCTAGTAAGCAGATAGATCGAGAAATTGAACTGGATATTATGGGCTGTGATATCGATGGTCGTATGGTAGAAATTGCCAAGGCTAATGCGCAGGCAGCAGGAGTATCTGGAGATATTCTCTTTAAACAGATGCGCGTACAGGATTTGCGTACGGACAAGATTAATGGAGTCATTATCTCTAACCCACCTTATGGGGAACGTTTGTCAGATGATGCAGGAGTAACTAAACTTTATGCTGAAATGGGTGAGGTTTTTGAACCTCTCAAAACTTGGAGTAAGTTTATCCTGACAAGTGATGAAGCCTTTGAAAGCAAATATGGTAGTCAGGCGGACAAAAAACGAAAACTCTACAACGGTACTTTGAAAGTTGATCTATATCAATATTTTGGTCAACGTGTCAAAAGAAATTTGACAGATTAGAAAGGAGCTGCCATGGATCAGAAGGATAAAAAAGAAGAAATGTTAGAACCGGAGAAAACCTCCCAAGAACCTCAGTTTGATTTTGAGGAAGCTAAGGATCTGACAGTTGGGCAAGTTATTCGAAAAAATGAAGAAATTGAAGCGGGAGTAACTCCTGATGATACGATTTTGGACAAATACATCAAACAACACCGTGAAGAAATCGAAGCTGACAAATTTACGAACATTCAGGAAAAGAAAGAGGAACTTCAAAGTCTCGATGATTTGATCCAAGACGCCAAAGAAACGATTGAAGAAGAGGTGGAACCAGTAGAAGAAGTCTCTGAATCAGAAAAGTTTGCTGAAGAAGAGGGAGTAGCAACTGAAGAAGTTCTCCTTTCGCCACTAGAAGAAACTTTAGTTATGGATAAAAATCTTGTAGAGGAAGTATTTGAACCAGAACAGGTAGAAAATGAGGAAACTTCACAAGAAGAAACCTCAATTCTAGCTCGCTCTCTTCAAGAAGAGGATGAGCCACGACGCAAAAAACTGTGGGTCATCTTGTCAGCTCTTTTAGCGATTATTGTCTTGATTATTGGGGGTAGCTACTACGTTTATCGTCAAATTACGCGTTCTTCTCAAGAAATTCAGTCTCAGTCATCTGATGCAGGTTTGGTAAGCAATCAAGCAATTCTCGATCAATTTAACAGTCTCTATGACACTTTTTATACTGATGAGAATAAAACTGCCCTAAAAAATAGTCAGTTTAGTCAATTGAGTCAGCTCAAAGAGCTATTAGATAAACTTGAGGGTGCTAAAGAACATACTCTTGCCAAATCAAAATATGATAGCCTTGAAACACAAATCAAGGCAGTACAAGATGTTAATGCTCAATTTGAAACACCAGCGATTACAGATGGTGTTCTAGATACAAATGCTAAGGTTAAGGCAGATGCCAAATTTACCGAAGTTAAGACTGGGAATACTGAAATTGATAAACTGCTAGATAAGGCTATTAGTCTCGGTAAGAGTCAACTTTCAAGTTCTACAAGCTCTAGCAGTAGTCAATCAAGTTCATCAAGTCAAACAGAGTCAAACTCAGCAACTGAAAGCAATGCTAGCAGCTCTGCTAATGCATCAACTTCAGCGGGTGAAACAGCCTCAGCAAATAATATCCTTAATAGTGGACTAGCAAGCAATGGTGTGAACCTACAAAGAAGTGTCAGTCGAGTACCGTACAATCAAGCTGCTGTTAGTGATAGTAGTAATCCTGCTTGGACTTTTGCAGATGGTGTCCTTGAACGAATTCTTGAGACTTCGCGTGCGCGTGGCTACATTACAGGAAACCAATATATTTTGGAACCTGTGAATATTGTTAATGGTAATGGCTACTATAATCTTTATAAACCAGATGGTACCTATCTCTTTACCCTTAATTGTAAGACAGGTTACTTTGTAGGGAATGGTTCTGGACATGCGGATGATTTAGACTACTAGTCAAATTGTTACAAAATTCTTTCTTTTCACAGATAAACATGATAAAATAAAACATATTAAACAAGAGGAGTGTCACATGACAAAAGCTAACTTTGGTGTTGTTGGTATGGCCGTAATGGGTCGTAACCTTGCCCTTAATATTGAATCCCGTGGTTATACAGTTGCTATTTATAACCGTAGTAAAGAAAAAACTGAGGATGTGATTGCTTGCCATCCTGATAAAAACTTCGTGCCAAGCTATGATATCGAAAGCTTCGTAAATTCAATTGAAAAACCACGTCGTATCATGCTTATGGTTCAAGCAGGACCTGGTACAGATGCGACGATTCAAGCCCTTCTTCCACACTTGGATAAAGGTGATATTTTGATCGACGGAGGAAACACTTTCTATAAAGATACCATCCGTCGTAATGAAGAATTGGCGAACTCAGGTATCAACTTTATCGGTACTGGTGTATCTGGTGGTGAAAAAGGTGCCCTTGAAGGTCCTTCTATCATGCCTGGTGGACAAAAAGAAGCTTACGACTTGGTGGCTGATGTTCTTGAAGAAATCTCAGCTAAAGCACCAGAAGATGGAAAACCATGTGTGACATACATCGGTCCTGATGGAGCTGGTCACTATGTGAAAATGGTCCACAATGGTATCGAGTACGGTGATATGCAATTGATCGCAGAAAGCTACGATCTTATGCAACACTTGCTTGGTCTTTCTGCAGAAGATATGGCTGAAATCTTTACTGAGTGGAACAAGGGTGAATTGGACAGCTACTTGATTGAAATTACAGCTGATATCCTTGGACGCAAAGACGATGAAGGTCAAGATGGACCAATCGTAGACTACATTCTTGATGCTGCAGGTAACAAAGGAACTGGTAAATGGACTAGCCAATCAGCGCTTGACCTTGGTGTGCCATTGTCACTCATTACTGAGTCAGTATTTGCGCGTTACATCTCTACTTACAAAGAAGAGCGTGTACATGCTAGCAAGGTGCTTCCAAAACCAGCTGCTTTCAAATTTGAAGGTGATAAGGCTGAGTTGATTGAAAAAATCCGTCAAGCTCTTTACTTCTCAAAAATCATCTCATACGCACAAGGTTTTGCGCAATTGCGTGTAGCTTCTAAAGAAAACAATTGGAACTTGCCATTTGCAGATATCGCTTCTATCTGGCGTGATGGATGTATCATTCGTTCACGTTTCTTGCAAAAGATTACAGATGCTTACAACCGTGATGCAGATCTTGCTAACCTTCTTTTGGATGAGTACTTCTTGGACGTAACTGCTAAGTACCAACAATCAGTTCGTGATATTGTAGCTCTTGCTGTTCAAGCTGGAGTACCAGTACCAACATTCTCAGCAGCTATTACTTACTTTGATAGCTACCGTTCAGCTGATCTTCCAGCTAATTTGATCCAAGCACAACGTGACTACTTTGGTGCCCACACTTACCAACGTAAAGACAAAGAAGGAACCTTCCACTACTCTTGGTATGACGAAAAATAAGTAGGTCAGCCATGGGGAAACGGATTTTATTACTTGAGAAAGAAAGAAATCTAGCTCATTTTTTAAGTCTGGAACTCCAAAAAGAGCAATACCGAGTTGATCAGGTAGAAGAGGGACAAAAAGCCCTCTCCATGGCTCTTCAGACAGACTATGACTTGATTTTACTGAATGCTCATCTAGGGGATATGACAGCCCAGGATTTTGCAGATAAGTTGAGTCGAACCAAGCCAGCTGCGGTTATCATGGTCTTGGACCATCGAGAAGAATTGCAAGACCAACTTGAAACAATCCAGCGTTTCGCTGTTTCATACATCTATAAACCAATCATTATTGATGATTTGGTCAGTCGTATTTCAGCTATCTTCCGAGGTCGAGATTTCATCGATCAACACTGTAGTCAGATGAAAGTTCCGACAGCTTATCGCAATCTGCGTATGGATGTTGAACATCATACCGTCTATCGTGGCGAGGAGATGATTGCTCTGACACGTCGTGAATATGACCTCTTAGCTACACTCATGGGTAGTAAAAAAGTCTTAACTCGTGAACAATTGATAGAGAGTGTCTGGAAGTATGAAAGTGCGACCGAAACCAATATTGTGGACGTTTATATCCGTTATCTACGTAGCAAACTTGACGTGAAAGGTCAAAAGAGCTACATTAAAACCGTGCGTGGTGTTGGTTACACCATGCAAGAATAGAAAAGCAGTTGCAGTTTTGTAACTGCTTTTTTTGAAGTCGTTGAAATGTTGACATATGATTTGATTTTTGCTACAATCATTTTGGAGGAAACAAGAATGAAATTTTTGAAAAAAATGATGCAAGTTGGACTAGCAGTATTCTTTTTTGGTCTGTTAGCAACAAGTACAGTATTTGCGGATGATTCGGATTCTGAAGGCTGGAAATTTGTTCAAGAAAATGGTAGAACCTACTACAAGAAGGGGGAACTCAAAGAAACCTACTGGCGAGTGATTGATGGTAAGTACTATTATTTTGACTATAATGGTGAAATGGTTATTGGATGGCAGTATATTCCCATGCCAGATAAAGGTAGTACAATTGGTCCTTACCCAAATGGTATCAGATTAGAATATATGCCAATGTCAAAATGGTATTACTTTAACCAAGATGGCGTACTACAAGAATTTGTTGGCTGGCAACAATTAGAGTTAAAAGATTCCTTAACCGTTGGGAAAAAACATGGTGAAGGCTGGGAAGGTCCAGAAGTTCTTAAATTAGCATACTACTACTTTGATCAAGATCATTCATTAAAAACAGGTTGGCTTTACGATCAATCTAACTGGTATTACCTAGCAAAAATAGGTTCTTCAGGAAAGGACTACCTTGGTGGAGAAAGACGTGCTGGTTGGATTAACGACAATTCAACTTGGTACTATCTTGATACAACAACTGCTGCAATGCAAACTGGTTGGCAGTATCTTGGTAACAAGTGGTACTATCTCCGTTCATCAGGAGCTATGGCAACTGGTTGGTATCTAGATGGTTCAACTTGGTATTATTTAGATGCTCAAAATGGTGATATGAAAACTGGCTGGATTTATGTCGGTAATACTTGGTATTATCTTCGTTCGTCAGGAGCTATGGTGACAGGCTGGTTCCAAGTTAATGGTAAATGGTACTATGCCTATAGTTCAGGTGCCTTAGCTGTAAATACCACAGTAGGTGGCTACCAGGTCAATTATAATGGTGAATGGGTACAGTAATGAAAACAAGCGATTGTGAAGGAAACAATCGCTTTTTTTGTGAAAATATAATAAAATAGAAAGGAATAAAGTTCTAAAATTTTATCTAGAAAAAGACGGTTTTCGTCTGATAGAAGGATTAAATGACAAAAGAAGTTGGTGTCGGTCAGGCACATAGTAAAATTATTTTAATAGGAGAGCATGCAGTGGTTTACGGCTATCCAGCCATCTCTTTGCCTCTTTTAGAGGTAGAGGTGACTTGTCGGGTTGTACCAGCAGCGACACCATGGCGTCTGTTTGAAGAGGACACCTTGTCCATGGCTGTTTATGCTTCTCTCGAGTATCTAAATATCAAAGATGCTTGCATCCGTTGTCAAATTGACTCGGCTATTCCGGAAAAGCGAGGGATGGGTTCTTCGGCGGCCATTAGCATTGCAGCCATTCGAGCGGTATTTGATTATTACCAAGCAGAACTTCCGCATGATGTTTTAGAGATTTTAGTCAATCGGGCGGAGATGATTGCCCATATGAATCCTAGCGGATTGGATGCCAAGACTTGTCTAAGTGACCAGCCTATTCGTTTTATCAAGAATGTAGGTTTTGAAGAACTAGCCATGGACTTGTCGGCTTATCTGGTCATTGCAGATACAGGAGTCTATGGACATACTCGTGAAGCTATCCAAGTTGTAGAGAGTAAAGGCAAGGATGCCTTACCTTTCTTACATGCGCTAGGAGAGTTGACTCAGCAAGCAGAAGTAGCTATTCACTCAAAAGATGCCCTGAAGCTGGGAGAAATTTTAACCAAAGCTCATGGAAATCTAAAGGAAATTGGAGTTAGTAGCCCTGAGGCAGATGCCTTGGTGGAAACTGCCCTTGAACATGGAGCCCTAGGAGCCAAGATGAGTGGTGGTGGTCTAGGAGGCTGTATTATCGCCCTGGTTGCTAATGTAAGCCAAGCGCAAGAACTAGCAGAAAGATTAGAAGAGAAAGGAGCTGTTCAGACATGGATCGAAAGCCTGTAACAGTACGTTCCTATGCCAATATTGCTATTATCAAATATTGGGGTAAGAAAGCAGAACAAGAGATGGTTCCCGCTACTAGCAGTATCTCTTTGACTTTAGAAAATATGTTTACGGAGACGACACTTTCTCCTTTATCAGCAGATGCAAGCTCGGATGCTTTCTACATCAATGGTCAGTTGCAAAACGAAGCTGAGCATGTCAAAATGAGTAAAATCATTGACCGCTACCGTCCTGAAGGAGCAGGTTTTGTTCGTATCGATACCAAGAACAATATGCCAACAGCGGCAGGTCTTTCTTCAAGTTCCAGTGGCTTATCTGCCCTGGTCAAAGCCTGTAATGCCTATTTCCAATTAGGATTAGATCGTAAAGAGTTGGCCTTAGAAGCTAAATTTGCATCGGGTTCTTCATCTCGTAGTTTTTATGGCCCCTTAGCAGCTTGGGACAAGGATAGTGGAGAAATCTATCCTGTCGAAACTGACTTGAAGCTAGCTATGATCATGTTGGTCTTGGAAGACCAGAAAAAACCAATCTCTAGTCGGGATGGTATGAAACTCTGTGTGGAAACTTCGACAACATTTGAGGACTGGATTCGTCAGTCTGAACAAGACTACAAGGATATGCTGGTCTACCTCAAGGAAAACGACTTTGAGAAGGTTGGAGCTTTAACAGAAAAGAACGCTCTTGCAATGCATGCTACGACAAAAACTGCAAATCCGCCGTTCTCTTATCTGACAGATGCGAGTTATGAGGCTATGGATTTCGTTCGTCAGCTTAGAGAACAAGGAGAATCTTGTTACTTCACCATGGATGCGGGGCCTAATGTAAAGGTTCTTTGTTTAGAAAAAGACTTGGAACATCTATCAGAACTCTTAGGTCAACGCTATCGTTTAATCGTTTCAAAGACAAAGGATTTGAGCCAAGATGACGATTGTTAAAACTTGTGGAAAGCTCTACTGGGCTGGTGAGTATGCCATTTTAGAACCAGGGCAGTTGGCACTAATAAAAGCTATTCCCATCTATATGACAGCTGAGATTGAGTCCTCAGAAGTTTATCGACTCTACTCGGATATGTTTACTTATGTTGTGGACATGCGACCGGATTCTTCCTATGCCTTGATTCAAGAAACAGTTGCCTTGGTGGAGGAATATTTGACTGCCCAAGGAGTTGACTTGCGTCCTTTTTCCCTAGATGTTCGTGGAAAAATGGAACGTGAAGGTAAGAAGTTTGGTCTGGGTTCTAGTGGTAGTGTCGTTGTTTTGGTTATCAAGGCTATGCTTGCTTTCTATGAAAGAACAGCTGAAAGAGACCTCTTGTTTAAACTGGCGAGTGCAGTCCTTCTCAAACGTGGAGACAATGGTTCCATGGGGGATATTGCCTGTATCGTTTCAGAAGACCTAGTCCTCTATCAGTCGTTTGATCGTGAGAAAGTGTCACAATGGCTAGAAAAGGAAGACTTGCCAACTGTATTGGCACGTGATTGGGGCTTTTCTATTAGGAATGTTGAACCGGTCTTGGCATTTGATTTTCTGGTGGGTTGGACCAAGGAAGTGGCTGTCTCTAGTCACATGGTTAAGCAAATCAAGAATAATATGAACGCTAGCTTTTTGCAGGCTTCAAAAGAAACTGTAGCTAACTTGGTAAAGGCTTTGCAGACAGGTCAAGAAGAAACCATTATTGCCTTGTTAGAACAAGCCAGCCAACTTTTAGAAGGCTTGAGTTCAGATATTTACACCCCTTCTCTCAGACAATTAAAAAATGCCAGTCAAGACTTGAAAGCTGTTGCTAAAAGTAGTGGCGCCGGTGGTGGAGATTGCGGCATTGCCCTTAGTTTTGACCAAGACTCGACCACATTACTGAAAAAACGCTGGGCTGCTCTAGGGATTGAGCTCTTGTATCAAGAAAGGATAGGACATGACGATAAATCGGAAGGATGAACACATCCGCTATGCCCTTGAACAAAAAAGTTCTTATAATAGTTTTGATGAAGTGGAGTTGATTCACTCCTCGCTACCCTTATATGACTTAGATGAAATTGATCTTTCGACAGAATTTGCAGGGCGAAAATGGGACTTTCCTTTTTATATCAATGCCATGACGGGTGGAAGCGATAAGGGCAGAGAAATCAATCAAAAGCTGGCTCAGGTGGCCGAGGCCTGTGGAATTTTATTTGTGACGGGCTCCTACAGTGCCGCACTCAAGAATCCATCGGATGAATCTTTTTCAGTCAAAACTAATCATCCTAATCTTCTTCTTGGAACCAATATTGGCTTGGATAAACCTGTAGAACTAGGATTACAAACAGTGAAAGAGGTGAATCCACTACTTTTACAAGTGCATGTTAATGTCATGCAGGAATTGCTCATGCCAGAGGGTGAACGTCAATTTAGATTGTGGCAACATAATCTGAAAGATTATGCTGAGCAAATCTCTGTGCCACTTGTTTTAAAAGAAGTCGGCTTTGGCATGGATGTTAAGACCATTTCTAAGGCTTATGAGATGGGAATACGAACCGTTGATTTGTCTGGCCGTGGGGGGACTAGCTTTGCCTATATCGAAAACCGTCGCAGTGGTCAACGGGACTACCTCAATGATTGGGGTCAATCGACCATGCAAGCACTTCTGAATGCCCAAGACTGGAAAGATAAGATGGAGCTTTTGGTGAGTGGAGGAGTGCGCAATCCACTAGACATCATCAAATGCCTGGTCTTTGGAGCCAAGGCAGTTGGTCTATCACGCACTATGTTAGAGCTGGTTGAAAATTGCTCTGTTGATGTCGTTATTTCCATTGTTGAAAGCTGGAAGGAAGACCTACGCTTGATTATGTGTGCCCTTAATTGCGCAAAGATTGAGGATTTGCAGCAGGTCGACTATCTCCTTTATGGAAAATTAAAAGAAGCAAAAGACCAAATGTGAGGAGGTCGGGATTTTTATCCCGATCTTTTTATCATTCCTCAGACTGATGTGACTTTTTGGTTTTGTGATACAATAAAATAGAGAGGACGGATACATGCGAAAATTTCAAATTTTTCTATTTATTGAAGCTTGTTTATTAACAGGAGCTCTGATTATGATGGTATCAGAGCATTTTTCCCGTTTTCTGTTGATCTTGCTCTTGTTTTTACTGCTGATTCGATACTATACTGGAAGACAGGGGAATAACCTCATATTAGTGGCAGTGAGCATCTTATTTTTCTTTATCATCATGCTTAATCCCTTTGTCATTATGGCTATCTTTGTGGCCTTGATATACAGTCTCTTCTTGCTTTATCCTATGATGAACCAGGAAAGAGAAGACACCAATCTGTTCTTTGAAGAAGTAGTGACGGTGAAGAGAGAGAAAAATCGCTGGTTTGGGAATCTCCACCATTTTTCAAGTTACCAGACTTGTCGTTTTGATGATATCAATCTCTTTCGTCTTATGGGGAAGGATACCATTCATCTAGAGCACGTGATTTTGAGCAATCATGATAATGTCATCATCTTGAGAAAACTGGTCGGTACGACTAGAATTATCGTACCAGTAGATGTTGAAGTCAGCCTTAGTGTCAATTCTCTGTATGGAGACTTAACCTTTTTTGACCAACCTAAACGTGCTTTGCGCAATGAACAATTTCACCAAGAAACCAGAGATTATCTCAAGAGTCCAAAGAGTGTTAAGATTCTTTTGACAACCATGGTTGGAGATGTTGAGGTGGTGAGAGGATGAAAAAGCAACCCTATATTTTAATTGGACTCACCTCATTTCTCTTTGTTGCTTTTCTATTTCGAAACATTTTTAAGATCCTGGATTTGGAGTGGACTTTTCTTTTTCAGGATCTAGAAAAGACAGAAAAAGTCCTTTTTCTAGCCCTGATGTTTAGTCTTGCCCTAGCCTTTTTATTAGTCCTATTCTGGACAATGGTTGACGAAATTTCAAAGAGAAGAATCCAAGCAAATCTCAAACGTCTCCTAGCTGGCAAAGATATAGAAAGTCTGGGAGATGCTGATTTAGACGCAAGTTTTAGAAATTTGTCAGGAAAGCTCGGTTTGTTGACAGAAGCTATTCAAAAAGCGGACAATCAGGCCTTGGTCAAAGAAGAAGAAATTGTTGAAAAGGAGCGCAAGCGAATCGCGCGTGACTTACATGATACAGTTAGCCAAGAAATTTTTGCTGCCCATATGATTTTATCAGGGCTCAGTCAACAAGCTTCCAAATTAGACAGAGAGAAGATGCAAACACAACTCCAGAGTGTAACAGCTATTTTGGAGACAGCCCAAAGAGATTTGCGTATTCTACTCTTGCATTTGCGACCGATAGAACTGGAACAAAAGAGTCTGGTTGAGGGGATACAGTTGCTTCTCAAAGAATTGGAAGAAAAAAGTGAACTCAAAGTCAGTTTTAGATATCAGGTAGACGAATTGCCTAAAAAGATTGAGGAGCATGTCTTTCGTATCGTCCAAGAATTGATTAGTAATACTCTCCGTCATGCCCAAGCTTCTTGTCTAGATGTTTATCTTTATCAAACGGAAACTGAATTGCAGTTAAAGGTAGTAGACAATGGTCGCGGTTTTCAGCTAGATGATGTTGATGAACTAAGCTATGGTTTACGCAATGTCAAAGAACGAGTGGAAGATATGGCTGGGACAGTACAATTGATGACGGCTCCTAAGCAGGGTTTGGCAGTGGATATCCGCATTCCCTTGCTTGAGTGACTAACAAAAGGAAATGAAATGAAACTATTACTAGTAGATGACCACCAAATGGTGCGTCTGGGTTTAAAAAGTTATTTTGAATTACAAGATGATGTAGAGGTTGTAGGAGAAGCAACCAATGGTGCGGAAGGAATTTCTATGGCCTTGGAGCTTCGTCCAGATGTGATTGTCATGGATATTGTCATGCCTGAAGTCAATGGGATTGATGCAACACTAGCTATTCTCAAAGAATGGCCAGAAGCTAAAATATTAATCGTGACCTCTTACCTAGACAATGAAAAAATCATGCCGGTCTTGAATGCTGGAGCTAGAGGTTATATGCTCAAGACGTCCAGTGCAGATGAATTGTTACACGCTGTTCGTAAGGTGGCGGCTGGAGAGTTGGCTATTGAACAAGAGGTAAGTAAGAAAGTAGAATATAACCGCAATCATATTGAACTACATGAAGAGCTGACAGCTCGTGAACGAGATGTCCTTCAACTAATCGCTAAGGGCTATGAAAATCAGCGTATCGCCGATGAATTGTTCATTTCCCTTAAGACAGTTAAAACCCATGTATCCAACATTTTATCAAAGCTTCAGGTTAGTGACCGCACCCAGGCAGCAGTATATGCCTTTCAACACCACTTAGTAGGGCATGAGGATTTCTAGATGAATCTTTTGGAGTGAAAGCGTATTTCTCTGTTCCAAAGGTGATTTTTCCTTTGAAATTAGTTTATAATACTTTTTCTTGGTAAATTGGATACATTTAGCCATAAAACAGTGATTTAGAATTAGCAAGTATCTCAAGCAGTACTGAAAACTCGGTTCTGACTTGAAAAAAGTTACTAGTATATGATATAATAGACTGTATTTAAAAAAATTTTAAGGAGAAATGACAGAATGTCTGTATCATTTGAAAACAAAGAAACAAACCGTGGTGTCTTGACTTTCACTATCTCTCAAGACCAAATCAAACCAGAATTGGATCGTGTATTTAACTCAGTAAAGAAATCTCTTAACGTTCCTGGTTTCCGTAAAGGTCATCTTCCACGTCCTATCTTCGACCAAAAATTTGGTGAAGAGTCACTTTACCAAGACGTTATGAACGCTCTTTTGCCAAACGCTTATGAAGCAGCTGTAAAAGAAGCTGGTCTTGAAGTAGTTGCACAACCAAAAATTGACGTAACTTCAATGGAAAAAGGTCAAGATTGGGTTATCACTGCTGAAGTTGTTACAAAACCAGAAGTTAAATTGGGTGACTACAAAAACCTTGAAGTATCAGTTGATGTAGAAAAAGAAGTAACAGATGCTGACGTTGAAGAGCGTATCGAACGTGAACGCAACAACTTGGCTGAATTGGTGGTCAAAGAAGGTGCTGCTGAAAACGGCGATACTGTTGTTATCGACTTTGTTGGTTCTATCGACGGTGTTGAATTTGACGGTGGAAAAGGTGAAAACTTCTCACTTGGACTTGGTTCAGGTCAATTTATCCCTGGATTTGAAGACCAATTGGTAGGTCACTCAGCTGGTGAAACTGTTGACGTTATCGTAACATTCCCAGAAGATTATCAAGCAGAAGACCTTGCTGGTAAAGAAGCTAAATTCGTGACAACTATCCACGAAGTAAAAGCTAAAGAAGTTCCAGCTCTTGACGATGAGCTTGCAAAAGATATTGATGAAGAAGTTGAAACACTTGCTGAATTGAAAGAAAAATACCGCAACGAATTGGCTGCTGCTAAAGAAGAAGCATACAAGGATGCAGTTGAAGGTGCAGCAATCGATAAAGCAGTTGAAAATGCTGAAATCGTAGAACTTCCAGAAGAAATGATCCACGAAGAAGTTCACCGTTCAGTAAATGAATTCCTTGGAAACTTGCAACGTCAAGGTATCAACCCTGACATGTACTTCCAAATCACTGGAACTACTCAAGAAGACCTTCACAAACAATACGAAGCAGAAGCTGAGTCACGTACGAAGACTAACCTTGTTATCGAAGCAGTTGCGAAAGCTGAAGGATTTGACGCTTCAGAAGAAGAAATCCAAAAAGAAATCGAGCAGTTGGCTGCAGACTACAAAATGGAAGTTGCACAAGTACAAAGCTTGCTTTCAGCTGAAATGTTGAAACACGATATCGCAGTGAAAAAAGCTGTTGAATTGATCACAAGCACTGCAACAGTAAAATAATCTTTACAAGATAAAAGCCCACCTGATTCGGTGGGTTTTTTTATGCTTTATTTTCCGAAAAACTCCTGCAGGTCTTCTTCAGTAATCCCAATCATGGCTGGAATATTAGACCAGTTGTCCTCGGTTAGGATGTAGGATTGTTCAGAATCTGTTGAAGTTGTAATATCGGTAGCAAGTTGGTTTGTTTCCTCGGCATTCTCCATTAGGTCAGCGAACCGTTCAATTAGATAGGTCTTACGAGCTGTTCCGATATGTTGAGTTGCATAGTCAAAGGCCTGTATTTCGCCTAGTAAAATCAGTTTACTTTTGGCCCGAGTGATAGCAGTGTAGATGAGATTACGCTCTAACATGCGCTTACTTGCACTGGTGATAGGTAGAATAACGACGGGAAACTCGCTCCCCTGAGACTTGTGGATACTCATGGCATAGGCTAAACGAATCTTGTACCATTCATTTCGAGGATAGGAAACTTCGTTACCATCAAAATCGATGACAATCTCATCCTGCTTGGACTCGGTGTATTTTCCTGGAATCAAGTCTGTGATATAGCCTAAGTCTCCGTTAAAGACATTGACCTCTGCATCGTTAACTAGGTGGATAACCTTATCTCCTGTTCGATAGTGACACTGAGGAGCTTCAAAGCTAAGCTGGTCTTTTTGTGGAGGATTAAGGAGGTCTTGCATGAGCTGGTTGATGGCATCAATACCTGCAGTTCCACGGTACATAGGGGCAAGAACCTGAATGTCGCGAGCAGGAATGCCACTTCTGATAGCAGCACCTAGGATTTTTTCAATGCTAGCAGGGATATGGTTACTAGCGATTTCAAAGTAGGAGCGGTCTGCTTTTTTCTGGGTAAAATCTGCAGGTAATATTCCCTGGCGAATCTGACTTGCAAGAGTGACGATGGTTGATTCTTCGCTCTGACGGTAGATTCTTTCCAAACGTGTTTGAGGGATGGTTGGTATCTGGAGTAGGTCAGCCAGAACTTGACCAGGACTGACAGAAGGCAGCTGGTCACTGTCACCTACGATAAGGATTTTACTGTTTGAAGAGATGTTGGAGAAGAGCTGGTTGGCCAGCCAAGTATCTACCATCGAAAACTCGTCAACAATGATAAAGTCAGCATCCAGATAATCTTCCAGATGGCTAGTATCGTCATCTCCAGTCATGCCCAGGTGGCGGTGAATGGTAGCGCTTGGTAGACCTGTCAATTCGTTCATGCGACGGGCTGCGCGACCAGTTGGAGCAGCTAGGAGAATGGGTAGATTGCTCTTTTTCTTGAGGTCCAGTCCTTCCAAAAGAGCATAGACAGCGATAATGCCATTGATAACAGTTGTCTTACCAGTACCAGGTCCACCTGTAAGTATAAAGATCTTGTTTTGGATAGCATCGCAGATGGCCTGTTTTTGAATACTATCATACTTAATCCCCAGTTCTTCCTCAACAGTTGTGATATGCTCTTGAATAGTCTCTAGATCCTGTTTTTTACTCTGACCTTTTTCGAGGATTCTGATGAGATGACTGCGAATCCCTTCTTCTGCAAAAAAGAGACTATTATCAAAGATTTTTGTGTCAATCTGCTGGACCTTATCTTCTTCAATCAGATAAGCAAGCTCTTGGGCAACTTGACTCGGATCTAGTTCGACTGGACGGGAGGATTCCAGAAGGTTGAGGGTTTGCTCCAACAAGTCCCTAGCTTCCAGATAGGTATCTCCTGTCTCCATGCAACCTTGAAAGAGACTATGGACAAGACCCGCACGGAAGCGCTCAGGAGCCTGGCTTTCAATTCCCAGTTCTTGGGCCAATTGGTCAGCGATGGTAAATCCCAAACCCTTGATATCCTCGACCAGTTGATAGGGATAGTTCTCGACAATCTCTAGCGTTTCTTCCTTGTAAAAGTCTTGGATCTGAAAGGCTAGCTTATTTGGGATGCCGTAATTAGCCAGTTTGGCTAAGACCATCTCTGTTCCGTAATTAAGACGAAGAGTTGAGACAAAGGCTTCACGATTTTTAGCAGAGAGGCCAGAGATAAACTGGAGTTTGTCTGGATTTTCTAAGATTTTGTCAATAGTGTTATCTCCGTAAATATCCACAATTTTCTGAGCTGTTTTGAGTCCAATTCCCTTGAAATGACTGCTGGAGAAATACTTGACCAAGCCCTTACTAGTCGGCTTGGCTCTCTCATAGCGAGTCATCTGTAGTTGTTCACCATATTTGGAGTGTTGGATGATTTGTCCCCAAAAGGTGTATTCCTCTCCTTCAATGATATCAGCCATGGTACCTGTGACAATGATTTCATAATCATCAAAGTCTTCAGCATTGGTATCCTCAATATCTAGAAGTAAAATACGGAAAAAATTGCTGACATTTTCAAAAATAATGCGTTCAATGGTGCCTGAAAAATAAACTTCCATAAAATTCCTTACATTAATTTCTGAGAAAATTTATCCCAGATTTAGTCAAAATAGAATGAGAAGAGGCTGAGATGGGAAATTCTCGGCCTCTTCCTAGTTTTTAAAATGTTCCGATACGTTTGAGTGGCCAGAAGCGGAATTTGGCTTCACCGATGATATCTTTTGCCTTAAAGGTACCAACATGTCGACTGTCGCTAGATACCAGACGGTCATCACCTAGGAGGAGATATTCTCCTTCCGGAACAGTGAAGGTAAAGCTAGTGTTGTAATTAACATCTAGGGTAAAGGCCTGAGCCTTTTGAGCTAAACTTCTAAAGTATTCGCCCTTTTTGCCGTCCCAACCAGTTCCAGTATAAGTGCTTTGGAGTTTATCTTCCTTGAAACGCTTAAGGTATTCTGCTAAATAGGGCTCATCAGTTTCTTGACCATTGATATAGAGCTTGTCGCTTTCATAACGGATAGTATCTCCTGGCATACCAATGACCCGTTTAACGATATCCTTGTTCCCATCGTCTTCATGAGCAACCACAATATCAAAACGATTGATTGGGAGATGTTTAACCACAAAGAGGATTTCTCCATCTGCCAGGGTAGGATCCATAGAATGTCCTTCTACGCGGACATTGCTCCAGAGAAAGAGACGGCTAAGACCTACTAGTGTAATAAGTAGGAAGATAACTCCCCACTCTTTTAAAAATGATTTTAAATATTTCATAATTTACCTTTCTAGCATTTTTTTTGCTTTTTCAGTATTTTTAAAGTGTAGTTTGGCGCAGAAGTTGAGTCCCTGCATACCATAGGCACGAAGGATTTGGCTAGCTACCTTATCAGAAGCCGTTCCAGCCCCACTTGGAAGTTGATAACCAAGTTCTCTACCCAGATTTTCGAGATTTTCTAGAAAGAGATCACGTGCAATGATAGAACTTACTGCGACAGCTAAGTACTTACCTTCAGCTTTTTCCTCTAGGCTGACTGGATTAGAAAAATGATTAGCTTCATTTTTTAAGTACTTCTCATAGTTTTGAGTACTAGTAAAGGCATCAATCACAATCTTTTCTGGCTGGACTCCCTTTTGGAGAAGGAGAAAAATGGCTTGATTGTGCAGGGCTACCTTGACAGAAACGGCATTGTAGCGCTCACCGATGACTTCATTATACTTGATTGGAGAAAGCAGTAGAGCTTGGTGCTGAATTTTTTCCTTAAGCAGAGGAGCAAGCTGACGAATCTTTTGGTCTGTCAGAGTCTTAGAATCCCCTACACCTAATTTTCGTAGGAAGTCATGCTGGTCAGGAGTCACAAAGGATGCTACTACAGCCAGACCACCAAAGTAGGAACCATTTCCTACTTCGTCAGTTCCAATCATCGGAAAGTTTTGTCCACTAGCTACTGGGCTGACCTGATAACCAAAAAAGCTGGCGTAACGTTCAGCAGCTTCTCCTTGCAAGAGCACTTTTCCTGATGTGTAGATGGAAACACTTGTCTGCGGAAGCTTCAAAAAATAGCGAATATAAGGATTTTTACTAGGAGTCAGTGCTTGTTCATATTTCTGAACAAAGGCTTGGATTTCCTTTTCGCTCGGAGTTAATGTAATACTTGCCATAACTCTTATTGTACCATAAAAGCCGTAGAATTGGTAAAAACTGACAAACTAAGTGAAATTTGGTATAATATCGTGAGGTGAATTTTATGGCAAATTTAAATCGATACAAGTTTACATTCGGAAAAAAAACATTGACCCTAACAACTGAGCATGACAACCTCTTTATGGAGGAAATTGCCAAGGTCGCAACAGAAAAATATGAAGCAATTAAAGAGCAAATGCCTGGGGCGGATGATGAGACAATCGCTATTTTATTAGCAGTTAATAGCTTATCAACTCAACTCAGTCGTGAGATTGAATTTGATGATAAGGAACAAGAATTAGACGCCCTCCGTCATCAAGTTGTAGCGACTAAACAAGAACAGAGCAAGATTGAGGATTCCCTATGATTTCCGTCCTTCTCTTATTGGTTCTTGCATGGAGCTTTTATATCGGTTATCGTAGAGGTTTGGTTCTACAGATTTACTATTTTGTAGCAACTGTGATTTCAGCTCTTTTGGCAGGAAATTTTTATCAATCTTTAGGGAAACAATTTGATTTGTTGATTCCATATGCAAGTCCACAGGAAGGGCAGGGAACCTTCTTTTTCCCATCCGATCAACTTTTCCAACTGGACAAGGTCTTTTATGCAGGGATTGGTTACCTCTTAGCCTTTACTATATTTTATTGCATTGGTCGTTTGCTGGGTCTCTTTCTTAATCTTCTACCGACTAAAAAGCTAGAGGGCCAATATTTCCGTATAGGTGCAGGTGTTTTATCTCTGGCTGTGGCCTTATTTGTCCTCCAGATGATACTGACCATTCTTGCGACTGTTCCTTTACAAATTGTTCAAAATTCACTTGAAAACAGTTTTGTAGCTAAACATATTATCCAGAATGTTCCCATTACTAGTCATGTGATTAAACAACTCTGGGTAACCAAAATAATCGGATAAAAGGGCGGGAACAATTCCTAGCCTTTTGTTTACAATTTCCTACTCTTCGGAAATCAAATTCAAACCACGTCAGCTTCGCCTTGGATTATATATGTGACTGACTTCGTCAGTCTTATCTACAACCTCAAAGCAGTGCTTTGAGCAACCTACGGGTCGCTTCCTAGTTTGCTCTCTGATTTTCATTGAGTATCAATAGTTTAGGAGCCTTTTTGAAAAGAGTGAGAATTTAAAAAAATCGTTCGCTCATTACGAAGGAAAAGAAAATGAATAAAAAGATACTAGAAACATTAGAATTTAATAAGGTTAAGGCTTTATTTGAACCTCATCTTTTGACCGAGCAAGGACTAGTGCAGTTGAAAGAACTTGCTCCGACTGATAAAGGAGACAAGATTAAGCAAGCTTTTGCAGAGATGAAGGAAATGCAAGAACTCTTTGTCGAACATCCCCATTTCAGTATTTCGGGAACAAAAGACATTGTTGCAACTAGCAAACGTTTGGAGATGGGTGCTGACCTCAACATCGAGGAATTTCTCCTTCTCAAGCGTGTCATATTTGCCAGTCGTGAGTTGAAGAATTTCTATGACAATCTTGAAAATGTACGTTTAGAGCATCTAGCTAACTGGTTTGAGAAACTTCATGATTTCCCGCATCTGCAGGGTAATCTCCAAGCCATCAACGAAGCTGGATTTATTGAGAACTTTGCTAGTGAGGACTTAGCACGAATCCGTCGAAAAATCCATGATAGTGAAAGTCAGGTCAGAGATGTCTTGCAAGACCTTCTCAAGCAAAAGTCACAGATGTTGACTGAAGGTATCATCGCAAGTAGAAATGGTCGCCAAGTCCTTCCAGTCAAGAATACCTATCGTAATAAGATTGCTGGTGTAGTACATGATATCTCTGCTAGTGGTAATACTGTCTATATCGAACCGCGTGAAGTAGTCAAGTTAAGTGAGGAGATTGCAAGTCTTCGTGCAGATGAACGCTATGAGATGATGCGTATCCTCCAAGAACTCTCTGAAAGAGTAAGACCTCATGCAGCTGAAATCGCCAATGATGCTTGGATTATTGGACATTTGGACCTAATTCGTGCTAAGGTCCGCTTTATCCAAGAGACGGAGGCTGTAGTACCTCAAGTATCTGAGGAACAGGAGATTCAACTTCTTCACGTTCGTCATCCCTTGGTGAAGAATGCTGTTGCCAATGATGTGCATTTTGGTCAGGATCTAACAGCTATCGTCATCACTGGTCCCAATACTGGCGGTAAGACCATCATGCTGAAGACTTTAGGTTTGACGCAGTTGATGGCCCAGTCTGGTCTGCCGATTCTAGCCGATAAGGGCAGTCGAGTAGGGATTTTCGAGGAGATTTTCGCAGATATCGGAGACGAACAATCCATTGAGCAAAGTCTCTCAACCTTCTCTAGTCACATGACTAATATCGTAGATATTCTTGGTAAGGTCAATCAAAACTCGCTCTTGCTACTTGATGAGCTTGGAGCAGGAACAGATCCCCAAGAAGGTGCAGCCCTTGCCATGTCAATCCTAGAAGACTTGCGTTTGCGGCAAGTTAAGACCATGGCAACCACTCACTATCCTGAACTAAAAGCTTATGGTATTGAAACGGCCTATGTTCAGAATGCTAGCATGGAATTTGATACAGCTAGCCTGCGCCCGACCTATCGCTTTATGCAGGGAGTTCCAGGTCGAAGCAATGCCTTTGAGATTGCTAAACGTCTAGGTTTGTCAGATGTCATTGTAGGCGATGCCAGCAAGCAGATTAACCAAGACAATGATGTCAATCGCATCATTGAACAATTGGAAGAGCAGACACTTGAAAGCCGGAAACGTCTTGAGAATATTCGTCAAGTCGAGCAAGAAAACCTCAAGATGAATCGTGCCCTTAAAAAACTGTATAACGAGCTCAATCGTGAAAAGGAAACAGAACTCAATAAGGCGCGTGAACAAGCTGCTGAGATTGTTGACTTGGCTCTGGTTGAAAGTGACGATATTCTTAAAAATCTTCACAGTAAATCTCAACTGAAACCGCACGAGATTATCGAAGCCAAGGCTAAGCTCAAGAAGTTAGCTCCTGAAAAAGTTGACCTTTCTAAAAACAAGGTCCTCCAAAAGGCCAAGAAAAAACGAGCTCCAAAAATTGGGGATGATATTATCGTTTTAAGCTATGGTCAACGAGGCACCTTGACCAACCAACTCAAGGATGGTCGTTGGGAAGCACAGGTTGGCTTGATTAAGATGACGCTTGAAGAAAAAGAGTTTGACTTGGTTCAGGCTCAGCAAGAAGCACCAGTCAAGAAGAAACAAGTCAACGTCGTCAAACGTGCAGCAGGCAAAGGCCCACAGGCTAGACTAGACCTTCGTGGCAAACGCTACGAGGAAGCTATGGAAGCCTTGGATGCCTTTATCGATCAAGCCCTGCTCAACAATATGGCCCAAGTCGACATCATCCATGGTATCGGTACAGGGGTCATCCGTGAAGGGGTGACTAAGTACCTGCAAAGAAACAAACAAGTCAAGAGCTTTGGTTATGCACCACAAAATGCAGGTGGAAGTGGGGCAACAATCGTAACCTTTAAGGGATAATGCGAAAATAATAAAAATATGAATAAAATTTTCTGAAAACAATTGACAAGTTCTGTTTTTTCTTGTAAAATAAGAAAAATTAAATACAACACCGAATGAAGTTTAATAGAAGTGGAAAATCGTTTGATTTTTCATGACTGTAAATGGACGGAACTCTGGAGAGACCGTAAAGGCACCGAAGGGGCAAGGCAGGCAACTGCTCAAACTCTCAGGTAAAAGGACAGAGCAATGATAGAGCGCTTTTTGGCATTTATCGATGCATTCCAGAGTACATGTTTTTAACATGTGCTCTTTCTTTTGGGGTTGAATAGATAGGAGAATGGTATGTTAAATTTGCTAAAAGAGCTGGATGCTCTGGTATGGGGACCACCACTCTTAATTTTGCTAGTGGGAACAGGATTGTATTTGACCATTCGCCTCGGGCTCTTACAAATTTTACGTTTACCAAAAGCCTTTCAGTTGATTTTTGCTAAAGACAAGGGGTATGGAGATGTGTCAAGCTTTGCAGCCTTGTGTACAGCCCTAGCAGCAACTGTTGGTACGGGAAATATCATCGGGGTGGCAACAGCTATCAAGGTGGGAGGTCCTGGTGCCCTCTTCTGGATGTGGGTGGCTGCTTTCTTTGGAATGGCAACCAAGTATGCAGAGGGTTTACTGGCTATTAAATATCGGAGTAAGGATGAAAATGGCGCTATCGCAGGAGGACCTATGCACTATATCCTTCTAGGTATGGGAGAAAGGTGGCGCCCCTTGGCGATGCTCTTTGCCTTGGCAGGTGTTTTGGTAGCTCTCTTAGGTATTGGTACCTTTACTCAGGTCAACTCCATCACAGAGTCTATACAAAATACAACCAGCTTGTCACCGACCATTACTGCTTTGGTCCTTTCAATATTTGTAGGGATAGCAGTCTTTGGTGGACTTAAGTCCATTTCAAAGGTGTCAACTACAGTTGTTCCCTTTATGGCTATTGTCTATATCTTAGGAACCTTGACAGTCATTTTTGTTAATATTGAGAAAATCCCTGCAACTTTGACCTTGGTCTTTACATCAGCTTTTAGTCCAGTTGCTGCACTAGGAGGATTTGCAGGAGCGAGTGTTCGGATGGCTATTCAAAATGGTGTGGCGCGTGGGGTCTTCTCAAACGAGTCTGGACTGGGTTCGGCTCCCATTGCAGCTGCAGCAGCCAAGACAAATGAACCGGTGGAACAGGGTTTGATTTCCATGACGGGAACCTTTATTGATACCTTGATTATCTGTACATTGACTGGTTTGACCATCTTGGTGACTGGGGTTTGGCATGGTAATTTAGATGGCGTTGCTCTAACTCAGTCAGCTTTTTCTACAGTCTTCTCTTTCTTTGGACCTGCTCTTCTAACAATCTTCTTGGTACTTTTTGCATTTACCACGATTTTGGGATGGAACTATTATGGAGAGCGTTGTTTTGAGTTTCTCTTTGGCGTTCGCTTTATCTGGCTTTATCGTGTGCTCTTTGTACTCATGGTCTTGCTGGGAGGATTTATCGAGCTGGATATGGTCTGGGTCATTGCGGATATTGTTAATGCCCTCATGGCTCTACCAAACTTGATTGCACTCTTAGCCTTGTCGCCAGTTGTTATTGCTGAGACTAAGAAGTATTTTGATAAATAATGTAAGATTGATATTACCATTTATAGATAAGACTAGCATCTGTTTGTGAGATGCTGGTTTTTTCACTACTAGGGCTAGTCTTTTATTTTATACTCAATGAAAATCAAAGAGCAAACTAGGAAACTAGCCGCAGGTTGCTCAAAGCACTGCTTTGAGGTTGTGGATAGAACTGACGAAGTCAGTAACATATATACGGTAAGGCGACGTTGACGCGGTTTGAAGAGATTTTCGAAGAGTTTTATGTCATAAGATGAATGTAAATCAATAGTACCTCTTTTATGATATCCTTTGTTTGCACTTTTATTTATTGTATAATAGTCAGCATAAATCTGTTTTTGGTCTGATATGTCTTGTTTCATCTATGTGCGAAAGAGAAATAAACTGGAGGTGTTTATGTCAAAAGATATTCGAAAATTAGTGACTTCACAGGGACTAGCGAATCTAGCAGATGTCTTTTTTAGAGTTGTTGTGATTGCGAATGTTTTTGTCTTATCTGGTTCGGTTATTTCAACCTCTCTAGTACCAATTCTGATTGGACTATCCTCCTTTTTAGCTAGTTTCTTAGTTCCATTAGTAACGAAGAGATTAGCTTTAAATCGTGTTCTTTTCTTGACTCAATTTGGTAAGACGATTCTGCTAGCGATTTTGTTTTTTCTACTCAAGCAATCTGAAACTATTTCCCTCCCTCTTTTATATGCTATTGTTACCTTAATCTCCGTTTTGGATGGTTTTGCAGCGCCTGTTTCCTATGCGATTGTTCCACGCTATGCAAGTGATTTAGCTAAAGCGAACGCAGCTATTTCTATGAGTGGTGAAAGTGTACAACTAGTTGGTTGGGGCTTAGGAGGTTTCTTATTTGCGAGTCTGGGAATGAATCCTAGTCTGCTCATTGTGTTAGTTTTGTTTACATTTTCGACGATTTTGATGTTCGGTTTGCCACTAGTCAAAAAAGAAGAGTTGTCCTCTGAAACAAGTCTTGAGACGCTAACAAAAGGTTGGCGATTGGTGGCTAAAGAATCAAGATTAGGCTTTATTGTCTAAGCCAATCTTTTAGAAATTTTATCCAATGCTATCTGGGTATCTTCTGTTTTACTTGTGTTTGTGACTGAAATTTTACATCAGTCAGAAAGCTATTGGGGCTACGTCAATACATCCTATTCCTTTGGGATTATCTTGGGAGGTGCTATTGTCTTCCGTCTAGCAGAGAAAGTTGTTACCTATAAATATAAAACTATGACCTTTTCTTTGTTAGCGACAGCACTAGTAACTCTGTTGATAGTGTTATTTCCAAATCCACCTGCTTTTCTATTCCTATCTCTAGTAATTGGTTTTCTATCTCAGATTAAGGAAGTTCCTGAGAGCGTATTTTTACAGGAATCGGTTGATGAGAAGGAACTTGTGAATGTTTACTCCGTTATTGAAGTTGTCTCTACATTGGCCTTTTCTGTCTCTGTTTTTCTAATGAGTTTTATCACAGAATATTTTGGTGTATTTATTGGCTTTGGCTTGGCTATATTCTGTTTGCTAGTAGAGTCCATCTTAGTTTTAAGAAACAAGCATCAGATAAATTAACAGTTATGATCACACATCTGGTGTGATTTTTTTGTTTTCATAAAAATTTTTTATCAGTGCAATTTAAAATATATATTATGCAAGGTATAGATTCTGTGTTAGACTTATTGTCAACGAAAAGCTAATGAGTCATCAATCAAGGCAAGGATTTGTTCAATAGGCTGATGAGATTTCGTAAGATTTTCGCAGAAACCATTCAATTACAAAACGAAAAGAGGTCCCCTTATGACAACATTTACTATCCACACAGTAGAATCAGCACCAGCAGAAGTGAAAGAAGTTCTTGAAATGGTACAAAAGGACAACAATGGCTATATCCCAAATCTTATCGGTCTTTTGGCCAATGCTCCCACAGCCCTAGAAGCTTACCGAACTGTTGGAGCTATTAACCGTCGCAATAGTCTAACACCTGTAGAGCGCGAAGTGGTACAAATCACGGCAGCTGTAACCAACGGTTGTGCCTTCTGCGTCGCTGGACATACAGCCTTTTCTATCAAGCAAATCCAGATGAATGATGACCTACTTCAAGCCCTTCGCAATCGTACTCCAATCGAAAGCGATCCTAAGCTGGATACCCTAGCTAAGTTTACCTTAGCAGTTATCAATACCAAAGGGCGCGTAGGAGATGAAGCACTTGGAGAATTTCTTGAAGCAGGCTATACACAAGAAAATGCCTTGGATGTTGTTCTCGGTGTCAGTCTAGCAAGTCTGTGTAACTATGCCAACAACCTAGCTAACACACCGATTAATCCAGAATTACAACCTTATGCATAAGAGGAGGGCAGAGTATGGGATTTTTTTCAGAAGAATTTTTAAGCTGGTTAGACCAGCACGCCGATGAAATTGACAAAAAATCATGTCAAGCTGGAGAAGAGTTGATTGAGAAAATTGCTGCAGAAGGCGCCTTTCGTGTAGGGGTTCCCAAAGTTCTTGGAGGGCTAGGTGGAAATGACCAAGATGTTATCGATATCCTTGCTGAACTCGCTCAACATTCCTTAACAGCCTCCTTTATCTCATGGGGGCAACGAACTTTAATAGACAATATTCTTCATACTGATAATACTTACTTCAAAGAAGTTTACTTGGAAAAACTCTTATCAGGAGAATATGCAGGTGCTACGGCCTTATCTAATGCGATCAAGTATCTATCTGACTTAGAGGAACTAAATGTTCGTATCCTTGAAGAAAATGGGAATTATTATCTTAAAGGCCGACTTCCTTGGGTAACCAATGCTCGTAAGGATCGCTTCCTCACTATTTTTGTAGCAGGATTTGCAGATGACTCGAGTAAAAGTTATGTAGTAGCCGTACCATCGGATGCAGAAAACTTTAGTCGTTCCGAAGATTTGGAATTTGTTTCTCTCCAAGGAGGTAATACAGCAGCTCTGACTTTCAACAAGGTTCCTTTAAAGGAAGAGTGGATTCTATCCAAGGATGCTCATCAATTTTTAGCGCAAAATCGTCCAGCCTTTTTAGGCTACCAATTTGGCCTAGCCTTTGGCTTAGCTGAACGTTCACTCTCAGAAGTCGAAAAAGAATTGGGGAAACGAGGTGTCTTGAAAGAAGAATGGCAGCATCAGGTCGAACAGTTAGATGCTATTCGACATTCTCTCTATCAGGGATTATCTGAAGAGTCCTATTTCGTTAAAAATCCGCGCGAGCTATTCCAGTTACGGATTGATATTGTTGATGTTGTTGCCCAAAGTCTCCTATTGGAACTACAAGCTGGTGGCGGTAGAGGCTATTTTAGTAAATCGACATCCGGTTTCATACGTCGTTGGAATGAAGGTGCCTTTTTACCAATTGTTTCTCCTAGTGCTGTGCAATTGCGACATATTCTAGCGACAAACTAAAAATAAAGAAAATAAAAACGAGGTTTATCTTTTTAAATTTCGTTTTTTAATACTTCATTTAAGCGCTTTTATGCTATACTGATAATAACATGACTATTGGAGGTTCACATGAAAAAACTCCCCTTGGCCTTTTCAGGGTGCTTATTGGGATTGGCTGGAGCAGGCAATCTCATATTGGATACTGTTCCGCTATTGTCGCACGTCTTTAGTTTGTCAGGCTTGATTTTATGGTTTTATTTTTTATACAGTCATCTTAGTGATTGGCAAGAAAGCCAGCAAGAACTTAAGAAAGCTCCTCTATTATCGGGAATGGCGACCTTTCCCATGGCAGGGATGATTTTATCAACCTACTTACTGCGAATCTTACCTACGAGTATGAGTATCATGGCGCAAGCTCTTTGGTGGTTTGCTTTTCTTCTAGATGTAGGTTTAATCATCTACTTCACTAAAAATTATGTTCAGACTAAACCAAGAACGAGCGCAACGCCAAGTTGGACAGTTCTTTATGTGGGGATAGCAGTAGCAAGCTTGACCTACCCAGTGGTGGGCATAGTCGAGATTGCCTATGGTGCTTGGATTTTTGGCTTTACCTTAACCCTTTTCCTTTATACTCTGATTTATCAAGATTTGAAAAGTAATCCATTGCCACAGGCTTTACTGGGGCAAGAAGGAATCTACTGTGCTCCCTTTTCTCTACTGTTGGCAGCACTCGTTCGGATCGGAGGTTCAGGTCTTCATGGCTGGATTTTGCTAGTCATGATCCTTGCTTCACAAACTTTCTTTTTCTTTGTCCTCAGTCGTTTGCCAAGGATTTTAAAACAGGGATTTCAACCAGCTTTTTCAGCCCTAACCTTCCCAACTATCATCACAGCAACATCATTGAAAATGGCCCAAGGCATTCTACAGTTTCCAGTCCTTAACCTCCTCGTTTGGTTAGAGATTATCATTTGTTTAACAATCCTTGTCTATGTATTAGTAGAGTATATGCGGTATTTAAGAAACTAAAAAAGCCCCTAGCACTGAAGAAGTGTTAGGGGTTGAATAGTTTTAGTAGTTAAATTTAAGTTCATTTATAAAAAAATATTTTTATTACTTATTTTGAAAACGCTACAATATTATTTGTTTTTTTATCAAATTAGGAGTACAATAAATTGGTATAATAAAATAAAAAAGCACCGAAACGGTGCGCATTAATGATTATGGATAACCATATTTTAACTCAAAAGAAAAATCTTTTGGCTGTGTTGTTTCGAATAGTTCCAACATAGTTATTATACAAAAAATAAAATCGAAAATCAAGATAAGGAGTAGTTTAATGGCGAAATTTAATAAAAATTATTCAATTGGATTGGATATAGGTGTATCTTCTGTTGGCTACGCCGTTGTCACTGAAGATTATAGAGTACCTGCTTTAAAATTTAAAGTTTTAGGTAATACAGAAAAAGAAAAAATAAAGAAAAATTTAATCGGTTCTACCACCTTTGTGCCAGCTCAATCAGCTAAAGGAACTCGAGTATTTCGTGTTAATCGTCGTAGAATTGATAGAAGAAATCATAGAATTGCCTATTTACGAGATATTTTTCAAAAAGAGATTGAAAAAGTCGATAAAAATTTTTATCGTAGATTAGACGAAAGTTTTAGGCTGCTTGGTGATAAAAGTGAGGATCTACAGATAAAACAGCCATTTTTTGGTAATAAAGACTTGGAAACTGCCTATCACAAGAAGTACCCTACGATTTACCATTTACGAAAACACTTAGCTGACGCAGATAAAAATTCTCCCGTAGCTGATATTCGAGAAGTTTACATGGCCTTATCACATATTTTAAAGTATAGAGGGCATTTTTTAACGTTAGATAAGATCAATCCTAATAATATCTATATGCAAAACTCTTGGTTTGATTTTATTGAAGCTTGTCAAGAAGTTTTTGATTTGGAAGTCTCTGATGAATCTAAAACCATAGCAGATATATTTAAGTCCAGTGATAACAGACAAGCTAAAGTTAAAAATATACTATCCTATTTCCCAAAAGAGCTTGAAAAAAAGGATAAAAGTATTTTTAAACAACTGTTACAGCTATTATTTGGTTTAAAAACGAAATTTAAAGATTGTTTTGAGTTAGAGGAAGAACCAGATCTCAATTTTTCTAAAGAAAACTATGATGAAAATTTAGAAAACCTTCTTGGTACATTAGAAGATGATTTTTCCGATGTATTTGATAAACTAAAAATTTTACGTGATACTATCCTTTTATCTGGTATGCTAACATACACTGGAGCAACTCATGCTCGCTTTTCTGCTACTATGATCGAGCGATACGAGGAACATCGCAAAGATTTGCAACGCTTCAAATCTTTTGTTAAACAAAATCTATCTGAGCAAGATTATTTAGATATTTTTGGCAGAAAAACACAAAATGGTTTTGATATAGATAAAGAAACAAAGGGATATGTTGGATACATATCTAATAAGATGGTATTAACTAATTCACAGAAACAAAAAACAATACAACAAAATTTTTATGATTATATTAGTGGAAAAATAACTGGTATCGAAGGAGCAGAATATTTTCTTAATAAAATATCAGATGGAACATTTTTAAGAAAACTTCGTACATCTGACAATGGAGCTATTCCTAATCAAATTCATGCTTATGAACTAGAAAAAATTATCGAAAGACAAGGGGAGGATTATCCTTTTCTACTAGAAAACAAGGATAAATTACTATCTATCTTGACATTTAAAATTCCTTATTATGTTGGTCCTTTGGCAAAAGGAAATAATAGTAGGTTTGCTTGGATTAAACGAGCGACTAGTCAAGATGTTTTAGATGATAATGATGAAGATACTAGAAATGGTAAGATACGTCCTTGGAACTATCATAAACTGATAAATATGGATGAAACTAGAGATGCCTTCATCACCAATCTAATAGGAAATGATATTATTCTCTTAAATGAAAAAGTTTTACCAAAACGTAGTTTGATCTATGAAGAAGTTATGCTCCAAAATGAACTAACTCGGGTTAAGTACAAAGATAAATATGGTAAAACTCACTTTTTAGATTCTGAGCTCCGACAAGAAATAATCAATAACATATTTAAAACGAATAGTAAACGTGTTAGTTCTGCAATGCTCCTTGATTACTTGGAGAATTACACAAATTTACAAGCGGTTGAAATTGTTTCGGGAATTGAAAAAGACAAATCCCTTAATTCTACTTTAAAAACATATAATGATTTCAAAACTATTTTTTCAGAAGAATTTCTAGATTCTGAAATCTATCAAAAAGAGTTAGAGGAGATTATCAAGGTTATTACTGTTTTTGATGATAAAAAATCTATTAAAAACTACCTTACAAAATATTTTGGACATCTTGAATTTTTAGATGAAGAGAAAATTAATCAACTCTCAAAATTGCGCTATACAGGTTGGGGACGTTATTCTGCGAAGTTATTATTAGATATTCGTGATGAGGATACGGGTTTTAATCTATTGCAATTCCTTCGAAACGATGAAGAAAATCGTAATTTAACTAACCTCATTTCTGATAACACCTTATCTTTTGAACCTAAGATTAAAGCCATTCAATCTAAATCAACTGTTGAAGATGATGTTTTTGACGAAATTAAAAAATTGGCTGGTAGTCCAGCTATCAAACGAGGAATTTTAAATAGTATTAAAATTGTTGATGAACTGGTTCAAATTATAGGATATCCACCCCAAAATATTGTCATTGAAATGGCTCGTGAAAATATGACTACAGAAGAAGGACAAAGAAAGTCAAAAACTCGTAAAACTAAATTAGAATCTGCACTAAAAAATATTGAAAATAGTGTATTAGAAAATGGGAAAGTTCCACATTCAGACGAACAGCTACAATCTGAGAAATTATATTTATACTATCTTCAAAATGGGAAAGATATGTACTCCTTAGATAAAACAGGAAGCCCTGTCCCCTTATACCGAGATCAGCTCGATCAATACGAAGTCGATCATATTATCCCCTATAGTTTTTTACCAATCGATTCAATTGATAATAAAGTATTAACTCATAGGAAAAATAATCAAAGAAAGTTGGATAATATACCGGACAAAGAAACAGTTGCTAATATGAAACCTTTCTGGGAGAAATTATATAATGCAAAACTAATTTCTCAAACGAAATATCAAAGATTAACTACTAGCGAACGAACTCCTGATGGTGTTCTGACAGAGAGCATGAAAGCTGGCTTTATTGAACGTCAATTAGTCGAGACACGACAAATGATAAAACATGTTGCTCGCATACTAGATAATCGTTTTTCAGACACCAAAATCATTACTTTAAAATCTCAACTAATTACCAATTTTAGAAATACCTTTCATATTGCCAAAATACGTGAACTAAATGATTATCACCATGCTCATGATGCTTATCTTGCTGTTGTTGTAGGACAAACTCTTCTTAAGGCCTATCCCAAATTAGCTCCTGAATTGATATATGGCCACCATGCTCACTTTAATCGACATGAAGAGAATAAAGCAACGATAAGAAAGCATCTCTATTCTAACATCATGAGATTCTTTAATAATCCATATTCTAAAGTTAGTAAAGACATTTGGGATTGTAATAGAGATTTGCCAATCATAAAAGATGTCATCTACAAATCTCAAGTCAACTTTGTCAAACGAACAATGATTAAAAAAGGAGCATTTTATAAACAGAATATTATACCTAAAAATAGTTCTGTCACTGTTGATAAACGTTTTCCAATAAAAAACAAAAAATATTTAGATCCAAAACTTTATGGTGGTTACTATGAACGAAATTCAGCATTATCGGTTTTTATAATTGGGCAAAGATTCAATAAGAACAATAAATTAAAAGTCGTTAAAGAATTTTACGATATCAATATTATTGATTATCCATGGTTTAATACTAACCCAATGAGTTTTTTTAATGATGATTCTGAAAATGGCTTTCTTACAAAGAATAATTTACAGAGTGTTCAAGCGTTTTATAAGATACCTAAATATTCACTTATTCAAAAAAATGATGGAACAAGAATGCTTTTTGAAAGCACAACCAATTTCCATAAAGCTACTCAGTTTAAGTTAACAGAATCACAAAATGAACTGTTCTTTCATATGAGACGTCTCTTGACTAAAACGGATTTTATGGACTTAAAATCTGAAAAATCTATAAAAGAAAGTCAAGATTTCATAATGAGTCATAAGGAAGAATTTGACAACATAGTTAATGGTCTGTTTGAATATGCTGAAAAACAGTTAGGAAGTAAATCACTATTTACTCAGGCTCACGAAGCATACAAGCTAAGAAAATATCCTGTTTTTAATTTAAGTGAAGAAATTATTCGATACTACTATGATAATCTCTTAAAACTCTTTTCTTTGACAAAGAGTGGTACTAGCAGTGGCTATGTAGTGGGGCTGTTTGAAGCTCCTAAATTACGAAATGCTGTTTATAAAGCAACGAAGGATGAAAGTAAAGCCACCCTCATCCACCAATCCATCACTGGTCTCTACGAGACTCGGATTGACTTAAGTAAACTAGGAGAAGACTGATGGGATGGAGAACCGTTGTTGTTAATACGCACTCTAAACTCTCCTACAAGAACAACCACTTGATTTTTAAAGATGCCTCTCGGACAGAGTTGATTCACCTGTCCGAGGTGGACATCCTTCTTTTGGAGACGACGGATATCGTTCTCTCCACTATGCTGATAAAACGCTTGGTGGATGAAAATATTCTGGTTATCTTTTGTGATGATAAGCGCTTGCCAACTGCTTACTTAATGCCCTACTACGGTCGACACGACTCCAGTTTGCAACTCTCTCGACAAATTGCTTGGGATGAGGATACTAAGGAACAAGTTTGGACCACCATTATTGCACAAAAAATTCTCAATCAGGCTTTTTATTTGGGGAGTTGTGGTTTTCTGGAGAAGAGCCAGTCCGTCATTGATCTATATAATGGTTTAGATCTATTTGACCCAAGCAATCGTGAGGGACACGCAGCACGGATTTATTTCAACACCTTGTTTGGGAATGATTTTAGTCGTGAGCAGGATAATGGTGTCAATGCTGCCTTGGACTATGGTTACACCTTGATTTTGAGTATGTTTGCGCGTGAGATTGTATTGTCTGGCTGCATGACCCAATTTGGATTGAAACATGCCAATCAGTTCAATCAATTCAATCTGGCTAGCGATATTATGGAACCTTTTCGTCCGATTATTGACAGAATCGTCTACGAAAATCGAAACAGTTCTTTTGTCAAAATCAAACGAGAACTTTTCACTATTTTCTCAGATACCTTCCACTACAATGGTAAGGAAATGTATCTGACGAATATCGTCAGCGACTATACTAAGAAAATCATTCAATCCCTCAATCAACCGGAGAAAGGAGTTCCTGAGTTTAGGATATGAGTTATCGATATATGCGTATGATTTTAATGTTTGATATGCCGGTTGATACCGCAGAGGAACGTAAGGCCTATCGGAAATTTCGGAAGTTCCTCATAGATGAAGGATTTATTATGCACCAATTCTCCATCTATAGCAAGCTCTTGCTCAATAACTCTGCTAATAATGCCATGATTGAACGCCTTAAGACGCACAATCCTAAAAAAGGAAATATTACTCTCTTAACCGTTACAGAAAAGCAGTTTTCTCGCATGATTTACTTAAATGGTGAGCGAAATACCAGCGTAGCAAACTCCGATGCACGTTTGATTTTTCTAGGAGAGGAGCCTAGAGATGAAGATTAATTTTCCATTATTAGATGAACCATTAGCTATTGAAAATGCGACCTTTTTAGTATTGGAAGACCAGTTTACCTTTTCAGCTATCGTCAAGCAGTTCTACCAATACACTGATGATGGGGAGTTGAAGTTGTTTGCCAGAAATCTAAAAGCTCTAAAAGAGTCTGAATTACTAGTGATAACGGATGTCTTAGGATACAATCTCAACTCACCTGCTATGATTAAACTGATACATGCAGATCTTGAAAATCAGCTCAATGATAAACCAGAAGTCAAATCCATGATTGAAAAGCTAGTAGCTACGATTACAGAATTGTTAGCATTTGAGTGCTTGGAAAATGAACTAGACCTGGAGTACGATGAAATCACCATTCTAGAGTTGATTGATGCGTTAGGAGTCAAAGTTGAAACTCTGAGCGATACTCCTTTTGAAAAGATGCTAGAAATTATCCAGGTTTTTAAGTATCTTTCCAAAAAGAAACTCCTTGTTTTCATCAATGCGACAGCCTATCTATCAAAGGATGAGTTAGCAAATCTGATAGAGTACATCCAGCTCAATCAACTAAGTGTTTTATTTGTCGAACCTCGAAAAGTATATGATTTTCCGCAGTATGTGCTGGACCAAGACTATTTCTTGAACCCTGAAAATATGGTATAATAAAAGTAATAATTGGAACCTGACGAGCTGAAGTCTGGCTGGGACGAATGGCGCGATTACGAAATTTCGTGAAAAAAATTTTTCTACGAGGTTTTAGAGCTATGTTGTTTCGAATGGTTCCAAAACGACGGCAACCACTGGATAGGTATTGGGATAGTTTTAGAGCTATGTTGTTTCGAATGGTTCCAAAACTTAGGCGCTCAACGTCTTCATTCAAGACTGGTTTTAGAGCTATGTTGTTTCGAATGGTTCCAAAACAAATAGTGAATTTACTGAAATAGAATTGTAGTTTTAGAGCTATGTTGTTTCGAATGGTTCCAAAACCTTTATCATATCGAACGCACAAGAGAACTAGTTTTAGAGCTATGTTGTTTCGAATGGTTCCAAAACTAACCCAGAGCATTTCAAGTACGGATTGAAGTTTTAGAGCTATGTTGTTTCGAATGGTTCCAAAACTTGGACAGATTATATTCTTGTCTATTTCAGTTTTAGAGCTGTGTTGTTTCGAATGGTTCCAAAACGGTTCAAGTATAATCATCTACAACACAGCAGGTTAAAATAAAGCTTTGTCCGTACATAACTTGAAAAAAGTGAGCGCCGATTCGGTTGCTAGGAAGTCATCCGCAAAGATGGCTTTTTCGTTTTAAAGAGAGATGAAGCAGGCAGTCTTTAAAATCATAAAAACGCATATTACCAGGCATTTAAAAACCTTGATATTATGCGTTTTATAACAGAAATATTTTATTTTTCCATTCTCTCCTAAAATTGAGTTTATCACTCCGCTTATTGACTGTAATCCAAGCTTTCTCCTACTGTTCTTCATGTTCGGATAAAAAATAATAAGTCATAGTACCAAAGATTGATCCTACTCCAAGTCCTACTAGTAGGAAAAATGCGATCATTTTGAGTTCAAGAAACTGCAAAAAGAAATCTGTAATGGAGTGATTTTCAAGGATTACTTTTTTGGAAAATAGGATAAATAAGTAGAGAGTTGGGATGCTGGTTCCAACTATCCAACTTCTTAACTTGATTTGACGCTTGCTGTAAGTGATTTGTGGAATCTCGGATTGATCATCATCTTCTAAGTGGAGCCCTCTAGTAGAATACCTTGCCTTGAGACTGAGGGCAAAAATCATCAAGAAGTAGAGATAGGGTATAGCTGTTCGAACTATCTCTATAAAGCGCCCAAACAAAAGATAGAACAGGAAGAGAAAGAAGGAAGAGTAAAAGATTTGGACCATGGAACGGGCGCAAGCCTTATAGATGACCTCTTGACGGCATTCATCAAAGGGTCCTTGGATATGAAAGAAATTTCGAACTAAGCGAGTGGTTAAGTCTTCTTTTTTCATGGTAGTGACCTCTTAATAACCTTGTTTTTGATTAGCTTCTTTAAAGAGTTGATAGAGAGTATAGAAGTAGACTAGACTAAAAATGATACAGATGGTTAGAAATAGGAGATATCTCCAATCCATAGAATTCGTTAACAGTTGTGGGAAAGATACGAGGATAAAGCAGAGAGATGCGTTTAAGAGGCGTATTTTTTTTGATGTGATTTTCTGAAATCTTTGTCCTTTGTTCAAGACAGGAAGGGCTAAGAGGAAGATGATCAGAAAAGGACGCGTAATTTGGCCATAAACCAGGAAAACTGTCATAAAGATACTGATCAAAATATGACTGAGAATTAAAGTTTGTAGTGATTTCATAAGTTTCCTCCTAATCGTCGTCTTGATCTTCTCTAGCTTTTTGAATACGAAGAGTGATGACAATATGCACTGTTAATCCGAAAAAGAAGGCTGCAACGATGGTTGACAAGATACTTCTTGTATTCAAAAGAGCGGTAAGATAGCTTTTGCTATCATCCATTAGGATATTGAGAAGTGGCATTCCAAATAACATGACTATTCCATAGATCAGACCAGCTTTAAGTCCGGGATTACGTAACTGTTTCTTTTCCTTCTGGCTTAACATATCAGGATCGATAGCAGCAATACCAGTTTTTTTAGTTTGAGTAGTGACATAGAAAGCACAACCCAAGGAAACCAGAAAAATAATGATTGGATATCCGAAAGCGACCATTTGGGGATATTTATAAGCAAGAACAAAGGGGATGAAATTGCCTAGAGTCATGAGGTAAAAGAGAATCATAAAGACTTTATTCCCGATGTGGTCAGCCTCGCGTCGTTTGTGTTCATCAAGTGGCCCTGAAATGCCATAGATACGTTTGATTAGTTTTTCATAGAGGGGTTCTTTTTTCATTTTTCTTCTCCTTTTTAAAAATCATCCTCCCAAAAGAGACTGTTGAGGTCAGTTTGGAGGCTTCGAGCGAGATTGAGACAAAGTTCCAGGGTAGGATTGTACTTGTCGTTCTCAATCATGTTAATGGTTTGTCTCGAGACACCAATATCCTTGGCAAGTTCGAGTTGGGACTTTCCCAGTTCCTTGCGAAATTCTTTTACACGATTCATGCTTCCTCCTTTTTATTTATGTCACATATATTTGACTATAGTATATTCTTTTAAAAATAAAATGTCAACTATTTTTGACACATTTTTAAAAGAATCTTGGTGATAATATTTCTATGTGAAAATCTTCTAGCGATTTTATGGTATAATGAAGAAAAATAAGAGTGATTTGGATACCCTGAATGCTATCCAATAAAGAAAGAGCAGAAAATGAACCATAAGATTGCAATTTTATCAGACATTCATGGCAATACGACGGCCTTAGCTGGAGTGCTTGAGGACGCAAAAAATTTGGGAGCGACTGAATATTGGCTTTTGGGAGATATTTTTCTACCTGGGCCGGGAGCGAATGACTTGGTGGCTCTTTTGAAAGATCTACCCCTTACAGCATCCGTTCGAGGGAATTGGGATGATTGTGTCTTAGAGGCTTTAGATGGGCAATATGGTTTAGAGGATCCAGAAGAAATTCAGCTTCTCAGGATGACTCAGTTTCTGATGGAGGACCTAAAGCCAGAGCATATTGATTGGTTGAGAAATCTATCTATGATAGCCAAGAAAGAAGTTGAAGGCTTGCGTTTTTCTCTTTCTCATAATTTACCTGAGAAAAATTATGGTAGAGATTTACTGGTTGAAAATAATACTGAAAAATTTGACCAGCTACTTGATGAAACTACTGATGTTGCTGTCTATGGGCATGTCCATAAACAGCTCCTACGTTATGGTAGCCAAGGCCAACAAATCATCAATCCAGGTTCGATTGGTATGCCTTATTTTGACTGGGAAGGGCTGAAAAATCACCGAGCCCAGTATGCCTTACTTGAGATTGAAAATGGTGAGTTAGTCAATATTCAATTTCGTAAGGTTGCCTATGATTATGAAGCAGAGCTAGAATCAGCCAAGGAAAAAGGACTTCCTTTTATCGAAATGTATGAAGAGTTGCGACGAGAAGACAATTACCAAGGCCATAACAGAGACTTGCTGGCTAGCCTCAATGAAAAATATGGATATGTCGAGGATGTCAAAAATTATTTTGATTTTTTGTAAGAGTTGCTTTAACGAACAAATACTTAAATAAAACGATTGGACTAGCCAATCGTTTTTAATATATCTTATTGTAATTGAGATTGATCTGGTAGGTAAGAACCACCGAGATAGGTTTTGCTGAGTTTTTCAAGGGTTCCATCTTGGTAGAGTTCTTTGAGGACCTTGTCAAATTGGTCTTTAAATTCTTTTTGGTCACTTGAGAAGATGATGTAGTTGTTTGGATTATCATTGCTCTCCAAGTCGACTACGTTTAAGTCTAAACCTCGGTCTTGAATAATTTTTTGAACATTTTCGATAGATTTAATATAGATTTTAAAAATAGCGAACTCAAAGATCTTTTTAGCTTCAATAATTCGGTAAATGTTTGATAATGAAATTATTTTATTTTAAAATATAGGTATCATAAAACTATTTAAAGGAGATAGTCATGAAAAAACTTCTTACTGCGGGCCTTGTGCTCTTATCAGTTGCAACTTTAGCAGCTTGTGGAAATAAATCTTCTGATTCTGCAAGTAAAGCTTCAAGCTCGACTGAACAAACATCTGCTTCATCAAAAACAGATAACTCAAAGACAAACACATCTGAAGTTACTCTTTTAACAGATGAAGAACTCGACAACGCTAAAACAATTGGAGATATGAAAACTCTTTTTGGTAAGTTGATTGACAGCTATAAGAAATATGTTGAAGAAATCGGTGGCAAAGTTCCAGAAGCTCAAAAAGATGCTTTTAAACAACAAGTGGAACCTGCTCTTAACTCACTAGAAACTTCAAGAAAGGCATTTAATGATGGATTGTCAAGCGCTGGTTCTGATGATACAGAAATGCCAGAAGAAGCACGCACTGTTTTCCTTCAACAATTGAAGACTGCACGTGATGCTATGAAACAAGCGATTGAGTCTGCAAGTAAAATTGTTTCAGCGCAATAATATGAGTAAAGTAGGCGAGTAATCGTCTACTTTTTCTTATGCAAAAAATTTTTACTATAGCTAGCAACTAAATCGAAAAGTATGTAATTCCTGATTAAGAGTTGGAATAAAGATCTCTACATTATGAAAAATCTCTGCAAGCTCTTTCAGAATGTGGTAAAATGGAAGCAATAGAAATAGAAAAGGAAATCAATTATGAAATTTCTTGAGTTAAATAAAAAACGTCATGCGACCAAGCATTTTATTGATAAACCTGTCGATCCGAAGGATGTTCGTACAGCTATCGAAATCGCAACCTTGGCACCAAGCGCTCACAACAGTCAGCCTTGGAAATTTGTCGTGGTTCGTGAGAGAAATGCTGAACTAGCAAAATTAGCTTACGGTTCAAACTTTGAGCAAGTAGCATCTGCACCTGTAACCATTGCCTTGTTTACAGATACAGACTTAGCTAAACGTGCTCGCAAGATTGCCCGTACTGGTGGTGCCAACAATTTCTCAGAAGAGCAACTGCAATACTTCTTGAAAAATCTTCCAGCTGAGTTTGCGCGTTACAACGAACAACAAGTCAGTGACTACTTGGCTCTTAATGCTGGGCTTGTAGCTATGAACTTGGTCCTTGCTTTGACTGACCAAGGAATCGGATCAAACATTATCCTTGGTTTTGACAAATCAAAAGTCAATGAAGTCTTGGAAATCGAAGAACGCTTCCGTCCAGAGCTCTTGATTACAGTGGGATACACAGATGAGAAGTTGGAACCAAGCTATCGCTTGCCAGTAGATGAAATTATCGAAAAAAGATAGGAAGAAAAAATGACAGTTATTGATTTTACAGCAGAAGTAGAAAAACGTAAAGAAGACCTCTTGGCTGACTTGTTTAGCCTTTTGGAAATCAACTCAGAACGTGATGACAGCAAGGCAGATGCTGAGCATCCATTTGGACCTGGGCCAGTAAAAGCCTTGGAAAAATTCCTTGAAATCGCAGACCGTGATGGCTACCCAACAAAAAATGTTGATAACTACGCAGGACATTTTGAGTTTGGTCAAGGAGAAGAAGTTCTCGGAATTTTTGCCCACATGGACGTAGTGCCAGCAGGTAGCGGTTGGGACACTGACCCTTATACTCCAACTATCAAAGATGGTCGTCTTTATGCGCGTGGTGCTTCTGACGATAAGGGCCCTACTACAGCATGTTACTATGGTTTGAAAATCATCAAAGAATTGGGACTTCCAACTTCTAAAAAAGTTCGTTTCATCGTGGGAACAGACGAAGAATCAGGTTGGGCAGATATGGACTACTACTTTGAGCATGTAGGACTTGCAAAACCAGACTTTGGTTTTTCTCCAGATGCTGAATTCCCTATCATCAATGGTGAAAAAGGAAACATCACAGAATACCTCCACTTTGCTGGTGAAAATACTGGTGCAGCTCGTCTTCACAGCTTCACAGGTGGTTTGCGTGAAAACATGGTTCCAGAATCAGCAACAGCAGTCGTTTCAGGTGACTTAGCTGACTTGCAAGGGAAACTAGACGCTTTCGTTGCAGAGCACAAACTCAGAGGAGAAATCCAAGAAGAGAACGGTCAGTACAAGGTGACTGTAATTGGTAAATCAGCCCACGGTGCTATGCCTGCTTCAGGTGTCAATGGTGCGACTTACCTTGCCCTCTTCCTTAGCCAATTTGCTTTTGAAGGACCTGCAAAAGACTACCTTGACATTGCTGGTAAGATTCTCTTGAATGACCACGAAGGCAAGAACTTGAAAGTAGCTCATGTGGATGAAAAGATGGGTGCTCTTTCTATGAATGCTGGTGTCTTCCGCTTCGACGAAGCAAGTGCTGACAACACTATTGCCCTTAACTTCCGTTATCCAAAAGGAACAAGCCCAGAGCAAATCAAGTCAGTTCTTGAAACCTTGCCAGTTGCTTCAGTTAGCCTTTCTGAACATGGTCACACTCCTCACTATGTGCCAATGGAAGATCCGCTTGTCCAAACCTTGTTGGATGTTTATGAAAAACAAACAGGTCTTAAAGGTCACGAACAAGTTATCGGTGGTGGAACATTTGGACGTCTCTTAGAGCGTGGTGTAGCCTACGGTGCTATGTTCCCAGATTCTATCGATACTATGCACCAAGCCAACGAATTTATCGCCTTGGATGATCTCTTCCGTGCAGCAGCTATCTACGCTGAAGCTATTTACGAATTGATCAAATAATGATCTAGAAGTCTGAGATTTAATGCTTGGACTTCTTTTTGGAGGGAAAACAGATGTCACAAATCGAAAACATCAAGCAAGCTATTATGGCGGATTCCCAGAATGCCAGTTATACTGAGCAAGGAATCCAACCTCTCTTTGCGGCCCCAAAAACTGCTCGTATTAATATCATTGGGCAGGCGCCAGGTCTCAAAACCCAAGAAGCAGGGCTATACTGGAAGGATAAAAGTGGGGACCGCTTGCGCGAATGGTTGGGTGTGGATGAAGACACCTTTTACAACTCAGGTTACTTTGCAGTCATGCCCATGGATTTCTACTTTCCAGGTCATGGGAAATCGGGTGATCTGCCACCTCGTCCAGGTTTTGCAGAAAAATGGCATCCAGAACTCTTGAAGGAATTGCCAGATATTCAATTAACACTCTTGATTGGGCAGTATGCCCAAGCCTACTATCTGCATGAGAAGGTCAGTGGCAAGGTGACAAACCGTGTACATCGATTTAAAGATTATTTACCAGAGTACTTTCCACTAGTTCATCCTTCACCTCGTAATCAAATCTGGATGAAAAAAAATCCCTGGTTTGAAGCAGAGGTGCTTCCTAATTTGAAAGATAGAATCCAAAAAATTCTCGGAGAAGAAAAATGAAAGAAATTACTTTTAACGATTTTTACCAACTTTACCAGAAAGAGTCGCTTTCTGTATTGGATGTGAGAGAAGTAGAGGAATTTGAAGCTCTTCATTTAGAAGGTGCTCTTAATTACCCTCTGAGTCAACTGGCAGATACTTATGATCAACTAGATAAAGCCCAGCCTTACTATGTGATTTGTAAATCAGGAATACGTTCCGCACGTGCCTGCCAATTTTTAGCAGAACAAGGCTATAAGGTTGTCAATGTCCAAGGTGGCATGGATGCCTTTGAATAAGAAAAATTTCCTTCGAAACCTTTAAAAAAATAGGAAGGCTTCGAAGGATTTTTTTGCATTAAAATTCGGAAAATTGAAAACATTTCAGAATTGTTTCGTGATAGCCTTTTCTAGCCTTTAATCATGTTATACTAAGAAAGTATTTTATTTTTAATAAGGAGAGTTTATGGCTAAAAAAGGTGCTTTAACAGGATTACTCCTGTTTGGAATATTTTTTGGAGCAGGTAACTTGATTTTCCCTCCAACTCTAGGCGCACAGTCTGGAGAAAACTTCCTTCCTGCCATTGCAGGATTTGTATTTTCAGGTGTTGGGATTGCCGTCCTAACCTTAATCATTGGAACCCTTAATCCAAAGGGCTATATCTATGAAATTTCTAAGAAAATTTCACCATGGTTTGCGACAATTTATCTTGCAGCTTTGTACTTGTCGATTGGTCCATTCTTTGCCATTCCACGTACAGCAACGACATCATTTGAAGTTGGTATTAGTCCGCTATTAGATCAAGCAGATAAAGGTTTAGGTTTGATTGTCTTCACCATTCTATACTTTGTAGCTGCATACCTAATCTCCTTGAATCCTTCAAAAATCTTGGATCGTATCGGTCGAGTCTTGACTCCAGTTTTTGCCATCTTAATTGTTATTCTGGTTATCCTTGGAGCTTTCAAGTATGGTGGGAACGCACCACAAGCAGCTTCAGGAGCTTATCAAGCTTCCGCCTTTGGAGCTGGTTTCTTAGAAGGATACAACACACTTGACGCGCTTGCTTCGGTTGCCTTCAGTGTTATTGCAGTACAAACCTTGAAACAACTTGGTTTTTCAAACAAGAAAGAGTACATTTCAACCATCTGGGTGGTTGGAATCGTTGTAGCACTCGGATTTAGTGCTCTTTACATCGGTCTAGGTTTCTTGGGCAATCATTTCCCAGTAACAGAAGAAGCAATGAAGAGTGGAACTCCGGGAGTTTATATCTTGTCTCAAGCGACTCAAGAAATCTTTGGTTCTACTGCTCAGCTTTTCCTTGCGGCTATGGTAACTGTTACTTGCTTTACAACGACTGTAGGGTTGATTGTATCAACTGCCGAGTTCTTTAACGGACGTTTCCCACAAGTCAGCTACAAGATTTATGCGACAGTCTTTACCTTGATTGGTTTTGCCATTGCAAATCTTGGTTTGAGTGCTATTATTAAGTACTCTGTGCCAGTTCTCGTTATTTTGTACCCAATTACGATTGCCATTGTCATGATTGTGATTGTGAACAAGTTTGTTGCTCTTTCAAAACCAGGAATGCAATTAACGGTTGGTATTGTCACAGCCATTGCTATTGCAAGTGTTTTAGGATCTACTTTTAAAGTTGAGATCCTTGCAAATATCGTGAACGCTCTACCATTTGCGGAGGCTTCTCTGCCATGGTTGGTACCAGCTATTATCGGTATTCTACTTTCTCTTGTTCTTCCAAATAAACAAGAAAGTGAAGCTTTTGAAATGGAATAAAAAAACTTGGCATCGGCCAAGTTTTTTTCTATTTAGTCTTAGTTGCTTAGTTTTTTTCTGTATAACCAAGGTCTGTTAACATTTTCTTAGAGGCTTTAAAACTTACGTTTTTTCCAACGCCTGAGTATTCTTCTGGTAAAGCTTTTCTAAGTTCGTCAATGCTTGCAACTGAAAGATCGATTTCAAGATCTTGAACGACTTTACCATCTTTAACTTCGATTGAGAAGGTTACCCCTTTGAGTCCCTTATAGCCTTTGTAGGTTTCTTCAAGAATACTTTTTACAGCATCTGCAGTATTATTGAGGACTTCAGGGTCAGCTACATTATGAGCAGTTTGTTTGACAACATTATCACCGTCAACCGTATATGTTAAGGTTGATACGACACCAGGCTGAGAATCGTTCACAAAGGTAGCAGTTTTTAATTCTGATTTCTTTTCAGTAGTACTAGATTCAGAAGTTTTTACCTCAGTCGTTTCTGGTGTAGAAGAGCTAGAAGAAGTGGTTGAAGATTGTTTTGAACATCCCAACAAGAATACCAAAGGCAAGGCTAAGAAAAGTGTCGTTTTGAAATATTTGTTCATTTTGTATTCCTTTCATCATAACGCTTTACTTAATTTTACCATAGATTAATTTTAAAATCAAAGTATTTTAAGTTTTTCTTTTTTGCACATACTACGATGGGAAAAGTGATATAATGGTAACAAGAGGTGAAAAAATGAATCAAACTGTAGAATATATCAAAGAACTAACTGCTATTGCGTCACCAACAGGTTTTACGCGTGAAATTACGAATTATCTAGTTGAGACGCTTGAAAAACTAGGCTATCAACCTGTCCGTACTGCTAAAGGTGGAGTTAACGTTACTGTTAAAGGTAAAAATAATGAGCAACAACGCTATGTAACTGCCCATGTGGATACCCTGGGAGCTATCGTTCGTGCTGTTAAACCAGATGGTCGACTCAAAATGGATCGTATTGGTGGCTATCCTTGGAACATGATTGAAGGCGAAAACTGCACGGTCCATGTAGCTAGCACAGGTAAAACCGTATCAGGTACGATTTTGATCCACCAAACTTCTTGTCACGTTTACAAAGATGCTGGAACTGCGGAACGTACACAGGACAATATGGAAGTTCGTTTGGATGAAAAAGTGACCAATGAAAAAGAAACACGCGCACTCGGTATCGAGGTTGGTGATTTTATCAGCTTTGACCCACGAACTGTCGTGACTGAGACAGGCTTTATCAAGTCTCGTCATTTGGATGACAAGGTCAGCGCAGCTATTCTCCTTAATCTCCTCAAAGTCTACAAAGAAGAAGGGATTGAACTTCCTGTCACTACGCATTTTGCCTTTTCAGTCTTTGAAGAAGTGGGGCATGGTGCTAACTCAAGTATCCCTAGTCAAGTTGTCGAATATCTAGCTGTGGATATGGGAGCAATGGGAGATGATCAGCAGACAGACGAGTACACAGTGTCTATCTGTGTTAAAGATGCTTCTGGTCCTTACCACTATGAATTCCGTCAACACTTGGTAGCTCTCGCAAAAGAGCAAGACATTCCATTCAAACTAGATATCTATCCATTTTACGGTTCTGATGCTTCTGCAGCAATGTCAGCTGGAGCAGAGGTTAAGCACGCTCTTCTAGGGGCAGGTATCGAGTCAAGTCACTCATACGAGCGTACTCATATTGATTCTGTAGTGGCTACTGAGCGTATGGTGGATGCTTATCTCAAGAGTGAGTTGGTGGACTGAGATGTGCTTGATTTGTGATCGAATTGAACTCATCCAGTCTGGTGATAATCCCTACTTTGTAAAAGAACTGGAAACAGGCTATGTTGTCATCGGAGACCACCAGTATTTTGAAGGCTACACTCTCTTTCTAGCCAAGGAACATGTCACAGAATTACATCATCTAGATCCAAGTGTCAAACTTCAATTTTTAGAGGAAATGAGTCTGGTGCAGGAAGCTGTCTCTAAGGCTTTTTCTGCTGAAAAGATGAATGTAGAGTTGTTGGGAAATGGAGACGCTCATGTCCACTGGCATATTTTTCCTAGACGAGCTGGTGATATGAAGGGACACGGTCTTAATGGTCGTGGTCCAGTCTGGTGGGTTCCATGGGAAGAAATGATTGCTGAAGAATATCAGGTTAAGGGAAGTAAATTAGAAGACTTGATTGCAAGATTATCTGAGACTTTAAACCAGATGATTAAATGAAAGGATAACAGATGAAAAAAAGATACCTTATCTTATCAGGATTATTAGCCTTGACATTGGCAGCTTGTTCACAAGAAAAATCAACAACTACAGAGGTCAAGTCTTCTGCAGAGCAATCAACTGTACAAGAAGGAACCGCGGGAAGTAAGTCTCAGGAAGCTAGCCAAAAGAAGGCAGAAGTAGTAGACAAAGGAGATCACTACAGTATTCAAGGTAAGTATGATGAGATTGTTGTCGCTAACAAGCATTATCCTATGTCAAAAGATTATAATCCTGGAGAAAATCCTACCGCAAAGGCAGAACTGTTAAAACTTATTGCAGCAATGCAGCAAGCAGGATTCCCGATTAGCGACCACTATAGTGGATTTAGAAGTTATGAAACTCAGGTTAAACTGTATCAGGATTATGTCAACCAAGATGGCAAGGCTGAGGCTGACCGCTATTCTGCAAGACCTGGCTATAGTGAACACCAAACTGGGCTTGCCTTTGACCTAATAGGAACAAATGGAAACTTAGTGACAGAAGAAAAGGCTGCTCAATGGCTTTTAGACCACGCCGCAGACTATGGCTTTGTCGTTCGTTACCTCAAAGGTAAGGAAAAAGAAACTGGTTATATGGCTGAAGAATGGCACCTTCGCTATGTTGGCAAAGAAGCCAAAGAAATTGCTGCAAGTGGCCTCAGTCTGGAAGAGTATTACGGCTTTGAAGGTGGAGACTATGTTGATTAGTCGCAAAACATCTTGCAAGATTACTTAAAATTTGATAAAATGAATAATAATTAAATAGGAATCTGCAAGACTAGTATCTCAGGGGAAGTATATCAGGGAGGAGAGCCGTGACTGAAAGCTCTCTATATGAAAGCTGGGTGAATTCACTTGCCTATGGATTCAGAAATAAAGGTCTGACTTGTCAGATGAAAACGGATGGTACCGCGTGTCAACGCTCCGAATGGAGTTTTTGGCATGTGGTTTTCTTTTTATCTACGAGAGACTGATGGAGGAATTATGTCAACTATTGAAGAACAATTAAAAGCGCTTCGTGAAGAAACGCTAGCTAGCTTGAAGCAGATTACTGCTGAAAATGAAAAAGAGATGCAAGATTTGCGAGTCTCTGTCCTTGGTAAAAAAGGGTCACTAACTGAAATCCTCAAAGGGATGAAGGATGTATCAGCTGAAATGCGCCCTGTTATCGGAAAACACGTAAATGAGGCTCGTGATGTCTTAACAGCCGCTTTTGAAGAAACAGCTAAGCTCTTGGAAGAAAAGAAAGTGGAAGCTCAACTAGCAAGTGAAAGCATCGATGTGACGCTTCCAGGTCGTCCAGTTGCGACTGGTCACCGTCACGTTCTCACACAAACTAGTGAAGAAATTGAAGATATTTTCATCGGAATGGGTTACCAAGTTGTGGATGGATTTGAAGTTGAGCAAGACTACTACAACTTTGAACGTATGAATCTTCCAAAAGACCACCCAGCTCGTGATATGCAGGACACTTTCTATATCACAGAAGAAATCTTGCTTCGTACCCACACGTCTCCAGTTCAGGCGCGTGCGATGGATGCCCATGACTTCTCCAAAGGTCCTTTGAAAATGATCTCACCAGGGCGTGTTTTCCGTCGTGACACAGACGATGCGACTCACAGTCACCAATTCCACCAAATCGAAGGCTTGGTTGTCGGGAAAAATATCTCTATGGCTGACCTTCAAGGAACGCTTCAGTTGATTGTGCAAAAAATGTTTGGTGAAGAGCGTCAAATCCGTTTGCGTCCATCATACTTCCCATTCACAGAGCCATCTGTTGAGGTTGATGTTTCATGCTTCAAGTGCGGCGGAGACGGCTGTAATGTATGTAAGAAAACAGGTTGGATCGAGATTATGGGTGCCGGAATGGTTCACCCGCGTGTCCTTGAGATGAGTGGTATCGATGCGACTGTCTACTCTGGTTTTGCCTTTGGTCTTGGTCAAGAGCGTGTAGCTATGCTTCGTTACGGAATTAACGATATCCGTGGATTCTACCAAGGAGATGTCCGCTTCTCAGAACAGTTTAAATAATGATTAGAAAAGTAGAAAAGGCAGATGTTGGGGTGTTGTCCCAGGTTGCCAAACAAACCTTTCGTGAAACATTTGCTCATGATAATACGGAAGAGCAGTTAAAGGAATACTTTGAAGATGCTTATAGTCTGAGAGTTTTGTCAGCTGAGTTGGAAAATCCTGAATCAGCGACCTATTTCATCATGCATGAAGAGGAGATAGCTGGTTTTCTCAAAGTCAACTGGGGGAATGCTCAAACTGAGAAAGAATTAGAGAACGCCTTTGAAATTCAACGCCTCTATGTGCTACAAGCATATCAAGGATTTGTACTTGGTAAGCAACTATTTGAATTCGCTTTGGAGCTTGCCGAAAACAATGGTTTTTCCTGGGCTTGGCTAGGTGTTTGGGAGCATAATACAAAAGCTCAAGCATTTTATAATCGATATGGTTTTGAAAAATTTAGCCAACATAGTTTTCTGGTTGGGCAAAAGGTAGATACGGATTGGTTACTGAAAAAGAAATTAAGGTAAGAAGATGATTCTTCTATATGAAATGATAGGAAAGGAAAAAAACTAGAGTGGCAACGGTCATTCTGGGAAACTAAATTATGTTAGTATCATACAAATGGTTAAAAGAATTGGTGGACATTGATGTGCCATCACAAGAGTTGGCTGAAAAAATGTCAACCACAGGGATCGAGGTCGAAGGTGTCGAATCACCTGCTGCTGGTCTCTCAAAAATTGTTGTCGGTGAGGTCTTGTCCTGCGAAGATGTGCCAGAAACTCACCTCCATGTTTGTCAGGTTAACGTTGGCGAAGAAGAAGCCCGTCAAATCGTTTGTGGTGCACCGAATGTGCGTGCAGGCATCAAGGTCATGGTGGCACTTCCAGGTGCTCGTATTGCAGACAACTACAAAATCAAAAAAGGGAAAATCCGTGGCTTGGAATCCCTTGGGATGATCTGTTCACTTGGTGAGTTGGGTATTTCTGACTCCGTTGTACCGAAAGAATTTGCAGATGGGATTCAAATCTTGCCTCAAGATGCTGTTCCTGGGGATGAAGTCTTCTCTTATCTAGACTTGGATGATGAAATTATCGAACTTTCCATCACTCCAAACCGTGCAGACGCTCTTTCTATGCGTGGAGTAGCGCACGAAGTAGCAGCTATCTATGACAAGGCAGTCAACTTTAAAGAATATACTCTAACAGAAACCAATGAATCTGCAGCAGACGCTCTTTCTGTCAGCATTGACACAGACAAGGCGCCTTACTATGCAGCTCGTATCTTGGACAATGTGACGATTGCACCAAGTCCACAATGGTTGCAAAATCTCCTCATGAATGAAGGCATCCGTCCGATTAACAATGTAGTTGACGTAACCAACTATATCTTGCTTTACTTTGGTCAGCCTATGCATGCCTTTGACTTAGATACCTTTGAAGGAAGCGAGATCCGTGTGCGTGAAGCACGTGCTGGTGAAAAATTGGTAACCTTGGACGGTGAAGAACGTGAGTTGGAAACAAATGACTTAGTGATCACTGTTGCTGATAAACCAGTAGCCCTTGCAGGTGTTATGGGTGGTCAGGCTACAGAAATCTCTGAAAGCTCTAGTCGTGTTGTCCTTGAAGCAGCTGTTTTCAATGGCAAATCTATCCGTAAGACCAGCGGTCGTCTCAACCTTCGTTCTGAATCTTCTTCTCGTTTTGAAAAAGGCATTAATGTAGCAACAGTCAATGAAGCCCTTGATGCAGCAGCAAGCATGATTGCAGAGCTTGCAGGTGCAACAGTACGTAAGGGGATTGTTTCAGCAGGTGAGCTTGACACTTCTGATGTGGAAGTTTCTTCAACTCTTGCTGACGTCAACCGTGTCCTCGGTACAGAGCTTTCATTTGCTGATGTTGAAGATGTCTTCCGTCGTCTTGGATTTGGCCTTTCTGGAAATGCAGATAGCTTCACAGTAAGCGTACCACGTCGTCGCTGGGACATCACTATCGAAGCGGATCTTTTTGAAGAAATCGCTCGTATCTATGGTTATGACCGCTTGCCAACTAGTCTTCCAAAAGATGATGGAACAGCTGGTGAATTGACTGCGACACAAAAACTCCGCCGTCAAGTTCGTACCATTGCTGAAGGTGCTGGATTGACAGAAATCATCACTTATGCTCTTACAACTCCTGAAAAAGCGGTTGAATTTACGATTCAGCCAAGTCATTTGACAGAGCTCATGTGGCCAATGACTGTGGACCGTTCAGTCCTCCGTCAAAATATGGTTTCAGGTATTTTAGATACAGTTGCCTACAACGTAGCTCGTAAGAACAAAAACCTGGCTCTTTATGAGATTGGAAAAGTCTTCGAGCAAACTGGTAATCCAAAAGAAGACTTGCCAAATGAGATCAACAGCTTTGCCTTTGCATTGACAGGTTTAGTCGCTGAAAAAGACTTCCAAACTACAGCCGTTCCGGTTGACTTCTTCTATGCCAAGGGAATTTTGGAAGCTCTCTTTGCTCGCTTGGGTCTTGAAGTGACTTATACAGCAACCTCTGAAATCGCTAGCCTTCACCCAGGACGTACAGCCTTGATTTCACTCGGTGACCAAGTCCTTGGTTTCTTCGGTCAAGTACATCCTGTTACAGCTAAGGCTTACGATATTCCAGAAACTTATGTAGCAGAGCTCAACCTTTCAGCTATTGAGACAGCTCTTCAACCAGCAGCTCCATTTGTGGAAATTACTAAATTCCCAGCAGTGAGCCGTGATATTGCTCTTCTCTTGAAAGCTGAAGTGACTCACCAAGATGTGGTTGATGCCATCAAATCTGCAGGCGTGAAACGTTTGACAGATATCAAACTCTTTGATGTCTTCTCAGGTGAAAAACTAGGACTTGGTATGAAGTCAATGGCTTATAGCTTGACCTTCCAAAATCCAGAAGATAGCTTAACGGATGAAGAAGTCGCACGCTATATGGAAAAAATTCAAGCATCACTTGAAGAAAAAGTGAATGCAGAAGTGCGTTAACAGTCTATAATCCATCCCTAGGGATGGATTTTTTAGTACAAAAAATCATCAAGTTTTAACCTGATGATTGAATCAAATTGACGGGGAAACAACTCCTTTTTAATACTGTTACAAGATGTTTAGACATCTATGTTTTTTGCCATCCAATCAGCTATGAAGTGATAGGTATCGTTTCGATTATTCTCGTTCAGAATTTCGTGACGAGCCTCTTCAACTACTCGGACGCTTACTTTCGAATGTGAAGCCTTTAGGAGTTTTACAAATCTTTCTATACCTTTACCATTTTCTCCCAGAGGGTCTTCTTGTCCTGAAATAACGAGAATGGGGAGTTGAGCAGGAATCTTATCGATTACTTGCTTACTAGCTACTTGATTAGAGAAGTAAAAAATGGATCTGTACATGGGAATAGTAGGGATGAATTGACAGAATGGATCCTTCAGATAAGCTTGGTTGGATTCTTCATTTTTTGAGAGCCAATCGACAGATGTTTTAGGATTCTTAATACTACGGTTAAAACTGTCAGTGGACAGGTAGGTCAGGAGTTTACTACGGTGTTTATTCCCTTTTATAAGTCGGATGCATTCTGTTAGGATGAGAGCAAATCGAGTTAGAAACTGAGGTTGTTGACCAGTCGCCATGATAATCAAGGCATTGATAGGTGGTTTTCGTTTAGCTACATAATAGCGACACATAAGAGAACCCATAGAATGCCCTAGAAGGACGATTGGAAGTTTTGGATAGCTTTCTTGAATAAAAGAGGTCACTCTTTCAATATCATCGATGAGTTCCTCGGGAGATTCAGGAAAGACTCCGAGTTGACTTGGATTTTGAGCAGTATAGCCGTGGCCGAGATGATCATGGCCGATAACAGTAAAGCCTTCGTTATTCATGGCTAGAGCAAATTCTTCATACCGTTCTACGTATTCTACCATGCCATGTACAATCTGAAGAATGGCTTTTGGATGATCAGCTTTCCAAATGATTAAGTTATTGTTGTTTGGTTCGAGTTTAAGTCTTTTTTTCATATCAGATTCCTTGCTTATGATAATCTATAGTCTATCAGAAATATACCATAAAATAGCACGATAAGCTAGGCAGAATGATGAAGTTTAGTAGTCACAATTCAGGACTGAAAATGAACATTTGAGGACATAGCCGACGGATTTATTAAGAGATGAGTATAATAAAGTTATCACTTAATACTCTTCAAAAATCAAATTCAAACCACGTCAGCTTCGTCTTGCCGTACTCAAGTACAGCCTGCGGCTCGCTTCCTAGTTTGCTCTTTGATTTTTATTGAGTATAAAAATCTGGAGGACTAAAATGCTTGGTGATGAGTCAATAAAGTCCTTATCCAGTAAATATCCTTATTGAAATCAAGATTTAAAAATGTACATAAATCATTGTAAAAGCTGTCAAAAAGGAGTATAATGAGTGCAATAAATTTCGGAGGTGGATGATGCTCGAAGTAAGAAATCTAGAGAAAAGTTTTGGGCCTAAGCAAGTTTTGTTTGGTGTTGACTTTCAAGCACGACCAGGGCGTATTTTGGGGCTGGTTGGGAAAAATGGAGCTGGGAAAACAACCATTTTTCACAGTATTTTGAAATTTTTAGACTATCAAGGGGAGATTGAGCTTGATGGTCAAGATATTCGTCAGGAGACCTATGCTCGCATTGGTTATCTCCCTGAAGAACGCAGTCTTATGCCTAAATTGACAGTCCTTGAACAAGTTCGTTACTTGGCGACCCTAAAAGGCATGGACACCAAGGAAATCAAAGAAAAACTCCCTCAATGGATGGAAAAACTGGAAGTCAAGGGGAAACTGACGGACAAGATCAAAAGTCTCTCAAAAGGAAATCAACAGAAGATTCAGTTGATTATCACTTTGATTCATGAACCAGACTTGATTATCCTAGATGAGCCTTTTAGTGGCTTGGATCCAGTTAATACCGAACTTCTTAAGCGGGTTATCTTGAAAGAAAAAGAACGCGGCGCGACCATTATCTTTTCTGATCATGTCATGACCAATGTCGAAGAACTTTGTGATGATATCCTGATGATTCGTGATGGGCGTGTGGTCTTGCATGGACCGGTTCAAGAGGTCCGCAATCAATACGGCAAAACACGACTTTTTGTTTCAAGTGAACGAAGCAAGGAAGAACTGGAAAATCTTCCTCATGTCAAACAGGTTAGCTTGACCAAGCAAGGTAGTTGGAAGTTGATTTTAGATGATGAAAGTGCAGGTAGAGAACTCTTCCCAATCTTGACTCAAGGTCAATATATCGCGACTTTTGACCAACAAGCTCCAACAATCGATGAAATCTTTAAATTAGAATCAGGGGTGGAAGTATGAGAAATATGTGGGTTGTAATCAAAGAAACCTATCTAAGACATGTCAAGTCGTGGAGTTTCTTCTTTATGGTGATTTCGCCTTTCCTCTTTTTAGGTCTATCGGGAGGAATTGGTGTTCTACAAGGTTCTTCCTTGGCTCAAAATAGTAAGGTAGCAGTAGTTAGTGCCGTTCCTCTTGTTACAGAAGAACTTAAATCGACCAATGGTCTTAACTTTGACTATAAGGATGAAGCAAGTGCCCAAGCCGCTATCAAGGATGAAAAAATAAAAGGCTATCTAACCATTGACCAGGAGAACAGTGTCCTCAAGGCAGTCTATCATGGTGAAACTTCACTAGAGAGTGGCATTAAGTTAGCAGTGACCGCTAAGTTGAATGAACTTCAATCCCAACTCAACCGTTCAGAAGCAAATTTGTCTCAGGAACAGGAAAAACGCTTGGCTCAAACAATTCAATTCACAGAACAGATTGATGAAGCCAAGGAAAATAAAAAGATGGTCCAAACCTTTGCGGCTGCAGGACTAGGTTTCTTCCTCTATATGATTTTGATTACTTATGCTAGTGTCACTGCTCAAGAGGTAGCTAGTGAAAAAGGAACCAAAATCATGGAAGTGGTCTTCTCAAGTATTCGTGCTAGCCATTATTTCTACGCACGCATGATTGCCTTACTTCTAGTCATTTTGACTCATATTGGTATTTATGTTGTAGGTGGTCTTGGAGCTATTTTCTTCTTTAAGGATATGCCTATCTTGGCAAATTCAGGTATTCTAAATCACTTGGGAGAAGCCTTTTCGATCAATACCTTGTTGTTTGTCTTGGTTAGTCTCTTTATGTATGTGGTCTTGGCTGCCTTCTTAGGTTCTATGGTTTCACGACCAGAAGATTCTGGTAAGGCCTTATCGCCTTTGATGCTTTTGATTATGGTAGGTTTCATTGGGGTAACAGTATTAGGAACTTCTGGTGATAATTTGATTTTGAAAATCGGTTCTTACATCCCATTCGTTTCAACCTTCTTTATGCCATTCAGAGCTATCAATGGTTATGCAAATGGACTAGAAGCTTGGATTTCACTTATGATTACGATTGCTTTTGCGGTGACTGCAACCATCTTTATCGGACGCATGTATGCTAGTTTGGTTCTTCAAACGGATGATTTGGGGATCTGGAAAACCTTTAAACGAGCTTTGAGTTATAAATAAAGTCACGGACCTGTGAGTGTATCTCCCAGGTCTTTTATACTCTTCGAAAATAAAATTCAAACCACGTCAGCGTCCATCTGCAACCTCAAAACAGTGTTTTGAGCAGCCTGTGGCTAGCTTCCTAGTTTGCTCTTTGATTTTCATTGAGTATTAATTAGCTGAAATATTTCACATTTATTTCTCCTAAACCTTTGACTATTAGGCAAAATTATCGTACAATAAAGAGTACATGATAAAATGAGATCAGAGTTTATCCACTCTGGCGTTAGTAGTAAAAAATGAGGAGAAACGCTTTGGAATTAGAAGTATTTGCTGGGCAAGAAAAAAGTGAACTATCTATGATTGAGGTGGCTCGTGCCATCTTAGAACTCCGTGGTCGTGATCACGAAATGCATTTTAGTGATTTGGTTAATGAAATCCAAAACTATCTCGGTACCTCTAATAGCGATATTCGTGAAGCTTTGCCTTTGTTCTATACAGAGTTGAACTTTGACGGTAGCTTTATCTCACTTGGAGATAACAAATGGGGCCTTCGTTCCTGGTATGGAGTGGATGAAATCGATGAGGAAATCATTGCTCTTGAAGAAAGTGATGATGAAGAAGTAGCACCTAAGGCTAAGAAAAAACGTGTCAACGCCTTTATGGATGGTGATACAGATGCTATTGATTACAGTGCAGATGATCCTGAAGATGAGGACGCCTACGAAGAAGATCCAGCTCTTTCTTATGATGATGAAAATCCAGATGATGAGAAGAATGAAGTGGAAGCCTACGATGCTGAAATCAATGAAATCGCCCCAGATGATCTAGATGAAGAAGTCGATCTTAATGAAGAAGACGACGAAGACTCTGAAGAAGAGGAAGAATAAAAATAAAAAGGAGTTGGAGCTGGAATCGGTCTATCAAGTCTCGATTTCCTAGATCCAGCTTTTTTGTATTAGTCTGAATTAGTTTTGTAAGCTGGAATGCGCCAAGTCAACGATTTGTTCTATTTGACAAATGGTTCATTTTGAGGTAACATATTGTTCGGGCACCTCTTTTAGAGGTCGGAGCTCCCTAGTTATTAGGGAGCTATTTTTGTTTTTCCAAGAAGCTTTTTTCTTGGGTTGTAGTTATTGATGAAGGTCTTGTTTTCTCAATCCCCTGTTAGTAAACAAGACCTTGAGCATTTTAGAAAGAGGAATCTATGTCTACGAAATATATTTTTGTCACTGGTGGTGTGGTATCGTCTATTGGGAAAGGGATCGTTGCAGCGAGCCTTGGGCGTCTTTTGAAAAACCGTGGTTTGAAGGTGACCATTCAAAAATTTGACCCTTATATCAATATTGACCCAGGAACCATGAGCCCTTACCAGCACGGAGAAGTATTTGTAACAGATGATGGGGCTGAGACAGATTTGGACCTAGGCCACTATGAGCGTTTCATCGATATTAACCTCAACAAATACTCAAACGTGACAACTGGTAAAATCTACAGCGAAGTTCTTCGTAAGGAACGCCGTGGAGAGTACCTTGGAGCAACTGTCCAAGTTATTCCTCATATTACAGATGCCTTGAAAGAAAAAATCAAGCGTGCTGCTCTTACGACAGACTCTGATGTCATTATTACAGAGGTTGGTGGAACAGTCGGCGACATCGAGTCCCTTCCATTCTTAGAAGCTCTTCGTCAGATGAAGGCAGATGTGGGTGCAGATAATGTAATGTATATCCATACAACCTTGCTTCCTTACCTCAAGGCAGCTGGTGAAATGAAGACAAAACCAACTCAACACTCTGTCAAAGAATTGCGTGGTTTGGGAATCCAGCCTAATATGTTGGTCATCCGTACTGAAAAGCCAGCTGGACAAGGAATTAAAAATAAACTGGCCCAGTTCTGTGATGTGGCACCAGAAGCAGTTATCGAGTCCTTGGATGTGGATCATCTTTACCAAATCCCACTTAACCTGCAAGCACAAGGTATGGATCAAATCGTTTGTGACCATTTGAAAATTGATGCGCCTGCAGCAGATATGGCAGAGTGGTCAGCTATGGTTGACAAGGTTATGAACCTCAAAAAACAAGTCAAGATTGCCCTTGTTGGTAAGTATGTTGAGTTGCAAGATGCCTACATTTCTGTCGTAGAGGCCTTGAAACACTCAGGTTATGCCAATGATGCAGAAGTCAAGATTGATTGGGTCAATGCTAACGATGTGACAGCTGACAATGTGGCAGAACTCCTATCGGATGCTGACGGAATCATCGTTCCAGGTGGTTTTGGTCAACGTGGAACAGAAGGTAAGATTGAAGCGATTCGCTATGCGCGTGAAAATGATGTACCAATGCTGGGAGTCTGCTTGGGTATGCAGTTGACCTGTATCGAGTTTGCCCGTAATGTCTTAGGTCTTGAAGGAGCTAATTCAGCAGAGCTAAATCCTGATACCAAATACCCTATCATCGATATCATGCGTGATCAGATTGATGTTGAGGACATGGGTGGTACCCTTCGTTTGGGACTTTATCCTTCTAAGTTAAAACGTGGTTCTAAGGCAGCGGCAGCTTATCATAACAAAGAGGTGGTGCAACGCCGTCACCGTCACCGTTATGAGTTTAACAATGCTTTTCGTGAACAGTTTGAAGGAGCAGGTTTTGTCTTTTCAGGTGTTTCACCAGACAACCGCTTGGTCGAAATTGTGGAAATTCCAGAAAATAAATTCTTTGTGGCTTGTCAATACCACCCAGAGCTTTCAAGTCGTCCAAACCGCCCAGAAGAACTCTACACTGCTTTTGTAACAGCAGCGGTTGAAAATAGTAAATAGACAGAATAAAACCTTTGAGAGTCATCTCAGAGGTTTTTACTATATGAAATTAGGATATCTCTTGCAAAAAAATAACATAGTGATATAATTAACATGAATAAAAACAGGAGGAAATCGCATGAAAAAAATCACACTATTTAGTTTGTCTCTAGCAGGTTTAGCCTTACTGGCTTTCCCTCATTCAGGAAAGGCCTTCGAATTGGAAGAAGAATGGGTTATTAAGGGTGGCGTTTGGTATCAAGATGGCAAAATTCTCAGATTTAATAATGGCCATGAAGTAGATATTAAAGTATTGGATTTGCCTAAAAACGAAAAAATTGAATGGAAAGTCACTTTAAATGGTCAGGATCAGACAGTCAATTTCCTAGGTCAAGAAAAGGACAAGTCTATGGTAGGTACAGAGGGGCGTTACCTGAATTTCTATGTACCTTATGGATACCGTGGAGATATTGTAGTAGAAGCTAAGAGCGGAAATGAAGTAAAGACCTGGTCCACTAAAGTGGTAGATGACGTATATAATGGTGGAAAGAGTGGCTACTACCATATTAAAGAATCAAATGATCAATACACCTACCTTGATACTAAATGGGACTATCAAACCAAGACCTACACAGCTACCTTACCAGAAACTGTCAATGGTCAAAAAGTCTATGCTTGGGAAGACTATGACAATGGTGAGTTAAAACTTACAAAACCAGAATCTATCAGTCATTACTACAAGGGTGGGGGATCTTTCCAAGAACTTTATCCAATTGTAAAAGCAGAAAGCTGGCTAAAATCAAAACAAAACTGGTACTATCAAAAACAAGGACAACTAGTTAAAGATGCTTGGATCAAGGATCAGGGAAGCTGGTATTTTATGGATGATAAAGGGGTTATGTTTAATCAAACATGGCTTCATCAAGGTGGTAGCTGGTATGCCTTTAAATCATCAGGAGCTATGATTTCAGCTGATTGGTTATATGATAACGGCTCTTGGTATTACCTAAAAGACTCAGGTTCCATGGCGACAGGCTGGCTTAATGATGGTGGTACTTGGTATTATCTAAAGGACTCAGGTTCAATGGCAACAGGTTGGGTCAAAGATAAGGGCTCTTGGTATTATCTAAAAGATTCAGGTGCAATGGCAACAGGCTGGATCAAAGATAATGGTAAGTGGTACTATCTGGCTTCATCTGGTAATATGCTTAGCAATACACGCACACCAGATGGCTATTATGTAGATGCCAATGGCGTTTGGAAATAAATGTTAAACAGAGAAAGTCTACTGAGGAGGTAGATTTTCTTTTTTTCATTTTCACAATTATGAAAATCTGGAAAAAGGACATTATTTTTGGTAAGATAAGGGTATGGATTTTGAAAAAATTGAACAAGCATATACCTATTTACTAGAAAATGTCCAAATCATTCAAAATGATTTGACGACAAATTTTTACGATGCCTTGATTGAGCAAAATGGAATCTATCTAGATGGTCAGACAAATCTGGAAGATGTCAAGAAAAACAATCAAGCATTAAAACGATTGGCTCTTCGAAAAGAAGAGTGGTTACGAACCTACCAATTCTTGTTAATGAAGGCAGCGCAAACAGAACCTCTCCAAGCAAATCACCAGTTTACACCAGATGTCATTGGTCACTTGATGATTTTTCTGATAGAGCAACTGTGGCCTGCTGAGAATCTAAGTTTATTAGAGTTGGGGTCTGGGATGGGAATTCTAGGTGCTAGCTTCTTAACGTCCATGAACAAAAAGGTAGATTACCTTGGGATTGAGCTAGATGACCTCTTGATCGATCTGGCTGCAAGCATGGCAGAAGTTATGGATCTGCAAATGGGCTTTGTCCAAGGAGATGCAGTACGTCCACAAGTATTAAAAGAAAGTGATATTATTGTGAGCGACCTCCCGATTGGCTACTACCCAGACGATCAGATCGCTTCACGTTACCAAGTGGCAGCAAAGGATGAACATACTTACGCTCATCATCTATTAATGGAGCAATCTCTCAAGTATCTTAAGACGGGAGGTTATGCTATTTTCCTTGCTCCAACAGATCTTTTGACGAGTCCTCAGAGTGACCTCTTGAAAGGATGGTTAACTGAACAGGCTCAACTAGTCGCTATCATAGCTTTACCAGAGGATCTCTTCGCTCAAGGAGCCCAGTCTAAGACCATTTTTGTTTTGCAAAAGAAGGTGGGAGAAGGGACAGAGCCCTTTGTTTATCCACTTGCTAGTCTTCGTGATCCTGAAATTTTGTTGGAATTTAAGGAAAATTTTCAAAATTGGTGTCAAGAACATGAAATCTAGTATAAATTTTGATATAATAGTTGAAAACGCTTAAAAAAAGGGGAAACATTATGACAAAAACCATTGCAATTAACGCTGGAAGCTCAAGTTTGAAATGGCAACTTTACCAAATGCCAGAAGAAAAAGTACTTGCAAAAGGTTTGATTGAACGCATTGGGTTGAAAGATTCTATTTCTACAGTTAAGTTCGATGGTCGTTCAGAACAGCAAGTTCTTGATATTGAAAACCATACCTTGGCTGTAAAAATCTTACTTGATGACTTGATTCGTTTTGATATTATTAAATCTTATGATGAAATTACTGGTGTTGGACACCGTGTTGTTGCAGGTGGAGAGTACTTCAAAGAGTCTACAGTCGTGGAAGGTGATGTAATTGAAAAAGTTGAAGAGTTAGGTCTTCTTGCTCCATTGCACAATCCTGCGAATGCTGCGGGTATTCGTGCCTTCAAAGAATTATTGCCAGATATTACGAGTGTCGTTGTTTTTGATACTTCCTTCCATACAACAATGCCAGAGAAAGCTTATCGCTATCCTCTACCAACAAAATATTACACAGAAAACAAGGTTCGTAAGTACGGAGCGCACGGTACAAGCCACCAGTATGTTGCTCAAGAAGCAGCAAAACTCTTGGGTCGTCCACTTGAAGAGTTGAAGTTGATCACCTGTCACATCGGTAATGGTGCTTCTATTACAGCTGTTAAGGGTGGGAAATCTGTTGATACCTCAATGGGATTCACTCCACTTGGTGGTGTAATGATGGGAACTCGTACAGGGGATATTGACCCAGCCATCATTCCTTATTTAATGCAATATACAGAGGACTTTAACAAGCCTGAGGACATCAGTCGTATTCTCAATCGTGAGTCAGGATTGATGGGTGTTTCTGGTAAATCTAGTGACATGCGTGATGTAATTGCTGCTATGGAGGCCGGAGATCATGATGCTACTTTGGCTTATGAAATGTATGTTGACCGTATCCAAAAACATATTGGTCAATACCTTGCAGTCCTAAATGGAGCAGATGCTATTATTTTCACAGCAGGTATCGGTGAAAATTCTACTAATGTACGTGAAGATGTTATTTCAGGGATTTCTTGGTTCGGTTGCGATGTAGATCCAGAGAAAAATGTCTTTGGTGCAACCGGAGATATTTCGACAGATGCAGCAAGTGTACGTGTACTGGTAATTCCAACGGATGAAGAATTGGTCATTGCGCGTGACGTTGAACGTTTGAAAAAATAACATATCAAAAAAATCGACCTTCAATAATAAAGGTCGATTTTTTTTGATCTAGTAGAACTACCATTTAGTCAGAGAAACTTCGCCACTATTAAGCCAAATCTTTTCACCGTTTGCTAATTCTATCTGCAGTTGGCCTTGGTCAGAGATGTCACAGGCTTTTCCTGTGATTATTTCTTGATCCTTCTTGAAAGAAATCTCTTTTCCTAAAACGATTGAGCGTTTTTTATAGAGATAGAGGAGTTCATCGGCTTCTGTTTCATAGAAACATTTCCAGATTTCAGCAATCAATTCATTGCGAGTAATAGGAGTATGTTGAGAAAATAAGCTTCCAGCTTTAGTTTGTAGATTCTTGGGAAATTCAGCGATAGAAAAGTTGATCCCGACCCCAATGATAACATCTGTAACGAGTCCAGTTTCGACGGAGGTAATGGCTTCGGTTAGAATGCCAGCAATTTTTTTCTGGTTCAGATAAATGTCATTGACCCACTTGATATCCACGTCGATTAAACTAAGGTTTTTGATAGCCTTGTAGATAGCTCCAGCTGTTAGAAGTGTATAGGCAGGAAGATTCTGATAAGGGAGATTGGGTTGTAGGTGGAGGGACATGTAAATCCCCCCCTTATCAGGTGAGTAATAAGGACGTTGAAAACGGCCACGTCCCATAGTTTGGCTAGTGGAAAGGTAGAGCCTATCCCCTTTGGCACCAGCTTCCATAGCCTCTTTAGCATCAGTTTGGGTAGATTTTGTTGAGGGTTTAAACTGGACAGTAATGGGACTATTCGCTTCGATTTCCTGAGGCAAGATAAGGTCTCCGTCCAGAAGTTTATACCCACGATTTTTGATACTGTCAATCTCCAGTCCCTCTTGCTGGAGACGTTGGATAGCTTTCCATACGGAAGTTCGAGATAGATTTAATCTCTCAGCTATTTTTTCTCCGCTTAGATAATCAGTCTCAGTAATTAGTATTTTATAGACTTCTTGGTAGGATTTCATGCTAGACCCTTTCTGGAATAATTAGATTTATTGTACCATATTTTTAAAAAAGGGATAGCGATTTTCAAGTAATCTTAGCTAACTATAAAATTTTACCCAGTTTTAGTTAGGATGATAGAGGCAAAGAGGTTTTCAAATCGCTTGAAAAATGGTAAAATGTTTTAATAGCTTATTTATCTGAATGTGATATTCAGAAGGAAAGGATCTGTTGTGAAATCAATAGGTGTCATTGAAAAGTTAAAAAGTTTATCAAAACAAGAAGGACTTCTTTTAGGAGTTATTCTGAGTATTTTTCTCCCTTTTTATCTTTTTGTTATTATTTTTATCTCTTACTTACTTTGGTTAGTATATACTGGGGAGATGAAGGGGATCTTGAAACGTCTGTCTCAACACCCTGTTTTGCTCTTTTTTATTGCCTATAGCACTGCAATTTCTCTTCTAGCACAAAATGTGATGGGAGTAGTTTCTTCGGTGGCCATGTTTCTGTTTGCCATCTTCTTTTACTATTATCAATCTCAATTGACTCCTAAATTTTTCAGGTTGACGATTGAAGGGGTTTTAGCCTCAAGTGTCTTGGCAGCAGCTTTTGCAGCCTTGGAACATTTCCAAATTGTAAAGAAATTTGATTATACCTTCCTCTCACCACGAATGCAGGTTTGGCATCAAAATCGAGCGGAAGTTGCCTTCTTTAATCCCAATTACTATGGAATTATCTGTTGTTTCTGTATCATGATTGGTTTTTACCTGATTAGCACAACGAAGTTAAGGTGGTTACGAATCTTTTCTATGATTGCCATCTTTGCTAATTTATTCGGTTTAAACTTTACGCAGAATCGTACAGCTTTTCCAGCCATTATTTTTGGAGCGATTATTTATCTCTTCACAACCATTAAGAACTGGCGTGCTTTCTGGCTTAGTATAGGAGTTTTTGGGGTTGGTTTAGCCTTTCTATTTTCTAGTGATTTGGGTGTTCGAATGGGAACCTTAGATTCATCTATGGAAGAACGTGTTTCTATCTGGAATGCTGGAATGGCCTTGTTTAAGCAAAATCCATTTTGGGGTGAAGGACCGCTAACCTACATGCACTCTTTCCCTCGTATTGGAGCACCTTATCATGAACATGCTCATAGTATTTATATAGATACGATTTTGAGTTATGGAGTTGTTGGTACAGTTCTCTTGGGGATTGCTTCTGCCACTCCAGTACGAATGTTGATTGATATGAGTCAAGTACCTAGTAAGCGTCCTATCCTTGGACTTTACCTCTCTTTCTTGACAGTAGTAGCTGTGCACGGAATTTTTGATTTGGCTCTCTTTTGGCTTCAATCATCCTTTATTTTCCTTTTAGTGATGTGTAGTTTACCACTAAAACATAGTATGATTGATGAATTAGTTGATTAAGAAAAAGGCGGTGGGACAGAAATCGATAGACAAAGTCTCGATTTCGTTGTCCCAGCCCCGCGAGGATGATTAGGAGCTTTTTGGAGTCTAAAAGACGAACAAAAAGTTCAATCAGCTACCGCGTCAAAGTTTTATTGCTAATAAAAAGTGAGGTTGGGATCTTTTGTCCCAACCTCTTCTTTTTTCAATTCAATTATTGAATAGCTTGAACCAAGTCTTCAGCTTGTTGTTTTAGTGAAGTAGCAACACTGTCTTCAAGGACTAGTTTACCATCTACCCAAGCAGAATCATTGATACGAGCTGCAGTGAATTCACCTACAACTTGTGTACGGATGAATGGCAAGAGGTCTTTGTAGATTGCAAAGAGTTGTTCATGACCTGCATTTGCTACTGAAGACACAGTAACAATTTTATCTTGAAGGGCAGATGGACCACGAGTTTCAGATAAGTCAAGAGCGCGTGAAAGCCAGTCAAGCAAGTTTTTAACTGTTCCAGGAATGGAGAAGTTGTAGACTGGAGAGAAAATCCAGATAGCATCAGCAGCCAGAACAGCTTCACGAGCTGCTGCTACAGCTGGAAGAGTTGGAACTTCAAGTTCTTGGTTAAAAAGTGGGATTGCTGAGTAGTCAAGGTAGCTAATCTCAGCTTTTCCTGCAAGAGCTTTTTCGGCTTCTAGCGCCATTTGGTGGTTGAAAGAACCTTCACGAAGTGAACCAACGATAAATAATACTTTTTTAGACATAGGGAGTCTCCTTTATATTTTAATCAGAGCTTTTTCTGTTGTTATAAATGATGTTACAACAAAATGAAATCATTTGCAAGAAATTTGCCCAGAAAATAAAATCGATGATAGTCAAGATTATTTTTAGGAGTAGAGATTATGAAAAGTCTGTGAAATCAATGATTCAAGCGTCATATATTTCTGTTATAAGAGAAGTTCCGAGCCAAATCCTCCTCCTTTATTCACTTGTAATTCACTTGGATAGATGGTAAAATAGACGAGTGAAAATGAGACAGAAAAAAGAAAAAAATTCCTTATTATTTCAGTACGGTATTGGTATGACCCTGCTGGCACTAGTTGTGACTTCTTCCTTTCTCTGTTTGGTGTGGTTTAGCATGAAGCCTTATCAAACAGCAAAGGTAGAAGGGGAAAAGCTTGCCAAGCAGTATGCGAATCTAGAAACGGTCAGTCAGGTTGATTTCTTCAATGGTTTGGAAACTTATTATAGTGTCCTTGGCCAAGACAAGAATCAAAAGCCAGTAGCTGTTTTAATTGAGAAAAATAGTAAAAAAATCTATGTGTATCAACTAGAAGGTGGCACTTCACAAGAAAAAGCAGAAGCAGTTGTCAGAGAAAAAGGAGCAACTGAGATTGACACGATTACCTTTGGACGGTATGCTGGTAAACCCGTCTGGGAAATCAAGTCTGGTGGAGACTACTATCTAGTGGATTTTGAATCTGGTGCCCTAATCGAAAAGGAGAAACTATGAAATTATCTAAACGTGTCTTAGAAATGGAAGAAAGTGTCACTCTGGCTAGTGATGCAAGAGCAAAGAAGTTAAAAGCTGAAGGAAAAGATGTTCTTTTCTTAACTTTAGGTCAGCCCGATTTTCATACTCCTGAAAATATTCAAGATGCCGCTGTTGCAGCCATTCGAGATGGACGTGCTTCTTTCTATACGGTAGCTTCAGGTTTGCCTGAGTTAAAAGCAGCAGTCAATACCTATTTTGAACGATATTATGGATATTCTGTGGCAGCTAATGAGGTCACTTTTGCGACTGGTGCCAAGTTCTCCCTTTATACTTTCTTTATGGCTGTGGTTAATCCTGGAGATGAGGTCATTATTCCAACACCTTACTGGGTTAGCTATGGAGATCAGGTTAAGATGGCAGAAGGTGTTCCAGTCTTTGTCCAAGCCAAAGAAGACAATCACTTTAAAGTAACTGTGGAGCAATTAGAAGCAGCTCGCACAGATAAGACCAAGGTTTTGGTTCTTAACTCACCATCTAATCCGACTGGGATGATTTATTCTCGTGAAGAACTCTTGGCCATTGGAAATTGGGCTGTTGAACATGATATTCTCATCCTAGCAGATGATATTTATGGACGCTTGGTCTATAACGGTAATGAGTTTGTGCCAATCTCTAGTCTATCAGAAGCCATTCGCAAGCAAACCATTGTCATTAACGGTGTATCAAAAGCTTATGCCATGACAGGTTGGCGGGTGGGTTATGCAGTAGGTGATCCAGAAATCATCGCTGCCATGAGTAAACTAACAGGTCAAACGACTTCAAACCTGACTGCGGTATCTCAATATGCAACGATTGAAGCGCTAACTGGACCGCAAGACTCTGTAGAAACCATGCGTCAGGCTTTTGAGGAACGTCTCAATACCATTTATCCTCTCTTGTGCCAAGTCCCTGGTTTTGAAGTTGTCAAACCACAAGGAGCCTTCTATCTCTTCCCAAATGTCAAAAAAGCTATGGAGATGAAAGGTTATAGCGATGTAACAGAATTTACAACGGCTATTCTTGAAGAAGTTGGTCTGGCCTTGATTACAGGAGCCGGATTTGGAGCACCAGAAAATGTTCGTCTCAGCTATGCGACAGACTTGGATACCCTTAAAGAAGCCATTCGTCGTTTGCACCAATTTATGGAAAAATAAGAAGTTAAACCTCCGTCCTTTTGGCGGAGGTTTTTGTAGCTAAAAACTTATGAATTTCTGTCAAACTAGCTAGCTATCAGGCATTATTTGTGGTACAATAATGAGTAATAATGTCTTTGGACAAGTTAAACGAAAAAAGGAAGATAAATGATGACAAAACGTGTAACAATTATCGAAGTAAAAGATTACGTTGGTCAAGAAGTCACTATCGGTGCTTGGGTTGCCAACAAATCAGGAAAAGGAAAAATTGCCTTCTTGCAATTGCGTGACGGAACTGCCTTCTTCCAAGGCGTGGCTTTCAAACCAAACTTTATCGAGAAATTTGGTGAAGAAGTAGGTCTTGAAAAATTTGATACGATCAAACGCCTAAGCCAAGAAACTTCTGTTTTCGTGACAGGGATTGTCAAAGAAGACGAACGCTCAAAATTTGGTTATGAGTTGGATATTACAGACATCGAAGTGATCGGTGAATCTCAAGATTACCCAATTACTCCAAAAGAACACGGAACTGACTTCTTGATGGACAACCGTCACTTATGGCTCCGCTCTCGTAAGCAAGTAGCGGTTATGCAAATCCGTAACGCTATCATCTATGCAACTTATGAGTTCTTTGACAAGAATGGCTTCATGAAATTTGATAGCCCAATCCTTTCAGGAAATGCTGCAGAAGATTCTACAGAACTTTTCGAAACAGACTACTTTGGAACACCAGCCTACTTGAGTCAATCTGGTCAGCTCTATCTTGAAGCAGGTGCTATGGCTTTAGGTCGCGTCTTTGACTTTGGTCCAGTATTCCGTGCAGAGAAGTCTAAGACTCGCCGTCACTTGACAGAGTTCTGGATGATGGATGCTGAGTATTCATACTTGACGCACGACGAGTCACTTGACTTGCAAGAAGCTTATGTTAAAGCGTTGCTTCAAGGTGTTCTAGATCGTGCTCCACAAGCCTTGGAAACCTTGGAGCGTGATATAGAGCTCTTGAAACGCTACATTGCAGAGCCATTCAAACGCATTACTTACGATGAAGCGATTGATCTCTTGCAAGATCATGAAAATGATGCAGATGCTGACTACGAACATCTTGAGCATGGAGATGACTTTGGTTCACCACACGAAACTTGGATTTCAAACCACTTTGGTGTACCAACCTTTGTGATCAACTATCCATCAGACATCAAAGCTTTCTACATGAAACCAGTTCCTGGGAACCCAGATCGCGTACTTTGTGCAGACTTGCTTGCGCCAGAAGGTTACGGAGAAATTATTGGTGGTTCCATGCGTGAGGAAGACTACGATGCCCTTGTCGCTAAGATGGAATCACTTGGAATGGATCTTACAGAGTACGAATTCTACCTTGACCTTCGTAAATATGGTACAGTACCACACGGTGGATTTGGTATCGGTATCGAGCGTATGGTAACCTTCGCAGCAGGTACAAAACACATCCGTGAAGCTATTCCATTCCCACGTATGTTGCACCGTATCAAACCTTAATAACTATAAAAACGCCGTCTGGCGTTTTTATACTCTTCGAAAATCTCTTCAAACTACGTAAGCTTCACCTTGCCGTATATATGTTACTGACTTCGTCAGTTCTATCCACAACCTCAAAACAGTGTTTTGAGCAGCCTGCGGCTAGCTTCCTAGTTTGCTCTTTGATTTTTATTGAGTATTACTTTAAATGAAAGAGGTGGAGAAAATGTAGGCAACTTTAAGTAAGTCTTTTAGAAAAACTCATATTATATATTGAAAGAGAGAAAACGATGTTTAAAAGAACTTACAAACGCAATATTCCACTCTTAGCAGGTCTGGAATTCACTTCTTATTTTGGAATCACCAGTTTTTGGATTTTATTTTTCATTCAAAATGGTCTTTCCTTACTTCAAATCGGTCTACTAGAAAGTATCTTTCACGGTACAAGTCTCTTGTGTGAAATCCCGTCTGGTATGTTGGCTGATCGATTTAGCTACAAGACCAATCTCTATTTGGCTCGCCTGGCTAGTATTGTGTCCTCTATCTTGATTTTGTTTGGTCAGGGGAATTTTTGGATTTATGCTTTTGCTATGATGGTCAACGCTTGGTCCTACAATTTTGATTCGGGGACTAGTACCGCTTTCTTATATGATTCGGCGGTTGAAGCGGGTCAAAAGGACCGATATCTTCAGATTTCTAGCTTTTTATCTGGTGTGGCAGAAGTCACCCGAACCCTAGGTACAGTTGTGGCAGGCTTCTTTATTCACGGAGCACTTGCCTGGACCTATCTGATTGCTATAGGATTTTCATTTCTGTCTATAATCTTGATTTATTTGATGAAAGAACCAATGGCTAAGAGAGAGAAAAATGAATTCTTAACCTTTAAAATGATTGTCCAGCAAGTTCGTAAAGAATGGAAGGAAAAACCAGTACTTTTTTACTGGATGATGACTTATCAGCTAGTCGGGACACTCATGTGCATGTTTTACTTTTATTATCAGCAGAAAATAAGTGACTTAGCAGGATGGCAGGTATCGCTGGTCATGCTGATTGGTAGTGGCTTAAATCTTATAGCAGTTTATGTAGCTAGTCAAATTGGTAAAAAATGGAATAGCAATCGAGTTTTTCCGACTCTTGTTGCACTAACGGGCTTGGCCTTGTTGTTGGTGTTTTTAGGAACCCCCTTTGCTTTTCTTCTTGTATATCTTTTAACTGATACACTTTATGCAGTTTATCAGCCTATCTATTTCAATGACTTACAAGGTTATTTACCTTCCAGTGTAAGAGCAACTATGCTTAGTATCAATTCCATGCTCTTTAGTCTTTCCATGATTGTCATATTTCCACTGACAGGTTGGTTGATCGATCGTTGGGGTCTTGTAGCGGTCTTTTTAGTTCTAGGTCTTATCTTGCTTTTCATTTATCCTATATTAATAATCAGTCTGACAAGGATGGGCAAGCTATTAGATAAGGACTTAAAAACTTAGTAAAGCACGAAAACCTATTTGCCCAAAGGATCATCCTGTGGTACAATAGCAAGAGGAAAAGGAGAAGAGTATGATCGATGTAGAAGAAATTCTAAGTAAGATGAATCCCAATCAAAAGATCAACTATGACCGTGTCATGCAAAAGATGGTTCAAGTTTGGGAAAAAAATGAAGAAAGGCCAACCATTCTCATGCACGTCTGTTGTGCTCCTTGTAGCACCTATACTTTAGAGTATTTGACCAAGTATGCAGATGTAACCATTTATTTTGCTAATTCAAATATCCATCCTAAAGCTGAGTATCACAAGCGTGCCTATGTAACCAAGAAGTTTGTCAGTGATTTCAATGAGCGAACAGGCAATCATGTCCAATACCTAGAAGCACCCTATGAACCCAACGAATACCGTCAGCTGGTCAGAGGTTTGGAAGAAGAACCTGAAGGTGGCGATCGCTGCAAGGTTTGTTTTGATTATCGTTTGGACAAGACAGCGCAAGTGGCTATGGACTTAGGCTTTGACTACTTTGGTTCAGCCCTAACCATCAGTCCTCACAAAAATTCACAAACCATCAATAGTATCGGGATTGATGTACAGAAAATCTACACCACTCATTATCTTCCGAGTGATTTTAAGAAAAATCAAGGCTATAAACGCTCTGTAGAAATGTGTGAAGAGTACGACATTTATCGCCAATGTTATTGTGGCTGTGTCTATGCCGCTCAAGCTCAAAATATTGACTTGGTACAGGTCAAGAAGGATGCAACAGCCTTTATGGTAGATAAGGATATCGAAAAAGACTATTCGCATATCAAGTTCACTGTTACAAAATTAGATATTTAGATGAAAACCTGCCTCAAGGCAGGTTTTTTACTAGGGAAAGGTGATGGAGAGAAATCGATGGACTAATCTATGAATTCCTAGTCCATGACTCGCGAGCCTTCAATAAACTAGTTGAGACTTAAGATTTGTGGATAAACATGAAGTTTAGGTCAAAAGTGTTTTTTGGAATTTAGAAGGCTGATAAACAGTTCAATTAGTCGCTACTCAAAGGCTCGTTGAAAATCAAAAAACGAGGTCAGGATTTTAATCCTGACCTCTGACAACTTTACCGATTCTTTAGTTCTACGTAGCGTTTGTACCAAATGTTGACATAGGCTTCTGAGAAAGGACCTCGCTCATTGTTAATCCAATCAACAAGAATCTTAACATGCTCTTTCAGAATATAGTCTAGATCAGAAGAATACTTCATTTTTCGCTTATGTCGTTCATACTCCTCAACGTCCAAGAGGCGTTTTTCACCATCTGTAAAAACTTTAACATCCAAATCATAGTCAATGTATTTTAAAGCTTCTTCATCCAGATAGTAAGGACTTGCCATATTGCAGTAGTAGGAGATACCATTTTCACGAATCATAGCGATAATATTAAACCAATATTTCTTGTGAAAGTAAACAATAGCCGGTTCTCGAGTCACCCAACGACGACCGTCACTTTCGGTAACAAGTGTGTGGTCGTTGACGCCGATAATAGCGTTCTCTGTTGTTTTTAGTACCATGGTGTCTCGCCAAGTACGGTGGAGACTCCCATCATGCTTATAACTTTGAATTGTAATAAAGTCGCCTTCTTTTGGAAGTTTCATAACTAACCAACTTTCTACAATTTATAAGTTTATCGTTTACTATTGTATCACATTTTTGTTTAAAGTTCTTAGTTTTTTCATGAAAAAATTAAAGATATTCTCTGAGGGCGCTGGCTATATCCGAAAAATCATAACCTTTTCTAGCTAAAACTTGGGTCAAACGTTGTTTCAGTTCGTATCCTTCATACTTTCGTGAGTATTTTGGGTATTGTTTATCGAGCTCTTTAAAAATCAGCTCTTGGACAGTTTCTTCATCGATCTGGTTATCAAGTTGATTAAAGGCAGCCTTGGCTTCTGAGTAGGAAAAACCTTTGTTGGTCAGATTTTGGATAATCTTGTCCTGTAAGGCGCGGGCTGGCAATTTTCCCTGATATTTTTTCAGTAGTTTTTCAGCTGTGCGCTCTGCGACTTCCGTCATATCAAATTCTTGTAAGACTTCTTGGATGATAGACTTAGCAACGCCTTTTTGAGAAATCTTCTGCATCAGCAAATAGCTTCCCTTATCTCCCGAAAGCTGATTGGAATTGATAATAGCTTGTGCATATTGGCGGTCATTGATCCAGTTGTCGTCCTTTAGAGACTGAATGACTTGTTGAATGATTTTCTCATCAATTTCATGTTTGGCAAGATAATCTCTAACTTCTTTTTCAGTACGGGCCTTGAAGGATAAGTGGTAGAGAGCTAGATTTTTACTGTAGGAAAATTGCGCAAAGGATTTAATCTCAGTTAGTTCCTCAGCTGAAATCTCTTTCCCTTTTGTCAACATAAAGCGAACAATGGTATCCTCAGTAATGTAGCAGGTTTGGTCGCTATCAAGTTCGAGCAGATAGAGTCTTTTTTTCTTTTCAAGTTTTGTGATTTTCATATTTTCCTCTTACCCAAATGCTTCAAAGGCAGCAACGAGTCGAAGTTTGTTGCTATCAACCAGCTCTCTCCCGTAACAGTCGAGAAATAGTTCAGCATATTTGGGATCTTTTAAGTTGTAATTGAGGGACCAAATAGCCCAAAAGAGATCGATATGCCGGTCACTGAAATCAGCCAAACCAAGATCAATAAAACAAGAGAAGTGGTCAGCATCTTTTAGAATAAAGTTTGGTAGACAAGCATCCCCGTGAATAAAGGCATCTGTTTCTAAAAGGTGCCCTTGTTCTTGGATGACTTGGAAGGCCTCTTCGCGACTGTTAATTTGGAATTGGGGTAGGAGCGCCTTGGCATAGAACTCCCCTTTTTCATAGTTTTTAAAGGCTCTTTCTTTATAGGCTTTTAAATGATTTTCTGATGGAAAATTGTGTGGGTTTAAGTTGTGAAGCTTTTTAAGAGCCTCTGCCATTGTTCGGCAGATTTTTTCTGGCTGGTCTAAAAAAGCGAGAGCATCATGACCAATAGCCTCTTTAGTCAGGAGGTAGTCTTTATCCGCAGATACATAGTCGATAACTGGAGTTCCTATTCCCTCTTGTTCAAACCAACTCGCAATGCTAGCTTCTCGCTCTAATCTTCCCTTTTGATCAATTTTTAAATAGTAACCTGAATCAAGATAGAGAACTCTTGCGCCTGAATGAGAAGAGCTGTCCGATAGGTTTGCCTCCTCTATATAAGTTCGTAATTGCTCAGGAAAATCCAATGAGGAAAAAGATATCTTTGTATTCATGGTTTTATTGTAACATATTCTTAACCATTGAGAAACTACGTGGTATAATAGACTTATGAATCTAAAAGTCAAACAAAAAATTCCATTAAAAATCAAGCGCATGGGGATTAACGGGGAAGGAATCGGATTTTACCAGAAAACCCTCGTTTTTGTTCCAGGAGCCCTCAAGGGAGAAGATATCTATTGTCAGGTGACTTCGGTTAAGCGTAACTACGTTGAGGCTAAGCTGCTTGAGGTCAATAAAAAATCTAAGTTTCGAGTAGTCCCAGACTGTACGATTTATAATGAGTGTGGTGGCTGTCAGATTATGCACCTACATTATGACAAGCAGTTGGAGTTCAAGACGGATCTCCTCCATCAAGCTCTGAAGAAATTTGCACCTGCAGGCTACGAAAACTTTGAAATCAGACCAACTATTGGCATGCAGAAACCAAAATATTATCGGGCCAAACTACAATTTCAAACACGAAAGTTTAAAGGTCAAGTCAAGGCAGGTTTGTATGCTCAGAATTCCCATTATTTGGTCGAGCTAAAGGACTGTCTTGTTCAAGACAAGGAGACACAAGCAATTGCCAATCGCATTGCTGAACTCTTGACTTATCATCAGATTCCGATTACGGATGAACGGAAAATTCTTGGAGTTCGGACCATCATGGTTCGTCGAGCACGGAAAACTGGGGAAGTCCAGATTATCATTGTGACCAATCGTCAATTGAATCTGACTCAATTTGTGAAAGACCTAGTCAAGGATTATCCTGAAGTAGTGACTGTCGCAGTCAATACCAATACGGCTAAAACTAGTGAGATTTATGGGGACAAGACAGAGATTATTTGGGGGCAGGATAGTATACGCGAGGGTGTCCTAGACTATGAATTTTCTCTATCACCTCGAGCTTTCTATCAGCTCAATCCTGAACAGACTGAGATTCTCTACAGTGAAGCGGTTAAGGCCTTGGATGTGACTGAGAATGACCATCTGATTGATGCCTATTGTGGTGTTGGGACCATTGGTTTTGCTTTTGCTAAAAAAGTCAAAAGTTTGAGAGGGATGGATATTATCCCAGAAGCTATTGAGGATGCCAAAGAAAATGCTAAGCGTATGGGTTATACCAATACTCACTATGAAGCAGGGACTGCAGAAGAAATTATTCCTCGTTGGTACAAGGAAGGCTATCGTGCAGATGCTTTGATAGTAGACCCGCCGCGTACAGGTTTAGATGATAAGCTCTTGGATACCATTGTCAAATACGCTCCTGAAAAGATGGTTTATGTATCCTGTAATGTGTCTACCTTGGCGCGTGATTTAGTCCGATTGCTAGAGGTTTATGACCTGCATTATATCCAGTCCGTTGACATGTTTCCACACACGGCTAGAACAGAAGCAGTGGTCAAATTAACGAGGCGCAAGCCAGCTTTCAAATAGAAATGGCGACTGGAAAGTTTTTGAAAAGAAGACTTCTAGTTACAGAGTAAGATTTGCAAGCTATCTATAAATATGATAAAATAAGTAGAAAATAAAATGAAAAAAGAGGTATGTGAAATGTCACGTAAACCATTTATTGCTGGTAACTGGAAAATGAACAAAAACCCAGAAGAAGCAAAAGCATTCGTTGAAGCTGTAGCATCAAAACTTCCTTCATCAGACCTTGTTGAAGCAGGTATCGCAGCTCCTGCAGTTGATTTGACTACTGTACTTGCTGCTGCTAAAGGTTCAAACCTTAAAGTTGCTGCTCAAAACTGCTACTTTGAAAATGCTGGTGCTTTCACTGGTGAAACTAGCCCACAAGTTTTGAAAGAAATCGGTACTGACTACGTTGTTATCGGTCACTCAGAACGTCGTGACTACTTCCACGAAACAGACGAAGACATCAACAAAAAAGCAAAAGCAATCTTTGCTAACGGCATGCTTCCAATCATCTGTTGTGGTGAGTCACTTGAAACTTACGAAGCTGGTAAAGCAGCAGAATTCGTAGGTGCTCAAGTTTCAGCTGCTCTTGCTGGATTGACTGCAGAACAAGTAGCTTCATCAGTTATCGCTTATGAGCCAATCTGGGCTATCGGTACTGGTAAATCAGCTTCACAAGACGACGCACAAAAAATGTGTAAAGTTGTTCGTGACGTTGTAGCTGCTGACTTCGGTCAAGAAGTAGCTGACAAAGTACGTGTTCAATACGGTGGTTCAGTTAAACCTGAAAACGTTGCTGAATACATGGCTTGTCCAGACGTTGACGGAGCTCTTGTTGGTGGTGCATCCCTTGATCCAGAAAGCTTCTTGGCATTGCTTGACTTTGTAAAATAGTCTTTAAATATCTGAGACAGACAGTTCCCTCTCTCGAGGTTTTGGCTGCCTGTCTTCTTTTTAGTAAAATGGCGTGCGAAAGCACGCTCTTTTCTGCATTTTAGAAGAAAAAGAAAGGAGAATTATGCTTTATATTTGGTCTTATCTCAAACGCTATCCCAAGTGGTTAGTGTTAGACTTTCTCGGGGCAATTTTCTTTGTCATTGTCAATCTAGGTTTACCAACAGTTTTAGCCCGCATGATTGACCAGGGAATAAACCAAGGTGACCAGGATAAACTCTATTTTTGGGCCATCATCATGTTGGTTATTATCGTCTTGGGAACATTTGGGCGGGTTGTTCTAGCTTATGCTGCTAGTAAATTGACCACGAATATGGTTAAGGACATGCGGGATGATGTCTATGCTAAGCTGCAAGAGTATTCTCATCACGAATATGAACAAATTGGTGTGTCTTCACTAGTCACTCGTATCACCAGTGATGCTTTTGTTCTCATGCAGTTTGCAGAGCAGACGCTTAAGTTGGGTGTTATCACTCCCATGATGATGCTGTCGAGTATTCTCATGATTTTCTTGACCAGTCCTTCACTAGCCTGGATTGTGGCTTTTTCCGTTCCTTTTCTAGCTGTAGTAGTCATTTATGTGGCGGTCAAAACGCGTCCCTTATCTGAAAAACAACAGAAAACTTTGGATAAGATTAACCAGTATGTCCGTGAGAATTTGATGGGCTTGCGTGTCATACGTGCCTTTGCTCGTGAAGACTTCCAAGAAAAACGTTTTGAAGAGAAAAATGCTATCTATGCGGACAATTCGAATCGTTTATTCAAATTGACAGGTTTGACAGAACCGCTATTTGTGCAAATCATTATCGCTATGATTGTGGCTATCGTTTGGTTTGCCCTTGATCCCCTCAAGCACGGCAGTTTGCAGATTGGTGATTTGGTAGCCTTCATCGAGTATAGTTTCCATGCTCTCTTGTCCTTCCTATTCTTATCAAACCTCTTCACCATGTATCCTAGAACAGCTGTATCTAGTGAGCGTTTGAAAGAAATCATGGATATGCCAATTTCCATTGATCCAAACGAGGGTGGAATTCAAGAAACAGAAACTCATGGTTATTTAGAATTTGATAATGTGACCTTTGCCTATCCTGGGGAAACAGAAAGCCCTGTTTTGCATAATATTTCCTTCACTGCTAAACCGGGAGAAACCATTGCATTTATCGGTTCAACTGGGTCAGGTAAGTCTACTCTAGTTCAATTGATTCCTCGTTTCTACGATGTTACGCTAGGGAAAATCAAGGTCGATGGTGTTGATGTCCGGGATTACCGTCTCAAATCACTCCGTCAGAAGATTGGATTTATTCCACAAAAGGCCTTGCTTTTTACTGGGACTATCGCAGACAATCTCCGTTACGGGAAAGAGGATGCCAGTCATGAGGACTTGCACCAAGCAGCAGATGTGGCCCAAGCCAAAGACTTTATCGAAAGTCGAGAAGAAGGTTTTGCGACGCATCTGGCAGAAGGCGGAAGCAACCTATCAGGTGGTCAGAAACAACGTTTGTCGATTGCACGAGCAGTCATCAAGGGTCCAGATATCTATATCTTTGATGATTCTTTCTCAGCCTTGGACTACCGTACAGATGCTATTTTGCGCCGTCGTCTCAAGGAAGTGACACAAGATGCTACGGTATTGATTGTTGCTCAACGTGTTGGAACTATCATGGATGCTGACCAGATTATCGTCCTTGATAAGGGTGAAATTGTTGGTCGTGGGCGTCATGAAGAATTGATGGAAACCAATGACATCTATCGAGAAATTGCTGAATCGCAGTTGAAAAATGCGTCTCTAACAGAAGAATAGGAGGTAAAGGATGAAACAACAATCTAGTCTAGCTCGTCTATGGAGCTATTTAAAAGCCTACCGTTTCTCTGTTTTCTTTGCAGTTTTCTTGAAAATAGTCAGCGTCATTATGAGTGTTATCGAGCCATTCGTATTGGGGCTTGCTATCACTGAGTTAACCAGTAACCTTCTTGCCATGGCAAATGGTGTTGCAGGAGCAGGCATTAATACTAGCTATATTGCAGTAATTCTAGTGATTTATCTCTTGCGTGGTCTTCTCTATGAGTTGGGGTCATATTATTCAAACTACTTTATGACCAATGCGGTGCAGTCCATGATACAGGATTTGCGAAATGAAATGAGCGAAAAAATCAATCGCATCCCTGTGTCCTACTTTGACAAGCACCAGTTTGGTGATTTATTAGGTCGATTTACCAGTGACGTTGAAACTGTTTCAAATGCCCTTCAACAATCCTTCTTACAGATTGTCAATGCTGTTTTTACCATTCTTTTTGTTATGGGAATGGTCCTCTATCTAAATCTTCAGTTGGCCATCATTGTTATCTTGTCGATTCCGATAACTTATTTTGGGGCTAAAACAATTCTGAATCGTTCGCAACCATACTTTAAACAGCAGGCAGCCATTCTAGGAAGTATGAATGGATTTGTACAGGAAAGCTTGACTGGTTTCAATGTTCTTAAACTTTTCGGACGTGAAGAGAAATCTCAAGAGAGATTTGAAAAGATTACGGATGAATTGCAACAAGTTGGATTCAAGGCTAGCTTCATTTCAGGTTTGATGATGCCTGCCCTTCATATTGTATCGGATTTAACTTACTTAATTGTTGCAGTATTAGGTGGATTGCAGGTTATCGCAGGACGCTTAACCATTGGTAATATGCAAGCTTTCGTTCAGTATGTGTGGCAGGTTAGTCAACCAATCCAAAATATCACTCAATTAGCGGGACAAATGCAAAGTGCTAAGTCTTCGCTTGATCGTGTCTTCGAAGTTTTGGATGAACAGGAAGAAGCCCAAACTGCTGAAGTGAAAGAACTGGCACCATTGACAGGTCAGGTTAGCTTCAAGAATGTTGATTTCCAATACGTGGAAAATAAACCATTGATTCGCAATTTCAATCTGGATGTTGAACCAGGAGAGATGGTGGCTATCGTAGGACCAACTGGAGCAGGAAAAACAACCTTAATTAACCTTCTCATGCGTTTTTATGATGTAACTGCTGGAGCTATTTTAGTGGACGGTCAAGATATTCGTGACCTGTCTCGTCAGGACTATCGTCGACAGTTTGGGATGGTATTGCAGGATGCCTGGCTCTATGAAGGCAGTATCAAGGAAAATCTTCGCTTTGGGAATCTTGAGGCAACAGATGAAGAAATCGTTGAAGCTGCTAAGGCTGCCAATGTTGACCACTTTATCCGCACCCTTCCTGGTGGTTACAACATGGAAATGAACCAAGAGTCAAGTAATATTTCTCTTGGTCAGAAGCAACTTTTGACTATTGCGCGTGCCCTCTTGGCTGATCCAAAAATTCTAATCCTTGACGAAGCGACCTCATCAGTCGATACGCGTCTAGAACTCTTGATTCAAAAAGCCATGAAGCGTTTGATGAAGGGGAGAACAAGCTTTGTTATCGCCCATCGCCTTTCTACTATTCAGGAAGCGGACAAGATTTTGGTGCTGAAAGATGGACAGATTATCGAACAAGGAAATCATGAAAGTCTCTTAGCTTCAAAAGGTTTCTATTATGACCTTTATCAAAGCCAATTTTCTGGTAAAGACGCAGAAAACAACTAAAAAATTACGACTTCCTATTCTTAAATTATCAGTCTATTGCAACTTTTTTAATATGGGTTAATTTTCTTGCTTTTGTCTACTAGGTGTAGTATACTGAGATAGTAATCAATAAATATGGTTGCAAAAATAATATTATGAGGTGAGAAAAATGGTAGAATTGAAAAAAGATGCATTAAAAGACGTAACAACATTATCTAAGACAGCTCCTGAAACGCTAGTAAAAACGAAAGAAGTCTTGAATCAAGCCGTAGCAGACTTGTATGTAGCGCATATCGCTCTTCATCAAGTACACTGGTACATGCGTGGACGTGGTTTTATGGTATGGCATCCTAAGATGGATGAATATATGAATAGCCTTGATGGTTACCTTGATGAAATCAGCGAACGCTTGATCACTCTTGGTGGCAAACCTTACTCTACTTTGACAGAATTCCTTCAACACAGTGAAATCGAAGAAGAAGTTGGAGAATTCCGTAACGTAGAAGAAAGTTTAGAGCGTGTTCTATCTATTTATCGTTACCTCATCACACTCTTCCAAAAAGCATTGGATGTAACTGATGAGGAAGGTGATGATGTTACTAATGATATCTTCGTTGGTGCTAAGGCTGACCTTGAAAAAACAGTCTGGATGCTTGCGGCAGAATTAGGACAAGCACCTGGTTTGTAAGATACTGAATTTTTCTAAAAATCCGTAGAAGTTTTCTACGGATTTTTTCTATTCAGGAGGGCATTCCAAAACAGTCTTTTTTGAAGATTTTTGATAAAATAGAACTATCAATAAAAAGGATGAAAGCATGACAAAGAAAATCGTAGCCATCTGGGCACAAGATGAAAAGGGTGTAATCGGAAAAGAGGATCGCTTACCATGGCATTTGCCAGCAGAGTTAAAACATTTTAAAGAAACAACCTTGAATCATGCCATCTTGATGGGACGTGTCACCTTTGATGGAATGGGACGACGATTGCTTCCAGGACGTGAGACCCTGATTTTGACGCGCAACCCTGAAGAGTCAATTGAGGGTGCTCTGGTTTTCCAAAATGTTGAGGACGTTTTAGACTGGTATCAGAACCAGGATAAAAATCTCTATATCATCGGGGGCAAGCAGATTTTTCAGCTTTTTGAACCTTATCTCGATGAGATTATTGTGACACAAATCCATGCTCAAGTTGAAGGGGATACTTATTTCCCAGCAGATTTTGACTTGACTGTTTTTGAGACTCTTGCAAGCAAATCTTATACTAGAGATGAGAAAAATGCCTATGATTTTACCATCGAATATAGAAAGAGAAAGGAAGTCTAATGGAGCGTAGTATTTTTGGATTTTTTACAGCTCTTTTGTGTGCTGTCTGTTTTGTAGCTGGAACACACGCTTTTCGTAAAAAGCGCTTTGGACTTGCTACTCTACTTTGGCTTAATGCCTTTACAAACTTGGTGAATAGCATTCATGCTTTTTATATGACCTTATTTTAGAGAGAATGAATAATTAGAACGGAAGGGAATCATGCCTACAAATAGGAAAAATGATATGATGGTTTATTGCTCATTTTGTGGCAAAAGCCAAGAAGAAGTTAAAAAAATAATCGCTGGGAACAACGCTTTTATCTGTAATGAGTGTGTGGAGTTAGCCCAGGAAATTATTCGTGAGGAGTTGGCAGAGGAAGTCCTAGCAGACTTATCTGAAGTACCAAAACCAATCGAACTCTTAAACATCTTGAACCACTATGTGATTGGTCAAGATCGTGCCAAACGTGCCTTGGCAGTAGCTGTATATAACCACTACAAACGCATCAATTTCCATGACACTCGTGAAGAGTCAGAAGATGTGGATTTGCAAAAATCAAACATTTTGATGATTGGCCCAACAGGTTCAGGTAAGACTTTCCTTGCTCAAACTCTTGCTAGAAGTTTGAATGTACCTTTTGCCATCGCAGATGCAACAGCTCTTACTGAGGCTGGTTATGTTGGTGAGGACGTGGAGAATATCCTCCTCAAACTCTTGCAAGCAGCTGACTTTAACATCGAACGTGCAGAACGTGGGATTATCTACGTGGATGAAATTGACAAGATTGCCAAGAAGAGCGAGAACGTGTCTATCACACGTGACGTTTCTGGTGAAGGGGTGCAACAAGCCCTCCTCAAGATTATTGAAGGTACAGTAGCAAGTGTTCCTCCACAAGGTGGACGCAAACATCCACAACAAGAGATGATTCAAGTAGATACTAAGAATATTCTCTTCATTGTTGGTGGAGCCTTCGATGGCATCGAAGAGATTGTCAAACAGCGTCTTGGTGAAAAAGTTATCGGTTTTGGACAAAACAACAAGGCCATTGACGAAAACAGCTCATACATGCAAGAAATCATCGCAGAAGATATTCAAAAATTCGGTATTATTCCTGAGTTGATTGGACGCTTGCCTGTCTTTGCAGCCTTGGAGCAGTTGACTGTAGATGATTTGGTTCGCATCTTGAAGGAACCAAGAAATGCCTTGGTTAAACAATACCAGACCTTGCTTTCTTATGATGATGTTGAGCTTGAATTTGACGACGAAGCTCTCCAAGAAATTGCAAACAAAGCCATCGAACGTAAAACGGGTGCGCGTGGTCTTCGCTCAATTATCGAAGAAACCATGCTAGATGTTATGTTTGAGGTTCCAAGTCAAGAAAATGTGAAAACTGTTCGTATCACAAAAGAAGCAGTTGACGGAACGGCTAAGCCAATTCTAGAGACAGCCTAGAGGTGACTATGGAAATCAATACACACAATGCTGAGATTTTGCTGAGTGCAGCCAACAAGTCCCACTATCCAGAGGATGAACTTCCTGAAATTGCTCTTGCAGGGCGCTCAAATGTTGGGAAGTCAAGCTTTATCAACACCATGCTCAATCGTAAAAATCTAGCTCGTACCTCTGGAAAACCAGGAAAAACACAACTACTCAATTTCTTTAATATTGATGACAAGATGCGTTTTGTGGATGTGCCTGGCTATGGATACGCCCGTGTTTCCAAAAAAGAACGTGAAAAATGGGGTCGTATGATTGAAGAGTACTTGACTACTCGAGAAAATCTTCGAGCGGTTGTTAGTCTTGTAGACCTTCGCCATGATCCGACGGCTGATGATGTACAGATGTACGAATTTCTTAAATATTACGAAATTCCTGTCATCATTGTGGCGACTAAAGCAGATAAGATTCCGCGTGGTAAATGGAATAAGCACGAATCAGCTATTAAAAAGAAATTAAACTTTGATCCAAGTGATGATTTCATCCTCTTTTCTTCAGTGACAAAAGCAGGAATGGACCAAGCTTGGGATGCTATTTTAGAAAAATTGTGAGGAATACAAATGGCAAAAACAATTCATACAGATAAAGCTCCAAAGGCAATTGGACCTTACGTTCAAGGAAAAATCGTTGGCAACCTTTTGTTTGCTAGCGGTCAAGTACCTCTATCTCCTGAAACTGGAGAAATCGTAGGAGAAACGATCCAAGAACAGACTGAACAAGTTTTGAAAAACATTGGAGCTATTTTGGCAGAAGCGGGAACGGATTTTGACCATGTTGTTAAAACAACTTGCTTCTTGAGTGATATGAACGACTTTGTACCTTTCAATGAGGTATACCAAACAGCCTTTAACAAGGAATTTCCAGCTCGTTCAGCTGTAGAAGTAGCTCGTCTTCCTCGCGATGTAAAAGTCGAAATTGAAGTCATCGCAGAGATTGGATAAGCGAGTTGAAGTTTGGTTCTTCCAAACTTCTTTTGATATAAGGAGACAAAGATGACAAAGAAACAACTTCACCTGGTGATTGTTACAGGGATGAGTGGTGCAGGGAAAACTGTAGCCATTCAATCTTTTGAAGATTTAGGATATTTTACGATTGATAATATGCCGCCTGCCCTCTTACCAAAGTTTTTGCAGTTGGTTGAGACCAAGGATGATGATCATAAGTTGGCCCTAGTAGTGGATATGCGTAGTCGTTCCTTCTTCTCAGAGATTCAGGCTGTCTTGGATGAATTGGAAAACCAAGATGATTTAGACTTTAAAATCCTCTTTTTGGATGCGGCAGATAAGGAATTGGTGGCACGCTATAAGGAAACTAGAAGAAGCCACCCTCTGGCAGCAGATGGTCGTATTTTGGACGGAATTAAGCTGGAACGTGAACTCTTGGCACCATTAAAAAATATGAGTCAAAACGTGGTAGACACGACAGAGTTAACTCCACGTGAACTTCGTAAGACCATTGCAGAGCAGTTTTCGGACCAAGAACAAACGCAGTCTTTCCGTATCGAGGTCATGTCATTTGGGTTTAAATACGGTATTCCAATTGATGCCGATTTGGTATTTGATGTTCGCTTTTTACCAAACCCTTACTATCTGCCAGAACTTCGTAATCAGACAGGTGAAGACCAGGCAGTTTATGACTATGTCATGAACCATGAGGAATCTGAAGATTTCTACCGTCATTTGTTAGCCTTGGTTGAACCAATCCTACCAGGCTATAAAAAAGAGGGCAAATCAGTCTTAACTATTGCGATTGGTTGTACTGGTGGACAGCATAGAAGTGTCGCTTTTGCCAAGCGTTTAGCAACTGACCTATCTAAAAGTTGGCCTGTAAATGAAAGTCATCGTGATAAAGACCGAAGAAAGGAAACGGTAAACCGTTCATGAGAAAACCCAAAATTACGGTGATTGGTGGAGGAACCGGAATCCCTGTTATTTTAAAAAGTTTGCGGGAAAGAGATGTCGACATTGCAGCCATTGTAACCGTCGCTGATGACGGAGGTTCATCAGGTGAACTGCGTAAAAATATGCAGCAGTTGACACCACCTGGGGATTTACGCAATGTACTTGTTGCCATGTCAGATATGCCAAAGTTCTATGAGAAGGTTTTTCAATACCGCTTTTCGGAGGATGCAGGTGCTTTTGCTGGACATCCTCTGGGGAATATTCTCATAGCAGGGCTTTCTGAAATGCAGGGTTCAACCTATAATGCTATGCAATTACTGAGTAAATTTTTTCATACGACAGGTAAGATTTATCCATCTAGTGATCATCCCTTAACCTTGCACGCAGTCTTTAAAGATGGTTCAGAAGTAGCTGGGGAAAGTCACATTGCAGACCATCCAGGCATGATTGATCATGTTTACGTCACCAATACCCTGGATGATGAAAAACCACAAGCAAGTCGTCGAGTTGTGAATACCATTCTTGAGAGTGATATGATTGTCTTAGGGCCTGGTTCACTCTTTACCTCCATTTTGCCGAATATCGTCATTGAAGAGATTGGAAAAGCCCTTCTTGAAACCAAAGCAGAGGTGGCTTATGTTTGCAATATCATGACCCAGCGTGGCGAGACAGAGCATTTCACAGACAGTGACCACGTAGAAGTCTTGCAACGTCATTTGGGTAGACCATTTATTGATACTGTGCTTGTTAATATCGAGAAGGTACCTAGAGATTATATGGATACCAACCGTTTTGATGAGTATTTAGTACAGGTTGAGCATGATTTTGAAGGCTTACGTAAGCAAGTCCCACGTGTCATTTCATCCAACTTCCTACGTTTGGAAAATGGTGGCGCCTTCCACGATGGGGATTTAATCGTTGATGAATTGATGCGCATCATACAGGTGAGAAAATGAGTTTCACAGTAGCAGTAAAAGAAGAAATCCTAGGTCAGCACCATCTGAGTCGCCACGAACTATCTGCCATTATTAAGATGTCTGGTAGTATTGGTTTATCGACTTCTGGCTTGACCTTGTCCGTCATTACAGAAAATGCCAAGTTAGCCCGTCATCTCTATGAATCTTTTTTGCACTTCTATGAGATTAAATCAGAAATTCGTCACCATCAGAGGAGTAATCTTCGTAAAAATCGAGTTTATACTGTTTTTACGGATGAGCGAGTCCAAGAACTACTCAGTGATTTGCACTTGGCAGACTCCTTCTTTGGACTAGAGACTGGTATTGCGCCTGAAATTCTAGCAGATGAGGAAGCAGGTCGTGCCTATCTCTGTGGAGCCTTTTTGGCAAACGGAAGTATTCGGGATCCAGACTCTGGTAAATACCAGCTTGAGATCAGCTCAGTCTATCTGGACCATGCCCAAGGGATTGCGGCGCTTCTTCAGCATTTCTTGTTGGATGCCAAGGTGATTGAACGAAAAAAAGGTGCAGTGACCTATCTTCAGCGTGCTGAGGATATCATGGACTTTCTCATAGTTATTGGAGCCATGCAGGCGCGTGATACTTTCGAAGGCATCAAAATTTTACGTGAAACTCGTAATGACCTCAATCGTGCTAATAATGCAGAGACGGCTAATATTGCTCGGACGGTTTCAGCAAGCATGAAAACCATCAACAATATCAGTAAGATCAAAGATAGAATTGGCTTGGATAATCTGCCAGCAGACTTGCAGGAAGTTGCCCGTCTGCGTATCCAGCATCCAGACTATTCTATCCAGAAGCTGGCAGATAGTCTGACAAATCCCTTAACCAAAAGTGGTGTCAATCATCGCTTGAGAAAGATCAACAAAATCGCAGAGGAACTGTAAAATATAATATATTGATGTTCAAAAAAGATATATCGAGATAGATGTTTGAAAAATTTTTAAAATAACCTCAAATCCTAAAAATTCTACTGAAATTTCATTCAGTAGAATTTTCATTTTCAGAGGACTCGTTATTTTAAGAGATTAAGGTCTAAACAGAATACTAAAAATTTCAAATTTTTTTAATCTTCATTAAATTGCGTATTTATAGTTTATTTTTTTAAATCAATAAAAGTTATGTATTTTCTTTATAAAATCTTTAAATTTATATTTTATTATTGAAGTGTAAATTTAAGGAGGATCAAAATGGAAAAAAATATTTTAGAGACAAAGAATTTGTCAAAGAAATTTGGGAATCAACTTGTAGTGAATAATATTTCATTACAAGTGAAAGAGAATTGTATCTACGGATTACTTGGTCCAAATGGTGCTGGGAAATCAACAACACTAAAGATGATAACAGGAATGCTCCATAAATCGTCCGGAGATATTATATTTAATGATCATACATGGAGTAGAAAGGATCTTGAACAAATTGGTGCCTTGATAGAGCTACCTCCGTTATATGAGAACTTAAGTGCAAGAGAAAATTTAAAAGTAAGAACAATGTTACTTGGATTACCCGAATCAAGAATTGATGAAGTTCTAAAAATCGTTGGTCTATCAAATACAGGTAAAAAAAGAAGTGGAAAATTTTCTTTGGGAATGAAACAACGATTAGGAATTGCAATAGCACTGTTAAATAATCCTAAATTATTAATTTTAGATGAGCCAACCAACGGCTTAGATCCATTGGGAATTCAAGAATTAAGGGAGATGATTCTTGGCTTTCCAAAACAAGGCATTACAGTAATTCTATCCAGCCATAACATTTCCGAAGTTGAGCAAGTTGCAGATTATATCGGAATAATATGTGAAGGTGAATTAAAATACCAAGATATAAAAAACTCTCAAGAAAGTTTAGAAAATTTATTTTTGGAAGTAGTAAAGAAGGAGAATTAAAAATGATAAATTATATCCTTAGTGATTATTTAAAATATAAAAGAACTTTTTTAAAAAAAATAATCTATATAATACCTATATCTTTGATAATTCTTTCTTATATACTGGCACCACCATATTTTACAGTAGATTCATATAATTGGTGGTATACTATAATTATGCCAATTACTTATGCACTGATTCCTGCTTTAATGAATCGATACGAAGATAAAAAAATAAAATATAGGGCAGTTTATCCTCTAAGTATTGATTTAAGAAAGATTTGGATATCAAAAATTATTGTAGCAAGCTATTTGATTCTGATGACAAGTTTGGTTCATTTGATAGCAGTTTTAATTGTGCAATTTATTTTTGGAAAACAAATATTTTTAAGCTATAGCTTTAGTACTTTATTAGTTTCGAGTATAGTATTAGTGGTATCAAGTATATGGCAAATTCCATTTTGCCTACTATTAGCTAAAAAGTTTGGTTTTTCTACTAGTCTTATGATAAATGGTTTATTAGGTGTTGTACTAGGAATTATGTTTTCTGCTGGAGATTATTGGTTGTTTTCCCCATATAGTTGGAGTATAAGAACTATGGTTCCAATGCTGAAAATTATGCCAAATGGACTACCAGCAGATGCAGGAAATATGATGTTAAACACATCCATTTTGCCTCCATGTATCTTCTCAATTCTGTTATTTCTTCTATTATCTTACTTATCATCTATTTGGTTTGCAAAACAGGAGGTGGGATAGTGATAAATATTTTAAAGTCTGAACTATATAAGATAAAACATACTTGGTTACCCTGGTTATATCTGTTTCTCCCAATACTATTTGTGATTATGATATATGCTGGTTTTAAATTTACGAGCCTAAGTAGGTATTCAATAGAGGATGTCACATTAAATTATTTGATTACGTTAGGTGCATTGTTCCCGATTATTATTGGTTTTATTACTGCAAAGGTAATAGAAATGGAAGCAGAAGCAGGTTGTTTTCAGATAATGTTAACTGGTTCGCAATCAAGAACTAGTATGTATATTGGTAAGTTATTATCCTTATTGTTGTGTGCATCTCTATCACTTGTTTTACTCCAAAGTAGTTTTTTGATGTTTTTTAATTATCAAGAATTTTATGATTTGATATTGGAATCAGTCTTAATGATTATCGGAGTTGTTCCGTTATATTTAATACATCTGGTTATTAGCCTCAGATTTGGGAGTGGTGCCTCTATTGGTCTTGGTTTCTTTGAAACATTGATAGCTCTGCTTGCTGTTACAAGTATGGGGGATAAGATTTGGTATTACATACCAAGTTCTTGGTCTTCAAGACTTTGTGGTCTTTATTTTGTAGATAAAATATCTGGTGAAAACTTATTTTATTATGAATTTTTTAAATGGTCTTTAGTTGCAACACCAATGATAGTTGTAATTTTATTTGTAAGTTTGATTTGGTTTAGTAAATGGAACGGCAGAACTAATATGGAATAGAAATGAAGGTGGTAATAAGATGGTGAAAATATTAGCTATAGATGATGAAATGGATCTTTTGATCTTAATCAAAAATATTTTAACGCAAAAATTATATCATGTAGATATTTTTCAAAATCCAACAGAAGTACCTATTTCTAAATTAACAGAGTATGATTTAATCTTGTTAGATATAATGATGCCAAAAATCGATGGTATATCTTATTGTAAATCTATTAGAGATAGAGTAGACTGTCCCATCTTATTTTTAACTGCAAAATCTTTGGAAAGTGACATTGTTTCAGGTTTTTCAACAGGAGCTGATGATTACATTTTAAAACCTTTTGGAGTAAATGAATTAATTGCGAGAGTTGATGCTCATTTACGTCGAGAAAACCGAGAGAGACATTTAAGTTTAAATCTTGGAGAAATTAGATTTGATTTATCAGCGAATATAATTTATGTAAATGATAAGAAAATTCCTTTTACAAAATCTGAGTATCGAATTTGTGAACTTCTGGCACGTAGACGTGGACAAGTATTTTCAAGGGAACAGATTTATGAGATGATATTTGGATATGATGGAATAGGTAATTCTTCAGCTATTTCAGAACATATTAAAAATATTCGCGCAAAATTACAGAAGGAAGGTGTATCTCCAGTAGTAACTGTATGGGGGATTGGATATAAATGGGAATAAAATTAAAAGGTCAATCACTAAAAATAATATTTTTAGAATATCTAATAAGTGTAGGAATTGTACTGTTTCTTTCGCTTGGTTTAGTAATTCTGATGTTCGCAGCCATGTATTCATTAGGATTTATTTTACCTGCTGATTACACAGAAAATCAGATTTATGAGAGGAAGAATGCGATAGCCAATACAGAGACCTTTGATAAAAATCTTATACCAGATAATGCCTCATATCTATTAATTTCAAAGGATGGAAATATCATTACTAGTTCAATGAGTAAAGATGAAGAAGATCGAGCAATTCGATACTATAATAATGAGAGAGTATATAATACCCCATCTTATAGCTATATAGAAATTTTACGAAATGACGGTTATTGTATTATTCAATATTCAGTAAAACCCTATTTTACAAATAAATTCATGGCAAAATATTTTCCTAATGTCAATGTAGTGTATGTCAGTATTCTTATTTTAGTTAGTTTACTAAATACATTGGTTGTTACAATAGTATGGGCTAAATATCTTGTGAAACAACTCTCACCTATATTTGCTGCTTCCGAAAAAATATCAGAACAAACTTTAGATTTTGAACTGCATTATTCAAGAGTCAAAGAATTTAATGAAGTTCTATTTAGTTTAGAGAAAATGAGAAATGCTTTGCAAGAGTCATTAATCAAAGAGTGGATACAGGAAGAAAACAAGCAAAAACAGATTTCTGCTTTGATACATGACTTGAAAACCCCAGTATCTATTGTTCAAGGAAATGCTGAGTTGCTTAAAAAGACATCTGTGACAGAGGACCAGAGTATTTATATAGATTATATACTGAGGAATAGCAATAGAATATCTGAATATATAAAAACACTTCTAATCATGAATAAGAATTCTAATGCCACTGAATACCAGCCACAATCGTTGGCAGTAAAAACTGTATCAGAACAATTGGTAACAGTTTCTAAAGAACTAATGTCAATTAATTCTAACAATCTAAAAACTAATGTAGTAGTTGAAGATGGTATAATGAGTGTAGACTTGAAACTCTTAGAGAGAGCATTGCAAAATGTCTTAGCGAATTCAATTGAAAATAATAATGGAATAGTTACATTGGAATTGAATTTAAAAACTGTAGATGAATTTTTAGAAATATCAGTATTAGATAACGGGAAAGGTTTTTCTGATATCGATTTAATTCACGCAAAAGAACAGTTCTATCGTGGAGATTATAGCAGGCATTCTGCAACCAATTATGGTATTGGATTATTTATTACTGAACAAATAATTAAATTACATGGTGGATCAGTAATCTTGAAAAATAGAGAAGCTTGTCGTGGTGCTGAAGTTAAATTTATATTACCGATACAGAATGATAAATGAGCCAGATTAACACTTAACTTATGTAATAATTAATCTAACAGCCACTAACATCAAACTTTATAACATGTTCATAACTGTATTTAACGTCAATTTGTAAATGTTAACTTCGAACTTTCACTACAAATTACACTAAGATAGAATATTATCTAGTATTACTCATACGGTGCACAGAGTTTGTTAGTCTGAATATGTCGGAATGAGGGGAAATATTAAAAAACTAATCAATAAGTATTAAACTTTCTATAAAAAGCAAATAAAGGTGGTTAGTGGAAAAGTTTTTAAAATCATAAAAACGCATAATAGCAAGTTCTTTAGATACTTGTTATTATGCGTTTTATCATGAAATTTCACTTGATTTTTTAATAAAATTGTAATTTTGACATTATAGACTTGTAGAGTGTTTTGGTTGTACTTTTTGTTCGGGGTCAATGTAGTTGATAGCATTATTAACGGCAGTTGGTGCTTCACCTAGACCGGTTGCAATCAAGTCAATCTTACCTTCATAGTAGCAGCAGTCACCGATAGCATAAATTCCAGCTTGGCTTGACTCCTGCTTGCTATTGACGATAATCTTGTGGCGGTTAAGGTCTAATCCCCATTTTTTAAGATTACCTACAGAAGATTTAAAGCCATAGTTGACAAAGAGATGATCGAGTTCAATGCTTTCTGTCTCCTCGGATTTAACTTTTGTGATTTCAAGCTTGTCAAGAGTTTGGCCGTCACCAAGAAGTTGACTCGGCACAAATGGTGTTTTGATAGTTACAGAAGACTCTTGCAAGGCTTGTACGCTATGCTCAAGTGCACGGAAGTTATCGCGGCGGTGAACAAGTGTAGTTGGAGCAATCTTTTCAAAAGCTAAAGCCCAGTCAACGGCTGAGTCTCCACCACCGAGAATGGTTATTTTCTGACCAGCATATTGTTGAATGTTAGAAACGTGGTAGTGGATATTATCATAGCCTTCAACACCTTCTAATTCGAGTGGACGTGGTTTAAAAGCACCGCCTCCCATAGCAATAATAACGGTTTTAGAAGTATGATTTCCCTTATTAGTTGTAATCTTAAAAACATCATCCTCTTTTTCAATCTCAAGAACAGTTTCATTGAGGTGAACAGGTGTCTCAAACCCTTCAAGTTGTTCCAAAAGGCGGTTAGTCAATTCTTCCCCTGTGAGGTTTGGAAAACCAGGAACATCGAGAATTTGTTTTTCAGGATATAGGATAGCAGGTTGACCACCTAGTTGAGGAAGAGAATCGATGATTTGTACTTTGGCTTGACGAAGGTGAGCATAAAAGGCTGCGAAAAGACCGACAGGTCCACCTCCTACAATGGTGATATCATATAGTTCAGACATGGTTTCTCCTTAATTCATTTCTATCATTTTATTCTATCATATTTTCTACCAATTTAAAATGAAGTAGGGGGAAGAAAATTTTCATATAAAATGATATAATGAAGAGTAGCTTTTTTATGGAGAGGAGGCCCAGAATGAATTTTCAGCAATTATCTAATCTTCAATACTGGTCTAGTTTATTTTCCAGTCCTTGGAGTATTCTGATAAATGTGATTGATATTCTTATCGTTGCCTATATCTTATACCAATTTACAAAATCAATTGCAGGAACTAAAATTATGATTTTAGTTCGTGGGGTTTTGGTCTTTATTCTAGCTCAGATTATCGCCAACACTCTAGGTTTGACAACCATTTCCTGGTTGATCAATCAATTGATTACTTATGGGGTTATTGCAGCAGTAGTTATTTTCTCTCCAGAAATTCGGACAGGTTTAGAGCGCTTGGGACGTGCGACTGATTTCTTTTCAAGTACACCAATGAGTTCAGAAGAACAGATGATTCAGGCCTTTGTTAAGGCAGTTGAATATATGAGCCCTCGTAAAATTGGAGCATTGGTCTCTGTTCAGCGTGTCAGAACTTTGCAGGAATATATTTCCACGGGGATTCCTTTAGATGCTAAGATTTCTGCAGAACTCTTAATCAATATCTTCATTCCAAACACACCTTTACATGATGGTGCAGTCATTATAAAAGGTGATCGTATAGCTGTAACATCTGCTTATCTTCCACTTACTGAGAACACTGGCATTTCTAAGGAGTTTGGAACACGACACCGTGCAGCCATTGGTTTATCTGAAGTATCAGACGCCTTAACATTTGTTGTGTCAGAAGAAACTGGAGGCATTTCCATTACCTATAATGGTGTCTTTAAGCATGATTTAACGATGGAAGAATTTGAGGAAGAACTACGTCGTATACTGATTCCGGAAAATTCACAAGAGCCAAGCTTAACAGAGCGTATATTAGGAGGCTGGAAGAATGAAAAAAAATAGTTTATATATCATCTCCTCACTCCTCTTTGCTTGCGTTTTATTTATCTACGCTACCTCTATTAATTACCAAAATAATAATAATGCAAGACCGGCTCGAACAGAAACCTATACCAATACGGTCGTAAATGTACCGATTGATATTCAGTACGATAGTGAGCAGTATTTTATTAGCGGTTTTAGTTCAGAAGTAACGGTATTTTTAACTGGATCCAATCGAGTGACCTTGGCTAGTGAGATGCAAGAAAGCACTCGAAAATTCAAGGTTATTGCAGATTTGACACAGGCGACAGAAGGAACCGTTGAAGTTCCCTTGACCATTGAAAATCTTCCGAGCGGTTTAACAGCCCTAGCAACACCACAGAAAATCACCGTTAAAATTGGGAAGAAGGCAACACGGGATAATTTACCAGTCACTCCACAGATTGACTCTGGTAAGGTTGATGAACGAATTCTCATCGATAGTGTGACCGTTTCAGATGAACGCGTTTCAGTTACAAGTGATGCCGATACCTTATCTAAGATTGATAAGATTGTGGCTGTTTTACCAACTAGTGAAAAAATTACTGGAAATTATACGGGTTCAGTTCCTCTACAAGCTATTGATAAGAATGGAACAGTTTTACCAACGGTGATTAAACCGTATGAAACAACCATGAAGATAACAACGAAACAAGCTAGATCATCAAGTAGTTCTACCTCTTCAACGACTAGCTCATCTTCAACGAAATCTTCTACTACAGGGTCTGAAACCAAACCAGACTCTTCAAAGAAAGACTAAAAAAATTAGAAAAGGATATAACATGGGTAAATATTTTGGAACGGACGGAGTCCGTGGAGAAGCAAACGTAGAACTTACGCCAGAATTAGCTTTTAAATTGGGACGTTTTGGAGGTTATGTTCTCAGTCAACATACGACTGAAGCGCCAAAAGTTTTTGTAGGACGTGACACTCGTATCTCAGGTCAAATGCTTGAAGCAGCTCTTATTGCTGGACTTCTTTCAGTGGGAATTCACGTTTATAAGCTTGGAGTTCTTGCAACACCAGCAGTAGCTTATCTTGTAAAAACAGAAGGTGCGAGCGCAGGTGTCATGATTTCAGCTAGTCACAACCCAGCCCTTGATAATGGAATCAAATTCTTTGGTGGTGACGGTTTTAAACTTGACGATGACAAGGAAGCAGAAATCGAAGCCTTGCTTGATGCGAGCGAAGATACTCTTCCACGTCCAAGTGCAGAGGGCTTAGGTACGGTTGTTGACTACCCAGAAGGTTTACGTAAGTATGAATCCTATCTTGTTTCAACTGGAACTCCTCTTGAAGGGATGAAGGTTGCCTTGGACACTGCCAACGGTGCAGCTGCAACCAGTGCTCGTCAAATTTTTGCAGATCTAGGTGCTCAATTAACAGTTATCGGTGAAACACCAGATGGCCTTAACATCAACTTGAACGTTGGTTCAACTCATCCAGAAGCCTTGCAAGAACTTGTAAAAGAAAGCAAATCTGCCATTGGTTTAGCCTTTGATGGGGATAGTGACCGTTTGATTGCTGTTGATGAAAATGGCGAAATTGTCGATGGTGACAAGATTATGTACATCATTGGGAAATATCTTTCTGAAAAAGGTCAATTGGCTCAAAACACGATTGTGACAACAGTTATGTCCAACCTCGGTTTCCATAAGGCCTTGGATCGTGAAGGGATCAATAAAGCCGTCACTGCAGTTGGAGACCGTTATGTAGTTGAGGAGATGAGAAAATCTGGCTACAATCTCGGAGGTGAGCAGTCAGGTCACGTTATCTTGATGGACTATAATACTACTGGTGATGGTCAGCTTTCAGCTGTTCAATTGACCAAGATCATGCAAGAAACAGGTAAGAGTTTGTCTCAATTGGCCTCAGAAGTGACCATTTACCCACAAAAATTGGTCAATATCCGTGTGGAAAATGCCATGAAAGAAAAAGCTATGGAAGTGCCAGCTATCAAGGCTATTATTGAGAAGATGGAAGCAGAAATGGCAGGCAACGGTCGCATCCTCGTTCGCCCAAGTGGAACGGAGCCACTCTTGCGTGTCATGGCAGAAGCCCCAACCACTGATGAAGTAGACTACTATGTAGACACTATTGCTCAAGTTGTTAAAACTGAGATTGGTATTTAGTAAATCTAGCAGAAAATAAAAAAATATGGTACAATGTCAACTATATTGTACCAATGGAGATGAAAATGAATTTAAAACGTGAACAAGAATTTGTTAGCCAGTATCACTTTGATGCGCGTAACTTTGAATGGGAAAATGAAAATGGAGCACCTGAAACTAAGGTAGATGTAAACTTCCAGTTGCTTCAGCATGATCAAGAAAATCAAGTTACCTCTTTAGTAGTTGTTTTGAGCTTTATGATTGTCTTTGATCGATTTGTCATTAGTGGAACGATTTCTCAAGTCAACCATGTTGAAGGTCGTATTATCGATCAACCAAGTGATTTCAGCCAAGAAGAGGTTGAGACACTAGCTCGTCCATGTTTGGACATGCTTAATCGTTTGACTTATGAAGTAACAGAAATTGCCCTTGATTTACCGGGAATTAATTTGGAGTTTTAAGAAATGAAATTAGCGGTCATAACAGACTCATCTGCTTTTCTACAAGCGGAAGCCTTGCGGAAAGAAGATTTATTTGTGCTAGACATTCCTGTGAATATCGATGGACAGGAGTATGTTGAAGGTGTAAATCTAACCGCTCAAGAATTTTATGAAAAAATGGCTTCAGCAAGCGAATTACCAAAAACGAGCCAACCAAGTATTGCCAAGTTGGATGAAATTTTATCATCATTAAAAGCTAAAGGCTATACACATGCCTTAGGTCTTTTCCTATCTTCTGGAATATCAGGATTTTACCAAAATATCCAGTATATGAAGGATGAATATGAAGGGTTAACCATTGCCTTTCCTGATACCCGTATTACAAGCGCTCCCCTAGGCTATATGGTTGAGAGTGTCTTGAAATGGGCAGAGCAAGGAGATGGCTTTGAGTCTATCTTAGATAAAGTAACTGAACAAATTGAAAATACCTCAGCCTTTATTATGGTGGATGATCTTGACCATCTAGTTAAGGGTGGACGACTCTCTAATGGTGCGGCTATTTTGGGGAATCTCCTTAGTATCAAGCCAATCCTATACTTCAATGACCAAGGTGTGATAGAAGTATATGAAAAGGTTCGTACAGAGAAAAAGGCTACAAAACGCTTAGTTGAAATTGTTAAAGAAGCAACAGCTAATGGGAATTACCAGATCACTGTCATTCACGGGAATGCTCCTCAAAAAGCAGTAGATTTGCGCCAGCTTTTAATCGATGGTGGAGTGGCTACAGATGTTTCAATTGCAACCTTCGGTAGTGTTATTGGGACTCACCTGGGAGAAGGAAGTATTGCTCTGGGATATACACCCATAATCTAGACTATTTTTCATGGACAGCTAAGGTCCTTTGTATCTTAAAATTGAACACGCCTGGAACCCAGTGTGAAAAAGATAGTTCTTCCAAGGAGTAGATACTCCTTGCTCAGACCTCCTATTTTCACTTTGTGTTCTTACAGGCTTTGTATCTTAGAAATTGAACACGGACTACCTGCCTCTTGAAAAAAGATGCCTGTCTTGCCTTTCGTGGAAAGTCAGCGCCATTCCCTATTTTTCATGGGCAGCTAAAGTCCTTTGTATCTTAAACAGGAGTAGAGATTGAGATGAGTATTCGAGTAATTATTGCTGGTTTTAAGGGGAGAATGGGCCAATCTGCTTGTCAAATGGTTTTGTCTGATCCTGAACTTGAACTGGTAGCGGTTTTAGATCCTTTTGAGTCTGCATCTGACTGGCAGGGAATTCCAGTATTCAATGATAAGAATGACTTGGCAGGCTTTGAAGCAGATGTCTGGGTGGACTTTACAACACCAGCTGTTGCCTATGAGAATACCCGTTTTGCGCTTGAAAATGGCTTTGCTCCTGTCGTTGGAACAACAGGTTTCACCAGTCAAGAGATCGAAGAACTAAAAGAATTTTCTCGTTCCAAAGGTTTGGGTGGCTTGATTGCTCCTAACTTTGCCTTGGGTGCTGTCTTGCTCATGCAATTTGCGGCACAAGCTGTAAAATACTTCCCAAATGTAGAGATTATTGAGCTTCACCATGACAAGAAAAAAGATGCTCCGAGCGGAACAGCTATCAAAACAGCGGAATTGATGGCAGAAGTTCGTGAGTCTATCCAACAAGGTGCTAGTGATGAGGAAGAACTCATTTCAGGGGCACGTGGAGCCAACTTTGATGGTATGCGAATCCATTCAGTCCGTTTGCCAGGTTTGGTAGCTCATCAGGAAGTTATATTTGGAAATCAGGGAGAAGGATTGACTCTACGTCATGACTCCTATGATCGTAGCTCCTTCATGACAGGAGTGAATTTGGGAATCAAAGAAGTTGTCAAGCGTCATGAGCTTGTCTATGGATTAGAACACTTATTATGAGATTAACACAAATGCCTTCTGAATTTCAGAAGGCTTTACCAGTATTAGAAAAAATTAAAGAAGCAGGCTTTGAAGCCTATTTTGTTGGAGGCTCTGTTAGGGATGCCCTACTCAATCGTCCCATCCATGATGTGGATATTGCGACTTCATCTTATCCAGAAGAGACCAAGCAGATTTTTCCACGGACAGCTGACATTGGCATTGAGCACGGAACAGTTTTGGTTTTAGACGGAGATGAAGAGTACGAAGTCACCACTTTTAGAACTGAGGATGTCTATGTAGACTACCGTAGACCAAGTTCAGTTTCTTTTGTTCGTTCGTTAGAAGAGGACCTCAAACGCCGTGATTTCACAGTCAATGCCTTTGCCTTGGATGAGATGGGAAAAATCATTGATTTGTTCGATGGTTTGAGAGATCTAGAAAATCAAGTTTTACGAGCAGTTGGTGTAGCTAGTGAGCGTTTCAATGAAGATGCTTTGCGGATTATGCGTGGTTTCCGTTTTCAGGCCAGTCTTGGCTTTGAGCTTGAGCAAGAAACCTTTGAAGCTATGAAAGATCTGACACCACTATTAGAGAAAATTTCTGTGGAACGTACTTTTGTTGAATTTGATAAACTTCTATTAGCTCCTCATTGGCGAGTAGGTCTGTCTTCTATGATTGCAAGTAAAGCTTATGATTATCTTCCGGATATGGCTGGTAGTCAGGAGAACCTCCAATCTTTATTTGACTTAGATGCTGATTTTACCTTTGAATCTTCTGAACAAGCCTGGGCTGCACTTTTATGGGTTTTAGAAGTGGAAGATGCTCAACAATTTTTGAAACATTGGAAAACTTCGCGTCAATTCGCTAAGCAAGTTCAAGATTTACTTACGATCTTAGAACTTCGTGAAGAAGGGGAACTAAGCAAGCGCGATTGTTACCGTTTTGATCTAGATTTGCTTTTACAGGCTGAAAATCTTCGTCAGTCTCAAGGAAAAGAAGTCAATCCACAGGCTATCGAAGAGACTTACCACAGCCTAACCATCCATGATAAGAAAGAAATTCAAATCAATGGTGGGATTTTGATCAAGGAATACGGCTATAAACCAGGACCAGAAATGGGAGAAATTTTAGCAGAGATTGAGTATGCTATTGTGGATGGAGATTTGGAAAATAACTTGGAAGCTATTCATGCCTACTTGAGGGAGAAAAAATGAGTGATTTTATTGTTGAAAAACTAAGTAAATCCGTTGGGGACAAGACCGTCTTTAAGGATATTTCCTTTATCATTCATGACTTGGACAGAATCGGTCTTATCGGTGTCAATGGAACTGGAAAAACAACCCTTTTAGATGTGCTTTCAGGAGTTTCTGGTTTTGATGGTGACGTAAGCCCTTTTTCGGCAAAAAATGATTACAAAATTGGCTACTTGACTCAGGACCCAGATTTTGATGATAGCAAGACTGTCTTGGATACTGTTCTATCGAGCGACCTCAAGGAAATCCAGTTAATTCGGGAGTATGAACTGCTTATGCTCAACTACAGTGAGGACAAGCAGTCGCGTCTAGAACGGGTCATGGCGGAGATGGATTCTCTCCAAGCATGGGAAATCGAAAGTCAGGTCAAGACCGTTCTCAGCAAGTTGGGAATTCAGGATTTATCAACTCCCGTTGGAGCCCTGTCAGGTGGTTTGCGAAGACGGGTTCAGTTGGCCCAAGTGCTGTTAGGAAATCACGATCTTTTGCTTTTGGATGAACCAACCAACCACTTGGATATTGCCACGATTGAGTGGCTGACCCTCTTTTTGAAAAATTCCAAAAAAACGGTTCTCTTTATCACCCACGATCGTTATTTCCTAGATGCGCTTTCGACGAGAATTTTCGAGTTGGACCGAGCTGGTTTGACCGAATATCAAGGAAATTACCAAGACTATGTTCGTCTCAAGGCTGAACAGGATGAGCGTGACGCAGCTCTTCTTCACAAAAAGGAACAACTTTACAAACAAGAATTAGCTTGGATGAGACGACAACCTCAGGCTCGTGCGACCAAGCAACAAGCTCGTATCAATCGATTCCATGATCTGAAAAAAGAAGTCTCAGGAACTACAGCTGAGACAGACTTGAGCATGAATTTTGAAACCAGCCGTATCGGTAAAAAGGTCATCGAGTTTAAGGATGTTTCCTTTGCCTATGACGACAAGCCGCTTCTGAAACATTTTAACCTTTTGGTCCAAGCCAAAGACCGTATCGGAATCGTTGGTGACAATGGTGTTGGTAAGTCAACTCTTCTCAATCTCATTGCGAGAAGTCTTGAGCCAACGGAAGGAGAGGTTATTATCGGTGAAACAGTTCGCATCGCCTATTTCTCTCAACAAATCGAAGGTCTGGATGAAAGCAAGCGGGTTATTAACTACCTGCAGGAAGTGGCAGAAGAAGTCAAGACCAGTGGAGGTTCTACGACATCTATCGCTGAGTTGCTAGAGCAGTTCCTTTTCCCTCGTTCAACGCACGGTACTTTGATTGAGAAGCTGTCAGGTGGAGAGAAGAAACGTCTGTACCTTCTTAAACTTCTTTTGGAAAAACCAAATGTGCTACTATTGGACGAGCCAACAAATGATTTAGACATTGCTACCTTAACCGTTTTAGAAAATTTCTTACAAGGTTTTGCAGGTCCAGTTTTGACAGTTAGTCACGATCGCTATTTCCTTGATAAGGTTGCGACTAAGATTCTTGCTTTTGAGAATGGTAGCATTCGTCCTTTCTTTGGGCATTATACCGACTACCTAGATGAAAAAGCCTTCGAAGCAGAAGCGACAAATCAAGTTCAAAAGGCTGAGAAGGAAAAAGTCGTCAAAGTCCGTGAAGAAAAGAAACGCATGACCTACCAAGAAAAGCAAGAGTGGGCAAGTATTGAAGGTGACATCGAAGCCTTGGAAAAACGTATCGCCTCTATTGAAGAAGAGATGCAGGCCAATGGCTCGGACTTTGGGAAGCTAGCTACTCTTCAAAAAGAGTTAGATGAGAAGAATGAAGCCTTGCTTGAAAAATATGAACGCTATGAATATTTAAGTGAGTTGGCGTAATGGAAGAAAAAATTATCAAATGGAGCAGTAAGAAAATCATTTGGACTATCGTTCTCTGCTTCCTTGAGTTAGCTTTTCTTCTTTGGATCCTATCTTTTATGATGACCTATCCCAAGGAAGCACCTGTGGGATTAGTGGCATTAAGACTCTTTGTCTTATTCTTAATCATCATTGTTGGATGGATTTTGTATGAACGTTTGCGACTTCTTTTTTCAGATAAAGAGTATTTGAAATGTACGGCCCAAGGTTTTTCCTATAAGCCACATCCTAAAAAAGATTGGCAGTTTTATTCCTGGGGGCAGGTAGAAACGTTTTCTCTTATGAGAATCAAGGGTGGTAGAAGTTCAAGGGATTTTTATACTATTGAAGTTCATTTTTATGACAAGAATTTTATAAAATCCAACTCTTTATGGAATCGTCTACGAAGTAGATTTTCGACTGCAAAGCAAACAAATGTTTTGAAAATCCCAATCTATTTGCTGGATGTCGGTTTACCGCGAAGAGTATTTGAAACCATGTCCTACTTTGAGCGAGAGTGGCGCATCCAACAAAATCGTCAACGCCATCAAAACTCTAAAAGCAAAAAGAAGAAATGATTTTATTAAGCGAGCAATAGTTATAGATCTGATTAGAAGCCTTGGACTCAGTTTCCAGGGTTTCTTTCTATTTCTCTTTTCTAAGATTTATGGTATAATAGGGAGTAAAAACTTAAAAAGAAAGAAATGCTATGAACTTAAAAGATTACATTGCAAGTATTGAAAATTATCCACAAGAAGGAATTACATTCCGTGATATCAGCCCCTTGATGGCCAACGGTAATGCCTACAGCTATGCTGTTCGTGAAATTGTTCAATATGCTACTGACAAAAAGATCGATATGATCGTAGGACCAGAAGCGCGTGGATTTATCGTTGGATGTCCGGTTGCTTTTGAGTTGGGAATTGGTTTTGCTCCTGTGCGTAAACCAGGAAAATTGCCACGCGAAGTCATTTCAGCTGACTACGAAAAAGAATATGGTGTTGATACTTTGACTATGCACGCAGATGCTATCAAACCAGGACAACGTGTTCTGATCGTAGATGACCTCTTGGCAACAGGTGGTACTGTTAAGGCTACAATCGAAATGATTGAAAAATTGGGTGGAGTCGTAGCAGGTTGTGCCTTCTTGATCGAACTTGATGAGCTTAAAGGTCGTGAAGCTATCGGAGATTACGACTACAAGGTGCTTATGCATTATTAATGAAAAACAGTCCCTAGGGCTGTTTTCTCTTCATCTGATATAAAAAAAGGCTATATCTAGTTAGAGAAAAACTATAATTGAAAACTATATCTTCTTACAGTATAATAAAGGGAAGGACTTTCGTCAGCTGATTTTTTCATTTGATGACTGTATGTTCACTTGAGCCTAAACTTGATACAGTAAGGAGATTTCCATGCCGATTCGAATAGATAAAAAATTACCAGCAGTTGAGATTTTACGAACGGAAAATATTTTCGTCATGGATGACCAGCGGGCGGCTCATCAGGATATTCGGCCACTGAAAATTCTGATTTTAAACTTGATGCCACAGAAGATGGTTACAGAGACTCAGCTTTTACGACATTTAGCTAATACTCCTTTGCAGTTAGATATTGATTTCTTATATATGGAAAGTCATCAGTCGAAAACAACTCGTTCTGAGCATATGGAGACTTTTTATAAGACCTTTTCAGAAGTTCAAGACCAGTATTTTGATGGCTTGATTATCACAGGAGCACCAGTCGAACATCTCCCTTTTGAAGAAGTGGACTACTGGGAGGAATTCACTCAGGTCATCGATTGGTCAAAGACTCATGTCTTTTCAACCCTGCATATTTGCTGGGGGGCACAGGCTGGCCTCTACTATCGTTACGGCGTAGATAAACACCAGATGGCTCAAAAACTTTCGGGAATTTATCCTCAGGATGTTTTAAAAGAAGGTCATCTTTTGCTGAGAGGTTTTGATGATTTGTATGTGTCTCCTCATTCTCGTCATACAGAAATTCTCAAAGAGGACATTGTAAATAAAACCAATCTAGAGATTTTAGCATCTGGAAAAGAGGTGGGAATCTCTATCCTTGCAAGCCGAGATTTAAGAGAAGTTTATAGCTTTGGGCATTTGGAGTATGATCGTGATACGCTAGCCAAGGAATATTTCAGAGATCTAGATGCTGGTTTAGATCCCCATATACCAGAAAATTATTTCAAAAATGATGACATCCATGAACTTCCTTGTATGCGTTGGAGTTCCTCAGCAGCTCTCTTTTTCAGTAACTGGGTAAATTATGCAGTTTACCAAGAAACGCCTTTTGAGTGGAAGAGTGTGGAGGATGATGTCTCTCATTTTGGATATTTATAAGAGGAATTATGACATATTTAGACGCCTTTAAAGCGGGGAATCTAGTCCTACCTAGTGCCCTCTTTTTACACTACAATCAACTGTTCTCATCAAGCGATGATTTCTTAGTTTGGCAATTCTTTTACCTACAAAATACAACAGTTTTAGGGGAATTGTCCCCAAGTCAAATCGCTGAGAAAATAGGCAAGCAAGTTTTTGAAGTCAATCAAGCGATTTCGCGCTTGACCGAAAAAGGCTTACTCCAATATCGTACGATTGAACTCAATGGAGAAATAGAAGTTATTTTTGATGCGACCCTTGCTTTAGAACGTTTGGACCAGATTTTTGAAAAACAAGAACCAAGCCAAGCTGTACCCGCTAAAAATGATTTGAAAGACTTGGTGGAAACCTTCCAACAAGAGTTAGGTCGTCTCCTGAGTCCTTTTGAAATTGAGGATTTAGAAAAGAGTTTAAAAGAAGACGGAACCAGTGCTGACCTGATCAAAGAAGCCTTACGTGAAGCCGTTTTAAATGGAAAACCAAATTGGAAGTACATCCAGGCTATCCTACGAAACTGGCGTCATGAAGGCATTAAGAGTGTAGTTCAGGTAGAGGCTAAGCGTCAGGAGAGAGAAGCGACTAATCCTCAAAATGTTCAAGTTTCTGCAGATTTTCAAAATGCTATGGATCTTTGGAAAGACTAATTTTAAGTATTGATAATAGAAAAAAATGCCTACAGGCTAGAAAGAAAATCTGGCTTGTGGGCATTTTTTGTGCGTTTTATACTCAATGAAAATCAAAGAGCAAACTAGGAAGCGAGCCGCAGGTTGCTCAAAACACCGTTTTGAGGTTGTAGATGGAAGCTGACGTGATTTGAAGAGATTTTCGAAGAGTATTAATTGATTAGTTAGCCAGTCCCCATACACTAAGAGAGCGTTCTGTAACTGGGAAATCTCCATAACCTTCAGCATTAATAGTTACTTGGTCAAGATGATTTCCTAGTAAATCAACAAAGGATTGACCAGCCCATTCTTGATCGACGAACATAGTTTTGGAGTTTGCTTGGCCATTAGAAATTACGATGGCAAGTGGTGATTGATTTTCAGCTCCTGAACGAACCCAACCGATACAATTAGGGTCGTCAAAGTAGTCAGTCTGCTCTCCATAAGCCAAATCTTTTCGGATGGCAAGCAGACGGTCAAGGACATCTTTGAAGTCTTCTTGAGCATACTGTCCTGAAATCCCATAGTAGTCTCCATAAAAGACACAAGGGAGACCCTGCTCACGCAAAAGAATGAGAGCATAGGCTGCTGGTTTAAACCATTCTTCAACAGTAGACTCCAGAGCTTGACCTCGTTGGGTGTCATGGTTTTCGACAAAGGTTACAGCCTTATCTGGCTTGATTTGAACGAGACTATCCTCAAAGATGGTTGTCAAATCATATTCTTCTCCAGCCTTGCTTGCTTCAAAGAGATTTTGGTGAAGGCGAACATCGACAAGATCAAAGCGCTCTTCAATCTTTTCAAGGTAATCCAGATTTGCTTCCTTGTCTGGATTCCAGAATTCTCCAAAGACATAGAAATCTTGGCCATATTTTTCTTTGATATCGCGAATGAAGTTGCGCATAAAGAAAGAGTCAATGTGTTTAACTGCATCCAAACGGAAACCTGTTACGCCAGTCGTTTCCATAAACCAATCTGCCCAGTCGTAAATATTTTGTATCACTTCAGGATGTTTGAAATCTAGATCGGCATACATAAGATAGTCGTAATTGCCATTCTCATTGTCGACTAATTCCTCATGAGCCCAGCCTTTATTATCACCTTGTATCAGATAGATACCAGACTTACGGCGTTTAGCATCGTAGTCAGTTCCAGTAAAGTGGTACCAGTGCCAGTGGAAGTCATTGTAGGTGTTTTGTCGTCCATCAAAGGTAAAACCAGTCCAGCCATTGATGGTAAAAGGTTCTCCTAGTTCCACAGTTCGATCTTCTGGATCCACTTCTATCACTTGAAAAGATTCTAAATGGTCAGCGGCTGCCTTATGATTTAAGACGATATCAGCCATTGGTTGAATCCCATGAGATTTTAAAGTTTGGATGGCATGAAGATAGTCTTCTTTAAAACCATACTTGGTACGTACAGTACCCTTCTGATTAAATTCGCCAAGGTCGAATAGATCATATACTCCATAACCAACATCTTTTTCGTTTGTAGCCTTAAAAGCAGGTGGCATCCAGATGTGACTAATTCCCAAGTTAGCTAAGTGTTCAGCGTCGTTAGAAAGTCGTGTCCAGTGATTTCCATCGTGGGGCAAATACCACTCAAAATATTGCATTAGGGTTTGATTTTTCATAGTTGATCCTCTTACTTACAGTGATGAGAATTATTGTAGCATAAAGCTAAAGAATATGCAAACGTTTGCGTTATAATTAAACTCTTTGAATTTTATGTCTATTTTTCAACTGGAAGTGTTGAAATACTATAAAAGAAAAATAGTAGGACTGATGGGAGGAAAAATTCTCTCAGATAGGGTAGGATGATGGATGAATCAATAGTTTCTATTTTGTGAATTGTCACAAAATTTGTTATAATAGTATTTATGAATAAAGTATTCGTCAGTAGACGTGTTGAAAAAAAACTAAACCAAGGTCTAGTACTTTTGGAGGAAATTGATTTTCCAGAACTATCTGAAACTGATCAAGAAGTTGAGTTATTTAGTCAAAACAAGCAGTTTTTGGGCAAGGCCTATTTATCTCGTCAAAATAAGGGGATTGGTTGGTTTGTAACGAACCAGAAGCTTTCTTTTAACCAAAAATTCTTTGAAAGCTTGTTTGAAAAAGCCAAACAAAAACGTTCTTCTTACTATCAAGATGAGTTGACAACTGCCTTTCGTTTGTTTAATCAAGAAGGCGATGGCTTTGGTGGAATGACTTTGGATCTCTATGGAGATTATGTTGTTTTCTCCTGGTATAACTCCTATATCTATGGACTTCGCCAACAGATCCTAGCAGCCTTTGCTCAGGTTTTCCCTGAAGTCTTAGGTGCCTATGAAAAGATTCGTTTTAAAGGTCTAGACTATGAGTCTGCCCATATCTATGGTCAAGAGGCACCAGAAAATTTTACAGTTCTTGAGAATGGCGTCCTCTATCAAGTCTTTATGAATGACGGTCTTATGACAGGCATCTTCTTGGACCAACATGAAGTGCGTGGTAGCTTGGTTGATGGTTTAGCTATGGGAAAATCCTTACTCAATATGTTTTCCTACACAGCAGCTTTCTCAGTTGCTGCAGCAATGGGAGGCGCTAGTGAAACAACCTCTGTAGATCTAGCTAAACGTTCAAGAGAACTGTCAGAAGCTCATTTTCATGCCAATGGACTCAGTCTTGACAGTCATCGTTTCATTGTTATGGATGTCTTTGAATACTTTAAATACGCTAAACGTAAGGGCTTATCTTATGATGTGATCGTTCTAGATCCACCTAGCTTTGCCCGTAATAAAAAGCAAACTTTCTCTGTAGCTAAGGACTATCACAAGTTGATTTCCCAGAGTTTAGAGATTTTAAATCCGGGAGGTATGATCATTGCTAGCACCAATGCTGCCAATGTTTCCCGTCAAAAATTTATAGAACAAATCGACAAAGGATTTGCAGGAAGAAAGTACCAGGTTCTTAATAAATATGGACTTCCAGCAGACTTTGTCTACAATGAAAAAGATGAAAGTAGTAATTACCTTAAGGTGATTAGCATGAAGGTAACTAAATGAAATTAGTCGTTTCAGTAATGCCAAAGAGTTTAGAAGAGGCGCAAGGAATCGATGCCATGCGGTATATCGATGCTGATATCATTGAGTGGCGTGCCGACTTCCTACCAAAGGATGCTATTTTACAGGTAGCTCCAGCTATTTTTGAAAAATTTGCAGGTCGCGAACTCCTCTTCACCCTACGTACTCGTGCTGAGGGAGGCGAGATCGATTTGGATTCGGCGGAGTATGTACAAATTATCAAAGATGTAGCTCAACTCTATCAACCAGAATACATTGATTTTGAGTATTTCTCCCATAAGGATGTTTTTGAAGAGATGCTTGATTTTCCAAATCTTGTCTTGAGTTATCATAATTTCCAAGAAACTCCAGAGAATATGATGGAAATCTTATCCGAGCTAACCAGCCTAACGCCAAAAGTGGTTAAAGTATCGGTTATGGCTCATACAGAACAAGATGTATTGGACCTTATGAACTTTACACGTGGCTTTAAAACACTGAACCCAGAACAAGAATATGTGACGATTTCTATGGGCAAAGTGGGCAAGGTTTCTCGTATTACTTCAGATGTGACGGGTTCTAGCTGGTCTTTTGCAAGTCTGGACGAAGCCAGTGCTCCAGGACAGATTTCACTTTCTAGCATGAAAAAAATTCGGGAGATACTAAATGAAGATTGATGGCTACACACGTTTAGCAGCTGTAGTCGCCAATCCTATCAAACACTCCATTTCACCCTTCATTCACAACAGAGCTTTTGAGGCAACCAATACCAATGGGGTTTATCTTGCTTGGGAAGTAGAAGCGACTGACTTGGCAGAAACAGTTGCCAACATTCGTCGTTACCAGATGTTTGGAATCAATCTTTCTATGCCCTACAAGGAGCAGGTGATTCCTTATTTGGATCAATTGAGTGAAGAAGCTCGTGTGATTGGTGCTGTCAATACAGTGGTGAATCGAGCTGGAACTTTAATCGGATATAACACAGATGGCAAGGGATTCTTTAAGAGCTTGCCTTCTTTTAAAATATCTGGGAAAAGAATGGTCTTGTTAGGAGCAGGTGGTGCAGCCAAGGCAATTTTGGCACAGGCAATCTTGGATGGAGTCAGTCAGGTTTCTGTCTTTGTACGTTCGGCTTCAATAGAAAAAACAAGACCTTACTTAGAAAAACTGCAAAATGAAACAGGGTTTAAAGCAGATTTATTTGCTTTAGAAGATGTTTCTGAACTGCAAGCAAGGATAACTGATTCGGATTTACTGGTAAATGCGACCAGTGTTGGTATGGATGGAGTATCTCAGCCAATCCCAACAAGTATTGTTTTACCAGAGAAAATATTGGTAGCAGATGTGATTTATCAACCCTTTGAAACACCATTTCTAAAGTGGGCAAGAAACCAGGGCAATCAAGCTATCAATGGTCTTGGCATGTTGCTTTACCAAGCAGCTGAAGCTTTTCAGTTATGGACAGGTAAGGAAATGCCAACAGATCAAATCTGGGAATTACTAAAACAAAAGTATCAAAAATGAAAAAAGGAGAACTGCTATGAAAATCAGAATAGACCTTCCCCACCATCCTTATGATATTCAGATTGAAAAAGGATGCCTGTCTCAAGCAGGAAAATGGTTGCGGGAACTTTGGCAACCGCAAAAAGTCGTTATCATTACCGATAACCATGTGGCCTCACTCTATGCAGAAAAAGTTAAATTGAGCCTAGAGGATGCTGGTTTTCAAGTGGCAGTTTTTGACTTTCTAGAGGGTGAAGAGCGAAAAAATCTAACCACAGTTCAAAAGGCTTATGAATTTCTAGTTAAGCAAGACTTGACTCGCAGTGACGGCATCGTAGCTTTAGGTGGTGGTGTCGTTGGTGATTTGGCTGGCTTTGTAGCCTCAACATATATGCGAGGTATTCACTTTGTTCAAATTCCGACTAGCTTGACAGCTCAAGTCGACTCTTCAATCGGGGGTAAGACAGGAGTGAATACTCCTTTTGCCAAGAATATGGTTGGAACTTTTGCTCAGCCGGATGGTGTTTTGATTGACCCAACTGTTCTTGAGACCTTGGGTAAGAGAGAGTTGATTGAAGGAATGGGTGAAGTCATCAAGTATGGCCTCATCGAAGATCCAGAGCTTTGGGACCTATTATCTGATATGGATGGTTCTGTCGAAAGCATATTGGAGCATTCAGAAAGTTTGATTGAGCATTCTTGTCAGGTGAAGCGAAAGATGGTAGTTGAGGATGAATTGGACAATGGCATTCGTTTGTATCTCAACTTTGGTCACACGATTGGCCATGCTATTGAAGCAACTGCTGGTTATGGACGTGTCATGCATGGTGAGGCAGTAGCGATGGGAATGGTTCAGGTCTCTAAGGTAGCCGAAGAAAAAGGCCTTATGCCAGCTGGAATCACTCAGTCTATCCGAGAAATGTGTCAGAAATTTGGCCTTCCTGTGGGTTATGAAAACTGGGACCTTGATAAGCTCTATCAGGCTTTGACTCACGATAAAAAAGCACGTGGCAACACCATGAAATTAGTCTTGGTACCAGAACTTGGTTCAGCAAGGATTCACTCAGTTTCTCTCGAAGAAATGAAAGATTACTTAGTAAAATAAGGAGAATGTATGAGATATTTAACAGCAGGAGAATCACATGGTCCTCGTCTGACAGCAATTATTGAAGGAATCCCAGCAGGTCTTCCTTTAACTGCAGAAGATATTAATGAGGATCTCAAACGTCGCCAGGGTGGATACGGACGTGGTGGTCGTATGAAGATTGAAAGTGACCAAGTTGTCTTTACTTCTGGTGTTCGCCACGGGAAGACGACAGGGGCTCCCATTACCATGGATGTCATTAATAAAGACCACCAAAAATGGCTGGATATCATGTCTGCCGAGGATATTGAGGACAAACTTAAAAGTAAACGAAAAATCACACATCCTCGCCCAGGTCACGCTGACTTGGTAGGAGGTATCAAATACCGCTTTGATGATTTGCGAAATTCTCTGGAACGTTCATCTGCCCGTGAAACGACCATGCGAGTGGCAGTTGGAGCTGTTGCTAAGCGGCTTTTAGCTGAGCTTGATATCGAAATTGCTAACCATGTTGTTGTCTTTGGTGGTAAGGAAATCAATGTTCCAGAAAACTTAACAGTCGCAGAGATTACGAAACTAGCTGCTCAGTCAGAAGTTTCTATCGTCAACCAAGAACGTGAGCAGGAAATCAAGGGCTATATTGACCAGATTAAGCGAGATGGGGATACCATCGGAGGTGTTGTAGAAACAGTTGTCGGAGGTGTTCCGGTTGGTCTTGGTTCTTATGTCCAATGGGATCGTAAACTAGATGCAAGGCTAGCTCATGCTGTTGTTTCTATCAATGCCTTTAAGGGTGTGGAGTTTGGTCTTGGTTTTAAAGCAGGCCATCTTAAGGGTAGCCAAGTCATGGATGAAATCCTCTGGTCATCAGAAGATGGCTATACTCGTCGGACTAATAACCTTGGAGGTTTCGAAGGTGGTATGACCAATGGCCAACCGATTATTGTCCGTGGAGTTATGAAGCCAATTCCGACTCTCTACAAGCCGTTGATGAGTGTCGATATTGAAACTCATGAACCTTATAAAGCAACAGTAGAGAGAAGTGATCCTACTGCTCTTCCAGCAGCAGGTGTCGTTATGGAAGCAGTCGTAGCAACGGTTTTGGCTCAAGAAATACTTGAGAAATTCTCCTCTGATAATCTAGAAGAATTAAAAGAAGCTGTTGCTAAACATCGGGAGTATACAAAGAATTATTAGGAGTTCTTATGGCAAAAACCATCTATATCGCAGGACTAGGTTTGATTGGTGCTTCCATGGCACTCGGAATCAAGCGGGATCATCCTGATTATGAAATTTTAGGATACAATCGTAGTCAAGCGTCTAGAGATATTGCTTTGGAGCGAGGAATGATTGATCGTGCGACGGATGATTTTGCTAGTTTTGCTCCACTTGCAGATGTTATTATCCTCAGCTTACCAATCAAGCAAACCATTGCCTTTATTAAGGAATTGGCCAACTTGGACTTGAAAGAAGGTGTCATTATTTCCGATGCTGGATCGACCAAATCAGCTATCGTGGCTACAGCTGAGAAGTGTTTTGCTGATAAGTCCGTTCGCTTTGTTGGAGCTCATCCCATGGCAGGGAGTCATAAGACAGGAGCGGCTTCTGCCGATGTCAATCTTTTTGAAAATGCCTACTATATCTTTACGCCTTCGAGCCTAACGACTCCAGATACGCTTGAAGAAATGAGAGACTTGCTGTCAGGTCTTCATGCTCGTTTCATTGAAATCGATGCTGAAGAGCATGACCGAGTGACTTCTCAGATTAGCCATTTTCCGCATATCTTAGCATCAGGCCTGATGGAACAAACTGCAAGTTATGCTGAAGAGCATGAAATGGCGCGACGCTTTGCGGCCGGTGGATTTCGAGATATGACTCGGATTGCCGAAAGTGAGCCTGGTATGTGGACTTCTATCCTCTTATCAAATAGAGAGACTATTATTGAACGCATCGAGGATTTCAAGGGTCGTTTGGACGAGATTGAGCAAGCAATCAGCAAGGGTGATGAAAACCAAATCTGGAATTTTTTCAACCAAGCGCGTGAGCAACGCCAAGCTATGGAAATCCATAAACGTGGAGGAGTAGATAGCTCATTTGACCTCTATGTAGATGTTCCCGATGAAGAAGATGTTATCTTGCGCATCTTGGAATTGCTAAGAGGAACTTCCTTGGTCAATATCCATATCAATGAGGAAAACCGTGAGGATGTTCACGGGATTCTGCAAATTTCCTTTAAGAATGCTCAGGATTTAAAACGTGCTGAGCAAGTCATTACAGAAAATACGAATTACACAGTCGTAATTAAATAAGGAGGACAATTATGTCAAATATTTATGATAGTGCAAACGAACTTAGTCGCGGACTACGCGAATTGCCAGAATACAAGGCGGTTAAAGAAGCTAGAGAGGCTATCCAAGCCGATGCAGAAGCTAGCAAGATTTTTGCGGATTATGTTGCTTTTCAGCATGAAATCCAAGTGATGGCCCAAACTGGTCAAATGCCAGACGCTTCTTTCCAAGAAAAAATGGAAAGCTTTGGCAAGTTGATTCAGGGCAACGCTCTCTTGTCAGCCTTCTTTGCCAAACAGCAACAACTTTCTATTTATCTATCTGATATTGAAAAAATTGTTTTTGAACCAATTTCAGAATTGCTAAAATAAAAAAATTATTTTGTTTATGATTTATCGGCATTTCTCAATCGTATTTTTATTATTGGTAACTACTGTATAAGCTAGAATTAGTAGCCTGGTCTGTTTAATAATGACTGAGAGAATGATTGTCTTTGTTAATAAAAAAATGTAAAACAAATTTGAAAGTTTCTAACTACAGAGCTGAGTTAATTGGAGCAGAGAAAGATGCAAAGTTGTCCCTAAAATCAATTTAACTGATTAGTCTTGTGGGGGATCTCCTATGAAAAAGTTAATTTTACTCTTAATTATCCCTTTATTCTTTTTCATGCCACTAGTGGCGGCTAATATAGCTGTTCCAGACCGGCCTTTAAATGGTATATACGATCCTAATGGTTATTTAACCACTAGTGTTGCAGAAACGTTAGAGAGTATGAATGCTGGAAGTGAAACCCAAGTAGGTATTTACATTGTAGATACCCTGGACGGTTCCAGTATCGAAGAGGTAGCCAATGAGGTTGCACGCAAATGGAAAATTGGGAAACAAGATTCCAATAGTGGAATTTTAATCGCTATTGCTATAAAGGATAGGAAGTTTCGTATTGAAACATCCAACGAAGCAGCAATTTGGCTTACTGACTCGAAGGCTAGTTCTTTACTAAATGATTCGAAGCCTTACATGAAAGAAGGGAAATATACTGATGCTCTTAACAGAATTCTAGTAGGTATCTCTAAAGCCGAATCTGGAAAAGCTGAAATCATAAACAAGAAAGAGAATAAGAATAGTTGGCTTCCAAAAATCTATGAAAAATCATTAAAAAATAATGAAGGCCTTAGTAAGTATTTCGATTACATTCCGTTTCCGATATTGTTCTATCTAATGTTCTTTCTTTTACTGAGTTTAGTAACGTGGTTCAGGTACTTAAAAAGATGTCGCTTTTCTAAGTATGAGTACGAGGGAAAGGGGAAGTTGTATCCAGATTTTCCTGACTTTGTACCTAACGATACGTGGACTGAAGAACGTAAATCTTACTATAAAAAAAATAAGCGTTTAATTAGGTCTCAATATAACTACACAGGATATAACAAACTCTATCCAGATTCAAAAGGTTTTTTACCTAATGATACTTGGACTACATTACTGATAGAAGAATACTACGCAGAAGTTAAAAGAAAGCAATTAGATAGGCTGAATCGCTCTCAATACTCTTATAATGGGAAGGGAAAACTCTATCCAAACGATAAAGATTTTGTGAAGAATGCTTCTTGGACTTCCGAGCTCAAAAAAAGCTACTATGCTTCACAAAGAGTACAGTCAAGTTCTTTTGGTAGATTAGATTCTTCTACATCTAGATATGATACTAGTAGTTCTAGTTCATCTTGGTCTTCAGATGATTGGGATGGCGGTGGATTTGATGGTGGTGGCTCTTCAGATAGCTGGTAAATTGAAAATGAAAAAGAATTGCTATTAACAAACTTCAGGTTGAAATAAATCAAAAAGGTAAAAGTGTATTGAAAAAATATTATTAACTATCATAAAGTCAGGAATTTTTAAGAAATTTCTGACTTTTTATGATAAAATAAGAAAAAGTATTGTCAGTATGAGGTCTAGTATGAAGTTAAAAACAAACGTTAACCATTTGAATGGTAGCATTCGCGTACCAGGTGACAAATCCATCAGTCATCGCTCTATTATTTTTGGAAGCTTGGCTGAAGGTGAGACTAAAGTTTATGATATCTTGCGTGGTGAAGATGTCCTATCAACCATGCAAGTATTTCGGGACCTCGGCGTAGAGATTGAGGACAAAGACGGTGTCGTTACCATTCAAGGTGTTGGCATGAATGGTTTGAAATCTCCTCAGAATGCCCTTGATATGGGCAATTCTGGTACCTCTATTCGTTTGATTTCAGGCGTCCTTGCTGGTGCAGACTTTGAAGTAGAAATGTTTGGAGATGATAGTCTTTCTAAACGCCCCATGGATCGTGTGACTCTTCCCTTGAAAAAAATGGGAGTTAGTATTTCTGGTCAAACAGAGCGAGACTTGCCACCTTTACACTTAAAAGGTACAAAAAATTTAACACCTATTCATTATGAATTGCCGATTGCCTCTGCACAAGTTAAGTCAGCCTTGATTTTTGCAGCATTGCAGGCTCAAGGTCAGTCAGTAATTGTCGAAAAGGAGTGCACTCGTAACCACACAGAAGATATGTTGCATCAATTTGGCGGAGACTTGAGTGTTGATGGTAAGAAAATCACAGTCCAAGGACCACAGAAACTAAGTGGACAAACAGTTGTCGTACCAGGAGATATTTCCAGTGCAGCCTTTTGGTTAGTGGCAGGTTTGATTGTTCCAGATTCTCGTGTGGTACTTAAGAATGTTGGTATTAATGAAACTCGTACAGGGATTATTGATGTTATCCGTGCTATGGGTGGGAAATTGGATCTTACTGACATTGACCCAATTGCTAAGTCTGCAACTTTGACTGTTGAGACGTCAGACCTAAAAGGAACTGAGATTGGCGGAGCCTTGATTCCACGTTTGATTGATGAATTGCCAATTATCGCCCTTCTTGCTACCCAAGCTCAAGGTCAAACGGTTATCAAAGATGCAGAAGAACTCAAGGTTAAAGAAACGGACCGTATTCAAGTTGTCGCAGACGCTTTAAATAGCATGGGAGCAGCTATTACTCCTACAGCAGACGGAATGATTATCAAAGGGAAATCTGCCCTCCTTGGAGCCAAAGTCAACACCTTTGGAGACCATCGAATCGGCATGATGACAGCCATTGCAGCTCTTTTAGTTGCGGATGGAGAAGTTGAATTGGATCGAGCCGAAGCTATCAACACTAGCTATCCAAGCTTCTTTGGTGATTTGGAGACTTTGATTCATGGCTAAGGTTTTACTAGGTTTTATGGGTTCAGGAAAAACTACTATTGCTAGAAAGCTAGATCCTGACTTCGTAGATATGGATGCCTTGCTGGAAGACCGACTGGGGATGCCGATTGCTCGTTTCTTTGAAGAAAAAGGAGAAGCAGCCTTCCGTCAGCTAGAAGAAGAGGTCCTAGCTGACTTGCTAAAGACAGATAAAGTTATTTCCACAGGAGGAGGAATAGTCATTTCTCCACGTAATCGTGCCTTGCTCAAGCAAAATCCAGACAACATTTACCTTAAAGCAGATTTTGAGACCCTGTACCAGCGAATTTCAGCTGATAAGGACAATCAACGTCCACTATTTTTAAAGAATAGCAAGGAAGGTTTAGCTGCGATTTTTAAAGAAAGACAGGCTTGGTATGAGGAAGTGGCTAGTAAAGTTATCGATGTGTCCAAGCTAAGTCCAGAGGAAATTATAGAGGAATTGACATGAAAATTGCCTATCTAGGTCCTAAAGGATCTTTTTCGCACCATGTGGTGCAAACGGCTTTTCCTCATGAGGAACTAGAGCCTTTTTCAAATATTACGGACGTTATCAAGGCTTACGAACAGGGCTTAGTAGACTTTTCAGTGGTGCCAGTTGAAAATTCTATTGAAGGTAGTGTTCATGAAACCTTGGACTATCTTTTCCACCAGGCTCGAATTCAAGCTGTGGCGGAGATTGTACAGCCAATTCATCAACAGTTGATGGCGGTGCCAGGGCAAGTTAAAATAGAGAAAATCTTTTCTCACCCGCAAGCTTTGGCACAGGGGAAGAAATTTATTGATGAGCATTATCCAGACGCTCAACTGGAGGTCACTGCCAGTACAGCCTACGCTGCGCGCTATGTTTCCGAGCATCCAGATCAGCCTTTTGCTGCCATTGCCCCCAAAAGTTCTGCTGGAGAATACGGGCTGGAGCTAATCGCTCAAGATATTCAAGAGATGGAAGCTAATTTCACTCGCTTTTGGGTTTTGGGTGCAGAGTTGCCACAGATTCCTTTACAAGATGCAACTGAAAAAATGAGCCTAGCAATAACCTTACCAGACAATTTACCTGGTGCACTTTACAAGGCACTCTCGACCTTTGCTTGGCGAGGGATTGACTTAACCAAGATAGAAAGTCGTCCCCTAAAAACAGCCTTGGGCGAATACTTTTTTATCATTGATGTGGACTATGCTGATAAAGAACTGGTCCATTTTGCTCAAAAAGAACTAGAAACGATTGGAATCCAGTATAAAATACTAGGAGCTTACCCTATCTATACCATACAGGATAAAGGGAAGGAGAAGGAATGACTAGAGAGAATCCTTTGACACATCATGAAAAACTGAGATATGACTATCTTTTGAAAAACATTCATTATTTGAATGAGAAAGAAAAGAGAGAATTTGCCTTTTTACAAGCCAAGTTAGAAGGTCAAAAAGATTCAGCAGAAGTTTTCAATCCAGAAGTCAAAGAACAACTTCTTTCAGACTCTGGTATCGACCTGCCAACCTATGCTAATCGTAGTCGTTCTAGTCGCCGTAGTAGTGGAGAACAACTGGAAACGAAGATTCCAAAAGCTAAGAAGCAAAAGAAAAAAAGAGGTTTTCGTTTTAAACGCTTATTTGCTTGGTTAGGGATGATATTGCTTTGTGTAGCAGTAGGAATGATCGTCATGTTCTTAAAAGGCTTCCAATCGGCGAACCCTAATAGTTCAAATGGGCCCAAAGATGCCAAAGCTGCTCAGGTTGAAGTCTTCAATGGACAAGATACGCGTGATGGGGTTAATATTCTGATTTTGGGTACGGATGGCCGTATTGGACAGAATAGTGCAGAAACACGGACAGATTCCATTATGGTTTTGAATGTAAGTGGCAAAGATAAAAAATTGAAGCTCGTTAGCTTTATGCGTGATAATTTGGTCTATATTGATGGGTATAGCCAAGTCATCAATGGTCAAAAACAGACCGACCATAAATTAAACTTGGCCTATGAATTAGGGGAACAAGAAGGTAAACAAGGAGCTGAAATGGTCCGCAAGGTGCTCAAGGATAATTTTGATCTAGACATAAAATATTATGCCCTTGTCGATTTCCAAGCCTTTGCGACAGCCATTGATACGCTTTTCCCTGATGGTGTGACTATTGATGCTCAGTTTTCAACTCTAAATGGGGTTCCAGTTACAGAAGCGACTGTAGGAGATGACTTGCATGCAACGGAAACTGAGTCACCGACTCAAACTATTCGAGTTGGAAAACAACAGATGAATGGTTCGACTCTTCTGAACTATGCACGTTTCCGTGATGATGATGAAGGGGATTATGGCCGTACTCGTAGACAACAGCAGGTCATGACAGCTGTCTTGCAGCAGATTAAGGATCCTACAAAACTTTTCACAGGCTCAGAAGCACTCGGGAAAGTTTTCGCCATGACCTCTACAAACCTTCCATATACCTTCTTATTGACCAACGGTTTATCAGTCCTTGAAGGAGCGCAGAATGGTATTGAAAGATTGACAGTCCCAGAACTTGGAGACTGGGTAGACGACTTTGACGTATACGGCGGTCAATCCCTTCGAGTGGACCAAAAAGCTTACCAAAATAAATTGTCCCAAATGGGATTTAGATAAAATGTAAAATGAATCAGAGCTTGAGGTACCTATGAAAATGAGTATCGTGGGCTTTGATTTTTCACATGGTTAGATGGAATTTTTGGTCATTTTTATGGTATAATAAAATGATGTATTCTATAGAAGAGGAAGAGAATGAGATGAGTGATTTAAAGGCAATCCAAGCTCGTAGCCTAGAGATGGCTGAATATTTTGTCGCCTTTTGTAAAGAACACGATTTACTCTGTTATTTGTGTGGTGGAGGAGCTATTGGAGCTCTACGAAATAAAGGTTTTATCCCTTGGGATGATGATTTAGACTTCTTTATGCCTCGCAAGGATTATGAAAAACTAGCAGAGCTATGGCCTCGTTATGCGGACGAGCGTTACTTCCTATCAAAAAGTGATAGAGACTTTGTTGACCGCAACCTCTTTATCACTATTCGAGACAAGGAGACGACTTGTATCAAGCCTTATCAACAAGATTTGAATCTACCACACGGCTTGGCCTTGGATGTTCTTCCCTTGGATTACTACCCTAAAAACCCAGCTGAACGTAAGAAACAGGTACGTTGGGCTTTGATTTATTCTCTCTTTTGTGCCCAAACCATTCCAGAAAAACATGGAGCTCTCATGAAGTGGGGTAGTACCATTTTACTAGGGTTGACTCCAAAATCGCTTCGCTATCGTATATGGAAAAAGGCTGAGAAAGAAATGACCAAGTATGGACCAGCCGAAAGTGATGGCATTACAGAATTATGTTCAGGGCCAGGATACATGAAGAAAAAGTATCCAATTCAGGCCTTTGAAGACAACATCTTCCTACCTTTCGAGGGAACAGAAATGCCTATTCCGGTCGGCTATGACGCCTATCTCAGCACAGCTTTTGGTGACTATATGACACCACCACCAGCTGACAAGCAAGTGCCTCACCACGATGCCATAATAGCAGATATGGATAAGAGCTATACAGAATATAAGGGGGAATACAATGCAAGAAAAAATTAGTATCATTGTTCCTGTCTATAATGTAGAAGCTTATTTGGAACGATGTGTAGAGTCTATTTTAAAACAGACATATACGAATTTTGAATTGCTTCTTATTAATGATGGTTCGACAGATCAGAGTGGTGACTTGTGCGAACAGTTGGCCTTGAGAGATAAACGAATTCGGGTTATTCATAAGGAAAATGGTGGTTTGTCTGATGCTCGAAATAGAGGAATTGATGAAGCAAGTTCAGATTTAATTGGCTTTATTGATAGCGATGATTATATTGACGAAGATATGTACGAGACTCTCTACCGTCATTTAAGAGAGGCGAATGCAGATTTATCAATGTGTGGTCACTACGATGTCTTCCATCAGATTCCTGAAAAACAAGTTTCAGAGATTAAAACTTGGGAACTTTCTTCAGAAGAAGCCATAAAAATGGTCATGGAAGCAAAGATTTTGTCTGTGACTGCTGTTAATAAATTATATAAAAAAGAACTCTTTAATCATCTAAGATTTGAAGTTGGAAAAATTGCTGAAGATGCTTTTATTATGATTCGTTTGCTGGATCAGTGTCAGAAGGTTGTTGCGACCAATGAGAAGAAGTATTATTATGTTCATCGCGAAAATAGTATTACTACACAAAAATTCTCATTAAAATTTTTAAATGTGATTGAGGCTTATGAGCAAAATGCGAATATAATAAGGGAGCACTATCCCACAATTGCTGATGTTGCAACGATGCGTTTAAATTGGGCCTATTTCTATGTTTTGGATAGATTGTTGATTGATTCCGATTTTAAAGATAAATTACTAGAAGATAAATTGATACATTATCTAAAACAGAATAGAGTGAATATTTTAAGAGATGCTAGATTTACCAATGCTAGAAAAATAAGTTTTCTAGCTCTACTATTCAACAGAAAGCTCTACACTAAGATCTTACTTGGTCAACATAACCGTTAGGAGAGAAAATGATTTCTATTATTGAGAAAAACTATTTTAAAATTAATCTGGTATTTTTATCAGTCATATCTTTTTATTGTATGGCAGGACTAATTGTTCCACTTCAATTCATTTCTGCTAATAAATTTGTTACCCTAGGCATGACTCTGATGGGAGTTTTACTGGGTTTATATAATTTCTTTGTAAAAAAAGCTTATTTATTTGTGAGAAAAATTGAGTATCTAATTCTCTTTTTTGCCATGAATATTATCACAAGTTTACTGGTGATTAAGTATGGCTTTTCAACGAATATCAAGAACTTAGTAGTATTCTTTATCTATTTCTTTGCTATTTATCCAATTTTTCAGACCTTTACCAAAGAAAAGTCTCGACTTTTGTTTAACTTATTCTTCTCAGTGATTACTGTAGCTAATACTGTGGGAGTTTTCATTTCTCTTGTTCAATTCTTTATGTTGATTGGTTACAGAGTTTTCGACTATAAAGGCTTGTTAATTCGTCAAGGATTTGTTGAATCCCGTTTATTTGGTATTTTAGCAAGTCCTAATTATTTATCGATTATCTCCTTAATTATTATTATTTACTTAGGGATGAGGCTAACTTTCTTCAGTAAATTTGTTAAAACCTTAGCTATTTCATCCATTCTTCTTAATTTCGCTTATATCGTTTTATCTGGTTCAAGAACGACCTACATCTGTTTGGTTGTGGCCGCTTTTCTATATTCTTTGGTGAAATTTGACTTCCGTAACAAGCTAAAATCTTTTGTCGCTGTATTGTTAACAGTTGGACTAGTATTTTTATCTTATAATGGTGTCAAGTACAGTAGTGATCTGTATTTGAAAGCTCACTCAGCTGAAATTCAACGAAATAAGGAAAAAGGTGAAAACAATAATTTGACTTTGGAGCGAACTGATACCAGCGAAGAAAATATTTCCAATAACCGCTTTGCTATTTGGCAATCGACAGCCTCGTTCATTCCAAAGAGACCTCTATTTGGTTACTCAGCAGGAAACTGGTATGAATTAGGGAAAACTTATGATGCAAGTGCATATATCATTAAACAACATTACTTAACTCACAATGGATACCTAGAGTTATTATTCTATAACGGAATCTTTGGTATCGTGCCGATCGCTATTTTCATGCTCTCATTTATCTTTGCAAGTCTTAGAAAATTCAAAAAAGACAAAGAGGAAGATAGAATTGATCATGAGCTTGTTTCAGGATTACTGATGACCGTCGTTATCTTGATTTCTAACTTATTCTTGAGTTCAACCTTCTATGGTATCTCATTATTAGGTTGTATTCTGTTTATAATCTCAGGCTATTATTTCTCTGTTATTTCTAAAAAGAGAGATGGATACAGAAAACTATCTGAAGAAGAGATTAAAGAAGTAGAATTAGGGGTAATGGATTATATCCACAATCTCTGTGAAAGAGAGAATATTAGTTATTCTTTGGCTTATGGAACTCTATTAGGATCCGTTAGACATAAGGGCTACATCCCTTGGGATGATGATGTTGATATCTCATTGAAACGTGATGAGTATGACAAGTTATATCAAGCAGTTCTACGGGACAATGACCCTATCTACAAAGTAGTATCTTGGGAAAATGATGCTCGCTATCCTTATCCATTTTATCGAGTATATGATGCTCGTACCGTTTATGAGAATAACTATATTGAAAATGATATCGATTTAGGAATTTGCGTGGATGTTTTCCCATTTGATTATTATGCTGATGTCAATAAAGAGATGGTTAAACTAGATACCTATCGTAGACTTTCTGTTTATACTCTCTATGGTATTCATAGTAAAAATGCTGGATTTAAGAATCTTGTCAGATATCTATTAGTACTTGTTTTCCGTTTAACAAGAGTTAAAACTTGGAATAAAAAAATGAACATTCTCTCAATGCAGGCTAATGATAATGATTCTATTGATTATTTGATGGAAAATAAGAGAACTTCTACAAAATTTGAGAAGACGCTGCTTGATAAAGTAATGGACAGCCCATTCGAAGATAGAATTTATAAAATTCCAGAAGCTTCTCACCAGATCTTATCAGCTATCTACGGTGATGATTTTATGGAAATTCCACCAGTTGAAAAACGAGTGAAACATGATGATTTTGTCGCTTATATAAAAGAGGTGTAAGACGTGTTACAATGGTTAAAAAGAAGTTTGGCAAGTCTTTTAGGGGACAAGAAAGACCTCATCAAGAACTTACCAATCATTAAAAGTCTCAATGACAAAGCGAACGTTGAATTGGACTCCAAAAGAAGTGAGTTGTTAAAAGACAACTTTGAAGAGATTCTTCAAACGATTTATAGTTCTCCTTTAAAAGATTATGATATTTGGTTGGATTTTGGGACTCTATTAGGCTTTTTTAGAGAAAATGATTTTATTAGCCATGACCTGGATATGGATTTTGGCATCATTATTCCAGATTATCAACGCTTTGTAGAGGATGAACAATATCTCTTGGAAAGAGGTTTTTCAAGAACCAAAGAATTTTATTACAATGAACAATTGGTAGAACTATCATACAGCTTTAAAGGTTTGAATGTAGATCTTATTGTTTATGATAAAAAAGGGGAAACAATCTCCTCCGATACGATTTTCTTTATGATTAATGCTTTGGGAGTACCAACTCGTCATGAGGTCTATCATTACGAATTGCCATTCAGTCAATTACAAGTCGCAAACTTTAAGGGCGTAGATGTGAAAATTCCAGAGAATACTAGAGACTATATCAGTCACTTGTATGGAGCTGATTTTGAAACTCCAAATACCAATTATAATTGGAAAGAAAATCCAATCTATAAACAAGGTGATGCCAACTTTGCTCGAGTTGTTTTAAAGAAATAAGCTAAGTACACTTACAAATGAATTACAAAGTCTATTTGTGAATGACACCAGATAAGTTTTAAGGAAAGAAGTGATAGATTTGAAAAATTTAAAGAAGACAATCTTATTTAGTATTATACTTTTGTCAGTTACTGCCAGTCACTTGCAAGCAGTAAAGGCAGACACTATCTCAGCAGGTTCTGGGAATCGTATTCACTTTATCAATACCAAGGGAGCTTCAGGAAGTGATGCCATTCTATTGGAGAGTAATGGACATTATGCCCTAATTGACATGGGGGGAAGATTATGATTTTCCAGATGGAACGGATCCGCGTTATCCAAGCCGAGTTGGTATTACAAGGCAAAATGAGCTTGTTTTGGAAGATAGATTATTTCGCCATTTAAATCGACTAGGTATTCAAAAATTTGATTTTATCTTAGGAACCCACGTCCATAGTGATCATATCGGTGGCGCAGATGAGATTCTAAAACGTTATCCAGTCGGAAAACTTTATTTAAAAAAATATACTGATGAGAGAATTACAAGTAAGTGGCGTTTGTGGGATAATCTTTTTAATTATGATAATGCACTCAATGTTGCCCGTGAAAAAGGAGTAACTATTGTTCAAGATATTAAGGAAGAAGATAGTCGCTTCAAATTGGGTGATATGGATATCCAACTCTATAATTATAAGAATGAGTATGGTACGGATGGCAAATTGAAAAGAGTCTATGATGATAATTCGAATTCCTTGGTTGCAGTAGTGACTGTTGCAGGGAAAAAGATATATCTTGGTGGTGACTTAGATAATGCTGAAGGTGCTGAGGATAGATTAGGTCCAGAAATTGGCAAAGTAGACATGATGAAATGGAATCATCATTATGATGCTCAAATTTCAAATACCATTCCTTTTTTAGAGTCACTTTCACCTAGTATGGTTGTGCATACATCTTCTTATGATGCAAATCTGGCTTCAACAAGAGATTATCTAAAAAAGAAGAATATTCAAGTAGTCCATGCTTCTAGTCTAACTAAGGATGCGACGGTATTTAATATTGCTGATTCTGGTTTTACAAATGTTTCTGATTATTTCCCAGATATTCCTACAGTATCTGAAGGATGGTATCAAGAAGATGGTTACTGGAAATATCGTCTATCAGATAATGAAATGGCCATCGGATGGAGAAAGATAGATAATGTCTATTATTTCTTTAATGGAAAAGGTCAGATGCAGGCAAGTAAATGGATTCATTTAAATGATAGTAGAGAAAAGCTGGAAGGCAACTGGTATTATCTAAATAGTAGTGGGAAGATGCAGTATGAGGGCTGGTTCAAGCAAGATGGTTCTTGGTATTATATCAGCTCGACAGGCGCTAGACTCTATAATGAATTAGCTGAAATAGGTGGCAAAAAGTACCTATTTGATAAAGATGGTAAAATGCTTACTGGCTCACAAGTCTTTAATGGTAAGAAAATGTTCTTTGCAAGTAGTGGGGCATTACAGTCAGATGAGACAGGCTCTGGATGGCAAAAAATTGAATCAAACTGGTACTACTTTGATGAAGAAGGAAAACAAATAGTTGGTAAAAAAGAAATCAATGGAGTAACCTACTACTTTGATAATAAGGGAGTTATGCAAACAGGTTGGGCCTTGATTGAAGGGCATTGGAACTATTTTGCAAGTTCCGGAGCGATGAAAACAGGCTGGATCAAGGATAAAGATACTTGGTATTACTTAGATAAAGAAGGTGTCATGCTAACTGGGCTCCAAGAGATCGAAGGTACTCGCTATTATCTCAATGCAAGTGGGGCTATGCAAACTGGCTGGAAATGGTTTGACAATCATTATAGCTACTTCACAAGTAGTGGAGCAATGAAGACAGGTTGGCTCAAAGATAAGGGTCTTTGGTACTATCTAGATAAAGAAGGTATCATGCAAACTGGCCTACAAGAAATTGAAGGTGCTCGCTATTATCTAAATGCAAGTGGGGCTATGCAAACAGGTTGGAAATGGTTTGATAATCATTATAGTTACTTCACAAGTAGTGGAGCAATGAAGACAGGCTGGCTCAAAGAAAATGATCTTTGGTATTATCTAGATAAAGAAGGCATCATGCTAACTGGTCTTCAAGAAATTGATGGCACTCGCTATTACCTCAATGCAAGCGGAGCGATGCAGACTGGTTGGAAATGGCTTGATAATCATTACTACTACTTTGCAACTAGCGGAGCTATGAAGACAGGCTGGTTCAAAGATAAGGACACATGGTACTATCTAGACAAGGAAGGCATCATGCTAACAGGTCTTCAAGAGATTGATGGCTCTCGTTATTATCTCAATACTAGCGGCGCAATGGAGACTGGTTGGAAACAGTTGAATGACAACTGGTACTATTTCCAAGCAGATGGTTCACTTCTAAGAAATGGAACAACACCTGATGGCTACAAGGTCAATCAAGATGGTATTTGGAGCTTAAATCCTGTAAAAGAGGAAGAAGTTCAGGGAGATCAAGAAGATCCTAAGAAGGATTCTGATAAGCCGGTAGATAAGGAAGAAAAATCAGCAGATGCCCAAGAAACTTCGACTTTGAAGGCAGATAAAGAATAAGTGCTTTCTACCTCATACTAAGTCTTTGAGAAAGTTCCCTATGTGCTAGTATTTCAGTAACTACCTAGCTTTCTCATGAAATAGTATTTATATACATCTCAAAGAATCGATCAATGTTTTTAGAATGAGAATATTGATCAACTTTGGGATGTTTTTTGATTCTTTACCCCTAAATTGTTGAAAAAATTCTCTTAGTCTTCAAATCGAAATATTTTGATAAGAAATTTTAAAAAACACCGATTAGATAAATAAGAAAAATTATGGTATAATAAAACGATACAAAAAAGGAGTATATATGGACATTTCAGAAATCCGTCAAAAAATTGACGCCAATCGTGAAAAATTAGCTTCTTTTAGGGGGTCTCTTTGACCTCGAAGGGTTAGAAGAAGAAATTGCCATTTTGGAAAACAAAATGACAGAACCTGATTTTTGGAACGATAATATTGCGGCCCAAAAAACGTCGCAAGAATTAAACGAACTAAAAAATACCTACAATACCTTCCATACCATGGAAGAGTTGCAGGATGAGGTTGCAATCTTACTAGACTTTTTAGCAGAGGATGAGTCTGTTAAGGATGAGTTGGTGGAGAAGCTAGCTGAGCTAGATCAGATGATGACTAGCTACGAGATGACCTTGCTCTTATCAGAGCCTTATGATCATAATAATGCTATTTTAGAGATTCACCCAGGATCTGGTGGAACAGAAGCCCAAGACTGGGGCGATATGCTCCTTCGTATGTACACTCGTTATGGTAACGCTAAAGGCTTTAAGGTTGAAGTCTTGGACTATCAAGCTGGTGATGAAGCAGGAATTAAGTCGGTGACCTTGTCTTTTGAAGGGCCAAATGCTTATGGACTTCTCAAGTCAGAAATGGGAGTTCACCGTTTGGTACGTATCTCACCATTTGACTCAGCTAAGCGTCGTCACACCTCGTTTACTTCTGTAGAAGTTATGCCAGAGTTGGATGATACTATTGAAGTTGACATCCGAGAAGATGATATCAAGATGGATACTTTCCGCTCGGGTGGAGCAGGTGGACAAAACGTCAACAAGGTTTCAACAGGTGTCCGCTTGACCCACATTCCAACAGGGATTGTTGTTGCATCGACTGTTGACCGTACTCAGTATGGAAACCGTGATCGTGCGATGAAGATGCTTCAGGCAAAACTCTATCAGATGGAGCAGGAAAAGAAAGCTGCGGAGGTAGATGCCCTTAAGGGGGATAAGAAAGAAATCACATGGGGAAGCCAAATCCGTTCCTATGTATTTACCCCTTATACCATGGTGAAGGATCACCGTACCAGTTTTGAAGTTGCGCAGGTAGATAAGGTCATGGATGGAGACTTAGATGGTTTCATCGATGCCTATCTAAAATGGCGTATTAGTTAAAAGAAAGGAAGTCACATGTCGATCATTGAAATGAGAGATGTTGTCAAAAAGTATGACAACGGGACAACAGCCCTACGTGGCGTCTCTGTAAATATTGAACCAGGAGAGTTTGCCTATATCGTAGGTCCTTCAGGTGCAGGTAAGTCAACCTTTATCCGTGCCTTGTATCGTGAGGTTAAAGTTGAAAAAGGAAGTTTGCAGGTTGCAGGTTTTAACCTCGTGAAGATTAAAAAGAAAGATATTCCGCTCCTTCGTCGTAGTGTTGGAGTTGTCTTTCAGGATTACAAACTTTTGCCAAAGAAAACCGTTTATGAGAACATTGCTTACGCAATGGAGGTTGTTGGTGAAAGCCGTCGCAATATCAAAAAACGTGTTATGGAAGTTTTGGATCTTGTTGGTTTAAAACACAAGGTTCGTTCATTCCCTAATGAATTGTCAGGTGGTGAGCAGCAACGTATCGCCATTGCTCGCGCTATCGTAAACAATCCTAAAGTTTTGATTGCAGATGAACCAACAGGTAACTTGGACCCTGATAATTCATGGGAAATCATGAACCTTTTGGAGCGCATTAATCTTCAAGGGACAACTGTTTTGATGGCCACTCACAACAGCCAAATCGTAAATACCTTGCGCCACCGTGTCATTGCCATCGAGAATGGTCGTGTGGTTCGTGACGAAGCGAAAGGAGAGTACGGATACGATGATTAGTAGATTTTTCCGCCACCTATTCGAAGCTTTAAAGAGTTTAAAGCGTAATGGGTGGATGACCATTGCTGCTGTGAGTTCAGTAATGATTACCTTGACCTTGGTTGCTATTTTTGCCTCAGTTATCTTTAATACTGCAAAATTGGCAACGGATATCGAAAACAACGTACGCGTCATGGTTTATGTCCGTAAAGACGTTGAAGACAATAGTGAAACCATCGTCAAAGAGGGCCAAACAGTTACAAACAATGATTACCACAAGGTTTATGATGCCCTCAAGTCTATGCCAGCTGTTAAAAGTGTAACTTTCTCAAGTAAAGAAGAGCAGTACCAAAAGCTGACTGAAACCATGGGTGACGAGTGGAAGGTTTTTGAAGGAGATGCCAATCCTCTTCATGATGCCTACATCGTAGATACTAATTCACCAAGTGATGTGAAACCAGTCGCTGAAGAAGCTAAGAAAATCGAAGGAGTTTCGGAAGTTCAAGACGGTGGTGCCAATACGGAGCGTCTCTTCAAGTTGGCTTCCTTCATCCGTGTTTGGGGATTGTTCATTGCAGGACTCTTGATTTTCATCGCGGTCTTCTTGATCTCAAATACCATTCGTATCACTATCATTTCACGTAGTCGTGAAATCCAAATCATGCGTTTGGTTGGTGCTAAAAACAGCTACATCCGTGGCCCATTCTTGCTAGAAGGAGCCTTTATTGGTTTGTTGGGAGCAGCTCTTCCATCAGTTCTGGTTTACTTTATCTATAACCGAGTATTCCAATCTGTCAACCCATCCTTGGTTGGACAAAACCTATCCTTGATTACCCCAGATACCTTTATTCCACTGATGATCGGTCTTTTGTTCCTCATTGGAATCTGTATCGGTTCACTTGGTTCAGGAATCTCAATGCGCCGATTCTTGAAAATCTAAGTAAGATAGTTTACTAAAATCTATAAAAGTGGCTCTTTGTCAACTGTAGTGGGTTGAATAAAAAGCTAACATCTGGAGAGGACAACGATTGTCCTCTCCATTTTTATATTCAGAGCGATGAAAATTCGTTTCTTAAAGTTATCAAAGTTCCTAAAACCAAAAGCATTTCGTTTGATGAGTTTAATGAGATTATTGGTTGCTTCCAATTTGGCGTTGGAATAAGGCAATTGAAGGGCGTTGACAATTTTCTCTTTGTCCTTGAGAAATGTCTTAAAGACAGTCTGAAAAAGAGGATGAACCTGCTTCAGATTGTCCTCAATAAGTCCGAAAAATTTGTCAGCTTCTTTATTCTGGAAGTGAAAAAGCAAGAGTTGATAGAGATTATAGTGGTGTTTCAAGTCTTCTGAATAGCTCAAAAGCTTGTCTAGAATCTCTTTATTCGTTAAGTGCATGCGAAAAGTAGGGCGATAAAAACGTTTATCACTCAGTTTACGGCTATCTTGTTGGATGAGTTTCCAATAGCGCTTGATAGCCTTGTATTCATGAGATTTTCGCTCAAATTGATTCATGATTTGGACACGAACCCGACTTATAGCTCGGCTTAAGTGCTGAACAATGTGGAAACGATCAAGTACAATTTTTGCATTAGGAAAAAGCTGTTTAGCCAAGTTATAGTAAGGACTAAACATATCCATAGTAATGATTTTCACACGACATCGGACCGCTCTATCGTAGCGAAGAAAGTGATTGCGGATGATAGCTTGTGTTCTTCCCTCAAGAACAGTAATGATATTGAGCTGATCAAAATCTTGTGCGATAAAACTCATCTTTCCTTTGGTAAAGGCATACTCGTCCCAAGACATAATCTCTGGAAGACAAGAAAAATCATGCTTAAAGTGAAAGTCATTGAGCTTACGAATGACAGTTGAAGTTGAAATGGATAGCTGATGTGCAATATCAGTCATAGAAGTCTTTTCAATCAACTTTTGAGCAATCTTTTGGTTGATAATACGAGGAATTTGATAATTCTTCTTAACGATAGAGGTTTCAGCGACTATCATTTTCGAGCAATGATAGCACTTAAAACGACGCTTTTTAAGAAGAATTCTGGTAGGCATACCAGTCGTTTCGAGGTAAGGAATTTTCGACGGTTTTTGAAAATCATATTTCTTCATTTGACATCCGCACTCAGGGCAAGACGGGGCGTCATAGTCCAGTTTAGCGACGATTTCCTTGTGTGTATCCCAATTGATGACATCTAGAATCTGGATATTAGGGTCTTTAATATCGAGTAGTTTTGTGATAAAATGTAATTGTTCCATATGATTCTTTCTAATGATGGTTTGGTCGCTTTTCATTATAGATCTTATGGAACTTTTTTTCTACACAAAAATAGGCTCCATAATATCCATAGGGGATTTACCCACTACAAATATTATAGAGCCATAAAAGTAGGATACCATCGAGGCTTGACCGAGTCTGATGGTCCTACTTTTTATGTTGAACTTATAAAGCAGTTGCTTGCCAATTTTTGGGAAACAGTGTATGATAGGAAAGGACCTTTTTGCTAAAAGAGTGATAGGGACTAGATGAAAGATATCTTTTATCTCTAGAGTAATATCTAGCTCTTTTGACTTAACATAAATAATGAATGAGGATAAAATGAAACAATTTTTGGAAAAAGTGAGTATACTTTCCCTGTCGTTAGTATTGATCACATCATTTTCTATATCAAGTGCCCTACCAGCCATGTTTGACTATTATCAGGGCTACTCAAAAGGCCAGGTCGAACTCTTGGTCAGCCTTCCATCCTTTGGGATTATGGCTATGCTGTTATTGAACGGAGTTCTTGAGCGTATTTTCCCTGAACGTCTCCAATTGACTCTGGGACTTTTGATCTTGTCAATCAGCGGTATCGCTCCCTTCTGGTATCAGGGCTATTACTTTGTCTTTGCTACACGACTACTCTTTGGGATTGGAGTGGGGATGCTGAACGCCAAGGCCATCTCTATCATCAGTGAACGTTACCATGGCAAAACTCGTATCCAGATGCTTGGTTTTCGTGGGTCAGCTGAGGTAGTGGGAGCCTCTATCTTGACTCTGGCAGTTGGTCAACTCTTGACCTTTGGATGGACTGCAACCTTCTTAGCCTATGCAGCAGGTCTAGTTGTTCTTGTACTCTTCCTTCTCTTTGTCCCTTATAACAAAGAAGAAGTTCATGAGTCCAAGCAAAAGACAGAAGAAGCAACCAAACTAACTCGCTCCATGCTACAGCTGATTTTCTTCCTTGCCATTGGTGCTGCTGTGATCGTGTGTACAAATACTGCCATTACCTTCCGTATTCCTAGTCTCATGATTGAGGCAGGCTTTGGAGATGCTCAGTTGTCTAGTCTGGTACTCAGTGCCATGCAGTTGATTGGGATTCTGGCGGGAATTAGCTTTTCTTTCCTCATCTCTGCCTTTAAGGAAAAATTATTATTGGTTGCGGGTGTAACCTTTGGTATTGGGCAAATCATCATCGCTCTTTCCCCTTCTCTTTGGGTTGTCGTTGCAGGTTCTGTCTTAGGAGGATTTGCCTATAGCATTGCCCTTACGACAGTCTTTCAGTTAATTTCTGAGAGAATCCCAGCAAAGCTCCTCAACAAAGCAACTTCTTATGCTGTTTTGGGATGTAGTTTTGGTGCCTCCTTAACACCTTTTGTTCTTTCAGGAATTGGCTTAGTAACAACGAATGGTCGAATGACCTTTATCATTCTAGGAGCATGGATGATTGCGACATCAGTCCTTGTTTCTCTCCTATTGAAAAAAGAAGCTTAACAAAAAGAGGCTGAGAAAAAATCTTTACAATCAGAAAAACGCATAATATCAGGTGTTGAAAAGCCTTGATACTATGCGTTTTATTTTTTTCATTTTCTGATAATACTCTTCGAAAATCAAATTCAAACTGCGTCAACGTCGCCTTGCCGTATATATGTTACTGACTTCGTCAGTTCTATCCACAACCTCAAAGCAGTGCTTTGAGCAACCTGCGGCTAGTTTCCTAGTTTGCTCTTTGATTTTCATTGAGTATAAAATTGAGTTTTTGATCAACTTTTTTTAGTGATTAGGCGAACATTTGCCAAAAGTAATCAATGATATAGGTCAAGCCGTATGTGTAAACGACCAGGGTAAAGGGCTTGGTCATAACGATGATAGTCATGTAACGCTTGAAGCTCATCTTGGTTAGAGCTGCCAGCATACAGAGAAAGTCCGCTGGACTAACCGGCCAAATCATCATAATGATAAAGAATCGATCAAAGCGATTACCCTTGTCTAACCAACCGATGTACTTATCATAGGTGCGCTTGCTGACGACAGACTGAACAAAGGGTGCTCCGTAGAGGCGCACCAGGTAAAAGATAATCGCACAACCTATGACAATGCCGATATAGTTGTAGATCGTTCCGATGATGTGACCGTAGATAAAGACACCTGCAACGGATGTCAGAGCACCAGGAATGATAGGAACAACCGTCTGCAATATCTGTAAAAAGATAAAGAGTGGTGGTCCCCAGATACCGGCCTGTTGGATAAAGGCAGATAGGGTTTCCTTGGAATGCAAAACTCCAGCCTGATAGGCCCAGATACAGAAAATCAAAGTACCAACTCCACCGATGATGGAAGAAATATTAATTGCTTGCTGTAGAAGGGGAGAAACAGCTTTCATTTGTTTATCGTGTGACATGTAAACTCCTCTTGAGTAGTATGATTCTACTATACCATATTTTAAGGAGAAAGACTATATGGGGTACTTCATGTGACTTTGCCTCAAGTATGGTAAAATGGGAATAAGAAAATGACCGCTTAGAATGAGGAAAATCATGTTAGGATTGAAGTTTAATGGTACTTGGCGCAACTACCAAAAACAGGTCTTGGATAACTTTCAGGAATATCAAGCAGATGGCCATATCCACTTGGTGGCAGCACCAGGTTCTGGGAAAACAACCATTGGTATCGAGTTGATTGCCCGCTTTGATAAGCCAGCTCTGGTTTTGGTGCCTACTGTTACCATTCGGGAACAATGGGTGGATAGGATTCGCCAGGCTTTTTTAGAGAATGAGGACCAGATTACAAGTCTCGTGTCTCAAAATCTCAAGGACATGAAGCAAATCACCATCGCCACCTACCAAGCCTTTCACAGTGCCATGCAACAAGTACTATCTCAAGAAGATAATGGCGAAGTTGAGGACTTTGTCGGCTTTGACCTGCTTGCCAAACTCAAGGAAAAGGGAGTTGCAACCCTCTGTCTGGACGAATGCCATCACTTGAGAAATGAATGGTGGAAAAGCCTAGAAGACTTCCGTAAAAATTACCAACAACTGCAAATTATCTCTCTCACAGCAACACCTCCTTATGATAGTGAGCCAGAACTCTGGGATCGCTATCTCCAAATGTGTGGCGAAATCGACCAAGAAATCACGGTGCCAGAACTAGTCAAGGAAGACACCCTCTGCCCTCACCAGGACTTTGTCTATATCTGTTTTCCTACCAAGGAGGAAGAGAAGTGCTTGGAAGAATTTGAGGATACCAAGTGGCAGTATGTCAGCCAACTAGTCGTTTATTCTGATTTTCAAGAGTTGATTAAGAGTTCCAAGGTTCTCAAAGGGGAAATCTCTGCGGATATGCTCCTCGAAGATCCCAAGTATCTTTCAGCCCTCCTCATTTATCTACAGGATCAAAAGCTAGAAATTCCTAAGCACTTACGAGATTTATTAGGTGCTGAAGGCTTACCTGCTCTTAATTACTACTGGCTCGAAGTCCTCTTGCAAGGCCTTCTCTATCAGACACCCGACTGGTATGAGGATCCTCAGGAGACAAAGAAAAAGATAGAAACTGAGTTGAAATCAAGAGGATTGATTGAAAAACGTCAGGTCTTCTTGGTCAAATCCAAGGCCAATGACAAAATCCTCAATCAATCTCTAGGAAAACTGGCTGGCATCGCATCTATCTTTGAAACCGAGTATGCTAGTCTAGGTCAGGACTTGAGACAGTTAGTCTTGGCGGACTATATCCGCAAGGATTTTGCTAATTATCTGGGAGATGACCAAGCACCGATCACGCAATTAGGTGTACTCCCCTACTTTGAAACTATTCGCCGCAGTGCTCAGAAACAGGAGATTTCTGTTCCCCTAGCAGTCCTTTCAGGTAGTGTCGTTATCATACCGGCCAGTGTCAAGGAAGAACTCCAAGCACTTTTGCCAACAGTCGCTTTGACCTTCTCAGCCATCGGAAAACTAGATCAAGGCGCCTATCTCCAAGTAGGATTTCCATCTAGCTTTAAGGGGATGGTCGCAGCAGTGACTGAGCTCTTCCAACGTGGTTCTATCCAAGTCTTGGTCGGAACCAAGTCTCTCTTGGGTGAAGGATGGGATGCGCCATGTGTTAATTCTCTGATCTTAGGTAGTTTTGTCGGAAGCTTTATGCTCAGCAATCAAATGCGGGGCCGTGCTATCCGTATCTGGCCAGGACATCCAGATAAGACCAGCAATATCTGGCACCTAGTAGCCATCAAACCTTACAAAAACCCAGCTTTTTCAAATGAAAATCAAGAAGAACAAGACCTCAATCCTTATCAAGACCTGCAGACCCTTGCCCGTCGTATGGACCACTTCCTTGGCTTGTCCTATAAGGAAGATACCATTGAAACTGGTTTGGATCGCTTGAACTTTCCTGAGTTTCCATTTAAGAAAAAGAAACTCGAAGACTACAACGAGAAGATCATGGAACTATCCAAGGACCGTACCACCCTTCGCAAAAAATGGCAGGAGGCGTTGGTAGTTGCGGATAAGCTAGAGATTGTCAATGAGATAGCAACAGATCGCAAGCAGATCCCTCTGCTCACTCTTGTTGATGCTGAAAAATGGCTCCGTTATTCCTTTATGCTAACGGCCCTCAATCTCCTCTTTTATATCTTTAGGGTCCGTGGAACTAGTATTCGCTGGTTGTTTGGACTGAGCATCCTCTTTCTAGCCTACACTGTGATTCGCTATTTCTTTTACAAGAGTCCTTATGTACGCCTACGGCAGGCGGGTGAAGGTATTCGTAATGCCATGCTAAAGATGGGGCATTTGTCCGATGACCAGTCGCGCGTGCAGGTAGAGGAAGATAAGGAAAGTTATAGCATTTTTGCCTATCTTAAGGGGGGCAGTATGAGAGATAAGGAACTCTTTTCTCAGACCTTGGGTGAATTCTTTGCTCCCGTGGATAATCAACGCTACCTCTTAGTAGCTAAAAAAGCCCCTGCAGGCCAGTCCAAGTATTTCGTAGTTCCTAGCCTCTTTGAAAAACGCAAGGAAGATGCCCAGCTCTTTCTGGACTCCGTCGCACCTCAGCTAGGTGATTATCAGCTAGTCTACACCCGTAACGAAGCAGGCCGAAAAATCTTGCTTGAAGCCCGACTCAAATCCCTAGCAAACAAAAACGACCGCATCATCACCAAGAAAAAGGTCAAAAGTGCGTTGAAGTAGGAAGAAAAATCGTCCTCTAATCTTCAAAGGAGTGTAAAGAATAAAATTTATGAGTAAACTAAATTTCGAACGATGAAGAAATCATAGATTTTGTTACGTTTTAAGTTTCGAATAGCCTACCCATAAAAAAGTACCTAACTCAACTCCTGAAAGAACTCAACAAAATCCGAGATAGTAGTCTAGGATGTAAATGTTAATCTGTAAGCAAAAAATCACCCCTAGACTACATTCTAAGGGTGATTTTGGGTTTGTTATTAAGTACTGTAAAACACAAGATATTGAGAATAATAGAATTACGGACTCGAATTAAGTAGTTTATACAATATATAGTGTAAATTTAAAATTTTGTTATAAATATATACAAGATATTGATTTTTTGATTTTGTTTGATATAATAATAGTTGTAGAAAAAAGACGTCAGTAGGGGCTGACGACTGGCTAAAAATAGTGAATTTCAAAATGGCGATAGAGGCACTATTTCAAAAAATTCTCTTTTATTCTAACACTAAATAAAAGAAATGTAAATCTCATTTTGATAATTTTTCTTTTTTCTACAAAAAATTAAGAAAAGAGGTAGATATTATAAGAATATCAAACTTATTAAATAGAGAATCAATCCAAGTAGGATTGGATTTTGTTGATGTAGATACATCAAAGGATGTTAAATTATTTTTAGACCCATTGTTGCTATCAGATGGTTTTAGAAATATTGTTAATGATTTTGTAAATACAGTCTATAAAATGTACACTTTAGGTAATAAAGCAGGCGCATTTCAATTGTTTTCACACTCTAAAGAATGTAATGCTATCCACTTTGGATATTCTGAGAGTAACTCCAAAGGGACAGGTGTTTCAATGAAGATGCTTGATCAATTTTTTGGGTATGTCTATAAATCGGTAGATAGAATCAAAGAAAAATTACTGACACCTATAGCGATGCCGATTTTTGTAAAGAGTTTTTCAGAAGATAGGCTGTCTGATTTGTTAGTAAGTTTATTAAAAAAAGAATTGATTTTATATTCTTTAGAACAAGCTCGATTACACGGTTTAAAAATCAGTAATGAAGTACAACGTTTTGATTATTGGGATTCCGAGAGTCATGAGTGGGCTACCTTTGAAAGCCAGTATGTTCTTGCTCCTAATGAAAATGGTGTAGAGGAACTTCTAATCTTAGTTCCGAAGTCTGTTGTAAGTAAAAGATTTCTAGTAAATCCTTCTAGATATATTTCAGTAATTTTTCAACACTTGCAGTTGATGGAAAAGTACCAAAGGACTAACGGTACACCAAAATCTCAGAAAGAATTACGAGAATCAGAGATAGTAGCAAATTATCAAAAGGATAAAGATAAAAGTTACATCTTAGATATGACATTATTATCACCTGAATACTATGAGGCTTATTATGATAATTCAATTAGGTTCAGTGATAATAAATCACTTAATGACGAAGAGTTGATAGAAATTCTAACTAATAAGTGATAGAAATTGAATAGTGTCCACAGAGAAGGAGTAAATCCTTCTTTTTTATTATATTTTTATCACATTTATAAAACTTATTCATGTTATAATATATATTAGTAGATTTACATTGGAGAATTAAAATGAAGTCAACAATTGATAAAATTAATAAATTTCGAGATGACCGTGATTGGAGAAAATTTCATAATGAAAAAGATTTAGCAATTTCAATTTCGATCGAAGCGAGTGAACTTTTAGAATTATTTCAGTGGAAGCAGTCTGAAGAGGTCACTAGTAAATCATTGGGAAGAATAAAAGAGGAACTAGCCGATGTTCTAATTTATAGTTTTATGTTGGCTGATAATTTACAATTAGATGTAGAAAAGATTATTGAAGATAAATTAGTTGATAATAATCGGAAATATCCTGTTAAGTTAAGTAAAGGTAATAATAAAAAATATACTGAGTTGGAGAAATAATGGTTAAAATAAAAAGCCCAATAGTAAGAGAGATAGAGTATTCAAACAATTCGCTGGTAAATCTTAAAAGTCAACTTAAATCTAGTGAACATAAAAATGATATGAAACTTTTATTTGATTATCCAGTTGTCTATATTGTTAACGATAATAAGAATGATCAATTTAGTGTATATGTAGGTGAAACAGCTGATATAATTCGGCGAACTAGCCAGCACTTAACAGATGATATAAAGAAAGAAAACAGGGATGATTGGAGAGATTTTGCAACATCTTCGACAACGAAGATGTTTATAATTGGTCACAATCATTTTAATAAGTCTTTAACTCTAGACATTGAAAATCGTTTAATGCTTTATCTTTCAAGTGTTGGTAAAGTCATAAGAGTACAAAATAGAAAAGAGAATCCTCAAAATGAATATTATACATCTAACGAATTGGATTCAATTTTTTCAAAAGTTTGGCGTTCACTGAGAAAAAGAAATCAGTCATTATTTCCGATTGAGAGTATTGTTCGAAATTCAGCAATTTTTAAAGCATCTCCCTTTCATAAATTAACCGAAGAACAAATTGAAGCTAAAAATACTATCATAAATAAAATAATTGCTTCCATTAGTAAAAATCAAGAGGGAACCCTTATCCTGGTTAAAGGAGAAGCTGGAGCAGGGAAAACAGTTTTAATGAGTTCGTTGGTAGATGATTTATTAAATTCTGAAGATATTTCATTTATTAAAGATAATAATTACATTAATCTTATTGTAAATCATAATAACCAATTAAGTGTATATAAAGAAATTGAAAGAAAACTGAATTGGAATAGTGGCTCTAGTTTGGAAGTGGCAATGAAGCCTACTCAATTTTTAAATGCCTTGAGAAAAGAAAAGATTAAAGCAGGAGTGGTTATAGTTGACGAAGGGCATTTACTGCTTACTGCGAAAAATCAAGCATATCTTGGAGGAAATCATTTAATTGATTTATTAGCACAGTCGAAAGTAGTTGTTTTGGTTTATGATGATAAACAGATTATGAATAAATCTCAAATATGGACTGATAATACATTTTTTGAATTGGAGCATGAAGCTAATCTGGAAGGAAATTTAATTGAATTACGTAATCAAATGAGAATAAAAGCAAATCCTGAAACTGTCAATTGGATTAGAAGTATTATTGATGATTGTGAAATCAAAAAATTAACAAAAGATAAGCAATATGATATTAGAATTTTTGATTCTCCTTTTGAACTACAAAAAGCTATTAAGTTAAAGAATAAAGATCAAAAACTAGGTATTTCTAGATTAGTTGCAACATATGATTGGCCTTATGTTGAAGAAAAAAAGAAGCAAGATAGACCAAAATGGTTTGTTGAAATCGGCGACTGGAAGGCTCCTTGGAATCAACAAATAAAGCCAGAGAAGAAAGACGCAAAACTATCTTGGATTGAACAACCACAAACTATTAATGAAGTGGGTTCGACCTTTACGGTGCAAGGTTTTGATTTGAATTACGCTGGTGTAATTATTGGTCCATCAGTTAAATACAGAAATGGTAAAATCATGTTTGATATTTCTGAAAGTAAAAATAAAGGTGCGGTTCAAAATAGAAAACTCGAAAATGGTGAAATGAAGAACTTTGGTGAAGATCTTTTGAAAAATGAATTAAATGTTTTATTAACTAGAGGAGTAAATGGACTTTATATATACGCAGTAGATGAAGAACTTCAAGAAGCTTTAAAAGAGGCAATTTTATAAGTACATAATGTAAGAAATAATGTTTTTGACTCAAACATGGTATAATGTCAATTATGAATAATAACAACCAACGTGCCCTTTGTCAGCAACTCTGGGCTAGAAACAAATATCTCGTTTTGAGCCATTCTAGTAATATTTACAAGAATATTCGCCAGTATCTCAAGCAAGAAGTGGTGGAAGTGAGTCAAGTTCAAGAGATGATTGACCGGGCCTGCCAGATTCCAGAACACAGGGGTCAGGTTTGCAACGCTTTTCAGCATATTTGGGGCTATTTTAAAAAGCAAGCCAGCCTTGATGAGCGTAAAGACTATATGCTCTTGCTGGATCGCTATCGCTTTGGTCAAGCTTCTAAGGAAGATTTGATTGCAAGGACTCGAGATTTGCTGGAGCGTTACCCAAATGCTTATCTGCAAGATTCTACCTTGTTGAAAGGAGACTCCCATGAGACTTTGGCATGAGGCTTTGATTCCACAACTTCCCCGTCCTCAGCTCTTGGGGCAACATCGAGAGTGCTGCGCCCTTCGTGGCAATGGCTGGGGCAGAAAGCATGCGACGGTTGACTATGTCTTTACCCACTCGCCCTATCGTCTCTATGCCTATCATCGTTTGATCATGGAGGAGATGGCTGACCGTGGCTACAATGTCAGTCCAGAGTGGCTGGATAAGAACTACCGTGGCAAGACCTGCCCCCCTTATGAAAATATAGCAGAGGAGAAGCTGAAAAGTCCTATCTATAGCGAGCATGACACAGCCTACTATGAGGAGTGTCTGGCTAATCTCCGAGAGAAGGGGATAGAGCTGGAGTAAGAGTCAAGATTAACACTAATTCAGAACTCTTTTCGTATTTTTTCGAATAATAAAAACGAGACCTTTAGAATGATTCTAAGGTCTTCTTTTTGTAAGTATTTGGATTTACTTTTAATAACTTTTAAGTTATAATTTTAAAAAAGCCAAGCGTGAACTAAAGGACTTAAAAGAAAGAGGGTTAAGTGATGAAGAATAGTGCTATTGGGAGTAATTGGAAGGATGTTCGGTCTCAACTATTTACCAAGGAGGAAATCCTTGAAAGTGATATGCGAGTGGCTATCATGAGTGAGTTGATTGAGGCTAGGCATGAGCAAGGAATTAGCCAGAAAAAGTTAGAAGAACTTAGTGGAGTGAGCCAGCCAGTCATAGCTAGGATGGAAACAGGAAAGACCAGTCCTCAGTTAGACACGGTCTTGAAAGTTTTAGCCAGTTTAGGAAAGACACTAGCAGTTGTACCACTTGAACAGGAAAAAGGTTGATAGGAATGAAATGACTTGGTTTGCTAAAATCATCCACTGGATAATTTTACCTCCCGTCCGCACGTTTCAAGGGGAATATCAAAATGAAGAGAAAGAGCTATAGTCTTTTCTAATAACAAGCCATAGTCATCTTTCGGTTTAATCAAGTTTGACTATGAACATGGCTATCTTGAAAATCTATTAACCATTGTCTATCAAGGATTTGGGGAATCTTCTCCAAATCTTTTTTTGTACTTCAAATTACGATATAGTTTCAAACTATATCAAAGCCTAATTTTTTACAATTATACAGATGATTTCTTTTCTGTTAAGATAGTTTCAACAACAATTTTTGGAGGACAAAACATGTCAACAACAATTATCGGTTTCCCACGTTTGGGTGAATTCCGCGAATTAAAATTTACAACTGAAAAATACTTTAGAAAAGAAATCTCAGAAGAAGAACTTTTGGCTGCTGCGAAAGAATTGCGTGCAAAACACTGGAACATCGTTAAAGAAAAAGGCATCACTGAGATTCCATCAAATGACTTTTCTCACTATGACAACTTCCTAGATGCAGCTTTCCTTTTCAACGTAGTTCCTGCTTCAGTACAAAACTTGGACTTGTCTGACCTTGAACGCTACTTTGCTTTGGGACGTGGTTACCAAGGAGAAAAAGGGGATGTTCGTGCCCTTCCAATGAAGAAATGGTTCAACACCAACTACCACTACATCGTTCCTAAATTTGAAAAAGACACTCAAGTAAAATTGGCTGGTCACAAGATCTTTGATGAGTTCCAAGAAGCTAAAGAACTTGGTCTTAACACTCGTCCTGTCCTTGTAGGACCATTCACTTTCCTTCAATTGTCAGACTTTGAAGAAGGTGTGAAAGCAGAAGACTTCGTAGATAGCTTAGTAGCTGCTTACCAAGATGTTTTTGCGAAATTGGCTGAACTTGGTGCAACTCGTATCCAACTCGACGAAGCTGCTCTTGTCAAAGACTTGACAGAAGAAGAAAAAGCCCTCTTCTTGAACATCTACAACAAACTCTTGGCTGACAAAAAAGGTCTTGAAGTCTTGCTTCAAACATACTTCGGTGACGTTCGTGACGTTTACGCTGATCTTGTGAAATTGCCAGTAGATGCAATTGGTCTTGACTTCGTTGAAGGTAAGAAAACTCTTGAACTCGTTAAAGGTGGCTTCCCAGCTGACAAGACTCTCTATGCAGGTATTGTCAATGGTAAGAACATCTGGCGCAACAACTACGAAAAGAGCTTGGCTATTCTTGAGCAAATCCCTGCTGAAAACATCGTTTTGACAAGCTCATGTTCACTTCTTCACGTGCCATTTACAACTGCTAATGAAGACTTTGAACCAGCTATCTTGAACCACTTTGCTTTTGCAGTTGAAAAATTGGATGAGATCCGTGACTTAGATGCTATCCGCAACGGTCAAGGTGCAGAAGCTCTTGCAGCCAACAAAGAACTCTTTGCGACTGAACGTGTTGGTGAAAATGCGGAACTTCGTGCGCGTATCGCTGGATTGACTGACGCAGACTACACTCGTTTGCCATCCTTCGCAGAACGTGAAGCTATCCAAGAAGAAGCATTCAAACTTCCAGCTCTTCCAACAACAACCATCGGTTCATTCCCTCAAACAAAAGAAGTTCGTGCTAAACGTTTGGCCTTCCGTAAGGGTGAATTGTCACAAGAAGAATACGATGCCTTCCTTGCTGAAACCATCGACGAATGGATCAAGTGGCAAGAAGAAGTAGGATTTGACGTGCTTGTACACGGTGAATTCGAGCGTAACGACATGGTTGAGTACTTCGGTCAAAACTTGTCAGGTTACCTCTTCTCTAAAAACGGTTGGGTGCAATCATACGGTATGCGTGGGGTTAAACCACCAATCATCTGGGGTGATGTCACTCGTCTCAACCCAATCACTGTTAAATGGTCTAGCTATGCACAAAGCCGTACTGACAAACCTGTTAAAGGTATGTTGACTGGACCAGTTACCATCCTTAACTGGTCATTCCCACGTGAAGACATCTCTATCAAGGATTCTACTCTTCAAATCGCTCTTGCTATCAAGGATGAAGTTCTTGACCTTGAAGCTGCAGGCGTGAAAATCATCCAAATCGACGAGGCTGCTCTTCGTGAGAAATTGCCACTCCGTCGTAGCGACTGGTACGAAGACTACCTTGACTGGGCTATCCCAGCCTTCCGCTTGGTGCACTCAACAGTAGCACCAGATACACAAATCCACACTCACATGTGTTACTCAGAATTTACAGATATCATCCCAGCTATCGACAACTTGGATGCAGACGTTATCTCATTTGAAGCTAGCCGTTCAAACCTTGAAATCTTGGACGAACTCAAAGCGAAAAACTTCCAAACAGAAGTTGGACCTGGGGTTTACGATATCCACTCACCTCGTGTGCCTAACGAAGGCGAAATCGACCACACCATCGAAGCAATTCTTGCTAAAGTACCAAGCAGAAAAGTTTGGATCAACCCTGACTGTGGTTTGAAAACACGTGGTATTCCAGAAACTAAAGAAAGCTTGATCCGCCTTGTAGAAGCTGCTAAAGCTGCACGTGAGAAATTGTAAGAAAAGACATTTCTCCATACATGGTTGATCAGTAAGAAATCAACTAGAAAAGGTTCATACATATGTCACGTCAAACACCGTCCCTCTCATTTGAAGTTTTCCCTCCAAACCCAGCAGTAGGCAATGACAAAATTATTGCAGCTCTGCAAAACATGCAAGATTTGGCTCCACACTTTATCAGTGTGACTGCCAGCAATAATAAATTTAATATCAAAGAGACGACGGTTCGTTTGGCTGATTATATCCAAAATGACTTGGAGATTCCAACCATTGCTCACTTGCCAGCTATTTATCTGACTAAGGATAAGGTGGCTGAGACAATTGTAGATTTGGATAAGGTGGGAGTACAGAAAATCTTGGCCCTTCGTGGAGATATCATCCCTGATGTGGAACCACAAAAGGACTTCCGTTATGCGACAGACCTGATTGAATTCATCAAGGAGCAGGCGTCACACTTTGAAATTATTGGCGCTTGTTACCCAGAAGGACATCCTGATTCGCCAAACCAAATCTCAGATATTCAAAATCTGAAAAGAAAAGTAGATGCAGGCTGCTCAAGTCTTGTCACTCAGCTTTTCTTTGACAATGAGCGATTCTACGATTTCCAGGACAAGTGCACCTTGGCTGGTATTGATGTACCGATTCATGCGGGTATCATGCCAATCCTGAATCGTAACCAAGCTCTTCGTCTCTTGAAGACTTGTGAGAATATCCATCTTCCACGTAAGTTTAAAGCTATCTTAGACAAGTATGAGAATGACCCTGAGTCACTCAGAGCAGCAGGACTTGCCTATGCCGTGGACCAAATCGTGGACTTGGTAACGCAAGACGTAGCAGGCGTGCATCTCTACACCATGAACAATGCAGATACTGCTCAGTACATTCACCAAGCAACCCATGCCTTGTTTAATCACCAATCTTTAGGATAATAAAAAGCAAACCATTCTTCTTTTCATGGAGGAATGGTTCCTTTTTAATAGAAAAGACAGCACTTTTTAAGAAAAATATGATAAAATAGACTCTGTACGTACTTGATACAAAGATGAGGGTATTTAGGTTATAAAGGTTGCGAAAACGAAACTCAAAAAGTCCAAAATATTTTGAGTAATTGAACCCGGCAGAAAAGCTGTGTAAAAAAGATAAACTGTCTTGTCTTCATCGAAGACTTCACCAGTTCCTATTTTTACTTTGTTTCTGACGGCCTTGGTATCTTGGGTAACTGAATTTTGGTCTCATTTCTTAGGAAAAAAGATAAGCTTCCTTGCACTCATCGAGTGCAGCGTCACCTTCCTATTTTTCTACAGAAATGTTCGGCAAGCCGAACCGTCCAAAATATCTTGATCTTTGTAGGCAAGGCGTATAATTTTATCAATCCAAAGGGGATTAAAATGACAAAACAAGTGTTTCAAACGACTTTTGCGGGTCGTGAGTTGATTGTAGAGACTGGTCAGGTTGCTAAGCAAGCAAATGGCTCTGTTGTCGTACGTTACGGTGAGTCAACTGTCTTGACTGCTGCCGTTATGTCTAAGAAGATGGCAACTGGGGATTTCTTCCCGCTTCAAGTCAACTACGAAGAAAAAATGTATGCAGCTGGGAAGTTTCCTGGTGGCTTTATGAAACGTGAAGGGCGTCCTTCAACAGACGCGACTTTGACAGCGCGTTTGATTGACCGTCCAATTCGTCCGATGTTTGCGGAAGGATTCCGTAATGAAGTGCAAGTGATCAATACGGTTCTTTCTTACGATGAAAATGCATCTGCACCAATGGCAGCTATGTTTGGTTCATCATTGGCCTTGTCTATTTCAGATATTCCATTTGACGGACCAATCGCTGGTGTACAAGTGGGTTATGTCGACGGGGAAATCGTCATCAACCCAACGCAAGAACAAGCAGAGCAATCGCTTCTTGAATTGACAGTAGCAGGTACGAAGCACGCTATCAACATGGTAGAGTCTGGTGCCAAAGAATTGTCAGAAGAAATCATGTTGGAAGCTCTTCTCAAAGGACATGAAGCCGTTAAAGAATTGATTGCCTTCCAAGAAGAAATCGTTGCGGCAGTCGGTAAGGAAAAAGCAGAAGTAGAATTGCTTCATGTAGATGCTGACTTGCAAGCTGAAATCATCGCAGCCTACAACAGTGACCTTCAAAAAGCGGTCCAAGTAGAAGAGAAATTGGCTCGTGAAGCTGCAACTCAAGCAGTGAAAGACCAAGTCATAGCCGTTTACGAAGAAAAATATGTAGACCATGAAGAATTTGACCGTATCATGCGTGATGTGGCTGAAATCTTGGAACAAATGGAACACGCAGAAGTGCGCCGTTTGATTACTGAAGACAAAGTTCGTCCTGATGGTCGTAAGGTCGATGAAATCCGTCCTTTGGATGCGGTTGTTGACTTCGTTCCCCGTGTGCACGGTTCAGGTCTCTTTACTCGTGGACAAACTCAGGCTCTTTCTATCTTGACTTTGGCGCCAATGGGTGAAACGCAAATCATCGATGGTTTGGATCCAGAGTACAAGAAACGCTTTATGCACCACTATAACTTCCCTCAATACTCTGTAGGGGAAACTGGTCGTTACGGTGCACCAGGTCGTCGTGAAATTGGTCACGGTGCTCTTGGTGAGCGTGCTCTTGCTCAAGTATTGCCAAGCTTGGAAGAATTCCCATACGCTATCCGTCTAGTAGCAGAAGTCTTGGAATCAAACGGTTCTTCATCTCAAGCCTCTATCTGTGCGGGAACACTTGCCCTTATGGCTGGTGGTGTGCCAATCAAGGCGCCAGTAGCTGGTATTGCTATGGGTCTTATCTCAGATGGAAACAACTATACAGTATTGACAGATATCCAAGGTTTGGAAGACCACTTTGGTGACATGGACTTCAAGGTTGCAGGTACTCGTGATGGGATTACAGCCCTTCAAATGGATATCAAGATCCAAGGGATTACTGCAGAAATCTTGACAGAGGCTCTTGCTCAAGCCAAGAAAGCTCGTTTTGAAATCCTTGACGTCATCGAAGCTACCATTCCAGAAGTTCGTCCAGAATTGGCTCCAACTGCTCCGAAAATTGATACCATCAAGATCGATGTGGACAAGATTAAAATTGTCATCGGTAAAGGTGGAGAAACCATTGATAAGATCATCGCTGAAACAGGCGTTAAGATTGATATCGACGAAGAAGGTAACGTGTCTATCTACTCTAGTGACCAAGCTGCCATTAACCGTGCTAAAGAGATTATTGCTGGTTTGGTTCGTGAGGCCAAAGTGGACGAAGTCTACCATGCCAAAGTGGTTCGTATCGAGAAATTCGGTGCCTTTGTCAACCTCTTTGACAAGACTGACGCTCTCGTTCACATCTCTGAAATGGCTTGGACTCGCACTAACCGTGTCGAAGACTTGGTAGCCATTGGTGATGAAGTGGATGTTAAGATTATCAAGATTGACGAAAAAGGTCGTGTAGATGCTTCGATGAAAGCACTATTGCCACGTCCACCGAAACCTGAACATTCAGAAGAAAAAGGTGAAAAGGGTCATCGTCATGGCGATCGTCCTCGTCACCATCACAAGGACAACAAACCTAAGAAAGAAACTACAGAAACACCAAAAGACTCAGAATAAGAAAAGGAGAATTGTATGGGATGGTGGCGTGAAACCATTGATATCGTAAAAGAAAATGATCCAGCGGCTCGCACCACTTTGGAGGTTCTTTTGACCTATCCTGGTGTAAAAGCCTTGGCTGCTCACCGTCTCTCTCATTTTCTCTGGAAGAATGGCTTTAAACTCTTAGCTCGTATGCACAGCCAATTTTGGCGTTTTTGGACGCAAATTGAGATTCACCCAGGAGCTCAGATCGAATCAGGAGTCTTTATCGACCACGGTTCTGGTCTTGTGATTGGGGAGACGGCCATTGTTGAGAAGGGCGTTCTTCTCTATCACGGGGTAACTCTTGGTGGGACAGGGAAGGATGTTGGCAAACGCCATCCGACCGTGCGTAAGGGAGCTCTCATATCTGCACATGCCCAAGTTATCGGGCCTGTAGAAATCGGTGAAAATGCCAAAGTAGGTGCTGCAGCAGTTGTTGTGGCAGATGTTCCTAGTGATGTGACGGTTGTCGGTATTCCAGCCAAGATTGTTCGAGTGCATGGGCAAAAGGATGAACCAACCATTCATGAAGTTGAAGGAAAAAGGGAATACTACGTCAATAAACTCGAGCAAGCGAGAGATGCCAGTCATAGATCGTCCGAGCTTTAACATTTGATTTCGTCCGTTTGAAAAGATTGGCTTTGTCAAACAAACCCAAGTGGTTTATCTGAATGCGAAAGAGTAATAAATGCTATTAGAAGAATTTGAAAATGTACCTGCTGTTATCGAGCCAACTGATCGAAGCCTCCTAAGTGGTGGAGAGGTTTGTGATACCATAATCTTGTCTTTTAATGGAGAAATCCTTGAACGAGTAAAGCAGATAGATGGTGTCTACGAAGGTGGCTATCTTACCAATCTAAATGGCAAACTGCCATGGTATATCTATGAAAAAGATGGGAGTAAGGTAGCAGTTGCTATGGCTACGATTGGTGCTCCAATGGTTGTTGGACTCTTAGAAGAACTCAAAGCAAGAGGATTTAAGAACTTTATTGTTTTGGGATCTTGCGGAGTTCTGGACCAGTCTATTCAAGCAGATAAGATTATCCTACCAAGCTCGGCTTTACGTGATGAAGGTACTAGTTATCACTATGCTCCAGCAAGTGATGAAATAGCCTATGAGCGATCTCTACTATTAACTATGGAAAAAGCCTTGGATAAAGCTGGTATTGAGCATATTCGAACAAAGTCTTGGACCACAGATGCCTTCTATCGTGAGACAGCTGCTAAAGTCAAACGAAGACTAGCAGCAGGAGCTAGAGTTGTAGATATGGAAGCTTCAGCTATCATGGCCTGGGCCCAATATCGCCAAGCCAATGTCTATCAATTTTTCTACACAGCTGACTATGTCGACCATCACAATCACGAATGGGATGCTAGACGCGAGGATAGAAAAGCGGATGCTATGACTTTCTTTGAGATCGCCCTAGTCATTGCTCAAGAGTTAGTTTAGACTAGTCTTTACGATAAATTTGAAACAAGAAAGGAAGGGAGCCTAACGGAAAACATAGAAATAAAACTTCCGTAGTGACTCCCTTCATCTTTTTACTTCATTCTTCTTTTATGTTTAGAAAGGAGCAAGGAAATCCGATTTGTGACAGGCAATCGGACTAAAATTTCGTTGAACAGTTAGTTATGAAAATATCTGTTTATGAATTTTAGCTTTCCTGACTATTATTTTATGATTAAAATCTATGACACTATGTCGCGTGATTTGCGAGAATTTGTCCCAATCGAGGACGGCAAGGTTAAGATGTATGTCTGTGGGCCGACAGTTTATAACTATATCCACGTGGGGAATGCCCGTTCAACAGTAGCCTTCGATACCATTCGTCGCTACTTTGAGTACCGTGGTTATGAGGTTGCCTACATTTCAAACTTTACCGATGTGGATGATAAGATTATCAACCGTGCCAAGGAAGAAGGTATCACACCTCAGGAAGTAGCGGACAAGTATATCGCTGCCTTTCGTGAAGATGTGACGGCTTTGGGGGTGAAACCTGCGACTCGTCATCCACGTGTTGTAGAGTTTATGGCTGACATCATCCGTTTTGTAGAAGACTTGATTGAAAAGGGCTATGCCTATGAGAGCCAAGGGGATGTCTATTTTCGTGTAGAAAAATCTCATAACTATGCTAAATTGGCCAATAAAACCCTAGAAGACTTGGAGCTAGGTGCTTCAGGTCGTACAGATGAAGAAACGGCTCGCAAGGAAAATCCTGTAGACTTTGCCCTCTGGAAATCTGCCAAACCAGGTGAGATTTCTTGGGATAGTCCTTGGGGACCTGGTCGTCCAGGCTGGCATATCGAGTGTTCGGTCATGTCAACGGAGATTTTAGGTGATACCATCGATATTCACGGTGGTGGAGCTGACCTTGAGTTTCCGCACCACACCAACGAAATTGCCCAGTCAGAAGCTAAAACAGGCAAGACCTTCGCCAACTACTGGATGCACAATGGCTTTGTCAATATCGACAATGTCAAGATGTCTAAGTCTTTGGGAAACTTCATTACGGTACACGATGCTCTCAAAACTATCGACGGTCAAGTATTGCGATTCTTCTTTGCGACTCAGCACTACCGTAAGCCTATCAATTTTACGGAAAAAGCAGTGCGTGATGCGGAGACAAATCTCAAGTATTTGAAGAATACCTATGAACAACCATTTACTGGAACTGTAGATGCTCAAGAGTTACAGGCATTTAAAGATAAGTTTGTAGCTGCTATGGATGAGGATTTCAATACAGCTAATGGAATCACAGTTGTCTTTGAAATGGCCAAATGGATCAACTCAGGCAACTATGATGCAACCGTTAAGGAAGCTCTTGCGGCCATGTTAGAAGTCTTTGGAGTAGTCTTTGTCGAAGAAGTTTTGGATGAAGAGATTGAAGCCTTGATCCAAAAACGCCAAGAAGCGCGTGCTAATAAAGACTTTGCGACAGCTGACCAAATCCGTGACCAACTAGCTGCACAAGGGATTAAGCTACTTGACACCAAGGATGGAGTGAGGTGGACACGTGATTGATGTCAATCTCATTAACGGGATTGCGCTAGCCTTTGAAGGGGATGCGGTGTATTCCATGTATATTCGTCGCCATCTCATTCTCAAAGGCATGACCAAGCCCAATAAACTTCACCAAGAGGCAACCAAGTATGTGTCGGCCAAGGCTCAGGCATATTTGATTTCCCTCATGCTGGAAGAAGAAATCCTAACGGAAAAAGAAGAAGAAATCTATAAACGGGGGCGCAACACAAACAGCCATACTAAGGCTAAGAATGCGGATGTGGTAACCTACCGTATGTCCACGGGTTTTGAAGCGGTCATGGGCTATCTTCATATGACTGAAAATGTGGAGCGCCTCGAAACCTTGATTTCTTGGTGCATCCAAAAAGTGGAGGGCTAGAAATGATTGCAAAAGAACTACTGGATTGGTTTCCTGATGGTAAAATCTTAGATCAGCCAGTTGATAAAGAGGGTTATCTAAGTCTACCTCTGTCAAATTATCAGTGGCTTTTGCTTGAGGAAGCTAGTCTTAGCGAGCGTGAAAAACAACTGGTGGCTCTCTTAACCAAACAGGAGCAAACCATTTCCCTCAATCCCTGGTATAGTTATCTCATTGAAGGCAAAGGACAGGCACCGCAAAACTTTAAAAAATTGCAGCTTGTCTATTGTCACCTATCCTATTTTCAACAGGAAAATTTAACGTCTTGGTTAGAAATGATGGGAACTCTCTTTCCAAATTGTCAAACAGTGCTTCAGGTGGGAGCGCAAGATTACATTTTTGTTCTCCAACAGGATAAGTACACATCCGTTCGCTCTATCTTGATGGATACCTTGGAAGCTGTAGAGTACGACTTTGGAGTTCGTCTGTCTATTATGCTTGGTCAGGTCTGGTCTCAAACAGGAAATCAGAGTTTGACAGATCTCATCAAAGCAGAACGTGACTTGTTTAAAAACTGGTGGCGTCAAGGTCATCAAGGATTCTATACTTTTTCTCAACTCTATCTTTGGAGTATGGGTGAAAGAATTGTGGATCTCCGAGTTATCAAGGAATATCTGCATCAGATGATTGTGGACCAGGATCAGATTCAGGAAATCATCCTTTCACTGTGGGAAAATAGTGCAGTCCTGACAAAAACAGCTCAGCAGCTCTATCTGCACCGCAATTCTCTCCAATACAAGATTGATAAATGGGAAGAATTGACAGGACTGCAGTTGAAAGAATTGACAGATTTAACCTTGTGTTATCAGTTGATTTTACCAGATATAATCTAAAGTTTTGTGCAAGTTGCACAGAACTTTTTTATTTTTTTGGTCACCTTGCCATAGAAATGTAAAGCGTTTTCATCTATAATAAAACTATCAAATGACAAAAGGAGTTCACCGAAATGGTAGAATTAAATCTTAAAAATATTTACAAAAAATATCCAAATAGCGAACACTACTCAGTTGAAGATTTCAACTTGAACATCAAAGACAAAGAGTTCATCGTTTTCGTAGGACCTTCAGGATGTGGTAAATCAACTACACTTCGTATGATTGCAGGTCTTGAAGACATCACAGAAGGTACTGCATCTATCGATGGCGTGGTTGTCAACGACGTGGCTCCAAAAGACCGTGACATTGCCATGGTATTCCAAAACTACGCTCTTTACCCACACATGACTGTATACGATAACATGGCTTTTGGTTTGAAATTGCGTAAATACAGCAAAGAAGACATTGACAAACGTGTACAAGAAGCAGCTGAAATTCTTGGTTTGAAAGAATTCTTGGATCGTAAACCAGCTGACCTTTCAGGTGGTCAACGTCAACGTGTTGCCATGGGTCGTGCGATTGTCCGTGATGCAAAAGTATTCTTGATGGACGAACCTTTGTCAAACTTGGATGCAAAACTTCGTGTATCAATGCGTGCTGAAATCGCTAAAATCCACCGTCGTATTGGAGCTACAACTATCTACGTAACTCACGACCAAACAGAAGCGATGACACTTGCAGACCGTATCGTTATCATGTCAGCAACTAAAAACCCTGCTGGTACTGGTACTATCGGACGTGTTGAACAAATCGGTACTCCTCAAGAAGTTTACAAAAACCCAGTTAACAAATTCGTAGCAGGATTTATCGGAAGCCCAGCTATGAACTTCATCAATGTTAAATTGAACGGTGACCGCATTGTTGCTGACGGATTTACGTTGAAAGTTCCAGAAGGTGCTTTGAAAGTTCTTCGTGAAAAAGGTTACGAAGGTAAAGAATTGATCTTCGGTATCCGTCCAGAAGACGTAAATGCTGAACCTGCTTTCCTTGAAACATTCCCAGAATCAGTTGTGAAAGCAACAATCTCTGTATCAGAATTGCTCGGTTCAGAATCTCACCTATACTGCCAAGTTGGTAAAGATGAGTTCGTTGCAAAAGTTGACGCTCGTGACTACTTGCAAGCAGGTGCAACAGTTGAACTTGGATTTGACTTGAACAAAGCACACTTCTTCGACGTAGAAACTGAAAGAACAGTTTACTAAGATAGATTTTAATCAATGAGCACTACTAGAGTTTTTCTGGTAGTGTTTTTTTATTAAGTTTAGCAAACTCTTACAGAAGAGGCTTTTCTAGTTTTCATATCCTCAAAAAAGTGTTAAAATGGTAGGAAGAATTGGAGAGTATGCATGCCAAAAGAAGTAATTTATTCAGGCGATGAAGTTGTCGCTTTAACGCAAAAATATTTATCGAAAGAAGATGTGGCTTTTGTCCATAAGGCCTTGGTTTATGCTGTTGAATGCCATAGTGGCCAGTATCGTAAATCAGGTGAGCCCTACATTATTCATCCCATTCAGGTAGCTGGAATTTTGGCTAAACTTAAGCTAGATGCTGTTACAGTTGCCTGCGGTTTTTTGCATGACGTGGTAGAAGACACAGAAGCTACCTTGGATGACTTAGAGCGTGAGTTTGGCCATGATGTTCGAGTGATTGTGGACGGTGTTACCAAACTTGGTAAGGTTGAGTACAAGTCTATCGAAGAGCAGCTGGCTGAAAACCACCGCAAGATGCTTATGGCCATGTCAGAGGATATCCGTGTTATCTTGGTCAAACTCTCTGACCGACTGCACAATATGCGCACCCTCAAACATCTTCGTAAGGACAAGCAGGAGCGTATTTCTAGAGAAACCATGGAAATCTATGCACCGCTTGCTCACCGTTTGGGGATTTCAAGCGTTAAGTGGGAACTAGAAGACCTCTCTTTCCGCTATCTGAATCCAACTGAATTTTACAAGATTAGTCATATGATGAAGGAAAAACGTCAAGAACGCGAAGCCTTGGTCGATGAAGTTGTGACGAAACTTGAGGAATACTCATCTGAGCGCCATCTTACAGGAAAAATCTACGGTCGTCCAAAGCATATCTACTCTATCTATCGTAAGATGCAGGATAAGAAAAAACGCTTTGAAGAGATCTATGACCTGATTGCTATTCGTTGTATCCTAGACACTCAGAGTGATGTCTATGCGATGCTAGGTTATGTTCATGAGCTATGGAAACCAATGCCAGGACGTTTTAAAGACTATATTGCCAATCGTAAGGCCAATGGTTACCAGTCTATCCATACGACCGTTTATGGTCCAAAAGGGCCGATTGAGTTCCAGATTCGTACTAAGGAGATGCACGAGGTTGCTGAGTACGGGGTTGCGGCTCACTGGGCCTACAAAAAAGGAATCAAGGGGCAAGTTAATAGCAAGGAATCTGCTATTGGAATGAACTGGATCAAGGAGATGATGGAGCTCCAAGATCAAGCGGATGATGCCAAAGAATTTGTGGATACTGTCAAAGAAAACTATCTGGCTGAGGAGATTTATGTCTTTACTCCAGATGGAGCGGTTCGTTCACTTCCAAAGGATTCTGGACCGATTGACTTTGCCTATGAAATTCATACAAAGATTGGTGAAAAAGCAACAGGTGCCAAGGTTAATGGCCGTATGGTTCCCTTGACTACCAAGCTAAAAACGGGTGACCAGGTTGAAATCATCACCAATCCAAATTCCTTTGGGCCAAGCCGTGACTGGCTTACCATGGTCAAGACCAGCAAAGCTCGGAACAAGATTCGTCAGTTCTTTAAGAACCAAGACAAAGAATTGTCCATCAACAAGGGCCGTGAAATGCTGATGAGTCAATTCCAGGAGAATGGCTATGTGGCTAATAAATTCATGGACAAGCGTCATATGGATGAAGTCCTCCAAAAAACTAGCTACAAGACTGAGGAAGCTCTCTTTGCGGCTATTGGTTTTGGGGAAATTGGAGCCATCACAGTCTTTAACCGTTTAACTGAAAAAGAGCGCCGTGAGGAAGAACGCGCCAAGGCCAGGGCAGAAGCTGAAGAGTTGGTCAAGGGTGGCGAAGTCAAGGTTGAAAACAAAGAAACTCTCAAGGTGAAGCATGAGGGTGGTGTTGTCATCGAGGGAGCCTCTGGTCTCTTGGTGCGGATTGCCAAATGTTGTAACCCTGTTCCAGGTGATGATATCGTCGGCTACATTACTAAAGGTCGTGGTGTTGCTATCCACCGTGTTGACTGTATGAATCTTCGTTCCCAGGAAAACTACGAGCAACGTCTATTAGATGTTGAGTGGGAAGATCAATTCTCAAGCAAGGAATATATCGCTCATATCGATATTTACGGTCTCAATCGTACTGGACTTTTGAACGATGTTTTACAGGTCTTGTCAAATACAACTAAAAACATCTCAACGGTCAATGCCCAGCCTACCAAAGATATGAAATTTGCGAATATTCACGTTTCATTTGGGATTTCTAACCTTTCAACTCTGACAACGGTAGTTGATAAGATTAAGAGTGTACCAGAAGTCTACTCTGTTAAACGGACCAATGGTTAAGTTGGGGCGATAGATCTAGAAAGGCTATTATGAAAATCATTATTCAGAGGGTCAAAAAAGCCCAAGTTAGCATTGAAGGTCAGGTATATGGACAAATCCAGCAGGGATTATTACTCCTAGTTGGTGTTGGCCCTGAGGATCAAAAAGAAGATTTGGATTATGCAGTGAGAAAACTTGTCAACATGCGTATCTTTTCAGATACCGAAGGTAAGATGAATTTATCAGTCAAGGATATCCAAGGAGAAATCCTTTCCATCTCTCAATTCACTCTTTTTGCCGATACCAAAAAAGGGAATCGCCCAGCTTTTACAGGTGCTGCTAAGCCTGATGTTGCAGAGGCTTTCTATCAAGATTTTAACCGAGAACTAGCCAAGGAAGTTCCTGTGAAAACAGGTATTTTCGGAGCAGATATGCAGGTGGAACTGGTCAATGATGGACCGGTAACAATCATTCTTGACACCAAAAATAGATAAGAAAAACCAAGCTAGCGGGCTTGGTTTTTTGCTGATAAAGACTTTAGTTCATTTTTTCAACATAGAGTTGTTTAGCGATTTCGAGGCTGACTTGAAGTTCTTCATTGTTGTGAATCAGGGTAAAGGTATTAGAGAAGCCATCGAACTGCTTGACTTGGAGTTGGTCTCCAATATGGATGACATGTTTATCCAAATATTGGAGGATTTCAAAGCTGTCATGAACTCTTGTCAGAAGGTAGTTTCCTACTTCTTTGATATCAGAAAGTGGCAGGTTATTAACCTCAACTAGAAGCTCACCCTTAGCAGGAATGGTTCCTCCATGGGGACAGGTCTTTGGAAAGCCTAACATACTCTCCAGTCTCTCCACAAAAAGATCTGAAACTGTATGCTCTAATACCTCAGCCTCATCGTGAATCTGGTTGCTGGTATAGTCTAGATGGTGAACTAGAAAGACCTCTATCAGTCGATGCTTACGATAAAGCTCAGAGACCAGCTTTAAGCCAATATCCGTTAGTAAGTAGCCCTTTTTCTGATCTTTTAGGATAAGATTTTCGGATTGCATGCGCTTGATCATTTCGGTTACTGCTGGAGGTGATACCTGCATTCGAGCAGCGATTTCCTTGTTGGTAATCTTAGGAACTTCCATGCCAATCTCATAAATACATTTTAAGTAATCTTCTTTATTTGGTGTCATTCGTATTTCCTTGTTTATTATCTCCATCTAGTATACCAAAAAAAGCTAGATTTCTCTAGCTTTCTGTCTTGTTACAAGTGGGCTTTCTTTTAGTCAAGCGACTTTGCTGCTTCAATGGCTGCTTCAAAGTTTGGCTCGCTGTTGATATTATCCACGTATTCGACGTAGCGGATGGTATTATCAGCATCGAGAACAAAAACTGCGCGTGCAAGCAGATGCCATTCATTGATTAAGAGGGCATAATCGCGTCCAAAGGAATGGTCATAGTAGTCTGAGAGCATGATGGCATTCTCAATTCCTTCAGCACCACACCAGCGTTTTTGAGCGAAGGGGAGGTCCATAGACACCGTTAAGACAACAGTGTTGTCTAAGCTAGCCAATTCTTGGTTAAAGCGACGAGTCTGAAGTGAGCAGATACCAGTGTCGATAGAAGGAATGACACTCAAAATCTTTTTCTTGCCTTCAAAATCAGCTAGTGTTTTTTTAGAGAGGTCAGTCGTTGTGAGAGAGAAATCAAGTGCCTTGTCTCCTACTTGTAGTTGTTTTCCCGTAAAAGTAACAGGGTTTCCAAGGAATGTAGTCATAAGCTACTCCAATCTTTTTTCTTTCATTTTACATTAAATGTTCAGACTCTTCCAATAATTTGACCGAAATTTAAATAGACAAAAACGCCAATTCATGGTGACTGACGTTTTTTAAAATGATTATTTAGACAAACCTTCAGCAATCTTGTCAAGGTTGTATTTCATCATGTTGTAATAGCTATCGCCTTCTTTACCTTCTTCAGCGATAGAGTCAGTAAAGATTTGTGCGTAGATTGGGATGTTTGTGTCTTGAGAAACAGTTTTCATTGGACGGTCATCCACGCTTGATTCTACAAAGAGTGAAGGAGTTTTTGTTTGGCGAAGTTTTTCAACCAAAGTCTTGATTTGGTCAGGAGTTCCTTCTTCTTCAGTATTGATTTCCCAGATATAGGCACTTGGGACACCATAGGCTTTAGAGAAGTATTTGAAGCATCCTTCGCTGGTTACGATGAGTTTTTTCTCAGCAGGAATGTTGTTAAATTTCTCTTTAGCTTCCTTGTCAAGTTTGTCTAGCTTATCAGTATATTCTTTGAGATTTTTTTCGTAGAATTCCTTGTTGCTAGGGTCTTTAGCGCTCAATTGTTTTGCGATGTTTTTAGCAAAGATCATACCGTTTTCAAGGTTAAGCCAAGCGTGTGGGTCTTCTTTGCCTTTTTCGTTTTGACCTTCAAGGTAGATAACATCAACGCCTTCGCTGACTGCAAAGTAGTCTTTGTTTTCAGTTTTCTTAGCATTTTCTACCAATTTTGTAAACCAAGCATTGCCACCTGTTTCAAGGTTGATCCCGTTATAGAAAATCAAATCAGCTTGAGAAGTTTTCTTGACGTCTTCAGGTAGTGGTTCGTATTCGTGTGGGTCTTGACCAACAGGAACGATACTGTGAAGATCAATCTTATCACCAGCAATATTTTTAGTAATATCAGCGATGATTGAGTTTGTAGCAACAACTTTTAGTTTTTGACCAGAAGCTGCATCTTTCTTTCCAGTAGAACATGCTACAAGAGCAATGACGGAAAGAAAGAGAATCAGCAATGTACCTAATTTTTTCATTAGATCCTCCAATTTATTGGGGTTTTGCCCCTTATTTTAACAAATGTTTATTTTTCAGTTTCAAATATCGTTGTTTTGGAGCGATAAAGAAGCTAATAAGAAAGAAACTAGCGGCTGTAAGCACGATACTAGAACCTGCCGCAACGTTAAAGCTATAGCCGATAAAGAGCCCCAAAACTGAAGCTGTAGCTCCAAAGGTTGAGGAAAGGAAAATCATACTTTTCAGGCTATTAGCATAGAGATAAGCAGTTGCTGCTGGGGTAATCAGCATGGCTACAATCAGGATAGTTCCGACACTTTGCATAGCTGTCACAGACACGAGAGTTAGGAGTACCATGAGTAAGTAGTGATAGAAATTGACAGGCATTCCCATGGCCTTAGCCAAGAGTTCATCAAAGGAAGTGATCAAGAGTTGCTTGAAGAAAATCCAGATTAACAAGAGAATGGCTGCCCCTACACCCATAGTAATAAACATATCCGTATCTTGGACGGCTAGGATATTACCAAAAAGGATATGGAAAAGGTCAGTTGAACTTTTAGCGACACTAATCAAGATGATACCGAGGGCTAAGAAAGAAGAAAAGGTAATGCCGATGGCGGTATCGCTTTTGATAATCGAGTTCCCCTTGATGTAGGTAATGATGATGGCAGCTAGCAATCCAAAGACAATGGCTCCGATAAAGAAGTCAAGGCCCAAGATGAAGGAGAGGGCTACACCTGGCAAGACAGCATGTGAAATGGCATCTCCCATGAGTGACATCCCGCGTAGAATGATGAAACATCCCACAGCTCCAGCTACGACCCCGACGACAATAGCTGTTATCAAGGCATTTTGTAGGAAATGGAATTTTTGCAATCCATCGATAAATTCTGCAATCATAGGTCACCTCCATTGAAAAAGAGTCGATTACCGTAAGCTTCTTTTAGATTGGCTTCGGTAAAAGTTTCTTTGGTCGGACCAAAGGCAATCACTTCTCGATTGACAAGCAAGACTTGATCGAAGTAGTGGGGAACCTTGCTGAGGTCGTGGTGGACGATGAGAACCGTCTTCCCAGCTTTTTTCAGATCTCTCAGCGTATTCATGATGATTTCCTCACTGACTGAGTCAATCCCAACAAAGGGTTCATCCAAGAGGATATAGTCGGCTTCCTGCACCAAACATCTGGCAATCAAGACCCGCTGGAATTGACCTCCAGACAGTTGACTGATTTGCCGTTCAGCGTAGTCAGCTAGGTCGACGATTTCAAGGGCCTCTTGCACTTTCTTCCAATGTTTAGCATTTAAACTTCGAAAGAGAGGAATAGAGGGAAATAGTCCTAACGAGACGCATTCCTTGACCTTGATGGGAAAGTTGTAGTCGATATTGATTTTTTGTTCGACATAGGCGATTCGATGTAAGGATTTTTTAACTTCCTTGTCATCGAGAAATGCCTGACCTTGATGTGGGATAATTCCCAGCATACCTTTTAATAAGGTTGATTTTCCAGCACCGTTTGGACCAATAATTCCGGTAATCGTTGGTCCATGGAGCACTAGTGAAATATCCTTAAGTGCCAACGTTTCTTTGTAGGAGACACTGAGGTTTTCAATACGTATCATACAGTTATATTCCTCCTATCTTTTAATATACATTAAAATAAAAATTAAGTCAAGTTAATTTTTGTAAATATTTAAAATATTAACTAGAAAACAATCAGGAGAAGACAGCATTTTTAATTGCATTCCCCAGGGATTTTTGCTAAGCTAAGAATAAGTGAAAATAGGAAAGCGAGAACAAGATGACACGTTATCAAGATGATTTTTATGATGCTATAAATGGTGAATGGGAAAAGACTGCCGTCATTCCAGCTGATAAATCGAGAACAGGTGGTTTTATCGACCTTGACGAAGAAATCGAAGAGTTGATGCTAACGACGACAGACAAGTGGTTGGCAGGAGAAGATCTTCCAGAAGATCCTATCCTAGCAAATTTTGTCAAGTACCATGCTATGGTCAGAGATTTTGACAAACGAGAAGCAGATGGAATCAAACCAGTCCTTCCTTTGCTTAAGGAATACCAAGATTTGGAAAGTTTTGCGGATTTCGCAAGTAAACTAGCTACATTCGAATTAGCTGGTAAACCAAACTTCCTTCCATTTGGTGTATCACCAGACTTTATGGATGCTAGAACCAATGTTCTTTGGGCTAGTGCTCCAGGAACAATTTTACCTGATACGACCTACTATGCGGAAGACCATCCACAGCGTGAGGAATTATTGAACCTTTGGAAAGAAAGTACTGCTAATCTCCTCAAAGCCTATAACTTCTCAGATGAAGAAATCGCAGAATTGCTAGAGAAACGATTGGAATTGGACCGCCATATCGCAGCTGTGGTCCTCTCTAACGAAGAGAGTTCAGAATACGCCAAACTTTATCATCCATATTCTTATGAAGATTTCAAAAAGTTTGCTCCTGCACTTCCTTTAGATGATTTTTTCCAAGCGGTGATTGGACAAACACCAGACAAGATTATCGTAGATGAAGAACGTTTCTGGCAAGCAGCAGAGCAATTCTATAGTGAAGAAGCTTGGCCTTTGCTCAAGGCAGGCTTGATCTTAGGTGTAGTCAATCTTTCAACGAGCTATTTGACAGATGAGATTCGTATCTTGTCAGGTGCCTACGGACGAGCTCTTTCAGGAGTTCCAGAGGCTCAAGACAAACGCAAGGCAGCTTACCACTTAGCTCAAGGACCATTCAAACAAGCCCTTGGTCTTTGGTATGCCCACGAAAAATTCTCTCCAGAAGCCAAGGCAGACGTAGAGAAAAAAGTAGCTACCATGATTGACGTTTATAAGGAACGTTTGGCTAAAAATGACTGGCTGACTCCTGAAACTCGAGAAAAAGCTATCGTCAAACTCAATGTCATCAAGCCTTATATTGGTTATCCAGAAGAACTGCCAGCTCGCTATAAGGACAAGGTAGTGGATGAATCTGCTAGTCTCTTTGAGAATGCTCTAGCCTTTGCGCGTGTTGAAATCAAGCACAGCTGGAGCAAGTGGAACCAGCCAGTTGACTATAAGGAGTGGGGAATGCCTGCTCATATGGTGAATGCCTACTACAATCCACAAAAGAACTTGATTGTCTTCCCAGCTGCTATTTTACAGGCTCCATTCTATGATTTGCACCAGTCATCTTCTGCCAACTATGGTGGGATCGGAGCGGTTATCGCCCATGAAATTTCTCATGCTTTTGATACAAATGGGGCTTCCTTTGATGAAAATGGTAGCCTCAAGGACTGGTGGACTGAGAGCGATTATGCAGCCTTTAAAGAAAAAACACAGAAGGTTATCGACCAGTTTGATGGTCAAGAATCTTACGGTGCAAAAATCAATGGGAAATTAACTGTATCCGAAAACGTTGCCGACCTTGGAGGAATCGCTGCAGCGCTAGAAGCTGCCAAGAGAGAGCCTGACTTCTCAGCAGAAGAGTTCTTCCATAACTTTGCTCGTATCTGGCGTATGAAAGGCCGTCCAGAGTTGATGAAACTCATGGCTAGCGTCGACGTACATGCTCCAGCTAAACTCCGTGTTAACGTACAAGTGCCAAACTTTGATGACTTCTTTACGACCTATGATGTCAAAGAAGGCGACGGCATGTGGCGCTCACCAGAAGATCGTGTGATTATTTGGTAATCAAAAAACCAAGGATGATTGTCCTTGGTTTTTCTCTTGCTAGAAAAATGGATTAAAGGTTTTTTCGTGAGCGATGGTCGTAGCCGGACCATGTCCTGGATAGACATCGTAGTTTGGAAGGGTGAAGAGCTGGGTTTGGACACTATGAAGGAGTTGTTCCATACTACCAGTTGGCAAATCTGTCCGACCAATGGTTTCTCGGAAAAGGGCATCTCCCGTTAAGACCAAGTGTCCATCTGGGAAAACCAATGAAACTCCACCGATAGAGTGGCCTGGCGTTGGTAATACAGTGAAGCGGAACTCCTCAATCTGGTATTCTTCATGAAAGACAAATGTGTGTTCAGCTGGTTTGCAGATGACATCTGCCATATCGTCATGTCGAGGGAGACCTGAAAGGTTGTCGACAGGAGTATAGAGCCAAGAAGCTTCACTTTCTGCCACATAGACTGGAGGATTTCCATAAGTATCTCTGACCAAGTCAAGACTCATAATATGGTCGTAGTGAGTGTGGGTCAGAAGAATGGCACAGATCGGTTTATTGATGGTTTCGATAGTCTTGCGAATGGCCTCCCAATGGCTACCAGGATCGACTACAATCAGGTGTTTATCTCCTTCTAGATAATAGGTATTTTCATAGGCAACAGGATTTACAGTTTTATGGATTTTCATAGGATTTCCTCTTTCAAAGAATATACTCCTATTAGTATAACATAGAAGCATAAAATAAGGAATCAAGAAGAAAGTCCCTTCAGAGAAGAGACCTTGTTATTGATTAAAAATGATTCTTCCAGGCATGGAATCGAGCATCCAGTAGGAGTTGTGTCAGATTTTTTAAGATTTCGACTTGCTCAGGCTCTAGTGTCTGGGCTTGAGAAACAAGTTGTTGAATGTGTTCAATAGCATTTCTAGAAGATAAATCGTTGATGGAAGTGATTCCAGATTCTAGAATGGTTCCAAAGAAGAGATCAAAGTAGAGTTCGAGTTCTTCATCGGGAACACTGTCCACCCATTCTTTAAGAGCGTCTTTGATTTGGAGACTTTCGCTACTAATTTCCTCTAGTTGGACAAAGTGGTGTCCTTCAGTTAGCCAGCTGAAAGTATTGTGTTGGGCGATACCGCCGAGAGCCGTAGATTTGACGACGGTAGGAGTATCAGGAACTTCTAGCATCATGCCAATGACAGATCCCTGTGGGACATAGCGGCGAATTTTTGGAGTAACATCTTGATAACCAGTGGTTTCAGTCAGATGAGCCTGCAAACCAGGGGCATCATAGGTATAAATTGCAGATATCTTGTCTTGCAATTCAGGTTGGATTTGACTTGCAGCAAAGACGGCTAGATTCCCACCTTTAGAATGTCCAGCAAGCATGACTTTTTGTTTTGGATGTTGGGTAAAGAAATCTTCTAGATATTCAAGAGCATGTTTTTGGGCAGGGATTTCCTTCATATAGGTCATATGGAAATCTTCCTTCCAGCCAATAATACTGTCGTCTGTGCCACGAAAGACAATCAGATAAGTATCTAGGTTCAGACGATAGGTCATAGCAGCGAACTGTTTCTGTTGCTCAGTGTCAATCTCGTTAACAAAGTTTGATAGCTTGCAATTTCTAAAACGTTTGTGTTGGGATAACTGATCCAGGAGCTGAAGCCGTTCTTTATTGGTCAACATGGTACTTTCTCGAGGGACGCGTGTTGCAACATCGCTTAAACGATTGACAGGCTGGTCCAATAGATTATCAAAAGAAAGATAGGTCAGCTCTGTCAAAGCAAGTATATCTAGTTCATTTAAGGGAATATCATAAAAAGAATCGTATTGAACGTCAGTTAGGTAGTCAAAAATATTGGCCATGAGAATTCCTTTCTTAACTTTTATCATATCAGATTTACATCAATTTCGCTAGTAGTGAGAAGAATTTTGCTATAATATAGAAAAAGGAGGAGCAGATGCACAAGATTTTACTAGTAGAAGATGATCCAGTTATTCGTCAGCAAGTTGGGAAAATGCTCTCTGAGTGGGGATTTGAGGTAGTCATGGTAGAAGACTTCATGGAGGTTCTCACACTATTTGTTCAGTCTGAACCTCATCTGGTTCTCATGGATATCGGCTTGCCTCTCTTTAATGGTTATCACTGGTGCCAGGAGATTCGCAAGATTTCCAAAGTTCCTATTATGTTTCTGTCATCAAGAGACCAGGCTATGGACATCGTGATGGCTATTAATATGGGGGCAGATGATTTTGTGACCAAGCCTTTTGACCAGCAGGTCCTTTTAGCTAAGGTACAGGGATTATTGCGCCGCTCTTATGAGTTTGGTCGGGATGAGAGTCTCCTAGAGTATGCTGGAGTTATCCTCAATACCAAGTCTATGGATGTGCATGTCAATGGCAAAGCTATCAGTTTAACAAAGAATGAATTTCAGATTTTGCGGGTTTTATTTGAACATGCGGGAAATATCGTAGCGCGTGATGATTTGATGCGTGAACTCTGGAACAGTGACTTTTTTATTGACGACAATACCTTGTCTGTTAATGTCGCTCGTTTGCGTAAGAAATTGGAGGAAGAAGGTTTGATTGGTTTTATCGAAACCAAGAAAGGGATAGGGTACGGATTGAAACATGCTTGAACTTAAAAGTTTTTTTCTAGCTTATATCCGTTCGCGTAGCCGTTTTTTTGCTTTTATTCTGTTATTGACGGGTCTCATCTTTCTTTTTGATGTCCTATTTGTTAGTCAAGTGCCCTACTTTAACTATTTCTTCTTTCTATCTACATTTTTGACATTTTTGTTTTTGGTATATGATTTCTTGATAGAATTGCAACGTTATCGTAAGGAATTGCTCTATGGCGAAAGAAAAGCTAAGTCACCAATGGAAGTTCTTCTGACTGAAAAATTAGAGAAAAGCGAATCTGAACTCTATCAAAAGAAATCAGATGCTGAAAACCGCTATAATGATTTGGTGGACTACTATACACTCTGGGTTCATCAGATAAAAACACCAATTGCAGCCAGTAAACTCCTTGTAAGCGAGGTGGCGGATCGCCAACTGAAGCAACAGTTGGAGCAGGAAATTTTTAAGATTGATTCCTATACCAATCTCGTTCTCCAATATCTACGCTTAGAAAGTTTCCATGATGATTTGGTGTTGAAGAAAGAAAATATAGAAGATCTGGTCAAGGAAGTCATTCGCAAATATGCCATTTTCTTTATCCAGAAAGATCTAAGTATTAATCTGCATGACTTGGACAGAAAGATTGTGACGGATAAGAAATGGCTGTTGGTAGTCATTGAACAAATCCTGTCAAATAGCCTCAAGTACACAAATGAAGGTGGGCTTGAAATCTACATGGAAGGTTCAGACCTTTGCATCAAGGATACTGGGATTGGTATCAAAAACAGTGATCGCTTGCGAGTCTTTGAACGTGGATTTTCAGGATATAATGGTCGAATGACCCAGCAGTCATCTGGACTTGGGCTCTATCTAACCCAGAAAATCAGCCAAGAATTAGGACATCAGATTCAAATAGAATCCGAACTTGGGCAAGGAACAACTGTGAGGATTAAGTTCTCTGAAGTGAATTTACTGATTGAATGAAAAGAATTGTGAAGAGCTTGGAAGAAACCTTTCAAGCTCTTCTTTAGACCTTGATATGGTGAGAAAAACGGCTTCAATTAGATAAAAAATGTAATCTTACAAAAATGTAAGATTAAAGGCCTCTTTTGTAAGGTTATGTTATGGCAAGCCATCTTTTTTTGGAGTAAACTTAGAGCATAAAGAAAAAGGAGAGAAACCATGAAAACAATTTTACAAAAGAAACAAACAAGTAAGCCGAGTCCAAAGGATATCGAGCGAGTTCAGCTTGGCATCGAAATGATGCAAGCTCAGTTTCAATTAATGGGATATTAAAAAGGAGAAGTTAAAATGACACTATTAGATGTAAAACACGTTCAAAAGATTTATAAAACTCGCTTTCAAGGCAACCAAGTAGAAGCCCTGAAAGATATTCACTTTACCGTTGAAAAAGGCGACTACGTTGCTATCATGGGTGAGTCTGGTTCTGGTAAATCAACCCTACTTAATATTCTTGCTATGCTTGACAAGCCAACGCGTGGGCAGGTCTTCCTAAACGGAACTGACACAGCTACCATTAAAAATTCTGAAGCATCAAGCTTCCGTCGTGAAAAATTAGGCTTTGTCTTCCAAGACTTCAATTTGTTAGATACGCTTTCTGTTAAAGACAATATCTTACTCCCTTTGGTATTGTCTAGAAAGCCTATTACAGAAATGATGAAAAAATTGGTCGTGACGGCCGAAAATCTTGGCATCAATCAATTGCAGGAGAAGTACCCTTATGAAATCTCTGGAGGGCAAAAACAACGGGTTGCAGTTGCACGGGCTATCATCACAGAACCAGAAATTCTCCTCGCTGATGAGCCAACAGGAGCCCTAGACTCTAAGTCATCTGCAGCACTGCTAGATGTCTTCGATGAGATTAACGAGCGAGGTCAAACCATTCTCATGGTAACCCACTCAACAGCTGCAGCCAGCCGTGCTAAACGTGTCATTTTCATCAAGGACGGCATTCTCTACAATCAAATCTACCGTGGTGAAAAGACTGAACGTCAGATGTTCCAAGAAATCTCTGACACCTTGACTGTTATGGCAAGTGAGGTGAACTAATATGTTTCGACTAACCAATAAGTTGGCCATCTCCAACTTAATCAAAAACCGCAAACTCTATTACCCTTTTGCACTAGCAGTTCTCCTTGCAGTTACTATCAGCTATCTATTTTATTCATTAACTTTTAATCCTAAAATGGTAGAAATGCGGGGTGGATCTTCTATTCAATTTACCCTTCAACTAGGTCTGATCGTAGTGACACTTGCATCTGCCATTATCGTACTTTATGCCAATAGTTTTGTCATGAAAAATCGTTCCAAAGAACTGGGTATATATGGCATGTTGGGCTTAGAAAAACGCCATTTGATTGGTATGACCTTTAAGGAACTCTTGATATTTGGGCTAGTAACAGTCACTGCAGGGATTGGAATTGGTGCCCTCTTTGATAATCTGATTTTCGCTTTATTGCTCAAACTTTCAAAGATGAAAGTGGAGTTAGTAGCCACCTTCCAATGGTCCGTAGTCCTTTCCATCCTTCTGGTATTTGGTCTTATCTTTTTAGTCATTGTCATCCTAAATGCTATCCGCATTATCCGTATGGATGCTCTCCAACTATCTCGTGAGAAAGCAAAAGGTGAGAAGAAGGGCCGTTTCCTAGTGTTTCAGACAATCTTGGGACTAGTCTCTTTAGGTAGTGGCTATTATCTAGCTCAAAGCGTAACAAATGCTCTATTAGCTATTTCTACCTTCTTTTTAGCTGTAATACTGGTCATTTTAGGAACCTATCTCTTGTTCAATGCTGGGATTACAGTTTTCTTGAAAATGCTCAAGAAAAACAAGAAATATTACTACAAACCTAATAATCTCATCTCTGTTTCTAACCTCATTTTCCGTATGAAGAAAAATGCGGTTGGTTTAGCGACTATTGCCATCCTTTCCACCATGGTTTTGGTCACCATGTCAGCAGCAACCAGTATCTACAATGGTTCTGAAAATATTAAAAAACTCCTGTATCCTCACGATATGTCAATTTCAGGACAAAATGTAGAAGTTGAGGATTTAGACAAGCTTTTGACTCAATACGCTAGCGAAAAGAACCTAACAATCAGCACTAAGGATGTTCTTAGCTATGCAAGTTTCGGCCTTTCGAGTCAAGATGGTACCAAATTAACCACCTTTGAAAAAGGTCAAAATAGTGTTATGCCCAAGACAGTTTTCCTAGTCTTTGATCAAAAGGATTATGAAAAAATGACTGGACAAAAGCTGAACCTTACGAATAATGAGGTGGGACTATTCGCTAAGAACGATGGCCTTAAAGGTCAAAAAGCATTCAGTCTTAACAATCAGAACTATACGATCAAGCAAGAAATTCAGCAAGATTTCCTCAGAGACCATGTTGCTAACCAGTATGTACTTTTGATCTCAGATTATAACTACCTTGTTGTCTCAAATTTGCAGGACTTTTTAGATAAATACCAGGATTCTGCTATATACACTCAGCTATATGGTGGAATGGATGTGACGGCAAGTAAAGAGGAACAACTCAAACTTGCAGATGATTTTGAAAACTACTCTGATAATTTTAGTCACAATCTCAAGAACGAGAATGGTATGGTTTACGGTGCAAACATTGCGAGTGAGTCAACTGTCGAAATGAACGCTCTCTTTGGTGGAGTCCTCTTTATCGGTATTTTTCTCTCTATCATCTTTATGGTAGGTACTGTACTCGTTATCTACTATAAACAAATTTCAGAAGGTTATGAAGACCGTGAACGCTTTGTCATTCTGCAAAAGGTTGGTTTGGATCAAAAACAAATCAAGCAAACCATTAATAAACAAGTCTTGACTGTTTTCTTCCTACCTCTGGCCTTTGCCTTTCTTCATCTGGCTTTTGCTTATCACATGTTGAGCCTGATTCTCAAGGTCGTTGGTGTTGTTGATTCAGCCATGATGTTAAGCGTAACTCTTTCCATTTGTGGTATCTTTGCCCTCATCTACGTACTTATCTTTATGATTACTTCAAGAAGTTATCGTAGAATTGTTCAAATGTAAAAACAGAAACATCAAAAAAGAGAGTGGGACAGAAATCGTTAATTCGTTAGAATTCGATTTCGTCGTCCCACCTCCGCACAGTTGAGTAGGGCTGTAAAAGCTGATGAAATCAGCGTAGTAGAGCCCACTCAACCACTGCGTCTTGCTCGACAATCCAAAGACAATTGAGAGGCTAGGACTTTTGTCCCAGCCTCTTTTTTAGTAGCTGGGATTTTGTACCAGCTTTTATCTCTTATTTCTCAACACGTGATTTGTTGGCGATATCAGCTAGGATTGCTGCTACAAACTCATCATGTTTAAACATTAAAACGGTATCTACTTTCAGAGGAGATATCGTTTTTCTTCTTCGGATAAGGATACAAAAATTTCTTCATTTCTCTATCTTTTAAATGAATTGAATTCTTCAGGGAAAGACTGTAAAATTTTTGATATAATATGTAGGATGGACTGATGGATATTTAAAAGATAATGTTCAAAAGAATTACAGATGAGAAGAAAAATATGTAAGATTGGACAGAAGTCTCTCTACCATCATCCATGCAGAAACAAAATTATATGAAGTAAAAGGAGTAACCAATGACCAGATACTATTCAACACGGGAATACCGTGAGAAATTATATGATGACCTTCATGTTCGATTAAGAGATACAGTGATTTTGATGTGTTCGATTTTTATTGCCTCTATAGGTCTAAATATGAATTCAACAGCTGTCGTTATTGGAGCCATGCTGATTTCCCCTCTTATGACACCGATTGTTGGACTGGGGTTTGGTTTAGCTATTTTTGATACGCGTTTAATCAAGCAATCTCTAGAGGTTTTATTTACTCAAGTATTGGTCAGTTTGCTTGTATCGACTCTGTATTTCTGGATTTCTCCCTTATCTTATGCAAGTAGCGAGTTGATTGCACGAACTTCTCCAACCATTTGGGATGTTCTCATTGCTATTGCGGGTGGGATAGCAGGTGTCATTGGTTCAAGGAAAAAAGAAGCAAACAATATCGTGCCAGGAGTAGCCATTGCAACAGCTCTGATGCCACCTATCTGTACTGCGGGTTATGGCTTAGCTATTGGAAATGGTCGATTTGTATTTGGGGCTCTCTGTCTTTTCTTGATCAACTGTGTCTTTATCATGCTAACCAACATTGTTGGAACAAGAATTTTGATGAGAAAATCTCCTTTAAGTTCATTTAAAGAGCTAAGCATTAAAATGAAAATTGGCTTGCTATCCTTGATTGTATTATTGATTCTTCCAGCCAGCTATTCAGCAGTCACTCTGACGATGGATCAAGCGCGAAAAGAAGGGATCAAACAGTTTGTAGCAAAAGAGTTCGCCAATCACACGGTCATTAATCAAGTCTACAAGTCAAGTAACAATGAATTGGTCTTGACGGTTGTTGGGGATCCGATTTCAGAAGAAGAATTAGAAACCATTCGCCAAAAACAAGCCTCTTACGGTATTCAATCTGTTCAATTGAAAGTCAAGCAATTCAACAATTCGACAAAATTAGATAGTGAGACGATCAAGGAATTTTACGAAAACATTGACAAGTATATCGATCAAAAACTCTCTGAAAAAGATTCACAAGATGACATCGTAAAAGAAATTGAGGCAGACAAGGACTGAGAATATTGACCTTATCTAACTCATGGAAGCAAATCTTGGGAGGATATCCTATATCCAAAAGTTAATGGATAGAAAGGATTGTTGATGAGGATACTATTTGTGGTGGCTTGACCAATCATTACTAACTCAGGTTAAACAAAATAGAAAAGCAACAACTGAAATAGTTGTTGCTTTTTCTTACTGAAAAATGTTTCTCAGACTGTGATCGTTTTATTTCTCAACACGAGATTTATTTGCGATGTCTGCAAGAATCAATTCTACAAATGCATCTACTGGCATGGTTTCTGTTTCTTTTTGACCATAACGGCGAACGTTTACGGCTTGCTCTTCCATTTCCTTGTCACCAACGATCAATTGGTAAGGAATTTTTTGAGTTTGAGAAGCACGAATCTTGAACTGCATTTTTTCATTGCGTTCATCCACATCGGCACGGACACCACGGTCACGAAGTTTCTTAGCCACTTCCCAAGCATAGTCTACGTGTTTTTCGTTAGAAACTGGGATAAGGGTTACTTGGTGAGGTGCAAGCCATGTTGGGAAGGCACCCTTGTAGTTTTCAATCAAGATAGCTGTGAAGCGCTCCATGGTTGAGATAACACCACGGTGAATCATAACTGGACGGTGTTCTTCACCATCAGCTCCGATGTATTTAAGGTCGAAGCGTTCTGGGAGCAAGAAGTCAAGCTGGATAGTAGAGAGGGTTTCTTCTTTTCCAAGAGCTGTCTTAACTTGGATATCCAATTTTGGTCCGTAGAAGGCTGCTTCCCCTTCAGCTTCAAAGTAGTCAAGTCCCATGTCATCCATAGCTGATTTCAACATACGTTGAGCATTTTCCCACATTTCATCATTATCAAAATATTTGTGAGTATCTTGAGGATCACGATATGATAAACGGAAACGATAGTCAGTCAAGTTGAAATCTTCGTAAACATCTATAATCAATTGAAGCGTACGTTGGAACTCATCTTTAATTTGTTCAGGTGTTACGAAAGTGTGACCGTCATTAAGTGACATTTCACGTACACGTTGAAGCCCTGTGAGAGCACCAGATTTTTCATAGCGGTGCATCATACCGATTTCAGCAATACGGATTGGCAATTCACGGTAAGAGTGAACGTGGTGTTTAAAGACTTCGATATGGTGAGGACAGTTCATTGGACGAAGAACGAATTCTTCCCCATCCCCCATATCCATAGTTGGGAACATATCTTCACGGTAGTGATCCCAGTGACCAGAAGTCTTGTAAAGTTCTACTGAGGCAATTGGTGGAGTGTAGACGTGTTGGTAACCAGCAGCGATTTCCTTGTCGACGATGTAGCGCTCCAATTCACGACGGATAGTAGCCCCATTTGGCAACCAGAATGGAAGCCCTTGACCAACCTCTTGAGAAATCATGAAGAGGTCAAGCTCTTTACCAAGTTTACGGTGGTCACGTTCTTTGGCTTCTTCACGCATTTGAAGGTAGTTTTTCAAGTCTTTCTTGTCGAACCAAGCTGTACCATAGATCCGTTGCATCATAGCGTTGTCGCTATTTCCACGCCAGTAAGCACCAGCTACGTTGAGAAGGTGGAAGATTTGGATGCGGCCTGTTGATGGGACGTGAGGGCCACGGCAAAGGTCTACATATTCACCTTGACGATAGATAGTCAAACCACTTTCGTCTTCAGAGTGTTCTTCAATCAATTCTAACTTGTAAGGGTCGTTCTTGAAGATTTCACGCGCTTCATCTTTAGTCACTTCTTCACGAATAGATGGGAAGTTTTCTTTAACGATTTTTTGCATTTCTTCTTCGATACGAGGAAGGTCTTCGTTAGAGATTTGACCAGCTTGGTTGTCTGTATCGTAGTAGAAACCATCTTCAATGGCTGGACCAACGCCCAAGTGAATATCTGGGAAGAGACGACGAGCTGCTTGTGCAAACAAGTGGGCTGCTGAGTGACGCAAGATTGGAAGGGCATCTTCGTGATCAGGTGTCACGATTTCGATGCTACCGTCTTCAGTGATAGCACGAGTAGTATCGATGAGTTTGCCGTTAAATTTACCAGCAAGAGCTTTTTTAGCTAGGGAATTGCTGATGGATTGGGCAATTTCAAAAGTAGTAACGCCAGATTCGAATTCACGAACAGCGCCATCTGGGAAAGTAATTTGAATCATGATTTTCTCCTTATATTGGTTATATATTTTTTTAAAGCAGAAGTGTTATCCTATTTCACAGTCTTAAATAAAGAAAAACAAAAAGCGACATCCTAAAAAGGACGTCGCAACGTGGTTCCACCTTCATTTATGTTCCTCAAAAAAGAGGGACACCTCTGATTGGCTCTAACGTGGCCACCGTTTTATGTTTTCATAAAAGTTAGTAGAGTAGTATCAGTTTAGACTTTCTATGCGTTCTCAGCAACCACGCACTCTCTGGTAGAAAGGTTCTAAGTGACTTGTCTCTATGCATTATTATAGCATGATTGTGAGATTTTTCAAGGATTTTGTGAAAGTTTTTTGTTTTTCAGTTTTTGCATTAGATACCTGATAGCGACACCAATAACTGTACCTAGTAGAATAAGAATTTCATAGGCTAGGAAATAAACAATAATAAATTCTCTGAAAGGAATAATAGTAAAACAATAGAGCAAGCAGCTACCTAGAAGCCAATGCAGTGAAAAACCAAAACGGTAGCTATAAAGAAGTGAAACTATAAAAACTACAATGGGCGAAATGATGAATATATTTAAAAGATAGAGCTCCGTTAGTTTTGGATTTTGTAATAGTAGTATAAATAATCCATAAAGTGGACAATAAAAGAAAAATACGACCAGATAGTAGGGGAGATATTTGAAGAATTTACGCATAATCAATCACCTCGTTATAAAACTATCAACTTAGATGTCCTTCCTATGAATATTATAGCATATTTGCAGTAAGAATAGTAAATCAGTTGACAAAGAAGTTAGTTATTGGTAGAATAGGAAATGTCGTAAAGACAAATAACTTCTTCTTGGTTACAGGCATGCCAACCTGTCACTCGGATGAAGCCAAATAAAAAGGAGAAACATCATGGCAATCTCAAAAGAGAAAAAAAATGAAATCATCGCACAATATGCACGTCACGAAGGTGATACAGGTTCAGTAGAGGTTCAAGTTGCTGTCCTTACTTGGGAAATCAACCACCTTAACGAACACATCAAACAACACAAAAAAGACCACGCTACTTACCGTGGATTGATGAAGAAAATCGGTCGCCGTCGTAACTTGCTTGCATACTTGCGTAAAAACGACGTTAACCGTTACCGTGAGTTGATTAACTCTCTTGGACTTCGTCGCTAATCTGCTTTATTTTCCACTTACATTGCGTTGTCACCTTACCTCGATATACTCAAGTATAATCTTCGGTTACGGTTCCTAGCACTGTAAGGTAAAATAAACCAGATCTTCTCCCTTCGGGGAGATTTTTTTGTTTCACTAAAATTTTTGTACAATCTTCGGCTTGCCGCCTAGTCTATAAACGTTTTATCCAGCAAGAATCATGATGCTAAGGGCGTTAAAAATCCGTATGAAAATAGGGAAAGGACACAGTGTTCGATGAACACAAGGAGTTTCATCTTTTTCACTAGGATTTTAGCCCGAGCTCAAATGAGCTCTCTGACTTCAGGGAGCTTTTTATTTTTTGCCAAGTGCTTAGGCCGTGTTCAATTGAGCATATCTTGAAAGTAAGGCTACTCGATTGAGTAGTCTTTTTATTTTTGTCACCTACCTCGATATACTCAAGTACAATCTTCGGCTTGCCGTCTAGTCTATAAACGTTTTATCCAGCAAGAATCATGATGCTAAGGGCGTAAGAAATCCGTATGAAAATAGGGAAACGACACCGTGTTCGATGAACACAAGGAGTTTCATCTTTTTCACTAGGTTTTTATCCCGAGTTCAAATCAGCTCTCTGACTTAAGAGGGCTTTTTTTGTGCATTTTTCTAGCCTTGTTCCTGATTTAGAAATGTGGTATACTATTTATGAAAATTGTCTAAAATTTTAATTTTTGTTAAAGGAGGGTTTCATGCTTTCCAAATCTTCTGGAAGCCATCAAAACCTGCGATATGTTTTTCTCCTATCTCTGTTGCTGGGAGCTTTGGGAGTTTCTCTATTTTTGGCTGTTTCTATGGGTTCTGTTCAAATTAGCTTGAGTGATACTTATCGGATTATTTTGAGTAAGATGGGGGCCCCTCTGGATATAGGAGAACTTTCGAAGTCTACACTTGCTATTGTTTGGAATATGAGATTACCACGGGTTTTTCTTGGTTTGATAGTTGGTGCAGGCCTTTCCATGTGTGGTAGCGTCATGCAGTCCACAGTCAATAATCCAATCGCAGAGCCCTATGTGTTAGGAATTTCAGCTGGTGCAACCTTTGGAGCAACTTTGAGTATTATTCTTGGATTTAAAGTTTTGATTGGTCTAGGTTCTTTCCTTGGAGCGCTTGTGGCAACAGTTGCAGTCCTTCTGATTGCTTCTATGCAAGGCAGGATGACAACTTCCAGCCTGATTTTATCAGGAACGGTCGTGAATGCGCTATTTTTGGCTTTTTCAAACTTTATTATCTCTATTGGTGCCAATGCTGATAGCGTTATGACCATCAAGTTTTGGACCATGGGTTCCTTAGCGGGAACCTCCTGGGCTCACTTAACTTTGCCAACAGTAGTAGTGGGAATAGCTTTCTTATTTTTCTCTACCCAATATCGTGTTTTTAATGCCATGATGATGGGAGATGAGGCGGCTTTGACCTTGGGAATTCCCTTGCGTTTTTACTGGTATCTCTATGTGACGATTGTGGCTATAATGACAGCAATCTTGGTATCGACCTGTGGGATTATTGGTTTTGTTGGCCTCATCACACCTCATCTAGCCCGAAGTTTGGTTGGGACAAATTACAGAAGGCTATTTCCGATAGCTACTTTACTAGGTGCCCTCTTTGTCGTTTGGGCAGATGTTCTTGCTCGTGTCTTGATTCAGAATGCTGAACTTCCGATTGGTATCTTCACAGCCTTAGTAGGTGCACCTTTCTTTATCTACATGGTTGGAAGTAGACGAAGGGAGGTGAGGGTCTGATATGGACTTAATGTGTCAGGATATTCACTTTGGAATCGGTGAGAAAAAAATTCTCAAAGGAATCTCACTTAAACTTGAGGGCAAGCAATTTCATACCATTTTAGGACCAAATGGCAGTGGGAAGACTAGCTTGTTGAAACTCCTCTATCGACAGGAAAAGCCTGATCAGGGCTTGATTTCTCTAGATGGAAAGCCACTGGAACAATTGAGCGTCAAGGAAACGGCAAAGCAGATGGCAGTCGTCACGCAGTTTAATCAGTTACAATTTGATTGTACGGTTGAGGAAATTGTCATGCTGGGCAGAACACCCCATCTCTCTTTCTTACAAAAGGAAAAAGACAGTGATTTTGCTCTGGTTGAGGATGCTTTGGTCAAGGTAGATATGTTAGAAAAGAGAAATCGACTCTACTCTTCTTTGTCAGGAGGAGAGAAGCAGCGGGTTTTGTTGGCACGTGCCTTGGCACAAGAACCGACTCTCCTGCTCTTAGACGAACCGACCAATCATTTAGATATCAAGTACCAGCTAGACTTGTTAACCATTGTCAAACATCTCAATATCAATGTACTAGCAGTATTACATGATATTCAGCTAGCTTGTCGCTATTCAGACTATCTCTACCTAATGAAAGAAGGAGAGATTGTTTACCAAGGGACTCCAAAAGAGACCATCACACCCGAGTCATTGCAGGCTATCTATGACGTCCAAAGTAAGGTAACTTGGACAGAAGATCAGCAAGCTATGATTCACTATTTATAAAAAATGAAAAGGAAAACAAAACATGAAAAAATCACTTAGTATATTGCTCCTAACAGTAGCTACCTTAACTTTAGCAGCTTGTGGAAATAGTGCAACAGAAAAAGCTACCACACAATCAAGCACAGAGACAAGTCAAAAGGCTAGTACAGAAACCAGCTATCCTGTAACCATCAAAACTTATGACGCTAAAGGAAATGAAGTCGAACAAGTATTTGAAAAGGCTCCTGAAAAGGTCATCACCAACAACCTTTCAACAACTGAAATCCTACTTGAACTCGGTTTGAAGGATAAAATTGCTGGTATGCTCAATCCTGATAATGCCGTAACTGGTAAATACAAGGATGCTATTGAAGCCATCCCTCATATTGGTGATAAAAAGTCTGTCTCACAAGAAACAGTTCTTTCTTATGAACCAGATGCCTTGATGGGACGCAACATGATGTTTTCTGAAAAGTCAATGGGAACCATTAGTGCTTGGAATGAAAACAAAATCCCTATTTATACGCAAAAAGCTTCACTTTCAACTATCCAACAAGATTTAGGAAATATCGTAGAAGATGTGAAGAATCTTGGTACCATTTTCAATGTCCAAGACAAGGCTAATCAATACGCAGAGCAATTACAAGCTAAAATCGATGCGGTTAAAAAAGCTAACCCAGAAACACAGGGTGAAAAGAAAAAGGCTTTGATTATGGTTGCTTATAACGACGAAACCTTTGGTGCCTACAAGTCAGCCCTTCAAGAAAGTTTGCTCAACCAACTTGGTTACACAAATGTCGCAACAGGAACATCTGGTTTGACCTTGGAAAACTTAGTATCAATGGAACCAGAGTTGATTATCTATGTAACCAGCGACCGCAATCAAAAGTTGGATGAAAAAGCAGTGGATTTGATGAAGGCAAATGCTGTTTTGGAAAATGTCCCAGCAATCAAGAACCAAAAAATCATGACTATCTCTTACGATGAGTTGATGGATTACGGTCCTGCAGTGATTGATTCCCTTGAAAAAATCAATGACTTTATCAAGAAATAAGGAGTTTAACTGGGAAGGGATTCAGGTTAGGGTCAGCCTTCCTTCAACCTATGACTCTAAACAAGCCTACCCAGTTGTGCTCTTAAACGATGGGGAACTGGATTATTTATCAGACCTATCCCAATTTGTGATCTTAGTAGGTTTGATTCCAGAAAATCGTCTGGATGACTTTACACCTTGGAAAGCTAGTGCGTTGAAAGAAGGGGCCCCAGATTTTGGTGGGAAGGGAGACGACTATCATCAGAAGCTCTTTCAAGGAATTCTAACAGCTCTAAAAAAAGACTACTTGATAGATGAAAGCAGGATTGCTTATGGAGGCTATTCACTGGGGGGGCTTGCTGCTGTCTATAGTCTCTATAGTAATCATCTTCCTGCGACCTGTATCTTTTCTATCTGTGGTTCTTTCTGGTATCCAGACTTTATAGACTTTTGCAGGGAGCATGACTCGATGCAGAGCCAAAGCCTTATTTATCTGCAAAATGGTCAGACAGAAGGTGCCAATCATTTCAATCGTCTGTCTAAGGCTCCCGTTTATGCAGAGGAAATACATAAACTGATCTCAGAGAAAGTTCCATCAACTTATTCTACTTTTGATGCTTATGGGCATCATGAAGCTCTTAAGCAACGCTATCATCATTTTTGTGATTGGCTGAGAGAAGAGTGGAAGCTTACGTAAAAAATCTAATACTCTTTGTTTAGGATGGACAGAGAGTATTTTTTTGTCTTTATTCGGGTATATTTTGAAATTTCCGCGTGATTATACAAACCGAAAGTTTAACTGTAATGCATCAAAATGTGGTATAATGAATAGACAGATAGAATCGAGGATATTATGTCATTTACGAAATTTAAGTTTAAAAAATATATAGAGGAAGCCTTGGAGGAGTTGAAGTTTACCACTCCAACAGATGTGCAAGATAAGTTGATTCCTATTGTCCTGGCAGGTCGTGACTTGGTTGGTGAATCAAAAACAGGTTCAGGGAAAACTCATACCTTCTTGCTTCCAATTTTCCAACAGTTGGATGAAGAGAGCGATAGCGTGCAGGCAGTTATCACAGCTCCAAGTCGTGAATTAGCGACTCAGATTTACCAAGCTGCTCGTCAAATTGCAGGCCACTCGGATGTAGAAGTACGTGTCGTTAACTACGTTGGTGGAACAGACAAGGCGCGCCAAATTGACAAACTGGCAAGCAACCAGCCCCATATTGTTATCGGAACACCAGGTCGTATCTATGATTTGGTAAAAACAGGCGATTTGGCTATTCACAAGGCTAAGACCTTTGTTGTCGATGAAGCTGACATGACCTTGGATATGGGATTCTTGGAGACGGTTGATAAGATTGCAGGAAGTCTTCCAAAAGACTTGCAGTTTATGGTCTTTTCAGCGACTATTCCGCAAAAATTGCAACCATTCTTGAAAAAATACTTGTCTAATCCAGTTATGGAAAGAATCAAGACCAAAACAGTTATCTCAGATACCATTGATAACTGGTTGATTTCGACTAAAGGTCGTGATAAGAATGCCCAGATTTATGAATTGACTCAAGTCATGCAACCATATCTAGCCATGATTTTTGTCAATACTAAGACTCGTGCAGATGAATTGCATACATATTTAACAGCCCAAGGCTTGAAGGTTGCTAAGATTCATGGAGATATTGCTCCTCGTGAACGCAAACGGATCATGAATCAGGTCAAGAACCTTGATTTTGAGTACATCGTTGCGACTGACTTGGCTGCGCGTGGGATTGACATTGAAGGTGTCAGCCACGTTATCAATGATGCTATTCCACAGGACTTGTCCTTCTTTGTCCACCGTGTTGGACGAACTGGACGTAATGGTCTGCCTGGTACAGCCATTACTCTTTACCAGCCTAGTGACGACTCAGATATTCGTGAGTTAGAGAAACTAGGGATCAAGTTTGTGCCTAAGATGGTTAAAGACGGAGAATTCCAAGATACCTATGACCGCGATCGTCGTGCCAATCGTGAGAAGAAACAGGAAAAACTGGACATCGAAATGATTGGTTTGGTTAAAAAGAAAAAGAAAAAAGTCAAACCAGGATATAAGAAAAAAATCCAGTGGGCTGTCGATGAAAAACGCCGTAAAACCAAGCGAGCAGAAGGTCGTGCTCGTGGACGTGCAGAGCGAAAAGCTAAGCGCCAGACATTTTAAAATTGAAACAAACACCCTGAGACAAGTATTTCAGGGTGTTTTTATGATATCAAAAAGGAAAGCAGAAGTGCTTTCCTTTTTGGTATAAAATATGTGCTTTCTATGACTAGGCAATTTTCTTAATCGAAAAATTACGAAATAGAAAGAGATATTTCAAATCCATGCATCCATTCGGATTTCACTACGATGTCGATTTTTAAAGCATCTGCTAATTGTTTGACAAGATAGAGACCCATGCCTGTTGATTTTTTCCTTGTCTCTCCTGAATCACCTGTAAATCCTTTTTCAAAGATATGAGGGAGGTCGCAAGCTTTAACTCCACACCCATTATCCCTAATAATCAGGGTTTTGCGCCCCTTGTCACTTGACATAGAAATCTTGAGTTCTGGTTTGTCAGAGCAATATTTAAGGGCGTTGGCTAGTATTTGAGACAGGATAAATTCAAAACTGCGTTGATCGGTGTAGCAGATTCCTTGTATGTTTTCTAACTTAATCGTAAAATTCTTTTCTTTGAGCAAGGGATCAAAGTTCTCCAAAAGATCTTGGATACACTCTTCTAGGTCAAGGTCTTCAAATAGAAAATCATTTTTCTCACTTTTCACCCTGTAGTAGAATAAGATCTGTGATACATTTCCTTGGATTTGGTTTTTCACATAGTCCAATTTAAAAGCAGTATCCTCAGGTAGTTGGTCACTTTGATTGTCTAAAAGGAGGGAAAGAAGCGATAAAGGAAGTTTAATCTCATGCGCCCATTTTTCAACATAGTCCTCGTACTCGGCTAGTAATGAGTTGAGTTTTCCTATTTGAGCCTGCTTTTGATAAAGTGTATCTGCTATTTTTTCAATGCTTTCTTTCTCTGAGGCACTTGATAAATTCAATAATTCAAGCTCAGTATCGATCTTAGGATTGGCTATGAAGGATTTATAGGCGGTGGCTTTTTTTCTTTCTTTTCTTATAAGTAAGAATGATAGGACGAAAAAAAGCAGGACGGTGGCTAAAATATAGAGAAGAATGAGAGCTTGAAACATTCTCACATCTGAAAGCCAAAGCAGGACAGCTGTAAATAGATCAAATGCTAAGAGAACAAGTAACCAAGGCAGATAACTCGCTAGATATTTTAGATTATCTTTCATCTGGACTTACCTCTTCTAGCTTGTAACCAATACCTCTGACGGACTTGACTTGAAGAGCAATGCCAGCCTGTTTCATCACCTTTTTCAGCCTTGCAATGTTTACTTGTAGGGCATTTTCATCGATGAACTCAGTTGTATTCCACAGTTTCATACTTAGTTCTTCTTTTGTGACGACAGAATCAGTTGCCACTAATAAGCTTTCTAACAATTTCCCTTGATTTTGGGGGAGTAAAATCGAATGTCCGTTGATATAAAGAGTATAGGTATTTCTATCCAGCAGGAAATTATCTTTTTCAAGCAAATTTTGTCTACCTTCATAGCGTTTCAAAATGTTTTCTATACGAGCCAAGAATCTTTCTTTCTTGAAAGGTTTTGTTAAGTACTCGTCAGCCCCTAATTTTAGGGCGTAAATCTCATCTTTTAGTTGTTCACGGGAGGTGAGAACCAATATGGGCAAAGAGCGTTTGGACTTGAGATTTTTACAAATTTGAAAACCTGTTTCTCCTGGCAAATTCAAATCCAGTATGATTAAATCCGTATCGTATTGCAGCACTTGCTGGCTTGTATCTTTGAAGTCAGTCAACTTATCAACTTGATAACCCGCTTTCTCTAACAAAATGACAATTTCATCTCGAATCAAGGCTTCATCTTCAATAACCAGAATATGCTTCATATCGGCTCCTCCTTTTCCTATTTTATTCTACCTTATTCATCTCTTTTGGGTTCCATTAATGACAACAAGTACTTGTTGCTATTTTTCTTTACAATTCTTATATAGATGATCTCAAATCCAGCTAACAGCAGTATTATCAGCATGGCTGTGAAAAATTTCTGCCCCATGGCCATTCTTGCATTGGCTGGTACTATTCCTGTGAGGAGGGAGCTCACTCCGAAGCTACTACTGATAAGTGCAAGGGCTATTGGCAGACCAAAATACCAATTGATTTGCTTTTCTGAAGATTTACAAAGAGTTTCGTAGTTTGCTCCGAGATGGATTAAAGTCTGGTATCGTCTGTAGGATTGTCTTTGTCCCATCAAAAACTGAACGCCGATAATTGTATTTGCGACAACAAGGAAGATGATAGCCAGATAGATGGTGATATAGCTGGCAGAGATAATGTAAAATAATTGTCTTCCCATGTTTTGTATATAACTTTCATAGCCAAGAGGGCTTTGATTCAGCTTTTTATTGGTATCTGAGATAGCTTTCATCAGGCCTTTTTCCTTGACCAGCTCAGGAGCCAAGATACCACTAACATAATTTGAATACCGACCATCTGTATAGCTCATAAAGGTCTCATCTGGGACTATGAGGGCTACAGAAATGTTTATTTCACGATCCGTTACAATTGGTAAAGACTGAACCTCTCCAATCAATTTTACATCATTTTCCATGACTTTGATTTGAGGATTTGTTTTCAGAACAGAGTTAACTAGATTCTCATCCGGGAGAAAATCTTTTCCCATATACAAGTAGGTTTCCTTGTTTGTTAATTCTAGAGGAGGGAGACTGGCAGCCTTTCTAAGCTCATTGTATTCAGAGAGTGGCAAAAGGTGGCAACTTATATACTTCTGGAAATTATGGACTAAGACTTCCTTGTTTTTACTTTCTTTTTGCTCTTTCAATACCTTGATGAACTTTTCAAAGGACACGGACTCGTGTTCTTTCGGTTTGCCCACTTTGATTTGTAGAATCTTTGAAAACTGTGATGCCAGTCCAGCAGCTTCAAGCTCTTTTTTAACTGTATTCATATCAAGATTTTCATCTGTTTCCTGCTTGCTATCTCTAAATGTATAATCCAAAACGTGGGTTTGATTGCCTGAATTGCCACTTGCAATGGCAACACCTGCTCCAAAGAGGCACAGGGCAGAGAAGATTAAGAGGGAGCAGATAGCCAGTATAGTTGAGCGTTGGATAACTAATTCCTGAATCTGTCTAAAATTATAGGTGTGGAGTTTTCGATTGCTTCCAAGCTTGACCAAAAAGTCTATAAACAAACGCATACCAAAGAAGAGTAGTATAGTTCCTAGAGTCCCCAAGAGAACAGTGATGCCCATTGTTATGACATTTTCCCAAGCTCGTCCACTCATCCCCAAGTAATAGGCTGTTCCTAGAAGCAAAATTCCGAGGACAGAAGCAAGAAGGTACACACCCTTGGGGAGTAGTTTCTTCATGCCAGAAGGAGAATAGGATAGCAAATCTCCGATTTCCTTATTGGCTGTTTTTGCACTTAAAAGAATAAAGACAGCTAATTTTACGGCTAGGAAACCGATGATTGTATAGAATAGAGCTGTAGTAGATAGAGAAAATTGATGTTCAATAATCCCTAGCCCAACAATTTTAGCAGTTATTAGGCTAATCAGTTCTGAAATCAAGATTGAAATTGGAAGACCTATTCCAAGAGCAAGGATACTGTTTCTCAAATCCTCGAGTAGGAGCAGCAAGAACAGTTTGCTTCTTCGCATCCCTAGCGTTAGATAGACACCAAATTCATGTTTTCTCCTTTCCATCTGCATACTGCTTGCGAAGTAGACTAGAAAAAAGAGAATAAAGAGCGTTGCTACGTAAAGAATGGGAATCATGCTAAAGAGTTTATCTACAGCATGACTCTCTATTTGTTTTAGAAAGATCATCACATCTTGATGGGACAAAGAAAGGATGATGTAAAAGGAGATAATAGAAAGAACCATGGAACTGAAATACAAGCCATTATTCTTTCGATCTCTCTTGCTATTTCTTGAGACTAATTTAGAAAACATTGCCATCACCTCCAGCCAGTACAGACATGACCTTTAGTATTCTGTGGTAAAAATCTTCTTGACTTTCTCTTGGATAATCGCGTCGAATTTCATGGAATAGTTTTCCGTCTTGGATAAACAAGATGCGGTTGCAAAAGCTGGCAGCGACTGAATCGTGGGTCACCATGAGAATGGTGGTTTCTTCCACTTGATTCATTTCGGATAATTTTTGCATCAAAATGGTCGCATTTTTTGAATCCAAAGCTCCTGTGGGCTCATCTGCAAATACAATCTTAGGGTCTAAAATCAAGGCACGCGCAGCAGCTACCCTTTGCCGTTGACCACCTGATAATTGAGATGGGAACTTATCCAGAAGTTCAGAAATATCTAGATATTGGGAAAGCAATTCTAACCGAACCTTACTTTCGTTGGCATCGACCTTGTGCAAAGACAAGGGGAGTAAAATATTTTCTTTGGCTGTCAGATTGTCCAAAAGCTCAAAATTTTGAAAGAGGTAACCAATTTCCTTGCCACGATAATCAGCTAACTGACTACCTTTTAACTGACCTAAATCTTTTTCTTGCATTTGAATGGAGCCGTCAGTTGGTTTGATGATAGTAGCGAGACAGTTAAGAAGGGTTGTTTTCCCAGAACCACTGCTCCCCATAATCCCTAAGAACTCACCTTTAACAACTTGAAAAGATATACCGTTCAAGGCTTTGGTGATATTCGGCTCTTTTCCATAATGCTTTTTTAATGATTCTACTCGTAAAATTGTTTCCATGTGAAACACCTCCATCTTTTGTTACTTTCATTATAATATGAATCAGAGTAGAATAACACTTACGGATGATGTAAGAAATCTTTATCATTAGGTTATTGGAGCTATACTTACTATATTATAGCATGGTTTCAAGGATTTAAAAAGAGGAGTTGAGAGTCGAGAAATTTTCCTATTATTGAAATTATAAAAAATAATACCACTGTAGTCCATGCTCCAGCAGTATTATTTATTATTTTATAGGAAACTTTACTCCCACTCAACAGTTGCAGGTGGTTTACTTGTAATATCGTAGACGATACGGTTAACGTGGTCAACTTCGTTTACGATACGAACAGAGATTTTTTGTAGGACTTCCCAAGGAATCTTAGCGAAGTCAGCTGTCATTCCATCGATAGAAGTGATAGCACGGATAGCAATTGTATAGTCATAAGTACGACCGTCCCCCATAACACCTACTGAACGAACGCCAGTGTTAACAGTGAAATATTGCCAGATATCACGATCAAGACCTGCTTTGGCAATTTCTTCACGAAGGATAGCGTCTGATTCGCGAACTGTTTCAAGTTTTTCTTCAGTGATTTCACCCATGACACGGATAGCAAGTCCTGGACCTGGGAATGGTTGGCGCCATACGATGTGGTCTGGCATGCCAAGTTCAGTACCGAGGGCACGAACTTCATCCTTGTAAAGAGTATTTAAAGGCTCGATGAGTTCAAACTGCATATCTTCAGGAAGTCCACCCACGTTGTGGTGAGACTTGATGGTTTGAGCAGTATCGGTACCAGACTCAATCACATCCGTATAGAGTGTTCCTTGAGCAAGGAATTTCACATCTGTTAGTTTGCTTGCTTCGTCATCAAAGACATAAACAAACTCGTTACCGATAATCTTCCGTTTTTGTTCAGGATCAGATACACCAGCCAATTTATCAAGGAAACGTTTGGCAGCATCTGCCTTAACGATGTTCAACCCAAACTTACCACCAAGCATATCCATAACTTGATCAGCTTCCCCTTTACGAAGAAGACCGTGGTCTACAAAGATACAGATTAATTGATCCCCGATGGCTTTTTGGAGAAGAACCCCAACAACAGAAGAGTCAACACCACCAGAAAGTCCGAGGAGAACACGTTTGTCTCCAACTTTCTCACGGATTTGTTTGATTTGCATCTCGATGAAGTTATCCATTGTCCAGTCGCCTTTGGCACCACAGATGTTCAAGGCAAAGTTACGGAGGATATCATAACCGTGTACTGAGTGGCGAACTTCAGGGTGGAATTGGATACCATAGATTTTCTTGTCTGGATTTTCGATTGATGCATAAGGACAGTCAGCTGATGTACCAGTACGAATGAAATCAGCAGGAATTTCTGTAACAGCATCTCCGTGGCTCATCAAGACAAGTTGCTCATCTGGAGTACCCGCAAAAAGAGCAGACTCGGTGTGAGTAAGAGTGGATTGTCCATACTCACGGTTACCAGCATCACCTGCAGGAACAACCTTTCCTCCAAGCTTGTGAGTTAATAGCTGCATACCGTAGCAGATTCCTAAAATTGGAATTCCAAGTTCAAAAATCTCTGGATCAATATCAAATGAGCCTTCTTCATAAACAGAGTTTGGACCACCTGAAAGTACAATCCCGATAGGATTGATAGCGCGGACTTCGTCAGCCGAAATCTTGTGACTTTTTAGTTCTGAAAAGACACCAATCTCACGGATACGACGTGAGATAAGTTGGTTATACTGGCTACCATAGTCCAGTACGATGATCTTTTCGACATCTTGCAAATCAGTTGAAATGTTGGTCATCTTTTCCCTTTCTTAAAAGAAATATCTTCTTGAATATTCTATCATAAATGCCCCAGAATTACCAACCAAACAAGTGCAGTTTGACTTTTCCCCATGAGATAGGGTACAATGGAAAAAATAAAGAAAAGAAGTGAGCAAGCATGTTACCAGCTTATATGAAAATTCACGACCAAATCAAAAAAGGTATTGATGAGGGAAATTGGAAAATTGGAGAAAGACTTCCAAGTGAGCGAGACTTAGCTGAGGAATTTGAGGTTAGCCGTATGACACTGCGTCAAGCTATCTCCCTTTTGGTCGAGGAAGGAGTTTTGGAGCGTCGTGTGGGTAGCGGGACCTTTGTTTCTAGTACTCGTGTTCAGGAAAAAATGCGTGGAACGACCAGTTTTACGGAAATTGTGAAGGCTCAGGGGAAAACACCATCGAGTCATCTGATTTCCTATCGTCGGACTATTCCTAATGAGCAAGAAGTTGAAAAATTAGGGATCAAGACCACTGAAAATATTATTCGAATGGAACGTGTTCGTTATGCAGATCAAGTTCCTGTGGTCTATGAAGTAGCATCTATTCCTGAGAAATTTATCAAGAATTTCAAGAAAGAAGAAGTAACCAAGCACTTCTTTCAAACCTTACAGAAACATGGTTATCGGATTGGTAAATCTCACCAAACTATTTATGCTCGTCTAGCCAAGGAAAAGATTGCTCATTATCTAGAAGTAGAAAAAGGTCATGCTATTTTAGGACTGACTCAGGTTTCTTACTTTGATGACGGTACAGCTTTTGAGTATGTAAAGAGCCAATACGTCGGAGAACGTTTTGAGTTTTATCTAGAAAATAATTAGTTTTTAAGAAATCTCTTGAAGTTGGAAATCCTATCCACTTTAAGAGTTTTTATTTGGCTAAGATTAGAAAACATTTTCCAATTAAGAAAAATAGTAATCATACGAGTATTTTTCAAAGATTCGTGTTATAATAGTTAGGTTATATGGTCCCGATAAGGTGGTAGTGAACATCGTTTAACTATTCTCTACCAGTACTTTGTAACTCTATAACGAATATTTTTTAAGGGGGGACATTTTTATGTCAGAACGTAAATTATTCACGTCTGAATCTGTATCTGAGGGGCATCCAGATAAGATTGCAGACCAAATTTCAGATGCTATCTTGGATGCTATTTTAGAGCAAGATCCAGAAGCCCACGTTGCTGCTGAAACAGCTGTTTATACTGGTTCAGTTCATGTTTTTGGTGAAATTTCAACCAATGCCTATGTAGATATTAACCGTGTGGTACGTGATACGATTGCAGAGATTGGCTATACCAACACTGAGTATGGATTCTCAGCTGAAACAGTAGGAGTTCATCCATCATTGGTAGAGCAATCTCCTGATATCGCCCAAGGTGTTAATGAAGCCTTGGAAGTTCGTGGAAACGCAGATCAAGATCCACTTGATTTGATTGGAGCTGGAGACCAAGGTCTCATGTTTGGTTTTGCGGTTAATGAAACTGAAGAACTCATGCCATTGCCAATTTCACTCAGCCACAAGTTGGTTCGTCGTTTGGCAGAGCTTCGTAAGTCTGGTGAAATCAGCTATCTTCGTCCAGATGCTAAATCTCAAGTCACTGTTGAATATGATGAAAATGACCAGCCAGTACGCGTGGATACAGTCGTTATTTCAACTCAACACGATCCAGAAGTTAGCAATGAACAAATTCATGAAGATGTGATTAACAAGGTTATCAAAGAAGTGATTCCAGCATCTTATCTTGATGATGAGACAAAATTCTTCATCAATCCAACAGGTCGTTTCGTTATCGGAGGACCTCAAGGAGACTCAGGTTTGACTGGTCGTAAGATCATCGTGGATACTTATGGTGGTTACTCACGTCACGGTGGTGGTGCCTTCTCTGGTAAGGATGCGACTAAGGTTGACCGTTCAGCTTCTTATGCAGCTCGCTACATTGCAAAAAACATCGTTGCTGCAGGTCTCGCTAAGAAAGCAGAAGTGCAATTGGCTTATGCCATTGGTGTAGCTCAACCTGTATCTGTTCGTATCGATACCTTCGGTACTGGAACAGTAGCTGAAAGCAAGCTTGAAAAAGCAGCACGTCAAATCTTTGACCTTCGTCCAGCAGGAATCATTCAAATGCTGGACCTCAAACGTCCAATTTACCGTCAAACAGCGGCTTATGGACACATGGGACGTACAGATATCGATCTTCCATGGGAACGCTTGGATAAGGTAGAAGCCTTGAAAGAAGCAGTTAAATAAAGTAAAAAGGAGTTGATTTAAACTCCTTTTTTAGTTATTTATCGATAGTCTTTAAAAAAGCCCAGTTTCCAATAGACTTAGTCCCGTACTCTAATTCCATAAAATCTAGCAATACATAATCATTCTTTTTATAAAACGGAACATTTTTTTCTGTACTGGTAATGAGCCCTAAGCGCTTGCAGCCCTTGGATTTGACATAAGGCTCAACTGCGTCTCTAAGAAAAGCACTGCCTACTCCTTGTCCTTTAACGGATGGATTAACTGCAAGGAGCATCAAATACCAGTCAAAGCTATTAGATTTTTTCAAATGTTCTTCGGAACGGTCTACTAAATCAAGATACTTCAAAAAATTTCGTGGGCTAATGTAGCGAAACAGTTTTATGACACCATTTAGCAAGTAAGATAGGATAGAAAAATCATTTTGTTGTAATAAGGCGACAGCTAGGATTTCTCCGTCTTGTTCAGCTACTAAACAGGTTTCTTCTTTGATATAGAGGCGAGTAAGGAGACTTTCTAATAGTTCTAAGAAAGCAGGATAGTTTTCAGGTTTCTTGAGATCATCTATGATTAGAGTTAAGAATGGATAGTCAAAGAAGCTATCGGCTATTACTTTTCCAATTTTTTGGTATTCGTCTAGCCTGGCTTTTCTGTATATTAATTTTTCCATTTATGAGCTCCTTTTTTAATGTTACAAAACAATGATAGTAGAATTTGCTATTTTTTTGATTAAAGTACCGAGTTATTACAAAAATATTACCAAATTTAGTCAGTTGAAGGATTGTTAGAAAATTCTTTCTGTAACACTGAATCTGATTCTAGAATATCGGATTAGACAGACAAAGAACACTCTAAAAAGTTAGAATTTTTAGAGTGTAGCTCAAATATTACTAAGTTTTATTTTGTTGGGATTGAGATTTCAATCAATTTTTCAGAGTAGAGGGTCTTGATATTAGCTTCATCGATATTTTGCTTTTCGATCTTGCGATTCAAGAAAAATTCTTGGATTTTTTCCATTTCTTGTTCGCGGATAGCACGATGTTTATTGGAAATGAGGATTTCATAATGAAGCGGTGCCTGAGTAAAGATAACATCAGTGTTGCCTGCAGAGTAGACTTCTACGAGTGTAGCGTCGGTACTCTCCAGTTGGCTTTTAACAAGGTTTGAGTGAGAATTAGTAGTGTTGATGAGCTTCATAGGCTTTCCTCCTGTGTTTCTGTTTCTATTATAGCACTTTTTGGAAAAATTGGAAAAGTTAATTTAAACTTGATGCTGTTTTTTCCAAGCTTCAATTGCCCATTTATGACTGCCACGCTTTAAGTTAGCAATGGCTTCATCGATTGGGAACCAAGCTAGATGATTGAAGTCCTCCAAAGGTTTTTGGATTTCTTGATAAGAAGTAGCTTCGTAGAGATAGGCTGGATTGTAGTAGTAAGTATCACGATGGCTGGAATAGAAATACTCATCTGCTTGTCCATAATAAGTGCCAATCTCAGCTGTAAAACCTAATTCTTCAATCAGTTCTCGTTTGAGAGCTTCAAAATGATCTTCACCTGCTTCAATCTCGCCACCAGGCAAGAACCATGCACCATTTGGAGCTTGAACGAGGATAATCTTTTCATGTGCTGAGTCAGGGATGACTGCATAAACACCATATCTAGTTTTGTAGGTTACACCCTCTTTTTTTTCTCCAAAGGTTGGATTTGTCATAAATTTCTCCTTTATGTGTGCGCTTTCTTTCTATCATATTAAAGAATGCTCTTACTGTCAAGTAAGAACATTCTTTTAGTATGTGGAATTAGTCATTTGAGTCAACTGTTTCCAATTTATTTTTTGATTTAATCATGATTTTACCATTGCTAGTCATGACAGCCTTGAGGTTTTTCTCACTTGGATTTTCAAGGTAATAGTCCGTGATTGCATCTTCGATGTAGTCTTGGATGGTACGACGGAGTGGACGAGCTCCCATTTTTGGATCATAACCAAGGTCTACAAGTTTTTCTTTAACCTTATCTGTTACATCCAAATGGATGTTATTGCTTGAGAGTCGTTTATTGACATCATCTAACATGAGATCAACGATTTGAAGGAGATTTTCCTTGCTGAGAGCCTTGAATTCGATAATACCATCAAAACGGTTCATGAATTCGGGGCTAAAGAAGTTGCCTAATTCTCCAAGGACTGAGTTGGTACGGCCTTCACGAGTAGCACCAAATCCAACACTAGCTTCTGCCTTACCTGTACCTGCATTTGAGGTCATGATAATGATGGCGTCTTTAAAGCTAACAGTACGACCTTGCCCATCCGTTAAACGACCATCATCCAAGACTTGAAGGAACATATGCATAACATCTGGATGGGCTTTTTCAACTTCATCCAAGAGGATCAGTGAGTAGGGGTTACGACGAACTTTTTCAGTCAATTGACCTGCTTCATCATAGCCTACGTATCCTGGAGGGGCACCGACGAGTTTAGCCACACTGTGTTTTTCCATGTATTCACTCATATCAAAGCGAATCATGCTGTCAGCAGAGCCAAAGAGTTCGATAGCTAGTTGTTTAGAAAGTTCTGTTTTACCGACACCAGTAGGACCAACAAAGAGGAAGCTACCGATTGGACGGTTTGGAGTACCGAGTCCAACACGGTTACGACGGATAGCCTTAGCGATTTTATCAACTGCATCATCTTGACCAATAACATGAGCCTTGAGGTCATCTGCTAGGTTGATGAGTTGAGACTGTTCTTTTTCCTTAAGGTCACCAACTGGGATATTAGTCTTTTGTTCGATGATGTGTTCAATCGTCTTTTCGCTGATGATTGGGGTATCCTGATCCGTTACCTTTGTCTTTTGCATTTCCTTATATTTGGCAATCTGGTCACGGAAGTAGGCTGCTTTTTCAAAATCTTCATCGCGGGTTGCTTGTGCCTTCAGATTTTCTGCTTCGATTAAGCGTTGGTCGATGACTTTAGGATCTACAAAATTCAAGGTTAAGTTCATTTTTGAACCAGCTTCATCTAGAAGGTCAATGGCCTTGTCTGGCAAGAAACGATCTTGGATGTAGCGGTTAGAAAGGGTAGCGGCCGCTTCGATAGCGCCGTCAGTATAATGAACGTGGTGGTAATCTTCGTATTTCTTTTGGATACCTTTCAGGATAATAATGGTTTCTTCCACAGTTGGTTCATCAACTTTGACAGGTTGCATACGACGTTCAAGGGCAGCATCTTTTTCGATGATGCGATATTCATTGAGGGTAGTAGCACCAACCAGTTGGAGTTCGCCACGAGCAAGAGCTGGTTTTAGGATATTTCCTGCATCCATATTCCCTTCTCCTGCTGAACCAGCACCGACAATTTCATGAATTTCGTCAATGAAGAGAATAACATCCTCGCGCTCACGAATTTCTTCCATGAGTTTTTGCATGCGCTCTTCAAACTGACCTCGGATACCTGTTCCTTGAACAAGGCTAACGACATCTAAGCGGATGACTTCCTTACCTTGAAGCTTATGCGGAACATCACCGTCAACAATTTTCTGAGCTAAACCTTCGACAACAGCTGTCTTACCAACACCGGGCTCACCGATGAGGACAGGGTTGTTTTTTGTTCTGCGGTTGAGGATTTCAATGACACGGATTATCTCTTCGTCGCGGCCAATTACAGGGTCAATATTTCCACGACGGGCAATCTCAGTGACATTGATACCATATTCATCCAAGAGTCCTTTTTCCTGGATTGGTGGTGGGGTTTGGGCAGGACCACGATTTTGGGAACCATAGCCACCATTTCCACCGTATCCACCCCCTGACTGAGTTGGGGGGATATTGTTGTTATTAGAAGAAGGTCTAAAGTTGTTGAGATCGTTAAAGAAGTCTCCAAAGGGATCAAAATCACGGTTGTTTAAATCTGTAATGCCCTTGAATAAGCTATTGTTAGGATCTGTTTTGATAATTTTGTAGCAATTTTGACAAAGGTCGATTTGCTTTTGTTGCCCATTGAGATTGGTATAAAGATGAATCGTTGAGTCATTGATTTTACAGTTTTGACAGAGCATACCGCCACCTCATTTCTTTCTTAGTCTTGACTAAATCCAAAAGGTCAAAAATAGTCAAACAAGTATATAATTTAATTATATCATGATTATTGGGCAATTCAAGTAAAAAGATTGGATACTAGCACTATTAATAGAAGAGCGCTAATCGTGAGAAAATCTTGATAGTAAGAAAAAAATCCTATTTGTCATGCAAAAAGGATTCTCGTTTGTGAAAGGCGGTGGGACAGAAATCGATAGACAAAGTCTCGATTTCGTAGTCCCAGCCCCGCGAAGATGATTAGGAGTTTTGGGAGTCTAAAAGACGAACGAAAAGTCCAATCAGCTACCGCGTCAAAGTTTGATTGCTAATAAAAAGTGAGGTCGGGATCTTTTTTCCCAACCTCTGTATATCTATTATTAGTATAGAAGTTCGTAAATTTCCATCGCAATCAAGTCGATGCTGTCAAAAGTATATGTTTCACGAGCTTCAACATCACGAAGTGTAAAGATTGGGCCATTTTCTTCATCATGGTTAAAAGCAACTTCAGCTACAACAACTCCCTCGCGCTCAAAGTTACGTTTTAAGTTACCACCATCTTTTGTCATTGCTTCTAGGCGGTTGATGATTCTAACCAAATGTGATTCCATTTTGATTCTCCTCCATTTCTTATCGTTACTATTTTACCATAAAGAGTATCCACTTGACTAGAAAAAACTAAGATTTCTCGCTATTTCTGTTTTCTTTGAAATTTTATTGAAAATAAAAGGAAAAAGATTGCATTTTTATTCAAAACATGTTATACTCATACAAGTTTTAAGTTAGACTTAGAAAGTAGTGGATTTATGAATTTTTCTTTTTTACCTAAATATCTGCCATATTTTAATTATGGTGCTCTCGTAACGGTCTTGATTTCGGTTTTGGTTGTCTTTTTGGGGACAATTTTAGGGATAGTCTTGGCTTTTGCTCAACGTTCTAAAATGAAGCCCTTAGCTTGGCTTGCCAATATTTATATTTGGATTTTCCGTGGAACACCTATGATGGTACAGATCATGATTGCTTTTGCTCTTATGCACATCAATGCTCCTACAATTCAGATTGGAGTTTTGGGAGTTGATTTTTCACGTTTGATTCCAGGGATTATCATTATCTCTATGAATAGTGGTGCCTATGTATCAGAAACAGTTCGTGCTGGTATCAGTGCAGTACCTAAAGGGCAATTAGAGGCGGCTTACTCTCTAGGGATTCGTCCTAAAAATGCTATGCGCTATGTCATCTTGCCACAGGCTATCAAGAATATCTTGCCAGCCTTGGGGAATGAGTTTATTACCATTATCAAGGATAGTTCACTCTTGTCAGCAATCGGTGTTATGGAATTGTGGAATGGAGCTACTACGGTGTCAACAACCACCTACCTACCTTTAACTCCACTCTTATTTGCGGCCTTTTACTACTTGATTATGACCTCTATCTTGACACTAGCCTTGAAAGCTTTTGAAAATCGTATGGGACAAGGAGAGAAAAAATAATGACTGAAACGCTTATAAAAATTGAAAATCTTCATAAAAACTTTGGGAAAAATGAAGTTTTAAAAGGAATTGATCTGGAGATTAAAAAGGGAGAAGTTGTGGTGATTATCGGACCGTCAGGTAGCGGGAAGTCAACCCTCCTTCGCTCCATGAATCTCCTCGAAGAAGCGACAAAAGGAAAGGTCATCTTTGAAGGAGTGGATATTACGGATAAGAAAAATGACCTCTTTGCCATGCGTGAAAAGATGGGAATGGTATTCCAACAGTTCAATCTCTTCCCCAATATGACAGTGAAGGAAAACATCACGCTTTCTCCTATCAAGACCAAAGGGGAAAGTAAGGAAGTTGCTGAGAAGAGAGCGCATGAGCTCTTGGAAAAGGTTGGTTTACCAGATAAGGCAGATGCTTATCCACAAAGTTTGTCTGGTGGACAGCAACAACGTATCGCTATCGCTCGTGGTCTTGCCATGGAACCAGATGTCCTACTCTTTGATGAACCAACTTCTGCCCTAGACCCAGAAATGGTAGGGGAAGTACTAGCAGTTATGCAAGAACTTGCTAAGTCAGGAATGACCATGGTCATCGTGACGCATGAGATGGGCTTTGCGCGTGAGGTGGCAGATCGTGTCATCTTTATGGCTGATGGCGTTGTTGTTGAAGACGGAACTCCAGAGCAAGTCTTTGAACAAAGCCAAGAACAAAGAACCAAGGATTTCTTGAGTAAGGTTTTGTAAGAATATCGTAATTTAGAAAAGCTCGATAAGGGCTTTTTCTTATAGTTTCAGACTATAAGGTCTCTTAGGTAAGAAGTGTTAGAGGGACAAGTATATTTTTGATATAATAGAAGATATTTGTTAGAAAAGAGAAAACACATGACACAGATTATTGATGGGAAGGCCTTGGCGGCCAAGTTACAGGGACAATTGGCTGAAAAGACTGCGAAATTGAAAGAAGAGACAGGCTTGGTGCCTGGTTTGGTCGTTATTTTAGTCGGAGAAAATCCAGCCAGCCAAGTTTACGTTCGTAACAAGGAACGTTCAGCTATTGCAGCAGGATTCCAGAGTGAAGTTGTGCGAGTTCCAGAAACAATTACCCAAGAGGAATTGTTGGATTTGATTGCCAAATACAATCAAGATCCAGCTTGGCATGGTATTTTGGTTCAATTGCCTTTACCAAAACACATCGATGAAGAGGCTGTTTTACTAGCCATTGATCCAGAAAAGGATGTGGATGGTTTTCATCCGCTCAACATGGGACGCCTTTGGTCTGGTCACCCAGTTATGATTCCTTCAACTCCTGCTGGTATTATGGAAATGTTTCATGAGTATGGGATTGAACTAGAAGGTAAGAATGCAGTCGTCATTGGTCGTTCTAATATTGTCGGTAAACCAATGGCCCAGTTGTTATTAGCTAAGAATGCAACTGTAACCTTGACCCACTCACGAACACATAATCTTGCCAAGGTAGCTTCTAAGGCCGATATTCTTGTCGTAGCAATTGGTCGTGCTAAGTTTGTGACTGCTGACTTTGTCAAACCTGGAGCAGTTGTCATTGATGTGGGGATGAACCGAGATGAAAATGGCAAGCTCTGTGGAGATGTTGACTATGATGCTGTTGCGCCAATCGCTAGCCATATCACACCTGTACCTGGTGGAGTTGGGCCTATGACCATTACCATGCTTATGGAGCAGACTTATCAAGCTGCATTGCGTAGTTTGGATAGATAATACAAGCATTGATTTTATATAGTGAAGAAACAAGTTCTAAAAAATGAACTTGTTTTTTCTTGCACTTATTTTAATAAAATTACAGTAAAACTTCTACAAATTATTGAAAAAACTCTACTATTTTGATATATTAAAAGCATCAATATTTATATGGATAAAATAAGTAAGCGTCTAGAGGGAGGTTTATTTTTTGGAGTAAAATGTAATCGCTTACTAGAACATTGGAAAGGAACAATAATGGATAAGAGATTTTTTGAAAAACGGTGTCATTATAGTATTCGTAAATTTGCCATTGGTGCGGCTTCAGTTATGATTGGAGCTAGTATATTTGGTCTTCAGGTGGTTCAAGCAGCTGAAACCGAAACAGCAAGTCCCAGCGAGGAAACGATTCATCAAGTTCAACCTTTAGATAAGCTTCCAGATGAGGTTGCTGCAGCAATTGCAAAAGCTGAGCAAAATGGCCCACAAGATTCCGCTACTGAAAAAGAAAACAATACTGTTGAATCCGCAAAACCAATAACTGAAGAAAAGGTGACTGAGGCAACAAGTCCTAAGGAAGAAAAGGGAGCGGAAGTAGTCAGCCCTAAAGAAGACAAAGTTGAAAAAACTGAAAAACCTGCTGCTGAAGCGAATGGGAAAGAGTCTACAATTTCAGAAGCAAGTTCTGAAAAGCCAGCAGTTCGAGAAGAACATACTGATACAACTAATCAGAATAAACCTGTAACGGATGATAAAAGCAAGGAAGAAAAAGCTTCTGCAAGTGAATCACCTCAAGCTACAAAAGAGAAGGAAAAAGAAAATCAGCTCCTTGAAGAGAGAAAACAAAATTTCAACAAAGACTGGTATTTTAAACTAAACGCTCAAGGTGACTTTTCTAAGAAAGATGTGGATGTTCATGACTGGTCTAAGTTGAACCTTCCTCATGACTGGAGTATCTATTTTGATTTTGACCACAAGTCTCCTGCTCGAAATGAAGGCGGTCAATTAAACGGGGGTACTGCCTGGTATCGCAAGACCTTCACGGTTGACGAAAGTGCTAAAGACAAGGATGTTCGGATCAACTTTGATGGTGTCTACATGGACTCTAAAGTCTATGTAAATGGTAAATTTGTCGGTCATTATCCAAGTGGTTACAATCATTTTTCATACGATATTACTGAATTTTTAAATAAAGATGGTAGTGAAAATACCATTGCTGTCCAAGTTACTAATAAGCAACCAAGTAGTCGTTGGTACTCAGGAAGTGGTATCTATCGCGATGTTACTTTGAGCTATCGTGACAAGGTGCAGGTAGCTGAAAATGGAAATCATATCACAACTCCAAAACTAGCTGAACAAAAAGATGGCAATGTTGAAACACAAATCCAAAGCAAGATCAAAAATACTGTCAAGACTTTAGCCAAGGTATTTGTGGAGCAACAGATTTTTACTAAGGAAGGTAAGGCTGTTTCAGATTTGGTTCGTTCTGTAACTAAGAGCTTAGCAGGAAATGAGACAGCTGACTTTAAGCAAACGATTTTGGTTAATAAGCCAACCCTCTGGACAACCAAAAGCTACCATCCTCAGCTCTATGTTCTGAAAACCAAGGTTTATAAGGATGGTCAGCTAGTTGATGTGACAGAAGATACTTTTGGTTATCGTTATTTCAACTGGACAGCTAAGGAAGGATTCTCTCTTAATGGCGAGAGAATGAAATTCCATGGAGTTAGTATCCACCATGATAACGGTGCCTTGGGAGCAGAAGAAAATTATAAGGCAACCTATCGTAAATTAAAACTCCTGAAAGATATGGGAGTTAACTCTATCCGTACAACCCACAATCCAGCAAGTCCACAGTTGCTCGATGCTGCAGCAAATCTAGGACTTTTGGTTCAAGAAGAAGCCTTTGATACTTGGTATCGTGGCAAGAAAACGTATGACTATGGACGTTTCTTTGACCAAGATGCAACTCACCCAGAAGCTAAGAAGGGTGAGAAGTGGTCTGATTTTGACCTCAGAACCATGGTTGAACGTGATAAAAATAATCCATCTATCGTTATGTGGTCCCTCGGTAATGAGGTTGATGAAGCAGATGGTGGTGAGCGTTCGCTAGAAACAGCCAAGCGTTTGAAAGCAATCATCAAAGCAATTGATACAGAACGCTATGTGACCATGGGGGAAAATAAATTTAGTCGTAGGTCTACAGGCTTGTTCTTAGAATTGGCAGCAATCATGGATGCTGTTGGTATGAACTATGGGGAACGGAATTATGATGCAGTTCGGAAGGAACATCCAGATTGGTTGATTTATGGTTCTGAAACTTCTTCAGCAACTCGAACTCGTGATTCTTATTTTGATCCTGCTCATTTACTCTGGCACGACAATCGTCCAAATCGTCATTATGAACAGTCAGACTATGGTAATGATCGTGTAGCCTGGGGTAGAACAGCTACTGAATCTTGGACATTTGACCGTGATCGTGCTGGCTATGCAGGTCAGTTCATCTGGACTGGTTTTGACTATATCGGTGAACCTACACCATGGCATAACCAAGATAATACACCAGTGAAAAGCTCTTACTTTGGTATCATTGATACGGCAGGCTTGCCTAAGAATGATTTCTATCTCTACCGTAGTGAATGGTATAGTGCCAAAGAAAAACCAACTGTTCGTATCATGCCTCACTGGAATTGGACTGAAGAAACGCTCAAGGAACGTAATATGCTGGTCAATGGTAAGGTTCCAGTTCGGACCTTCTCAAATGCCGCTAGTGTAGAATTGTTCTTGAACAATGAGTCCCTCGGTAAGAAAGAATTTGTTAAGAAAACAACTGAAGATGGTCGCCCTTATCACGAGGGAGCTAAGCCAAGTGAATTATATCTTGAGTGGTTGGTGGACTATAAACCAGGTACCTTAACAGCTATTGCTCGTGATGAAAATGGTAAAGAAATTGCGCGTGATAGTGTGACAACAGCAGGGGAGCCAGCTAGAGTTCGTCTCACCAAGGAAGAACATGTTATCACTGCAGATGGCAAAGATTTGTCTTATATCCATTATGAAATCGTTGATGAAGACGGCAATGTTGTACCAACTGCCAATAATCTTGTTCATTTCAATCTTCATGGGCAAGGGCAAATCGTTGGTGTGGACAATGGGGAACAAGCTAGCCGTGAACGTTATAAGGCTCAGAAAGATGGTACATGGCAAAGAAAAGCCTTCAATGGTAAAGGTGTTGTCATTGTAAAATCGACTGAAAAAGAAGGCAAATTCACCTTATATGCGGATTCTGCAGGTTTAGCCTCTGATCATGCAACAGTCACAACCGTTTCAGGCAAGAAAGAAAATCGCCATTTTGTCGCTTTTGCCCCTGTGAAGGCAAGAACTGATGTCAGCGAAAATCCTAAATTGCCAGAGACTGTGACAGCTATTTATAGCGATGGTAGTGTTGAAGAAAAAGCTGTGACTTGGGACATCCCAGAAGATCTCCTTGCAAGTGCTGGTGAGAAAAAAGTCCTTGGTAGTGTGGAAGGACTCGAAGCCAAGGCTGAAGCCCTTGTCAAGGTCGTTGCGCTTGATAAGTGGTTGCCTAAGGTAGCAACAGTCCCAGTGGGAACAGCAGCAGAAGATTTGGATAAAACTGTAACGGCTGTTTTGTCAGATGGTAACTTGGTTGATGCGAATGTCGTTTCTTGGACCTTGAAAGATCCATCTGCCTTGACAAAAGAAGGTGGACGTACTGAAGCAACTGGTAAATTGGAAGGCAATGACTACGAGGTTACGGCAACCTTTATCGCGAGTGATAAGGAAACAGAAAGTACTGTTACAGGTCTCACGGTTGGTGACAAGTCTCTTGAAAACTTTGAGCCTGGAAAGACCTACTACCGAGTATCCCTTCCTTATACTGCTAAAATCCCAAGTGTTGGAGCACAGACAACAGGCTATCAGGTAACCGTTCAACAAGCTTCAGCAGCTAATGATTATCAGGCTTCTGTATTTTTGAGTGACCAAAAGGGCGATTTAGTTCAAACTTATTTGATTCAGTTTGTGAAGGAAGCTCCTGCCTTGACACGCTTGGAAGTAAGTGTTGAAGGAAAAGAAAATGCAACAGAAGACCAAGTTCTCCCTTATCATGTCATTGGGCACTACGAAGATGGTTCACAAACTGAATTTTCAGCGTCAGATATCCATTTGGAAGCTAAGTCAGCTGATGGTGGACATCTTGAGGTGAATGGTAAGAACTTACTTCTTTACAAAAAAGGTAGTGTAACCCTCACTCCTCGTATTGACAATCAAACTGATAAGACTCAGTCTGTAGCAACTGAACTTGTGATAAAAGAAAATACAGTAGACAAGAAAATTGTCAAACTTCATCCTGTTTCTATCTCTACAGATATCAATCAGCAACCGAATTTGCCTGATCAAATCGGAGCAGAATTTGATAAGGGCTTGCCTCGTAAGGTAGCTGTAACTTGGGACAAGGTAGATGCCAAAGAACTTGGTTACTATCATAGCTTTACCCTTAAAGGTCATGTCGAAGGTACAGATATTGAAGCTGTAGCAAATGTAACTGTAGAAGGTTTGCAGGTTACTGAAGAAATCAGCCTCACTCTTCCTAAGGGTGAAACTGTTCAATTACCTGCTAGTGTCCGTGCTTATCATTCTAATGGAACAACTGTCTATAAAGATGTCCTTTGGGACAAGGTTCCTGAAAACTTTAGTCAGACTGAAGGTATCTATGAAATCAAGGGTCAATTAGTGGGTAGCCATCTAACTACCAAGGCCCATGTCCGTGTTTCTAGTCAAGTTGTTGCTGGAAATAATATCTCTAAACAGTGGACTGGTTCTCAATTGCCAGCTGCTATTGTATCCAATACGGGTGGTGATGATTCAGCTAGTACTTTGAACGACTTGACAGTTTCAAGAGCCAATACAGATGTTAAGAATCGATGGACTACATGGCAAACAGGCACAGATAATGATTGGGCGTCTATCTTGTTTGGTAATTCAGGTGATTTGACCAAACGATTTGTCGATAATCTTTCCGTTGATTTCTACACAGACGGAGCTATCGGACTTCCAAAAGAATATGTCATCGAATACTATGTCGGTCAAGAAGTTCCAGATCTTCCAAACGATGTCAATCATGCTCAAGGAGATACCAAGCATCCATTCAACAATGCTGCCAACTGGAAGGCTGTAGAAAATCTTCACGCTCCTGGACAATTATCTGCAGGTCAAACAAACCACTTTACATTTGATAAGGTTGAAACTTATGCTGTTCGTATGCGTATGAAGAAGGCAGATGGAAAGGCTGGTGTTGGTTTAACAGAAATCACTATTTTAGGAAGTAAGGTTCCAAGTGCTACCAGCTCTGAAATTTCTATCCAAGTAGATGGCAAGAAGCTGGAACATTTCAATCCATCTAAGACAGAGTATTATATTCCTCAAGCAAGCAAGGAAATCACTGCCACAGCCAGCAACAACGGTTTGGTAACGGTTGTTCCTGCAACAAGTGAAAAAGGTGCGACACGTCTTATCTTGAAAGCTGAGGATGGAACTGTTCTTAAAGAATATCGTATCTTCCGTGATGACGAAAAAGAGTCAACACAACCAGTAGCTGCGGAAAATAGTGCCCAGACCTTGAATGTTGGCGATCAACTTCAATTGCCTGCCGAAGTAACAGTCTACTATCCATCACAGACTGGCTGGGTTAAAGCTAATCTTGCTGTCCAATGGGATGCAGTCCCAGAACATGCGACTGCCCAAGAAGGTAACTTTGAAGTGCTTGGTCATGTTCTAGGAACAGACTTAACAACCAAGATGCAAGTAACAGTTGTTACAAAAGGTAATCAAGTTATCTCAGAAAATGCAAGCAATAATGCGACAGATTCTAAAGCTTTTGCATCTACTACAAATGATACACAAGCAGCTTCTCGGGATAAGATTTTCTATATCAACGATGGTCATTTTAACGAAGATGGACGTTGGACTAACTGGTCTCGTACTCCGAAAGACCAAGAAACATCTGTGGGAATTCTCTTTAAGAAGAATGGTCAGATTACACCTCAGTCTGTTGGAAAAGTAGCTATTCAGTTCTTTAAAGACAGTGGAACAGACGCACCAGCGACAATGGTATTAGAAAGATATGTTGGGCCTGCCTATACAGAACCAAGCACTATTTCTCGTTATGAAGAAAATGCGGATCATCCATTTAATAAGGCAGAAAACTGGCAAGAAATTCCTTATAAGGCATCTGGAGAAATCGTAGCTGGTAAACCAATCGAATTTACCTTTGATCCAATTCAGACAACAGCTATTCGAGCACGCATGACTCGTAAATCTACAACTAATGGTCTAGCAATGGTCGAATTTAGTGCTTACTCTCCTGCTAAAGCAAACGATGTGGAAACTCCTTCAGTGACTATTTCGGTTGCTGGAAAAGCATTGGAAAATTTTGATCCTGCGGTTTCAGATTATACAGTGAACTTAAATGGCACTAAACCACAGGTGACTGCTCAAGCAAGTGGTCACGGTGTGACAACGGTTGTTGAGTCTAGTCAGGATAATCTTCCTAGCCTTGTTCGTCTTCTTGCTAAGGATGGTAGTCTTATCAAGGAATATCGTATTCACTTCAAACCTAGTCACCGTATTGTTCCTGAAGAAGGCGACCAAAGTCCTGTTCTCGAACGACCAAGTTTAGAAGTTGTCAAGACCGAAATTCCATTTAAGGAAATTATTCGTGAAAACAATGACTTAGCTCAAGATGAACGTCGTGTAATCTCAGAAGGTAAGAAGGGTGAAAGAGTTGATTATGTTGAGGTTCTAGGATCTAACCGTACCACTGTTCATACGGATACGACAGAGGCGCAAGATCGAGTTGTTGAAGTTAAGGTCAAACCAGCCATTACTACAAGTAAGGGTGATGAGCCAGCTCCAGTGGTAGAAGTCCCAGAATTCAAGGGTGGTGTCAATGCAGTAGAGGCAGCTAAGCATGAGTTGCCAGAATACACAGATGCAATCGGGACAGCAGGTGATGAGCCAGCACCAGTAGTAGAAGTCCCAGAATTTGAAGGTGGTGTCAATGCAGTAGAAGCCGCTAAGAATGAATTGCCAGAATACACAGAGGCAGTTGGCACAGTAGGCGACGAGCCAGCACCAGTAGTAGAAGTCCCAGAATTTAATGGTGGTGTCAATGCAGTAGAAGCCGCTAAGAATGAATTGCCAGAATACACAGAGGCACTTGGCACAGTAGGCGACGAGCCAGCACCAGTAGTAGAAGTCCCAGAATTTGAGGGCGGCGTCAATGCAGTAGAAGCCGCTAAAAACGAGTTGCCAGAATACACAGAGGCAGTTGGCACAGTAGGCGATGATCCAGCTCCAGTAGTAGAAATCCCAGAATTCAAGGGTGGTGTCAATGCAGTAGAGGCAGCTAAGAATGAAGTCCCAGAATTTACAGGTGGCGTCAATGCTGCTGAAGCTGTCAAGAATGAGTTGCCAGAATACACAGGAACAGTGGCTACAGCTGGAAATGAGCCTGCACCAAATCTTGTTAAACCAGCCGAAGAGGTTCGAATTTTGACTGATAAGGAAACTGGAGTTCTGGTAGCAGGGCTAACTACAGAGTTATCTAAAGACCTCAAGCTTCAAGTTCAAAAGGTTCTACGTCAAGAATTAGCTGGTAAGCACTACGATGCTTATCAAGTGAAATTGCTGGATAAGGACAACCAAGAAGTTGAACTCAAAGGCGCTGTCCTAGTGAGATTACCAGTCAAGGGACAGGTTCAAGGAGTTTATCACATGAGCTTAGATCAAGGCTTACAGGTTCAAAAGGTGACGCTTGTAGGTGACATGGTTGAATTTGTCACTAAAGATCTAGGACTTTATGCGATTGTCTATAAAGAACAAAACCAAGAACCAGTAAAACCAGTAGAACAAGCTCATGGGCCAGCAGTTAATGGAGAAAACTTTGAAAATGCTTCAGAGAAAGTAGATTCAGCAAGACTTCCAGAAACAGGTGAAAGTCGATCTGATACAGCTGCCTTCCTAGCAAGTCTCAGTCTTGTTTTATCAGTAGCTCTACTAACAGTTAAACGTAAAGAAAAATAGAGTTTGGAACTCTACATTGCTGATTGATTGTAGAAATACTTGGACTATCCCAGTGGATAGGATCGAAAAATGCTACAACCATATGGAGAGGACCTCTAGGTTCTCTCCGTTTTTTAAAATAGGGATGAAACCGCTTAGATGAGTGGTTGGAGGAAAGGAATAGAAGAAAGATGGATCATCAATTTTTTGAGAAACGTTGTCATTATAGCATTCGAAAATTTGCAATAGGAGCAGCCTCTGTTATGGTAGGTGCGAGTATCTTTGGAGCTAGTATGGTACAAGCGGCAGAGACAGAGCCCGCACTAGAAGCAGAAACGAGTCTTACACAACTTCCACCAGAGGATAAGTTATCACCAGAATTGGCAGGCGCTATTAAAAGTGCAGAGGCAGACTTTGTTTCAGAGACTAAAGTGGAAGAGGTAGCTACTAAGTCCCAAGCTCTCGAAGAAACTTCTTCAAAACCAGTAGAAACTAAAAATTCTACAGTAGAGAAGGGAGTAACAACCGTAGAAAATGCTTCTACAGAAGTAGCTCCTACTGAGACTAATGCAGTTACAGAACCCACGAAACCAGCTGAAGTAAATGGAACGGTGGAGAAAGCTGATTCATTTACAGCAGACAAACCTGCAAGTAAAGCAGAAATTGATGCCGCAAAATCTCAAGTAGCTAAAAAAGAATATACGGTATTCCCAAGACCTCAAAAGGTAACTTATGGCGATGGCGTCACTGCTCTAGAAGGAAAGGTAAATCTTGTCTTTAGCGATGGCTTAGATATTTATACACGTAACCGTGCCAAAGAAGTTCTCCAAGCTAGTAATGTATCCTATACTACCAGTACAAAAGCTACAGAAGGGGCGACCAATATTTTCCTTGGAGTGCGTGGGAAAGCTCCTCTGGCAGAAAAAGAAGTCCAAGATATTTCGTCTGAATTATACGATAAAATTGATGCCTATGTCTTGCGCGTGAAGGACAATAAGATTTCGATTGTCGGAAAGGATACCGATGCTGTCTTCTTTGGACTAACAACCTTGAAACAGATGCTGAAGGAGAGTCCTGTCCCAGTTCTTCGAGATGTGACCGTAGAAGACTACGCAGAAGTGAAGAATCGTGGCTTTATCGAAGGTTATTATGGAAATCCTTGGACCAAAGAAAACCGTGAAGAGCTGATGCGCTATGGTGGCGACTTGAAGTTAACTCAGTACTTCTTTGCGCCAAAAGACGATCCCTATCACAATGCCAAATGGCGTGAACTCTATCCAGAAGAAAAAATGTCAGAGATTCGTGATCTAGCTCGTGTGGGGAATGAAACAAAGACTCGTTATGTATGGACCATACATCCATTTATGCATAACAAAATGCGTTTTGACACGGATGAATTATATAAACAAGATTTAGATGTCATTAAAGCGAAATTCACCCAATTGCTGGATGCAGGGGTACGTGAATTTGGTGTTCTAGCTGATGATGCAGCCTGGCCTGTTGGTGGCTACAATAGTTATGTTCGGTTAATGACCGACCTGACAAATTGGCTAACTGAACAAGAAACAAAATACAGTGGCCTTCGTAAAGATATGATTTTCGTTCCAGCCTGGTATATGGGACAAGGGACAGAAGATGAACTTCGCACGCTTAACGAACGCCTTCCAGAAACGGTTCATTTAACCCTAACAGGGGGTAAGGTATGGGGTGCAGTTGACCAAACCTTCCTAACAAATTTGAAGAAGAATTTGACAGAAGGTGGCAAGAAGTATCGTCCGATTCATTTTTGGATTAACTGGCCTTGTAATGATAATACCAAGCAACACTTGATTCTGGGTGGTGGTGAAAAATTCTTACATCCCAATGTTGATTTGTCCTTGGCGCAGGGCATTATGCTAAATCCGATGCAACAATCCGAAGCTTCAAAGGTAGCCCTCTTTGATGTGGCTCAGTATGGTTGGAAGCAATGGAGAAGTGCGGAAGAAGCTGAAAAAATCAATGATATGGCCTTTAACTATGTGGTCAATGGAAATTTTGAGGAAAGTGATGTATCAAAAGCCTTTCGTGAACTTGGTAAGCATATGCGCAACCAAAACCGCCCTCCACATGTCACAAAATTGGAAGAATCTGTTGAGCTTGCACCTAAATTGACAGACTTTTATAACAAATTGAAGGCTGGTCAAAATGTAGATGCAGAGAGAAAAGAATTAAAGGGTATCTTTGCAAACTTGAAGGCTGACGCCCTCCTTCTGAAAGAAAAAGGGGACAAGAAGCTTTTTGACCAAATCCACTACTGGTTAGATAATACAGTGGATCAGATGGATGCTTTAGAAGCTTTGCTGACAGCGACAGAAGGTCTAGCTGAAAAGAATGATGCTAAGGTTTGGGAGCAATACTATGCTGGGGTTAAGTATTACGATCAGTCTATTAGTTACTCTTTCTTCTATGTAGACCATTATGAACGGGCAGTGTTTGGAGTGCAACATATTCGTCCATTTATCAATAACTTAAAGGAATACTTGGCTACGCATATCCAAACTATGCTGCATCCAGATAAACTTGTGACCACCTTTATTACCAACCGTGCGGGGATTGAAGGAGGTCTTGCAGAAGTAACAGACGGCGACTTGGATACTCATGCGATTGTCAAGACGACAACCGTTATTGAACGAGATGATTATGTAGGACTTCGTTTCAATAAAGCCATTAAGGTCCATACGCTAGGTTTTGCTACAGGTACAAAGACAGCCGATAATTATACCTTCGGAAATGCCCTTGTGGAATATCAAAACGAACAGGGCGACTGGGTAGCTCTCACAAGTCCCGCCTACACAGGTAGAGAACGTACGCTTGAATTTACTAATCTTGATATTACGGCACAAGCAGTTCGTATGCGTGCCACTGCTAAGAAAGATAATGCTTGGCTTGCCATGCGTGAGATTGCTGTCAATAGACCGCTCGAACTTGGAAGCAAGAAGGTAAAAGGGATCATTACTCTAAGTCCAAATCTGGTTTACAAGTATGGAACCAGTGTGCTTCAAATGCAAGATGGCAAAGATAACACCGAATCTATGATGGCTCATGCCAACCAAACAAATGTGACTCCAGAAAATGCTTGGGTTCAAATGGACTTGGGTGGAGCTAAGAAAGTGAAACATGTTCATCTAGTTCAAGGGGAAGGTGACAAACTAGCAGCTGGTGTCATCGAATATTCTACAGACGGTACAAACTGGAAGGTACTTCAGACCTTAGCTGGGGATCGAATTTCAGATATTAGCCAAAACTTCACCGCCCAATACGTTCGTGTTCGTAACACGCAACTGCTCAGTAAATGGTGGAGAATTGCGGACTTTAGAGTTGACGTCGATACACCAAATACTGATTTGACCGTCACCAATGTCGACAGCCTGAAGGAAACGCCAGTAGTGGACAGTCGTGGTCGTTATGAAATGACCTTACCCCAAGGGAATCATCTTCCAGCAAATGGCTATCTTGGCTTGAAATTGGACCGCCTCCATGAAGCTAGTTCAATTGCACTTGAAGGTGCAGGTGAAACAGGTTTGACACTGGAATATTCAGCAAATGAAGTGGAATGGATGAGCGCTGACCAACTTCCAGAACACGCCTTGGTACGCTATGTACGCATCGTGAACAAAACAGATAAGGATCAAGCGCTTCCTACTGGAAAATTAGTCGTTAAGACAAAAGAAGTGGCTCCAACTGAACTCTCATCAACCACTATGGGTATTCACCAATATTATGGTGCTAATGATGTTCGTCGCGTTCACAACCTTGGTCAACTGTTTGATGGAGACTTTAATAATTTTGTAGAATTTTCTGATTACCAACGTAAAAACGGGGAAATTGTCATGAAACTAGGCACAACTCGTCACATCAAGAAGATTCGTGCCTATATTCAGGACGCTCAGCGTAATTATTTGCGTGATGGGAAGATTCAAGTTAGTGAAGATGGTAAGAACTGGACGGATGTTGTAACAGTCGGAGATGGTGTGGAAAATGAAATTCGTGATAATTCCTTGACCGACGGCTGGACACATGATTCTGCTAACCCAGGAAATCGTTATATTGAAGGTATTCTGGATCAACCTGTAACTGCTAAGTTCATGCGTGTTCTCTTTACAGCGGATTATAATGCTCGTTTTGTAGGATTTAGCGAAATCGTGATCAATGATGGTGAATTTATCAATCCTGAAAATAATCCTACAGTGACAGGAACTGGTAGCGAAGAAGCGGATAACCTGAAGAAAAATATGACTGACGGAAATGTCTTGACAAGCTATGCAGCTACTGAAGATAAAGGAGAGCTTGTTTATCATTTATCTGAAGAAACCAAGGCCAATCATGTTCGCTTGATTGCTGACTTGCCAGAAGGTGCAAAAGTAAATGTTCAAGTTCGTACCTTGAATGATGCTGGTGAATCAGTATGGAAAAACTTGGGTGAAGTAAGATCAAGTTTCCAAACCTTTGCCCTTTCAGGAAAAAATTCACGGGTTCTCGATGTAAAAGTTTCTTGGGAAGGTGGAGAACCAGAATTCTACGAAATGACTACCTTCTATCAAGAAGTGGAAAACGATCCAACACCGACAACAAGTAAAGGAGACGAACCAGCTCCAGTGGTAGAAGTGCCAGAATTTGAAGGTGGTGTCAATGCAGTAGAAGCAGCTAAGCATGAGTTGCCAGAATACACAGATGAAATCGGCACAGCAGGTGAGGATCCAGCTCCAGTAGTAGAAATCCCAGAATTCAAGGGTGGTGTCAATGCTGTGGAAGCTGTTAAGCATGAATTGCCAGAGTACACAGATGCAATCGGCACAGTAGGCGATGAGCTAGCTCCGGTAGTAGAAGTTCCAGAATTTGAGGGCGGAGTCAATGCAGTAGAAGCCGCTAAGCATGAGTTACCAGAGTACACAAATGCAATCGGCACAGTAGGCGATGAGCCAGCTCCAGTAGTAGAAATCCCAGAATTCAAGGGTGGTGTCAATGCAGTAGAGGCAGCTAAGAATGAAGTCCCAGAATTTACAGGTGGCGTTAATGCTGTGGAAGCAGCCAAGAACGAGCTGCCAGAATATACAGGAACAGTAGCTACAGCTGGAAATGAGCCTGCACCAATTCTTGTTAAACCAGCCGAAGAGGTTCGAATTTTGACTGATAAGGAAACTGGAGTTCTGGTAGCAGGGCTAACTACAGAGTTATCTAAAGACCTCAAACTTCAAGTTCAAAAGGTTCTACGTCAAGAATTAGCTGGTAAGCACTACGATGCTTATCAAGTGAAATTGCTGGATAAGGACAACCAAGAAGTTGAACTCAAAGGTGTTGTCCTAGTGAGATTGCCAGTCAAGGGACAGGTTCAAGGAGTTTATCACATGAGCTTAGATCAAGGCTTGCAGGTTCAAAAGGTGACGCTTGTAGGTGACATGGTTGAATTTGTCACCAAAGATCTAGGACTTTATGCGATTGTCTATAAAGAACAAAACCAAGAACCAGTAAAACCAGTAGAACAAGCTCATGAACCAGCAGTTAAGGGAGAAAACTTTGAAAATGCTTCAGAGAAAGTAGATTCAGCAAGACTTCCAGAAACAGGTGAAAGTCGACCTGACACAGCTGCCTTCCTAGCAAGTCTCAGTCTTGTTTTGTCAGTGGCACTACTAACAGTTAAACGTAAAGAAAAGTAAGACTGATAACTCCCAGCTATAAAAAAGCTAATCGTTATAAATGAAGAGGCTGGGACAAAAGTCCTAGCCTCTCAATTGTCTTTGGATTGCCGAGCAAGACGCAGTGGTTGAGTGGGCTCTACTACGCTGATTTCATCAGCTTTTACAGCCCTACTCAACTGTGCGGAGGTGGGACGACGAAATCGAATTCTAACGAATTACCGATTTCTGTCCCACTCTCTTTATTAATTGGGTAGTGAGGTGTATAATTGAAGTAAGAGAATCTGAGGAGAAGAACCATGATTGTAAAAGTCTGTAATGCAGATTTTAGTCTCCAGTGGGATGGAATCTATCAATTTGCTCTTGAAAACTATCCTCAGATTAAAGAATGGGAATTGGAGAAGCTAGCAAAGTTTATTGCTTATGAACAGGACTATCGTCGTCAGATCATTGTGGAATGTGAGGATCTCGAATTAAATAAACAAATTCATGATTACTTGCAAGAGCATAGCTTTTTTCCTCCGTATAGACCAAGTCATCGCCTTGTAGCTTCTACCTATGATATCCAGAGGAAGTTGGTTACTTCAAATTATTGTAGTCATACTTGTACAGTTGAGGTGGCTCAGGCTATTTTTCAGACTGGAAAACTCAGGTCGGCGGTTAAAGTATTTGGTAAAAGTGGGGCTGAGCTAGTTACAGATAGTCGTAATGCAGCTTCTGATCCAGCAGACTATTTTGACTATATCATGTTCGGATGGTCTAATACGACTTCGGGTTACCGACTCGCTATGGAGCGTTTGTTAGGACGGGCACCGTCTGAGGAGGAATTGCAAGAAAAGTTCATTCCTGGCGTTAGTTTTCATTTTCTGTATGAAGAATTAATTCAAGCGCCAGGTTATATCTTTGATGGCTATCATGTTGCGAAGGTAAGAGATAGGTTAGATTTGAATACCTTTCTTCATTTGTGTATCATCCCGTCAAAAGATAAGGCTTGTTTTGAAGGTTTGATTCCTTGTCAATTACAAGATAGAGTGATTTACCTAGACTATGAGGGAGAAGGGTTACAGGCTTGGAATACCAAGGTTAATCAAGTACTACATGGTAAGGATAAGTTGAAGGAGTAGTGTATGAAAGAGATTGATCAAGCTCTACTGAAAAAAGTGATCATCGAGCGTTCTCGTTCTAGTCATAAGGGAGACTATGGTCGTCTTCTCTTGATTGGAGGGACTTATCCCTATGGGGGAGCGATTGTTATGGCTGCCTTAGGGGCTGTTAAAAGTGGCGCAGGCTTAGTGACAGTAGCAACGGATAAGGAGAATATTTCAGCTCTGCATAGCCATCTGCCGGAGGCTATGGCTTTTGACCTTGATGATAAGCAATTACTGGAGCAACAGTTACAGAAAGCAAGTGTTGTCTTGGTCGGACCTGGACTAGTGGATGATAAGCATGGAGAACAGCTTCTCCAAACAGTTTTTTTTCATTTAAATCAAGACCAGACTCTCATACTGGATGGTGGTGCCTTATCCATTTTTGCGAAGACGGGAATGAAATTTCCTAAAGCCCATCTAGTTTTAACTCCTCACCAAAGGGAATGGCAAGTCTTGTCAGGCTTAGATTTGGATTCCCAAGGAAGCAAGGAAACAGGAGAGGCTTTGAAGAGCTTTCCTTCAGGAACGATTTTAGTCCAAAAAGGTCCAGCTACTCGAATCTGGCAAGCCGGGCATGCTGATTTTTATCAGCTGGGTGTTGGCGGTCCCTATCAAGCGACTGGCGGCATGGGGGATACTCTGGCTGGGATGATCGCTGGCTTTGCAGGCCAATTTCCACAAGCAAGTCTCTATGAAAGAGTGACAGTAGCGACCTATTTACATTCAGCAATTGCCCAAGAACTAGCTGAGGACAATTTTGTAGTTCTGCCAACCACGATTAGTCAACATATCCCAGCCTTCATGAAGAAAATACAAAAAGACACCTGAGGTTTTCAGGTGCCTTTTAAGGATTAGAAGAGTCCTTTGACCTTATCAACAAGATTACCGATTCCTTCTGAGCCTGAAATCAAAGTTTGTGCTTGGTTAAGATACTCACCGAGTTGGTCCTTGTTTTCTTCGACAAAGGTTTTTGCGGCAGCCAAATCTTTTTTCTCGATTAGCTCTTTTACTTGATTAAACAAATCTAATGGGTTCATGATGTCCCTCCTTTTCTAAACTTCTATTCAATCATTTTTTAGAAAAACTTGCAAGAAACTTGACCCTTCCAATAAAGTTCATGGATGTCAAATTGTGTAAATTTTGATATAATTTTTAATGATGAATTTTAGAAATGATCGGTACGTGGTCGTGGATTTAGAGGCAACCAGTACCGGAAGCAAGGCAAAAATTATCCAAGTGGGAATCGTGGTCATTGAAAATGGCGAGATTGTTGACCAATTTGCAACGGATGTCAATCCCCACGAACCCTTGGATTCTCATATCAAAGAATTAACGGGCTTGACCGATCAGCGACTAGCAGAGGCACCAGAATTTTCTCAGGTGGCTGGAAAAATTTTTGACTTGGTCAAGGACGGTGTTTTTGTTGCGCACAATGTCCAGTTTGATGCCAATTTGTTGGCAGAATTTCTCTTTTTCGAAGGCTATGAATTGCGCACTCCCCGTATCGATACAGTCGAGTTGGCTCAGGTGTTTTATCCTCAGCTTGAAAAATACAACCTGGGAATTCTCTGTCAAGAGTTGGGAATTTCACTAGAAAAAGCCCATACTGCCTTATCAGATGCCCAAGCAACAGCAGAGCTCTTTCTTTGTATGCGACAAAAAATGTTTGGACTGCCAAAAGGCTTATTGGAGCGCTTGTTAAGTTTGTCAGATGGTTTATTATATGAGTCTTATCTGGTCATCGAGGAAGTTTATCAGAAGCAGTCTATCCTAGTTGAACATGACTTGGTAGAGGTGCAAGGTTTATTTTTAAGAAAAGAAAAGCCAGCCCTTTCTCCACGTAAACTATCGAAAGATTTCCAAACCAATATTGCCTTGTTGGATTTGGAAGATAGACTTCCGCAAGCTAGCTTTTCTCAAAAGGTTCAAGATTTTCTACAGAATGAGAAAATTGCTTTTGTGCAAGCTCAGACTGGAATTGGGAAAACCTACGGCTATTTGTTACCCGCTTTATCACTAGAAAACGATAAAGGAATCCTTCTCAGTGTTCCTACTAAAGTTCTACAAAATCAAGTGATGCAAGAAGAGGCTCGTAGATTGGAAGAGGTCTTTCACCTTTCGATTCATAATCTTAAAGGACCACAGAATTATCTAAAACTAGATGCCTTTCATCATGCACTAGAGGAAGAAGAGTCCAATCGCTTGTACACACGTTTTAAGATGCAACTCCTGGTTTGGTTAACCGAGACAGAAACGGGGGACCTAGACGAGATTGGTCAGCTTTACCGTTACCAGCAGTTTTTACCAAACTTGGTGCATGATGGGAATCTTCCCAAAGCTTCTCTCTTTTGGTTAGAGGATTTTTGGAGACGGGGGCAGAAAAAAGCTCGCTCTTGCCAGCTACTTGTGACAAATCATGCTTATCTCGTTACCCGACTTGAGGATGATCCCAGTCTACTAGAGGGCCGTCTCTTGATTTTGGATGAGGCCCAGAAGATCTTACTAACTTTGGAAAGTCTTTTACAAAAGAGTTTCGTTTTAAACGACATAGTAGACCGGCTAGATCAAGCTCTAGTTCGAGAAGAAGGGACGCTTCAGAGACGCTTGATGGAGAGTATTCGCTTTGAGCTTTGTCATTTGATGGACCAGTTCCTATCTGGCAAACGAAGAATGTGCCCTGCGACAACAATGGCACAACTCCAACAGGATTTCTCAGAGTTAGAAGTTCAAGGTTTCCGGGATTGTCAGCGATTTTTCTGCACTGATGGAGAATTTTGGCTATCAGCCTCAGACTTGTCTAGCAAGAAGGTTGTCATTTCTTCCAGTCGCAATCAACGTCTGCTCTTTTCGGAAATCTTTCCAGAGACTTGTCAACTCTTAGCTGTCTCTGCAACCTTGGAAATTAGTAGCAGAGTATCTTTACCAGAACTAATGGGATTCCCGCATGCAGCCTTTGACAGACTGGATGAGAATTTTCAAGAAAATCAAGAAATCTTGGTTGTTAAGGATTTTCCATTGGTGACTGAAACCTCTCAAGAAGACTATGCTCAGGCTCTTGTAGAAGTGCTGGAAGATTTGTCTTATCTTAAAGAGCCCATGCTTGTTTTATTCACTTCAAAAGATCTTTTGTTGCAGGTATCAGACTCTCTATCTCTTTCTCATTTAGCCCAATATAAAAACGGAGATCCGGCTCAACTCAAGAAACGATTTGAAAGAGGAGACTCTCAACTCTTACTAGGGACAGGTAGTTTTTGGGAGGGAGTTGATTTTGCGACTCACCCTCGAGTGATTGAAGTGGTGACACGCCTGCCCTTCCAAAATCCAGAAGACCCCTTTACGAAAAAAATGAATCAGGAACTGCGTCTGGAAGGGAAAAATCCTTTCTACGACTATCAACTGCCAATGGCTATTATTCGCCTCAAACAAGCAATTGGTAGAACCATGCGTCGTCTAGGGCAACGCTCCTCTGTCCTTATCTTGGATAGCCGAATGACAAGCAAGCGATATGGAAAGCAGATTGGCAAAGCCTTGTCACAGACTAGTCGAGTGAGAGAAATTGGCAAAGAGCAAGTATTCTCAAAAGTTCAAGAATTTTTACATAAAAAATAAAATAAACATCTGAAAGAATGAAGGAGACCTTTATGAAACGTTCTCTCGACTCTCGGGTCGATTATAGTTTGATATTGCCAGTATTCTGTTTGCTGGTGATTGGAGTTGTGGCTATTTACATAGCTGTCAGCCATGACTATCCTCAAAATATTTGGCCTATTCTCGGTCAGCAACTAGCATGGATCGTCTTGGGAATTATCATCAGCTTTGTAGTCATGTTTTTTAATACAAAATTTTTATGGCAGGCGACTCCCTATCTCTACGCCCTAGGTCTAGTCCTTATGGTTTTACCCTTGGTTTTTTACAATCCAAATTTAGTGGCAGCAACAGGGGCCAAAAACTGGGTGTCAATTGGAGGAGTGACACTTTTCCAACCTTCCGAATTCATGAAAATTTCCTATATTTTGATCTTGGCTCGGGTCATTGTTCAGTTCACACAAAAACATAAGGAAAAAGAACGAACGATTCCTTTAGACTTTCTCTTGATACTGTGGATGATTGTCTTCACACTGCCAGTCTTAGTTTTACTGGCCTTACAGAGTGACCTAGGAACGGCCTTGGTCTTTGTCGCCATCTTTGCTGGACTTGTCTTGCTCTCTGGCGTTTCTTGGAAAATTATCATTCCAATTTTTGCGACAGTTGTATCAGGGATTGCAGGATTTTTGGCAATTTTCATCACAAAAGATGGGCGTGCTTTCATGCATCAGGTCGGGATGCCAACCTATCAGATCAACCGTATCCTTGCTTGGCTCAATCCCTTTGATTATGCACAAACGACCACCTATCAACAGGCGCAAGGGCAAATCGCCATTGGAAGTGGAGGCTTATTTGGTCAAGGATTTAATGTATCCAACCTCCTCATTCCCGTTCGTGAGAGTGATATGATTTTTACCGTCATTGCAGAAGATTTTGGTTTTATCGGCTCTGTCCTCGTAATTACGCTTTATCTCCTACTTATCTATCGAATGTTAAAAATCACTCTCAAGTCCAATAATCAATTTTATACCTACATTTCAACTGGCTTCATTATGATGCTCTTGTTCCATATCTTTGAAAATATCGGTGCAGTGACAGGTCTTCTTCCTCTGACAGGGATTCCTTTGCCGTTCATTTCCCAAGGGGGATCAGCCATTATCAGTAATCTGATTGGTGTTGGTCTGCTTCTATCGATGAGTTATCAAACGCATCTAGCCGAAGAAAAGAGCGGTAAGACAAGATTGAAACGGAAGAAAGTTGTTTTGAAAAAAGTTAAATAAGGAGTAAATCATGGCTAAAGTAGCAGTTATCTTAGCAGATGGCTTTGAAGAAATCGAAGCCCTAACAGTGGTGGACGTATTACGTCGTGCCAATATTGCTTGTCATATGGTTGGTTTTGAAGCCCGAGTGACGGGATCACATGACATCCAAGTACAAGCAGATCGTGTGTTTGATGGTGATTTATCTGAGTACGACATGATTGTCTTACCAGGAGGTATGCCAGGTTCAGCTCACTTGCGTGATAATGAGCAATTGATTGCTGAACTTCAAAAATTTGACCAAGTTGGTAAAAAAGTAGCAGCCATTTGTGCAGCACCAATTGTACTGAATCGAGCCGGTCTCCTAAAGGACAAAGAGTTCACCTGCTATGATGGTGTCCAAGAGCAAATTGCTGATGGTCACTATCGCAAGGAAACAGTAGTTGTCGATGGTCAGTTGACTACCAGTCGCGGTCCAGCAACTGCCCTTGCCTTTGCTTATAACTTAGTAGAACAACTTGGTGGAGATGCAAATGCTTTGAGAGAAGCCATGCTCTATCGTGATGTGTTTGGAATAGATTAACTAAAACGAGAGGAATCTATCAATTAGGGGATTCTTCTCGTTTTTTACTGTTAAAATAGAAGGAAATCGTCGCTTTTTTGATAAAAAAATGCTATAATGAAGGGTATGAAATATCACGATTACATCTGGGATTTAGGTGGAACTTTACTTGATAATTATGAGACTTCGACCGCGGCTTTTGTGGAAACATTAGCTCAATTTGGAATCGAAGAAGAACATGATAAAGTTTATAATGCCTTGAAAGTGTCAACTGCTTTTGCGATTGACCAATTTGCCCCAACAATAGAGCATTTTTTAGAAAAATATAAGGAAAACGAAGCGCGAGAGCTTGAACATCCTGCCTTGTTTGAGGGAGTACCTGCTTTATTGGAGGAAATCTCAGACCAGGGAGGACGGAACTTTTTGGTTTCACATCGCAATGACCAAGTTTTGGATATTCTTGAAAAGACTGGTATTGCTGACTATTTTACAGAAGTAGTAACAGCTAGCTCTGGCTTTAAGAGAAAACCAAATCCAGAGTCTATGATCTATTTGCGAGATAAGTACAAGATAAGCTCTGGTATCGTTATTGGTGACCGTCCTATCGATATTGAAGCTGGACAAGCAGCAGGCTTAGCGACGCATCTCTTTAAAAATATCGTGACATTGAGACAAGTATTAGAAATGTAAGAAAAAGGGAAAAAATGACAGAAGAAATCAAAAACCAACAGGCACAGGATTATGATGCCAGTCAGATTCAAGTTTTGGAAGGTCTGGAAGCCGTTCGTATGCGTCCTGGAATGTATATCGGATCGACTTCAAAAGAAGGTCTTCACCACCTAGTCTGGGAAATCGTTGATAACTCTATCGATGAGGCCTTGGCGGGATTTGCTAGTCATATTCAGGTCTTTATTGAGCCAGATGACTCTATTACGGTTGTTGATGATGGACGTGGTATCCCTGTTGATATTCAAGAAAAGACAGGCCGTCCTGCCGTTGAAACTGTCTTTACCGTTCTTCACGCTGGAGGTAAATTTGGCGGTGGCGGTTACAAGGTTTCAGGTGGACTCCACGGTGTAGGTTCATCGGTTGTAAATGCCCTCTCAACTCAGTTGGATGTTCGTGTTCACAAAAATGGAAAAATCCATTACCAAGAATACCGTCGTGGACATGTTGTTGCTGACCTTGAGGTGATTGGAGATACAGATAAAACAGGTACAACCGTACACTTCACGCCAGACCCAGAGATTTTTACAGAAACAACAACTTTTGATTTTGATAAATTAAACAAGCGGATTCAGGAGCTAGCCTTTTTGAACCGTGGTCTTCAAATCTCCATCACTGACAAGCGTGAGGGACTTGAACAAACAAGACACTACCACTACGAAGGTGGGATTGCGAGTTACGTTGAGTATATCAATGAAAACAAAGATGTAATCTTTGATACGCCAATCTACACTGATGGAGAAATGGATGACATCACAGTTGAAGTAGCCATGCAATATACAACTGGTTACCATGAAAATGTCATGAGTTTTGCCAATAACATTCATACACATGAAGGTGGAACACATGAACAAGGTTTCCGTACAGCCCTAACTCGTGTCATCAATGATTACGCTCGTAAAAACAAACTCCTAAAAGATAACGAAGATAACCTTACAGGTGAGGATGTCCGTGAAGGATTGACTGCCGTTATCTCTGTTAAACATCCAAATCCTCAATTTGAAGGACAAACGAAAACTAAACTTGGAAATAGTGAAGTTGTCAAGATTACCAATCGCCTCTTTAGTGAAGCATTTTCAGACTTCCTAATGGAAAATCCACAGATTGCTAAGCGGATTGTTGAAAAAGGGATTTTGGCAGCTAAGGCGCGTGTAGCAGCCAAGCGTGCGCGTGAGGTTACTCGTAAGAAATCTGGTTTAGAGATTTCAAACCTTCCAGGGAAATTAGCAGACTGTTCTTCAAATAATCCAGCTGAAACTGAACTTTTCATCGTCGAAGGAGATTCAGCGGGAGGTTCTGCAAAGTCTGGTCGTAACCGTGAATTCCAAGCGATTTTACCGATTCGCGGTAAAATCCTCAACGTTGAAAAGGCCAGCATGGATAAAATCCTTGCCAATGAAGAAATTCGTAGCCTTTTCACAGCTATGGGAACAGGCTTTGGTGCTGAATTTGATGTCAGAAAGGCCCGTTACCAAAAACTCGTTATCATGACGGATGCCGATGTCGATGGAGCTCACATCCGTACCCTCTTGTTAACCTTGATTTATCGTTATATGAAACCCGTTTTAGAAGCAGGTTATGTTTATATCGCTCAACCACCAATTTACGGTGTTAAGGTCGGCAGTGAAATTAAAGAATACATCCAACCTGGAGCAGATCAAGAAATCCGTCTCCAGGAAGCCTTGGCTCGCTATAGTGAAGGACGTTCAAAACCAACTATTCAGCGTTATAAAGGTCTTGGAGAAATGGATGACCATCAACTTTGGGAAACAACTATGAACCCAGAACATCGTCTCATGGCGCGTGTATCAGTTGATGATGCTGCAGAAGCAGATAAAATCTTTGATATGCTCATGGGTGACCGTGTAGAACCACGTCGAGAATTTATCGAAGAAAATGCGGTCTACAGTACACTTGACGTTTAAAAAAATTGGGAAATAGTTCCCATGGTTTGAAAAATATGATATAATCATTACAATTGTTTCATGTATAAAAAGGAGTTTGATATGTCTGATAATCTGTTGATTATTACTATGATTGCAATCGCGGCTCTTCTGATTATTGCATATGTTATGGCAGTTTTGTTACGCAAACGCAATGAAAAGAGGCTCGCAGTATTAGAAGAAAGAAAGGAAGAGTTGTATAACCTTCCAGTTAACGATGAAGTAGAAGCTGTTAAGAATATGCATCTGATTGGTCAAAGTCAGATTGCATTTAGAGAGTGGAACCAAAAATGGGTAGACCTATCACTCAACTCATTTGCGGATATTGAGAATAATCTGTTTGAAGCAGAAGGGTACAATAATTCATTTCGTTTCTTGAAGGCTCAACACAAAATTGATCAAATTGAAAGCCAGATTACCCTTATCGAAGAAGATATTGCTTCCATTCGAAATGCTTTGGCAGATCTAGAAAAACAAGAATCCAAAAATAGTGGTCGTGTCTTGCATGCTTTAGATTTATTTGAAAGCCTGCAGAAAACAGTCGCAGAAGATTCTGAGAAATATGGTCAAGCGCTTCCTGAAATTGAAAAACAATTGGAGAACATCCAATCTGAATTTTCTCAATTTGTGACGCTAAACTCTTCAGGAGATCCAGTTGAAGCAGCAGGGATTTTGGATAATGCTGAAAATCATATTCTCGCTTTGACACATATCGTAGAGAGAATTCCAGCAATTGTTACTAAACTAACGACTGAACTCCCTGATCAACTTGAAGATCTAGAGGCTGGCTATCGTAAGTTGCTTGATGCCAACTATCACTTTGTAGAAACTGACATAGAATCACGTTTACAGTTGTTGTATGAAGCTTTGAAAAATAACCAAGAAAATATTAAAAAATTGGAATTGGACAATGCTGAATATGAAAATACTCAGATTCAAGAAGAAATCAATGCTCTCTATAATATTTTCACACGAGAGATTGCTTCTCAAAAAGTTGTTGAAAACTTGTTGTCAACACTTCCAACCTACCTTGACCACTTAAAAGACAATAATCAAGTCTTGGTTAAAGATATCGAGCGTTTGAGCAAGACCTACTTGATGGCTGAGAGTGATGTAAATCATGTTCGTCGTCTTCAAGTGGATTTGGATTCCCTAGAACTTACAGTTAGCGATTTGACTTCAGAACAAGAGGAATATTCAGAAGCTTACTCTGTATTGGAAGAACGTTTAGAAAATGTTCAAGCTACATTAAAAGAAATTGAAGATGATCAAGTTTCAGTGAGCGAACGTCTAGTGCAGATTGAAAAAGATGATGTTAATGCACGTCAAAAGGCAAATGTTTACGTCAATCGCCTTCACACAATCAAGCGCTACATGGAAAAGAGAAATCTTCCAGGAATCCCACAGAACTTCTTGAAATTGTTCTTTGCTGCTAGCCATAGTACAGAGGATTTGATGGCAGAATTGGAACAGTCACAAGTCAACATTGAGTCTGTCAATCGTATCCTAGAAATCGCGTCACATGATATGGAAGTTTTGGAAACAGAAACATACAGTATCGTGCAATATGCTACCTTGACAGAACAGTTGCTTCAATATTCTAATCGCTACAGATCATTTGATGAAGGGATTCAACAAGCCTTCCATGAATCTTTAGAAATCTTTGAAAATGCCTTTGATTATCAAGCATCTTTTGAAAAGATTTCCCAAGCTTTGGAAGTTGCTGAGCCAGGAGTAACAAATCGCTTTGTTTCTTCATATGAAAAAACAAGAGAAATCATTCGATTTTAATCAAGAAAAGTCCTAGAAAAATCTAGGCCTTTTCTTTTACCTTTCTTTTCTTAAAAAATGGACATTTTCCTATTTATCATTGAAATTATAGGCCTGATTTGATATGATAAGACTATGACAAAAAAAAGAACAAACCGTAAAGTAAACGACAAGAAGAGAAGAAATTTGTGGATTATTGTGGGGCTTCTATTCTTCACAATCTTAACATTAGGTGCTGGTATTGCTTATAAAGTCTTGACCAATCAAGCTTTTGAGCAAAAAATTGAAGCACTGAAAAAAGAAAAAGATGATTCCTATTCACAAGGAAGTCAGAAAGATCATTTTCGTAAAGGGCAGGCAGAAATCATCACCTACTATCCTATGACGGGGGACAAGGTCATTACCCCTGTTCAGGATATCATTGTAAAAGATATCACGGATAAGGTAGAAGATAAGGAAGATTTGATCTTTTACTACTCTGAGAAAGATTCTTCTTCTATCAAGGGTGTGGAGAGTCATCTTGTGAAAAAACAGGTCTATGATTTGAGTGATTCTACTGTTGTAGAATTAGAAAATACATCATTAGATCAGCTTTATCTTAAGGAAGATGGGACCCTGTTTACTTTAGATCAGCTCTTTACAGATGCTAGCAAAGCCAAAGAAACATTTCTTGAGAATATCAAGTCAACGCTCCAAGATAAAAAGCTTGAACAAACTCTTGTTGATCAAGTAATAGCCGATTTTTCAGCTAGCGATTTATCATCTTGGAAGTTCGCTTACAAAGATAGTCAATTGGTGTCATATCCAGTCAAAGCAATTAATAATGTAGAAGAAATAGCTTTGCCTATTTCAGACTTCTTTGATGTTATCCAATCGTCCTATCTAACTGAAAAGGATGCAGAACTTTATAAGAAGGCTCAGGCTGAGAAAAATAAAAAAGTAGTAGCTCTTACCTTTGATGATGGACCGGACGGAAATACAACACCACAGGCATTGGATATCTTGGCTAAATACAAGATTAAAGCAACTTTCTTTGTCCAAGGAAAGAATATTGCAGGTAATGAGTCGATTCTTAAACGTATGCAGTCTGAAGGTCATGAAGTTGGAAACCATAGTTGGAATCACCCAATTTTAACAAAACTGTCACTGGAAGATGCTAAGAAACAGCTCACAGATACCGAAGACGCTATTACAAAAGTTCTTGGAAAAAGTTCTAAATTGATGCGTCCGCCATACGGTGCAGTCTCAGATGATATTCGCAATAGCCTTGATTTAAGCTTTATTATGTGGGATGTGGATAGTTTGGATTGGAAGAGTAAAAATGAAGCTGCTATTTTAACAGAAATTCAACGTCAGGTAAGCAATGGATCTATCATTTTGATGCATGATATCCATCAAACATCTGTTAATTCATTACCAAAGGTTATTGAGTATTTGCAGGGACAAGGTTATAGTTTTGTGACTGTATCAGAACTACTCAATACTCGTTTGAAGCCGCATGAGATTTACTATTCTCGTAACCAGTAAGGTCATTGTCGGCAAATATTTTGAAAAAATTAAAAAAAGATATTTTTAATCTTGACAAGTAGGGGAAAACTTGATATTATATAAAAGTTGAGAAAAGCAGAAGTGAGAACTTCTCGCCTTGCGACTAACGTTGTCTGGCCCCTACGGATCAAATTTCAGAAATGAAATACAATCATGTAGTGCGGGTTTGCGTTAGCAAGTCCGCTCTTGTTTTTCTCTAAATTAAAAAAAGAGGTGAAAACCATAGCAAAGCAAGACTTATTCATCAATGATGAAATTCGTGTACGCGAAGTTCGCTTAATCGGTCTTGAAGGTGAGCAATTGGGTATCAAACCACTAAGCGAAGCGCAAGCACTTGCGGACGAAGCTAATGTGGACTTGGTTCTCATTCAACCTCAAGCTAAACCTCCTGTTGCAAAAATTATGGACTATGGCAAGTTCAAATTTGAGTACCAGAAGAAACAAAAAGAACAACGCAAAAAACAAAGCGTTGTGACCGTGAAAGAAGTTCGTTTGAGCCCTGTTATTGACAAGGGTGACTTCGAAACTAAACTTCGCAATGCTCGCAAATTCCTTGAAAAAGGGAATAAAGTGAAGGTATCCATTCGCTTTAAGGGGCGTATGATCACCCATAAAGAGATTGGTGCAAAAGTTTTAGCCGAGTTCGCTGAAGCAACTCAAGATATTGCTATCATTGAACAACGTGCTAAAATGGATGGACGCCAAATGTTCATGCAATTGGCGCCAGCAACTGACAAAAAATAATTGTCAGAAAGTTAAATAAAGGAGAAAAAATCATGCCAAAACAAAAAACACACCGCGCATCAGCTAAACGTTTCAAACGTACAGGTTCTGGTGGACTTAAACGTTTCCGTGCTTACACTTCTCACCGTTTCCACGGAAAAACTAAAAAACAACGTCGTCATCTTCGTAAAGCATCTATGGTGCATTCAGGAGATTTCAAACGTATCAAAGCAATGCTTACTCGCTTGAAATAATCGCGTATTTGTAAGTAAACAATTCTAGGAAATATTTGGAGGAAATATAAATGGCACGTGTTAAAGGTGGCGTTGTATCACGCAAACGTCGTAAACGTATTCTTAAATTAGCAAAAGGTTACTATGGAGCTAAACACATCTTGTTCCGTACTGCAAAAGAACAAGTAATGAACTCTTACTACTATGCATACCGTGACCGTCGTCAAAAGAAACGTGACTTCCGTAAATTGTGGATCACACGTATCAATGCGGCAGCTCGTATCAACGGACTTTCATACTCACAATTGATGCATGGTTTGAAATTGGCTGAGATCGAAGTTAACCGTAAAATGCTTGCTGACTTGGCTGTTAACGATGCAGCAGCTTTCGCAGTTCTTGCAGATGCAGCTAAAGCAAAACTTGGTAAATAATTATTCATAAGACTGGTGCAAGTTTGTCCCAGTCTTTTTTAAACAAAGGAGAAAAAAATGGCTTCTAAAATGCTACACACTTGCTTGCGAGTTGAAAATCTTGAAAAATCAATCGCTTTTTATCAGGATGCCTTTGGTTTTAAGGAATTACGTCGTAGAGACTTTCCAGACTATGCTTTCACTATTGTTTATCTTGGACTTGAAGGTGATGATTATGAGTTGGAGTTGACCTACAACTATGATCACGGACCTTATGTTGTCGGTGACGGTTTTGCTCACATCGCCCTAAGTACACCTGACCTTGAGGCTCTTCATAAAGAACATAGCGACAAAGGCTATGAAGTAACAGCACCTAATGGACTTCCAGGGACTCAACCAAACTATTACTTTATCAAAGATCCAGATGGATACAAGGTAGAAGTGATTCGTGAAAATTCATTATAGTTCCTATCGAGTAGCTTGTAGGCTACTCGTTTTTTGAATTTGTAGTAGAATGAAAGAAAAAGAATGGCGTCAGGCATTCACTTAACTCAAAACAAAAAAATGTGCTCGTTCTTCTATTGAGGCTTTATTAAAATGTGTGAGTCAAGGAAGAGAATTTAATCTAATAAATCCTTTGGTAGATGTCTATAATAGCGTTTCACTTTCTTACACAGTTCCTTGTATGGGGGGAGAGGATTTAGCTAAGATTGTTGGTGACTTATGTCTTGGAAGAGCTCAAGGGAATGAATCCTTCTTTCCACTAGGGGCTGAAAGTGATGCTCCTGCCTTAGCTGATGAAATGATTTATTTTGATGAACAAGGTGCGGTTTGTCGGTGTTTAAACTGGCGTGAAGCCCAAAGAACCATGTTAACAGAAGAAACCAAAGATGCTGTTTTAGTCATTGAAGCTATCAATGAAGAACAGGCATCACGAGCTCGGGAAGCAATGCTAGAATTACATACTAAAATTGAGGAATATTTTGGTATCAGTGGTAAGATCAGCCACTTGACAGCTACAAATCCTATCCTAGAGGTAGAATAATGAATGGGAATCACGGTTAATTCAACTGTGGTTCTTTTTTCTACAAGGGAAGAAAGAAATTGTTTTTCTATTTTCTAAAATGGTATAATATAAGTAGAAAAAGGGAGGTGATAGCGAGTGATTGCACAACTTGATACAAAAACGGTTTATAGTTTCATGGAGAGTATGATTTCCATTCAGAAGTATGTTGACCAAGGGAAAGCATACGGCTACTCAGCACTTGGAATCATGGATATTGATAATCTCTATGGAGCTTATTATTTTATCAAAGAGTGCCAAAAGCAAGGGATTCAGCCTGTATTAGGTCTTGAGATGACTGTTCATCATAAGGAGGAACTCGTCAACCTTCGATTTTTAGCCTTGTCAAATCATGGCTATCGAAATCTCATGAAGATTTCGACTCTAAAAATGACAGGTAAAAAGGAATGGACTGATTTTTCTCCCTATCTAGAAGATGTTTGTGTTATTGTTCCCTATTATTCTTCAATTGATTTCTTGGACTTAGGGCATGACTATTATATCGGAGTGTATCCAGATACACCTCAGTCGAATTTTTCTCACTCCATTCTCCCACTTTATCGTGTTAATTCCTTCGAATCTGAGGATTTAGAAACGCTTCAAATGCTCAAGGCGATTAAGGAAAATGTGACCTTGCGAGAGGTAGATGTTCAATCGCAACAAGGCTTGTTTTTACCTGCTGATCGCTTAGAGCAAGTATTTCAAGAAAAGTTTCCGCAAGCCTTAGAAAATCTTTCTGAACTGATTGGAGCAACTACTTATGAGATTGATAGTAGTCTCAAGCTTCCACGTTTCAATCCAGAGCGTCCTGCTGTTGAAGAGTTGCGCGAAAGAGCTATTAAGGGCTTGGAACAGAAAGGCTTACTCGATTCAGTTTATCAGGCTCGTTTGGAAGAAGAACTATCTGTGATTCATGACATGGGATTCGATGACTATTTCTTGGTTGTCTGGGATCTCTTACGTTTTGGTCGTTCTCAGGGATATTATATGGGAATGGGACGTGGGTCTGCAGTTGGAAGTCTAGTGGCCTATGCCTTAAATATTACTGGTATTGATCCTGTAGCTAAGAATCTTATCTTTGAGCGCTTTTTAAATCGTGAACGCTATACCATGCCTGATATCGATATTGATATTCCTGATATCTATCGTCCTGAATTTATCCGCTATGTTCGTGACCGTTATGGTAGTATTCACGCTGCTCAGATAGTCACCTACTCGACTTTTGGTGCCAAACAGGCTATCCGAGATGTTTTTAAACGGTATGGTGTTCCCGAGTACGAGTTGACATCCATAACCAAGAAAATTGGTTTCAAAGATACCTTGACAATCGCCTATGAAGGCAATCTAGGATTTAGACAACTGATTCAAAGTAAGATTGAGTACCAAAAAGCCTTTTCTATCGCTAAAAAACTAGAAGGTTATCCTCGACAGACCTCTATCCACGCTGCTGGTGTCGTGATTAGTGATAAAAATCTAACGGACTATATTCCTCTTAAGTATGGTGAGGATATGCTCATTACCCAGTATGATGCACATGGAGTTGAAGGAAATGGCTTGCTCAAGATGGATTTCTTAGGCTTAAGAAACCTAACTTTCGCTCAAAAAATGCAGGAGCTCTTATTTGAAACTCAAGGAATTCAGTTAAGGATTGAGGAAATTGATCTTGAGGATAGGGAAACTTTAGCCCTCTTTGCAGCTGGGAAGACCAAGGGGATTTTTCAGTTTGAACAACCTGGTGCTATTCGCTTATTAAAGCGCGTGAAACCAGAAAGCTTTGAAGAAGTAGTGGCAACGACTTCCCTCAACAGACCGGGAGCGAGTGACTATATCGACAACTTTGTGGCTCGAAAACATGGTAAAGAAAAGGTAACAGTTCTGGACCCAGCTTTGGAAGATATTCTGGCTCCAACTTATGGCATTATGCTTTACCAAGAACAGGTGATGCAAGTAGCTCAGCGATATGCTGGTTTTAGCCTTGGGAAGGCCGACATTTTACGTCGTGCCATGGGGAAAAAGAATGCAGCTGAGATGCACCGAATGGAGGAAAGTTTCATCCAAGGAGCACTCGAAAAAGGTCATGGAAAAGAACAGGCTCAGCAGGTTTTTGCTGTCATGGAAAAATTTGCTGGTTATGGTTTCAACCGATCGCATGCTTATGCTTATGCGGCTTTAGCCTTCCAGCTTGCTTACTTTAAAACACATTACCCAGAAATCTTTTATCAAGTCATGCTCAACTATGCCAGTGGAGATTATATTCTCGATGCCCTCGAAATGGGCTTTGAACTGACACCACTCTCTATCAATACAATCCCATATCAGGATAAATTGACAGACAAGACTATTTACTTGGGACTTAAGAGTATCAAGGGGATGCCTCGAGATTTTGCCTATTGGATTTTAGAGAATCGTCCTTTTAGTAGTGTCGAAGATTTTGTCACTCGCTTGCCTAAAAATTATCAGAAGTTGAGTCTTTTAACTCCCCTAGTCGAGATTGGTTTATTCGATAGTTTTGAAAAAAATCGTCAAAAAATCTTATCCAACTTACCTACTTTGTTTATTTTTGTGGAAGAATTGGGTAGTTTATTTGCAGATAATAGCTACAATTGGCTTGAGAGTGAGGATTTTACGCAAGTCGAAAAGTTTCGTAAGGAACAGGAGTGGCTTGGAGTCGGTATCAGTCCGCATCCCTTACTGATTTTAGCAAAGAATCCCCTCTATCCAATTGTGAGTTTGTCTGAACTATCTGAAGGACAGACAGCTACAGTACTCGTTGAGATAGAATCCATTCGTGTCATTCGTACTAAAAAAGGTGAAAACATGGCTTTTCTGAAAGTTAGTGATAGTAAAACGAAGCTTGAAGTCACAGTTTTTTCTGACCAGTATCGTCAATTTAACAATCTCTTACATGAAGGAAGATTTTACTACCTTAATGGAAAAGTGCAGGCAAGAGACGGTCGCCTTCAGTTAGTATTAAATAATCTAAAAGAAGCAGTGAGTGAACGATTTTGGATTCAGGCTGCTGATCATGAACATGATTCTGAAATTTATCATATTTTAGAACAATACAAGGGACAAATTCCAGTCATTATTCGCTACGAAAATGAACAAAAAAATGTTCTTTTGCCGGGTTATTTTGTTGCAAAAGATGTTAGTTTGCAGGAATCTTTGAGTCAAATAACTATGAAAACGATTTATCGTTAAAAATCAATGAAAATAAAAGAATTTTAACTTTAATTATGGTATAATCAGTTAGAATGTTAAAAGAAAAAGGAGCAAAACCAAATGAAACGTATTGCTGTTTTGACTAGTGGTGGAGACGCCCCTGGTATGAATGCTGCCATCCGTGCAGTAGTTCGTCAAGCAATCTCAGAAGGAATGGAAGTTTTTGGTATCTATGATGGATACGCAGGTATGGTTGCCGGCGAAATTTATCCACTTGATGCTGCTTCAGTGGGAGACATCATTTCACGTGGTGGTACTTTCCTTCACTCTGCTCGTTATCCTGAGTTTGCAAAACTCGAAGGCCAACTTAAAGGGATTGAGCAGTTGAAAAAACACGGTATCGAAGGTGTCGTGGTTATCGGTGGTGACGGTTCTTATCACGGAGCTATGCGCTTGACTGAGCATGGGTTCCCTGCTATCGGACTTCCAGGAACAATCGATAACGATATCGTAGGTACTGATTTCACAATCGGATTTGATACTGCAGTTACAACTGCAATGGATGCCATCGATAAGATTCGTGATACCTCATCAAGTCACCGTCGTACTTTCGTAGTTGAAGTTATGGGACGTAATGCTGGAGATATCGCTCTTTGGGCTGGTATTGCCACTGGTGCTGATGAAATTATCATCCCTGAAGAAGGCTTCAAGATGGAAGACATCGTAGCAAGTATCAAAGCTGGATATGAACACGGTAAGAAACACAACATTATCGTTTTGGCAGAAGGTGTTATGTCAGCGGCTGAATTTGGTCAAAAACTAAAAGAAGCTGGAGATACAAGCGACCTTCGTGTAACTGAACTTGGTCATATCCAACGTGGTGGATCTCCAACTGCTCGTGACCGTGTATTGGCGTCACGTATGGGAGCACACGCTGTTAAACTCCTTAAACAAGGAATCGGTGGTGTCGCTGTTGGTATCCGTAACGAGAAAATGGTTGAAAATCCAATTCTTGGTACATCAGAAGAAGGAGCTTTGTTTAGCTTAACAGCTGATGGTAAGATCGTTGTCAATAACCCTCACAAAGCTGATATTGAACTCTCTGACTTGAACAAGAGCTTGTCATAATCAACTTTAACTAATCTGGTAAAATGACCATTAAAGGTCGAATTATATAAAGGAGTCACAAAAATCATGAACAAACGTGTAAAAATCGTTGCAACTTTGGGTCCTGCGGTAGAAATCCGTGGTGGTAAAAAATTCGGTGATGACGGATACTGGGGTGAAAAACTTGACGTTGAAGCTTCAGCTGAAAACATTGCTCAATTGATTGAAGCAGGAGCTAACACTTTCCGTTTCAACTTCTCACACGGTGACCACCAAGAACAAGGTGACCGTATGGCAACTGTTAAACTCGCAGAAAAACTTGCAGGTAAAAAAGTTGGTTTCCTTCTTGACACTAAAGGACCAGAAATCCGTACTGAATTGTTTGAAGGTGAAGCTAAAGAGTACTCATACAAAACTGGTGAAAAAATCCGTGTTGCAACTAAACAAGGTATCAAATCAACTCGTGAAGTGATTGCTTTGAACGTTGCTGGAGCTCTTGACATCTATGATGACGTTGAAGTTGGTCGCCAAGTATTGGTTGACGATGGTAAACTTGGTCTTCGTGTTGTAGAAAAAGACGATGCAACTCGTGAATTTGTCGTTGAAGTTGAAAACGACGGTGTTATCGCTAAACAAAAAGGTGTAAACATCCCTAACACTAAAATTCCTTTCCCAGCTCTTGCTGAACGTGATAACGCTGATATCCGCTTCGGTCTTGAACAAGGTATCAACTTCATCGCGATCTCATTTGTACGTACTGCAAAAGACGTGAACGAAGTTCGTGCAATCTGTGAAGAAACTGGTAACGGTCACGTTCAATTGTTCGCTAAAATCGAAAACCAACAAGGTATCGATAACTTGGATGAAATCATTGAAGCTGCTGACGGTATCATGATCGCTCGTGGTGACATGGGTATCGAAGTACCATTTGAAATGGTTCCAGTTTACCAAAAAATGATCATCACTAAAGTGAACGCTGCTGGTAAAGTTGTTATCACTGCAACAAACATGCTTGAAACAATGACTGAAAAACCACGTGCAACTCGTTCAGAAGTATCAGACGTATTTAACGCTGTTATCGACGGAACTGATGCTACAATGCTTTCAGGTGAGTCAGCAAATGGTAAATACCCACTTGAGTCTGTTCGTACAATGGCAACTATCGATAAGAACGCTCAAACTCTTCTTAACGAATACGGACGTTTGAACTCAGATTCATTTGAACGTAACTCTAAGACAGAAGTTATGGCTTCAGCAGTTAAAGACGCTACAAACTCAATGGACATCAAATTGGTTGTAACTCTTACTAAGACTGGTCACACAGCACGTTTGATCTCTAAATATCGTCCAAATGCTGATATCTTGGCATTGACATTTGACGAATTGACAGAACGTGGATTGATGTTGAACTGGGGTGTTATCCCAATGTTGACAGAAGCTCCATCATCAACTGATGACATGTTTGAAATTGCTGAACGTAAAGCAGTTGAAGCAGGTCTTGTACAATCTGGTGACGATATCGTTATCGTTGCAGGTGTGCCACTTGGTGAAGCAGTTCGTACTAACACAATGCGTATCCGCACTGTACGTTAATCTAATATTAAAAAGCCTATCATATCAAGCTTTCTAGCTTGTGTGATAGGTCTTTTTTTGTGACGAGGGACAAAATATATCATTTTCCTTTCAATACTAAGGTATATAATACAGTTTGCTCTGTAACTTTTGCTGTAATTAGAGATTTCATTGGTCATCTTAGTATCTTTTTGTCTAAATCTAGCTAGGATTTTTTGGATAATAAGTCTATAAGTGTTTGATTGTTGCTTGAGCTTATTGCTATTTGGACAGAAAGGATTGCTAAAAGATAGAAGTTAATAGTGTTTAGGAAAATAAAAAAAGCTCTCTGGAAAAACCAGAAAGCCTGAGAGGCATCTCCATGTGAGAAATTGGTTCACACAATTTCTCAAGGTCCGCTCCTGCGTTATGACCTCCTTTGCTCAATAGTAGCTCTCGCTACATATCGACTCATCGCAAGTTTTATTTTACTATAAGGACAATAAAATGTCAATAAAAAAAGTTCCTATAAAAAGGAACTGTTAAAGAATGCTAATTGCCGGGATCGAACCGGCGACCTCATCCTTACCATGGATGCGCTCTGCCTACTGAGCTAAATCAGCTTACTTAAAAAGTATACTATAGTTTCAAATCTTTGTCAATAAAATGTTTTATTTAAAAGTAATCAGCTGTCAGTCAAACTAAAATGGCTTAAGAGAATATCCCTCAGCCATTTTATTCTAACCTAATTGATTTAGTTTTTTTTCTGGATTCCAGATAAAACTTGCAATAAAGCTAAAGATGATGGTAACAATCGCAACTAAGACAGCAAGAATCAGTGCTGGTATGCGAATAAACCACCACAAAGGATTTGGTTTTTTGTTATCGTGCCATTGTTTTGTTTCCTCATCCAGACGTTGGAATTCTGATTGGATACGTTCAGTAACTATCTCAATTCCTTCATCATTCATCTTCTTAATGTCTGAGATATCGATAGGATTTCCGAAGTTCATATCGACACGTTCGCGACTGATGAGTCCTTTTAAGGTCATTGGACCAGTGTAAGTAACTGGCATGATGCGAACCTTGGCCATTTTAGCAATCAGAGCTACGCCACCTTTGACATCGTTAGAATGACGACTACCACTTGGAAACATGATGAGAGATCGGTCGCTCTTTTTAAGAACATTGATAGGGTATTTGATAGCCGAAGCGCTAGGATTTTCCCGGTCAATGGGAAAGGCACCACACATTCGAATCCACCAACCAAAGATTCGATTAGAGAAAAGTTCCTTTTTAGCCATAAAGACAAATTGCTTTGGTTTGGTCGCAAATGCCATGTAGACAGGATCCCACCAAGTACGATGGGGAGCAACTAGGATATAGTTTTCATCTTGACTCGGAATTTTATCAGTATTATGATAGTGAGCATTACCGTTGATAGACCAAAGAATCAACATAACCAGCCCACGAAGATAAGTATAAAACATGGTGTCTCCTTCAATTTTCTTTCTTTTATTATACCTTATCATACTAGGACAAGCAAATGTTTTTTTGTTTAGGCTGAATTGCTCTTCATATGAAATTAGAATTATTTTTAAAAAAATGATATGATAGAATTTATGGATAAAAATAAAATTATAGGCTTAAGCCAATCAGAAGTTAATGAACGTCAGAAACAGGGACAGGTCAATGATTTCAAAGCATCAGCTAGTACCAGTACTTGGCAGATTGTAAAACGAAATGTCTTTACTCTCTTTAATGCTTTAAACTTTGCTATTGCATTAGCGCTCGCTTTTGTTCAAGCCTGGAGCAACCTGGTTTTCTTTGCGGTTATCTGCTTTAATGCATTTTCTGGGATTGTAACCGAGCTACGTGCCAAACATATGGTTGATAAGCTCAATCTCTTGAATAAAGAAAAGATTACGACTATCCGTGATGGACAAGAGATTGCTTTGAATCCAGAAGAGCTTGTTTTGGATGATGTGATTCGCTTGTCTGCAGGGGATCAAATTCCAAGTGATGCGATTGTATTAGAAGGTTTTGCAGAAGTCAATGAAGCCATGTTAACGGGCGAGAGCGACTTGGTGCAAAAAGAAGTAGAAGACTTAATGCTGTCCGGTAGTTTTCTTGCCAGTGGTTCTGTCCTCGCTCAGGTTCATCATGTAGGAGCAGATAACTATGCAGCTAAACTCATGCTTGAAGCTAAGACAGTTAAACCCATCAACTCACGCATCATGAAATCGCTAGACCAGCTAGCAGGCTTTACTGGAAAAATCATCATTCCATTTGGAATTGCCCTCTTGCTTGAAGCTTTGGTCTTAAAAGGTCTGCCACTCAAGTCTTCTGTAGTGAATTCCTCTACAGCTCTTTTGGGAATGTTGCCTAAGGGGATTGCCCTCTTGACCATTACCTCTCTTTTAACCGCTGTTATCAAGCTTGGTTTGAAAAAGGTCTTGGTGCAGGAGATGTACTCTGTTGAAACCCTAGCGCGCGTGGATATGCTCTGCTTGGATAAGACAGGTACCATCACCCAAGGGAAGATGCAGGTTGAGACTGTTCTTCCTCTGACCCAGGCTTATGACAAGGATGCTATTGCCGACATACTAACCAGCTATATGGCAAACAGCGAGGATAAAAATCCTACAGCTCAAGCTATCCGTCAACGTTTTCAAGGTCAAGTAGCTTATCCGATGATTTCTAGTCTTCCATTTTCAAGCGATCGTAAATGGGGAGCAATGGAGTTGGAAGGTCTTGGAACTGTTTTTCTAGGGGCACCAGAGATGTTGTTGGATGCTGAAGTTCCTGAGGCTAGAGAAGCTCTTGAACGAGGATCTCGTGTCTTAGTTCTGGCCCTCAGTCAAGAAAAACTTGATCACCACAAGCCACAGAAACCATCGGATATGCAAGCCTTGGCTTTGCTTGAGATTCTAGACCCAATCCGAGAAGGGGCAGCTGAAACTCTAGACTATCTTCGTTCTCAGGAAGTGGGGCTGAAAATAATCTCTGGTGATAATCCAGTTACCGTTTCAAGTATTGCTCAAAAAGCTGGTTTTGCAGATTACCACAGCTATGTAGATTGTTCGAAGATCACGGACGAGGAATTGATTGCTATGGCTGAGGAGACAGCGATTTTCGGACGTGTCTCTCCTCATCAAAAGAAACTGATCATCAAAACGTTGAAAAAAGCAGGTCATACTACAGCTATGACAGGAGATGGTGTCAACGATATCCTAGCCCTCCGTGAGGCAGACTGTTCCATCGTTATGGCTGAAGGAGATCCAGCGACTCGTCAGATTGCAAATCTGGTCCTCTTGAACTCAGACTTTAATGATGTCCCTGAGATTCTCTTTGAAGGTCGTCGTGTGGTCAATAACATTGCCCACATTGCTCCAATTTTCTTGATTAAGACAATCTATTCTTTCTTGTTAGCAGTTATCTGTATTGCAAGTGCATTGTTGGGACGTAGTGAATGGATTTTGATTTTCCCATTCATCCCGATTCAGATTACCATGATTGACCAGTTTGTGGAAGGATTCCCACCGTTCGTATTGACCTTTGAGAGAAATATTAAGCCAGTCGAACAAAACTTCCTCAGAAAATCCATGATCCGTGCACTACCAAGTGCCTTGATGGTAGTTTTTAGTGTTCTCTTTGTTAAAATTTTTGGAACCAGTCAAGGCTGGTCAGCCATTGAAATTTCGACTCTTCTGTATTATCTACTGGCATCGATTGGTTTCATGTCTGTAGTTAGAGCTTGTTTGCCATTTAGTCTGTGGCGTGTGCTCTTGATTATTTGGTCGGTTGGTGGCTTCCTTGGAACGGCTCTATTCCCAAGAATCCAAAAACTACTTGAAATTTCAACACTGACAGGTCAAACATTGCCTATCTATAGCATTATGATGCTCGTCTTTATTGTGATTTTCATACTGACAAGTCGTTATCAAGTTAAAAGATAAAGAAAGGCTGCAATCCATGATTGCGGTCTTTTTAGGAGCAGGATTGCCAGATAAAATATGGTATAATAAAGGGAAATAGAGTTTTTGAAAGTGAGAAAAAATGATTTCGAAGAGATTAGAAACGGTGGCTTCTTTTGTTCCCCAAGGAGCCGTTTTGCTAGATGTAGGAAGCGATCATGCTTATCTACCCATTGAATTGGTTGAAAAAGGGCACATTGAGCGTGCCATTGCAGGAGAGGTAGTGGTAGGTCCCTATCAATCTGCAGTAAAAAATGTTGAGAGTCATGGCTTGACTGAAAAAATTCAAGTTCGTTTAGCTAATGGTTTAGCAGCTTTCGAAGAAAGTGATCTGGTATCTGTCATCACTATTGCTGGAATGGGTGGTCGTTTGATTGCTACGATCTTAGAAGAGGGATTAGATAAACTTGCCAATGTTGAGCGATTGATTCTTCAACCCAATAATCGTGAAGATGAGTTGCGTTCTTGGTTACAAGAGCATGGTTTTCAAATCATAGCAGAAAGTATTCTAAAAGAAGCTGGGAAATTCTACGAGATCATAGTTGCAGAAGCTGGTAAAATGAATCTATCAGCAACTGATGTCCGCTTTGGCCCCTTCTTGTCCAAAGAAGTCAGTCCAGTCTTCATCCAAAAATGGCAAAAAGAAGCTGCTAAGCTTGAGTTTGCCCTTAGTCAAATTCCAGAAAAAAATCAAGAAGAACGTCAGGTTCTAGCAGATAAAATTCAAGCCATTAAGGAGGTGCTCCATGAAAGCAAGTGAAGTGATTAAGCGTTATGAAGTCTATTGCCCACAAGAATTTTCTATGGAAGGTGATAGTCGTGGTCTGCAAATTGGCACCCTAGACAAGGAAATTCAAAAGGTCATGGTTGCTCTTGATATCCGTGAAGAGACAGTCGCTGAAGCTATTGACAAGGGTGTTGATCTGATTATCGTTAAGCACGCACCTATCTTTCGTCCGATTAAGGACTTGGTAGCTAGTCGTCCTCAAAATCATATTTATATCAATCTCATCAAGCATGATATCGCCGTCTACGTCAGTCATACTAATATTGATATTGTTGAAAATGGTCTCAATGACTGGTTCTGCCAACTGTTAGATATTAAAGATACAACCTATATACAGGAAACAGGTCCTGAACGTGGGATTGGCCGTATTGGAACTATTAGACCTCAAAAATTTAAGGAATTTGCTGACCATGTTAAGGAAGTCTTTGGTCTAGATAGCCTTCGTATGGTGTATTATCAAGAGACTGATTTGCAAAAAACAATCTCAAGAGTTGCTATCTGTGGTGGCAGTGGGCAATCTTTCTATTCTGATGCTTTAGCAAAAGGAGCAGATCTTTATATCACTGGTGATATTTATTATCATACTGCCCAAGATATGCTGTCAGATGGTTTGTTAGCTCTAGATCCGGGACACTATATCGAAGTGCTTTTTGTGGAAAGAATTGCAGCGCTCTTGAACGAATGGAAGGAAGAGAATGCTTGGTCGCTAGAAGTAGTCGCAAGTCAGGCTTCTACCAATCCATTCCATCATATCTAGTTAGAAGGTAAAGACAATGAAAAAAGTTGCCATTGTAGGAGCAGGAATTGTAGGGGCAACAGCTGCCTACTATCTCTCTAAGGAAGCAGATGTCGAAGTAACTGTCTTTGATCATGGGTACGGACAAGCTACCAAGGCAGCGGCAGGAATCATCAGTCCTTGGTTCTCTAAACGACGTAATAAAGCTTGGTACAAGATGGCTCGCCTAGGAGCAGACTTTTATGTAGATTTATTAGCTGATTTAGAAAAAACTGGTCAACAAGTTGATTTCTACCAGCGCTCAGGAGTCTTCCTTCTCAAAAAGGATGAGTCTAAACTGGAAGAACTCTATGAACTAGCCTTGCAACGTAGAGATGAATCTCCCTTGATTGGAGAATTAGCCATTTTGGACCAAGCGTCTGCTAGTAATTTATTTCCCGGTCTAGAGGGATTTGAACGTTTACTCTATGCTTCTGGTGGAGCTCGAGTAGATGGGCAACTCCTAGTGAATCGATTACTGGAAGCCAGTCAAGTGAAGGTCGTAAAGAAAGAGGTCAGTCTAAAACCCTTAGCTTCGGGTTATCAAATAGACAATCAAATGTTTGACCAAGTTATCTTGTCCACAGGAGCTTGGCTTGGACACATTTTGGAGCCTTTAGGCTATGAGGTGGATGTTCGTCCTCAAAAGGGGCAACTCCGAGATTACCAAGTGGAACAAGACATGGGAGATTACCCTGTTGTTATGCCGGAAGGTGAGTGGGATTTGATACCATTTCCCGGCGGTAAGTTATCTCTAGGAGCTACCCATGAAAATGATATGGGATTTGACCTAACAGTTGATGAGAATTTGCTCCAACGAATGGCGGAGGCGGCGAGTCCATTTTATACAGCCCTGGCTGAGGCAATTTTATCTGGAGAACGTGTTGGGATTCGTGCTTATACAAGTGATTTTTCTCCATTTTTCGGACAGGTTCCAAACTTATCAGGAGTCTATACAGCGAGCGGTTTAGGATCTTCAGGGTTAACGACTGGTCCCATAATCGGTTATCATCTAGTCCAAATGCTTCAGGGGAGAAGTGGAGTATTAAATCCAGCAGATTATCCGACTGAAAGATACATTAAAAAGAAACAATAGTAAATCTTTTACTTAGATTTTACGATAGTCTTAGGAAAGTAAATGACTTTCCCTATCAAAAATGGTAAAATGAAAAAAATAATCCAAGAATTGAGGAAAAAAAATGCAAGAAAAAATTCTGGTAACGGGTGGAGCTGGTTTTATCGGAACTCACACCGTCATCGAACTGGTCCAAGCTGGACACCAAGTAGTTGTCGTGGATAATTTGGTAAATAGTAGTCGTAAAAGTCTTGAAGTAGTCGAAAGAATCACTGGGGTAGAAATTCCTTTTTACGAAGCTGATATTCGTGATACGGAAACACTTCGTGATATTTTCAAACATGAAGAACCAACAGGCGTCATCCATTTTGCTGGTTTGAAGGCTGTAGGGGAATCTACACGTATCCCTCTTGCCTACTATGATAACAATATCGCTGGAACTGTCAGTCTCTTGAAAGTTATGGAAGAGACAAACTGTAAGAATATCATCTTCAGTTCATCAGCAACTGTTTATGGAGATCCTCATACAGTCCCAATCTTAGAAGATTTCCCACTTTCAGCTACTAACCCTTATGGTCGTACCAAGCTAATGCTTGAAGAAATCTTGACAGATATCTATAAAGCTGATTCAGAATGGAACGTTGTTTTACTTCGTTACTTCAACCCAATTGGTGCACATAAGAGTGGTGATTTGGGTGAAAATCCAAACGGTATTCCAAATAACCTTCTTCCATATGTTACACAAGTCGCAGTTGGTAAGTTGGAACAAGTTCAAGTATTTGGGGATGACTACGATACTGAAGATGGAACAGGTGTACGTGACTATATCCACGTTGTTGACCTAGCAAAAGGACATGTTGCAGCCCTTAAGAAGCTTCAAAAAGGTTCAGGTCTAAACATATACAACCTTGGTACAGGAAAAGGTTACTCTGTGCTTGAAATTATCCAAAATATGGAAAAAGCAGTCGGACGTCCAATTCCTTACCGTATCGTTGAACGTCGTCCGGGTGATATCGCAGCTTGCTACTCAGATCCAGCAAAAGCTAAGGAAGAGCTAGGATGGGAAGCAGAACTTGGTATTACAGAAATGTGTGAAGACGCATGGCGTTGGCAAAGCAAGCATCCAAATGGATTTGAAGACTAAGATGATGATTTCAATCATAGTCCCATGTTTAAACGAAGAGGAAGTACTTCCTCTTTTTTATCAAACTCTTGAAACACTGATCCCAGATTTGGAAACAGAAATCGAATACATTTTTGTAGATGATGGTTCGACTGATAAGACTTTGGACGTTCTAAAGGTTTATCGAGAGAAAAATCCTGCAGTACATTATATCTCTTTCTCGCGAAATTTTGGGAAGGAAGCGGCCATATATGCAGGTTTACAACAAGCAACAGGAAATTTGGTGGTGGTTATGGATGCAGACCTTCAGGATCCACCAAGCCTCTTGCTTGAGATGAAAGGACTACTAGATCAGAATCCAGATTTGGACTGTGTGGGAACTCGGAGAACTAGTCGAGAGGGTGAACCCTTTTTACGTAGTTTCTGCGCCGATCTTTTTTATCGTTTTATGCAAAAAATTAGCCCAGTAGCTCTTCCATCGGGTGTCCGTGATTTTCGGATGATGAGAAGATCCGTTGTGGATGCAGTGTTGGAATTGACAGAATACAATCGCTTTTCCAAAGGACTCTTTGCCTGGGTTGGTTTCCGTACTCACTATCTAGAGTATCCTAATGTTGAAAGGCAGGCAGGTAAGACAAGTTGGAGTTTTAGACAACTCTTTTTCTACTCTATTGAAGGGATTGTGAATTTTTCAGATTTTCCTTTGATATTAGCTTTTGTTGCTGGTCTTTCGTCGTGTTTTCTGGCTTTGGTGATGACATTGTTTGTAGTTGTTCGTACTCTCGTACTGGGCAATCCAACTTCTGGTTGGACCTCTCTGATGGCTGTCATTCTATTTCTTGGTGGTGTCCAATTATTGACGATTGGGATTCTCGGAAAATATATCAGTAAAATTTATATGGAAACGAAAAAAAGACCCCTCTATCTGATAAAAGAACAGAGTGAGTCATGATAAGATTTACTAAAAATAAGTCCTTCAAAAGACTATAATTTTCTGGAAAAATATGCTAAACTAGAGGAAGTGGGATTTGGAAATCGAATCGCCACTGATGACAAATTAATCTTTGATGAGCGCGCGAGTGGGACACTGTTTCACAGCTTCCAGTAGCTCTTCACTAGCTGGGACGTCTCTCTCTAGTAGATTAGGATTATCATAGAAACGCACAATACCATTATCATGGTAATCAAATAAATCAGAATAGGTTTGGCATAGCCCACAGGCAATGCATCGTTCAGGTATAAGTGTGATTTTCATATTTATATTGTAATAAGAAATTAGAAAAAAAACAAGGAGTAAGGTATGGAAAAGGAACCATGGCAAGAAGATATTTACGATATCGAGGAAAGTCGTTCGGAACGCAGAAGCAGAGGAAATAAGGAATCAGGAGTAGGAGCTAATCGTATTTTAACGATTTTGGCTTGTATTTTCTTTGTTATCGTTGTCGGAATGATTGCTATTCTAATCTACCTGTCATCTGGTGGAAGTGATCGTACGGCAGCCTTGAAAGATTTTCATGATTCTTCTGCGCCTAAGGTAGAGGAAGTATCTTCAACATCTTCAAGTAGTTCAGTTGAAGCATCAAGTTCTGAAGCAGAATCAACTTCTTCAAGTAGTTCAGAGGAACATACAAATGCTGAAGGAACCATTACTGTCCTTGCAGGTGAAGGTGAGGCAGCTATTGCAGCTAGAGCAGGCATTTCTATTGCTCAACTTGAAGCCTTGAACCCTGGTCATATGTCTTCAGGTACTTGGTTTGCAAATCCTGGTGATGTCCTTAAGACAAGATAGGAGTTAGAATGAAAACAATTCAGATTGCCATTGATGGACCAGCATCCAGTGGGAAGAGTACAGTAGCTAAGATTATCGCTAAGGACTTTGGATATACCTACTTGGATACAGGTGCCATGTATCGTGCTGCGACTTACATCGCTTTGAACAACCAAGTAAGTCCAGAAGAGTCTTCTCGACTTCTTGAATTATTGGAACAATATCCGATTAGCTTTGGTCGTGCTGAAACAGGAGAACAGCTTGTTTTTGTTGGAGATGTTGATGTGACAAATCCAATTCGAGAAAATGAAGTAACTAATGCTGTATCTGCTTTTGCAGCCATTCCAGCTATTCGTGAAAAATTGGTAGCCCTTCAACAAGAAATTGCCCAACAAGGTGGAATCGTCATGGATGGTCGAGATATTGGTACAGTGGTCTTGCCTAAGGCTGAATTGAAGATTTTTCTTGTTGCTTCAGTGGATGAACGTGCAGAACGACGTTATAAGGAAAATCTTTCAAAGGGGATCGAAACAGATTTGGAAACTTTGAAAGAAGAGATTGCTGCGCGTGATTATAAAGATAGTCATCGTGAAACCTCTCCTCTTAAGCAGGCTGATGATGCAATCTATTTGGACACAACAGGGCTAAGTATTTTAGAAGTTGTCGAAAAAATTAAATCAGAAGCAGTCAAACATTTTTAATTGAAATTTTAACCGATTTACCACGATAGTGGTGAGTCGGTTTTTTAGCAATTTGTCAAATTTTTAATTTTAAGGTATAATAGTCTTTGTTAACGAAAATTTGACAATCAAACCATCATGAAAATAGAAGGAGATAAAATGAACAATCTACCAAATTGCCCAAAATGTAATTCAGAATATGTCTATGAAGACGGAGCCTTGCTAGTCTGCCCAGAGTGTGCTTATGAATGGAATCCTGCTGAGCAAGCTGAGGTTGAAGAAGGCATTGTTGCCATCGATGCTAATGGAAATAAATTGGCTGACGGTGATACAGTAACCTTGATCAAAGACCTTAAGGTAAAAGGTGCTCCAAAAGACCTTAAGCAAGGGACACGTGTTAAAAACATCCGTATTGTTGAAGGTGACCACAACATCGATTGTAAGATTGATGGATTTGGTGCTATGAAATTAAAATCAGAATTTGTTAAAAAGATCTAATCATGACTGCTTGGAATAAAATAATTTTTTTCAGTCGCTCTTTCATGTTTTTCGCAGCATTTACAGGCGTCTATCTGGAAATTACCAAACGTGGTGGTTTAGGGATGTTGCTTTACTATACAGTCCTTTCCAACCTTTTGGTTGTCATTTTTACAGGTTATCTTTTGTTAAAGATGCGACGTGAGGGTGACCATTGGCAAAGTTCAAGTCTTTTGCGACTCAAGGGTGGTGTCACTATGAGTATTATGATTACTTGTGTCATCTATCATTTCATGCTAGCTCCCTTGACGACAGATTTTTACCGTTTGGAAAATTTCCTTTGTCATTATATCGTACCTCTCTGGTTTTTAGCAGATACAATTATTTTTGATAAGAGTCGTCAATATAAGTGGTTTGATCCCATGCTTTGGACCAGCCTTCCTTTGTTTTATATGATTTTTGCCATCTTAAACGGTTTTGTTCTAAAGATGGATGTCCCTAACGCTAAGGATAGTCCCTTCCCTTATTTCTTTTTGAATGCTACCAAACATGGTTGGGGCTTTGTCTTTAGATGGGCAGCTACTATCTTTGTTGCCTATATGGTTTCAGGATATCTGTTTTATCTTGTTAAAAACATTAAAAAATCTAAGAAATAAGAGTACCTTATATGGGTACTTTTTTAATGATTGAGATAATTGTACCCGGACAAATCGATTTTTTTTATCTTGTACTTGAGTCATTTCTACCTTAAAATAAAATTGTAGCTACCAATACAACTATTGAGGAAGAGAAAATGACTGAAAATCGTTATGAATTAAATAAAAATTTGGCACAGATGCTTAAAGGTGGCGTCATCATGGATGTTCAAAACCCTGAACAAGCAAGAATTGCAGAGGCTGCAGGTGCGGCAGCTGTTATGGCCTTGGAGCGAATCCCAGCTGATATTCGTGCAGCTGGTGGTGTCTCTCGTATGAGCGATCCAAAGATGATCAAGGAAATCCAAGACGCAGTCAGCATTCCAGTTATGGCCAAGGTTCGAATTGGGCATTTTGTTGAAGCACAGATCTTAGAAGCCATCGAGATTGACTATATCGATGAGAGTGAGGTGCTATCTCCAGCTGACGATCGTTTCCATGTGGATAAGAAAGAATTCCAAGTTCCTTTTGTTTGCGGTGCTAAAGATCTAGGAGAAGCCTTGCGTCGTATCGCTGAAGGAGCATCGATGATCCGTACAAAAGGGGAACCTGGAACAGGAGACATCGTTCAGGCAGTCCGCCATATGCGTATGATGAATCAAGAAATCCGTCGCATTCAAAATCTACGTGAAGATGAACTCTATGTCGCAGCAAAAGAACTCCAAGTACCTGTAGAATTAGTTCAATACGTTCACGAACATGGAAAACTACCAGTCGTGAACTTTGCGGCTGGAGGGGTTGCAACACCTGCAGATGCTGCTCTTATGATGCAGCTAGGTGCAGAAGGTGTCTTTGTTGGTTCAGGGATTTTCAAATCAGGTGATCCTGTTAAACGTGCAGCAGCAATTGTCAAGGCAGTTACAAACTATCAGAATCCTCAAATTTTAGCTCAAATCTCTGAAGACTTAGGAGAAGCCATGGTTGGTATCAATGAGAATGAAATCCAAATTCTCATGGCTGAGCGAGGAAAATAGATGAAAATCGGAATATTGGCCTTGCAAGGTGCCTTTGTAGAACACGAGAAAATGCTTGCTCAACTAGGAGTTGAAAGTATTGAACTGCGAAACCTAGAAGATTTTCAGCAGCATCAGAGTACTCTGTCAGGATTGATTTTACCTGGCGGTGAGTCAACAGCTATGGGAAAACTCCTACGTGACCAGCAGATGCTACTTCCTCTAAGAGAAGCTATTCTCAATGGCTTACCAGTCTTTGGAACTTGTGCCGGTTTGATTTTGCTAGCGAGTCAAATCACTTCTCAAGAGGAAAGTCATCTGGCGACTATGGATATAGTAGTTGAGCGCAATGCCTATGGACGTCAGCTAGGAAGCTTTTATACCGAAGCAGAATGTAAGGGTGTTGGCAAAATTCCCATGACCTTTATCCGTGGACCTATTATTAGTGAAGTTGGTAAGGGTGTTGATGTTCTGGCAGTAGTGAATCATCAAATCGTTGCTGCTCAAGAAAAGAATATGCTAGTGACCTCCTTTCATCCTGAATTGACAAATGATCTTCGCTTGCATCAATACTTTATCAACATGTGCAAATAAAAATAGGTCGGGATTTTCCCGGCCTATTTTTACATGTAATAAACAATGGCAATGTATTGGAGAGCAGAAGCTGCTAGGATGAAGAGATGCCAGATCATGTGGAAGTATGGTTTCTTCTTAGCGTAAAATCCAGCACCAACTGTATAGCAAAGACCACCTGATACCATAAGAGTCCAAAAGATTGGATTTGTTTGACTGATGATTGCTGGTAGGATAGCCACAACTAACCAACCCATGATTAAGTAGAGAATTAGACTAAATTTTTCATTGACTTTTTTGGCAAAGATTTTATAAAGAATACCAAAAATAGTTGTTCCCCACTGGATAGCAATAATCAGGTAACCAAACAAGTTATTCATCAAGGTCAAAACGACAGGAGTATAAGAACCTGCAATCGCAACATAAATCATGGAATGGTCGATAATGCGCAAGACATACTTATGAGTGGAACCATAAGCCATAGAATGATAGATGGTCGATGAAAGGAACATGAGAAAGAGGCTAATAACGAAAATCGACACACCAATCGATGATAAAAATCCATGAGCTTCATAACTATATGTCGATGAGATAGGGAGCAAAATCAGCATGATAAGTGCCCCTACAGCATGGGTGACACTGTTTGCTATTTCTTCTCCAAAACTAAGGCGTTTACTGAGTTTAAAACTAGTATTCATTTGTTTCCTCCTCTTCATTTTCTGTATAGACTAGTGCTAGTGTTTGATGATAAAGTTTGACCGTTTGACAGCTTGCTTGAATGATTGGATTAGCTGGGTCTAGGTCTTCATTCATATAGTCCACAAAAGCATTGTAAAGTTCTTGTGAGTTAGTCTCTGTGTGTAGGGTGTTTAGGGTTTGAGCAATTTCCTGGATTGAAAAAACAGACTTGAGCGTTGTGATAGCAATCAATCGGGCGATTTGTTTGCGTTGGTATTTTTTCTTTTCAGGTTTGGTGATATAGCCGTGTTTGACATAGTTGTTCACCATTGATGCAGTTAAACCTTTCTCTTTAGCAAGAGAAATAGGGGAACAAACTTTATTTACATAAAGTAGGACCTGATCCAAATAGAGATCAATGTTTGGAATTTCGTCCCATTCTGGGTAGGAAAAAGTAGATTTCATTTCCAACTCCTGTTTATCTAGTTTTGATAACTAGATTATAAAATAATAGAAATAAAAAGTCAAGTTTTAACTGCTTGTAGAAAGCCTTAAATTATGCTATGATGAGAGAAACTAGTCAGAAAAGAGGAGATAAGATGGAAATTCGTTTAGCCTTTCCAAACGAAGTAGATGCAATTATGCAGGTGATTGAGGAAGCTAAAAAAAGCTTGGCGGAAGCTGGTAGCACCCAATGGCAAAATGGTTACCCAAATGCCGACACGATCATCGAAGATATTATCTCAGGTCAGGCTTATGTAGCCCTGGAAGAAGGAGAACTCTTAGCTTATGCAGCAGTAACCAAGAGTCCAGAAAAAGCCTATGAAGCCATTTATGATGGAAGCTGGGAAGGAAGAGAGTCAGAGTATCTAGTTTTTCACCGTATTGCTGTCGCTAGTGATGTGCAAGGGCAAGGTGTTGCCCAGACCTTCTTGGAAGGCTTGATTGAAGGCTTTGATTACTTGGATTTTCGTTCAGATACGCACGCTAAGAATAAAGCTATGCAACATATTTTTGAGAAGCTAGGTTTTAAACAAGTTGGTAAAGTTCCAGTAGATGGGGAACGTTTGGCCTATCAAAAATTAAAATCGAATGTCTAAAAAGTATGCAAAGATGTTATACAAGTCTCCGATTGGAACCTTATCTCTGGTGGCAGATGATCACTATCTGTTTGGGATATGGGTTGAAGCACAGAGCCATTTTGAGCGAGGTTTGTCGCTAGGTAATCTAGTTGAGGTGGAAAGTCATCCCATTTTAAATCAAATTGCTAGCTGTTTAGATGCTTATTTTAAAGGACAAAATCAAGATTTGTCTCAGTTACCTTTGGCTCCTATCGGTAGTGACTTCGAAAAAAGAGTTTGGAACTACTTGCGGGAAATTCCTTTAGGCCAGACTGTTACCTATGGACAAATAGCTAAGGACTTGCAAGTAGCTTCTGCCCAAGCAATCGGAGGAGCAGTAGGTCGCAATCCCTGGTCTATTCTTGTCCCCTGTCACCGTGTGCTAGGTGCTGGAGGACGTCTAACAGGCTATGCTTCAGGAATTGACAAGAAGGCCTGGCTCTTAAAGCATGAAGGTGCAGCATTTCAAGAGAATAAAGAACAGAAAGAAAAGAAAATGTTAGAATTTATCGAATACCCAAAATGTACAACTTGTAAGAAAGCGAAAAAGGAGTTAGATCAACTCGGGCTAGAGTATAAAGATGTTCATATTGTAGAAGAAACTCCGAGTGAAGAGGTCATTTTAAATTGGCTTGAAACTTCAGGATTTGAGTTGAAGCAATTTTTCAATACCAGTGGAATTAAATACCGTGAACTGGGCTTAAAAGATAAGGTTGGGACTTTATCCAAAAAAGAAGCAGCCAAACTCTTGGCCAGTGATGGTATGTTATTAAAACGTCCAATATTAGTGGAGAATGGTGTTGTTAAACAAATTGGCTATCGTAAAACCTACGACAACTTGGATTTGAAATAGTTTTTTTCTATCTCCTTGATAGGTAAAATATATAACCTTACACTTTTAAAGTATGATAAACTAGTAGGTAGACAAAGTCTCTTCTGCACGTAGCAAATATTTTAAATCTAGGCAGAAGTATGATAGAATGATTCATTATCAGGAGAGGATGTTTCTATGAATGTTACAACACTTTTAGCATCAGATTGGTACCAAAACTTGATGCAGTATATTCCAGACGGTAAACTATTTAGTTTTCGTTCTGTCTTTGATGGGATTCCAAGAATTGTACAACAATTGCCAACAACATTGATGTTGACAGTATTTGGTGCTTTTTTTGGTATCATCTTGGCTTTGGTTTTTGCTATTGTAAAAATTAATCGCGTTAGAATTCTTTATCCATTACAAGCATTCTTTGTTAGTTTCTTAAAAGGGACACCAATCCTAGTGCAGCTGATGTTGACTTACTATGGAATTCCTCTAGCATTAAAAGCGTTGAATCAACAATGGGGAACTGCTTTTAATATCAATGCGATTCCGGCTGCAGCTTTTGCCATTGTAGCTTTTGCCTTTAACGAAGCAGCTTACGCTAGTGAAACTATCCGTGCCGCTATTCTTTCTGTTAATCCTGGAGAGATTGAAGCTGCTCGTAGTCTTGGAATGACACGTGCACAAGTTTATCGTCGAGTCATTATTCCAAATGCAGCGGTAGTAGCGACTCCAACCTTGATTAACTCCCTAATCGGTTTGACTAAGGGGACTTCCCTAGCCTTTAGTGCGGGTGTTGTAGAAGTCTTTGCCCAAGCTCAGATTTTGGGCGGTGCCGACTACCGTTACTTCGAACGTTTCATCTCAGTTGCCCTTGTATACTGGGTGGTAAATATCGCTATTGAAAATCTTGGTCGCTTTATTGAGAGAAAAATGGCAATCGAAGCACCAGATAATGTGAAAACAGATGTGAAAGGAGACCTTCGCTAATGATTAAGATTTCAAATTTAAGCAAATCCTTTTCAGGTCAAACCGTCTTGGATCATCTGAATTTAGATATTCAAAAAGGGGAAGTAGTGGCTTTGATTGGTTCATCAGGAGCGGGGAAGTCAACCTTTCTTCGTAGCCTAAATTATCTGGAAACACCTGATAGTGGAAGCATTCAGATTGATGATTTCAAAGTTGATTTTTCTCAAATTACTCAAGATGAAATCTTGACTCTCCGCCGCAAGTTATCTATGGTATTCCAACAGTTCAACTTATTTGAACGTAGAACAGCTCTAGACAATGTCAAGGAAGGTTTGGTAGTTGTCAAGAAATTATCCGACGAAGAAGCAACTAAGATTGCTAAAGAAGAGCTGGCTAAGGTTGGTCTTTCAGATCGTCAACAGCACTATCCTCGCCACTTATCAGGTGGGCAAAAACAACGGGTAGCTTTGGCGCGTGCTTTGGCCATGAAGCCAGCAATCTTGCTCTTGGATGAACCTACTTCAGCCCTTGATCCAGAATTAGTTGGTGAGGTAGAACGATCTATTGCTAATGCTGCCAAATCAGGTCAAACTATGATTTTGGTCAGTCACGATATGTCCTTTGTTTCTCAAGTAGCTGATAAGGTTTTATTCTTGGATAAAGGAAAGATTATTGAGTCTGGAACACCAGATGAGATTATCAATCATCCTAAAGAAGAACGAACAAAAGAATTCTTTGCTAGTTACAAACGGACCTATATTTGATATAATAGAAGATAAGAAAGACTCAGTTGGCTAGGCTAACTGGGTTTGCTCTTTAAAATTAATAGAAACGAGAGAGAGCATGCTAGTTCAGCTATTTGCTTTGTATTTAGAGAGTTTAGTGTTGACAATTCTACTGGTCTTGATTATTTTGGGACTCTGGATTGGACTTAGAGCTCTGTCTGGGGTTGACAAAACTGCTAAAGCACGTCAAGCCCATCTCTACGATATGATTATGATTGGAGTTTTAACAATTCCAGTATTGTCATTTGCAACCATGAGCATCTTGTTGGTTCTCAAGGCTTAATAGTTGTAAAATGGGATTTAATTCGTTAGAATAAAAATAGTTACAACAAGAAAGAAGGAAAGAGAATGTACGATACGATTATTATCGGTGCAGGTCCTGCTGGGATGACTGCAGCCTTGTATGCAGCACGCAGTAATCTGAAAGTGGCTTTGATTGAAGGAGGCCTTCCAGGAGGTCAGATGAATAATACTTCTGACATTGAAAACTATCCAGGTTATGCCAATATCAGTGGCCCAGAATTGGCTGAAAAAATGTTTGAACCTCTTGAAAATCTAGGTGTTGAGCATCTCTATGGCTTCGTTGAAAATGTTGAGGACCATGGCGAATTCAAAAAAGTCGTAACTGACGACCAAGTTTATGAAACGCGCACAGTTATCGTAGCGACTGGTTCTAAACATCGTCTCTTAGGTGTTCCAGGTGAAGAAGAACTCAATAGCCGTGGTGTTTCTTACTGTGCGGTTTGTGATGGAGCCTTTTTCCGCGACCAAGATTTGTTGGTCGTAGGTGGAGGTGACTCCGCAGTTGAAGAGGCTATCTTCTTAACACGGTTTGCAAAATCTGTTACCATTGTTCACCGTCGGGATGAACTACGTGCCCAAAAGGTCTTGCAAGATCGTGCTTTTGCCAATGAAAAAATCAACTTCATTTGGGATTCGGTTGTCAAAGAAATCAAGGGTGAAAACCGTGTTGAGTCGGTTGCCATTGAAAATGTTAAAACAGGACAAGTGACAGAACAAGCCTTTGGTGGTGTCTTCATCTATGTTGGTTTAGACCCTGTTAGTGACTTTGTCCAAGAGTTGCAGATTCGAGACCAAGCAGGTTGGATTGTGACAGATGACCACATGAAGACAAGTGTTGCAGGTATTTTTGCTGTTGGTGATGTTCGTCAAAAAGACCTTCGTCAAGTCACAACTGCAGTTGGAGATGGCGCTATTGCAGGTCAAGAAGCTTATAAATATATTACTGAACATAGTTAAAAAGGCGGTGGGACAGAAATCGATAGACAAAGTCTCGATTTCGTAGTCCCAGCCCGCGGGTATGATTAGAACTTTTTGGAGTTTAAAAGACGAACAAAAAGTTCAATCAGCTACCGCGTCAAAGTTTGATTGCTAATAAAAAGTGAGGTCGGGATCTTTTGTCCCAACCTCACTTTTTATTAGAGTCGATTTCTAAAGACTTCGTACATGAGAATGGCAGCAGCAACACTGGCATTGAGGCTCTGTACGTGACCATTCATAGGAATGGTGATCATCTCGTCTACTTGTTTCTTGATGTTGCTTGAGATACCTTTGCCTTCATTTCCGATGATGAGGGCGACTTTACCACTTGTATTCCATTTGTGGCAAGGAGTTCCGTTCATATCAGTACCAAATGTCCAGAAGCCTTCATCCTTGAGTTTGTCCAAGGTTTGGCTGAGATTGGTAACGCGGGCAATGGGAACGTGTTCAATCGCACCTGTTGCTGTTTTTGCTACGACAGGAGTAACACCGACAGCTCGATGTTTGGGAATGATGACACCTGAAACATTAGTTGCATCCGCTGTTCTCAAGATAGAACCGAGATTATGTGGGTCCGTTAAACCATCAAGGATTAGTAGTAGTGGGTTTTCTTCCTGGCGTGTTTTAGCAAGAATTTGCTCAAGTTCAGTATAGGCAAATTCAGAAACGCGCAAGACAAAACCTTGGTGAACAGCTCCTTCAGTCATCTCAGAAAGTGATTTTTTAGAAGTCCAAGAAATGGATACTTTCTTTTCAGTAGCCAATTCCTTAACTTTTTCTACATTCTTTCCTCGTAAATCTTCCTGAAGGTAGAGTTTGTTTCCAGTATTTGCTAAAAGAGCTTCTGTGACGGCATGAACGCCATAGACAATATCGTTTGTTTTCATATCTTCATTATAACACAAAATCCCGTCTTGCAACGGGATTTTCTTTATTCAAGAATGAGCAGGCCATCTTTAACTTCAAATGGGTCTTTTTCATTGATACGATCATAGAACATAATGCCATTTAAGTGGTCAATTTCATGTTGAACTACAATAGAGTTATAGCCCTTAAGTTTGATGCGGTGCTTTTCTCCATCCTTATCAAAATAGTCAACGGTTACTCGAGCGTGGCGGATAACATAGCCTGGAACAGCACGGTCAACAGACAAGCAACCTTCTCCCTCGCCTAGAGCAGCGTCTTGGACTGAGTGGGATACAATTTTCGGATTGTACATGACAGCCTGTAAATCATAGGCTTCTTGAGGAGTTTCACCTTCCTCAGTGATATTTGGTACCAGTACGGCGATGATGCGTTTTGAGATGTCGAGCTGCGGTGCAGCAAGTCCAACTCCTCCACGTAGACCTAATTTTTCAGCCATAACAGGATCTTGCGAGTGTTTCAAAAATTGCATCATTTTTTCTCCAAGAATGATATCTTGATCACTCAAAGGGAAACTGACTTCCTCGGCAACAGCACGAAGAGTAGGGTTCCCTTCTCGGATAATATCTTTCATATCGATTAAATGAGCAGCTTTGGTAATTCGTTCTATAGCAGACATATTCTTTCCTTTCCTTCTATTACAATTACATGATAACACAAAACAGATGAGAAAGAAAGTCACAGAAGTTGCTAAAAAATAATATAATAAAAGGAAATACCTATTTGTCTGTGGTATAATAGAGTAAGAAAATAGACTTTAAAATCATGGGAGAAAAATGATGGAACAACGTAGTAGAAAAAGAAAAAATGGTCCCGTTTTACAAGCTATTAGACATTCCGTTCGGTTTTTCAGGAACTATAAGCAGTGGAATAATCGCACTTTTATTGTGGTCTTGTTAGCTTCGGTAGCTGTCTCGATGATGCTTACTTTATTAGTGGAAGGAGCTCGAGGGATTTCTTTAAGCAGTAGTGATCCAAGTTCCGCACACCAAGAGTCAAGTTCTCAGGCAAAGAATGCAGAGACGGAACAAGAAACGAGTGCGCGTATCATGGCAAATGGTGATTTGCTCTATCATGACATTATCTACATTTCAGCCAAAAAATCAGACGGCACCTATGATTTCCATGAAAATTTTGAGTATGTAAAACCCTGGCTGAAGCAAGCTGACTTAGTCATTGGTGATTTTGAAGGAACTGTAAATAAAGACCACTATCTTGCAGGATACCCCTTGTTCAATGCACCTGGTGAAGTTATGGATGCTATAAAAGATGCAGGCTATCAAGTGCTAGATTTGGCTCACAATCATATCTTGGATTCTCAGATTGAGGGAGTGATTTCAACTGCAGATGCTATTGAAAAGGCAGGAATGACACCGGTCGGGGTCTATACCCATGAATCACGAGATAAGGCTCCTTTAGTTATCAAGGAAGTTAATGGTATTAAAGTTGCTATTTTAGCTTATTCCTATGGTTTTAACGGCATTGAACAAAGCATTTCACAAGAGGATTATAATCGTTATCTTTCAGACTTAGACGAAGATAAAATGAAGGCTGAAATTGAACGAGCAGAGAAGGAGGCAGATATTACAATTATCATGCCTCAGATGGGAGTTGAGTATCAAATTGAGCCGACTGAGGAGCAAAAGAAACTTTACCATAAAATGATTGATTGGGGAGCTGATATTATCTTTGGTGGTCACCCTCACGTTGTTGAACCAGCTGAAACGGTTGAAAAAGACGGTGATAAAAAGCTTATCATCTACTCTATGGGGAATTTTATCTCAAATCAACGGATTGAAACCATGCAGGATGTTGAAAATGCCAAGTGGACGGAACGTGGAGTCCTCATGGATGTAACCATTAAGAAGAAATCCGGTAAAACAACTATCGAGACGGCCCAAGCTCATCCAAGTTGGGTGAGTCGTACTCCAAAGGGAGGCTATTCTCCAGAAGGCTACCCACTCTATCTTTACCAAACCTATATCTTGGAAGATTTTATAGAGGGCGGGAAATACCGAAGTCAGTTAGACGAGGCCACCAAGGAACGGATTGATACAGCCTATAAAGAAATGAACGAGCATGTAGGTTTGAAGTGGTAGTGACATTAAAAGAGGAGCAAGATGGATATTAAGATAATAGCGACAGATATGGACGGTACTTTGTTGGATCCTCAAGGACAACTGGACCTACCTCGACTAGAGAAAATTTTAGATCAGTTAGATCAACGTGGCGTTCGTTTTGTCATTGCAACTGGAAATGAAGTTCATCGAATGCGACAATTACTGGGACATCTAGCAGATAGAGTAGTTCTCGTGGTTGCTAATGGCGCTCGTATATTCGAAAATGATCAATTGATTCAAGCTCAGACTTGGGATGATGCTATGGTTGATAGAGCTTTAGCTCATTTTAAAGGCAGAGAGTGCCAGGATCAGTTTGTTGTAACAGGTATGAATGGTGGATTTGTCAAGGAAGGCACTGTTTTTACAGAACTTGATAAATTTATGACTTCAGAGATGATAGAGAAATTCTATCAACGAATGCACTTTGTTGATGAATTTGATTCCAGTCTCTTTGGAGGTGTCCTCAAGATGAGTATGGTTGTTGGAGAAGAACGATCAGATGTGGTTTTACAGGAAATCAATGACTTGTTTGATGGTCATGTTCGAGCTGTTTCGAGTGGCTACGGCTGTATTGATATCTTACAAGATGGGATTCATAAGGCATGGGGCTTAAAAGAATTACTCAAACGTTGGGACTTGAAACCTGAACAAATTATGGCCTTTGGTGATAGTGAAAATGATATCGAAATGTTAGAGTTAGCAGGTGTTTCTTATGCGATGGAAAATGCAGAGGAGACTGTCAAAGAAGTAGCCACCAAAATAGCGCCAGCTAACAGTCAGGCAGGTGTTTACCAAGTTTTAGAAAACTGGCTAGAAGAAGGAGAATAACTTGGCAGTACAATTATTAGAGAATTGGCTCTTAAAAGAGCAAGAGAAAATTCAAACCAAGTATCGTGAACTTAATCAAATCTCGGTAATTGAACCAGATATCATTTTTATCGGGGATTCCATTATTGAATATTATCCCTTGCAAGAATTATTGGAAACGTCAAAAACCATTGTGAATCGAGGGATTCGAGGCTACCAGACGGGACTTTTACGAGAAAATCTTGATACTCATCTTTATGGCGATGCAGTGGATCAAATTGTACTTTTGATTGGGACAAATGACATTGGAAAAGATGTTCCAATGAATGAAGCGCTAAACAATCTTGAGAGCGTGATTCAAACCATTTCTCGCGACTATCCACTGTCACAGATAAAGCTAGTTTCCATTTTGCCGGTCAATGAGAGTACGGACTTCAAGCAGACAGTTTATATTCGTACCAATGAGAAAATCAAGGCCTGGAACCAAGCCTATCAAGATCTTGCCTCTGCCTATATGCAGGTTGACTTTGTGCCTGTTTTCGAGAACCTACTCGATCAGGAAGGACAACTCAAGGAAGACTACACAACGGATGGGCTTCACCTCAGCGTTTCTGGTTATCAAGCTTTATCAAATATTTTAAGAAAATATATATTTTAGGATCAGTCTTTATCAGATATCTATCTTGTAATCAGTAATTTTACAAAAATAAAATTTACTCTAAACATTTGAATTGAATAAAAAAATATTTAATTTAAATGTTTAGAGCTTTTTATATAGAAAACATCATTGGATGAAGGTGATATGTAGATATAAAAGTTGTAATAATACGATTGGATAAAAAAAACGACATCAACAAACATTAATTTAAGTTGAATTAATTGTCGTAAAAATGAATAATAATTACAAAAAGAGAATGATGTTAATTCTGTTTTTCTTGATTTAAAAGGCTACGATATGGTATACTGTTAGCGTTACTGGTAATGTGGGGAAGACCATTTTCTTTTCTGTAAAAAGTCAATAAACTTACATATTATTAGTTAAAATGTTAAAAAAGGAGAGCTTATCACATGATAAGAAGAGAGCAACAACGATTTTCTTTAAGAAAATACAAAGTTGGTGTCGCATCAGTTTTCTTAGGAACAACCCTTAGCTTCATGATGGCTAACGGTAGTGCTGTAAATGCTGCTGAGATTGTAGCACAAAGAAATCCTGGAGAGAATACTGAACTCATCGACAAAAATCAGTCGAAAGAGTCAGCCACCGACGTGGAGAATACAGTTGCTACCGAATCTTCAGAAGCTACGTTAGAAACTTCAACACCTGAAGTTAAGTCTGAAGAAGTAAAATCAGAAGAAACAAAAGCTGAAAAAGCTGAGGAAAAAACATCTGTTATTCCTGAGGCAAAACCAGAATCTTCTAAACCAGTAGCAGAAACTGCTTCAAAAGTAGAAGAAGTTGTAACAACTAAGCCTAAGGCAGAAGAAAAGACTGAATCTAAACCAGAGGACAAATCTGAGCTTAAATCAGAACTTTCAGCTGTAGCTGAAGCAACTAGCCTTGATACAACTGCTAGTGCAGCAAATGTTGAAGCAAAACCACTAGTAGATACAGAAACACTTGCTTTGGCAGCTGAGAACACTGTCAATGCGGGCGCTTTGGCTACAAATGGTGGTCGTCGCCGTAACCGTCGTGCTGCAACTGACCATAATACAGAAGCAATAGCAACATCAGCTACACTTAAGGACGGTGAAGTAGCGGATCCAGATATGTCAGATCCTGCTGGTGCAACTGTTAAATCACAGAATGTGCCTGCTGGTTATGAAAGAAAAGCTGGAGATTACTATACATTTAGTATCTTAGACCTTACAAAATTCAATGAACGCTACAATACTAACTACTACGTTCGTATCTATAAGAACTTTAGTGACTCAACTGATTCTGTTGCGGAATTGATTGATAAGACAACTGGTGCAGTAGTTGAAACGAAGACTATCACTGCTACTAGTGGTGTTCAACAATTTACGACAACTGCAACCAAGTCAAATTCTGAGTTGACCTTCCAAATTGATTACCAAGCAGGTAAGGGGACAGCTGGTGATAAAACTGACGAGCCTTTTTTGCAAGTCGGCTATAAAGTTGGAGATAGTATTACATCTTTAGTAGCACCGGGACACACACTTACTCCTGATGAACAAGCGCGATATACTGCCGTTTATAATGCTCGTACTTCGACTGACGTGATGAACGTCGTAGAACCTGCTTACAATGGACGTACGATTACTGACAGTAACTTCAAACTTCCAAAGGTAGTGACTAAAACGACTTACTATAAGGTTGTAGACAAGTCAAACTCTACCTACAAGGCTAACAAAACAGATACAACAGTTCAAGACTATGTAGCAAACGGAAATGAAGTTGAACTAGCTAAGTACACCTTGACTGCTACAGAAGGTCAAAATTTCACTGCTTCTGGTGAACGTAAATTTGCTGGTTACAAGCTTTACCAAAAAGCGGATCCAGATAGCATGACTGGTTACGCTTCTCGCCCTTACACAGTTGGTAGCAAATTTATGGATGCTGACCGCTATGGCATTAAGCGAATCAAAGAAATTGTCGGTGAAGATGGAACAGTTGTTGTTCGTGTTTATCTTCTTGATCCAAAACAACAAAGCAAACGCTCGGATGGTTCATTAAGTACTGATGGTTATATGTTGCTAGCAGAGACTAAACCTATTAAACCTGGTGAGTATAATACAGAAGACTTAGTCGTTACGAAAACACCACTTCATACAATTGCTTTTACGGATACTAATGGTGTAAACTATCCAAATGGTAAAGAAGTTAAGTTTGGCTTCCAAACAGCTGCAGGTTACACACCGAAGAAAACAGTATTTGTACCGTTCTTGGGGGATGGTATCGGTCACTCTTCTGCAAACTCTCAATTGGAACGTGGAGTAGAGGGAATCGGTGTAAACGTAGACTTGCTCAATACATTAGTACCGTATAAACAACCTATCTACTACTATGTTAAAGTAGATCCAGTAACCTACACCCCTGAAGTAAGCAAAGTTCTTGATGGTCGTACCTTGAACGACGGTGACTTTAGCTTTACTCTTAAACAAGAAGGTGGTACACACCAAGAAACTGTTACCAACAAAAATGGTAAGGCAACCTTTAGCCAACTAACATTCGAAAAACCAGGTACTTACACTTATAAGATTACAGAAGTTGCTGGTTCGGATACGAATGTTGACTATGATGGTATGGAGGTTACTCTTACAGTTACCGTTACACAAAATGCTCAGGATAAACTAGAAGTTGGAGCAGTCTATACATCAACAGGTGGTCATGCTGAGGGTGAGAATGACAAGGTCTTCAACAACTATGTTGTAGCTCCAGTTAAGACTAAGTTTGACTTCAGTAAGGCTCTGGCAGGTCGTGAGTTGAAAGCTGGTGAATTCAGCTTCGTATTGAAAGATTCAACTGGTAAGACCCTTCAAACCAAGACAAATACTAAAGAAGGTGTAGTAGCCTTTGATGATTTGACTTTTGACAACACACAAGTTGGTACTCACAAGTACACTGTAGAAGAAGTTCAAGGTTCTGAAGCAGGAATGACTTATGACCCAATGAAAGCTGAAGTAACGATCACTGTTACTAAAGAAGGTCACGTTCTTAAAGCAACAAACACACTTCCTGCAGATAGAGAGTTTAATAATACCTTCACACCAGCTCCTGTTAAAGTAAACCTTGAGTTTGATAAATCACTCTCAAATGGTAACTTGAATGCAGGTGACTTTAGCTTCACTTTGACTGGTGATAACAATGTTAATGAAACTGTAACAAATAAAGCTAATGGTAAGATTAACTTCAGCGAATTGTCATTTGATCAAGTGGGTGTCTACAACTATACTGTTAAAGAAGTTAAAGGCGATAAAGCTGATGTAGACTACGATGCAATGACTATCGCAGTTAAAGTAACTGTAACCAAAGATGCAAGTACTGGTCTTTTGTCAGCTAAAACTGCAATGACCTCTACTGGTGGTGAAGCAACTGGTGAAGATGATAAAGTCTTTAACAACCATGTAGTGGCACCAGTAACAGCTCAATTTGACTTCAGCAAAGCTCTTGCAGGTCGTACACTTAAGGCTGGTGAATTTAGCTTTGTATTGAAAGACAAAGATGGCACTGTTATCCAAACAAAACAAAATGATGCCGCTGGTAAGGTTAAATTTGATGCCTTGACATTTACAAATGCTCAAGTTGGTGATCACAAGTACACTGTAGAAGAAGTTATCCCAGAAACAAAAGAAGCTGGTATGACTTATGACACCATGAAGGCTAACGTGACAGTTACTGTTACCAAATCAGGTCATGCACTTACAGCTGTAGCAACACTTCCAGCAGATAAAGAATTTAACAATACCTTTACCCCAACTGCAACACAAGCTCAATTCAAGTTCACTAAGAAACTTGAAGGTAAAGAGCTTACGAAGGATGGCTTCACATTTGAATTAGTTGAAAATGGCAAAGTCATCCAAACTAAGAAAAATGCGGCTGATGGAACTATCCAGTTTGACGCGATTTCTTACGATAACGAAGGTTCACATACATACACTGTACGTGAAGTAGCTGGAACAGATACAAATATCGACTACGATTCAATGAATGCAGTTGTAACAGTTAATGTAACGAAAGACGCTGCATCTGGTATTTTGACTGCTAATGTTACAATGCCGGATGATACTGAGTTCAATAACTACCATGTAGCTCCAGTCGTTGCAAGATTTGACTTTACTAAGAAATTAGCAGGTCGTGAACTTAAAGATGGCGAATTTAGCTTTGTTCTTAAAGATTCAACTGGTCAAACTCTTGAAACAGTAACAAATAAAGCTGACGGAACTGTAACATTCTCTGAATTATCATTTGATAATACTAAAGTTGGAACTCATACTTATACAGTAGAAGAAGTTATTCCATCTACTAAAGAGCTTGGTATGGCTTATGATACTATGAAAGCAACAGTCACAGTTGAAGTTGCTAAGAATGGTCACACCTTGACTACTGTAACAAACGTAACATCAACTGGCGGTGTCAATGCTGATGGAACATCAACAGAAGGAACTGATGATAAAGAATTCAACAACAAGATCACTCCTCCTGAAACACCTGAATTCCAACCTGAAAAATTTGTTCTTAATAAAGAGAAATTTGACATTACAGGAACAAAACTTGTAGACGATGATGATGAATTGACTGATGAGTACACTGCTACAAATGCTAACCCATACGCAGATGGAACTTCAAACAACGAAGCAGAAAACATCAATACCAAGACTGTTGAACGTGGTGATAAACTAGTTTACCAAGTATGGTTGGATACGAAAAACTTCACTGATAAAAATAACATCCAATCTGTTGGAATCTCTGATACCTATGATGCAGAAAAATTAACTGTTAATGCTGCTGATATTAAAGCTTATGACAGTGAAAGTGGAGATGACGTAACTGATAAGTTTGACATCAAGGTTGAAAATGGTGTCATTACAGCAACATCTAAGACTTCTGTAAACAAATCATTGGGTGATGCGGATAATACACAAGTTATCGATACAACTAAATTTGCATTTGGTCGCTACTATAAATTCGATATTCCAGCGACAGTTAAAGCTGACGTTGCAGGTGGAGTGGACATCGAAAATAAAGCCAACCAAATTGTTCATGTTTATAATCCAGTAAACAAATCTGTTGAAAAACCAGAAAAACCAACTCAAAAACGTGTAAACTCTGTACCAATCACTGCAGAATTCAACTTCACAAAACGTTTGGAAGGTCGTGAGCTTAAAGCTGGCGAATTTACATTCGAGTTGAAAGACAGCGACAATATTGTGATTGCGACTGCAACCAACGATGCAGATGGTAAGATTAAATTCTCTCCGGTAGAGTACACAAATAAAGCTGGTGAAAAAGTCACTGCCCTTAAATACAAGAAGGGTCAAGAAGGTACTTACACATACTCTGTAACAGAGGTGAAAGGTACAGACGCAACTGTCACTTACGATACTATGAAGGCAGAAGTAACTGTAACAGTATCTCATGACGGCACAGCTAAAGCATTGGTTGCTAACGTAACCGAACCAGCTGATAAAGAGTTTAACAATACAGTAACTCCTCCAGAAGAGCCTAAGTTCCAACCAGAGAAATATGTCTTGAATGAAGAGAAATTCTCAATCACTGATAACAAACTTCTTGATGATGATTCTGAGTTGACTGATAAATATGGTGAAACAAATACAAATCCATATGTCGATGGAACTGACAACAACGAAGCTCAAAACATCAATACTAAGTCTGTTAAACGTGGTCAAAAACTTTACTACCAAGTATGGTTGGATACAACTAAATTTGACGCAGCTAACAAGGACAACGTTCAATCTGTAGGAATCACTGATGACTTCGATGAAACGAAAGTCGATGTAGATGCTTCAGCTATCAAGGCTTACGATTCAGTAAGTGGAGCAGATGTAACAGACAAGTTCGATATCAAGGTTGAAAATGGTGTGATGACTGCAACTCTTAAAGCTGGCTTCACTAAGTCACTTGGAGACGCAGAAAATACTCAAATCATTGACACAACTAAATTCGAATTCGGACGTTACTACAAGTTTGACATCCCAGCAACTGTTAAAGCTGACGTTAAAGGTGGAGTAGACATCGAAAATACTGCGGCTCAAATTGTAAACTACTACAACCCAGTAAGCAAGACTGTTGAAAAACCAAGCAAACCAACTGAAAAACGTGTGAACAGCGTACCAGTATCAGTAGAATTCAACTTCACTAAACGTTTGGAAGGTCGTGAGCTTAAAGCTAACGAATTTAGCTTCGTTCTTAAAGATTCAACAGGTAAAGTTGTTGAAACTGTAAGTAACGATGCGGCTGGTAACGTTAAGTTCAAAGCTCTTGAATTCAAGAAAGGTCAAGAAGGCGTACACAACTACACAGTAGAAGAAGTTAAAGGAACAGACGCAACCGTTACATACGACACAATGAAAGCGAATGTAACAGTTACAGTGAAACACGATGGAACAGCTAAAGTTCTTATCGCGACTGTAGGCGACATTGCGGATAAAGAATTTAACAACGTTGTAACTCCACCAGAAGAGCCTAAGTTCCAACCAGAGAAATATGTTGTTTCTGAAGAGAAATTCGATATCACAGGCGACAAGCTCGTTGATGATGATAAAGAGTTGGCAGACAAGTACGCAGATACCAATGCGAACCCATATGCGGACGATGCATCAAACAACGAAGCTCAAAACATCAATACTAAGACTGTGAAACGTGGCGACAAGTTGGTTTACCAAGTATGGTTGGATACAACTAAATTTGACGCAGCTAACAAGGACAACATCCAATCAGTAGGAATCTCAGATGACTACGATGAAGCTAAATTGGAACTTGATTCTACTAAGATCAAAGCTTACGATTCAGTAACAGGCGCAGAAGTAACAGATAAATTCGATATCACTGTGAACAACGGTGTGATGACTGCAACTCTTAAAGCTGGCTTCACTAAGTCACTTGGAGACGCAGAAAATACTCAAATCATTGACACAACTAAATTCGAATTCGGACGTTACTACAAGTTTGACATCCCAGCAACTGTTAAAGCTGACGTTAAAGGTGGAGTAGACATCGAAAATACTGCGGCTCAAATTGTAAACTACTACAACCCAGTAAGCAAGACTGTTGAAAAACCAAGCAAACCAACTGAAAAACGTGTGAACAGCGTACCAGTATCAGTAGAATTCAACTTCACTAAACGTTTGGAAGGTCGTGAGCTTAAAACTAACGAATTTAGCTTCGTTCTTAAAGATTCAACAGGTAAAGTTGTTGAAACTGTAAGTAACGATGCATCTGGAAACGTTAAGTTCTCAGCTATCGAATTCAAGAAAGAACAAGCAGGCGTTCACAACTACACTGTAGAAGAAGTAGCTGGAACAGATGCAACCGTTACATACGACACAATGAAAGCGAATGTAACAGTAACTGTTTCTCACGACGGAACAGCTAAAGTTCTTGTGGCAACTGTTGGCGACATCGCTGATAAAGAGTTTAACAACCGTGTAACTCCTCCAGAAGAGCCTAAGTTCCAACCAGAGAAATATGTCTTGAATGAAGAGAAATTCTCAATCACTGATAACAAACTTCTTGATGATGATTCTGAGTTGACTGATAAATATGGAGAAACAAATACAAATCCATATGTAGACCAAGCTAACAACAACGAAGCTCAAAACTTGAACACCAAGACTGTGAAACGTGGCGACAAGTTGGTTTACCAAGTATGGTTGGATACAACTAAATTTGACGCAGCTAACAAGGACAACATCCAATCAGTAGGAATCTCAGATGACTACGATGAAGCTAAATTGGAACTTGATTCTACTAAGATCAAAGCTTACGATTCAGTAACAGGCGCAGAAGTAACAGATAAATTCGACATCACAGTTGAAGGTGGAGTAATCACTGCAACCCTTAAAGCTGGCTTCACTAAGTCACTTGGCGATGCAGAAGATACTCAAATCATCGACACAACTAAATTCGCTTTCGGACGTTACTATAAGTTCGACATCCCAACAACAGTTAAAACTGATAAAGCTGATGTACCTGGCGGAGTAGATATCGAAAATACTGCGGCTCAAGTAGTTAACTACTACAACCCAACGACTAAGAAAGTTGAAAAACCTGAAAAACCAACTGAAAAACGTGTAAACAACGTACCAGTTGAAGTGGAATTCAACTTCACTAAACGTTTGGAAGGTCGTGAGCTTAAAGCCAACGAATTCAGCTTCGTTCTTAAAGATTCAGAAGGTAATACTCTTGAAACTGTAAGCAATGATGCGGCTGGTAACGTTAAGTTCTCTAAACTTGAGTTCAAGAAAGGCCAAGAAGGCGTACACAACTACACAGTAGAAGAAGTAGCTGGAACAGACGCAACCGTTACATACGACACAATGAAAGCGAATGTAACAGTTACAGTGAAACACGATGGAACAGCTAAAGTTCTTATCGCGACTGTAGGCGACATTGCGGATAAAGAATTTAACAACGTTGTAACTCCACCAGAAGAGCCTAAGTTCCAACCAGAGAAATACGTTGTTTCTGAAGAGAAATTCGATATCACAGGCGACAAGCTCGTTGATGATGATAAAGAGTTGGCAGACAAGTACGCAGATACCAATGCGAACCCATATGCGGACGATGCATCAAACAACGAAGCTCAAAACTTGAACACCAAGACTGTGAAACGTGGCGACAAGTTGGTTTACCAAGTATGGTTGGATACAACTAAATTTGACGCAGCTAACAAGGACAACATCCAATCAGTAGGAATCTCAGATGACTACGATGAAGCTAAATTGGAACTTGATTCTACTAAGATCAAAGCTTACGATTCAGTAACAGGCGCAGAAGTAACAGATAAATTCGACATCACAGTTGAAGGTGGAGTAATCACTGCAACCCTTAAAGCTGGCTTCACTAAGTCACTTGGCGATGCAGAAGATACTCAAATCATCGACACAACTAAATTCGCTTTCGGACGTTACTATAAGTTCGACATCCCAACAACAGTTAAAACTGATAAAGCTGATGTACCTGGCGGAGTAGATATCGAAAATACTGCGGCTCAAGTAGTTAACTACTACAACCCAACGACTAAGAAAGTTGAAAAACCTGAAAAACCAACTGAAAAACGTGTAAACAACGTACCAGTTGAAGTGGAATTCAACTTCACTAAACGTTTGGAAGGTCGTGAGCTTAAAGCCAACGAATTCAGCTTCGTTCTTAAAGATTCAGAAGGTAATACTCTTGAAACTGTAAGCAATGATGCGGCTGGTAACGTTAAGTTCTCTAAACTTGAGTTCAAGAAAGGCCAAGAAGGCGTACACAACTACACAGTAGAAGAAGTTAAAGGAACAGACGCAACCGTTACATACGACACCATGAAAGCGAATGTAACAGTTACAGTGAAACATGACGGAACAGCGAAAGCTCTCATCACTAACGTAACTGATCCAGCAGACAAAGAGTTCAACAACAAGGTGACTCCACCAGAAACTCCTGAGTTCAATCCAGAGAAATATATTCTTAATGAAGAGAAATTTAATATCACTGGAAATAAACTCCTTGATGATGATAAAGAGTTGACTGATAAAGTAGCTGATACCAACAAAGATCCATACGTGGACAAAGTTGATAATAATGAAAAGCAAAATATCAATACTCAAACACTCCATAAGGGTGATAAGGTTGTTTACCAAGTATGGCTTGATACAACTAAATTCACTGAAGCTCACAATATTCAATCTGTTGGTATTACAGATAAATATGACAGCGAAAACTTGGATGTTAACGTATCTGAAATTAAGGCTTATGATTCAGTAACTGGTGAAGATGTAACAGCTAAGTTTGATATCTCAATTGTGGATGGTGTCATTACTGCTACATCTAAGGCTGACTTGACTAAGTCACTTGGAGATGCAGAAAATACTCAAGTAATCGACACTACTAAATTAGCATTTGGACGTTACTACAAGTTTGATATTCCAGCACGTATCAAGGGAACTGCTAAAGAAGGTGTAGATATTGAAAATACAGCTTCTCAAATTGTTCACCAATATGATCCAACTAAGAAATCAGTTGAAAAACCAGAAAAACCAACTGAGAAACGTGTTGTTAATATCCCAGTGAAAGTTGAATTCAACTTCACGAAGAAATTGGAAGGTCGTGCGTTGAAAGCTGGTGAATTCAGCTTCGTATTGAAAGACAAAGATGGTAACGTGATTGAAACCGTAAGTAATGATGCTGAAGGTAAGATCAAGTTCTCAGCTCTTGAATTCAAACGTGGTCAAGAAGGTACTTATATCTATCATGTAGAAGAAGTGAAAGGTACAGAGGCTGGAGTTGAGTACGATAAGATGGTAGCGACTGTTGGAGTTACTGTAACTAAGGATGGTAAAGTGTTGACTCTTACTTCACAAATGCCTGAAGATACTGAGTTTAACAACAAGGTAACACCGCCAACACCGCCAACACCACCAACACCACCAACACCACCAACACCACCAACACCAGTAACACCACCAACACCAGAAAAACCTAAAGGTCCTGAGTTGCCAAACACTGGTGAACAATCTAAATCTGGACTTGTTGCACTTGGTGCTGCACTTGGTCTGGTAGGTCTAGGTTTGGTTGCAAAACGCAAAAAAGAAGATGAAGCTTAATGTTTCTAGGTTTCTAGAACGAATCAAGATTTATCTTTGAGTATCTAAACAAAAGATATTCTAAAGTTGGTTATACATTTATTAAATAAGTGTATGTAATCGCAAGAAGAGAGGTTAATGCCTCTCTTTTTGTTTTTATAATATATTTAAGAAACCGAAAACTTTGAATAAATATAAAACTTTAAAATTAATTAAACAAATGGTTAGTGATTGTACATTTTTTAAATAAGTATGATATAATATACTTAGATAATCAAATGTTTTCTAATCGTAAAGGAGGTTATTATGAAGCATAAATTGTCTAAATGTTTAACATTTTTTTTAATGTTTTTGCTAATAGGCTTATCAATAGTTAAATTATCAAAAACAGTTCAAGCGGATTCGGTGACGGGTTATAATCTTGATACTAAGATTATTCATGAGAGATCTGGCCTTGAATTGAGTGATGATGTGGAAGTTATTGCTGGGGAACGTTTAATCGCAACTTATCAATTAACTTTTCCAGATAATCAGAATATCTATGAGAATGATCAATTGATTTTAGATATTCCTAGAGAGCTCAGATTGATTACAAATTTGACCTTTGACGTTACAAATAGTAAGGGTACGAAGGTTGGTGTTGCTCATACAGATCCTAGTGCAGGAAAAGTGACGGTAACTTTTACAGATTATTTTTCTAAGAGACCTGAGAATAAAGAGCTTTCTTTACAGTTTAATTTAACTATTAATCGAGAAGTTGTTAAGGAGAGTCAACCAGTTACTGTTACCATTGGTCATAAGACTTATAGCTTCAAGTACAAACAAGATAGTGGTGAAGCAGGCGACTATGAGATGAAATACGGTTATCAAGATGATACAGATCCAAGTATTATTAAGTGGCGTATTCTCTTGAATGCCAATCAAGATATGATTCGTGGGATGACAATTACGGATACTTTTGGTAATGGACAAACCTTAATTCCTGAATCATTTAGAGCTGTTCGTTATGATACACAACCTACAAAAATTCGTAATGAGGCTCATATTCTCACGTTAGAACCATCAGATAATTTTTCAAACAAGGCAGTATTCACTAAAAATGCTCAAGGAGGAATCACAGGCTTTACGATTCCATTTGGAGATAACTATCATTGGGCAATGTATATTGAATACTCTACTAAATTACCAGATGGAGTTCCTGCAGGTTCATTAGTATCGAATAATTTGGCATGGTCTGCCACAAATTTTAAGACACGTAGTATGGTACGTGAAGTCCGTCTAGAGTCGGGGTCAGGTTTTGGTAACGCTGAAAAATCAGAATCAGTTATCTTAAAGGCTCACAAAACTTTAAAAGGGAAAACACTAGAAAAAGATCAGTTTAACTTTGCACTTTATGATGCTGCAAACCCTAGTGAACCTCTTCAAATTGTAAAAAATGCTGAAGATGGAAGTGTAACCTTCAATGCTATTAAGTATAAAAAAGAAGGAGTTTACAACTATATCATTCGTGAAGTTCTTCCTGAAAGCACTGATAATTACGATTATGATAGCCATGAACTAAAGGTTACTGTAACAGTAACGGATGATGATGGTATCAAAAAGGGAACAGTGTCTTACGGTGAAGAGGAAACTACATTTACCAATATTTACAGAGGAACTACAAGTATAAAAGGTAAGAAAATATGGGATGATGCTGATAATAAAGCAGGAAAACGCCCAAATAGCATTAAGGTACAACTCTATGCTGATGGAAGTAAAGTAGGGCAAGAAGTTATTTTAAACGAAGATAATAATTGGACTCATACTTTTACAAATCTTCCGAAATATATAGCAGGAAAAATGATTAGCTATACAATTAGTGAGGTCAATGTTCCTGAGGGATATGTATCAAAAACAGTTCGAGAAAACGAAACGAACCTAGTCTTGATTAATACTTATCAACCACCAGTGCCTCCGGGTCCAGTAACACCTCCAGGTCCAGTAACACCTCCAGGTCCAGTAACACCTCCGGGTCCAGTAACACCTCCAGGTCCAGTAACGCCTCCAGGTCCAGTAACACCTCCAAGCCCAGTAACACCTCCAGGTCCAGTAACACCTCCAGGTCCAGTAACACCTCCAGGTCCAGTAACGCCTCCAGGTCCAGTAACACCTCCAAGCCCAGTAACACCTCCAGCACCAGTAACATCGTCAACGCCTGAAAAGAAAAAGGCTAATGAGTTACCGAAAACAGGTGAACAGAAAACTACAGTCTTAATCGTTTTAGGAGTAGCACTTGGTTTAGTTGGATTGAGTTTGGTTGCCAAACGTAAAAAATAGTATAAGAAAAAGAATCATTTTCTAAAATATAATCAGGAAGTATTTCTGATATAAGATTTAAGAGAGGACGTCAAACTCCTCTCTTTTTTTGTTTAAGGGTAGAACTCTTAATTGCTTTGTTTAGTATATTTATATTTCCAACAAAAATAAACCGTTTTCACTTGACAAAAATTGGTCTATACCATATAATGAAATAAAGAATATGGAGGACAAAATTATGAAAGTTATTCAAGTGGAAAATCCAATTGAAGGTGGAAAAGTTGCTTTTGATATCTTAAAAGAAAAATTGGAAAACGGTGCACAAACATTAGGGCTTGCAACAGGAAGTAGCCCTCTGGAATTTTACCAACGAATCGTTGATAGCGATCTTGATTTTTCAAATCTCACAAGTGTAAACTTGGATGAATACGTAGGTCTTGATGGGGATAATCCTCAATCATACCGTTACTTTATGCAAGAAAATCTATTTAACAAGAAACCGTTTAAAGAAAGTTTCTTGCCACGTGGTGTCAAGGATAATGCAGAAGCAGAAGTAGAACGCTACAACCAAATTCTTGCTGACCATCCAGTTGACCTACAAATTTTAGGAATTGGTCGCAATGGTCATATTGGCTTTAATGAACCAGGCACACCATTTGATAGCCAAACTCACCTTGTAGAGCTTGACCAGTCTACAATCGAAGCTAACGCGCGCTTCTTTGAGAAGATTGAAGATGTTCCAACACAAGCTATTTCAATGGGGATTAAAAATATTTTGGATGCTAAATCTATCCTTCTCTTTGCTTATGGGGAATCAAAAGCAGAAGCTATCGCTGGAACTGTTGAAGGTCCTGTGACAGAAAGTCTTCCAGCAAGCAGCCTGCAAAACCATCCAGATGTAACTATTATCGCAGATGCAGCAGCACTCAGCTTGTTAAAGAAATAAGATTTTTTTCATTAAAGACCATTCGATCCTATGGATTGGGTGGTTTTTTGATCTGGATATGTTCAAAAATGAATACAGTTTTTCTGAAAGTGGTACAATAGTCCTAATAGTAGGGTGTATGATAGATTTTCCCTTGAAAAGAAGAATATATAATCTTCATTTTTTGAGAATTATCAATTCTTGAAAAAGAAATGTTATAGGTATTGATATGAAGAAGACAAATTTGATTGTTCTGCACTTTCTACTTTTTGTCAGTATTTAGCAAAGATATAAGCTATCAGTTTAGCTCAACTAAAGGATTTACATTTTATTCAAGAGCAGATACTTAAACATCTTGTCTGGCATTTTGATAGTCAGGATCTGTATACCATTTCTGATTTACCGTCAGATTATCGGGAATATCTAGATTCCATTGAGTGTGAAATAAATGAATTATTTGGCCGTCTGGAATGATTTTTATAAGTGGGGAACTAGGTTAGGTGTAAGGGAAAATTTTGTAAAATTTAAATTGAATGATTTGGGAGAATTTCATTTTTTTCTTGACAATTTTATTTATTCCGTGTAAAATAGAATAGATCTTGAACTTGAAGGGAGTGAAAAAAATGTCTAAAACAGTAGTACGTAAGAATGAATCTCTTGACGATGCTCTTCGTCGTTTCAAACGTGCAGTTACTAAAGCTGGTACTCTTCAAGAAACACGCAAACGTGAATTCTATGAAAAACCTTCTGTAAAACGTAAACGTAAATCAGAAGCAGCTCGTAAACGTAAAAAATTCTAATTAATAAGAAAGGCTAGACTTGTCTAGTCTTTTTTTATACAGTAGATAGAGGAAAGTGGTTCTTATGAGAGAGTATGTAAAAGAATATCAAAAGATGCGTGAAGATCATTTTAAAGATTGGGGCTATTATTCTGATCCGATAAATTTGCTAGAATTTGAAGAGTCGAACCAAAAAATATTTGAGAAGTATTTGAACAATTCGAAAGTAATGTCCGATGATATTTTAAGGACAAAGTTGTACAGTAGTTTATTGTTAGATGATATCAAGTATTTTGCATATTATGTATCATTTTTAGATGGAGACTATAATCTGTTAAATAATGCTTTGTGGCAAACAGGAAGAGTAGAGTTAATTAAAGGCGGTTTGCTTGCAAGTGGGACAATCTATACAGCTGGAATTTTGAGAGGATTATTTAACTGTTTTGCTTGTAATGATTTTTCAGTCATTTCATCTTTCATTCCAGAAGACTTACCCTTATTGAAAGGAACCTATTATCCAGAAAATGTCATCAATCTGTTATATGCTCTTTATTATCAAGATGAAGACAGATTGTCTGAGGCTCTCATACTGGCACAACAGTTTTTAGAGAAGAAAAAAAGAACAGGTATGGAAGAATTTTCTGTTCGGTACTTTATAAGTTTGGTACAAAAGGATGTAGATGGGATAAGCATGGCTTTACAAAACTTATGTCGTGCTTATCAGAGACGGGGTTATCCCTGGGACAAGATTGATAAATGCTTTGCTGATGAGGTTCATGGTCTTTATCGGTTGTTAAGATTCTTTGATCATACCTTGTTTGAAGCAGTCAGGATGCCATCTCATAAGAGTTTTTTGAGGGACTTTGAAGAATGGCAAGTTCAAAATCAGTTTCCACAGGGCCAACAGTTCTATGTCTATCCACAAGATATGGCTGATGCAAACCGAATACTCACAAAAGAACTTCCAAGAATTTACATAGAAAAATCAGGAAGGGATTTGGTCATAGATGTTGATCGATTTGCGGTAGATTTGGCTCAACTAATTTAACAAAGTACTAGAAGACGTACTTATTGAAGCTTTTTATAATTAATTTTAAAGTAATACCCCAAACACTGTTAAAAACATAAACTTCCTACTACAATTTGATATAATAGTAGGGAGAACTCGATTGAAGGAGAAAATTATGTCGGTTTTAGTCAAAGAAGTGATTGATAAGCTCAGACTAGACATTGTCTATGGTGAGCCAGAATTACTTGAAAAAGAAATCAATACAGGCGATATTTGTCGTCCAGGTCTCGAAATGACAGGCTATTTTGATTACTATACCCCAGAGCGGATTCAACTACTGGGGATGAAAGAGTGGTCTTATCTGATTAGCATGTCTTCTCATAATCGCTACCATATTTTGCAGAAATTGTTCCAACCGGAAACACCTGCAGTTATTGTTGCGCGTGGTTTAGTAGTTCCAGAGGAAATGCTAAAGGCTGCTAGAGAATGTAAAATCGCTATTTTAACGAGCCGTACAGCAACAAGTCGTCTGTCTGGGGAATTGTCAAGTTACCTAGATTCTCGTTTGGCTGAGCGTGAAAGTGTACATGGTGTCTTGATGGATATCTATGGTATGGGTGTGTTAATCCAGGGAGACAGTGGTATTGGTAAGAGTGAGACAGGTCTAGAACTCGTGAAACGAGGACACCGTTTGGTGGCTGATGATCGTGTAGATATCTTTGCTAAGGATGAAATGACTCTCTGGGGTGAACCAGCTGAAATCTTGAAGCATTTACTTGAGATTCGTGGTGTTGGTATTATAGATGTGATGAGTCTTTATGGTGCCAGCGCAGTTAAGGATTCTTCACAAGTTCAGTTAGCTGTCTATCTTGAAAATTATGACACGCAAAAGACTTTTGATCGCCTAGGCAATAATGCTGAGGAATTGGAGATTTCTGGAGTATCCATTCCACGTATCCGCATTCCTGTAAAAACAGGACGTAATATTTCTGTAGTTATCGAAGCAGCAGCGATGAATTATCGTGCTAAGGAAATGGGCTTTGATGCTACTCGCTTGTTTGAAGAAAGATTGACAAATCTGATTGCAAAGAACGAGGTGAAAAATGATTGATCCAATCGCTTTTCAAATTGGTCCTTTAGCTGTTAGATGGTATGCGCTTTGCATCGTTACAGGTCTTGTTTTAGCGGTATATCTTGCCAGTAAAGAAGCGCCTAAAAAGAAGATTTTATCTGATGATATTTTGGACTTCATCTTAATTGCCTTTCCTTTATCTATCATTGGTGCTAGACTCTACTATGTCATCTTTAGATTTGATTATTATAGTCAACATCTGGGAGAGATTTTTGCTATTTGGAATGGTGGTCTTGCCATATACGGTGGTTTAATTACTGGCGCAATTGTTCTCTATATCTTTGCTGACCGCAAATTAATCAATACTTGGGATTTCTTAGATATTGCGACTCCTAGCGTCATGATTGCTCAGAGTCTAGGGCGTTGGGGAAACTTCTTTAACCAAGAAGCTTATGGAGCAGTCGTTGACAATCTAGACTATTTACCTGGTTTTATTAAGAATCAGATGTATATTGATGGCTCATATCGACAACCAACCTTCTTATACGAATCTATCTGGAATCTGATCGGTTTTGCCTTGATTGTCATTTTTAGACGTCGATTAAAGAGTGTCCGTCGTGGTCATATCACTGCCTTTTACCTAATTTGGTACGGATTTGGACGTATGATTATCGAGGGTATGCGTACGGATAGTCTCATGTTCTTTGGACTCCGAGTATCCCAGTGGTTGTCCGCGCTATTGATTGGCCTTGGTATTTATATCATCTTTTATCAAAATCGGAAAAAAGCACCATTTTATAATGTAGAAAAGGGGAATTAAAATGTTAGAAGTTGCTTATATTATTGTGGCAATTGCCTTGGTTGTATTTTTAGTTTATCTGATTATTACCCTTCAAAAAGTTGGTCGTGTAATTGATGAAACTGAAAAAACTGTTAAAACTTTAACATCAGATGTAGATGTAACTCTTCATCAAACAAATGAATTGCTTACAAAGGTCAACGTTCTTGTTGATGATATCAATGTCAAAGTTGCTACAATTGATCCCCTCTTTACAGCTGTTGCAGACCTCTCTGTTTCTGTATCAGACCTTAATGATCAAGCGCGTGTTTTGAGCAAAAAGGCATCATCTGCTGGCTCAAAAACTTTGAAAACAGGCGCAGGTTTGTCTGCTATTCGTGTTGCAAGTAAATTTTTTAAAAAATAAAAAAGGAGTTGAATAATGGGAAAACTATCATCTATCCTTTTAGGAACTGTTTCAGGTGTTGCAGCTGCCTTGTTTCTAACAAGTGACAAAGGAAAACAAGTTAGAAGCCAAGCACAAGAATTTTTAGAAGATCTAAAAGAAGATCCTGAGTATGCTAAAGAGCAGATTTGTGAAAAATTAACGGATGTCAAAGAACAAACCAAAGAGTTTGTTCTTAAAACAAAAGAGCAGATTGAATCTGGGGAGATTACTCTTGACACTGTTCTTGATAAAGCAAAATATCATGCTCAACAAGCGACTGAAGCTTCAAAAGAAACCTTGAATCATTTTAAATCACAACTGGAAGAGAAAGTGGTTGTAGAAGAAAAAGAAAATGGTCAAGAAATTGTCATCGAACTTCAAGAAAATTAACATAGAGTCACCATTTCTTGGTTTTCTAGAAAATCAAGAATGGTGATTTTTTTCTTGAGTGAACTCTTTGTGGTATAATAAATACTATGCAGAAGAAACCGACATCAGCCTATGTGCATATTCCGTTTTGCACACAGATTTGTTATTATTGTGACTTTTCAAAAGTCTTTATTAAAAATCAGCCAGTAGACAGCTATCTAGAGCATCTACTGCAAGAATTTCATTCTTATGATATTCAAAAATTGCGTACACTCTATATTGGTGGTGGGACACCGACAGCCTTGTCTGCTTCTCAATTGGAAGTTTTGTTAGAAGGATTGACTAAAAATCTGGACTTATCAATGTTGGAAGAGTTGACCATTGAGGCTAATCCTGGTGACCTGGATGCTGATAAGATTGCTGTCTTGCAAAATTCTGCAGTTAATCGTGTATCACTAGGAGTTCAGACCTTTGATGACAAAATGCTGAAAAAGATTGGGCGTAGTCATACTGAAAAGGATATTTATGAAAATATCGATCGCCTTAAACTAGCTGGTTTTGATAATATTTCCATTGACTTGATTTATGCACTTCCTGGCCAAACCATGGACCAGGTTAGGGATAATGTTGTCAAGGCTATTGCCCTTGATATTCCTCATATGAGCCTCTATAGCTTGATTTTGGAAAATCATACGGTCTTTATGAACCGTATGAGACGCGGGAAATTACCTCTTCCTAAGGAAGAATTAGAAGCAGAGATGTTTGAGTATATCATTGCAGAGCTAGAAAAAGCTGGCTTTGAGCACTATGAAATTTCAAATTTTTCAAAACCTGGCTTTGAAAGTCGTCACAATCTTATGTACTGGGATAATGCTGAGTATTATGGTATAGGTGCAGGTGCGTCTGGCTATGTAAACGGTGTTCGCTATAAAAACCATGGACCAATCCGCCATTATTTAAAGGCAGTAGAAGAGGGGAGTGCTCGTATCAATGAGGAGCACCTGAGTCAAAGGGAACAAATGGAAGAAGAGATGTTTCTTGGCCTTCGCAAGAAGTCAGGAGTTTCCATGGCACGATTTGAAGAAAAATTCGAACGGTCTTTCCAGGAACTTTATGGTGATACCGTAAAAGACTTGATTCAACAAGGTCTCATGCAGCTTGATGGTGATCGTGTTCGTATGACTAAGAGAGGTCTCTTTTTAGGAGATACAGTAGCAGAACGATTTATATTGGAGTAAAATTATGGGCTTAACTTATCAAATGAAGATGAAAATTCCTTTTGATATGGCTGATATGAATGGCCATATCAAGCTACCAGATGTGATCTTGTTGTCCCTCCAGGTATCTGGTTTGCAGTCAATTGAACTGGGAGTGAGTGACAAGGATGTTTTAGAACAGTATAATCTGGTCTGGATTATCACAGATTATGATATCGATGTGGTTCGTTTGCCTCGTTTTGCTGAGGAAATCACCATTGAAACAGAAGCTTTGACCTATAATCGTCTCTTTTGCTACCGCCGATTTACTATTTATGATGAAGATGGTCAAGAAATCATTCATATGCTAGCTACCTTTGTCCTTATGGATCGTGAAAGTCGAAAGGTTCATCCTGTAGTACCAGAAATTGTCGCCCCTTATCAATCTGAGTTTTCTAAGAAACTGGTCCGTGGGCCAAAATATAGAGAGCTGGAAGAAGCGATAAGCAAGGACTACCACGTTCGTTTCTATGACTTAGATATGAATGGTCACGTCAATAACAGCAAATACCTAGACTGGATTTTTGAGGTCATGGGAGCAGATTTCCTTACTAATCATATTCCAAAAAAAATTAACCTCAAATATGTCAAGGAAGTTCGACCAGGTGGAATGATTACTTCTAGTTATGAATTAAATGGATTAGAGAGTAATCATCAAGTCACAAGTGATGGCGATATCAATGCCCAGGCTATGATTACTTGGCAAGAAATTAACAAAGATTAGAAAGAAAGATATGTCTTATAAAGGATATTTAATTGATTTAGACGGAACGATTTATAAGGGGAAAGATAGAATCCCTGCGGGAGAGGCTTTTGTTCACGAGTTACAAAAAAGAGAGATTCCTTATCTTTTTGTAACAAACAACACCACTCGTACACCTGAAAGTGTTCAAGAGATGTTAGCCAATCAGTTTAACATTGACACGCCTGTATCGACGATCTATACTGCAACTTTAGCGACTATTGATTACATGAATGACCTAGGACTTGAAAAGACAGTCTATGTCATCGGAGAAGCAGGGCTCAAGGAGGCCATTCAAGCAGCAGGGTATGTCGAAGATAAAGAAAATCCAGCCTATGTAGTTGTTGGTTTGGACTGGCAAGTAGACTATGAAAAATTTGCTAAGGCAACCCTAGCTATCCATAAAGGTGCTCACTTTATCGGTACTAACCCAGATTTAAATATTCCAACGGAACGTGGACTTTTGCCTGGTGCCGGTTCTCTGATTACTCTTCTTGAAGCAGCAACTCGTGTAAAACCAGTTTATATTGGAAAACCTAATGCGATTATTATGGACAAGGCTGTTGAACACCTAGGACTTGAACGCCAAGAAATTGTCATGGTGGGAGATAATTATCTTACTGATATTCGAGCTGGTATTGACAATGGTATTCCTAGTCTTTTGGTAACGACAGGATTTACAAAACCTGAAGAAGTAGAGGATTTGCCAATTGCACCAACTCATGTCCTTTCAAGTCTAGCGGAGTGGAATTTCGATGAAAACTAAGTTTACTTTTGTAGGAAGTATTCTCTTTTTCCTCTCGCTTGCGATTTTATTGACTATTTACCTGGCTTGGTTGGTTTACCCTCTGGAGATTTCTTGGTTAAACTTGACAAATCGTGTTCACCTGCAACCTCAGACCATCCAGCATAATTTTAATGTTTTGATGGATTATTTGACCAATCCATTGAGTCAAGTATTGGAAATGCCGGATTTTCCTTCGTCTGCCTCTGGTATTCACCACTTTGTGGTTGTAAAGGGACTTTTCCATCTTGCTCAAGGAGTAGCAGTAGTAACTCTACCGATTTTCTATCTTTTTTGGAAGCAAGTTATTCAGAAAGGTTTTCTGCCACTTTATCGTAGAGCACTCTTAATCATACTTTCTCTACCTTTGGTTCTTGGTTTAGTTGGTGTCTTCATTGGTTTTGAACAATTCTTTACCTTATTTCATCAGATTCTTTTTGTAGGTGATGATACCTGGTTGTTTGATCCAGCAAAAGATCCTGTCATTCTCATCCTACCAGAGAACTTTTTCCTCCATGCCTTTCTCCTATTTTTCTGCTTGTATGAATTGATTTTTGGATTTATGTACCTACAGAGTCGAAAAACAAATAGATAAGTGAAGAAAAGTCTTACTGATTCCAAATAAAATGTAGGAAAAAACTATCTTTTGTAACATGAATATGTCTATATTTAAGCAAAACATTCACATTTGATTCTAAAAAACCTATTTTTCTTGAAAAAGTAGGTTTTTTTTTACGGAAATAACTAGTCAAGCGCTTTATTTTTTTGTATAATAGAAATAGAAAAGTATGTAAAGAAGAGGAAAGCATGATTACACTATTTTTATCACCGAGTTGTACATCATGTCGTAAAGCAAAGGCCTGGCTCGAGAATCATAAAGTGCCCTTCCAAGAGCATAATATTATGACCAGCCCTTTAACGAGAAAAGAACTGCAACACATTCTTTCCTTGACCGAAAATGGTACTGATGACATCATCTCGACTCGTTCAAAGATTTTTCAAAAATTGAATATTGATGTAGAGAGTATCTCAGTATCGGAGTTGCTTCATTTAATTGAGCAGTATCCGAGTCTTTTGCGTCGTCCGATTATTATTGACGCAAAGCGGATGCAAATCGGTTTTAATGAAGATGAGATTCGTGCTTTTCTCCCTCGTAGTTACCGTAAACAAGAACTGAAAGAAGCTACATTGAGAGCTGGTATTAATTAGATGAATAAACAGTATAGTTACCCACTAGATTTGTCGTGGAGCACTGAAGAACTTGCTTCAGTGCTTTCTTTTTTTAATGATGTTGAAGCAGCCTATGAGACTAAGGTAGAGGCAAAAAAACTACTAGATTCCTATAAGGGATTCAAAGCGGTTGTTCCAAGCAAGAGTGAAGAAAAACGCTTGGGTCGTGAATTTGAAACTGCTAGTGGTTACTCCTTCTATCGAGCTGTCCAATTGGCCAAAGAACAAGGGGAAGGGAAGATTTCGCTTGGAAAATAAATTTATGTTTGCCAAAGAGATTGTCAAGGAAGCAGGAGACTATATTCTAGCTCATATGCAGGAAGAATTGCATATTGAGAGAAAATCATCTCCTACAGACTTGGTGACTCGTTTGGACAAGGAAGTTCAGAATTTTTTGGTTGATAGGATTCGTTCGCATTATCCTGATGACCAATTTTGTGCAGAAGAGGGCTGTCTGCGTGCTTCAGTTGGATATGGATCTGTTTGGGTCATTGATCCCATTGATGGTACTAACAACTTTGTCGCACAAGGTGAAGATTTCGCCATTATGGTAGCGTATTTTGAAAACGGTGTGGGTCAGTTTGGGATCATTTATGATGTCATGAAAGGTCATTGTTACCATGGAGGAGGTGCTTTTCAGGCCTGTCTCAATGAAGAACTCTTGCCGAACTTTAAGGATAAGCCCTTGCGTGATTTTCTAATTGCGAGTAATGCTGGTATGTTGGAAACAAACGCTTGGGGTGTAGCAGAATTGGCTAATGCTTCACTTGGTGTGCGAATATATGGAAGTGCAGCTATCAGCTTTTCAAAAATCCTCTCAGGTCAGCTATTGACCTATATCACCTACCTCCAACCTTGGGACTATGCTGCAGCTAGTATCATAGGAGAAAGTTTAGGGTATCAGATTGTAACCTTAACTGGAGAACCGGTGGATTTTCAGACACGACAACCAATTATGATGGTTCCAACTGACAAGTTGGCAGAAATCCAATCCTATATCTATGAAAGGAAATAAACTTACATGCAATTTCCAGAAGGATTTGTAAAAAAATATGAAGCAATATTGGGAGATGAGGCAAGAGCTTTTCTTGCCTCTTTTGATGATGAGGCAGTTTCCGCTTTTCGCATCAATCCCTTAAAAGAAAGCCAAGTTTCTTTTTCAGATGCTATTCCAAATACACCCTGGGGTTATTATGGCAAGGTTTCAGGGAAATCACCTGAGCATGTAACAGGTTTGGTATATTCCCAAGAACCTGCTGCACAAATGGTTGCACAAGTAGCTCAACCAAAACCAGGTATGAAGGTCTTGGACTTGGCAGCGGCTCCCGGTGGTAAATCCACTCAACTGGCAGCCTATCTTGCAGGCGAAGGTCTTCTTGTTTCCAATGAAATTTCTAGCAAGCGAGCAAAGATTTTGGTTGAAAATATGGAACGGTTTGGAGCGTCAAATGTAGTTGTGACCAATGAATCTGCTGATCGTTTGGCTAAAGTGTTTAAGGGATATTTTGACCTAATTGTTCTAGATGCTCCATGTTCTGGAGAAGGAATGTTCCGAAAACAGCCAGATGCTATGGATTATTGGAGTGTAGAATATCCAAGCCAATGTGCTGACTTGCAGCGTGAAATTCTAGAGGATGCAGTAACCATGTTGGCTGATGGTGGTCGTTTGGTTTATTCAACCTGTACCTGGGCGCCAGAAGAAAACGAAGAAATTATCCAATGGTTACTGGATAGCTATGATTTTGAGTTGATTCCAGTTCAACATATCAATGGAATGGTCCCTGGGATTGACTTACCTGAAGCCGCTAGAATGTACCCACATCACTTTAAGGGAGAAGGACAGTTTGTTGCCCATTTGCAATTTCGAGGGGAAAATAAAGTCTCTAAGTTCAAGCCTTCTAAATCCAACCTCTCTCGAGAACAGATTTCTTTATGGCAGGATTTTGAGAAGAAACATTTAAAAGAGAAACTGGCTGGAGTCCTACAGGTTTTTGGTGACCAACTGTATTTATTGCCAGAAGGTCTACCAGATTTAGGAAAACTAAGAATTGCACGAAACGGACTTCATCTTGGAACCTTTAAGAAAAAACGTTTTGAACCAAGTTTTGCACTTGGCCTAGCTTTGAAACCAAGTCAAGTCAAGCAAGGAATTGAAATTCATCAAGAGGACTTTGTCAAATACGTAGCTGGTGAAACAGTTCAGCTGTCTGAAACTTTGCCAAATGGCTGGTACCAAGTTTTGGTTGCTGGAAATGGTTTAGGTTTTGCAAAAGTGACAGGAAATACATTGAAGAATTATTTCCCTAAGGGCTTGAGGTTTAAGGTGAAAAACTAGTCAAAATCAGTATTCTATGTTATAGTGGAAGTATGGATTTTTTGCATAAAACATAGAAAAATAGGGCGAAATTCCAAGCTATTCATCATTATTTTCAAGGAGACAAATAGTGAAAAAATTAAAAAAACTCACACTCTCTCTTGCGACTCTTTTACTTGCTGGTTCGTTAGTAGGATGTGCAAGTTGGATTGATCGTGGGGAGTCTATGACTGCTGTTGGTTCAACTGCTCTCCAACCTTTAGTCGAGGCGGCTGCAGATGAATTTGCATCAGCTCACATCGGAAAAACAGTCAATGTTCAAGGTGGTGGTTCTGGTACAGGACTATCGCAGGTTCAGTCTGGTGCAGTTGATGTTGGAAACTCTGATGTGTTCGCTGAAGAGAAAGATGGTATCGATGCGTCCGCGCTAGTTGACCATAAGGTTGCTGTTGCTGGATTAGCTGTAATTATTAATAAAGAAGTAGATGTCGATAATCTGACGACAGATCAGCTCCGACAAATCTTTACAGGAGAAATCACTAATTGGAAGGAAGTCGGCGGTAAGGATTTAGCTATTTCTATTATCAACCGTGCGGCAAGTTCAGGTTCTCGTGCGACTTTTGACAGTGTGATCATGGATGGGCAATCAGCAATGCAAAGTCAGGAACAAGATTCAAACGGGATGGTCAAATCAATTGTTTCTCAGACCCCTGGAGCTATTTCCTACCTAGCATTTGCCTATGTTGATGACTCAGTTGGGACTATCAAACTCAATGGTTATGAACCAATTTCAGAGAATGTAACCACGAATAATTGGCCTTTGTGGTCTTATGAACATATGTATACACTTGGTGAGCCAAATGAACTGGTTGCCGAATTCCTAAACTTTGTCCTTTCAGACGAAGCTCAGAATGGAATCGTTAAAGGAATGGGTTATATTTCAGTTAAGGAAATGAAGGTTGAAAAAGATGCTGCAGGTACTGTGACAGCGCTAGAAGGGAGCCAATAATGAATCAAGAAGAATTATCTAAAAAATTGCTCTCTCCTTCAAAAAACTCTCGTCTTGAGAAATTAGGAAAAGGGCTAACCTTTGCCTGCCTTTCTTTGATTGTCATCATTGTAGCCATGATTTTGATTTTCGTGGCTCAGAAAGGGTTATCTACCTTCTTCGTCAATGGTGTTAACATTTTTGAATTTTTATTTGGACAGACTTGGAACCCTTCAGGGAAACAATTTGGTGCTCTTCCGATGATTTTAGGTTCCTTTATTGTTACCATCCTATCAGCTCTTATTGCAACACCATTTGCCATTGGGGCTGCAGTCTTTATGACAGAAGTATCACCAAAAGGGGCAAAGATTTTGCAACCTGCTATTGAACTCCTAGTTGGGATTCCTTCAGTAGTTTATGGATTTATCGGATTGCAGGTCGTCGTACCATTTGTACGTAGTGTCTTTGGTGGAACAGGTTTTGGTATTTTATCAGGGATTTTCGTTCTCTTTGTTATGATTTTGCCGACTGTAACCTTCATGACAACAGATAGCCTACGTGCAGTTCCTCGTCACTACCGTGAAGCTAGTTTAGCTATGGGAGCTACTCGTTGGCAGACTATCTGGCGTGTAACCTTGAAGGCGGCACGTTCAGGTATTTTTACGGCAGTAGTCTTTGGTATGGCGCGTGCTTTCGGTGAAGCACTAGCTATTCAGATGGTGGTCGGAAACTCAGCCGTTGTCCCAACTTCATTGACAACACCTGCTGCGACTTTGACCTCTGTTTTGACCATGGGTATCGGAAATACTGTTATGGGAACTGTTGATAATAATGTTCTTTGGTCACTAGCCTTAGTATTGCTTTTGATGAGCTTGGCCTTTAACAGTGTGATTAAATTGATTACGAAAGAAAGAGGAAAGAAAAACTATGCACGCTAAGAAATTAGATAAACTTGCTACAGCTGTCCTCTATACCATCGCAGGAATCATTGTGACCATCCTTGCTTCCTTGATTCTCTATATCTTGGTTCGAGGCTTACCTCATGTTTCTTGGTCCTTCTTGACTGGAAAATCATCTTCTTACCAAGCAGGTGGTGGTATTGGAATCCAGCTTTATAATTCCTTCTTCCTTTTGGTCATTACCTTATTCATCTCTGTACCTCTATCAATGGGGGCTGGAATTTATTTGGCTGAATATGCAAAAAAAGGTCGTGTTACCAACTTCGTTCGTACCTGTATTGAAATTTTGTCTTCACTGCCATCAGTCGTAGTCGGTCTCTTTGGTTACCTCATCTTTGTAGTTCAGTTCGAGTATGGATTTTCTATTATTTCTGGTGCCTTGGCTTTGACTGTCTTTAACCTTCCACAGATGACGCGTAATGTTGAAGACAGTTTGAAACACGTTCACCACACGCAACGTGAGGCTGGTTTGGCGCTTGGACTTTCTCGTTGGGAAACAGTTCTTCATGTCGTTATCCCCGAAGCCCTACCTGGTATTGTAACAGGTATTGTGCTTGCCTCAGGTCGTATCTTTGGTGAAGCAGCCGCCCTTATCTATACAGCAGGACAATCAGCACCAGCCCTTGACTGGTCTAACTGGAATGTCCTTAGTGTAACCAGTCCAATCTCAATCTTCCGTCAAGCAGAAACCTTGGCTGTCCACATCTGGAAAGTCAACAGTGAGGGAACTATTCCTGATGGGACACTTGTTTCAGCGGGTTCTGCTGCGGTGCTCTTAATCTTTATCTTAATCTTTAACTTTGGAGCACGTAAACTCGGAAGCTATCTACATAAGAAATTAACCGCTGCCTAAAGGAGAAGCCATGTCGAAATATAATTGGGATGAAAGGCATATTATTACTTTTCCAGAAGAAAAAGTGGCCCTCTCTACTAAGGATTTACATGTTTACTACGGTAAAAATGAATCCATCAAGGGCGTGGATATGCAATTCGAAAAAAATAAAATTACGGCCTTGATTGGTCCATCAGGATCTGGGAAATCAACCTACCTACGCAGTCTCAACCGTATGAATGATACCATTGATATTGCAAAGGTGACTGGACAAATTCTCTATCAAGGAATTGACGTTAACCGTCCTGAAATCAATGTTTATGAAATGCGTAAACACATCGGAATGGTTTTCCAACGTCCAAATCCATTTGCTAAATCAATTTACCGCAACATCACCTTTGCACATGAACGTGCAGGAGTTAAGGACAAGAAGGTCCTTGATGAAATTGTAGAAACCTCTCTTCGTCAAGCCGCCCTCTGGGATCAGGTTAAAGACGACCTTCATAAGTCAGCCTTAACTCTTTCAGGAGGTCAACAACAGCGTCTCTGTATCGCTCGCGCCATCTCTGTGAAACCAGATATCCTCTTGATGGATGAGCCAGCATCAGCCTTGGATCCGATTGCGACAGCTCAACTTGAAGAAACCATGTTGGAGTTGAAGAAGGACTTTACCATTATTATCGTGACCCACAGTATGCAACAGGCTGCGCGTGCTAGTGATTACACAGGATTCTTCTACCTGGGTGACTTGATTGAGTATGATAAGACATCTAATATTTTCCAAAATGCTAAGCTACAGTCAACAAATGACTATGTAACTGGACACTTTGGTTAGAGAGGAAATAGTATGACAGAACCGATTTTACAGGTTTCAGACCTGTCAGTCTATTACAATAAAAAGAAGGCCTTGAATAGTGTTTCCTTATCGTTCCAACCCAAGGAAATTACATCCCTTATCGGTCCGTCTGGATCTGGGAAATCAACCCTGCTCAAGGCTATTAACCGAATGGGTGACCTTAATCCTGAAGTGACGACAACTGGATCAGTGGTTTATAACGGTCACAACATCTATAGTCCTCGTACCGACACTGTTGAATTACGTAAAGAAATTGGTATGGTCTTCCAACAACCCAATCCTTTTCCTATGTCTATCTACGAAAATGTCGTTTATGGCCTCCGTATAAATGGAGAAAAAGACAAGCAGGTCTTAGATGAAGCAGTGGAGAAGGCTTTACAACGTGCTTCAATCTGGGATGAAGTCAAGGACCGTTTGCATGACTCTGCTATTGGTCTTTCAGGTGGGCAACAACAACGTGTTTGTGTGGCACGTGTATTAGCGACTAGCCCTAAAATCATCCTCTTGGATGAACCAACTTCAGCCTTGGACCCTATTTCTGCTGGTAAGATTGAGGAAACCTTGTATGGTCTAAAAGACAAATACACCATGCTCTTGGTTACTCGTTCTATGCAGCAAGCATCTCGAATCTCCGATAAGACAGGCTTTTTCCTCAATGGAGATTTGATTGAATTTAACGATACCAAGGATATGTTCCTCGACCCACAACACAAGGAAACAGAAGATTATATTTCAGGAAAATTTGGATAAGGAGATAAATGATGTTACGTTCTCAATTGGAAGAAGATTTAGAGAAATTGCATAATCAGTTTTATGCTATGGGACAAGAAGTTCTTTCCCAAATCAATCGTACCGTACGTGCTTTTGTAACGCATGACCGTGACATGGCTAAAGAAGTCATTGAGGAAGATGCAGAAGTAAACGAATACGAAGTGAAACTTGAAAAGAAATCATTTGAAATGATTGCCCTACAACAGCCAGTTTCACAAGACTTACGTACAGTTTTAACAGTTCTAAAAGCTGTGTCAGACTTAGAACGTATGGGTGACCATGCAGTATCTATCGCAAAAGCAACGATTCGTATGAAGGGTGAGCAGCGTATCCCTGCAGTTGAAGAAGAAATTAAAAAAATGGGTCGTGAAGTAAAAAACTTTGTTGAAGCCGCTTTAGAACTTTATTTGAATGGTTCTGTGGATCAAGCCTATGAAGTTGCAACCATGGATGAAACTATCAACCATTACTTTGATAATATTCGTGATCTTGCAACTGAAGAAATTAGAAAGAACCCAGAAGCTATCGTCACAGGTCGTGATTACTTCCAAGTCATTTCTTACTTGGAACGCATCGGTGACTATGCAAAAAATATCTGTGAATGGGTTGTTTACTTTGAAACAGGTAAGATTGTTGAATTGTAAAATTGATTAATTATGCAAAAAAAGGAGCTTGTTAGTAAGTAAAAGCTCCTTTTTTGAAACAAAAATTGAAAATTTTTCATAAAAATTTAGAATATGCTTGACAAACGAAGTAGATAGAGTTATAATTATACAAAATCAACAGAGAGGTTGTTTATTTATGAATTTTAAAAAATGGATATTTGTCTTATGTAGTTTTCTTGCAAGCCTCTTATTGGTAGCTTGCCAATCGTCTAGTTCAAGCTCGCAGTCTGCAGTGGAGGCCATCAAGCAAAAAGGAAAATTAGTGGTCGCAACTAGTCCCGACTATGCTCCCTTTGAGTTTCAAGCACTTGTGGATGGTAAAAACCAAGTCGTAGGTGCGGATATTGACATGGCGCAAGCAATCGCTGATGAACTTGGAGTGAAATTGGAAATTTCAAGTATGAGTTTTGATAATGTCTTGACCAGTCTTCAAACAGGAAAAGCAGACCTAGCAATTGCGGGAATCAGTGCAACTGAAGAAAGACAAGAAGTCTTTGATTTCTCAATTCCTTACTATGAAAATAAAATTAGCTTCCTTATCAGAAAATCAGATCTTGAAAAATACAAGGATTTGGATTCTCTAGCAAGTGCTAATATTGCAGCTCAGAAAGGAACTGTTCCTGAATCTATGGTTAAAGAGCAACTTCCAAAGGCACAGTTGACTTCTTTGACAAACATGGGAGAAGCAGTCAACGAGCTTCAATCTAGTAAAGTAGATGCCGTTCATATGGATGAGCCAGTAGCATTAAGCTATGCTGCTAAGAACTCAGATTTGGCAGTGGCTACAGTAAACTTGACTATGAAAGAAGGCGAAGCAAATGCTGTAGCTATCAAAAAAGGTAACTCAGATTTGAAGGAAGTGGTTGATAAGGTCATCCAGAAACTGAAAGATGACGGAACTTACCAAACTTATCTTGAAAAAGCTGCTAAGCTAACAGAAGTAGAGCAATAAAAAATAACAGAGTTGGATTTCAGTCCAGCTCTGTTTTTAAATAGCTTAATGTTTCTTCAATATTTTCTAAGGAAATTTTTGCAAAGTGATAAGGGCAGTTCGCTAGATAGGAAGATTCGAAGAAGTCGAGTTCTAGAGGGCTGTGTTTAAGACTAGCGATGCTAGGATAGTTCCTGAGATCAAGTAAAAGCCCATCATGAAGTGGATAGTTCGGTAGGGAAATGGGATACCTTTGTAAGAGCTGTTGGATGTGCTCCTGACTTTTTTCTTGCAGTGTCAGTCGTGCTAGTCTGTTTTTCTCAAAGAGTTGACTATCGATGTAGAGTGATAGAGCCTTTTGCATGATAAGGTTGTTATCGTAGTCGAGAATGTTTTTATAGGTCACAAAAGCTTCCTTGATAGTGTTTGGAAGAAGAAGGGCAGTGATTCGAAGGGCAGGAAATAGACTGGTAGAAAAGGACTTGATATAGATGACCAAATCATGTTGGTCTAAATAATGAAAGGTTTGTCCCATTTTAGGATCCAAGTCCCCCAGATAGTCATCCTCAACGATATAAATCTGATATTTGGCAGCCAAGTCAAGGATGGCAAGTTTTTCCTCTTCAGAATAAGAATGCCCCAGAGGATAGTGGAAACGAGGAATAGTATAGAAAAACTTAATCTTTCCGCTTTTAAAGTGTTCCTCAAGTTTGTTTAGGTCAATGCCGTCTACTCGACGGTCAATGGTTTGATAGGGAATATTTTGAGCTAGTAGCAGCTGGTTCATCCGATGATAGGTCGGTTGTTCGACCAGTATTTCCTGAGCTTGACCTGGAAAATCAATCTGGGAAAGAATAAACAGTGCTTGCTGGGTCCCAGATGTCATGACTAATTGGTCTGCCTTACTATAAATCGCTTGATCAAAGAGCAAAGTCTGAACGGACTTTCGTAATTCTTCTAAACCCTCTTGGTGTTCATAGTAGTTGTAGAGATAATTTTCTCGCCCAATCAAGCTCTCATTGACGCACAGACGAAAATCATCATAGGCTGCTGCGTGTTCATCGTTAACTGAGATAATTAAGTCTTCATGACTGGTTTGTTGCTCCAATACATAATAACCACTTTGAGGTTTTGAGTAGATATATTTCTCGTATCGGAGTTCTAAGAGTGCGCGCTGTATGGTGTCTTTGCTACAGTGAAAATCTTGACTGAGTTTTCGGATAGATGGTAGGCGACTTCCAGTTGGAAATCTACCTGATTCTATCTCATTTTTTAGATAGTGAACGACTTGTTCATACTTGCTTTCTTGCTTCATCCCAGACCTCTCTCGATTTTGTTACATTGTACCTTTTTTTTAGAAGTTTGGCAATGTTATACTCTTCGAAAATCTCTTCAAACCGCGTCAACGTCGCCTTATAGTATATATGTTACTGACTTCGTCAGTTCTATCCACAACCTCAAAACAGTGTTTTGAGCAAACTGCGGCTAGTTTTCTAGTTTGCTCTTTGATTTTCATTGAGTATTAAAAGGCAGTCTAGCATTCAATTCTAATCAGAAATGTGATATACTTAGTAAGTAAAATTTTCAAAGAAGAGCGAGATGATGAAGGTGCAAGAACCAGTTAAATTATTCCAATATAATACTTTGGGAGCCTTGATGGCGGGACTTTACGGAGGAACCATGACCGTTGGTGAATTGCTTGAACATGGTGATTTAGGATTAGGAACCCTGGATTCTATCGATGGAGAATTGATTGTCTTAGATGGGAAAGCTTATCAGGCTAAGGGATCAGGTGAGAAACCTGAAATTGTGGAAGTTTCACCAGATGCCTTGATTCCCTATGCAGCAGTTGTACCCCACCAGGCAGAAGTTATTTTCCGTCAGCGTTTTGAAATGACTGATCAGGAACTTGAAAAACGTATTGAATCCTATTATGATGGAGAAAATCTATTTCGTTCCATCAAGATTCATGGTGATTTTAAACACATGCATGTTCGTATGATTCCAAAATCAACAAGCGAAACGAAGTTTGCTGAGGTTGCGACGCATCAGCCTGAATATAGATGCGACAATGTCTCAGGAACTATCGTTGGTTTTTGGACACCTGAAATTTTCCATGGAGTTAGTGTTGCTGGTTACCATCTACACTTTATCTCAGATGACCTAACCTTTGGTGGCCACGTTATGGATTTTGTCATCAAGGAAGGTATTGTAGAAGTGGGTGCAGTTGACCAGTTGGATCAACGTTTTCCTGTTCAGGATCGTCAATATCTATTTGCTAAGTTTAACATTGACGAGATGAAAAAAGATATCGAACAGGCAGAATAGTAGGAGTCAAATATGAAAATTCATGTAATAATAACGATGCTGGCCTTGTTTGCCGTCCTCATTGCAGCAGTTTGGTACGCAAGAAAGAAATACAAGATTAATTTTGCAGTTTTGGGACTTGGGGCAGTTGCATTTTTTGCTTCATCTCAGGTCTTAGAGAAAATCGTTCATCTCTTGGTTCTTCATCCACAAAAGGATGGGACAGTTCCACTCATGACGGAAAATCCCCTTCTCTATGTGATTTACGGGATCTGTATGGCTGCTTTGTTTGAAGAAACAGCTCGACTTATCTTTTTTAAATGGTTGGAGAAGAAAAGAACTTTGGAAGATTCAGATGCCCTTGCTTATGGATTGGGGCATGGTGGCTTGGAATTGCTCTACCTCGGAATGGGAAGCTTGATTAGTCTTTTGATTCTCTTTTCGTTATTAGAGTCTTCAAATCCAGATCTGGCAAATCTCCTTCCCCAAAATACACTTGAAACAGTACAATCTCTATCTGGATGGCAGGTTTATTTACTCGGTGTTGAGCGTGTGCTTGCTCTTGTTATGCAAATCGGTCTCTCTTTCTGGGTTTATCAAGCAGTTCGCCAAAAGAAATGGATATACCTAGTAGCTGCTTATGGTTTACACGCCCTATTTGATTTGGCTCCGAGCCTATCTCAAGTTGGCTGGTTGTCAAATCCCCTTCTCGTAGAAGGATTGTTAGCAGTGGAAGTTATTATTTTTATTTACTTTACAAAATCGATCTTTTATAAAAAGCAATAATACAAAAAAGAGGTTCATCCTCTTTTTAGTTTGAGCTTTTGAAAAAGCTAACCAAATCATCGAAAAATAGAGCCAAAAATGGTATAATGGAATGGATTTTATAAAAGGATTAGAAAAATGACCGTATTAGATAAACTAAAAGAAACACTAGAAGGAATCGATATTCGATTCGATGAACCGCTAAAAACTTATACCTATACCAAAGTTGGAGGGAAGGCAGATTATTTAGTTTTTCCACGCAATCGCTATGAGATGGCTCGTGTAGTCAAGTTTGCCAATCAGGAAAACATTCCTTGGATGGTTCTTGGAAATGCAAGTAACATTATCGTCCGAGAAGGCGGAGTTCGTGGCTTTGTAATCATGTGTGACAAGCTTAATAATGTCTCTGTTGATGGCTATACCATTGAGGCAGAAGCTGGAGCTAACTTGATTGAAACCACTCGTATTGCCCTACGTCATAGTTTGACTGGTTTTGAGTTTGCTTGTGGTATTCCAGGAAGCGTCGGTGGTGCTGTCTTTATGAATGCTGGCGCTTATGGTGGTGAGATTGCTCATGTTCTCCAGTCTTGTCAAATCTTGACTAAGGAAGGTGAAATCGAAACCCTTTCTGCTAAAGACTTGACCTTTGGTTATCGTCATTCAGCCATTCAAGCGTCAGGGGCAGTAGTCCTATCTGCTAAGTTCGCCTTAGCTCCAGGTAATCACCAAGTCATCAAGCAAGAAATGGACCGCTTGACCCACCTTCGTGAACTCAAGCAGCCTTTAGAGTATCCTTCTTGTGGTTCCGTCTTTAAACGTCCAGTAGGTTATTTTGCAGGTCAATTGATTGCAGAAGCAGGCTTGAAAGGTTATCGTATCGGTGGCGTCGAAGTCTCAGAAAAGCACGCAGGTTTTATGATTAATGTTTCTGATGGAACTGCTAGAGATTATGAAGACTTGATTGAGTCTGTCATTGAAAAAGTTAAAGAACACTCGGGTGTTACTCTTGAGCGAGAAGTTCGTATCTTGGGTGAACATGAGTAAATAGTAGAAATAGCTTAGCTGCTACTAACTAGAATGTAGAGGGTGTGAAAGCCTATCGGTAGCGAAGATGCATGCAGGAGGTCTAACTCCCTGCAAGAGGTAGTGGCGGCCTGACAGAGCCTTGATCTGTTAATCTATGAAAAAGAAGGAATATATGACAATTGAAAAAACCAATTATCGAATTCAGAAACGTTTCTAAAGTTTTTGAAGATAGTGACACTAAGGTTCTCAAGGATATTAACTTTGAGTTGGAAGAAGGAAAATTTTATACACTGCTAGGAGCTTCTGGTTCAGGAAAATCAACCATCCTAAATATCATTGCAGGTTTGCTAGAAGCAACGACGGGTGATATTTTGCTAGACGGTGTTCGTATCAATGACATCCCGACCAATAAGCGAGATGTTCATACTGTCTTCCAATCTTACGCCTTGTTTCCGCATATGAATGTCTTTGAAAATGTTGCCTTTCCATTGCGATTACGCAAGGTCGATAAAAAAGAAATCGAAAAACGTGTCTTAGAAGTTCTCAAGATGGTACAGCTTGAAGGATATGAAAAGCGTTCTATCCGTAGGTTATCTGGAGGACAACGCCAGCGTGTAGCTATTGCGCGTGCCATTATCAACCAGCCTCGAGTGGTGCTATTGGATGAGCCTTTGTCAGCACTTGACTTGAAGTTGCGGACAGACATGCAGTACGAACTACGTGAACTGCAACAACGCTTGGGCATCACCTTTGTCTTTGTTACTCACGATCAGGAAGAAGCTCTGGCCATGAGTGACTGGATTTTTGTCATGAATGACGGTGAAATCGTTCAGTCTGGGACACCAGTTGACATCTACGACGAGCCTATCAACCACTTTGTAGCCACCTTCATCGGTGAATCAAATATCTTGCCAGGGACCATGATTGAGGACTATTTGGTCGAGTTCAATGGCAAACGATTTGAAGCGGTCGATGGTGGGATGAAGCCAAACGAGCCTGTCGAAGTCGTCATTCGTCCAGAGGACTTGCGCATTACTCTTCCAGAAGAAGGAAAACTTCAAGTTAAAGTCGATACGCAACTCTTCCGTGGGGTTCACTATGAGATTATCGCCTATGATGAACTCGGTAACGAATGGATGATTCACTCGACTCGTAAGGCCATCGTTGGTGAGGAAATCGGTCTAGACTTTGAACCAGAAGACATCCACATCATGCGTCTCAATGAAACAGAAGAAGAGTTCGATGCTCGTATCGAAGAGTACGTAGAAATCGAAGAGCATGAAGCAGGTTTGATCAACGCTATCGAGGAGGAAAGAGATGAAGAAAACAACCTCTAAACTCTTTGTAGTGCCCTACATGCTTTGGATTGCACTCTTTGTATTGGCACCCTTGGTCTTGATTTTTGGACAATCATTTTTCAACATCGAAGGCCAGTTTAGTTTAGAAAACTATAAATCCTATTTTGCGTCACAAAACTTGACCTATCTTAAAATGAGTTTCAACTCTGTTCTTTATGCTGGGATTGTGACTCTGGTGACGCTTCTTATCAGTTATCCAACAGCCCTCTTTTTGACTCGTCTTAAACACCGTCAACTCTGGCTCATGCTGATTATCCTACCAACTTGGATCAACCTTCTCCTTAAGGCTTATGCCTTTATCGGAATTTTTGGGCAAAATGGCTCTATCAACCAATTCTTAGAATTTATCGGAATCGGTTCTCAGCAGTTGCTCTTTACGGATTTCTCATTTATTTTTGTCGCAAGCTATATCGAGCTTCCATTTATGATTTTGCCTATCTTCAATGTTTTAGATGATATGGATAATAATCTCATTAATGCCAGCTATGACCTCGGTGCGACCAAATGGGAGACTTTCCGCCATGTCATCTTCCCTCTTTCTATGAATGGAGTACGAAGTGGTGTCCAATCTGTCTTTATCCCGAGTTTAAGTCTCTTTATGTTGACCCGTTTGATTGGAGGGAACCGAGTGATTACTTTGGGAACTGCCATCGAGCAGAACTTCCTAACAAATGACAACTACGGTATGGGTTCAACTATCGGTGTTGTTCTTATCCTGACCATGTTCATCACTATGTGGGTGACTAAGGAAAGGAGAGAACGATGAAAAAAATATCAAATCTTTACCTAGCCTTTGTCTTTATCGTCCTCTATCTGCCAATCTTTTACTTGATTGGTTATGCCTTCAATGCTGGGGATGATATGAATAGTTTTACAGGCTTTAGTTTGTCTCACTTTGAAACCATGTTTGGTGACGGAAGACTCATGCTGATCTTGGTTCAGACCTTTTTACTAGCCTTCCTATCAGCCCTGATTGCGACTGTCATTGGGACTTTCGGTGCTATTTACATCTACCAATCACGAAAAAAATACCAAGAAGCCTTCCTATCACTCAATAATATTTTGATGGTTGCACCAGATGTTATGATTGGTGCCAGCTTCTTGATTCTCTTTACACAACTCAAGTTTTCTCTTGGCTTTCTGACTGTTCTGTCTAGTCACGTGGCCTTCTCCATTCCAATCGTAGTGCTCATGGTCTTGCCTCGATTAAAAGAGATGAATGGAGATATGATCCATGCAGCCTATGACCTTGGAGCCAGTCAGTTCCAGATGTTTAAGGAAATTATGCTTCCTTACCTAACACCGTCTATCATTGCAGGTTATTTCATGGCTTTCACCTATTCCCTAGATGACTTTGCCGTGACCTTCTTTGTAACGGGGAATGGCTTTTCAACCTTGTCAGTCGAGATCTACTCTCGAGCTCGTAAGGGAATTTCGCTAGAAATCAATGCTCTTTCAGCCTTGGTCTTTCTCTTTAGTATTATCCTAGTTGTCGGATATTACTTCATTTCACGTGAGAAGGAGGAGCAAGCATGAAACGACTCTATTCATTTTTAGCAGGAATTCTAGCGATTATCCTTGTCTTTTGGGGAATTTCTTACCATCTTGACAGTAAAATCAATAGTCGCGATAGTCAAAAATTGGTTATCTACAACTGGGGAGACTATATCGCCCCTGAACTTCTCGAGAAATTTACAGAAGAAACAGGAATCCAAGTTCAGTACGAAACCTTTGACTCCAATGAAGCCATGTACACGAAAATCAAGCAGGGTGGAACAACCTATGATATTGCTATCCCGAGTGAGTACATGATTAACAAAATGAAGGACGAAGACCTTCTAGTTCCACTGGATTATAGTAAGATTGAGGGCATTGAGAATATCGGTTCTGAATTTCTCAACCAGTCCTTTGATCCCAACAACCAGTACTCTATCCCATACTTCTGGGGGACCTTGGGAATTGTCTACAATGAAACTATGGTGGAAGAAGCGCCTGAACATTGGGATGACCTTTGGAAGCCAGAGTATAAGAACTCCATTATGCTTTTTGATGGGGCGCGTGAAGTACTTGGTTTAGGTCTTAACTCGCTAGGCTATAGCCTAAACTCTAAAGATCCACAGCAGTTGGAGGAAACGGTAGATAAGCTCTATAAGCTAACACCTAATATCAAGGCTATTGTTGCGGATGAGATGAAGGGGTACATGATTCAGAATAATGCTGCCATTGGTGTGACCTTCTCAGGAGAAGCCAGCCAGATGCTGGAGAAAAATGAAAATCTTCGCTATGTCGTACCGACAGAAGCAAGTAACCTCTGGTTTGACAATATGGTTATTCCCAAAACAGTCAAAAACCAAGACGCAGCCTACGCCTTTATCAACTTTATGTTGAAGCCCGAAAATGCTCTCAAAAATGCAGAATATGTCGGCTATTCAACACCAAACAATGCTGCTAAGGAAATGCTCCCTGAGGAGACAAAAGAGGATAAGTCCTTCTATCCTGATGCAGATACTATGAAACACCTAGAAGTTTATGAGAAGTTTGACCATAAATGGACAGGAATTTACAGCGACCTCTTCCTACAATTTAAAATGTATCGGAAGTAGGAGTAAACAAAAAGAACGAATCAGTTAAACTGGTTCGTTTTTTTTGTTTTTAAAAAAATTAATATTTGGTATTGACAAAAGCAATTTTAGTGATAAAATAATATCCTTTATACATTTAGGAGGTGTATATGAGATGAGTGACCTTTTTGTTCAAAAGTCTGATCATTCTTTAAGTCTCTGTAATCAGATGATTGTCATAAAGAATGGTCAACGCGAGATAGTTAAAGAAATCTCAATCCACTTAGTTGAGAATGTCATAGTATTTGGGCACGCTCAATTAAGCACACAATTACTAAAGGCTTTAGCAAAGAAGCAAATCAATGTTTATTATTTTTCTGGTGAAGGTAAATTTTTGGCTTGCTTGGATTCCTATCGACAAGAAGATTTTGAGAAGCAAATTATTCAGACGAAAGCTTGTTTTGATAAGGATTTTTGTCTCTCTATATCCAAAAAAATAGCTTCCGCCAAGGTAAATCACCAGCTATCCTTACTTAAAAATTATAATCAAGATGGAATTTTAACACATGAAGATTTTTCGCGCTTTGAAGAAAGTATAGAAAAGATATCTGAAGCTAGCTCAATTCCAGAAGTGATGGGGTATGAAGGTAGAATTGCCAAGTCTTATTTTTACTATTTGGGATTACTAGTGCCTGATGATTTTCATTTTTATAGACGAAGTCGTAGGCCTGCTGAGGATTGTTTTAATAGTCTACTAAATTTTGGTTACTCTTTGCTCTATTCTTGCTTTCTAGGCCTGATAAGAAAGAATGGTTTGAGTTATGGTTTCGGTGTTATGCATCAGAGCCACCAACACCATTCAACTTTAGCGAGTGACTTCATGGAGGAGTGGCGTCCAATCATCGTTGATAATACTATTTTAGACTTAATCTTTAGTGGTAAATTAACAGTTGAGCATTTTGAAAAGAATGAAGAGAGTAGCTATTTATTGCGAGATGAAGGGAGAAAGATTTTTATCTGTGCCATGAGGGAACGGATGTTAGAAATCCATCAGTATGTTGAATTAGATAAAAAACGTTACACTTTTCTATATATGGCAGATCAGCAGATAAAGGGATTTATCCGAGCTTGTGAAAAACTCAAACCCGAACTTTATACTAGTTGCTTTACAGGGGAAATATAATGGGACTTTACTTTAATCTATCTTCTGAGGAGAAGGAATTTGCTAAGAAAAAAAGTTTCTTTTGTATTATTATTTATGATATTGTCAGTAATAAGAGACGCTTAAAACTAGCAAAGTTACTAGAGGGATTTGGCCTACGAGTCCAACGTTCTTGTTTTGAAGTGGATTTGGAGAAGTCGAACTATCAAACCTTAATAAGAGAGTTAGAAGATTTCTACGATCCTGACCAGCTTGATAATATCATCATTTATGTTGGAAGTAGGGAAGAAACTATGCGCTTAAATACAGATGAAGTTGAGGTAGAGAAGGATGATTGTTTGTTCTTTTGATGTGAAAACTCTTTCAAAATATGATATACTAGTTTTAGTTTCCAATAGGTTATATCTAGTGCTTGTTATAGGATTGTATACAAGATATGGGGTATAGAAACCTATTTACCTCGAAAGGGGACGGAAACAAGTATTCCTTATACCAAATCATTACTAGACCTTGTATAGAAACCTATTTACCTCGAAAGGGGACGGAAACTTTACTTTAATATCAATATGATATGCCCCTACAACAAGTATAGAAACCTATTTACCTCGAAAGGGGACGGAAACAAAATTTCATAAACATCATTGATATCATACATAGTGTATAGAAACCTATTTACCTCGAAAGGGGACGGAAACCCCTCGCCATTTAATTCAACGTGTTCAGGATCTTCGTATAGAAACCTATTTACCTCGAAAGGGGCCGGAAACTTAGCAGGACCTTTTTCTAGCTTATTATTAACAGTCAGTATAGAAACCTATTTACCTCGAAAGGGGCCGGAAACGCTCGTCATAGTCAGGCAAAATATTTGAGAATTCGAAGGGTATAGAAACCTATTTACCTCGAAAGTGGCCGGAAACCAGATTTGAATGGGATTGTTGTTAATGTAGGGTAAAGTATAGAACCCTATTTACCTCGCGAGTGGCCGGAAACGGATAAGAGCCATCAGACTCCTCCCACCACCATCCGTATAGATACCTATCTACCTCGAGAGGGGCCGGAAACTGTTATAGGCTCAATCTGTTTCTCTTTTGCGTTCGTACGTATAGATACCAATCTACCTCGAGAGGGGGCGGAAACTTGTCGCCCATACGGATGATGCTAGCCACTATTCCGTGCTTGTATATATACCTATCTACCTCGAGAGGGGCCGGAAACTGGTATTCTGATTCCTTGTCAATATATCCATTCTTTTCAAGTATATCTACCAATCTACCTCGAGAGGGGACAGTTTCATAAGGGCAAAGGATTCCAAAAGTAAATGAAAAAAGCGCTCATGAGAAAGAAAAAGCGCCATTGTATCAATAAAGGAGGCATATGAAACGCATCGAACTATCATTTAAGCGGATTGACCAATCACCGAGCGACCTGTCGACAAAATTCCAAGGTTTTCTCATGGAAAAGCTAGAACCAGACTATGTGACTTGGCTACATGAGCAGGAGACCAACCCCTATTCACTAAAAATCATCCATCAAAAGGACAAGACATTATGGTCCCTTCATCTCCTGACGGATGAGGCGGTCAAGCAGATCATGCCTTTTCTATTGGAGCTAAAGAGAGTAGAACTTCATGATTTACCGACTCTCATGGTAGAGTCTGTGTCCATGCAAGATCTCAGTTCGGAGCAACTCTTTGAGTTTTTTAATGAAAACCAAGATCGGTCACTCTACACTATCCATTTTCAAACTCCGACAGGATTTCGCTCCCAGGGAGAGTACGTGCTCTTTCCTAGCATGCGTCTCATCTTTCAGAGTTTGATGATGAAGTATGCACGTCTGGTCGAGAATCGTCAGGACATCGAAGAGGAAACCCTGGACTACTTGGTCAAGCACAGTAGGATTACCAGCTATCGATTGGAATCCAGCTATTTTAAAGTCCATGGCAAAAAAATCCCTGGATTCAGGGGAAGGTTGACCTTTAAGATTACAGGTCCAAATACCTTGAAAGCATACGCTAATATGCTTCTAAAATTTGGGGAGTACTCAGGTATCGGTATGAAAACCAGCTTAGGGATGGGAGGTTTAGAACTTGAAGAAAGAAAAGATTGATTTAGTTTATGGATCACTTTTGCAAGGTATCGGCAGGGTGATTCAAGGTTCCAGGTATGAGGAAAAAGACCTGGGTACCATTGGGTCCGAATGGTTTAGACGCTTTTCGGACAATGAAAAAATAGCCCAGCAGATAGCCAAGGCGACTTCTAGTGATTTGCCGACGGATTTAGCTCCTGATAGTTTGGTCTATATTACGTCAGCTGCGGCAAAGGTTGCTTCAGGTCTAAAAGGGGCAGCAGACACTCATGAAGGGAAAGAAGATTTCCTAAGTAAACAATCGGATATCTTCAATGTATTTTCAGATATCCCTAGTCTGCGTTATCTTGATGCGCGGCCATTAGAGCTTGACGGGGAGCCAAACTATGCCAAGGAATCTAGTAACCCGTCTGACCAGTCAGACTATGACTTGATAGTAGCGACCTTAGAAAAAGAGTTTGAGCGATTGGACTTTAGCCAGTCTGAGATAGATGCCCTTTTGAATCTCCTTGAGTCTAATCTTTCCTATGTACCTGTTTCGACAAGAACCAAGGGATTATCAGATATTTCTCTAGCAACTTACAGTCGTCTGACAGCAGGCTTTGCCCTAGCTATAGAGGACTATTTAGCAGATAAGAATTGTCGTGACTATGAGAAGATACTAGGGCAAGATTTAGAAGCTTTTTATAGCGAGAAGGCCTTTTTATTAGCAAGTTTTGACCTGTCAGGGATTCAGGATTTTATCTACAATATCGCAACGGCTGGTGCTGCCAAGCAACTAAAAGCACGTTCCTTGTATTTAGATTTTATGGGGGAGCATATCGTAGACAGCTTACTGGAGAAGTTAGAGCTGACAAGGGCTAATCTCCTCTACGTCGGTGGAGGGCATGCCTACTTTATCCTTCCAAACACTGAAAAAACTAGAGGAACCTTGGCTAGCTTTGAAGCAGAATTTAATCAGTTTTTGGTCAAACATTTCCAGACAGGCTTATACGTAGCATTTGGTTGGAGTCCATTTTCTGCCAATGATATGACGACGACACTGGCCGACTATCGAAAAGTCTATCAAACAACTAGTCGAATGATTTCTCAAAAGAAAATTTCTCGTTACGATGCCAAAACTCTCCTTGAACTCAACCAAGGAGGAAAAAGTTCTCAGAGAGAATGTGCTATTTGCCACTCAGTCGAAAAGCTTACCAAGTATAAAGATCAAGAGGTCTGCCATATCTGTGCAGGGATGTATCGCTTTGCCAAGGAAATACAAGAAAACAACTATATTGTTACAAAAGAAAAAGGCCTGCCGATAGGTCCGGGAGCCTATATTAGTGGTATTTCAAAAGCCAACCTTGCCAATGAAGAGTGGGACCGTATTTATGTAAAGAATAGCTATAGTACAGATATCCTAAAAGCAACCCATGTCTTTGTCGGAGATTACAAGTATGATGAGATTTACGAGTATGCCAAATTATCTCAGGATAGGGAAACTGGACAAGGGATTAAGCGATTAGCAGTTGTTCGACTAGATGTGGATGATCTAGGAGCAGCCTTTATGGCTGGGTTCTCCTATCAAGATGGTGGCAAATATAATACTCTGGCACGCTCGGCAACCTTCTCTAGAAGTATGAGTCTCTTCTTTAAGGTCTATATCAACCAGTTTGCGAAAGAGAAAAAACTATCGATCATTTATGCCGGTGGAGATGATGTATTTGCTATCGGTTCCTGGCAGGATGTTATTGAGTTTACTATTTGTCTCCGACAAAACTTTATCAAGTGGACAAATGGCAAATTAACCCTATCAGCAGGGATTGGTCTCTTTCCAGATAAAACTCCAGTTAGCCTGATGGCTGAAGAAACTGGTAAGTTAGAAGGAGCAGCGAAGGAGAACGACAAGGATAGTATTTCCCTTTTTGAAAAAGCCTATACCTTGAAGTTCGACCAATTTATTGACAAAGTCTATAATGGGAAACTTAAGAGTATTCGTTACTATTTTAATATTCAAGATGAGCGCGGAAAGAGTTTTGTATACAGACTGATTGAGCTCCTTCGTAACTACGATCGTATGAATATTGCTCGATTAGCCTATTATTTGACCCGCTTAGAAGATCAAACTTCTAAGGATAAAAAAGAAGAGTTTAAAGATTTATTCTTTTCTTGGTATACAGGTAGCGATAATGAACGTAAGGAAGCAGAGATAGCTTTACTTCTATATATTTATGAGATTAGAAAGGATTCATAGATGGCAATTTTAACAGATGATAATTACGTAGATAAGGCAGAAAAAACCATTAAAAATTTAGTAACTGATAAGCGTAATTTTAAAAATAGAAATTCAGATGTTCTATCCATGAGTAAACTACGAAACTTATTGAGTTTAACGAGTACCCTCTTTGATGAAAGTAAGGTTCGCGAGTACGAAGAATTGAAGGATAAAATTGCCTATTTGAGGGTTCAATTCGTTTATCAATCGGGTCGTGAAGAGGCGGTACTGGACTTAGTTCAAAAAGGTGAGATTATACCAATTTTAAAAGAAATTAATAGTAGGGAAAGTCTCCAACGTTTTTGTCGCTATATGGAAGCGCTAGTAGCTTATTTTAAATTTTATGGAGGAAAAGATTAATGGCATTTGCAAAAATTCAAGTAACAGCACAAATCCGTCTAGAGACAGGACTTCATATTGGGACAAGTAATGCTTTTGCGGCGATTGGTGCTACGGACTCACCTGTGATTAAAGATCCAATTACAAACTTACCCATTATTCCAGGATCTAGTATCAAAGGGAAAATGCGTACCCTTTTGGCAAGAGTATATAATACTAAATTAGCAGAAAAACCAGGAGAAGATGGAGAAATTCTAAGTCGACTTTTTGGGAATAGTTCAGACAAAAACTATAAAGTAGGAAGACTCATCTTTAGAGATGCCTTTCTAACTAACAAAAAAGATTTAGATTCACGAGCTGTCAAAGGTTATACTGAAGTTAAGTTTGAAAATACTATTGATCGTATCACTGCTGAAGCAAATCCAAGACAAATTGAACGTGCTATCCGAGACAGTATCTTTGGATTTGAGTTGATCTATGAGGTGACAGACAAGAGTCAAGCTCAAGTAGAAGAAGACTTCAAAGTAATTCTTGATGGATTAAAACTTCTAGAACTTGATTATTTGGGTGGTTCTGGCTCTCGTGGTTATGGTAAAGTTGTTTTTGAGAATCTTAAAGCAAATACAGTTTTCGGAAACTATGATGCTAGTACATTGAATGAACTTTTAACTACGGAGGTCTAGTATGACCTATAAGATGTATATTATGAACTTTCATACTGCCCACTTTGGAGCAGGTACGCTCGATAGTTCAAAAATGACATTTTCGGCAGATCGTTTATTTTCTGCCTTAGCTATTGAGGCGAAAAAAATGGGAAAAATGGAGGAATTTGTATCATTAGCAGTTCAAGATGAATTTGTTTTGACAGATGCATTTCCCTATCTGTCAGGTCCATTTTTACCTAAGCCGATAGGATTTCCAAAGTTTGATCAGCCTGACTTAACAACGGATGTCAAAGAAGTAAGACGTCAAGCGAAAATGGCGAAGAAACTTCAGTTTATACCCTTGGATAAATTTGATTCTTATGTAGAAGGAACGCTTTTTGAAGACGCAGAGCATGCACAAACAAACATCGTTACTAAAAACCAACCCCACGTTGATGGAGCTCTTTATCAAGTTTCTACCGTTCGATTTGCTGATAAGTCTGCTCTCTATGTGATTGCTACCGAATCAGACCTCTTGAATGAACTTATGACAAGCTTGCAGTACGCGGGAATTGGGGGTAAACGTTCCAGTGGCTATGGACGGTTTGATTTAACCATTACAGACATACCTGATGCCCTTAAAAATCGTCTTACTAAGGTCCATCAAGGAACAGTCATGGCCTTAACAACTTCTTTACCAATTGAAAAGGAACTTGAACATGCTATAGAAAATGGTTCCTACTTAGTAAGTAAATCAAGTGGTTTTGCCTTTAGTACAGAAACTAATGAAAATTATCGTAAGCAGGATTTATATAAATTTGCTTCTGGATCTACTTTCTCTGAAACTTTTACAGGACGGATTGTGGATGTAAGGCCTCTAGATTTCCCACATGAAGTATTAAACTATGCCAAACCACTATTTTTCAAGATGGAGGTAGAAAGATGAAAACAGAATATAGAACTTTTCAATTTAGCCTCCTAGCCATGGCCCCTATTCATATTGGGAATGGTGAGAAATATACTTCTCGAGAATTTATCTATGAAAATGGTTATTATTATTTTCCTGATATGGGAAAATTTTATAATCGTGTGGTTGAGGAAGGATACGATCAAAAGTTTGAGCGTTTTTTACAAGAGACAAAACCAAATGCCAGAAATAATCGCTTGATTTCCTTCTTAGATGATAACCGGATATTTAATCGTGATTTTGGTGGATACCGGATTGTTGAGACCGGTTTGGAAATTGAAAAGAATAATCGCGCTTCCAAATTAGGTACGATAAATGAAGTAGCAAAATTTATGAGAGACCCTTTTGGGAGTCCGTATATTCCAGGTAGTTCTTTAAAGGGAGCTATTCGGACTATTTTATTGAATACAAATCCTGACTGGAACAATAAGAATGCAGTCGATTTTCGTGGTAGAAGTCCTAAAGAAAACAAAAAGATGATTCCCTGGGGTGTCAAAAAGGGTCAAGAATTTAATGACTTATTCAATGCTATTCGTGTTGGTGATAGTAAGCCATTTAACAATGAGCAGATTATTCTAGTTCAAAAATGGGATTATTCAGCCAAGTCTTTAACTGCCAAGCCTCTTCCTTTATACAGAGAAGCAATCGTACCCTTAACTAGAATCAGTTTCACCATTACTACAACCACTAAGGAAGCTGGAATCCTAATTGAGGAATTAGGACAGAGAGCGCAAGCTTTTTACAAAGAATATAAAGAATTTTTCTTATTAGATTTTCCTGAAAATAAGATTCAGCCAAATCTTCAATATCCAATCTATTTGGGGGCCGGAAGTGGAGCCTGGACAAAAACCTTGTTTAAACAATCGGATGGAATCTTACAAAAACGGTATAGTCGAATGAAGACCAAGATGGTTGGTAAGGGAGTGTTGAAATTAACAAAAGCACCAATGAAAAGTGTTAAAACAACACAAGCAACTCGAAAACTGATAATGAATGATGAGTCTTTCTATGAAATGGGCAAAGCTAATTTCATAATTAAGGAGATTAGTCGATGAAAATTTTAATATCAGCAGTAGGAGATACAGATCCTATACGAAATTTTCACGATGGAGCCTTAGTTCATATTGCTAGAAAGTACCGTCCAGATAAGATTATTATTGTTTGTTCTGAGAGAACAATCGGTAAGAAGGAAAGCATTGAGAAAGTAATTTATTCTATCGATATTGGATACATCCCAGAGATTGTATGTCATGAACCAATTATCTTAAATGAAGATGTATATGTTTTTGATACCATGTATAGTCAATTAGATTCTATTATACAAGAGTATTATACAAAAGATGACGAATTTATTCTCAATCTTTCAAGTGCGACTCCTCAAGTAAAATCAGCTTTGTTTGTTATTAATAGACTTAGTGAAATCAATGTCAAGGCAGTACAAGTTTCAAGTCCTGAAAATGATTCAAATGCAGGAGTTGGACATGATGATTCAGAAGATATTGACGCACTAATTGATACGAACTTAGATAACAAACAGGACTTTGTCGATCGAACTATTGAAGATACTTCTGAGAAGTTTAAACAAGGCTTAATGAAAAAAACTTTACGTGATTTTATTGCGAAATATGATTACAAAGCAAGTTTAGAGGTTGCTAATCAATTAGAAGACTTTCCTGGTTTGAAAGAATGTCGCAAGAAGTTGCAGGATATTGTGGATTCATTAGATAGGCAAGCTGTACCTCAAATCCTCCAAAAGAAAAAATGGAGCGAAGAACAGAAAAAAGTAGTAAATGCTTATTTGACTATTGATTTACAAAAAGAACGTGGCAATTTTAGTGAAAGTCTGATTAGAATTAAAAACCTTACAGAGTTCATCTTAGAAGACTATATCGAAAATCGTTATCCAGGATTTCTAGATAATTACGTGAATGAATCAGAGAAATATTACCTCGGAATTTGGGATTATCGTAAGATATTAAAAGAAAAAAATGAGTGGAATCAATATAAAAAAATCAAACCCATTATTAACATGAATTCAACTCGAAATACTGTAGCTCACAAATTGGATCCATTAGATTCTGAGGAATTAAAACAGTTAGGTCCTGTTCTAAAAACCTTAAAAGGGCTAATCAAGGAACAGTATCAACTCACTGAGAAGGATCTAAATTTTTACAATGATTTTAATAAGGAATTATTAGAATTACTGAAATAATGAGAGGAAGAATATCTTGGAAATTTTAATTTCAGCAGTTGGAACGACAGATCCGATAAGCAATAATCGAGATGCAGCTTTATTACATATTGCTCGAACTTTCAGACCCGAACAGATTGTTTTAGTTTATAGTGAAGAAATGTTGATAAAAAGAGATTTTATTGAGAGGGCATTATTTTCAATCGAAAGTTATCATCCTGATGTGGTTATTGAACCGATCATATTGAAAAATGATGAGGTCTACCTTTTTGATAAAATGTATGAAGTGATGGGACAGATTATCGAAAAATATTCTGGAACAGATCATCAATTGATCTTAAATCTATCTTCAGGTACACCTCAAATTATTTCTGCTTTATTTGCCTTAAATCGAATTAATGATTATAATACGCAAGCCATACAGGTTGCAACACCTAACAAATCAGCAAATAGAAAGTATATGCCACTTTCAAGTGAATGTGAACAGAAGCTTTTTGACGAGAACGAGGATAACCAAAAGGATTACGAAGATCGCACAATCAAAGATGAAGCTGAAAAATTTAATCATTCTCTTATCAAGCGCCACTTAAGAAATTTAATTTCTTCTTATGATTATCTTGCTGCAGAAGAGTTAGTTACTAGAAAAGAATACAATAAATTACTTTCTAAAAAGAAATTATCTCGTTTGAGAGAAATATTAAATGATTTTGTAAAAGTGTTTAAAACTCAAGCGATTTTAAAAGATATTCAGGGATATTCACTCACAGAAGTTGAGAAAAAAGCTCTTAATTACTTTTTAATGATTGAAGTTTTGAAAGAGAGAGGGCAGGTTGCTGATGTCTTAATCAAATCAAAGTCTTATGTTGAATTTATCATCGAGGAAAAGATAAAGAAAGATTATCCTGATTTGATAAAATATGATGGGACTTTTCCAAAGTTAAATGAAGAATACAAGGATTTTGAAGCTATTTTAGGTTTTATTGATCTAGAATTTAAAAAAGCCAAGGGTATAAAAGATGAGAAGAAAAGAATCTATTCCCCTCAGTCAACCTTAAATCTCTTGTCTTTTGAAAATATTTTATCTTATTATGAAGTTTCTCCTGAATTACTTAAGTCGATAAAGCTAATAAATAGCTTAAATGGTGAGAGAAATAAGGTTGCACATGGCTTGTCAGAAATTGATAGTAAACTAGTTAATTCTAGAAAATTGCAACAGACAATAGATGCTTTGCGCTTTATTTTACAGGATACCTTCGATATTGATGATAGCTATTTTACTTGTTATCGGGCTTTGAATCAAGAAATGTTAGATCTACTTCGTTAGTAATTATATACATTTAAAAAATTTTAATTGTAAGTAGCTTATCTCGTTTGTATGTTCACATAGCTAATTTCACAGTTGACTCAATCTAAAATTAAAAATGTTAAGAATTGATTTTCTCCTTTTCTTATTTTAAAAAATTAACGGTTCTACGAGTCATCTAAGATAGCAAAACATATTACCCAATCTAATAATTGCTAACCACGAAAGAATGACAAGTTCATTGAATGAAGGTGGTATCATGAGTTTTTGATCTTCGTGTGATGAATTTGTTTTTTTGAGTTTCTTATAAGAACATTTCTTGTCAAACAAAAAAGTTCTCCTAGGTGGTGAACGCTTCGATATCAAGAATGAATTGGGCAATAATGCTTATCAGTAGAAGGTTTATTTTTAAAGATTCCAAAGACCTTAATCATAGAAAATATCAAACAAAAAAATGGAGGAAAAAATGAGGGAATTAAAAATATTGGGTTATGCTACATTAGCTTTTTTGATTTTTGTTATCATAGGTGTAAATTTTCATGTTAATGAACCAATTAAAGAGCAGCCCCCTATAGGACTACCTCAAAGTGTATTAGATACTGAGTTGAAAGTTCAATTAAAAGATGGTATTGTACTGGGTAAATACTATACAAACGACGGTTACTATATCATCGTTTGGGATGAGGAGATAAAGAAACCTGTTGTCCATGATTTAGACAAAGTTGAGTGGGAAAGAATAAGATTTGGAGATATAGACTAAATTTATATGAAACTTGATAGATTTTCAAAGAGTACCTTGATCACTTTTGGTTTTATCTTACAGGATACCTTCGATAGTAATGATAGCTATTTTGCATGTTCTCGAATAAATAATTATGAAATACCAGAGTTACTTCGGAAGTAATTATGTGCATTTATATAGCTTAATTTTCCAGTTGACGCAGGCTTAAAAAAACGATATAATAAGAAAGTTGAGAATTGATTTTCTCTCCATCTTAGTTCAGAGAATTGGCGGTGCTGCGAGCCATCTAAGATAGAAAATCATGCTACTCAATCCAACAATTGCATAAGAATCAAAGAATGACAAGTTCATTGAATGAAGGTGGTACCGCGGTTTTTCGCCCTTCGTGATATGGATTTGTCTTTTATTTTTGGAGGTGTTTATGAGAACATTTCTTGTCAAACAAAAATTTCGCCTAGGTGGTGAACGCTTTGATATCAAGGATGAAATGGGCAATGTCGCCTATCAGGTTGAAGGTTCATTTTTTAAGATTCCTAAAACCTTTACCATCTACGATGTTGCTGGTGAACAGGTCAGTGAGATTAGTAAGGAAGTCTTAACTTTCCTACCTCGTTTTGAAATTCAACTTACTAACGGCGATCATTTTTATATTCGGAAGAAGTTGACTTTCTGGAAGGATAAGTATGAGTTTGACAATCTCGGCCTTCGCATCGAAGGAAATGTCTGGGATTTGAATTTTAAATTGCTGGACGACCGTGACCAAGTGATTGCTGAGATTACCAAGGAACTTTTCCATTTAACCTCTACCTATACCGTAACCGTCTATGACGAATCTTATGCAGACCTAGTCATTTCCCTCTGTGTCGCTATCGACTATGTGGAAATGCTAGAAAGCCAATCAAATTAGTAAAAAGGAGATACATATGAAACAATTATCTAGTGCACAAGTCCGCCAAATGTGGCTTGATTTCTGGGCTACAAAAGGCCACTCAGTAGAACCATCCGTTAGCTTGGTTCCAGTAAACGACCCGACACTTTTGTGGATCAACTCAGGGGTTGCCACTCTTAAAAAATACTTTGATGGAACCATCATTCCTGAAAATCCACGTATTACCAATGCTCAAAAGGCTATCCGTACCAACGATATCGAAAACGTAGGTAAGACTGCTCGTCACCATACTATGTTTGAAATGTTGGGGAACTTCTCAATCGGGGATTACTTCCGTGACGAAGCAATTACATGGGCATATGAGCTTTTGACAAGTCCTGAGTGGTTTGACTTCCCTAAAGACAAACTTTACATGACTTATTATCCAGATGACAAGGATTCATACAACCGCTGGATTGAAGTGGGAGTAGATCCAAGTCATTTGATCCCAATCGAAGACAACTTCTGGGAAATTGGTGCGGGACCTTCTGGACCTGATACAGAAATCTTCTTTGACCGTGGAGAAGCCTTTGACCCAGAAAACATCGGTCTTCGTCTTCTTGCAGAAGATATCGAAAACGACCGTTATATCGAAATCTGGAACATTGTATTATCACAATTTAACGCAGACCCTGCTGTTCCTCGTAGCGAGTACAAAGAATTGCCACACAAAAACATTGATACGGGCGCTGGTTTGGAGCGTTTGGTAGCAGTGATCCAAGGTGCTAAGACCAACTTTGAAACAGACCTCTTCATGCCAATTATCCGTGAAGTTGAGAAATTGTCTGGTAAGGTTTACGACCAAGATGGCGACAACATGAGCTTCAAGGTCATTGCCGACCACATCCGTTCTCTTTCATTTGCGATTGGTGATGGTGCCCTTCCTGGAAATGAAGGTCGTGGTTATGTCCTCCGTCGTCTTCTTCGTCGTGCCTCTATGCATGGTCAAAAATTGGGTATCAATGAGCCTTTCCTTTACAAACTCGTTCCAACTGTTGGAAAAATCATGGAAAGCTACTACCCAGAAGTGCTTGAAAAACGTGAGTTTATTGAGAAAATCGTTAAGAGCGAAGAAGAGTCATTTGCTCGTACTCTTCACTCAGGTCAACACTTTGCCCAAGGTATCGTAGCAGACTTGAAAGAAAAAGGTCAATCTGTCATCGCCGGTCAAGATGTCTTTAAACTCTATGATACATACGGATTCCCAGTGGAATTGACAGAAGAAATCGCTGAAGAAGCTGGTATGACTGTAGACCGTGAAGGTTTCGAAGCAGCCATGAAGGAACAACAAGAACGTGCGCGTGCGTCGGCTGTTAAAGGCGGATCTATGGGGATGCAAAACGAAACCCTTCAAAACATTACAGTTGAAAGTGTCTTTAACTACAATGCTAGCCAATTGTCTTCTAAGTTGGTTGCTATTGTAGCGGATAATGCAGAAGTAGAAGCTGTAGCTGAAGGAACTGCCTCTCTCATCTTCGCGGAAACACCATTCTACGCTGAAATGGGTGGACAAGTTGCGGACCATGGTCAAATCTTGGATGCTGCAGGAAATGTTGTAGCTACAGTAACAGATGTTCAAAAAGCACCAAACGGACAAGCATTGCACACCGTTGAAGTTCTTGCTCCTCTTGCATTGAACCAAGAATACACTTTGGCTATCGATAGCAATCGTCGTCATCGTGTCATGAAGAACCACACAGCCACTCACTTGCTCCATGCGGCTCTTCATAATATCCTTGGCCACCATGCAACTCAAGCAGGTTCACTTAATGAAGTAGAATTCCTTCGTTTTGACTTCACTCACTTCCAAGCTGTCACTCCTGAAGAATTGCGTGCTATTGAGCAACAAGTCAATGAGAAGATTTGGGAAGCCATCGCAGTGGAAACAGTTGAGACTGATATTGACACAGCTAAAGAAATGGGAGCTATGGCCCTCTTTGGTGAGAAATACGGTAAGGAAGTTCGCGTAGTCACTATCGGGGACTATTCAGTAGAGCTTTGTGGTGGTACTCACGTTGGCAATACTTCTGAAATCGGTCTCTTCAAGATTGTCAAAGAAGAAGGTATCGGATCAGGAACTCGTCGTATCTTGGCAGTGACTGGTAAGGAAGCCTTTGAAGCTTATCGTGAACAAGAAGACGCTCTGAAAGCAGTCGCAGCAACCTTGAAAGCACCTCAACTCAAAGAAGTACCTCACAAGGTGGAAGGTCTTCAAGAACAACTCCGTCAATTGCAAAAAGAAAATGCAGAATTGAAGGAAAAAGCGGCAGCAGCTGCAGCAGGCGATGTCTTCAAGAATGTTCAAGAAGCAAACGGTCACCGTTACATTGCCAGCCAAGTATCTGTATCAGATGCAGGAGCCCTTCGTACCTTTGCGGATAACTGGAAGCAAAAAGACTACTCTGATGTCCTTGTTCTTGTCGCAGCCATTGGTGACAAAGTCAATGTCCTTGTAGCCAGCAAGACAAAAGAGGTACACGCAGGTAATGTGATCAAAGAATTAGCTCCAATCGTTGATGGACGTGGTGGTGGTAAACCAGACATGGCCATGGCGGGAGGAAGTAATCAAGCGAAAATCCAAGAATTGTTGGATGCAGTAGCAGGTAAATTGTAAGAAAATAAAGATCTATCCATTCGGATAGGTCTTTTTTTATGTATAAGAAAAAACTCCTCACAAGAGATGTGAGGAGTTATGTAGTTACTAGGAATTAAACAATCCCTTGTGCAATCATAGCGTTTGCTACGTTTTCAAAGGCTGCAATGTTAGCACCTGCAAGGTAGTCAGTTCCAAGACCGTAAGTTTCTGCAGTTGTTTTAGCTGTGTTGAAGATGTTAGTCATGATATCTTTCAAACGACCGTCAACTTCTTCACGTGTCCATGAAAGGCGAAGGCTGTTTTGGCTCATTTCAAGAGCAGATACAGCTACACCACCAGCATTGGCAGCTTTGGCAGGTCCGTAAAGGATTCCATTTTCCTTGTAGACTTTGATAGCTTCAAGGTCGCTAGGCATGTTAGCTCCTTCAGATACACAGATAATTCCTTGAGCAACCAAGCGTTTAGCAGCTTCACCATTGATCTCATTTTGAGTCGCACATGGAAGAGCGATATCATAGTTACCAGTGTAAGTCCATACAGAACCTTCGTAGTAAGTAGCAGTTGGTTTTTCTGCAGCGTACTCAGTCAAACGAGCACGGCGTTTTTCTTTAACGTCTGTAAGAAGGTCAAAGTCGATACCATTTTCATCGATGACATAACCATTTGAGTCAGATACTGAGATAACAGTTGCACCAAGTTCAGTTGCTTTTTGAAGAGCGTATTGAGCTACGTTACCAGAACCTGAAATCACAACTTTCTTACCAGCAAAGCTGTTGCCGTTAGCTTTAAGCATTTCTTCAGTGTAGTAAACCAAACCGTAACCAGTTGCTTCTGGACGAATCAAGCTACCACCAAATCCAAGAGGTTTACCAGTCAAGACACCAGCATCAAATTGGTTAAGACGTTTGTATTGTCCGTAAAGGTAACCAATTTCGCGTCCTCCAACACCGATATCACCAGCGGGTACGTCAAGAGATGGTCCGATGTATTTTTGTAATTCAGTCATGAAGCTTTGGCAGAAACGCATCACTTCAGCATCAGTTTTGCCTTTAGGATCGAAGTCTGATCCACCTTTACCACCACCGATTGGAAGTCCAGTCAAAACGTTTTTAAAGATTTGTTCGAATCCGAGGAATTTCAAAATCCCTTGGTTTACAGTTGGGTGGAAACGAAGTCCGCCTTTATATGGTCCAACAGCTGAGTTGAATTGAACACGGTAACCACGGTTAACTTGAACTTTTCCATCACGGTCAACCCATGGAACACGGAAAGAAATTACGCGTTCTGGCTCAGTGATACGTGCCAAGATATTTTCTTCAATATACTCAGGGTGTTTTTCAAAGACAGGCTCCAAAGTGCTGAAGAATTCTTCAACCGCCTGGAGAAATTCAGCCTCATGCCCGTTACGAGCTTTTACAGTTTCAAACACGCTTTGGATATATTCTTTAGCAGATGTCATATCGTTCTCCTTTTTGTTGTCATATTTTATTACATGAGTCATTATAGCAGAAAATTTTTTCAGTGTAAAGAAAAAAACACAAATTTTCTAAAAATTCTTTCAATTTGACACAACTGATTCAGAACTTGCTAAAAAACGAACCTTTTCTATGGAAATGGTTTTATTGAAAAGCAAAAGTCAAAGTATGGTATAATATTAAACATAAAAAGGAATCTGGAGGAACAGAATCATGGTATCAACTAAAACACAGATTGCTGGTTTTGAGTTTGACAATTGCTTGATGAATGCGGCAGGAGTTGCTTGTATGACGGTTGAGGAGTTGGAAGGTGTCAAAAACTCGGCAGCAGGAACCTTTGTCACTAAGACAGCAACCTTGGAATTTCGTCAGGGGAATCCTGAACCACGTTATCAAGATGTTCCACTCGGTTCAATCAACTCTATGGGTCTACCAAATAATGGTTTAGACTATTACTTAAACTATCTATTGGAATTGCAAGACAAGGAACCAAACCGTACCTTCTTTTTATCATTAGTTGGAATGTCTCCAGAGGAAACTCATACCATCTTGAAAAAAGTTCAAGAGAGTGATTTTCGTGGTCTAACTGAACTCAATCTCTCATGTCCAAATGTACCTGGTAAACCTCAGATTGCCTATGACTTTGAAACTACTGATCGTATCTTATCAGAAGTCTTTGAGTATTTTACAAAACCATTAGGAATTAAGCTTCCACCTTATTTTGATATTGTACATTTTGATCAAGCAGCAGCTATTTTCAACAAATATCCACTTAAGTTTGTCAATTGTGTCAACTCTATCGGAAATGGTCTTTATATTGAAGATGAGTCAGTCGTGATTCGTCCTAAGAATGGCTTTGGTGGGATTGGTGGAGAATACATCAAACCAACAGCCCTTGCAAATGTCCATGCTTTTTATCAACGCTTGAATCCAGAAATTCAAATCATCGGAACAGGTGGAGTATTAACAGGACGTGATGCCTTTGAACATATCCTATGTGGTGCCAGCATGGTGCAAGTAGGAACTACTCTTCATAAAGAAGGAGTAGGTTCTTTTGAACGCATTACAAAGGAACTCAAAAAAATTATGACGGAAAAAGGTTATGAAAACCTTGAAGATTTCCGTGGTAAATTGAATTATATTGATTAAATAAAAGCGAAACTAAAAAGAAAGGAGAAATGATGCTAGCAATAGAAGAAAGCCGAAAACTGTCCTTAGCTAACCTTCCGAGTTTGACCTTGTTTACAGGCGCTGATCAAGGACAGTATGAAGTCATGAAAACTCAGGTGCTAAAGCAAATCGGCTACGATTCTGCTGATTTGAACTTTGCTTATTTTGATATGAAAGAAGTAGAATACAAAAGCTTGGAACTAGAGCTGGTCAGTCTTCCTTTCTTTGCGGATGAAAAAATTGTTATTTTAGATCATTTTCTCGATATAACAACAGCTAAAAAGCGCTATCTATCTGATGACGAGCTTAAGGCTTTTGAAGAATATTTGGAAAATCCATCTCCGACGAGTAAATTAGTTATTTTTGCTGAAGGTAAACTAGACAGCAAGCGACGTCTAGTTAAAATTCTAAAGAGGGATGCCAAGATTTTTGAAGCTCTTGAACCAAAAGAACAAGAGATGCGAGCTTATTTTCAAAAGTGTGCTCAGGACCAAGGACTTTCCTTTGATGGAAAATCCTTCGAACAGTTACTTATCAAATCAGGTTTTCAATTCAGTGAAATTCAGAAAAACCTACTCTTCTTACAGTCTTATAAGGATGATGACCGGATTACCGAAGAAGACATTGTTGAAGCCATACCAAAGACTTTGCAGGATAATATCTTTGATTTAACTCAGTTAATATTGACTAAGAAGATTGATCAGGCACGTGATTTAGTCAAAGATTTGACTTTGCAGGGAGAAGATGAGATTAAACTGATTGCCATTATGTTGGCGCAGTTCAGACTCTATACACAAGTGAAAATATTGCAAGAGTCTGGTCAGACAGAGTCTCAGATGGTCAGCAGTTTAGGTCACTATCTTGGTCGCAATCCGAATCCCTACCAAATCAAATTTGCCCTTCGTGATTCTCGAAGACTATCTCTTGATTTTCTCCAGAATTCTATTCGTTATCTCATCCAAGCTGATTATCAAATTAAGACAGGAGTTTATGAGAAAGGTTACCTGTTTGAGAAGGCTTTATTGCAGATTGCTAGCCAGTCAAATTGAGCAAATAACTTGAAAAAATAGGATGATTGCGTTATCATCTTTATATAGAAAGAAAAAGAGGTATTACAGATGGCTATTATCTTACCAGATCTTCCATACGCTTACGATGCATTGGAACCATACATCGATGCTGAAACAATGCACTTGCACCATGACAAACACCACCAAACTTACGTTAACAATGCAAATGCAGCTCTTGAAAAACACCCAGAAATCGGTGAAGACCTTGAAGCTTTGCTTGCTGATGTAGAATCTATCCCAGCTGATATCCGTCAAGCGCTTATCAACAACGGTGGTGGACACTTGAACCACGCTCTTTTCTGGGAATTGATGACTCCTGAAAAAACAGCTCCTTCAGCAGAACTTGCAGCAGCAATCGATGAAACTTTCGGTTCATTCGAAGAATTCCAAGCAGCCTTCACTGCAGCAGCAACAACTCGTTTTGGTTCTGGATGGGCATGGTTGGTTGTTAACCAAGAAGGTAAACTTGAAGTAACTTCAACTGCAAACCAAGACACACCAATCTCAGAAGGTAAAAAACCAATCTTGGGCTTGGATGTTTGGGAACATGCTTACTACGTGAAATACCGTAACGTTCGTCCTGACTACATCAAAGCTTTCTTCTCAGTTATCAACTGGAATAAAGTAGACGAACTCTACGCAGCAGCTAAATAATCTTAATAACGACACCTTGGGGTTAGAATTTCATCTAACTTGAAAGGTGTTTTTTGTTTGCTTTTCTTAGAAGTAACTGTCTTATGATTTTCCTTTGTTGGATAGGCTTGATTTATGGTATAATGATAAGATAGAAATCGAAGGAGAAATCATGAATATTCAACAATTACGCTACGTTGTAGCTATTGCTAATAGTGGTACTTTTCGTGAAGCGGCTGAGAAGATGTACGTTAGCCAACCTAGTCTATCTATTTCTGTAAGAGACTTGGAAAAAGAGCTCGGCTTCAAGATTTTTCGCAGAACCAGTTCAGGAACTTTTCTTACACGTCGTGGGATGGAATTTTATGAAAAGGCACAAGAGTTGGTTAAAGGATTTGATGTTTTCCAAAATCAGTATGCCAATCCTGAAGAGGAGAAAGATGAGTTTTCAATAGCCAGCCAGCACTATGATTTCTTGCCACCAACTATTACAGCTTTTTCGCAACAATATCCTGACTATAAAAATTTCCGTATTTTTGAATCAACAACTGTTCAGATTTTGGATGAAGTAGCCCAAGGACATAGTGAGATTGGAATTATCTACCTCAACAATCAAAACCAAAAGGGAATTATGCAGCGGGTTGAAAAGTTAGGACTTGAAGTGATTGAGTTGATTCCTTTCCAGACGCATATCTATCTGCGTGAAGGGCATCCTTTAGCCAAGAAAAAAGAGTTGGTCATGGAGGATTTGGCTGATTTACCAACAGTTCGATTCACACAGGAAAAGGATGAGTATCTTTATTACTCAGAGAACTTTGTAGATACAAGTGCTAGCTCTCAAATGTTTAACGTAACTGACCGCGCTACCTTAAATGGAATCCTTGAAAGAACAAATGCTTATGCGACTGGATCTGGATTCTTAGATAGCGATAGTGTGAACGGGATCACCGTTATTCCGCTAAATGATAATCTCAATAATCGCATGGTTTATGTGAAACGTGAAGAAGTAGACTTGAGCCAAGCAGGGACTTTATTTGTAGAGGTTATGCAAGAGTATTTTGATCAGAAGAGGAAAGCATGAAAAAAAGAGGAATAATTGCAGGGATTATAGCAGCCTTGATTATCTTAGATCAATTGGTAAAGGCGTACGTCGTTCAAAATATTGCTCTTGGTGAAATCAAGTCATGGATCCCAAATCTAGTTAGTTTAACCTATCTGCAAAATAGGGGGGCAGCCTTTTCTATGCTTCAAGATCAACAGTGGTTTTTTGCAGTGATAACTCTAGTAGTCATGGTTGGAGCTATCTGGTATCTTCATAAGCATATAGAGGATTCCTTCTGGACAGTTTTTGGTTTAGTTTTGATTATTGCAGGTGGTCTGGGAAACTTTATCGATCGTATCAGTCAAGGATTTGTCGTGGATATGTTTCACTTAGACTTTGTTAATTTTGCCATATTCAATGTGGCTGATAGCTATCTGACGGTCGGAGTGGTTGTATTATTGCTTGCAATGCTAAAAGAGGAAATGAATGGAAATTAAAATTGAAACAGGTGGACTACGCTTAGATAAGGCTTTGTCAGATTTAACAGAACTGTCGCGAAGTCTCGCCAATGAACAAATCAAATCAGGTCAAGTCTTGGTTAATGGTCAGGTCAAAAAAGCCAAGTATACGGTTCAAGAGGGCGATGTCGTTACTTATCAGGTGCCAGAACCAGAAGTTTTGGAGTATGTAGCTGAAGATATTCCTCTAGAAATCATTTATCAAGATGAGGATGTAGCAGTAGTCAATAAACCTCAAGGGATGGTTGTTCATCCAAGTGCTGGACATACCAGTGGTACCTTGGTTAACGCCCTTATGTACCACATCAAGGACCTATCAGGCATCAATGGTGTGTTGCGTCCAGGGATTGTCCATCGTATTGATAAGGATACTTCAGGTCTCTTGATGATTGCTAAAAACGATGATGCCCATTTAGCACTAGCTCAAGAATTGAAGGACAAGAAGTCTCTTCGTAAATATTTGGCTATTGTTCATGGTAATCTTCCCAATGACCGTGGTGTGATTGAAGCGCCGATCGGACGTAGTGAAAAAGACCGCAAGAAACAAGCAGTAACTGCTAAAGGAAAACCAGCAGTGACACGTTTCCAAGTGTTGGAGCGCTTTTGTGATTATACCTTGCTGGAATTGCAACTGGAAACTGGAAGAACTCACCAAATCCGTGTACACATGGCTTATATCGGTCATCCTGTCGCTGGCGATGAGGTATATGGCCCTCGTAAAACCTTGAAAGGACATGGGCAATTTCTCCATGCCAAGACTCTTGGATTTACCCATCCAAGAACAGGGGAAACTATGGAATTTACTTCCGAAATCCCAGATATCTTTAAAGGGACTCTGGAAAAACTTCGAAATAACTAGACAGAAAAAGGACTCAAGCGAGTCCCTTTTTATTTGCGTTTTTTCTTAGCTTTTTTCATTTTATTAGCCATGCGTTTCATGGATTGCTTCATAGCAAATTCCCCGATTTTTCCCTTGAGACCTCCACCAAACATTTGTCTCATGTCAGGCATTCCTGCTCCTCCAAGAGCTGACAAGTCAGGCATACCACCTTGTCCCATCATACCTTCAAGGGCAGACATATCCATACCCCCAGGCATATTTTTAGGAAGGTTGTTAGGGTTGATGCCCATCTGTTTCATCATCTTGTTCATGTCACCAGACATGACACCTTGCATGAGTTGTTTAGCTTGGTTGAAGTCCTTGATGAACTTGTTGACTTCGATAAAGGTATTACCAGAACCAGCAGCGATACGGCGACGGCGACTTGGAGTCAACAAATCTGGATTTTCACGTTCTTCTGGAGTCATAGATGAGACGATGGCACGTTTGCGAGCGATTTGTTTTTCATCCACCTTCATATTTTGAAGGGCAGGATTGTTGGCCATACCTGGAATCATCTTGAGCAAATCTTCCATTGGCCCCATATTTTGCACCTGATCCAACTGATCGATGAAATCATTGAAGTCAAAAGTATTTTCCCGCATCTTTTCAGCCATTTCAAGGGCTTTTTGCTCATCGTATTCTTGGGAAGCTTTCTCAATCAGAGTCAGCATATCCCCCATACCGAGAATACGACTAGCCATACGGTCAGGGTGGAAGGTTTCAATGTCGGTAATCTTTTCACCAGTACCAGTGAATTTGATTGGTTTTCCTGTGATATGACGAACGGAAAGGGCCGCACCACCACGAGTGTCCCCGTCAATCTTGGTAAGGATGACACCGGTAACTTCTAATTGAGCGTTAAATTCTCGCGCAACGTTAGCAGCTTCCTGACCGATCATGGCATCGATGACGAGAAGGATTTCATTTGGTTGAGCTAGAGCTTTGACATCACGGAGCTCATTCATGAGAAGTTCGTCAATTTGCAAACGACCTGCCGTATCGATCAAAACATAGTCGTTATGGTTAGCTTTCGCTTGCTCCAAACCTTGGCGAACAATCTCCACTGCAGGAACTTCAGTACCAAGAGCAAAGACAGGTACATCAATTTGTTGTCCAAGTGTTTTCAATTGGTCGATAGCAGCAGGACGATAGATATCGGCCGCAATCATCAAAGGACGAGCATCCTCTTCCTTTTTAAGTTTGTTAGCAAGTTTACCTGCAAAAGTTGTTTTACCAGCCCCTTGCAAACCGACCATCATGATAATGGTTGGGATTTTTGGTGACTTGATAATCTCAGCTGTGTCTGAACCAAGAACTTCTGTCAATTCTTCATTGACAATCTTGATTATTTGTTGGGCTGGATTGAGGGTATCAATCACTTCATGTCCGACGGCACGTTCACGAACCTTCTTGATAAAATCCTTGACAACTGGTAGAGCAACGTCGGCTTCTAAAAGAGCTAGACGAATTTCCTTGGTTGCTTCTTGGATATCGCTCTCTGTAATTTTTCCTTTTTTACGTAGGTTTTTAAAGACGTTCTGCAAACGTTCTGTTAAATTTTCAAATGCCATTTTTTTCTCCTATTTCTTCAATTCAGTGGAAATCGTCCGAAATGTTGCAAACTCTCTAGTTCTTCGGTTGTGACTTCTTTCATGATTTCATTTGGATATCCCCAACAGCTAAATCCTTCTTTAAGGGCTTGAGGAATAGAATCAGGTGAGAGAATTTGTAGTCTTGTAGGAAATGGTTCCTCTGCAGCTAATAGTTTGCAAGGTATTCCTTTATAGACAACAAGATTTTCCATGATTACTCCCTATTATCAATACTGGTCAAAATCTCAATTTGCTCTTGCAGAAAAGCATCCTCTGGATAACGCTCCAAAATCTGATCAAAAATTTGACTGCGAACAATGTAGTCAGAGTACATATGGAGCTTCATCTCATAGTCTTCCAGGATCTTTTCAGTTCGTTTGATATTATCATAAACGGCCTGACGACTGACACCGAACTCTTCTGCAATTTCAGCTAAACTATAGTCGTCTGCATAGTAGAGCTCAATATAGTTCATCTGCTTATCAGTCAAAAGGGCTGCATAAAATTCAAACAGAGCATTCATTCGATTGGTTTTTTCAATTTCCATAAGATTTATTATACCAAAAAAAAGCCCAATTCGCTAGCTGGGGGCTGATTTTAGCTAGAAGTTAGAAAATGAGCTTTTCACTGTTCTTTTCTGACTATGAAGCCTTTTTTTGATATAATGGATAGGATTATAATGCTTTAGAAAGAGGTAGTCATGAAAGAATTAGAATCAGTGTTACAAGACCGTTTTGAACTTGTTTTTACAGATAAAAGCTTACTTGAAACAGCTTTTACCCATACCAGTTATGCCAATGAGCACCGCCTCTTAAAAATTTCACACAACGAACGCTTGGAATTTTTAGGAGACGCTGTTCTGCAATTATTAATTTCAGAATATCTGTTTAAAAAATACCCTAAAAAACCAGAAGGGGACTTGTCAAAACTCCGTGCTATGATTGTCCGTGAGGAGAGTTTGGCTGGTTTTGCCCGTGATTGTCAGTTTGACCAGTTTATCAAGCTTGGTAAGGGGGAGGAAAAGTCTGGTGGTCGTAACCGAGACACGATCTTGGGCGACGCTTTTGAAGCCTTTTTGGGTGCTCTGCTTTTAGACAAGGATATAAAAACTGTAAAAACCTTTATCTACCAAGTCATGATTCCTAAGGTTGAAGCTGGCGATTTTGAGATGATCAAGGATTATAAGACTCACCTTCAAGAATTGCTCCAAGTTAATGGAGATGTTGATATTCGTTATCAGGTGATTTCAGAGATTGGGCCAGCCCATGATAAGATGTTTGAGGTTGAAGTCCTTGTTGAGGGGCAAAGTCTAGGTTCAGGTAAAGGACGCTCTAAAAAATTGGCCGAGCAGGAAGCCGCTAAAAATGCAGTTGAGAAAGGGCTGGATTCATGTATTTAAAGGAAATTGAGATCCAAGGGTTTAAGTCCTTTGCTGACAAGACCAAGGTTATTTTTGACCAAGGGGTGACGGCGGTTGTAGGACCAAATGGCTCTGGGAAATCAAATATCACTGAAAGCCTCCGTTGGGCACTTGGTGAATCTAGTGTCAAGAGTCTTCGTGGCGGGAAGATGCCTGATGTCATCTTTGCAGGAACAGAAAGTCGGAAACCTCTAAATTACGCTTCTGTTATTGTTACTTTGGATAACCAAGATGGCTTTATCAAGGATGCAGGCCAGGAAATCAAGGTGGAGCGTCATATCTATCGTACTGGAGATAGTGAATACAAGATTGATGGGAAAAAAGTCCGTCTTCGTGATATTCATGATCTTTTCTTAGATACTGGACTTGGGCGCGATTCCTTCTCTATTATTTCCCAAGGGAAGGTCGAAGAAATCTTTAACTCCAAACCTGAGGAACGCCGCGCTATCTTTGAAGAAGCGGCGGGAGTCTTGAAATATAAAACTCGTCGAAAAGAAACTGAAAGTAAGCTCCAACAAACTCAGGACAACTTGGATCGTTTGGAAGATATCATCTATGAGTTAGATAATCAAATCAAACCATTAGAAAAGCAAGCAGCTACAGCTCGTAAATTTATGAACTTGGACGGTCAGCGTAAAGCCATCTACTTAGATGTTTTAGTTGCACAAATTCAAGCCAATAAGGCTGAATTGGATGTGACAGAAGAAGAATTAAACCAAGTCCAAGAACTGTTGACTAGTTATTATCAAAAACGTCAAGACTTAGAAGAAGAAAACCAAACTCTCAAAAAGAAACGTCATGATTTGCAGGCTGAGATGGCAAAAGACCAGTCAAGCTTGATGGATTTGACTAGTTTAATCAGTGATTTAGAACGTAAGTTAGCTTTATCTAAACTAGAAACTAAGCAGGTTGCTCTCAATCAACAAGAAGCGCAGGCTCGTTTGGCTAGTTTGGATGAAAAGAGAAATGCTCTTATTCAAGAGAGGGAAGAAAAAGAAACAAATCTCAGTCAGTTAGAAGAAAATTTAGCTGTCAATACTAAGGAAGTTAATCGTTTAGAAGCTGAGTTGTTAGCTTTTTCTGATGATCCAGACCAAATGATTGAGCAATTGCGTGAACGTTTCGTAGCTTTCTTGCAGGAAGAAGCGGATGTCTCTAACCAGTTGACACGGATTGAAAATGATCTTGAAAATAGTCGCCAACAGACTCAAAAGCAAGAAGAACAATTGGAGTCCTTGAAGGAACAATTGGCTACTGCCAAGTCTAAGGCAAGTGAACAAGAGGCTGATCTAAAATCAGCAAAAGAAAAAGTACAGACCTTGCTTGCTGACTATCAGACGCATGCTAAACAGGAAGAAGAACAAAAGCAGGCTTATCAAAGTCAGCAAAATCAACTTTTTGACCGTTTGGATAGTCTGAAAAACAAGCAGGCCAAGGCGCAAAGTTTGGAAAACATTCTTAAAAACCATAGTAATTTCTATGCAGGTGTTAAGAGTGTTTTACAAGAGAAAAATCGCCTAGGAGGTATTGTTGGAGCTGTTAGTGAACATTTAACCTTTGATGTTCGTTATCAGACAGCCCTTGAAATTGCCCTTGGTGCAAGTAGCCAACATATCATCGTTGAAGATGAACAGGCAGCAACAAAGGCCATCGATTTTCTTAAGAGAAACCGAGCTGGTCGCGCTACCTTCCTACCTTTGACAACGATTAAGGCACGTAGCATTTCTGGGCAGAATCAAGATGTGATTGCCTCAAGTCCAGGTTTTCTTGGCATGGCAGATGAATTGGTTACCTTTGATGCAAAGCATGAAGCTATATTTAAAAACTTGCTAGCTACAACAGCAATCTTTGATACGGTAGAGCATGTGCGTGATGCAGCTCGTAAAGTGCGCTATCAAGTTCGGATGGTAACTCTTGATGGTACAGAATTGCGAACAGGTGGTTCTTATGCTGGTGGTGCAAATCGTCAAAATAACAGTATTTTCATCAAGCCTGAATTGGAGCAATTGCAAAAAGAAATTGCTCAGGAAGAGAAGATTCTTGGTCAGGAAGAAGAAAATCTGAAAACAGTTCAAGAAAACTTAGATAACCTCACTCAGACTTTGGAGACCATTAAGTCCAAAGGAGAGCAAGCTCGTATAGAAGAGCAAGGCCTGTATCTGGCTTATCAACAAACTTGCCAACAAGTCGAAGAACTTGAAACACTTTTAGAACTTCAGGAAAAAGAATTAAACAATCTAAGAGGTGGAGATTGGCAGGCTGAAAAAGAAAAATGCCAAGAACGTCTCTCAATCATCGCAACTGAAAAGCAAAAGCTGGAGTCTGAGATTGAAGAAATCAAGTCCAATAAAAATGCGATTCAAGAACGTTATCAAAGCTTGCAGGATAAACTTTCTCAAGAACGTCTGCTCAAAACAGAAATGATAGGGCGAAAGCGTTACGAAGTTGCAGATATTGAACGGATTAACAAAGAGCTTGAATACCTTGATGTGGAGCAAGAAGAGATTGAACGTCTTTTGCAAGAAAAGGTAGACAATCTTGAAAAGGTTGATACAGAACTTTTGACCAAGCAGGAAACAGAAGCCAAGAGTCAGAAGGAAGAAATTCAACAAGGGCTCATTCGTAAGCAGTTTGAACTGGATGATATTGAAGGTCAATTGGATGATATAGCCAGTCATTTAGAACAAGCTCGTCAGCAAAATGAAGAATGGATTCGTAAGCAAACACGTGCAGAAGCAACTAAAGAGAAGATTACGGACCGCCTTCGCTATCTTCAAGGTCAACTGACTGAAGAATACCAGATTAGTTATACTGAAGCATTAGAACAAGCCAACCAATTGGAAGACTTAGCTGTCGCTGAACAAGAGGTCAAGGATTTGGAAAAATCCATTCGTTCACTTGGTCCAGTCAATTTGGATGCCATTGAACAGTTTGACGAAGTACACGAACGCTTGGAATTCTTAAATAGTCAGCGTGATGACATTCTTTCTGCCAAAAATCTTCTTCTTGAAACCATTACAGAGATGAATGATGAAGTGAAAGAACGCTTTAAGTCAACATTCGAAGCTATTCGTGAGTCCTTTAAGGTGACCTTCAAGCAGATGTTTGGTGGTGGTCAAGCGGACCTAATCCTGACAGAAGGTGATTTGTTGACAGCAGGTGTTGAAATCTCTGTTCAACCGCCAGGTAAGAAAATCCAATCTCTCAACCTCATGAGTGGTGGAGAGAAGGCCTTGTCAGCTCTGGCTTTGCTCTTCTCAATCATTCGGGTTAAGACCATTCCATTTGTTATCTTGGATGAAGTAGAAGCTGCACTCGATGAAGCAAACGTTAAACGCTTTGGGGATTATCTCAACCGATTTGACAAGGATAGCCAGTTTATCGTCGTTACCCACCGTAAGGGTACAATGGCGGCCGCAGACTCTATTTATGGGGTGACCATGCAAGAATCTGGTGTTTCTAAGATTGTTTCTGTTAAACTAAAAGATTTAGAAAATATGGATGCTTAGTTTGTTTTCGATACAACAATTCAAGCTAAAGTATTTAGAATGACCTTCAAGAAGTCGGAGGGTTACAAAAATAAATTGAGGAGCTTATATGGATTTTGACCTATTCCTAATGATCTGTAATTATATTGGGACTATAGCCTTCGCGGCTTCAGGAGCCATCAAAGGATTTGGTAAACGATTAGATATTTTTGGAATTAGTTTATTGGCAATTGTAACGGCAGTAGGCGGAGGGATTTTGAGAGATTCTATTATCAGTCGTTTTCCTTCCTCTCTTGCTGATCCCAGCCCGATTTATGTCTCTATCCTTGTAGCGGTTATCATGTATGTCTTTGTAACTTCAAAACAGGCCAATGCTAGTCATGAAAAAAAGTTCTATAAGTGGTTGAGAGAAGCCTACCTCATCTTTGATTCGATTGGGTTAATTATCTTCTCTCTAATCGGAGCCACAGCTTTAGCTGATAGTAAATTGAACTTGATGTCGGCTGGGATTTTGGCCTGTTTAACGGGTGCAGGTGGTGGAATTATCCGAGACCTCCTGATCAATGAAGTACCGAGTGTTCTAAAAGAAGATATTTATGCCCTTCTATCTTTCGTAATTGGAGTTATTTATTATTGGTTGGCCTTTGTCCTTCACTTTCCAAGAATCACTGTCTTTATCATTGTTTCTATTGTTGGTTTTGTGATTCGACTCTGCATCATTAAATTCCGACTCTCTTTGCCAAATATGGATAAGAGAACCTTGAATTGATGAATGGCTGAAAGTTTGATTCTAAACCCGTAAATAAGTTTAAAATAGTCATTTTATCAGCGTCTAATCTCATGTGGATTAGGCGTTATTTTTTTGCAAATACGGGAAATTAATGATGTAAAGATTAATTTTTGCTATTATATTTGTAATTTAGAATAAGGTAGGAATGGCAATGAGTAATTTGAAATATTCAGTTGATTTTATTAAAGAAATAGAGAAATTAAAGTCAGTGACAAGATTTAATAGAACTCTTGATGGCAGATTTGAAAATAGTGCCGAGCATTCCTGGCAGGGTGCCATAGCTGCAATGGTTCTTCAAGATTATTATCCTAAAAAATTGGATATGGAAAAAGTTATTTCTATGTTATTGATTCATGATTTAGGTGAGATTTATGCCGGAGATACTTGGGTTTTTGATGATGAAAAAAAGCTTCATTCTCATGATAGAGAGTTAGAATCTATAGAAAAAACAATGAGCCTCCTTCCAGAAGAGAAATATTTGAATATGAAAAATTTGTGGTTGGAATTTGAAAAAGGGCAGAGTGCTGAAGCAAGATATGCAAGAGTGATCGATGCCTTGGTACCACTGATTAATCACTTAGAAGTGTCAGAATTCAATTATAATCCTGATAATATCAGTGCAGACATGGTATTAGAAAAGAAAAAGTTCATAAAAAGTGAATCAGAAGAATTATGGAAACTGACGGAAGACTTGATTCAGGAAAGTGTGGAAAAAGGCTTATATTTTTAATAACAGTTAGCCCAATAGAAGATAGAATTTTAACCGGAGAATGGAAATATATATGATTAAACTTGTCACAACTGAAATCGGAATAAGGAAATTGATACAATAAAAGACAAAGATAGCCTTGGAATAAGCTGTTTCCAAGGCTTTTTAGCTATCTATAGATATAAGGAAAAAGTTGTTAGAGTAGATGATTTTTATTAGATACCCTTGATTATACCGTAGAGAATATTAGTCAAATAAAATTGTTTTGTTTTCACTAATGCATTTCTTATTATCATCCCAATAGTTAATACTTTCAAAGCTTCCTTTTCTTAAATAAAGTGGTAGCCTTTTTCTTATTTCATCTTGCATTGGTATTTTATCAATATCTTTTAGATTCCACCATTTTGGCTCACCTTCAGCAGATGTACTTAGTTCACCAGTAAACTGAGTACATAAAAAGTCATAGAAGACAAATCTCTCATTACCAATTGAATTAGTAAAGCCTGAAATTCCTTTTAATTCAAGATTTAATGCAGTGAGTCCAGTTTCTTCCTTAAGTTCCCGTAATGCAGCTTCAAAAAAACTTTCAGGGAATTCAACTTTTCCCCCCGGTGGAATCCAGCCAGGAAAATTATCGTGCTGTCTATTAAGTAATAAAATTTCTTGATTTTTCAAAACGCAAATATTAACCCAGTTTTTGATTTTTTCAGTCATATTATCAACCTCCAACAAGTATTTTTTCATATGCAAGATTATATGTCAAGAACTATTTGCTATTTATGATTGTGACAAATGTATCTCAGTCAAAGATTGACAATTTTTACGCAATAGCTGATGAACTATCAGAATAGACTTCAATCAAGAACTTTGGAAGAAAAGTGTTGAGAGGTTGGATATAAAAGAAGGTAAGCAAATCAGCCTGGCCTTTAAATTGGCCCTACGGAATTATTTATAGAAGACAAAGACGTGTCAATTCAGCACGTCTTTTTTTACTTTTTCTATGGTATAATAGAAGGTAGATTTATTAATTGGAGTATGAAGAATTTTATGATTAAATTAGTAGCGACGGATATGGACGGTACTTTTTTGGATGGTGCCGGTCAATTTGATATGGAGCGTCTGAAAAAGTTGCTCCATTCTTATAAAGAAAAAGGAATCTATTTTGCTGTTGCATCTGGTCGTGGGCTTTTGTCACTTGAAAAGCATTTTGCGGATGTCAAAGATGAGATAATCTTTATTGCTGAAAATGGTAGTTTGGTTCGTTTTCATGGAGAGGACCTTTATGAAGCAACCATGCCTCGTGATTTTTACCTATCAACATTTGAAAAGCTAAAGACTTCACCTTATTTTGATGAGAAGAAAATGCTCTTGACTGGCAAAGAGGCTTGCTATGTCTTAGATACAGTAGATGAAATCTATCTTATGTTTAGCCATCATTACAATGAAAATATCAAAAAAGTAGCCAGTCTTGAAGATATTACCGATGAGATTTTCAAATTCACAACTAACTTTACTGAAGAAACGGTTGACGCTGGAGAAGCTTGGGTCAATGAACATGTTCCTGGGGTCAAGGCTATGACGACAGGCTTTGAATCCATTGACATCGTTTTAGACCATGTTGACAAGGGAGTCGCTATTGTCGAATTAGCTAAGAAATTGAATCTAGATATGGATCAAGTGATGGCTTTTGGTGATAATCTTAATGACCTGCACATGATGCAAGTTGTAGGGCACCCGGTAGCACCTGAAAATGCTCGTCCAGAGATTTTAGAACTAGCTGAAACAGTTATCGGACATCACAAAGATCAATCAGTTATTGCTTATATGGAGGGATTGTAATGGCAGATATTAAATTAATTGCCCTAGACTTAGATGGGACTTTGCTGACGACAGACAAGAAATTGACTGATCGTACTAAGGCAACTTTAAAGGCTGCGCGTGATCAGGGAGTCAAAGTGGTACTGACAACTGGACGTCCCCTCAAGGCTATGGATTTCTTCCTTAAAGAGCTTGGAACAGACGGCCATGATGACGAGTATACTATCACCTTTAATGGTGGATTGGTTCAGAAAAATACAGGTGAAATCCTCGATAAGACAGTATTCTCTATTGATGATGTGACACGTATTTACGAGGAAACTGAAAAACTAGGCATTCCTTTAGATGCCATTTCAGAAGGTACAGTTTACCAAATCCAATCAGATCAAGAAAGTCTGTATGCTAAATTTAATCCTGCTCTGACTTTTGTTCCAATTGACTTTGAAGATTTGTCTAGTCAGATGACCTACAACAAATGTGTGACCGCTTTTGCCCAAGAACCACTGGATGCCGCAATTGCTAATATTTCACCAGACTTGTTTAACAATTATGAAATTTTTAAATCTCGCGACATGCTTTTGGAATGGTCACCAAAGAACGTTCATAAGGCGACAGGATTATCTAAACTAATTGAACATCTGGGAATTGACCGAAGTCAAGTGATGGCTTGTGGAGATGAGGCCAATGACCTTTCCATGATTGAATGGGCAGGACTCGGTGTTGCTATGCAAAATGCTGTGCCTGAGGTCAAGGAAGTTGCAAATGTAGTAACCCCTATGACCAATGACGAGGAAGCTGTTGCCTGGGCCATTGAAAAATATGTACTGAAGGAGAACTAAAGCATGGGATTATTTGACCGTTTATTTGGGAGAAAAGAAGAACCAAAAATCGAAGAAGTTGTTAAAGAAGCTTTGGAAAACTTGGATCTGACAGAACCTAGCGAGGAAGTTGAAGCACTTGGAACTGAAGAAGTTGAAGTGAAAAATACTGGGGAAATCGATCAACGTTCAGAAGTTGAGGAAACTTATTCTAAAGAAGCTAGTGAGTCTGCAGAACCAGAGGCAGAAGCTACTCTAGAAACAGTTGAACCGAAAGCAACTCAGTTTGAAGAGAAAACTGAGTGCCATTGTTGTCAGGAAGAGTCAACAGAAGTTGAAGAAACTGAAGAAAGAGCTCAAGAGGTAGCAGAGTTTGTTGCAGAAGAACCTGAGTCACCAGTCGAAGAAGTACCTTCAAGTGATAGCGACGATGAAGAAGCTGATCAAGTTCAACCAGACGAGACGGAGTCAGATACCTCTGAAGAAGTGGAAGAAGATTTAGTAATCGAAGAAATTCCTCAAGTTCAAGAGACTGTACAGGAAAAATATGACCGTAGTCTCAAGAAAACTCGTACGGGATTTGGTGCTCGTTTGAATGCCTTCTTTGCTAACTTCCGCTCTGTTGATGAAGAATTCTTCGAAGAACTAGAAGAACTCTTAATCATGAGTGACGTTGGTGTACAGGTAGCTTCAAATCTCACTGAAGAATTGCGCTATGAAGCAAAACTTGAAAATGCCAAGAAACCAGATGTCCTCCGTCGTGTGATCATCGAAAAATTGGTAGAGCTTTACGAAAAAGATGGACAATACAATGAAAGCATTAACTTCCAAGATGGTTTGACAGTCATGCTCTTTGTAGGTGTTAATGGTGTCGGGAAAACAACTTCAATCGGTAAATTAGCGCATCGCTACAAGCAAGCAGGCAAGAAAGTCATGCTTGTTGCTGCGGATACCTTCCGTGCAGGTGCAGTTGCTCAGTTAGCAGAATGGGGTCGTCGAGTAGATGTTCCAGTCGTAACTGGTCCGGAGAAAGCAGATCCAGCTAGTGTTGTCTTTGATGGGATGGAACGTGCAGTAGCAGAAGGTGTTGACATTCTCATGATTGATACAGCTGGCCGTTTACAAAACAAGGAAAACTTGATGGCAGAGTTGGAAAAAATTGGTCGGATCATTAAACGTGTCGTGCCTGAAGCCCCTCATGAAACCTTCCTAGCTCTGGATGCCTCAACAGGTCAAAACGCTCTTGTACAAGCCAAAGAGTTTTCAAAAATTACTCCTGTTACAGGAATTGTCTTAACCAAGATTGATGGGACTGCCCGAGGTGGTGTTGTTTTGGCTATCCGTGAGGAACTCAATATTCCTGTTAAGTTGATTGGTTTTGGTGAAAAAATCGATGATATCGGTGAATTCAATTCTGAGAACTTTATGAAGGGCCTTCTAGAAGGTTTGATATAAAAGAAAATCCTGCAAGAATTCTTGCAGGATTGTTTTTGATTATGCGACTTTCAGTCCGTCTCGCTCCGTTAGGTGCGAGACAAATAAACCACCCGCTATGCGGGTGCGCGTCGAAGGTTATACCCAAAAAACTCCAAACGCGATACAATAAAGGTGTTCAAGCCAATTGTAAAGCGAAAGGAGAAAACCATGGCACAAAAGACACATAGTTTATCACACACAAAGTGGCACTGTAAGTATCACATTGTGTTCACCCCTAAGTATAGACGAAAAGTCATTTATAATCAATATCGAAGTAGTTTGGGAGAAATATTCCGCCGATTATGTAGTTATAAAGGTGTTGAGATTATCGAGGGCCATTTAATGCCTGATCATGTACATATGTTAGTCAGTATTCCACCGAGGATAAGTGTTTCAAGTTTCATGGGTTATTTAAAAGGTAAAAGTGCACTCATGATGTTTGACAAACACGCTAATCTCAAGTACAAGTTTGGGAATCGGCATTTCTGGGCAGAAGGTTACTATGTGAGTACAGTAGGGCTTAATGAAGCCACAATTAAGAAATATATTCAAGATCAGGAAAAGTATGATATAGCACTAGATAAATTGAGTGTAAAAGAATATGAGGATCCCTTTAGGGATAGTGGTAAGTAATACTCACGCCTCTTTAAGAGGTAAGTGACGAGTCAAGAGCAATGAGGCTTGAACAACGTGAAAGCCAGCGTCTTTAGGCGCTGGCTGGTAATTTGGGCTTATAGCCCTGGTTCAAACCACCCGTTAGACGGGTGGTCATGATTATTCTAAACGACCATCTTTACGATAGGCGATATCTGGTTGCCAAGTCCACTCAGCTCCGTATTTTTTAAGTAAATCAAAGCTAGCTTGAGGTCCCATAGTGCCAGCCTTGTAGTCATGGAGTGGAGCACTGTTTTCAGCCCAAAGCTTTTCAATACGGTCAATCAATTTCCATGAGGCACTCACTTCATCCCAATGGCTAAAGTTAGTTGAATTATTGTTCAAAACATCATAGATGAGTTTTTCATATGGATCTGGCGAAGCACCTGTTGCAGTTGCATCTGTTCGATAGTCAAGAGAATTTGGCGCAAGGCTAAACTCTTCCCCTACCTTTTTACCGTTAAGACTGAGAGAGAAACCTTCAGTTGGTTGGATATAGATGGTAAGCACGTTTGGTGCTAGAGGCTCTCCGAAAATGGAATCCATTTGCTTGAAGACAATATTCACGTGTGTTCCTTTTTCAGTGAGGCGTTTCCCTGTACGGAAGAAGAAAGGTACATCACGGAAACGATCAGTGTCAACAAAGAAAGCACCTGATGCAAAGGTTTCTGTCATAGATTCAGGGTTAACATTTGGTTCACTACGGTAAGAGATGTATTTCATACCATCAACTTTACCAGAACGATATTGACCACGGATGAATTGCTCTTTAAGTTCCTCATCTGTAGGGTGGTAAAGGTTCTTGAAGACCTTGATTTTCTCTGCACGAATGTCATCCTTCGTAAAGCTTGCTGGTTTATCCATAGCTAAGAGCGACAGGAGTTGGAGTGTATGGTTTTGAACCATATCACGAAGGGCACCAGACTCATCATAGTAGCCACCACGCTCTTCAACACCTAGACGTTCTGCAAAGGTAATTTGAACATTATCGATGTGTTCACGATTCCAAACATTTTCAAAAATCATATTAGCAAAACGAATGGCAAAAATGCTTTGAATCATTTCTTTACCGAGATAGTGGTCGATACGATAGATTTGCTCTTCGTTAAAAGTAGCTAGGAGTTCTTCGTTTAATTTGCTTGCAGTCTCATAGTCGGTTCCAAAAGGTTTCTCAACGATCAAACGTTCAAAGCCTTTACCGTCAACAATCTGCTCAGACTTGAGGTGTTTGGCGATGGTACCAAAGAATTGTGGTGCCATTGAGAGGAAGAAGAGTTTGTTGTGTTCAGTCTGATATTTTTCGTTTAATTCAGCCTGAAGTTTACGTAATTCGATGTAGTGCTCAGTGTCATTAACATCGTGGCTTTGATAGTAAAAATGACTCGCAAATGCTTGAGCTTCTTCCACACTATCTGCCAAGTCTAAAATAGATTCGACAACGACAGATTCGAAATACTCCTTACTCCAAGGTCTACGAGCAGTTCCAATAACAGCAAAATGATCAGAAAGATTACCTGATTTATAAAGTCTAAAAAGTGAAGGGTAGAGCTTACGTTTGGCCAAATCCCCACTTGCACCGAAAATTGTAACAATAACTTTTGATGACATCTAGCTACCTAATTTCTATTTTGTTTCCTAGTTAAACTAGGCATGAGGAGTCCCCATTTTTCATATCCTTTATTTTATCATAATTTTCTAAAAAATCCAAAAATCCAATACGTCTATACTAAGAGGTTAGGCAAAACTCAATTTCATACTCTTCGAAAATCAAATTCAAACCACGTCAGGGTTGCCTTACCGTACTCAAGTACAGCTTGCGGCTAGCTTCCTAGTTTGCTCTTTGATTTTCATTGAGTATTAGGAGAAACCGAAGTAAATCTTTCCACAATAAAACGCATAATATCAAGTTTTTTATACCTGATACAATGCGTTTTTTTGATTATAAAGACTTTTAGCCCTATCTCTTCTAGGCGTTTAGAACCTTGTCTAAAAATTCTTTAAGACGAGGATGTTGTGGGTTATCAAAGATTTGGTCGGGTGTTCCGTCCTCGAGGAATTCTCCGTCAGCAGTAAAGATCACACGATTGGCAACCTTGCGGGCAAATCCCATTTCGTGGGTTACGATGATCATGGTCATGCCTTGTTCAGCTAATTCCTTCATAACGTTAAGAACGTCGCCGACCATCTCAGGGTCAAGGGCAGAAGTTGGTTCGTCAAAGAGCATGATATCAGGGTTCATGGCTAGACCGCGAGCGATAGCCACACGTTGTTTTTGTCCACCTGATAGACTTTCAGGATTTGCATTAGCCTTATCAGCAAGTCCAACTTTTTCAAGGAGTTCCATTCCCAATTTTTCAGCTTCAGCCTTAGTCATCAACTTATGCTCTACTGGAGCGAAAGTGATATTTTCTAATACCGTCATGTGTGGGAAAAGATTGAAGTGCTGGAAAACCATTCCGACATTTTCACGAACGTGGTCCACGTTGGTTGCTTTATCCGTCAAATCATAACCATTAACCGTGATATGACCTTTTGTACCTTCCTCAAGGAGATTCAGACTACGCAAGAAAGTCGATTTACCTGAACCAGAAGGTCCAATGATACAAACAACATCTCCTTCGTAGAATTTTGCTGAGATTCCTTTAAGGACTTTATTTTTTCCATATTGTTTATGTAAATTATCGACATCGATTTTTAATTTAGCCATTATTGAATCCTCTTTTCTAAGCGTTTTGCAAGTCTAGTAAGAAGAGTGATAATCACAAGATAGAAGACTGCGAGAATTGCATACATTTTGAAACTTTGGTAGTTACGAGCAATGATAATCTTACCAGTTTGGAAGAGTTCAACCAGACCGATTGCAGATACGATAGTAGTATCTTTAAGAGCGATAACAAATTGGTTGACGAAGTTTGGAAGCATGAGTTTGGTTGCTTGTGGCAAGACAATCTTACGCATGGTTTTACTGTAAGAGATACCAAGGCTTCGACTGGCTTCCATTTGTCCGATAGGAACAGCCTTAATACCACCACGAACAATTTCAGCAATGTAGGCAGCTGAGTTTAGAGACAGTGCAATTGTTCCAGCGACAAAGTCGTTGATTGGACTCTGTTGACCTGTAAGGGATTCGATAAAGTTAGGAACTCCCCAGAAGATAAAGGCAGCAAGAATCATCAATGGAATACCACGAATCACATCGACAAAGATTTCCGAAATGAGACGAAGTGATTTATAAGGACTAACGCTAAACATACCAAAGATAATCCCAATAACAATCGCAATTGCAAAGGAAATTAGAGCTAGAGAAAGGGTAATTCCTAGTCCGCTGAGGAGTTGTTTATAGTTGTTTTTCAACAAGCCCCAAATAGTAGTTTCGTCAACAGTTGATGATTCACTTGTTGAATCAGTTGCAAGGTATTTATCAAGAATCTTTTGGAATTCACCGCTTGCTTTAAGATTTGCAAGACCGTTGTTGAACATTTCAATCAATTCAGGATTGCTTCCCTTTTTAACTGCAAAAGCAGTTTCACCAATTGGAGTACCTTCGATTGGTGTTTTTAATTTTTGACCCTGACTGATAGAGTATTTAAGAACGGGTTCGTCATCCATCACAGCATCAACTGCACCAGTATTCAAGCTGTCATACATAGATGAACCATCTGCAAAGGTTTTAATTTTATAACCATATTTGCTTTGATTTTCAGTTAAGAAGGTTTGAGAAGCAGTACCATTTTTAACACCAACGGTTTTACCCTTCAAATCTTCATAAGAAGAAATCGTACTTGATTCCTTAACTCCAAGAATCGTATTAGCTGTATAGTAAGAATCTGAGAAATCAAAGGTTTCTTTACGGGCGTCTGTAACAGACATACCAGCAATCATACCATCAGCTTGACCAGATTGAACCGCGTTAATAGCAGCGTCAAATCCTGGGTTGGTGATTTCAATCTCGAAACCTTGATCTTTGGCAATAGCCTTGATTAGATCCATATCAATACCAGTGTACTGGTTGCTTGAGTTCTGGAAAACAAATGGTGCAAATGAAGAATCACTCGCGATAACATATTTTGATTTAACTGGAGTAGCTTTTTGCCCTGCGCTTGTAGTAGAAGTGAGAGAAGTCACTTGTGAACTAGTTTTAGAGGAACTTGTCCATTTGTTGATAATCTTGTTCAAGCTACCGTCTTTTTTCATTTGTGCTAAAGCTTCGTTAAATTCTGTAACTAGGTATTCGTACTTGCTACCTTTTTTAACACCGAAAGCAAAGCTTCCAACGGCTTCTCCGTCCATGTTGATACTGAGATCTTGTCCTTGGTTAATAGCGTACTCGATAACTGGTTTGTCGTCCATAATGGCATTTACAGCACCTGCGCTTAGACTGTTGTTCATCAAATCACCAGTATCAAAGGTTTTGATGGTGAAACCATATTTATCTTTGATACTTTCTAGGAAACGTTGTGCCGCAGTACCGTTTTTAACACCAACAGTTTTACCACTGAGTTCTTCATACTTAGTGATTTTGTTAGATTTAGTCGTTGCGATGACAACTTTTGTATCATAGTAAGTATCAGACATAGTAAAGACGTTTTCACGTTCTTTGGTTTTTGTCATACCAGCCATGATCGCATCTGCTTGCCCTGCTTGGACTGCATTGACAGCAGCATCAAAGCCTGGATAAGACATTTGGATGTTCCATCCTTTTATCTCAGCTACTTTATTGATGATGTCGACATCAATTCCTTTATAAGTCTGGTCTGTATCTTTAAACTCAAAGGGTGCATAAGCAGTATCACTAACAATCTTGATAGTGTCCGCATTAACATAGCCTAGAGAGAATAAGGGAAATAAAAATAATAAAAATGCAAGGATTTTTTTCTTCATGTTTAGTCTCCTTTTTAGAATATTTACCCAATTATAGCAGAAACTAAAAAAGTTGGCAAATATTTTGTGTTTTGATGTAAGAAGATATGACATAAGATGCTGAATGGCAAGAAGTTGAGAATCAGTAAGTCAATCCTTTTTATGGTAAAATAGAAGGATAGAAAAGATGTATGAGGCAATTATGATCAATAGAATTACAGACAACAAATTTAAACTCGTATCTAAATACCAACCTTCTGGGGATCAACCGCAGGCTATTGAGCAGTTGGTAGATAACATTGAGGGTGGAGAAAAGGCTCAAATCCTGATGGGTGCGACTGGTACAGGAAAGACCTATACCATGAGTCAAGTGATAGCTCAAGTTAATAAACCTACTTTGGTCATCGCCCACAATAAAACTCTTGCAGGTCAGCTCTATGGAGAGTTTAAGGAATTTTTCCCAGAAAATGCAGTTGAGTACTTCGTATCTTACTATGATTACTACCAGCCAGAGGCCTATGTGCCATCAAGTGATACCTATATCGAAAAAGATAGCTCGGTCAATGACGAGATTGATAAACTCCGACACTCCGCGACTTCAGCGCTCTTGGAGCGTAATGATGTTATCATCGTAGCATCTGTTTCTTGTATCTATGGTTTGGGTTCGCCTAAGGAATACGCTGATAGCGTCGTAAGTCTGCGTCCGGGTCTTGAGATTTCTCGTGATAAACTCTTGAATGACTTGGTTGATATTCAGTTCGAACGCAATGACATTGATTTTCAGCGTGGAAGGTTCCGTGTTCGTGGGGATGTGGTGGAGATTTTCCCAGCCTCTCGTGATGAGCATGCCTTTCGCGTAGAGTTTTTCGGCGATGAGATCGATCGCATCCGTGAAGTTGAAGCTCTAACTGGTCAAGTTCTGGGCGAAGTGGATCATTTAGCTATTTTTCCAGCTACTCACTTTGTGACCAATGATGACCACATGGAAGTAGCTATTGCTAAGATCGAGGCCGAGTTGGAGGAGCAGTTAGCTGTCTTTGAGAAGGAAGGCAAACTCCTTGAAGCTCAACGCTTGAAACAACGAACAGAATACGATATTGAGATGCTCCGTGAGATGGGCTATACAAACGGCGTTGAAAACTACTCACGCCACATGGATGGGCGGAGCGAAGGAGAGCCTCCTTATACTCTTCTCGACTTCTTCCCAGATGACTTCCTGATTATGATTGATGAAAGCCACATGACCATGGGGCAAATCAAGGGCATGTACAATGGTGACCGTTCTCGTAAGGAAATGTTGGTTAATTACGGTTTCCGTTTGCCGTCTGCCTTGGGCAATCGTCCCCTTCGTCGTGAAGAGTTTGAAAGTCATGTTCACCAGATTGTCTATGTTTCAGCGACACCTGGTGATTATGAGATGGAACAAACGGACACCGTGATTGAGCAAATCATACGTCCGACAGGTCTTTTGGATCCAGAAGTGGAAGTCCGTCCGACTATGGGACAAATTGATGATCTTTTGGGTGAAATCAATGCCCGTGTTGAAAAGAACGAACGGACCTTTATTACAACCTTGACCAAGAAAATGGCAGAAGATTTGACGGATTACTTTAAGGAAATGGGCATCAAGGTCAAATACATGCACTCAGATATCAAGACTTTGGAGAGGACAGAGATTATCCGTGACCTGCGTTTGGGTGTTTTTGATGTCTTGGTAGGAATTAACCTCCTTCGTGAAGGGATTGACGTACCTGAAGTAAGTTTAGTTGCCATTCTCGATGCTGATAAGGAAGGCTTCCTTCGTAATGAGCGTGGACTCATTCAGACCATTGGTCGTGCTGCCCGTAATAGTGAGGGGCATGTCATCATGTATGCTGATACTATGACTCAATCTATGCAAAAAGCCATCGATGAAACGGCCCGCCGTCGTCAGATTCAGATAGCTTATAATGAAGAACACGGTATCGTGCCACAAACTATTAAGAAGGAAATCCGTGATCTTATTTCTGTTACCAAAACTGTGGCTAAAGAAGAGGACAAGGAAGTCGATATCAATAGCCTTAACAAACAAGAACGCAAGGAATTGGTTAAGAAACTGGAAAAACAAATGCAAGAAGCCGTCGAAGTGCTTGACTTTGAACTCGCAGCTCAGATTCGTGATATGATGCTGGAAGTCAAGGCTTTGGATTGAGGGATAAATATGCTCGATTTAAGAAAACTAATAGAAGAAGATTTGGTGCCTTTGTGGGAAATTGCTTATTCACAATCTAATCCAATTTGGAAGCAGTATGACGCTCCCTATTATGACGATTATCAGTATTTTCCTAATTTTCAAGAATTTAAACTACAAAAATTAGCATCCACTCTAAACAACTCAAATCGCCTTGGTATTTTTGTTGATGATAAACTAGTTGGGACTGTTTCGCGCTACTGGGTATGTAAAGAAACAAGATGGATGGAATTGGGAATTTGTATTTATGATAACAAATTTTGGAACTCTGGAATTGGAAAAGCTGCTATGCTACAGTGGATAGATCGGACATTTCAGGATTACTTGGAGTTGGAGCATCTTGGTTTGACAACTTGGTCAGGAAATTTTGGTATGATGAAATTGGCTGAAAAATTAAGAATGAAAAAAGAAGCTCATATTCCAAAAGTTCGTTATTATCAAGGTGTTTATTATGATAGTATTAAATACGGTATTTTGAGAGAAGAATGGGAGGAAGCAAATGGTCATCACTATCAAACAGATGGAAACTTCTGAAGAGATAGAAGGTAAGTCCCTCATTCATTGGCAAACGTGGAGAGAGGCTTATGACGATCTTTTACCCGCGGATTTTCAGGAGACGATGACATTAGAAAGATGTCGATTCTTTAGTCAAAAATATCCAGAGAATACCTTGATTGCGATGGATGGAAAGAAGGTCGTTGGATTTATCAGCTATGGAAATTTTCGTGATGAAGCCATTCAAGCTGGTGAAATCATAGCCTTATATGTTTTAAAAGATTACTATGGAAAAGGTGTGAGTAAACAGTTAATGCATGCTGCATTTGCTGCTCTTGATCATTTCTCTGAAATTTATTTATGGGTATTGAAAGATAATAAGCGAGCCATTGCTTTCTATCAAAAAATGGGTTTTACTGTTGATGGCCCAGAAAAAATACTTGAACTTGGAAAACCTGTTAAGGAATTGCGGATGGTGTGTTCTTCAAATAAAGATTCCTAAAGACGTATCTATCAATATTTGAACTATTATCAATTAATCAAGTGTAAAGAGCGAAAGAGATTGAATGAAACAAAAAGATGAAGGTGAGAACGAATGAAAATTCTAGTCATCAATGGACACCCTGATAAGGAAAGTTACTGTCAGGCTATTTTTCAAACTATTGTAGAAAACATTGACTCAGGTCGCCATGAACTTGAAGTCATCAACCTTAATGAAGAGGACTTTGATCCTGTTTTACGTTATGGCTATCGAAAACGTATGGAAGAAGATTCTTTTATCCTTCTTTCCCAAGAATTAATCCAGTGGGCGGATCACCTGATCTTTGTTTATCCCATCTGGTGGAGTAGTATGCCGAGCCTTATGAAGGGCTGGATCGACCGGGTCTTTACACCGGGAATTGCATACTCTGCTAATGATCAGGGGAGTTTTATCTGGAATTACCTTAGAGGCAAGCAGTTTAAAAAGTTATTAAAAGGGAAAACAGCCAGTATTTACGCAACCTCCATGGCGCCCACTTGGTGGTACAAAATCTTTTCAGGTCCTATCAACATTCCAGATAGTTATGGGATCTCTGTTTTGAAAAATGCTGTCTTGAATCACTGTGGGATTAAAACCAAGCGCGTGTGCATACTAGGTGAAGTTGGACGGGATGTGAATACAGCAAGTATGCGTGAAGAGCATCTCCAAAAAGTAGCAGCAGAAGTGAAGAAACTATCATGAAACAAAAAAGTAAGAGACAGAAAACATTAAAAAAACACCAGAAATCAAAGCGAAAGATTGGTCTACTGGACCGCATGAATCTGTGTTTTGTGCAACATTCAACAATTGCCTGGATCCTTGATGCAAGCGTTCTGTTCTTTTCTGCTCTAGGAATATTATATCTATTGTACGGAACAACCATTATTCCAAGTCCCTATCGGAAACTGCATTATAGTTTTCCACTTTATTTAAATATCGTTCTTTTGGTGAATGCATCTTATCATACTTTCCCTTCGTACCTTTAGGAAAGACTGGATTTCCTTGCGAAATTTTGCAGAAGTGTTTTTATATCCTAACGGCATTGCTTGTGTATTACAGTTAACGATTGGGATGACCTCTAAAACAGGAAGATGATTACTTCCGATATGGGCATTAGACTATCGCTATATCTGGTTTCCCCTAGTTACTTATTTCATTTTCTTTCTAGTGCCTATTGTGACAATTATAATTTCCAAGTATATTGAAAAGAAAACGGGAAGATTTACTCGAATGAAAAAACATAAAAGAAAATCAAACACAAAAAAGAATTTATCAAGGAAAGAAAATTTTCAGTTTTGGCTGGATTCTCATAAATTTTTAGGATTCTTCCTGGTCCTTGGTCTTGTCCTAGGAATAGGCTTAGGTGTGACTCTAATTTTCAAAAGCCTTCCTATTCCTGAGCCATACAGAGATATCAACTATAGTTTTCCAATATATATAAATCTTTTCTGTCTGGTCTATAGATTATTTGACTATTGGTTCTTAGACTTGTCAAGGACAAGGATGACAATACAAAGATATGCAGAATTATTTATCTATCTTAATAGTATCGGTTTAGTGGTTCATCTCTTTTTTGGGATTGGCGGGAAAAATAGTAAAGGAATTTTGCCTTCTCTCTTGTCCCTAGATCACCGTTACATCTGGTTTCCTATTGCAACTTATCTGATCTTTTTCAGTTTGGCATCTATTATAACTCTAGTAATGAAATATATTGAAAAGAAAAGGAATCAATCATGATGAAACATCTAACTGTATTTAGGTTTATTTATCTTTTGTTCCTGGTATTTGTACTGATTCATTTTATCTTAGGGCTTTTTGGTTTAGCCTTTACACCAGTCTTGTGGAATCTCTGGTTCTTTGGTCTTTGCTTGACTTTATTTATCCAACCATGGACAATCTTTTATAAAACGAGAATTTTTCAGTGGCATCATCTGATTTTTCAGGCTCTTAGCGGATTCTTTGCACTCTTGATCTGGTTCATGACATTTTTCTTCTTTTCCATGGTTCCAGATTCATCTATGCCTATCAATATAGACTACTACGTTAATAAAGAAAATAATGAAATCAGAATCATTAGAGGATCCTTGCTCCATGAAATTCATGAATATCATGACTTGATTAATCCTTTGATTATGAAGTCTAAAGTTAAGTATGTAGAAAATTAAACATTAGAAAGTGAGTCTATGTATGTCTCGAGCACAATTAACGATTTTAACCAATATTTGCTTGATTGAAGACCTTGAAAATCAGCGCGTGGTTATGCAGTATCGATCGCCTGAAACCAACCGCTGGTCTGGCTATGCTTTCCCAGGAGGTCATGTTGAAAATGGAGAAGCTTTCGCTGAATCTGTCATTCGTGAGATATACGAGGAGACAGGTCTGACGATAAAAAATCCTCAACTGGTCGGTATAAAAAATTGGCCTTTAGATTCCGGTGAACGCTATATAGTCTTTTGTTATAAAGCGACTGAGTTCACCGGTACTCTCCAATCATCTGAAGAAGGAGAAGTGTCCTGGGTGCAAAAAGACCAGATTCCAAATTTGGATCTGGCCTATGATATGTTACCCTTGATGGAGATGATGGAAGCTCCTGATAAATCAGAATTTTTTTACCGTCACCGTACAGAAGATGGATGGGAAAAGAAAACCTTCTAATCCTTTACTAAATAACCTAACTTATCCAAGGCCTTCTCGATATAGAGGAGGTCTTGTTCATTTTCAGCTTCGACTAGGTGATAATGGACGCCATCTGTTAATTCAGAAAGTGGTCTAAAGTCAGATCTTTCGACTTGCTCTAAAAAATGCTGAACGTCACGGCGACAAGAGAGTTTGAGCAAGGTTTCAATTTCACCGTAGACAGGATGATCAATCAAGGTATTCTGAACACGTCCCCCATTATCGACGATAGCTAGAAGTTCTTGACCAATTTCTTCCATTTCGTGTTTGACTTTAAACAGTTTGTGAACATACGGATTGGTTTTATTTTCTTTATAAATATAGCCACGATTGGTTGATAAGATCGGAGCCCCATCAGCACGCAGTACTGCAATGTCCTGAACGATAATCTGGCGGGTTACATGAAAACGGTCTGCTAATGTTTGACCATTTAGAGGTTTTTGAGACTCCTTTAACAGTTGTAAAAGAGCTTCTTTTCGATTTTTTGTCATATTCTTCTTTCTAAACGCTTAACGGCGTTTTCTCAATGCTTTATAAACAGCCAAGGCTAAGTAATAGTCTACCATACTATGGATAATAGTACCAAATCCAACTAATACAAACAAGACATAGAACATATTTTTTAAGTCAGTTCCAGTACTAGCATAAAAGATCATACAAGCCAAAACTTCAGCAATAGCATGAACCAAGCCAAGTACAAAGTTAAAAATCAATGAAGATTTCTTATTGTCCAAGGTTTGAGGATGTTTTTGAAGATAGAAAGCACCCAGACTTCCAAAGAATATGTGGGAAAAGGCGCGAAGTACAATGACAATCGGATACCCAGCCATGAGAAATCCTAAACTAGAAGCTATAATAACAAAGATAGCCATCCATGGAGAGAGAAACATGGCGATAAAAATAGCAACGTGACTTCCTAGAGTGTAGGAAGCGGGAGGAATGACAATTTTAAAGGGCATCACCAAAGGAATCAAAATAGCGATAGCTGTTAGCAATGCGGTCAAGGTCATGAATTGTGTTTTCTTTTGTGTATTCATAATAACTCCTTTTAACTGTATATACAGTTGTATAGTACAATAAAAAATCAAACAAGTCAAGAACTAAAATTGATTTTTGATGAGATTATCTTGAAATAAGGTTAAAAAATAAATAAAATTTTTAAAAAATAAGAAAAAAACTCTTGCACTAAACAAAGTAGTATGGTATACTTATATACGGTTTGAAAAAACTGCCTAAGACAGTAGGGGAGCTCGACTCATAAATATCCTACCGAGGACAAAACGTATCATGTAAAAAGAAGCGTATTGTACTTTCGTGTCTAGGTTTGGGCGCGTTTTTCTTTTGGAAAAATTCCCCAAGCAAAATAATTACGGAGGTGAACACACTAATGAGTGAAGCAATTATTGCTAAAAAAGCGGAACTAGTTGACGTAGTAGCTGAAAAAATGAAAGCTGCTGCATCAATCGTCGTTGTAGACGCTCGTGGTTTGACAGTTGAACAAGATACAGTTCTTCGTCGTGAGCTTCGTGGAAGCGAAGTTGAGTATAAAGTTATTAAAAACTCAATCTTACGTCGTGCAGCTGAAAAAGCTGGCCTTGCAGAACTTGCATCTGTATTTGTTGGACCATCTGCTGTAGCATTTTCTAACGAAGATGTTATCGCTCCAGCGAAAATCTTGAACGACTTTGCTAAAAACGCTGACGCACTTGAAATCAAAGGTGGTGCAATCGAAGGCGCTGTCGCATCAAAAGAAGAAATCGTTGCTCTTGCAACTCTTCCAAACCGCGAAGGACTTCTTTCTATGCTCCTTTCTGTACTTCAAGCGCCAGTGCGCAACGTTGCTCTTGCAGTCAAAGCGGTTGCAGACAACAAAGAAGACGCAGCTTAATCTTAAGCTACGCAGCGTAGCCTAGCTACAAAAATATAAACATAAAATATAAACTTATTTGGAGGAAATAACAATGGCATTGAACATTGAAAACATTATTGCTGAAATTAAAGAAGCTTCAATCCTTGAATTGAACGACCTTGTAAAAGCTATCGAAGAAGAATTTGGTGTAACTGCAGCTGCTCCTGTAGCTGTAGCTGCTGCTGGTGGTGCTGAAGAAGCTGCTAAAGATTCATTTGACGTTGAATTGACAGCTGCTGGTGACAAAAAAGTCGGCGTTATCAAAGTTGTACGTGAAATCACAGGTCTTGGTCTTAAAGAAGCTAAAGAACTTGTTGATGGTGCACCAGGTGTCATCAAAGAAGGCGTTGCAGCTGCAGAAGCTGAAGAAATCAAAGCTAAATTGGAAGAAGCAGGAGCTTCAGTTACTCTTAAATAATAGAGTAATTACATTCGTAGCTTAAAAATATGATTAAACCGCTATTCGTAAGAGTAGCGGTCTTTCTTTTTGTGTTCCATGGGGCACAAATTGGGGCAGTTAAATTAATTTGGCTAAGAAATATATAGGACTAGTGATAAAATAATTTTACTTTTTTATTCCTTTTTGATATAATAGACGACAAGAAAGAATATCTTATCGGTAGATCCTAAGCGAGCCTGAGATAGTGAGAGTCAGGTGATTGAGAGATAAGTGTGGCGCTTTCTGTAGTATTTTCAAAAACAATGAAGTAATAAATTAGGGTGGAACCGCGTTTCTGACGCCCCTAGTCGCAAGGCTTGGGTGTTGAAATTCGGTTCTTTTTGAATTCGTCTAATGCCTAAGTAGAAAGGAGCATAATGCTTAAAGGATCTTGTTTATGTAAAGCAGTGACCTACACTCTAGATGAGGAATTATCGGAATTAGTTTTTTGTCATTGCTCATTTTGTCGGAAAGCAACTGCGTCTGCCTATACAGTTAATGCTAAAGTTAGCAGTGAAAAGCTAGTATTGCATGGAAAAGAAAAGCTTGTTTCCTATAGTTCTTCTCCAGGAAAACAGCGTTATTACTGCCAGAACTGTCATAGTCAAATTTTCACTGTTCAAGAAAATATACCAGAAGTCTGTGCTTTGAAACTAGGTACAATAGATGAGTGCGATCAGAATTTACAAACTGTTCCTAAACGTCATATTTTTCAGGACCCAGCCTTTTCTTGGTTGCTTGATAAATAAATCTAAGAAGATAATATAAATTAAAGGAGTAAACAATGTCTAAAAAATTGACTTTCCAGGAAATCATCCTTACTTTGCAACAATACTGGAATGACCAGGGTTGTATGCTCATGCAGGCTTATGATAATGAAAAAGGTGCGGGAACCATGAGTCCTTACACTTTCCTTCGTGCCATTGGTCCTGAACCATGGAACGCAGCTTATGTTGAGCCTTCTCGTCGTCCAGCGGACGGTCGTTACGGGGAAAATCCAAACCGTCTCTACCAACACCACCAATTCCAAGTGGTTATGAAGCCATCACCATCAAATATCCAAGAACTCTACCTCGAGTCGTTGGAAAAATTGGGGATCAATCCTTTGGAACACGATATTCGTTTTGTTGAAGATAACTGGGAAAACCCATCAACTGGTTCAGCTGGTCTTGGTTGGGAAGTTTGGTTGGACGGTATGGAAATCACTCAGTTCACTTATTTCCAGCAAGTCGGTGGCTTAGCAACTGGCCCTGTTACCGCTGAGGTCACTTATGGTTTGGAGCGTTTAGCTTCTTACATCCAAGAAGTAGATTCTGTTTACGATATCGAGTGGGCTCCAGGCGTTAAATACGGAGAAATCTTCCTTCAACCTGAATACGAGCATTCAAAATACAGCTTTGAAGTTTCAGATCAAGACATGCTTCTTGAAAACTTCGAAAAATTTGAAAAAGAAGCTGGACGTGCATTAGAACTAGGTCTTGTGCATCCAGCCTATGACTACGTTTTGAAATGTTCACATACCTTCAACTTGCTTGATGCTCGTGGTGCTGTATCCGTTACAGAACGTGCTGGTTATATCGCTCGTATCCGTAACTTAGCCCGTGTCGTAGCTAAAACATTCGTAGCAGAACGCAAAAAACTTGGGTACCCACTTCTTGACGAAGCTACACGCGCAAAACTTCTAGCAGAAGAGGAAGAATAAAGAGAGCGTATTAGATGGGATTGTCTGATAGAGCAATCCTACAAAAACAGTTGCCGCAGTGATAAAGGTATCGTTAGAGAAACTAACGATACCAGGCAAAATTGGAGACTTTAGGCTCCAATTTTAGCAATGAAACGACGAAGTCGGTTGCTTGCGTGCCAATCACATAAGGCAAACTGGAAAAAAAGATATTTTTCGGAGAAAAAACATGACAAAAAACTTATTAGTAGAACTAGGACTCGAAGAGTTACCTGCCTACGTTGTCACACCAAGTGAAAAACAACTAGGCGAAAAAATGGCAGCCTTCTTGGATAATAACCGTCTTTCATACGAAGGAATTCAAACCTTCTCAACTCCACGTCGTTTGGCTGTTCGCGTACTTGGTTTGGCAGACCAACAAACAGATTTGACTGAAGATTTTAAAGGACCTTCTAAAAAAATTGCCTTGGATGCAGAAGGAAATTTCTCTAAAGCAGCGCAAGGCTTTGTCCGTGGTAAAGGCTTGACTGTAGATGATATCGAATTTCGTGAAATCAAAGGTGAAGAATATGTCTACGTAACTAAGCATGAAGCTGGAAAACCAGCTGAGGAAGTTTTGGCTGGAATTCCAGAGGTTTTGGCTAGTTTAAGCTTCCCAGTAAGTATGCACTGGGCAAACAATACCTTTGAATATATTCGTCCAGTCCATACGTTGACAGTTCTTTTGGATGATGTGGCACTCGATATGGATTTCTTAGATATTCATTCAGGAAGAGTTAGCCGTGGACATCGTTTCCTTGGTCACGAAGTAGAAATTCAGCATGCTGACAGCTATGAAGAAGATCTACACAAAGTTTATGTTATTGCAGATAGCATTGAACGCGAAAATATGATTCGTGATCAAATTAAGGCTATCGAAGCTGCAGAAGGTGTTCAGGTACAAATTGATGAAGGACTCTTGAATGAAGTTCTGAATTTGGTTGAATACCCAACTGCCTTTATGGGGAATTTTGATCCTAAGTACCTAGAGGTTCCAGAAGAAGTCTTGGTCACTTCAATGGAAACTCACCAACGCTACTTTGTAGTACGTGACCTTGATGGAAATTTAAAACCAAACTTTATTTCTGTTCGTAACGGAAATGCAGAGTATCTGGATAATGTCATCCGAGGAAATGAGAAAGTCTTGGTGGCACGTCTGGAAGATGGTGAATTCTTCTGGCGTGAAGACCAAAAACTCAAGATTGAAGATCTTGTAGCCAAGTTATCACACGTAACTTTCCACGAAAAGATTGGTTCACTTCGTGAGCACATGATTCGTACAGGGCAAATTGCTATCCTTTTGGCAGAAAAAGCAGGTTTATCAGTTGATGAAACTGTTGACCTTGCTCGTGCTGCAGCCATTTATAAGTTTGACCTCTTGACTGGTATGGTTGGTGAATTTGATGAGCTTCAAGGAATCATGGGTGAGAAATATGCTCTTCTCGCTGGTGAGAATGCAGCAGTAGCACAAGCTATTCGTGAACACTACCTTCCAGATTCTGCAGATGGTGCTCTTCCTGAGTCTAAAGTCGGAGCTATCCTTGCACTAGCTGATAAATTGGATACTCTCTTATCCTTCTTCTCTGTTGGCTTGATTCCATCTGGTTCAAATGACCCTTATGCTCTTCGTCGTGCAACACAAGGGATTGTCCGTATCTTGGAAGACTTCGGCTGGAATATTCCAATGGACGAATTGATTGCTAGCCTTTATGCTTTATCATTTGATAGCCTAACTTACGATAATCAAGAAGAAGTGCTTAACTTCATCAAAGCTCGTGTTGATAAGATGATGGGTTCTACTGCAAAAGATATTAAAGAGGCTGTTCTTGCAAGTTCAAACTTTGTTGTTTCTGATATGATTGAAGCAGCAGAAGCACTAAAAGAAGCATCTCTAAATAGTGACTACAAACCAGCTGTTGAATCCTTATCTCGTGCCTTTAACCTAGCGGAAAAAGCAGAAGGTTCAGTCAAAGTTGATACTAGTCTCTTTGAAAATGAACAGGAAAAAGAACTAGCTCAAGCAGTAGAAAATCTAGAATTGAAAGGTTCAGCTAGTGATAAATTAACGCAGTTATTTGCACTTAGTCCAGTGATTGATGCATTCTTTGACAATACCATGGTTATGGCAGATGATGTTGATGTTAAGAATAATCGTCTAGCTATTCTAACTGAACTTGTGAATAAAGCGAAAACAGTTGCTGCTTTTAATCTTCTTAATACAAAATAAAAATTAAAAAGTAGATTGGAGGTCCAAATATGACACCAGAAAAAATCGCTCGTATTAATGAGCTTGCGAAAAAGAAAAAAACAGAAGGCTTGACTGCAGAAGAAAAAGTAGAACAAGCTAAACTTCGTGAGGAATATATCGAAGGCTATCGTCGTTCTGTTCGTCATCACATTGAAGGAATCAAAATCGTTGATGAAGATGGAAATGATGTGACTCCTGAAAAACTTCGTCAGGTACAACGTGAAAAAGGTTTGCATGGTCGTAGTCTTGACGATCCAAATTCATAAGTTGAATAAATTAAATACTCGGTTAGCCTATGCTAACCGAGTATTTGTTTTTAAAAAAGGAACCAAGAGAGGTTCCTTTAGTATTAGATTTTAGTTACTTGCACCAGAAGTAGCATCTGCATCTCCATGGCCACCATCACCATGTCCTCCAACGTCAGATGCACCAGAAGTAGCATCTGCATCTCCGTGACCTCCAGCAGGAGCAAACGGACCGCTTCCTCCTACCAAGCGTTGACCTGTTTCTTTCAAGTACCAGTCAAGCCATGGTTGGAAGTTAAAGACAATTTCATTGATACCAGCATATGAACCATCAGGATAGTACATTGCTTGGTAGTTGTGAGTATTGATAACACCAGCAGGTGAACCTGGAACAATGGTACGTACGTATTCTTGGTTACCGTTTCTAAGAGTTCCAATAACCCACTCAACGTTTTTCATACGTGCAGGTGGAAGTGATCCATGAACTGTTGACATACGGCTACCAGATTGAGATGGTACACGTTTTGCAAACATTGTATCAGGATCTTGGTGAGCATTGTTGTAGTAGAGGAATTGGTTGTTATCGTCAGCGTATGTCAATTCAAAAGGCATAGCTTTCAAGAACATATCAATTTGGTTAACAGTCAAGATACCATGGTCAAGTTTAACATATGCATCACCTGAAACAGCACCTGTGATTTCTGCAACTTTTTCTACCCAGTTTGGATCGTCAGGATCAACTTCTGTAATAGTTGTAGCGATTGGTTTTCCACAATCCAAGTCTTCTGGTTCAATTGGTTTTGGTTTTTTCAATTTAGAAACGACTCCCACGTATTTGACAAAGTTATCTAAACAAGTTTCAAGGAATTTAACAGTTCCTTCGTTGATAATATTTCCGTTAGCATCAAAAGCTTCTTTAGCTTTTCCGAGAAGGAATTCATTACCTGGTAATGTGTAGGCATTCACCCCTGGTGCGTCAAGGATTTTACGAAGGTGAACTTGGGCACAAGAAGTTCCTTGGTCGTAGTAAGAAGCCCCCACGATCATCACTGGTTTGTTTTCAAATGGATGCACTTCATATGAAAGCCATTCAAGAACTGACTTGAGTGAAGCAGAAATTGTATGGTTGTGTTCAGGAGTAGCAATAATCACACCATCAGCACGAGTAATTTTATTGTAAAGAAGGCGCAATTGGAAACTTTCGTCCCATTTTTCGTCTTGGTTAAACATTGGAACTTCATCGATTTCAAGAACTTCTAATTCAAATTTAAGTTTGAAATTACGACGGATGAATTCCAAGAGTTTGCGGTTATATGATTGGTCATAGTTTGATCCAACAAGTCCAACAAATTTCATTCTTTCGATCTCCTATCTTACAAATTTTCCCAGTCAAATTCTTCTGCATCTTTACGAAGAAGTTCTTGTGCATTACGCAATTTTTCTGTAATCTTGACAAAGATACGGAAGTCATCAAAGATGGCATCCAATTTCTTGATTACATCAAGATCTACCAAGTCACCATTCTTATCAAAAGCTTGAAGAGAATGAGAAAGTAAGAACTCATCTGGGAGAACATTTGCTTTAATTTCAGGCGCATTTAGGATTTGACGGAGTTGCAATTGAGCACGTGATGAACCGAGTGTACCGTATGAAGCACCTGTGATCATCACTGGTTTGTTGAGGAGTGGAAATACTCCATAAGAAATCCAAGCAAGAGCGCTCATAAGAACGGCAGGAATTGAGTGATCATATTCAGGAGTGCCGATAATCACACCATCAGCTGCTTCAATTTTTGCAACAATTTCTAAGGCTTCTGCAGGAATAAGTTTATCTGCAGGTTTGTTGAAGACTGGTAGGTCTTTAATTTCTACCAATTCGATTTCTGCTTTATCAGCAAAGTGTTTTTGCATATATTGAAGCAGTTGGCGGTTTGTGGAACGTTTAGAGTTAGTTCCTACAATAGCAATAAGTTTTAGCATGAGCTTTCCTTTCTCTTTTTGCATTATTTATTAATTATCTTTGGATACCGGATGAACAAGCGATATGTCCATCTTTATCAATAAGGATGGCTTCGATTCCATCGATATTTTCGATTTGCCACATGATAGAAGCGTTGCGCTCACCAAACAATCGTGTGGTCCATATCTCACCATCAACTGAGCGGTCAGATATAATCGTTAAACTAGCCAAATTCGTTTCAATAGGATAACCAGTTTCACTATCGAAAATGTGATGATAATCCTTTCCATCGATTTCAAGATGCCGTTCATAAATTCCAGATGTAACAACTGACTTACCAGTAATAGACAAGGTCATCAGGTGATTACCGCGTGGGTGATTAGGGTCTTGAATACCGATTTGCCACGGTCGATCATCTTTTGATTGGTTGTTTCCAATTGTGAGGATGTTTCCTCCTAGATTGATAAGAGCAGAAGTGACACCATTTTCTTTTAAGAAAGTAGCAACCTTATCTGCGCTATAGCCCTTTGCTAAACAACCTAAGTCAATTTTCATCCCTTTTTTTTCTAAAAAAATAGTAGAATCAATTGAATCAAGCTTGATAAAACGGGGATCTATCAATGGTAAAACCGAAGAAATTTCTTCAGGACTAGCAACTTTTGCATCGGAAAAACCAATACGCCAGGTTTGTACCAAGGGACCAATACTAATGTTGAGATGACTTCCAGGAGCTAGACTGTGTTCTAATCCTAAAGAAATCAGTTCAAACAAATCAGGATGGACCTTAACTGGGGCAATTCCCGCCTGATAGTTAATTTCCATCAATTCCGATTCGGTGCTATTCGCATTAAATCGAAATTCAAGTTCCTTGAGCAAATCAAAAGCTTGACGGAGAAGATTATCCGCTTGTTCATGTACCAAGGAAATAGTAATCGTAGTTCCCATTAACCGTTCAGATAATGAACTGAGAGGCAAAAAATCAACTCCCTTCAAATCAATTGGAAATAGTTGTAAATCCAGATATGAAAGCAATCTGAAGATTTATATTTCATTTCCATATAAATAGAATATCATAAAGTCAGCGTTTTCACAAATTATTTTTTACAAAAAGTCAAGAAATATGCTTGAAGAAATAAAAAATGTGCAAAAAACTTTGAAAAGGTTGAAAATAAATTGATATATATTTCAAAAAAATTTCAAAAAAACAGTAAACTAGTCAAAAAGCTTGTAAACGCTCACAGATAATGATATACTAGAAAGGTAAATAAAAAATTAAAGGTAGGAATTATCTTATGAGTAAAATCGTAGTCGTGGGTGCTAACCACGCTGGAACTGCTTGTATCAACACTATGTTGGACAATTTTGGAAGTGAAAATGAAATCGTTGTCTTTGACCAAAACTCAAACATTTCATTCCTAGGATGTGGAATGGCTCTTTGGATTGGTGAGCAAATCGATGGTCCAGAAGGTCTCTTCTACTCAGATAAAGAAAAATTGGAAGCAAAAGGTGCTAAAGTTTACATGAACTCACCAGTTCTTTCAATTGACTATGATAATAAAGTTGTTACTGCTGAAGTTGATGGAAAAGAACACAAAGAATCATACGAAAAATTGATCTTTGCGACTGGTTCAACTCCAATCTTGCCACCAATCGAAGGTGTTGAAATTGTTAAAGGTAACCGCGAATTCAAAGCAACTCTTGAAAATGTACAATTCGTTAAATTGTACCAAAACGCAGAAGAAGTTATTAGCAAACTTGCTGACAAGAGCAAACACCTTGAGCGTATCGCTGTTGTCGGTGGTGGATACATCGGTGTTGAGCTTGCTGAAGCATTCGAACGTCTTGGAAAAGAAGTTGTCCTTGTAGACATCGTAGACACAGTCTTGAACGGTTACTACGACAAAGACTTCACTCAATTGATGGCTAAGAACTTGGAAGACCACAACATCCGTTTGGCACTTGGTCAAACTGTAAAAGCTATCGAAGGTGACGGTAAAGTTGAACGCTTGATCACTGACAAAGAAACATTCGATGTTGACATGGTTGTTCTTGCAGTTGGTTTCCGTCCTAATACAGCTCTTGCTGATGGCAAGATTGAACTCTTCCGCAACGGTGCCTTCCTTGTAGACAAGAAACAAGAAACATCACTTCCAGGAGTATTCGCTGTGGGTGACTGTGCGACTGTTTATGACAATGCTCGTAAAGACACTAGCTACATCGCTCTTGCATCAAATGCTGTACGTACTGGTATCGTAGGTGCTTACAATGCTTGTGGACATGAACTTGAAGGAATCGGTGTTCAAGGATCAAACGGTATCTCTATCTATGGTCTTCACATGGTTTCAACTGGTTTGACTCTTGAAAAAGCTAAAGCAGCAGGATACAATGCTGTTGAAACAGGCTTCAACGATCTTCAAAAACCAGAATTTATGAAACATGACAACTATGAAGTAGCAATCAAGATTGTCTATGATAAAGACAGCCGTGAAATCCTTGGTGCTCAAATGGTATCTCGTGATTCAGCAATCAGCATGGGAATTCACATGTTCTCATTGGCTATCCAAGAACATGTTACAATTGAAAAATTGGCATTGACAGACCTATTCTTCTTGCCACACTTCAACAAACCATACAATTACATCACAATGGCTGCACTTACAGCTGAAAAATAATGATTTGTAAAACGGAAGATTTGCTTCTTCCGTTTTTATCATCAAAAAATAGTAACTTCAAATTCGAAGTTACTATTTTTGTTGTCTATGTGTTAGGAACTTTCTTCATTCACAAAGGTGAAGCCTTCTCCTAGAATTTCGTGAGCTTCAGTGATGGTAATAAAGGCTCTAGGATCGATCGTATGAATCAGTTCTTTCATCTTAATCATTTCATTTCTTGCTACGATACAGTAGATAATTTTTAAATCTTTTTGACTGTAGTAACCTTGCCCTGATATGAAAGTGACACCTCGACCTAACTCTTCATTGATTTTATCTGCCACTTCCATAGGCTTTTGAGTGATAATCATAAAACCTTTGCCAGCATATCCGCCTTCACCAATCAAGTCAATAACTCTAGAGACAATGAAGTCAAATAAAAGTGTATAGGTTACGAGACGAAGGTCTTGGAAGATAATTAAAATAAGCATTAGGATAAGAAAGTCTAGTGCAAAGAGTAATTTTCCAACGGAGATATTGGTGTACTTGTTTAGGATTCGAGCCACGATATCTGTTCCACCAGTCGTACCACCAGCATTGAAGATAATACCTAGACCAAGTCCCAAAAGAACACCCGCAACTAAAGCCACGATGACCAGATCTCCCTCAAGATTAAAGCTGAGAGGAATCTTTTCAAAGATTGCTAGCCAAATGGATAAGGAAATAGTACCAAGCAGGCTGCTGTATAGGGTCTTTGCACCAAATATTTTCCAGGCTAAAATGAATAATGGGATATTGATGATGAGGTTCATCACGGAGATAGGGATGTTAAAGAGATAATAGGTAATCAAGGTGATTCCCGTTGCTCCACCCTCGAATAAGTGGTGGGGCACAACAAAATACGTGAGTCCGAAGGCATAAATGGCAGCTCCGAATATAATGGTTAAAATAGATTTGATATGCCGTAGCATTGAACGCACCTCCCATTTTTAATTGAGTCTATAGCAGTAACAGTCCACCAGTATACAAGACTTATTTGATTTTCATGGACTGAATTTTTTCAGGGTCGGGTGTAACACGGAGGGTCTTTTGCCCAGTATAGGTGACAAAACCAGGTTTTCCACCAGTTGGTTTGTTGAGTTTTTTAACTTCAATCATATCCACCTGAACGAGGTTGGAGAGACGTCCCTTAGAGAAGTAGGCTGCAAGTTCTGCAGCGTCTGTTTTAACCTCATCAGTAGGATTGAGATTGCCTGAAATAACAACGTGACTTCCAGGAATATCCTTAGCGTGAAACCAGAGTTCTTCTTTACGGGCCATTTTAAAGGTCAATTCCTCGTTTTGTAAGTTATTGCGCCCCACATAGATGATTGTTTTTCCATCACTAGCTAGATACTGCTCAGGTTTCTGTCGTTTCTGGATTTTTTCCCTTTGTCTTCTGCGGATAAATCCTGTTTGGATCAATTCTTCACGAATTTCAGCAATTTCATCGAGTCCGGCTTGATTGAGAACTGTCTCTACACTTTCCAGATAGAGAATGGTTGCCTTAGTTTCTTCAATCAGGTCAGTCAAGTATTTAACAGCCTCTTTTAATTTCTGATAGCGTTTGAAGTAGCGTTGAGCATTTTGGTTTGGCGTTAGTGCCTTATCAAGTGCAATCGTGATAGGCTGGTTGGTGTAGTAGTTTTCCAAAATGACCTGATCTTGGTCATTGGGAACTTGATGAAGGAAAGTGGTTAGTAACTCACCTTTTTGCCGAAATTCTTCTGCGTTTTCGGTAGCCAGAAGTTCTTTTTCTTGTTTCTTTAGTTTTTGCCGATTTTTTTGTAGTTCGTTTTCAACACGTCGAATGAGTTCGCTAGCCTGTTGTTTCACACGGTCACGTTCGGCTTTATCCTTGTAATAGACATCAAGAAGTTGAGATAAGCTTGAAAAATGTCCCTCAATTTTAGTTGAAAAAGGCACACAAGAAAAGGATTTATCTGTTAAGCAAGGTTTGGTTTCTTGTCCAAAGAAGTTCCGGAAAGTGGCTAGTTTATCATTAAGCAGTTGTTTTTCTAACTCGGTTGCTGTATCTCTTCCCAAACCTTGAAAGAGGTTTTGAAGGTTTTTAGCTGTCAATTCTTGAGTTTGTAGGATTTCAAACAATTTTTCATCCTTGATGGTAAAAGGATTGAGAGCCTCTGTACTTGGAGGAGCAATATAAGTAGCGCCAGGTAATAAGGTACGGTAGCTATTTTGAGAGAAACCGATATGCTTGATAACTTCAAGGATTTTGTGACTAGACTTATCTACAAGTAGAATATTACTGTGTTTGCCCATAATCTCGATGATGAGTGTGGCCTGGATATGGTCCCCAATCTCGTTTTTATTGGAAACCGTGATTTCCACGATACGATCATTTTTGATCTGCTCGATTGACTCAATAACTGCTCCTTGAAGGTACTTTCTTAATACCATAATAAAAGTAGATGGCTGAGCAGGATTCTCAAAGGTTGACTCTGTTAACTGGATGCGCCCAAAAACTGGATGCGCAGAAAGGAGCAAACGATGACTTTTACGATTGCTACGGATTTGCAAGACCAGTTCTTGTTCAAAGGGTTGATTAATCTTTTGGATGCGACCATTTAGTAGTTCAGATCGCAATTCCTCAACCATGTGGTGTAAAAAAAATCCATCAAATGACATGGTTCTCTCCTCGTGAATGTATTCCATAGTATTATATCAAAAAGGTAGAATAAAATCATAGAAATGTGATATAATAAAGCCAAGTAAAGAGAATCGAGAAGCACATGTATATTGAAATGGTAGATGAAACTGGACAAGTTTCAAAAGAAATACTAGAACAAACACAGGAAATTTTAGAATTTGCTGCAAAAAAAATTGGAAAAGAAGACAAGGAAATGGCGGTCACATTTGTGACCAACGAACGAAGCCATGAACTCAATCTAGAGTTTCGTGATACCGATCGTCCAACAGATGTCATCAGTCTTGAATATAAGCCGGAGTTAGAGATTGCCTTTGATGAGGAAGATCTGGAAAATGATCCCGACTTGGCAGATATGATGTCAGAATTTGATGCTTATATCGGTGAGCTTTTCATTTCCATTGATAAGGCTCATGAGCAAGCTGAGGAGTACGGTCATAGTTTTGAGCGTGAAATGGGCTTCTTGGCAGTGCACGGCTTTTTACACATTAACGGCTATGATCACTACACTCCCGAGGAAGAAGCGGAGATGTTCGGTTTACAAGAAGAAATTTTGACAGCCTATGGACTCACAAGACAATAAACGAAAATGGAAAAATCGTGACCTAATATCCAGTTTAGAATTTGCCATTACAGGGATTTTTACTGCGATTAAGGAAGAACGTAATATGAGAAAGCATGCAGTGACAGCTCTAATAGTTGTCCTTGCAGGTTTTGTTTTTCAGGTGTCACGAATCGAATGGTTATTTCTGCTTTTGAGCATTTTCATGGTAGTAGCTTTTGAGATTATTAATTCAGCTATTGAAAATGTAGTAGATTTGGCAAGTCACTATCACTTTTCTATGTTGGCAAAAAAAGCTAAAGACATGGCGGCTGGTGCCGTGCTTGTGGTCTCGCTTTTTGCCGCTTTGACAGGTGCACTCATCTTTCTCCCACGGATTTGGGATTTATTATTTTAAACAGTAAGAGGAAATCATGACATTTAAATCAGGCTTTGTAGCCATTTTAGGACGTCCAAATGTAGGGAAGTCAACTTTTTTAAATCACGTTATGGGGCAAAAGATTGCTATTATGAGTGATAAGGCGCAGACAACGCGCAATAAAATCATGGGGATTTACACCACTGATAAGGAACAAATCGTTTTTATCGATACACCAGGCATTCACAAGCCTAAAACAGCACTCGGAGATTTCATGGTAGAGTCTGCCTATAGCACCCTTCGTGAAGTGGACACCGTAATTTTCATGGTGCCAGCAGATGAGGCGCGTGGTAAGGGCGACGATATGATTATCGAACGACTCAAGGCTGCTAAGGTTCCGGTGATTTTGGTGGTCAATAAAATTGACAAGGTTCATCCAGACCAGCTCTTGGCTCAAATCGATGATTTCCGTAATCAGATGGATTTCAAGGAAATTGTCCCTATTTCAGCCCTTCAGGGGAATAATGTCTCACGTTTAGTCGATATTCTCAGTGAAAATCTTGAGGAAGGTTTCCAGTATTTCCCAGCAGATCAAATCACAGACCACCCAGAGCGATTTTTGGTATCTGAAATGATTCGTGAGAAAGTATTGCACCTTACTCGTGAAGAAATCCCACACTCAGTTGCAGTAGTGGTGGACTCTATGAAACGAGATGAGGAAACTGATAAAGTTCATATTCGAGCAACCATCATGGTCGAACGTGATAGCCAAAAAGGGATTGTCATCGGTAAAGGTGGTGCCATGCTCAAGAAAATTGGGACTATGGCCCGTCGCGATATCGAGCTTATGCTAGGGGACAAGGTCTTCCTAGAAACTTGGGTCAAGGTTAAGAAAAACTGGCGAGATAAGAAGCTAGATTTGGCTGACTTTGGCTATAACGAAAAAGAATATTAAGAAGAGGTGGGCGGTAGCCTGCTTCTTGTTTTTAGAGAAGGAGGAGTTATGCCTGAATTACCTGAAGTCGAAACGGTTCGACGAGGTCTTGAAAAACTGATTCTAGGGAAGAAGATTGCTAGTCTTGAGATTCGTTATCCCAAGATGATTAAGACAGATTTGGATCAGTTTCAGAAAGAATTGCCTGGTCAAGTTGTTAAATCAATGGGACGTCGTGGAAAATATTTACTTTTTTATTTGACAGATAAGGTCTTGATTTCGCATCTGCGAATGGAAGGAAAGTATTTTTATTATCCAGACCAAGTTCCTGAACGCAAGCATGCCCATGTTTTGATTCATTTTGAAGATGGTGGTACGCTTGTTTATGAGGATGTCCGCAAGTTTGGGACTATGGAATTGCTTGCTCCTGAACTTCTAGAAGCTTACTTTCTATCTAAGAAGCTTGGACCAGAACCTACTGAACAGGATTTTGACTTAGAGATTTTTAGAGGTGCCTTGAAGAAATCTAAAAAACCTATCAAATCGCATCTTCTTGACCAGACGCTAGTTGCTGGATTGGGAAATATCTACGTGAATGAAGTTCTCTGGAGGGCAAAGGTTCATCCAGCTAGTCCTTCTCAGAGTTTGACAAGAGCTGAAGCGACAGCTATTCATGAACAGACCATTGAAGTATTGGGGCAGGCTGTCGAGAAAGGCGGTTCAACCATTCGCACCTATACCAATGCTTTTGGAGAGGATGGGACCATGCAGGACTTTCATCAGGTCTATGATAAGACTGGAGAGGCATGTTCTTGCTGTGGAGCCATCATCGAAAAAATTCAACTCGGTGGTCGTGGAACCCATTTTTGTCCAAAATGTCAAAGGAGAAAGTGATGGGAAAAATAATCGGAATCACTGGTGGTATTGCATCAGGTAAGTCCACTGTCACAAATTTTCTAAGACAAAAAGGGTTTGAAGTGGTAGATGCGGATGCTCTTGTTCACCAACTTCAAAAACCTGGTGGTCGCCTTTATCAGATTTTAGTAGCGCATTTCGGTGAAAAAGTCCTTCTAGAAGATGGGGAACTGAATCGCCCCTTGCTTGCTAGCCTTATTTTTTCAAAGCCAGAAGAGCAGGAATGGTCTAAACAGACTCAAGGACAAATCATCCGTGAAGAATTGGGCTCTTTGAGAGACAAGTTAGCTCAGACTGAGGACATATTTTTCATGGATATTCCATTGCTTTTTGAACAGGACTATGCTTCATGGTTCGATGAAACTTGGCTAGTTTATGTAAATCGTGATGTTCAATTGGAGCGATTAATGAACCGTGATCAGTTATCCCAAGAGTCAGCTAAAACTCGTTTAGCTTCACAGTGGCTCTTAGAAGAAAAGAAGAAATTTGCTACTTATATATTGGACAATAATGGCAGTCGAGAGCAGCTTTTGAGTCAAGTAGTGACCTTACTTGAAGGAGGCGATGTCCATGCAAGAGATTAGTTGGAAGGATAATCTTCGTATTGCTTGGTTTGGTTGCTTTTTAACGGGAGCCAGCATTTCTCTTGTTGTCCCTTTCATGCCTATTTTTGTCGAACAGTTAGGAATTAAAGGGGATCAAGTTGCCTTTTATTCAGGTTTAGCTATATCAGTCTCAGCCATTTCTGCAGCCTTTGTATCACCAATTTGGGGAATATTGGCAGACAAGTATGGTCGAAAACCTATGATGATACGAGCAGGTCTAGCCATGACCATCACTATGGGTGGTCTAGCATTTGTTCCAAATGTTTTCTGGCTCTTGTTCTTACGGTTTCTTAATGGAGTTTTTACAGGATTTGTACCTAATGCGACAGCTTTAATTGCAAGTCAAGTTCCTAAAGATAGGTCGGGATACGCTCTAGGGACTTTATCAACTGGTGTTGTCGCTGGAACTTTGACCGGTCCATTTGTAGGTGGTTTCATTGCCGAAATTTTTGGAATTCGAAATGTCTTTTTATTGGTCGGTAGTTTCCTGTTCTTGGCAGCTATCTTAACCATTCTTTTTATCAAAGAAAACTTTCAACCAGTGCCAAAAGAAAAAGCACTGCCTACAAAAGATCTCTTTACTTCTGTTAAATACCCTTTTCTCCTGATAAATCTATTTCTAACTAGCTTTGTGATTCAATTTGCTGCCCAATCTATTGGTCCCATCCTTGCCCTCTATGTACGAGATCTGGGACAGAAAGAGAATCTTCTCTTTGTCTCTGGTTTGATTGTATCCAGCATGGGATTTTCAAGTATGATGAGCGCAGGTATCATGGGTAAATTAGGTGATAAAGTTGGCAATCATCGACTACTTGTCGTAGCTCAGGTATATTCAGTTTTCATATATCTATTATGTGCAAATGCGACTAGCCCATTTCAATTAGGCTTATATCGTTTTCTATTTGGTCTGGGGACGGGAGCTCTGATACCTGGTGTCAATGCTCTCCTAAGCAAAATGACCCCTAAAGTTGGCATTTCAAGGGTATTTGCCTTTAATCAAGTCTTCTTTTATCTAGGAGGAGTGATAGGTCCTTTAGCAGGATCAGCAGTAGCGAGACAATTTGGCTATCACTCAGTATTTTATGCAACAGCTCTTTGTGTAGCTCTTAGTTGTTTATTTAACCTTATCCAATTTAAAACATTATTAAAAGTGAAGGAAATCTAGTGCGAGTAAAAATCAATCTCAAATGCTCCTCATGTGGCAGCGTCAATTATCTAACCAGTAAGAACTCCAAAACCCATCCAGACAAGATTGAGGTCTTAAAGTATTGCCCAAAAGAAAGAAAAGTGACTCTACATCTTGAATCTAAGTAGAAATTATGGTAGAATAATAGGGATTTTAAGGAGTTTGATATGTATAACCTATTATTAACCATTCTATTAGTATTATCTGTTGTGATTGTGATTGCAATTTTCATGCAACCAACTAAAAACCAATCTAGCAATGTATTTGATGCCAGTGCAGGTGATTTGTTTGAACGTAGCAAAGCGCGCGGTTTTGAAGCTGTGATGCAACGTTTGACAGGAATTTTAGTCTTTTTCTGGCTAGCCATTGCCTTAGCATTGACGGTATTATCAAGTAGATAAGAAAATAATGGGCGGGACTAGGTCTTTGCCTATTTTTATTTTTATACTCTTCAAAAATCTCTTCAAACCACGTCAGCTTCCATCTGCAACCTCAAAACGGTGTTTTGAGCAACCTGCGCCTAGCTTTCTAGTTTGCTCTTTGATTTTTATTGAGTATTAAATGATGTTTAAGAAGGTTTTACAGCAAAAGGAATTTAAAAAATCTAGAAAGAAAACATGAAAGATAGAATAAAAGAATATATACAAGAAAAGGGACGAGTCACAGTCAATGACTTGGCCAGTGCTCTCGGGAAGGATGGTTCAAAGGACTTCCGTGAGTTAATTAAAACTCTTTCCTTGATGGAACGTAAGCACCAGATTCGCTTTGAAGAAGATAGTAGTTTAACCCTAGAACAGAAGAAAAAACATGAGATTACCCTGAAAGGAATTTTCCATGCCCATAAAAATGGGTTCGGTTTTGTAAGTCTTGAAGGTGAAGAAGACGATCTTTTTGTTGGGAAAAGTGATGTTAACTATGCCATTGATGGCGATACTGTTGAAGTTGTCATTAAGAAAGTTGCTGACCGTAACAAAGGAACTGCTGCAGAAGCAAAGATTATCGACATCCTAGAACACAGTCTAACGACAGTTGTTGGGCAAATCGTTCTTGATGAGGAAAAGCCCAAGTATGCGGGCTATATCCGTTCAAAAAATCAAAAAATTGGTCAACCAATTTTTGTTAAAAAGCCAGCTATTCAATTGGAAGGCACAGAAGTTCTAAAGGTCTTTATTGATAAGTATCCAAGTAAGAAACACGATTTCTTTGTCGCTAGTGTCTTAGATGTTGTCGGACATTCAACGGATGCAGGGATTGATGTCCTTGAGGTCTTGGAATCTATGGATATTGTATCAGAGTTTCCAGAGGCAGTTCTCAAAGAAGCTGAAAGTGTGCCAGATGCTCCATCAGAGAAGGATATGGAAGGCCGTCTGGACCTGAGAGATGAAATTACATTTACCATAGATGGAGCCGATGCCAAGGACTTGGACGACGCTGTTCACATCAAGCCATTGAAGAATGGAAATTTTGAACTTGGAGTTCATATCGCTGATGTCTCTTACTATGTGACAGAGGGTTCTGCTCTTGACAAAGAAGCCCTCAATCGTGCGACCTCTGTATATGTGACAGACCGTGTAGTTCCAATGCTTCCAGAGCGCCTTTCAAATGGTATCTGTTCCCTTAATCCTCAAGTAGACCGCTTGACTCAGTCTGCGATTATGGAAATTAATAAGCAGGGTCGTGTTGTGAATTATACGATTACACAGACCGTTATCAAGACAAGTTTCCGTATGACCTATAGTGCTGTCAATGACATCCTAGCAGGTGATGAGGAGAAGAGAAAAGAATATAAGAAAATTGTTCCTAGTATCGAGTTAATGGCCAAACTTCATGAAATTCTTGAAGGTATGCGGATTAAGCGTGGAGCTCTTAATTTTGATACCAATGAAGCTAAAATCTTGGTTGACAAGCAAGGGAAACCAGTAGATATTGTTCTTCGTCATCGTGGGACTGCAGAACGTATGATTGAGTCCTTTATGTTGATGGCAAACGAAACAGTTGCAGAGCATTTTAGCAAGCTTGATTTACCTTTTATCTATCGTATCCATGAGGAACCTAAAGCTGAGAAAGTTCAGAAGTTTATTGATTATGCTTCAAGTTTTGGCTTGAGAATTTATGGAACTGCCAGTGAGATTAGTCAGGAAGCTCTTCAAGACATCATGAGTGCTGTTGAAGGTGAGCCTTATGCGGATGTTCTCTCTATGATGCTTCTGCGTTCTATGCAACAGGCTCGTTATTCTGAGCATAATCATGGTCACTATGGCCTAGCAGCGGACTATTACACTCACTTTACCAGTCCGATTCGCCGTTATCCGGACCTCTTGGTTCACCGAATGATTCGTGACTATGGACGTTCCAAGGAAATAGCAGAACATTTTGAACAGGTCATTCCAGAGATTGCCACCCAGTCTTCTAATCGTGAGCGCAGAGCTATTGAGGCAGAGCGTGAAGTTGAAGCTATGAAAAAAGCTGAGTATATGGAAGCATTTGTGGGCGAAGAGTATGATGCAGTCGTTTCAAGTATCGTCAAATTTGGTCTTTTTGTTGAATTGCCAAATACAGTTGAAGGCTTGATTCACATCACAAATCTACCTGAGTTCTACCATTTCAATGAACGTGATTTGACTCTTCGTGGGGAAAAATCGGGTACAACTTTCCGTGTAGGACAGCAGATTCGCATTCGTGTTGAAAGAGCGGATAAGATGACTGGAGAGATTGATTTCTCCTTTATTCCAAGCGAATTTGATGTCATTGAGAAAGGTTTGAAACAATCTGGCCGTAAGGATAGAGGTCGTCGTTCAGATAAGAAAGAAGACAAGAGAAAAGCTAGTCGCTCAAATGATAAGCGTAAGCATTCTTCAAAAGACAAGAAGAAAAAAAGTAAGAAACCTTTTTATAAGGAAGTAGCAAAGAAAGGAGCTAAGCATGGCAAAGGGCGAGGGAAAGGTCGTCGCGCAAAATAAAAAAGCGCACCACGACTATACTATCGTAGATACGCTAGAAGCAGGAATGGTCCTGACGGGAACTGAAATCAAGAGTGTTCGAGCAGCCCGCATCAATCTGAAAGATGGGTTTGCCCAAGTGAAAAATGGGGAAGTTTGGTTGAGCAATGTTCATATTGCACCCTATGAGGAAGGCAATATCTGGAATCAGGAACCAGAACGTCGTCGTAAACTTCTCCTTCATAAAAAACAAATCCAGAAATTGGAGCAAGAAACCAAAGGGACAGGGATGACTCTGGTTCCACTTAAAGTCTACATCAAAGACGGCTATGCCAAGCTTCTTTTAGGACTTGCTAAAGGAAAACATGACTACGATAAACGTGAGTCAATCAAACGTCGTGAGCAAGATCGCGATATCGCGCGTGTTATGAAAGCAGTTAACCATCGATAGAAAGAGTGAAGTAAATGGAAAAACTAGTTGCCTATAAACGCATGCCTGTCTGGAATAAAGACACCATGCCAGAAGCTGTTCAAAGAAAACACAATACCAAAGTCGGAACCTGGGGCAAGATTACCGTATTAAAAGGGGCTCTTAAGTTTATTGAATTGACTGAGGAGGGGGAAGTTATAGCTGAGCACCTCTTTGAAGCAGGTGCTGATAATCCTATGGCGCAACCCCAGGCCTGGCACAGAGTCGAAGCTGCCACAGATGATGTAGAATGGTATCTGGAATTCTATTGTAAACCAGAAGATTATTTCCCTAAGAAATACAATAGCAATCCAGTTCATTCGGAGGTTTTAGAAGCTATGCAGACGGTCAAGCCATGTAAGGCACTGGACCTAGGATGTGGTCAAGGAAGAAACGCCCTCTTTCTTGCTCAACATGGATTTGATGTCACAGCAGTGGACCAAAATGAGCTATCCCTTGAAATCTTGCAAAGCATTGTGGAGCAAGAAGATTTAGAAATGCCTGTTGGTCTCTACGATATTAATTCAGCTAGTATTGGTCAAACTTACGATTTTATCGTATCAACGGTTGTGCTCATGTTTTTACAAGCAGAACGTATTCCTGCTATCATTCAAAATATGCAAGAACAAACATCTATCGGTGGCTATAATTTGATCGTTTGTGCTATGGATACAGAGGATTATCCATGTTCTGTTAATTTCCCGTTTACCTTCAAAGAGGGTGAGTTGGCAAATTACTACAAGGACTGGGAATTGATCAAGTATAATGAAAATCCTGGTCATCTCCACCGTCGTGACGAAAATGGCAATCGTATCCAACTACGCTTTGCAACAATGTTGGCTAAAAAAGTAAAATAAAAATCTTAAAACGAATAGCTATCCATTTCTATTCGTTTTTTTATATAAAGACTTGAGGGCCAATCAACTGAATTATGCTATACTAGATGTGTAGAAAATGCTTAAGACAATCTCTTAACCCATATTTCTATGAAGTTTATTCTAAGTAATTTTAAATTTTCTATACAACTAGCAAATTTTTAATAGGGAGGTAGCGATATGCCTAGTCTTTTAGTCGAACTTTTTGATCATCACACTATCGAGAAAAATGTTTATCAGACTTTTATTTGTGATTGTGATGAGGTTTTATTTCTCTCCCTGAAAAAAATTACAGAAGAAGAAAGGTTGTCCTTGAAACATTTTTTGCTGGATCAAGTTTCCCATGTAAAGCAAGTGCATTTTCGGCAAATAAGTCTAGATAAGATTACGGATGATTTGAATCTTTTTTTGACTAACTATGATTCAGTGACTTTAGATGTTTTTGGAGGAGATTCGATATTAGCTATTTTCCTTTATCAGTATGGTTTGGAAAAGCAATTACCGATTGTTGCAATTGATATTGAGCAAGGAAAACAATTCAAATGGAAGATGGGGAAGGTGGAAAAGGAAGAGTTAGTAATTCCTGGTCTGACCATTGAACAGTTGATGGCCTTACGGGGTGGTAAACTCATCAAATCGAAACAACCTAAATATAGTCCGAAACAAATGATTACCATCAAAAAACTAGCCAACTATGCAATTTTAAACCCAGAGCAATGGTATCAGATTACTCAATTCTTTGCATTAGCTAAAACAATTGATTTTCATGCTGAAACAGTAAAAGTTTTGGAAAGTAACGGAAAAAGGTACTCATATCCAGAATCAATGATTCCTCTACTAACAGAAGCTAACTTGATTCATATTGATGCGGAAAGTTCCGAACATATTAGTTACACTTTTTCTAGCTCTGAGGCACAATTGCTCTGTCGCACAAAAGGTCATATTTTAGAATTATATCTCTATCTTTTAGCGATAGAGTCAGAGTATTTTGATGAATGTATGATAGGGGCAGAAATTGACTGGAATGGTATTTTCCCTGAAGTTGATAATGTACAAAATGAAATTGATGTTGTCCTCCGTAAAGGTCAATCCATTATTTTTATATCTTGTAAAATGACAGACTTGTCTGTAGAAGCTATTAATGAACTAGAGGTATATGCCAATCATTTTGCTGGTGAAACTTGTTTGAAATTAATTGTTTGCTCTGGAAAAATCAATCCCGTATATAACCATCGCTGTCAAGAGTACGGTGTGTTGGTGATTAAACAAGATCAAATTTCAAATCTGATTCCCATGTTACAAAAACATATCAAAAAGCATAAAATATGAGCTGGATTAAAGGATTATTCTAAAAATATAATGGAAAGGCTGGTTTTCTCAGCCTTTTTCTTATCCTTTTCGAATAAAGTAGAAAAGGAGGTTTTATGTTTTTAGCCAGAGATGAAAATGGGGATTTAATCAGCGCTTTAGCGGATGAAGTAAAGAAGCAAGCTTATTTTTGTCCGGCTTGTGGAACAAGTGTCCGCTTGAGGAAAGGAAAAAACGTGCGTGCACATTTCGCTCATGAAAGTCTCAAAAAATGTGATTTTTTTCATGAAAATGAAGGACCAGAACACCTAGAAAATAAGAAAAGTCTGTTTTATTGGGCTAAGAAGAATGCTAAGGTAGAGATGGAATGCCTGATACCTGAACCGAAGCAAATTGCAGATATCTTTATCAATAAACAACTAGCTCTAGAAATTCAGTGCAGTCCCATTTCTTGTGAACTTTTACGGGAGAGAAGCAATGGTTATCGAAGTTTGGGAATTCAAGTTCTTTGGCTACTGGGAGAAAAGCTCTGGCTAAAAGAGCGACTAACTAAACTTCAAAGAGATTTTCTTTATTTTAGTAATAATATGGGATTTTATCTTTGGGAGTTAGACCATAAAAAACAAGTTTTAAGACTTAAGTACCTCCTTCACCAAGATTTGAAAGGGAAACTCCATTATCAGGTTAAGGAATTTTCTTATGACAAAGGAAATCTTCTAGAAATATTACGGATTCCTTATCATCAACAAAATCTTACCACTTTTTCGGTTGAACAAGATAGGAACATTTGTCATTACATTCAAAAACAGCTCTATTATCAAAACCCCTATTGGATGAAACAACAAGCACAAGCTTACTTGAGAGGAGAAAACCTATTAAATTTGAAGACTCAGGACTGGTATCCCCAAGTAAGGCCGATAGAACATGGTCATTTTTGTCAGATAAGTCAAAATCTATATGATTATTACCGCAACTTTCAGGTTTATTATGAACTGAATCCACATAATCAGCAACAAAAGCTCTATCCACCTGCCTTTTATCAGCATTATTTCTTAAAAAATATGGTAAAATAGAAAGGATGGAGGAAACTTATGGTATTACAACGAAATGAAATCAATGAAAAAGATACATGGGATCTATCAACGATCTTTGAAACAGACCAAAAATGGGAAGAAGAACTCGCCCTTTTAACGGAAGATACAAAACAAGCAGCTAGTCTTGAGGGTCATCTCTTGGACAGTGCAGAAAGCCTTCTTGAAATTACAGAGCGTTATCTGGAATTGAGTCGTCGTCTTGAAAAACTCTATGTCTACGCACATATGAAAAACGACCAGGATACACGAGTTGCTAAATATCAAGAATACTATGCAAAAGCTATGACTCTTTATAGTCAACTTGATCAAGTCTTCTCTTTCTATGAGCCTGAATTTATGGCAATCACAGAAGATCAGTATCAAAACTTTCTAGCAGAAGAACCAAAACTCCAGCCTTATAAACACTTCTTTGATAAACTCTTGCAAAATAAGGACCATGTCCTTTCACAACGTGAAGAAGAGTTGCTTGCAGGTGCTGGGGAAATCTTCGGTGCTGCTAGTGAAACCTTTGCTATTTTAGATAATGCAGATATCGTCTTTCCATTTGTTAAAGATGAAGATGGAAATGAAGTTCAATTATCACACGGCGTTTATATGCGCTTGGTAGAATCTAAGAATCGTGAGGTTCGTCGTGGAGCTTATGAATCCCTCTATGCTACTTATGAGCAATACCAGCACACTTACGCTAAAACCTTGCAGACCAATGTTAAAGTGCAAAACTACCGTGCAAAAGTTCGAAACTATAAGAGTGCGCGTGAAGCAGCTCTTGCAGCAAACTTTGTGCCAGAAAGTGTTTATGACAATCTAGTATCTGCTGTTCGTAAGCATTTGCCACTCTTGCATCGTTATTTGGCTCTTCGTTCAAAAATCTTGGGTATTCCAGATCTCAAGATGTACGATGTTTATACCCCATTGTCTTCAGTGGAATACAGCTTTACTTATGAGGAAGCCTTGAAGAAAGCAGAAGAAGCTTTGGCAGTTCTTGGTGAGGATTACTTGAGCCGAGTTAAACGTGCCTTCAGCGAACGTTGGATTGATGTTTATGAAAATCAAGGCAAGCGTTCAGGTGCATATTCAGGTGGATCATACGATACAAATGCCTTCATGCTCCTTAACTGGCAGGATAACCTCGATAATCTCTTTACTCTTGTACATGAGACAGGTCACAGTATGCATTCTAGCTATACACGTGAAACACAGCCTTATGTATACGGAGATTACTCAATCTTCTTGGCAGAAATTGCTTCAACTACTAATGAAAATATCTTAACTGAAAAATTATTGCAAGAAGTTCAAGACGATGCAACACGCTTTGCGATTCTCAACAACTTCTTGGATGGTTTCCGTGGAACAGTCTTCCGCCAAACTCAATTTGCAGAATTTGAACATGCCATCCACCAAGCCGATCAAAATAGTGAAGTCTTGACAAGTGAGTTCCTAAACAATCTCTACGCTGACTTGAACCAAGAATACTATGGCTTGAGCAAGGAAGACAACCCTCAAATCCAGTACGAGTGGGCTCGAATTCCTCATTTCTACTATAACTACTATGTGTATCAATATTCAACAGGTTTTGCTGCAGCTTCAGCCTTGGCTGAAAAGATTGTTCATGGTAGCCAAGAGGATCGTGATCGCTATATCGACTACCTCAAAGCAGGGAAGTCAGACTATCCACTCAATATCATGCGTAAAGCTGGTGTTGATATGGAAAAAGAAGATTACCTCAACGACGCCTTTGCAGTCTTTGAACGCCGTTTGGATGAGTTTGAAGCCCTTGTTGAAAAATTAGGATTGGCATAAGGCAGATGGTAAAGTCTTATAGTAAAAATGCCAATCATAACATGCGACGTCCTGTTGTCAAGCATGAGATTGTCGAGTTCATGCGCCACAGACAAAAGCAGGTGACGGGTTCCCTAAAAGAACTAGAAAACTTTGCCCGCAAGGAGAATATTCCTATCATTCCTCATGAAACCGTCGCTTATTTTCGTTTCCTTATGGAAACCATTCAACCAAAAAACATTTTGGAAATCGGGACGGCTATTGGATTTTCAGCACTTTTAATGGCAGAGCATTCACCTAAGTCAAAAATTACCACTATTGACCGAAATCCTGAGATGATTGGTTTTGCCAAGGAGAATTTTGCCAAATTTGATAGCCGCAAACAAATCACTCTCTTAGAAGGTGATGCGGTAGATGTCCTATCAACGTTAACTGAGACCTATGATTTTGTATTTATGGATTCTGCCAAGTCCAAATACATCGTCTTTCTACCAGAAATCCTCAAACACCTCGAAGTAGGTGGAGTCGTTGTCTTGGATGATATTTTCCAAGGAGGAGATATTGCGAGGGATATTATGGAAGTCCGACGTGGACAACGGACGATTTATCGTGGCTTGCAAAGACTATTTGATGCAACCTTAGACAATCCTGGCTTAACCGCTAGCTTGGTTCCTCTTGGAGATGGGATTCTCATGCTAAGAAAGAATCAAGCAGAAGTAGAACTGCCTGATATTGATTGATTTCAGATATTTTTAAGACAATTTGGTAAAATAGATAAGGTAAACCTTTATTTAGTATACAAAAGGAGTAAACATGAAGAAAAAACTAATGGCAGGAGCCATCACATTGTTGTCAGTAGCTACTTTGGCTGCTTGTTCAAACAGTTCTGAAGGAACTGACTTGATTAGCATGAAAGGCGATGTTATTACTGAGCATCAATTCTTTGAAGAAGTCAAAAATAATGCGACTGCTCAACAAGTCTTGCTGAATATGACCATTCAAAAAGTTTTTGAAAAACAATATGGTTCAGAAGTAAGTGATAAAGAAGTAGATGATGCAGTAGCAGAAGAACAAAAGAAATACGGTGATAGCTATCAAACAATTCTCGCCCGTTCAGGTATGACTGCAGAAAGCCGTAAAGCTCAAATTCGTACAAGTAAATTAGTTGAGTATGCTGTTAAGAAAGCTGCTGAAGCTGAATTAACAGATGAAAACTACAAAAAAGCTTTTGAAGAGTATACTCCAGAAGTAACGGCTCAAATTATTAAACTTGACAGCGAAGATAAGGCTAAGGAAATTCTTGCCAAGGCAAAAGAGTCAGGTGCTGACTTTGCACAACTTGCAAAAGACAATTCTACAGATGAAAAGACAAAGGAAAATGGTGGAGAAATTACCTTTGACTCTGCATCAACAGAATTGCCAGACGTGGTTAAAAAAGCTGCTTTTGCGCTTGATGTTAACGGAATTTCAGATGTTATCACTGCTCCAGGAACTCAAGCTTATACAAGTAGTTTCTACATTGTGAAACTAACTAAGAAGTCAGAAAAATCTTCAAATCTAGACGATTATAAAGAAAAGCTCAAAACAATTATTTTGACTCAAAAACAAAATGATGCTACCTTTGTTCAAGGTGTCATTAGTAAAGAATTACAGGACGCCAATATTAAAGTTAAAGATCAGGCTTTCCAAAATATCTTTACACAATACATCAAAGGCGAAACAACTTCTGAAAGCAGCAGTAGCGCCTCAAACTAAGATAGTAATGAACTACCTTCCTTTGTCTGGGAGGTAGTTTTTGATTTTCTGAAATACGAACATTAAAGTTTAACGAATTCAAGTAAGTTTCAACTATTTGTAGATTGAGTAAAGATGTTACTCAAGAATTTTTAATCATGAGCCTGTCTTGGGTAAAATTCGAATGTTTATACTGTAAGAGTTTTTTTCTAGGCTAAAAAATGGTATAATAGCTTATAAAACTAGAAATAATATGGGAAAATAAGATAATTTTTCCGATAGATAGGTGACATATGAAAATAAGTAAAAGGCACTTGCTGAATTATTCCATTTTGATTCCTTATTTACTGTTATCCGTTCTAGGATTGATAGTAGTTTATTCGACAACTAGTGCAACTCTTATCCAAGAGGGCAAAAGCACCCTGCAACTGGTTCGAAATCAAGGAATTTTCTGGATAGCCAGTTTGTTTTTAATTGCCTTGATTTATAAATTGAAATTAGGATTTCTGCGAAATGAGCGATTAATCTTCATCGTTATGTTTGTTGAGTTGATATTGCTAGCTCTAGCGCGTTTAATTGGGATTCCTGTCAATGGGGCCTATGGCTGGATCAAGGTTGGTCCAATAACGATTCAACCAGCAGAGTATTTAAAAATTATCATTGTCTGGTATCTAGCACAGCGTTTTTCAAAACAACAGGATGAGATAGCTGTTTACGACTTCCAAGTTTTAACTCTTAATCAGTGGATTCCTCGAGCATTTAATGATTGGCGTTTTGTTCTACTGGTTATGATTGGTAGTTTGGCGATTTTCCCAGACCTTGGGAATGCTACCATCTTGATTTTGGTATCCTTGCTCATGTATACCATCAGTGGAATAGCTTATCGGTGGTTCACAACTATTCTGGGCTTACTAGCTGGTGTCTCTATGATTTCCTTAACAGCCATTCGGATAATCGGTGTTGAGAAATTCTCTAAAATTCCCGTATTTGGTTATGTTGCCAAGCGGTTCAGTGCTTTTTTCAACCCATTTAATGACTTGGCTGGAGCTGGACACCAGTTGGCCAATTCCTACTATGCCATGGTTAATGGAGGATGGTTTGGTCTGGGATTAGGAAATTCTATTGAAAAACGAGGGTATCTGCCAGAAGCCCATACAGACTTTGTCTTTTCGATTGTCATCGAAGAGTTTGGATTTGTAGGAGCAAGTCTTATTCTCGCTCTCCTATTCTTCTTAATTTTACGAATCATTTTGGTAGGTATTCGAGCAAGGGATCCTTTCAACTCAATGGTAGCAATCGGTATTGGTGGTATGATTCTAATACAGGTTTTTGTTAACATTGGAGGTATTTCAGGCTTGATTCCTTCAACAGGGGTAACCTTCCCTTTCCTTTCGCAAGGGGGGAATAGCCTCTTGGTTCTTTCGGTAGCCATAGCATTTGTATTAAATATTGATGCCAGTGAGAAGCGTGCGCGACTTTTTAGTGAATACGAAGCACAGCTTTAAGACATAGATAACAAGGAGAAAAAAATGTCTCTTCAAAAGTTAGAAAATTATAGTAACAAAACGGTCGTACAAGAAGAAGTTCAAATCTTGACAGATATGCTGGAAGATATCACAAAAAATATGCTTCCTGCTGAAACCTTTGATAAGATTATGCACTTAAAGGAACTTTCGTCAAAACTTGACTATCAAGGGCTAGATAAAGTAGTAACAGGTCTTTCAAATGATGAGATGGTCTACATTTCTAGATACTTCTCTATTTTGCCTCTTTTAATTAACATCTCAGAAGATGTTGACTTGGCTTATGAGATTAACCATCTAAATAATGTTGATCAAGACTATTTGGGTAAATTGTCAACAACTATTAAAATGGTGGCTGAAAAAGAAAACGCTGCTGAGATTCTTGAACGCTTGAATGTGGTACCAGTTTTGACAGCACATCCAACTCAGGTTCAACGTAAGAGTATGTTAGATTTGACCACTCATATCCATACCCTTTTACGTAAATACCGTGACGTGAGAATGGGGCTCATTAACAAGGAAAAATGGCATAATGATCTTCGTCGCTATATTGAGATTATCATGCAGACAGATATGATTCGTGAGAAGAAACTAAAAGTAACCAACGAAATCACCAATGTGATGGAGTACTACAATAGTTCCTTCCTACAGGCTGTCCCTAACTTGATGTTAGAGTACAAACGTCTAGCAAAAGAGCAAGGAATTGATCTTAAACAAGCAAAACCTATTACTATGGGAATGTGGATTGGTGGAGACCGTGATGGAAATCCATTTGTAACTGCTGAGACGCTTCTGCGTTCTGCTACTATCCAAAGTGAAGTGATCTTGAACTACTATATTAGCAAGATTTCTAGTCTCTATCGTACCTTCTCTCTTTCAACGAATTTATCAAAAACTAGTAAAGCTGTTGAAGAAATGGCTGCTCAGTCTGGAGATACATCAGTCTTTCGTGAGAAAGAACCTTATCGTCGTGCCTTTCATTTGATTCAGTCCAAATTGATTCAAACACTCTTGAATTTAAAAGAATGGTCTGTTGTTGGCTCGTCAGCTGATGAACGTCATCCTGTTGAACGTCTTCTAGGTACTCAAGGACATCAACAAGGAGTGATTACAGACTATATTAGCAATCGACTTTCAGGAGCTATTCAAGAACTGGCTGAAGATCGTCCACCATTTTACGAAACAGTTGAAGAGTTCAAAAAAGATCTATATACCATTAAGAATTCATTACTTGAAAACAAGGCAGAGTCCTTACTCACAGGTGAATTTGCAGAACTTTTAGAAGCTGTAGAAGTATTTGGTTTCTTCTTGGCTTCCATCGACATGCGTCAAGATTCAAGCGTCCACGAAGCCTGTGTAGCAGAATTATTGTCATCTGCTGGAATCAATGACCACTATAGTGATTTATCAGAAGATGAAAAATGTGAATTGCTTTTGCATGAATTATTAGAAGATCCTCGAATCTTGTCTGCAACTCATGCTGAGAAGTCTGAACTTCTCGAAAAAGAACTGGCTATTTTCCAAACAGCACGTGAATTAAAAGACCGTTTAGGAGAAGATGTCATTCGTCAAACGATTATCTCACATGCAACAAGCGTGTCAGATATGCTTGAGTTGGCTATCATGCTAAAAGAAGTTGGTCTGGTGGATGCTGAAAAAGCGCGTGTTCAGATTGTTCCTCTCTTCGAAACAATTGAGGACTTGGACCATTCTGAAGAAACAATGAGAAAGTATTTTTCTCTACCACTTGCTAAGAAATGGATTGCTTCTAAAAACAATTACCAAGAAATCATGCTTGGCTACTCTGATAGTAATAAGGATGGTGGTTATCTATCATCTTGTTGGACACTTTATAAGGCCCAACAACAATTGACAGCTATTGGTGACGAATTTGGAGTCAAAGTAACCTTCTTCCATGGTCGTGGTGGTACCGTTGGCCGTGGTGGTGGCCCTACTTATGATGCCATTGCTTCTCAACCGCTCAAGTCAATTAAGGATCGTATTCGATTGACAGAGCAAGGGGAAGTTATCGGAAACAAATACGGAAACAAGGATGCAGCCTACTATAACCTTGAAATGTTGGTTTCAGCAGCTATCAACCGTATGATTACCAAGAAGAAGAGTGATACCAATACATCAAATCGCTATGAAGCTATCATGGACCAAGTAGTAGAACGTAGTTACGATATCTACCGTGAGCTCGTATTTGGAAATGAACATTTCTATGATTATTTCTTTGAATCTAGTCCAATCAAGGCTATTTCAAGTTTCAATATTGGTTCTCGTCCAGCAGCTCGTAAAACGATCACTGAAATCGGTGGTCTACGTGCTATTCCTTGGGTATTCTCATGGTCACAAAGTCGTGTTATGTTCCCGGGTTGGTATGGTGTTGGTTCAAGCTTCAAGGAATTTATTGACCAAGATCCAAAAAATATTGAATTCCTTCGTGAAATGTATCAAAACTGGCCATTCTTCCAGTCACTCCTATCTAATGTTGATATGGTCTTGTCCAAATCAAATATGAACATTGCCTTTGAATACGCTAAACTGTGTGAAAGTGAAGAAGTACAAGCAATCTACTATACTATCTTAGATGAATGGCAGTTGACTAAGGACGTTATCTTGGCTATTGAAGGCCATGAGGAGCTCTTGGCAGAAAATACTTATTTGAAAGACAGTCTCAACTACCGCATGCCTTATTTCAATATCCTTAACTATATTCAGTTGGAATTGATTAAGCGTCAACGTCGTGGCGAGCTATCTTCAGATGAAGAAAGATTAATCCATACAACTATCAACGGAATTGCTACAGGATTACGTAATTCAGGCTGATACAAGTTAGATTTTATAAAAAAACGTAGGAATTTTTGTTAATATTTAAAATATTTTATGAAAACCCTTGACAAGTTTTAGTAAAATGATATAATTTAAGCATTCAGAAAGTAATCATTGAAATTTTTTAGAGAGTCTGTGGTTGGTGGAATCAGATAGGTGGAAGTGATGAAAATTGGGCTGAATGTTATTAAGAATTTGAAATCATAAGAATTCGGTGAGCACACCTTACAGTGCAACTCGTTTTAGCGAGTAAGAGCGATAGGACTAGTTCCTATAATTGAGGTGGCACCGCGCATCGACGTCCTCACACAAGTTTTTTGTGTGAGGACTTTTTCTATGGGGAGGAAAAAATTATGGAAATCAAACGATGGCGTCGCTTGAATAAGTGATTGAATAAAAAAATAATAAGTTAAGAAGAAATAAGGAGAAAATTATGAAAAACAAACGTCTACTCGGTATTATCGTAGCATTAGCACTTGTAGTTGGTGGAAGCTTGGTATATTCTAGCTTAACGAAACAAGAAACTAAAACTGAGACAGCTAATAAAACAGCTAAAGTTGGTGTTCTTCAGTTTGTAAGCCACCCATCGCTTGACTTGATCTACCAAGGTATCCAAGATGGACTTGCTGAAGAAGGTTATAAAGGTGACCAAGTCAAAATTGACTTTATGAACTCAGAAGGTGACCAAAGTAAGGTTGCGACAATGAGTAAACAATTGGTGGCAAATGGAAATGATGTCGTTGTAGGTATTGCTACACCAGCAGCTCAAGGTCTTGCAAGTGCAACAAAAGACCTTCCTGTTATCATGGCAGCTATCACAGACCCAATTGGTGCTAACCTTGTACAAAACTTGGAAAAACCAGGTGGGAACATCACTGGGGTGTCTGACCACAACCCTGCTGAACAACAGGTTGAATTGATTAAAACATTGACTCCTGATGTGAAAACGGTTGGAGCTCTTTACTCAAGTAGTGAAGATAACTCAAAATCACAAGTTGAAGAATTCAAAGCTTACGCTGAAAAAGCTGGTTTGAAAGTCGAAACATTCGCAGTTCCTTCAACGAACGAAATTGCTTCAACAGTGAACGTTATGACTGGTAAAGTAGATGCAATCTGGGTTCCAATCGATAACACAATCGCATCTGCATTCTCAACTGTCGTTTCAAGCAATCAAACAGCTAAAAACCCAATCTACCCAAGTGCGACTGCCATGGTAGAAGCTGGAGGTTTGGCATCAGTCGTAGTGGACCAACACGATCTTGGTGTTGCTACTGGTAAAATGATTGCTAAAGTCTTGAAGGGTGAAAAGCCTGCAGATACACCAGTTAATGTCTTCTCAACTGGTAAATCAGTGATCAACAAGAAAGTTGCTCAAGAACTTGGAATTACTATTCCTGAATCAGTTATCAAAGAAGCCGGTCAAGTAATCGAATAAGAATAAAGGAGGAGTTGGAGACATCTCCTCCAATTTTTAGAATAAAGGAAACGAATCAAACATGCTAATATCAATTATTTCACAGGGATTGGTCTGGGCTATCCTAGGTTTGGGAATCTTTATGACCTTTCGAATCTTGAACTTCCCAGATATGACAACTGAGGGTTCCTTCCCACTTGGAGGAGCAGTAGCAGTGACTTTAATTACCCAGGGAGTCAATCCTTTTCTTGCGACTTTAGCGGCTGTAGGAGCAGGGTGTCTTGCTGGTTTAGCAGCGGGGTTATTATATACCAAAGGGAAAATTCCAACTCTTTTATCAGGAATTTTAGTCATGACTTCTTGTCATTCTATCATGCTCATGATTATGGGACGGGCTAACCTTGGACTCTTAAACACCAAGCAAATCCAAGATGTTCTTCCATTTTCATCAGAGGTTAATCAATTACTGACAGGTTTAATCTTTGTGACTTTGGTTATCCTTCTCATGCTTTTCTTCCTAGATACCAAACTTGGACAGGCCTATATCGCTACAGGGGATAATCCAGACATGGCTCGTAGTTTTGGTATCAATACAGGACGTATGGAGCTTATGGGCTTGGTCTTGTCAAATGGTGTAATCGCACTTGCTGGCGCACTTATCGCTCAGCAAGAAGGCTATGCCGATGTCTCTCGTGGTATCGGTGTTATCGTTGTTGGTCTTGCTAGCTTGATTATCGGTGAAGTCCTCTTCAAGAGTCTTACCCTAGCAGAACGCTTGGTTACTATTGTAGTTGGTTCCATCAGCTATCAATTCTTGGTATGGGGAGTCATTGCTCTCGGCTTTAACACTAGCTACCTCCGTTTATATAGTGCCCTTATCCTAGCAACTTGCTTGGTAATTCCAACCCTTAAGGATAAATACTTGAAAGGAGTCAAGTTAAGCAAATGACAGCAATAGTAGAATTAAGAAATGCCACAAAAATTGTGACAAATGGCTTTGACGAAGAAAAGATTATCCTAAATGATGTTTCGCTTGATATTTATGAACATGACTTCATCACAATCTTGGGTGGAAATGGTGCAGGGAAATCAACCCTCTTTAATAGCATTGCAGGAACGCTACCCTTGACTAGTGGTAGCATTCGTATCATGGGCGAGGATGTGACTCATTTCAGCCCTGAGAAACGTGCTAAGTATCTCTCTCGTGTTTTTCAAGATCCTAAGATGGGGACAGCTCCACGTATGACGGTTGCAGAAAATCTTTTGATTGCCAAGTTCCGTGGAGAAAAACGTGGACTTTTTCCAAGAAAATTGTCATCCTATAAGGAAGAATTTCAAGCGACCATTGAGAAGGTTGGAAATGGCCTAGAGAAACACTTGGATACACCGATTGAATTCTTGTCAGGTGGACAAAGACAGGCCTTGAGTCTATTGATGGCAACCTTGAAGCGCCCAGAACTCCTTTTGTTAGATGAGCATACGGCTGCACTTGACCCTAAAACAAGTGTTGCCTTGATGGAATTGACAAATGACTTTATCAACAAGGACCATCTAACAGCTTTGATGATTACTCACCATATGGAAGATGCTCTCAAGTATGGAAATCGCTTGATTGTTATGAAAGATGGACAAATCATCCAAGATTTGAATAAGGATGAAAAAGCCAAGATGAAAATTTCCGATTACTATCAACTTTTTGAGTAGATAATTTTTAAATCAAGCATCCTTAAAAACTTAGAAGTAGGCTTTTGCTTCTAAGTGTTTTAGTTGTTTTTAAATATTATTTATATTTCTCTTTTCGTCTGTTTTCCTTTATAATATAATCAATCTAAGAATCTTAAATTTTGATAATAGTAAGGAGATAAAAACATGGTATACACACAAGAAGATTTTCAGGAATGGATTTTTCAGATTGGATTTAAGATGGACTATTTTACTAGGGAGTTTGCTGAGGAACAAGGCCTTCATTTAGACTATAGCATGCAGTCTTTGGATGATTTGGAGGCTTGGATCTTGGCTCACTACGATGACCACCATGCTTTGATAGCAGACCGCAAGATGTTGGATTATTTGACCGTTTATATCGGTGAAACCTTCCGTAAGCACCTAGGAGGTAAATGGTTTATTGATCTTAATAATAAAAAGAATGCCTATTATTCTATGCCTGTATTGACTGATCCATCCTATAGAGGAGTGGTATACAAAGCACCATTGACTTATGCAACAGCTTGTATCAGTAGAAAAGATGGTCAGTATATTAGCAGGATATTGAAAAATAATCTCGAAGATCAAGTGAAATAGTCTTTAATTTTTCTTTTTTTCTTTCAAATATTAGAATGGTTTGCTCAAAAGATTCACTTTTTCATGACAGCTGTAAACTTATGAAATAGTCTCATGTAAAGTGTATGAAATGGTTTACTTTTTTTCAGAAATAAGCTATACTAGTTAGAGTAAACTGTGATAAAATGGAGGTATTGTCTATGGTTGACAAGAGACTCATCGAAGAGATCAAAAACAATACCAATATTGTCGAAATCATAGGAGAAGTGATTTCTTTACAAAAATCTGGACGGAACTTTTTAGGGCTCTGTCCTTTTCATGGTGAAAAGACCCCTTCCTTTAACGTGGTCGAGGATAAGCAGTTTTACCACTGTTTTGGTTGTGGTCGTTCTGGAGATGTTTTTAAGTTTATCGAGGAGTATCAGCAAGTAACTTTTGCGGATGCGGTGAGGATATTAGCTGAGAGACTTGGGATTCAGATGGCAGCGCCTGTTCAAGGTTCTGTACAGCCTAGGTCGCCCCATCAAAATCTCTACGATATGCATGAGAAAGCCGCTCGTTTTTATCATGCCATTCTCATGACGACTAAGATGGGTGAAGAGGCGAGAAACTATCTCTATAAACGTGGCTTAACAGATGATGTTCTCAAGCATTTTATGATTGGTTTAGCTCCAGCAGAACGCTCTTATCTATATCAGCGTTTAGCAGATGATTATAGTGAGAAGGACTTGCTGGATTCGGGTTTGTTTTATCTATCTGAGAGTAACCAATTCTTTGATACCTTTCATAATCGCATTATGTTTCCTCTTTCAAATGATCAAGGAAAGGTGATTGCCTTTTCTGGTCGTGTATGGCAAGAGACTGATTCTCAAACTGGAAAGTATAAAAATAGTCGAGCGACGGCAATTTTTAACAAAAGTTACGAATTATATCATTTGGAGAGGGTAAAAAAAGGATCGGGCAAGGCTCCTGAAATCTACCTGATGGAAGGGTTTATGGATGTCATTGCGGCTTATCGTGCTGGTATTGAAAATGCAGTTGCTTCTATGGGTACCGCACTGACGAGTGAACATGTGGAGCATCTGAAACGCTTTACCCAAAAAGTGATCGTCACCTATGACGGAGATAAGGCTGGGCAAGCTGCGACGGCTAAAGCCTTGGACGAGCTTAAAGATATACCTGTCCAAGTAGTCCAGATTCCTGACGCGATGGATCCGGATGAATATTTGCAGAAAAACTCTCCTCAAGACTTGGCTTATCTCTTAACCAATACACGCATTAGTCCTGTTGAGTTTTACATTCATCATTTCAGACCTGAAAATAGTGAAAATCTACAAGCTCAGATTGAATTTATAGAGAAAATTGCTCCCTTAATCGCCAAGGAACCCTCTATCACAGCTCAGAATTCCTACATTCACATTTTGACGGATCACTTGCCATCTTTTGACTATCAGCAAGTCGAACATATTGTCAATGAAAGTCGTGTTAGACAGAGAAAGGAGAAGGTCAAGGAGACCTATAGTCCGAGTCCTGTCACCATGTCTGTCACAAAGCAACTGACAGCAGTGATGAGAGCAGAGGCCCATATCCTCTATCGAATGATGGAACATCCCTTGGTGCTCAATGACTACCGCTTAAGAGATGACTTTATCTTTGAAACTCCAGAGTTTCAGACCTTGTATGGACTCTTGATTGATAATGGAAGTATCTCCTCTGAGGATTTGGCTCATCAGACCAGAGAAGTGGAGAGTGCTTGGTATCAAGTCCTAGCCTTAGATTTGCCACCTGAAATGTCCCCTCACGAGTTAGCTGAAGTGGAAGAGTCTCGAAAAAGAGCTCTTTTGAATCAGGAAAATCTGCAAATTAAAAAGAAAGTTCAGGAAGCTAGCCATATCGGTGATACAGACACCGCATTAGAAGAGCTAGAACGCTTAATTGCCCAAAAAAGAAGAATGGAGTAAGAATGGCAACAAAACAAAAAGAAGTAACAACCTTTGACGTCCAAGTAGCGGAATTTATTCGCAATCATAAAAAAACTGGTACAGCAACTGATGATGAAATCAATAACGCCCTCGTAATTCCCTTCACTTTAGATGTGGAAGGTATTGAGAATCTTTTGCAACGCATTCAAGATGCTGGTATCTCAATTACGGACAACGAAGGAAATCCAAGTGCGCGTGTTTTGAGCACTGAGGAAGAACCAGAGTTGACTGATGAAGATTTGATTGGTTCAACCTCAGCTAAGGTCAATGACCCAGTCCGTATGTATTTGAAAGAAATCGGGGTTGTTCCTCTGCTTACAAATGAAGAGGAAAAAGAGTTGGCCCTTGCTGTTGAAGCGGGTGATATCGAAGCTAAACAACGCCTTGCAGAAGCGAACCTTCGTTTGGTAGTATCTATCGCTAAACGTTATGTTGGACGTGGAATGCAGTTCCTTGACTTGATCCAAGAAGGAAACATGGGCTTGATGAAGGCCGTTGATAAATTTGACTACTCTAAAGGGTTTAAATTCTCAACTTATGCGACTTGGTGGATTCGTCAGGCTATTACTCGTGCCATTGCTGACCAAGCTCGTACCATCCGTATCCCAGTTCACATGGTGGAAACAATTAACAAGCTTGTTCGTGAACAACGTAATCTTCTTCAAGAGTTGGGACAAGATCCAACTCCTGAACAAATCGCTGAACGCATGGATATGACACCTGACAAGGTTCGTGAAATCCTCAAGATTGCCCAAGAGCCGGTTTCTCTTGAAACGCCAATTGGTGAAGAGGACGACAGCCATCTTGGTGATTTTATAGAGGACGAAGTGATTGAAAATCCAGTGGACTATACAACTCGTATCGTTTTGCGTGAGCAGTTGGATGAAGTCTTGGACACTCTGACAGACCGTGAAGAGAATGTCTTGCGTCTCCGCTTTGGTCTTGATGATGGGAAGATGCGTACCTTGGAGGATGTTGGTAAAGTCTTTAACGTAACGCGTGAACGTATCCGTCAGATTGAGGCCAAAGCTTTGAGAAAACTTCGCCAGCCAAGTCGAAGCAAACCACTTCGTGATTTCATTGAAGATTAAGTTAAGGGAGAGTGAAGATGGCTTACACAGAAGAACAGATTGAAAATATCAAAACACGTATTTTGACAGCACTAGAAGAAGTGATTGACCCAGAGTTGGGGATTGATATCGTCAATCTAGGCTTGATCTACGAGATTCGTTTTGATGGCGATACAGGTGAGACTGAAATTGATATGACCTTAACAACCATGGGTTGTCCCTTGGCGGATCTTTTAACCGACCAAATCTATGATGCTATGACGGACGTTCCAGAGGTTACTAACGTTGAAGTCAAATTAGTTTGGTATCCAGCTTGGACAGTTGAGAAAATGAGCCGTTACGCTCGTATCGCTTTAGGCATCAAGTAAGTAAATTATAAAAAGGAGAAATAGTGTAGACGCCAGGAAATTCCCAGCTTTTATGCTATCTCTCTTTTTATTTGCTGATTTTATTTTAAGAAAATGGTATAATGGTTACTATGGAAAAAGAGAAATTACGCATCAATATGCTAAGTTCAAGTGAAAAAGTGGCGGGCCAAGGTGTGTCTGGTGCTTACCGTGAACTGGTACAGCTTTTAAAACGAGATGCGAAAGACCAACTGATCGTAACAGAAAATCTTCCAATCGAAGCGGATGTTACTCATTTTCATACGATTGATTTTCCTTATTATCTCTCGACCTTTCAGAAAAAACGTTCTGGACGTAAGATTGGCTATGTTCACTTCTTACCTGATACCTTGGAAGGTAGTTTGAAGATTCCATTCTTCTTAAAGGGGATTGTCAAACGCTATGTATTTTCTTTTTATGACCGTATGGAGCATCTGGTTGTGGTCAATCCTACCTTCATTGAGGATTTAGTGGCTGCTGGAATTCCACGTGAAAAAGTGACCTATATTCCTAACTTTGTCAACAAAGAAAAATGGCATTCACTTCCTATAGAGCAAGTTGAACAACTTCGTAAAGATATGGGAATTGATGAGAATCAGTTTGTAGTTGTTGGTGCAGGTCAGGTTCAAAAGCGTAAAGGTATTGATGACTTTATCACTCTAGCTGAGGAATTACCTGATATTACTTTTATTTGGGCTGGTGGTTTCTCATTTGGTGGTATAACGGATGGTTATGAACGCTATAAAAAGATTATGGATAATCCTCCAGAGAATCTGATTTTCCCAGGGATTGTTGATCCAGAACGGATGAGAGAACTCTATGCCTTGGCTGATCTTTTCTTGCTTCCAAGTTATAACGAGCTCTTTCCAATGACTATTCTAGAAGCTGCGAGTTGTGAAGCACCCATTATGCTTCGTGATCTAGATCTTTATAAGGTTATTCTTGAAGGAAATTACAGACCAACAAGTGATGTAGAAGAGATGAAAGAAGCTATCTTGAAATATCGAGAGCATCCAGAAGCGTTGAAAGCATTGAAAGAAAAGGCTAAGGCCATTTCAAGAGAATATTCAGAAGAGCATCTTCTTGAAATCTGGCTAAAATTCTATCGGGAGCAAGCAGCTTTAGGAAAAAAATGAGGTAGTATATGCGAATTGGTTTATTTACAGATACTTATTTCCCACAGGTCTCGGGTGTTGCGACCAGTATTCGAACCTTAAAAACAGAACTTGAAAAGCAAGGACATGCCGTCTTTATCTTTACAACAACAGACAAGGATGTTAATCGTTATGAAGACTGGCAGATTATCCGTATCCCTAGTGTTCCTTTCTTTGCCTTTAAGGATCGACGTTTCGCCTATCGTGGATTTACAAAAGCTCTTGAGATTGCCAAGCAATACAAGCTGGATATTATTCATACGCAGACTGAGTTTTCTCTTGGTTTATTAGGGATTTGGATAGCGCGTGAATTGAAAATTCCAGTCATTCATACCTATCATACCCAGTACGAAGATTATGTCCACTATATCGCTAAGGGGATGTTGATTCGTCCAGGTATGGTTAAGTACCTTGTGAGAGGCTTCCTTCATGATGTTGATGGAGTGATTTGTCCAAGTGAAATTGTGCGAGACCTTCTATCAGATTATAAGGTCAAAGTAGAAAAACGAGTTATTCCTACAGGGATTGAGCTAGCCAAGTTTGAACGACCTGAGATTGGACCAGAACATATCGCAGACTTACGTGATAAATTAGGCATTAAGAAAGATGAAAAGATGCTTCTTAGCCTTTCACGTGTTTCTTACGAGAAGAACATTCAAGCTGTTCTGGCAGCACTTCCAGATGTTCTAAAAGAAGAGCAAAATGTTAAATTAGTCGTAGCTGGAGATGGTCCTTATCTGGAAAATCTCAAGGAACAAGCGTCAGATTTACAGATTCAAGATTCTGTTATTTTTACAGGGATGATTGCCCCAAGTGAAACCGCACTTTACTATAAGGCTGCTGACTTCTTCATTTCAGCTTCAACTAGTGAGACGCAAGGCTTGACCTATCTTGAAAGTCTTGCAAGTAAGACTCCGGTAATAGCTCATGGAAATCCCTATCTTGATAACCTCGTCAATCATAAAATGTTTGGAACTCTTTATTATGAAGAGAGAGATCTAGCAGGGGCTATTTTAGAAGCTTTAATTGTAACTCCAAAGATGGATGAAAAACTTTTGGCTGAAAAATTGTATGAAATTTCAGCTGAGAATTTTGCTAAGAGAGTGCATGAATTCTATCTAGATGTTATTATTTCAAATAATTTTGAAAAAGAATTGACTGCAGATGAACCTGTTACGAAACGCATTTTAAAGACAGTATTTTATATACCACAACAAGCAGTGTCTATGCCGGTCAAGGGTTCAAGACGTATGTTGAAAGCTTCTAGAAAACAGTTGAGTCATTTAAGAAAATATTTGAACGATTAATCGAATTAAAGAAAGGAAATAAAAATATGAAAAAGAAATTTATGAGAAGTGGTAGAGATCAAAAAATCGGTGGTGTATGTGCTGGTTTAGCTAATTATTTTGATATTGACCCTACAATCGTACGTGTGATTTGGGGAGTTCTAGCTTTCTGTTATGGTGCTGGACTTATTGCTTACTTGATTTTGTGGGCAATCGCTCCTGTATCCGATGAATTTTAAGATTAGAGTATTATAGTAAAGGAGAAAAAATGGCATTTGGTGATAATGGGAAACGTAAAAAAACTTTCTTTGAAAAACTAACAATGTTTGTCGTTTTGATTATGTTATTTGTAACCCTAGCAGGTATTTTTGCTACAGCCATCGGTGTATTTAGCAGATTTTAAAATGCTAGATTTTCTAGCAAGTAGTAATAGTTGGTGACTGGGATTTCCCAGCCCTTTTTAGAGTGAGAAAAGAATATGAGTATGTTTTTAGATACAGCCAAGATCAAGGTCAAGGCTGGAAATGGTGGCGATGGGATGGTTGCCTTTCGCCGTGAAAAATACGTCCCTAATGGCGGTCCTTGGGGCGGTGATGGAGGACGTGGAGGTAACGTTGTTTTCGTTGTAGACGAAGGTTTACGTACCTTGATGGACTTCCGTTACAATCGTCATTTCAAAGCCCAATCGGGTGAAAAAGGGATGACCAAAGGAATGCACGGACGCGGTGCAGAAGACTTGATTGTTCGAGTACCTCAAGGGACAACTGTGCGTGATGCAGAGACTGGGAAAGTTCTCACTGATTTGATAGAGAACGGACAAGAGTTTATCGTGGCTCACGGTGGTCGTGGTGGTCGCGGAAATATCCGTTTTGCAACACCTAAAAATCCTGCTCCAGAAATCTCAGAAAATGGAGAACCTGGTCAGGAGCGTGAATTACAGTTAGAACTTAAAATCCTTGCGGATGTTGGTTTAGTTGGTTTCCCATCTGTCGGAAAATCAACACTTCTTAGCGTGATTACCTCTGCTAAGCCAAAAATTGGGGCCTACCACTTTACGACTATTGTACCAAATCTTGGTATGGTTCGTACCCAGTCCGGTGAATCCTTTGCCGTTGCAGACCTTCCTGGATTGATTGAAGGTGCTAGCCAAGGTGTTGGCTTGGGGACTCAGTTCCTTCGCCATATCGAGCGTACTCGCGTTATTCTTCATATCATTGACATGTCAGCTAGTGAAGGACGTGATCCTTACGAAGATTATCTAGCTATCAATAAGGAACTTGAATCTTACAATCTTCGTCTGATGGAGCGTCCACAAATCATTGTTGCTAATAAGATGGATATGCCAGAAAGTCAGGAAAACCTTGAAGAATTCAAGAAAAAATTGGCAACTAACTTTGATGAGTTCGAGGAATTACCAGCAATCTTTCCAATATCAGGTTTGACCAAACAAGGTTTAGCACCTTTATTGGACGCAACGGCTGAACTTCTTGATAAGACCCCAGAATTCCTTCTTTATGATGAGTCAGAAATGGAAGAAGAAGTTTATTATGGCTTTGATGAAGAAGAAAAACCATTTGAAATTAGTCGTGATGACGATGCAACTTGGGTACTTTCAGGTGAAAAACTCATTAAACTCTTTAATATGACTAACTTTGACCGTGATGAGTCTGTTATGAAGTTTGCTCGTCAGTTGCGTGGTATGGGAGTCGATGAAGCTCTCCGTGCCCGTGGCGCCAAGGATGGAGATTTGGTTCGTATCGGTAAGTTTGAGTTTGAATTTGTGGACTAGGAGATAGCTATGGGAGATAAACCGATATCTTTCCGTGATGCTGATGGAAATTTTGTTTCTGCAGCAGATGTCTGGAATGAGAAGAAGTTAGAAGAACTCTTTAATCGTCTCAATCCAAATAGAGCTTTGAGACTTGCAAGAACTAAAAAGCAAGCTGAAAATAGCAAATCATAAAATAAACCCGTGATGACTATCATCACGGGTTTTTGTTACCGATCAAAAAATAGAGGTGGTGCAAATTGTTTGAGGCGTTCAAAGCAAGATTGAGCTTGTTCTTTATCCTCGCAGATAACCAAACAGACATCATTTCCACAGATAGTAGCGACTATTTCAGGAAAATTTAGGGCGTCCAAGATAGATCCGAAGGATTGTGCCAAACCTGGATAGGTTTTGATAACAACTTGGTGTTGGACGGGTTGCATCATGTAGAGGGCTTCCTCCATATAAACTTCTAGCCGTTTTTCCCACTTGGATGTAGAGCCAGTGTTGATTGAATAATAGGAGTGTTCACCTTCACGAATCTTAGAAAGATTCATCAGGTTAATGTCTCTTGAAAGTGTTGCTTGTGTGACCTGTACTCCGTTTTCAATCAGTAGTTCTTGTAATTCAGTTTGGGTATGAATTTTTTGTTTAGTGATTAGGGCTCGGATGAGCTGGTGTCTTTGCTCGGCTTTGTTCATCTACAGTCACCTCCCTTTGAAAAGGTATCTTAAGACTGGACTGTGCAAGGTCGACAGTCAAGTGATAGTCTGTATTGTCACGTACAGTAATCTCAAAGTCTGTTGTGTAAAGAACGAGACGTACTGTATCGCTTTCTTTTAGTTTGTAAATAGTTGGTTGGAGTTCAAATTGGAATTCCATCCATTCATCTGGCTTGACTTCTTCAATTTTCAATAAATCATGACGATTTTGAAGATTGAGATAGCCTTTGGTGATAACACGCTGTGCATTTGGGCTAAATGGTAGTTCGCAAAGGTTTTCCAGCATATGGTAACGGCCATTATCAATAGTACGAGCAGCCAAAACTCCTGGATATGGTTGTAGGTATTTCTTTTGACCAAGTTCGAGAAGTTGGGCAGATAGTAAGCCTTTGTTTGTACTTGATTTGAGACGGAGGTTTAGTTTAACACGCCCATTGAGATTAAGGTCTTCTGTCACTGGCAGGTCAATAGTTACCTGATTGACTTTCCCTTGATAGAGTTCATTGTTAAAGGTTTGGTAGGTCTTTCCAAAACGTTCAAAGTCTGAGCCTTGATAGTGGTTTTCAATGACAGCTTCTTCAGTACCTAATGTGAAAGTTTTGTGGTCAGTTTGATTTCCAAAATCTTCAAGAGTCATCCATGTTTGAGGAGCTGTATTGTCTTGCCAAACGACTCTTGGAAGTCGGTAATCAGTTTCATGCCCCAATAATTTCTGTGTCAAAAGGGCATTCATGGATTCACGGAAATCAATAGACTGCCAGTTGTTCATATAAACATGGGCACCGTTATGATAAAAGAGATGTTTCTTAATATTGCTTGGAAGAGCATTGAACATTTGATAGACATGAAGTGGTTTTACATTCCAGTCTTGTGAACCGTGTGTAAAGACAACTTCAGCCTTAACTTTTTCAGCATTGAGTAGGTAGTTTCTGTCATGCCAGAATTGGTTATAATCTCCAGTTTTACGGTCTAGATTTTTCTTCAGTTCTTCTATAGAATCTTTATGAGCCTCGTTTCCACGAATATAGTCACCAGCTAAGAGATTACGAGAATAAGTTAATTCATCTAATGAATCGAAGTCCTCCCCTGGATAGCCACCAGGGCTTGTTACCAGACCATTTTCACGATAATAGTTATACCAAGAAGAAATACCTGCTTCAGCAATAATGACTTCTAAACCATCAACTCCTGTAGTGGCAAGACCATTAGACATTGTTCCTAGATAAGAAAGACCAGTAGTTGCTACCTTACCGTTTGACCAGTCAGCCTTGACCTGACGTTTACGACTGTGGTCTGTGAAGGCACGACAACGACCATTGAGCCAATCAATGACATTTTTATAGGCTTCAACTTGTCGGTAATCTCCGTTGGTCATTTGACCTTGAGAATCCTTGGTTCCAAGACCAGATACGTAGATATTTGCAAATCCTCTTGGAAGGAAGTAGTCGTTAAGTGTGTAGCTGCTATTGATATGAGTGAGTTTTTCTTCAGCTTCTGGAACGAGTTCAGCTTCTCCAACAGGTTCAACCAAGTCTAATGTTGGTTTTTCTAGAGAAATTTCATGCGGTTCCTTGACTTCTAGCTCAGCTTCCATTTTGTAAAGAGCTTTATCGCTTGCTTTATCATTGGTTCCTTGATGGTAAGGACTTGCCGTTATAACAGCTGGAATTTTGCCGTGGTAAGATGGACGGATAATATTTACCTTGATAAGATCTGGCAGTCCATCATTATCAGAATCAATACGACTTTCTACATAAACAACTTCCCGAATAGCATTGTTTGCAGAAAAGGTTGCCAAACTCTTGCCATTGAAGTAGTGGTAATCATTATCCTCAGGGATAAGACCGTCGCTAACCAATTGATCGATCAAAGTATTTCCCTTTTTAGTGCGCGTGTTAAGGAGTTGATAGAGATTGTCAATCAAATCTCCGTATACAATAGGGAATGCCGTTTCTTTATGAAAAGCAAGACCATCTTCAAAGTCTGTCAAGTAGTTGAAACCAAGCAACTGAAAGGCAACAGTATAGAAAATTTCTGCAGTTAATTCACGATCAGAATTGAAGAAAGTGAGCAGATCAGTTTCTTTATCAACAGCTAAAGTTGAGAGGGGATAATCTGTATTTTTGTAATTGAAAAAACAAGTTCTAACAAAAGCTTCAAACAGTTCTTTCGCAGAATTTGATTGGTCTAGCTTGAATTCAAGGCTGGATAATTCCTGTAAAGCTTGTTGCTGGCTTACAGGATAGTAACTGAATTGATTAAAACGCATAGATGCCTCCTTTGAAGAATCATTAAATTTATTATATCAAAAAAGTAGGGAAAATGATAGAAGCAGCTGGTTTGTAAAGACTAAATTGCTAATTTTCTAATAGAATTTAAGAGAGTGTTTTAACAAGCCCTATCTTGATTTTTTGAGTATCCTAAAAGGTTATGCTATACTAGAAATATGTTAGATTTGGAGAAATATGGTGTGACCATGTGGGAAGAGGACAAGATTCTCTCTTTCCGTCAAAAATTATTAGCTTGGTATGACGAAAATAAGCGTGATTTACCTTGGAGACGGAGTAAGAATCCTTACCATATCTGGGTATCTGAAATTATGTTGCAGCAAACTCGAGTTGATACCGTCATTCCCTATTATGAACGTTTTTTAGACTGGTTTCCGACTGTTGAGAGCTTAGCAAATGCTCCTGAGGATCGCTTATTAAAAGCCTGGGAAGGACTTGGCTATTATTCTCGTGTTCGCAATATGCAAACAGCCGCTCAACAGATTATGAATGAATTTGAAGGCAAGTTTCCGTCCACTTATGAAGGCATTTCAAGCTTAAAAGGGATTGGTCCTTATACAGCTGGTGCAATCTCTAGTATTGCCTTTAACCTTCCGCAGCCTGCAGTAGATGGCAATGTCATGCGCGTTTTGGCACGTTTGTTTGAAGTCAATCATGATATTGGAAATCCTAGCAATCGAAAAATATTTCAAGCGATGATGGAAGTTCTGATAGATCCTGATCGTCCAGGTGATTTCAATCAGGCTTTGATGGATTTAGGTTCAGATATTGAGGCTCCTGTTAATCCAAGACCGGAGGAGAGTCCTGTTAAGGAGTTCAGTGCTGCTTACCAACATGGGACCATGGATCGCTATCCCATTAAGGCTCCCAAGAAAAAGCCAATCCCTATTTATCTAAAGGCTCTTGTAGTGCAAAATAATCAGGGGCAGTTTCTATTAGAGAAGAATGAGAGTGAAAAACTCTTGGCTGGATTTTGGCATTTTCCCTTGATTGAAGTTGATGAATTCTCAGACCAGACTCAGGACTTGGACCTTTTTAGTCAAGTAGCGGAGCCAATTCTAGAACTGGGACCATCTCCACAGGAGAGTTTTGAACAGGACTATGATCTTGAAGTTGATTGGCAAGATCTACGATTTGAAGAGGTCAAGCACATTTTTAGCCATCGTAAATGGCATATCCAGATAATTGCAGGCCGAGTTACTGAAACACAGGAATATGCAGATAGAGAAGTCCTTTGGTTAAGTCCGGAAGAATTTATCAATTATCCCCTAGCTAAACCTCAGCAAAAGATTTGGCAAGCCTACTTGAAAAGAAGCTGCTAGTATCGGTCTTTCGTGTCTTCTTTACATTTTTTTGGTATAATGAGATAAGGAAAAAGGTGACTAAATGAAAAAAATACTAATTGTAGATGATGAAAAACCCATCTCAGATATTATAAAATTTAATATGACCAAGGAAGGTTATGAAGTTGTAACTGCTTTTAATGGTCGTGAAGCTCTTGAACAATTTGAAGCTGAGCAACCAGATATTATTATCTTGGATTTGATGCTTCCAGAGATTGATGGACTTGAAGTTGCAAAAACTATTCGTAAGACAAGTAGTGTTCCTATTATCATGCTTTCAGCAAAGGACAGCGAGTTTGATAAGGTTATTGGGCTTGAACTTGGAGCGGATGACTATGTAACCAAGCCATTTTCAAATCGTGAACTACAGGCCCGTGTTAAAGCTCTTCTCCGTCGTACAGATATTGTCTCAGTTGATAACCAAGAACCTGAAACGAAATTACAAAGTCTGCAGATTGGCGATTTGGAGATTTTACCCGATGCTTACGTGGCTAAGAAATATGGTGAAGAGTTAGACCTAACCCACCGAGAATTCGAACTCTTACATCATTTAGCTTCTCATCTTGGTCAAGTTATTACCCGAGAACATCTTCTTGAAACTGTTTGGGGATATGACTATTTTGGAGATGTCCGTACAGTTGATGTAACAATTAGACGTTTGCGCGAGAAGATTGAAGACACACCAAGTAGACCTGAATACATCCTAACTCGTCGTGGAGTAGGATATTATATGAGAAATAATGATTGAAGTAATTAAACAAACAATTTTGACGAGTGACTTTATCTTTATCCTCATCCTAATTGGCTTTATTATGCTGGTGACTTTTCTTTTGCTTGAGAGCCGTCGTGATAATATTCGCCTTAGACAGCTAAACCAGAAGGTTAAGGATTTGATTGCTGGTGATTATTCTCAGGTTTTGGATATGCAGGGAAGCTCAGAGATAACTAATATCACTAACAATCTTAATGATTTGTCAGAAGTAATCCGTTTGACTCAAGAAAATCTGGAACAAGAGAGTAAAAGGTTGAATAGTATCTTGTCCTACATGACAGACGGAGTACTTGCGACCAATCGTCGTGGTCAGATTATCATGATTAATGATATGGCTAAGAGACAACTTGGAGTTGAAAGGGATGATGCTCTTAATCAAAATATCTTAGAGTTACTCAAGATTGAAGAAGAGTATGAGCTGAGAGATCTCATTACCCAAAGTCCTGAATTGATGATTTATTCGCAAAATGTGAATGGGGAGTATATCAGCTTGCGCGTGCGTTTTGCCTTGATTCGTAGAGAGTCTGGCTTTATCTCTGGTTTAGTAGCAGTTCTACATGATACAACTGAACAAGAGAAGGAAGAACGAGAGAGAAGGCTTTTTGTTTCGAACGTTAGTCATGAGTTGCGTACACCTTTGACCAGTGTAAAATCCTATCTTGAGGCCTTGGATGAAGGAGCTCTTACAGAACCGGTTGCTCCAGACTTTATCAAGGTTTCTCTGGATGAAACCAACCGTATGATGCGGATGGTGACGGACCTCTTGCATCTTTCACGGATTGACAATGCAACTAGTCACTTAGATGTTGAATTGATTAATTTTACGGCCTTTATCACTTTTATCCTTAATCGTTTTGATAAAATGAAAAGTCAGGATGAGGAGAAGAAGTACGAGTTGGTGAGAGATTATCCGATTAACTCTGTTTGGATTGAGATTGATACGGATAAGATGACCCAGGTGATTGATAATATTTTAAATAATGCTATCAAGTATTCACCAGATGGTGGAAAAATCACTGTAAGCATGAAGACTACAGATGATCAGATGATTTTATCAATTTCGGACCAAGGGCTTGGGATTCCTAAAGAAGATCTACCAAAGATTTTTGACCGTTTTTATCGTGTTGACAAGGCAAGAAGTCGTGCTCAAGGTGGTACTGGTCTAGGACTTGCTATTGCTAAAGAAATCGTCAAACAACATAAGGGATTTATCTGGGCTAAGAGTGAATACGGTAAGGGTTCAACCTTTACTATCGTACTGCCATACGATAAGGATGCCGTGAAAGAAGAGATTTGGGAGGATGAACTAGAAGACTAGAATGAGTGATATCGGTTTTAAATACAGTATTTTAGCATCGGGTTCCAGTGGAAATTCATTTTACTTGGAAACACCAAAAAAGAAAATTTTAGTAGATGCGGGCCTATCTGGCAAAAAAATTACAAGCCTTTTGAGTGAAATCAATCGTAAACCAGAGGATTTAGACGCTATCTTGATTACGCATGAACATTCAGACCATATCCACGGTGTGGGCGTTCTGGCTCGTAAGTACGGCATGGATCTTTATGCCAATGAGAAAACCTGGCAGGCTATGGAAAATAGTAAGTATCTTGGTAAGGTTGACTCGTCGCAAAAGCATATTTTCGAGATGGGAAAAACTAAAACATTTGGCGACATCGATATTGAGAGCTTTGGTGTGAGTCATGATGCAGTTGCGCCCCAGTTCTATCGTTTTATGAAGGATGATAAGAGCTTTGTTATGTTGACGGATACGGGATATGTTAGTGACCGTATGGCTGGCATTGTCGAGAATGCAGATGGCTATCTAATCGAGTCAAATCATGATGTGGAAATCCTGCGAGCAGGATCTTACGCATGGCGACTCAAACAACGCATCCTGTCTGACCTTGGTCACCTTTCAAATGAAGATGGAGCAGATGCTATGATTCGCACACTAGGTAATCGTACCAAGAAGATTTACCTAGGCCATTTGTCTAAGGAAAATAATATCAAGGAGCTGGCCCACATGACCATGGTCAATCAGTTAGCTCAGGCAGATCTGGGAGTTGGAGTAGACTTTCAAGTTTACGATACTTCACCAGATACCGCAACACCATTGACGGAGATATAGCAAGGAACGCCGAGAGGTGTTCTTTTTATCTTGACTGAGCTCTTAAAAAGTAATACAATAGTGTTACCAATAGTTATAGGAGAAGAAACATGACGACTATTACATTAAAAGTTTCCGAAGCAGATAAAACATTTATGAAAGCCATGGCTAAGTTTGAAGGAGTTTCTCTATCAGAGTTGATACGGACAAAAACTTTAGAAGCTTTAGAGGATGAATATGATGCTCGTGTAGCAGATTTAGCTTATCAAGAGTATTTAGAAGATTTGGAAAAAGGGCTTAAACCCATTACTTGGGAAGAAATGATGCATGATCTAGGTCTGGAGGAAGATTAACTTGTATAAGCTAGTTCCAACAAGACGATTTATTAAACAACTAAGGAAATTAGATCGTTATACACAAATATTAATTACAAAGTATCTAGAAAATAACGTTTTAGAGGATCCAAGACGTCATGGGAAAGCTTTGGTGGGGAATCGAGGTGGTCAATGGAGGTACCGGATTGGTAATTATCGAGTTATTGTGCAAATTGTAGATGATGAACTGATAGTCTCTACTCTGGAAGTTGGTCATCGTAGAGATATTTATTAGAATTCCCATTAAACTATTTTATTTACTTTTTATAACAAGAGGAGTTTACAGATTGCAGAACAAGTGGAAGATAAAAGCCTATTACGATACTAGTATTATAATATTAGCTTTAATATCAGTTGTTTTAGTAATACTTGGTTTTACAGATTTAATTGATCTTGAGAAACCTCCATACAGTATTATAGACTTAGTCATATGGTTTGTTTTTCTTGTCGATTATATTTGGAGATTTAGTATTTCCAAAAGTAAATGGTCATTTATTATAAACAACATTTTTGACTTGCTTGCAATTCTGCCTTTGAATGCTATTTTTACAGTTTTTCGTTTGGGGAGGATCTTCCGTCTTGCACGCTTAACAAAGTTAGTAAAACTAAGTCGGTTATTAAGAATTATAGGTCTTACTGGCAAATTAGAGAAAAAGCTAAAAATTTTTCTAAGAACAAATGGATTAATTTACATTCTGTATGTCAATTTTTTTATCGTTCTAGTTGGTAGTTCAATCTTATCAGTTGTTGAAGAGAAGTCATTTTCTGATAGTGTATGGTGGTCACTTGTTACAGTTACAACTGTTGGATATGGGGATATTGTACCGAGTAGCCTATTTGGAAAATGGCTAGCTGTATTATTGATGCTAGTTGGAATTGGAACAATAGGAATGCTAACAAGTTCTTTAACTAATTTTTTTGTTAAGGATGAATCTAAAACTCAAATAAATCTTGATAAACTTTATAAGGAAATTGAGAATCAAAGACAATTAATAGAATCACAAGATAAAAAGCTTGAGGAGCTGAATCAGATGGTTAAAGAATTGCTGAAAAAAAGTTAGCAAACAAATAGTTCTTCAACAGTCTATAAAATCAAAAAACGCATAATATCAGGTGTTCATAAACCTTGATATTATGCGTTTTAACATGAAAAAAATTATTGGATTATCTCCTAAAATTCAATTTAAACTAAGTTTCTTACAACCCAGCAAATTCTTTGATTTCTTGAGCTGACATTGAAGAGTCGCAACGGACATTGATTTGTCCATTTGCAACATGGACGAATCCTGGTACAGTAGGGATTTCATAGCGTGAGCGGAAGTCTTGTAAAGCTTCAAGTTGACTTGGTTCTTCGCTATTGATGAAGTAGATGTGCGCTTTGGTTTCAGCTACTACACCAGCCAATGTACCAGCAAATTTACGGCAGTAAGGACAAGTTTTGCGTCCGATAAAGAAAGTTGCAGTTTCTTGCTTGTCAAGTGCTTCTTGAGCACGCGCTACAGTTGTAACTTCAAGATCTTTGATGTTTTCTAAAAATTGTTCCATGAGATTACCTCGCTTTCATTGATATGTCTAGTATGCCATAAAGTTTCTAAAATTGCTTAGATTTGATACGAAATTAGATTGTTGGACAGAAACCAGTAGACCAAGTGTCGATTTACTAATCCTTGTGCTGTAAGGATTGAGCGTTCCAGTTAAATGAGATAAAAATTTCAGTCAGATATCATTTCATCTTTACTAGCAAAAATAAAGGTCAGGATTTTTCCCGACCTTTAAATAGTTTTTTATTTTACAAAGGCATTGATTTCAGCTTCGATGTTAGCAATCTTAGCTTGTGAATCTTCGTTGCTTTCACCAACAACTGCAATGTAGAACTTGATTTTTGGTTCAGTACCTGAAGGGCGAACTGCAATCCATGATCCATCAGCAAGTGTGTATTTCAATACATCACTTGGAGGAGTAGTTAAAGCTGTAACTGTTCCATCAGCGGCAGTAGATGTTTGTGCTTTAAAGTCTTCAACGACAGTGATAGTTGTTGCATTCCATTCTTTTGGTGCATTGTTGCGGAATTTAGCCATAATTGCTTTGATTTGTTCAGCACCGTCAACACCAGAGAGGGTAACAGAGATTGTCTTTTCAGCATAGTAGCCGTACTCTTTGTAGATTTCTTCGATACCATCTGCAAGAGTCAAACCACGTGAACGGTAGTAAGCTGCAAGTTCAGCAACAACAAGAACAGCTTGGATAGCGTCTTTATCACGCACGAATGGTTTAATCAAGTAACCGAAGCTTTCTTCAAATCCCATCATGTAAGTGTGATTGTGTTTTTCTTCGAATTCTTGGATTTTTTCAGCGATAAATTTGAAACCAGTCAAGACGTTGAACATAGTTGCGCCGTAACTTTCAGCAATCTTCGTTACCAAGTCAGTTGATACGATAGATTTGCAAAGGGCTGCATTTTCTGGAAGTGTCCCAGCATTTTTGTGAGCTTCCAAGATGTACTTAGCCATGATGGCACCGATTTGGTTACCTGAAAGGTTAAGGTAGCTTCCGTCTTTTTGAAGGACTTCAACACCAACACGGTCAGCGTCAGGGTCAGTTGCAACAAGAACATCAGCCCCTACTTGGCGACCAAGTTCTTCTGCAAGAGCAAAGGCTGCTTGGTTTTCTGGGTTTGGAGATTTAACAGTTGAGAAGTCTGGGTCTGGAGTTGCTTGAGCTTCAACGACTTGAACGGAGTCAAATCCTGCTTGAGCAAGAGCACGACGAGCCAACATTTCACCAGTACCGTGAAGAGGAGTGTAGACAATCTTCATGTCCTTACCAAACTCTTCAATCAAAGCTGGGTTGATGTTCACATCTTTCACTTCTTTGAGGTATTCGGTATCGACTGCTTCGCCAATAACTTCAATCAAACCAGATGCTTTTTCAGCTTCTACATCAGCAACTTCAACAGCAAATGGATTTTCGATAGCACGGATGTAAGTTGTCAAAGCATCAGCATCGTGTGGAGGCATTTGACCACCGTCTTCTCCGTAAACCTTGTAACCATTAAATGGAGCAGGGTTGTGGCTAGCAGTAATCATGATACCTGCGAAGCAGTTGAGGTGACGAACAGCAAATGAAAGTTCTGGTGTTGGACGGAGACTTTCAAAAACATAAGATTTAATACCGTGTTTAGCAAGAACTGCTGCAGATTCAAAGGCAAATTCTGGAGAGAAGTGACGGCTATCATAAGCGATGGCTACACCACGTTCTTTTTCGTTTCCACCTTTTGACTCAATCAAACGAGCCAAACCTTCGGTTGCTTGACGAACAACGTAGATATTAATGCGGTTAGTACCAGCACCAATCAGTTCACGCATACCAGCAGTACCAAATTCAAGATTGGTATAGAATGCGTCTTCTTTAGTTTTCTCGTCCATGTTTTCCAAATCTTGACGAAGGTAATCTGGAAGTTCTGCGAAATCAAGCCATTTTTGGTAGTTTTCTTGGTAAGCCATAGGAAATCTCCTTTAATATATAATCTAATCGCTTACATTATACCACGATTTGAAGTTTTAGTAAAACGTTAGCATGAGTTTCTGAAAAGTTATGAATAGAGCTAAACCACAAGTCTTGAACGGCTTACCGAAACATGCTATACTAACTGTATGATTATTTTACAAGCTAATAAAATTGAACGTTCATTTGCAGGAGAGGTTCTTTTTGATAATATAAACCTACAAGTAGATGAAAGAGACCGTATTGCCCTCGTTGGAAAAAATGGTGCTGGGAAGTCTACTTTGCTCAAGATATTGGTTGGAGAAGAGGAGCCAACCACTGGTGAAATCAATAAGAAAAAAGATATTTCCCTCTCATATCTAGCACAGGATAGTCGCTTTGAGTCTGAGAATACTATTTACGATGAAATGCTACATGTATTTGATGACTTGCGTCGTACTGAAAGACAACTTCGCCAGATGGAGTTGGAGATGGGGGAAAAGACTGGAGCAGAACTTGATAAACTCATGTCAGATTATGATCGCCTATCAGAAAATTTTCGTCAGGCTGGGGGATTTACATACGAAGCTGATATCCGTGCTATCTTAAATGGTTTCAAGTTTGACGAGTCTATGTGGCAGATGAAAATTGCAGAGTTATCTGGTGGTCAAAATACTCGTTTAGCCCTTGCCAAAATGCTACTTGAAAAGCCTAATCTCTTGGTTTTGGATGAGCCGACTAACCACCTAGATATTGAAACCATTGCCTGGTTAGAAAACTACCTTGTAAACTATAGCGGTGCCCTCATTATCGTCAGTCACGACCGGTATTTCCTCGATAAGGTTGCGACCATAACACTCGACTTAACAAAACATTCTTTGGACAGATATGTAGGAAACTACTCGAGCTTTGTGGAGCAGAAGGAGCAGAAGCTCGCAACTGAGGCAAAAAACTACGAAAAACAACAGAAGGAAATTGCTGCCTTAGAAGACTTTGTCAATCGAAATCTTGTTCGAGCATCGACAACCAAACGAGCGCAATCTCGTCGCAAGCAACTGGAGAAAATGGAGCGTTTGGACAAGCCTGAAGCTGGCAAGAAATCAGCTAATATGACCTTCCATTCTGATAGAGTATCTGGTAATGTCGTTTTGACAGTTGAAAATGCTGCTATTGGCTATGATGGTGAAATCTTATCAGAACCCATCAACCTTGACCTTCGTAAGATGAACGCCATTGCTATAGTTGGTCCTAACGGTATTGGTAAGTCAACCTTTATAAAATCCATTGTGGACCAGATTCCCTTTATCAAGGGTGAAAAGCGCTTTGGTGCTAATGTTGAGGTTGGTTACTATGACCAGACTCAGAGCAAACTGACACCGAGCAATACGGTCTTAGACGAACTCTGGAATGATTTTAAATTGACGCCAGAAGTTGAAATCCGTAATCGACTTGGTGCCTTCCTTTTCTCAGGTGATGATGTTAAGAAATCAGTTGGAATGCTCTCAGGTGGTGAGCGAGCTCGTTTGCTTCTGGCAAAACTTTCCATGGAAAACAACAACTTCTTGATTCTCGATGAGCCGACTAACCACTTAGACATCGATAGCAAGGAAGTCTTGGAAAATGCTCTGATTGACTTTGATGGGACTCTTCTATTTGTCAGCCATGACCGTTACTTTATTAATCGTGTAGCCACTCATGTTCTAGAATTATCTGAAAATGGCTCAACTCTTTATCTAGGTGATTATGACTATTATGTTGATAAAAAAGCAGAGCTAGTAGCTAGTCAAGCGGAAGAAGCGGCAGCTATTAACCAAGAAAAAGAAGTTTCTCCAGTTAACGACTACCAAGCACAAAAAGAGAGTCAAAAAGAACTTCGTAAGTTAATGAGACAAATTGAAAGTCTTGAGACAGAAATCGAAGAACTGGAAACTCAAGCCCAAGCTATCTCTGAACAAATGCATACCACCAATGATGCAGATGAACTCATGCAATTACAAGCAGAACTGGATAAAATTAGCCAGCGTCAAGAAGAAGCAATGCTAGAGTGGGAAGAATTATCGGAGCAGGTGTAAGATGGAAAATCTTGGAAAAGTCTTTCGTGAATTTCGAATCAGTAAAAATTACTCTCTAAAAGAAGCTGCAGGAGAGGCCTGTTCGACCTCCCAATTATCCCGCTTTGAATTGGGCGAGTCGGATCTGGTTGCATCTCGTTTCTTTGAAATATTAGATAATATTCACGTGACGATTGAGAATTTTATGGATAAGACTAGAAATTTTCAACATCATGAGCATGTCGGCTTGATGGCTCAGATTATTCCACTTTACTACTCAAATGATATTGAAGGTTTTCAAAAACTTCAAGAAGAACAACTTGAAAAGGCTAAGAGTTCAACTAATCCCCTCTATTTTGAGCTGAACTGGATTTTGTTACAAGGTCTGATTTGTCAAAGAGATGCTAGCTTCACTATGAAGCAGAGTGATCTGGATAAGGTGGCGGATTATCTCTTTCAAACAGACGAATGGACCATGTATGAGTTGATCCTCTTTGGCAATCTCTATAGCTTCTATGATATTGACTATGTTGCTCGACTTGGTAGAGAAGTGATGGAGCGTGAATATTTCTACAAAGAAATTGGACGCCATCGAAAACTGGTCCTGATTTTAGCTCTTAATTGTTACCAGCATTGTTTAGAACATCTTGCTTTTGAAAATGCCAGCTACTTTGAAGCTTATATAGAGAAGATCATAGGTAAGAGCATCAAACTCTATGAGCGTAATGTTTTCCACTTTCTTAAAGGCTTTGCCCTTTATCAGAAGGGGCAAAAAAAAGAAGGTTGTAAGCAAATGCAGGAAGCTATGAATATTTTTGATGTTCTTGGGCTTCCAGAGCAGGTAGCTTACTATCAGGAACATTACGATAAATTTGTCAAAAATTAATTTCCCAAATAAGGGAAAAATGAGAAACTCCTTCAAGTTTTGATACAATAGTTTCAAAATTTGAGAGGAGTTTTTATGAATCGATATGCAGTACAGTTGATTAGTCGCGGAGCTATTAACAAACTAGGAAATATGCTCTATGATTATGGAAATAGTGTTTGGTTGGCATCAATGGGAACGATAGGACAGACCGTTCTAGGAATTTATCAGATTTCTGAACTCGTCACATCCATTCTAGTCAATCCTTTTGGTGGAGTGATTTCAGACCGTTTTTCTCGACGCAAGATTTTGATGACGACAGACTTAGTTTGTGGGATTCTCTGTCTGGCCATTTCTTTTATAAGGAACGACAGCTGGATGATTGGAGCTTTGATCTTTGCTAATATTGTTCAAGCCATTGCCTTTGCATTTTCTCGCACTGCCAATAAAGCTATTATAACGGAGGTTGTTGAGAAAGACGAGATAGTGACCTATAACTCTCGCTTAGAGTTAGTTTTGCAGGTTGTTGGTGTTAGTTCACCTGTGCTTTCTTTCCTTGTTTTACAATTTGCAAGTCTTCATATGACGCTCTTACTAGATGCTCTGACTTTTTTCATTGCTTTTGCCCTAGTTGCTTTACTTCCCAAAGAAGAACCAAAGGTTCAAGGGCAGAAAAGTTTCACTGGGAAAGATATTTTTGCGGATATCAAAGATGGCTTGCACTATATCAGGCATCAAAAAGAAATTTTCTTTCTCTTGTTAGTGGCTTCCAGTGTGAATTTCTTTTTTGCAGCTTTTGAGTTTTTGCTCCCTTTTTCAAATAAACTCTATGGTGTAGAAGGAGCCTATGCGACTATCTTAACCATGGGTGCAATTGGCTCAATCATTGGAGCACTGATAGCAAATAAATTTAAATCGAGCATGAATACACTTTTGTTCTTATTGATCCTCACAGGAGTAGGAGTTTTCATGATGGGCTTGCCACTGCCTAGTTTTCTTACCTTTTCAGGAAACCTAGTTTGTGAATTATTTATGACAATTTTTAATATTCACTTCTTTACTCAGGTACAGACCAAGGTTGATGGAGACTATCTGGGGAGGGTATTGAGTACCATTTTTACACTGGCAATTCTCTTTATGCCGCTTGCGAAAGGTGTAATGACATTTTTACCAAGTGTGCAATTAGTTTCCTTTTTAATCATCGGACTTGGAGTTATTTTACTTTCGTTGGTATCAATGTTCTATATTCAAAGACAAGGGTAACACAAAAAAAAAACAACGGCGCCGTTGCTTTTTTTGTTTTCATCTATCCACCCTGAGGGAATCGAACCCCCATCTCAAGAACCGGAATCTTACGTGATATCCATTACACTAAGGGTGGAAACTTTAATTATTATATCAAAAAAGAGAGCTGAACTCAAGTTTTTTCTAGGCTTAGCAAAAGGTGAATAAAAAAAGGATTCAGTATTGAACCGAATCCTCTATATGATTATTTTTTCTCAAGAAGAGCTTTGATTTCTTGAAGAACTTCCAACTCAGTTGGACCAGCAGGTGCCTCTTCAGCGACTTCTTCTTTTTTACGAAGATTTTGAGCTTTTTCCATTGCTTTAATCACAAAGAATAGAACAGTACCAACAACTAGGAAGTTGATAATAGCACTCAAGAATTTACCATATGTAACACCATTCCAGGCAAGCTCAGCGATGTTTTGTACTTTCGCAGCTTCCAAGGCTGGGTTCAATAGGAGTGGAGTGATGATATCATTAACAAATGAAGTAACGATAGCACCAAAAGCAGAAGCGATGATCACACCGACAGCAAGGTCTACAACGTTACCGCGGAGTAAAAATTCTTTAAGATCTTTTAACATTTTCTTTTTCCTTTCGAAATTTTTACAATCCAAATTATAACTTAATCATCTGTTGAATGCAAGAAATATGCTTAGTGTTTTTTAAAAACAAAAACTTTACTGAAGATGTAATTGAGGACTATGATAGTAACTTGTGCAAAAATAGTCTCAATTGTATTGATAGTATTGAGATTATCACCTACAAACTGACCGATAATATGGGGGAAACTCGTCACAAAAATAAAGGTTAGAAGCAGGTCTAAGAGGAAGGTAATGAATCTTGCGGTCGTAAATTTTATCAGACGCTTGAACCAATTTTTTCGTTTTTGTTTAAAAACAATGGTATCATTGGTGAAAAAAGCAAACAAAATTCCAGCTATATTTCCCAGAGCAGTCGCCCATAATTCTTGTTGGAAAAAGTAAAAAATAGTGATACGAACAATGATAGAAACAAGTGTAGTTGCAACTCCAAAAAATAAGTAGGAGAGGATTTCATTGTCGAAAAATTTTTTTATGTATCTTTTCATAAAAACAGTATAGCATAAAGGACATAAATGTGCTATACTTGAAAGGTTGACTTGCTCAACCCTTGGTGCTTAGCTTCTTTCACCAAGCATATTTTACGCGGGTTAATCGCTAAAGGAGAAAACATGAAAAAACTAACTGTCCGTGATTTGGCAGATATTGCCATTGTCGCAGCCATTTATGTGGTTTTGACAATCACACCACCCCTTAATGCTATCAGTTACGGTGCTTATCAGTTCCGTATTTCTGAAATGATGAATTTCCTTGCCTTTTACAATCCTAAGTACATTATCGGTGTTACTCTTGGATGTATGATTGCAAATTTCTTCAGTTTTGGAATCATCGACGTCGCAGTTGGTGGGGGCTCTACGCTTGTCTTCCTAAGTTTAGGCGTATGGTTGTTTAGCAAATATAGTAAAGACTATCTTTTTAATGGATTGATTCGTAAAGATCATTTCTTCTTTTCAATTCTTTTTTCGATTTCAATGATCACCATTGCTGCTGAATTGAACATCGTAGCAGAAGCACCTTTCTTCTTTACTTGGTTTACAACTGCTATCGGAGAATTCGCTTCACTCATTGTTGGTGCTATTCTTATCGGAAAAATCGGTAAACGTCTTGATTTGACCAGATAAAGATATCACATCAAATATTATTAAAAAGGTCTGAACTCTGTTCAGTCTTTTTCTTATTTTTCTATAGCCCCAGACTCTCAACAAAAGTGGTATAATAAAGAAAAAAGGGATTATTTTAATATGTATAGTTATCGTATTTCGGTTTTTGAAGTCCTTTGGAAAAATCAGGTCATCAGATTTTTGTTAATTTTTTTAGCACTATTTTATTTCTATCTTTTTTTCCAAAGAGTTAAGACATCCTTAAAAAGTGGTGGGAGTATGTTGGATCCTTTTCATATTGCAAAGGGAAGATTATACATTCACACGATTATTCTTTTTAGAAAAAGGATTGTTTCTCTAGCTGAAATTAGACAGATTGATATTGATTACATTCGAGGGAGAAGAATGAATGGGGACAGGTATCATCTGTATTTTACAAGGAAAGATGGAAAATCTTTTACTTTTCATTTTGGGAAAAGCAAAAGAAACGAGGAGTTAGTGAAAAATCTTGACAATGTGGCCAAGAAGTGCCATATTAAAATCTATTATTATTATTAAGAGTCGATTGCTAAAATTGAATTGTTGTCACTTGTGACAATTGTCAAAGCCAGGAGAGTAGCTAATATGAATCAACTACAAGTAATAAGAGAAGATAAACAACTAAGAATTTTATTGATGCAAGAATGCGATATTCTCTTTTATGACCAGTTGAAAGAGGTTGAATTTTCTCAGAACAATGAAGTTTATTCTCTTTCGCCCATAGCCTTTGCTAAAGACGGTAGTGGGGGAGAATATGTAATTCTTGAGGATGAGAGTATCGGCTTTATAGGGAGTGAAGGCCAAGTTGGGAGAGTGGCAGAAAGCCTTGATGACCTGCTTACCTTCTTACTTCATGCTGGTTCTATCTCAGACTTTTCCTGTCGTTTGCTCTATCAAAACAAGGATTTGTTGGTAAAATTCAGTCAGGGATTTATCGACAAAGCACGAGAAAATTATCAGTCAAAAGGTGAAGATTGGGATAAAGTGAGAACTGGACTTGCACAAGAGTTGGGACTTGAATTTGATCCAGAAAAACTGCAAGAGTTAGCCTTAAAATTTTATCAATCAGCTATAAGAACTCCTCTATTCACTTGCAAATATAGTCATGGTGAGAATGAATATATTTGTGATTCTATTTTGTCAGATATAGTGGGCTTGTGGCTTTCAGAGCTGGTAGGATTGACTGCAGAAGAAATTGAAGCTTTTGCTAGCACTAAAAACATTCAAATGTAAAGGGCATAAATTTATTTCCCCTTAAAATATTTTATGTTATAATATTAACAATTATATTTTAAGGAGTTTATATGAGTTCGTCAGAATTTATTTCGAAGATAGATTATTATTGCCATAAGAAAGAGAGTCTATTTGACCAAAGCAAGTTTAAATATGCCATTCGCTCGATGTTTGCAGGTGCTTTCTTAACCTTTAGTACAGCCGCTGGGGCCATAGGTGCTGATCTACTCAATAGCATTGTTCCAAGTGCTGGTTATTTCCTATTTCCCTTTGTATTTGCATGGGGCCTTGCCTATATCGTTTTCTTGAATGCCGAGTTGGTCACCTCCAACATGATGTACCTGACAGCTGGAACATTCTTGAAGAAGATTGATTGGAAAAAAGCCTTTATCATTTTGCTCTATTGTGCCTTTTTCAACTTAGTTGGTGCTCTGTTAGCAGGTTGGTGCTTTGCTAATTCATCGGCTTTTTCACACCTGACACACGACAGTTATCTTCCAAAGATTGTAGCCAAGAAGTTGGCACGACCTAGCGAGTTGGTCTTGTTGGAAGGGATTTTAGCAAATATGTTCGTAAATATTGCCATTCTATCTTCTATTTTGATTAAGGATAGCAATGCCAAACTCTGGATCATCTTGTCAGCTATTTCTATGTTTGTTTTCTTGTCAAACGAGCATATTGCAGCCAACTTTTCATCCTTTAGCATTATTAAATTCAGCATTGTTTCTGACCAAATTGCTAACTTTGATATTCCCAATATCCTACGTCATTGGAGTGTTACCTTCATTGCTAACTTGATTGGTGGAGGATTCTTGATAGGCTTACCATACGCTTATCTTAATAAAAATGAAGAGACTTATGTTGATTAGTACAAGCTTTTGAAAATATAATGAAAATCAATAATAGAGGAGGTCGGGACTAAAAATCCAGACCTCGATTTTTTTGTTCAAAGAACCTTTTGATAAAAACGATATTTTCTCTGTCTATAAATTCAAACATATTATTAGTGCATGGATTTTAGCTGAAAACTAAAGAGACTTTTTTGTAAATTCAATATTGGTCTAAACAAAAACATATATTAAATATATAGAATAGAAGATTTAAAAATAAAGGGTTGAAAACATTAAAGATATTGATACTAAGCAAATGGAAACGATTGTTAAAAGTGATAAAAATATTGTAAATAGAATTAAGAAAGCCTTCCCATAATTTCGATTTTATGTTATAATATTCACAAATAAAAGTTTTAGGAGTTTATATGGTTTCTTCAGAATTTATCTCAAAAATTGAATTTGCTTGTAAGAAAAAGGAAAGTCTTTACAGTCAAAGTAAATTCAAGTATGCTATCCGTTCAATGTTTGCTGGTGCATTCTTAACATTTAGTACAGCAGCTGGTGCAGTTGGAGCTGACTTGATTAATAAGATTGCTCCTGGTAGTGGACGTTTCCTCTTCCCATTTGTTTTCGCTTGGGGATTGGCTTACATTGTCTTCTTGAATGCTGAGTTAGTAACATCTAACATGATGTTCTTGACAGCTGGTAGCTTTTTGAAAAAAATTAGCTGGAGAAAAACAGCTGAAATTCTTCTATACTGTACACTCTTTAATTTGATCGGTGCTCTTATAGCAGGTTGGGGATTCGCCCATTCAGCAGCTTATGCAAACCTTACCCATGATAGCTTTATTTCTGGAGTTGTGGAAATGAAGTTGGGCCGTTCAAATGAACTTATCTTGCTTGAAGCTATCTTGGCTAATGTCTTTGTAAATATCGCGATTCTTTCATTCGTTTTAGTTAAGGATGGTGGGGCAAAACTTTGGTTGGTTCTTTCAGCCATTTACATGTTTGTATTCTTAACAAACGAGCACATCGCCGCAAACTTTGCATCATTTGCTATTGTGAAATTCAGTGTTGCTGCTGATTCAATCGCAAACTTCGGTATTGGAAATATTCTTCGTCACTGGGGTGTAACTTTCATCGGTAACTTTATCGGTGGTGGTCTACTCATGGGATTACCTTACGCCTTCTTAAATAAAAACGAAGATACATATGTAGATTAAAAGTTGGATTCATTCCAACTTTTTCTTTTTGTTTATCCATGCTATAATGAAAGTAGAATAGATAAATTTAGAGGAATAACATGAACGAGATTAAATGTCCCAATTGTGGCGAAGTATTTACAGTCAATGAAAGCCAATATGCAGAACTGCTTTCTCAAGTTCGCACTGCAGAGTTTGATAAGGAATTGCATGAACGAATCAAACAAGAATTGACATTGGTGGAACAAAAAGCCTTAAATGAACAACAGGCAAAACTGGCTCAAAAAGATCAAGAAATTGCCCAGCTTCAAAGTCAAATTAACAACTTTAATACAGAAAAAGAATTGGCTAAGAAAGAAGTGGAGCAAAGTGCAAGTCAAAGCTTGCTAGAGAAGGAAAAAGAAGTCCAAGCTCTCGAAAATCAATTGGCTACCATGCGCTTAGAGCATGAAAATCAATTACAAAAAACACTATCTGACCTAGAAAAAGAACGTGATCAGGTCAAAAACCAGCTCCTTTTACAAGAAAAAGAAAATGAGCTGTCTCTAGCCTCTGTAAAACAAAATTATGAAGCCCAGCTAAAGGCAGCCAGTGAGCAGGTTGAATTCTACAAGAATTTCAAGGCACAACAATCAACCAAGGCAATCGGTGAAAGTTTGGAACACTATGCAGAAAGTGAGTTTAACAAGGTCCGTAGCTTTGCCTTTCCAAATGCCTACTTTGAGAAGGACAACAAGGTTTCAGCACGTGGTTCTAAGGGCGATTTTATCTTCCGTGATTTTGATGAAAATGGACTAGAATTCATTTCCATCATGTTTGAGATGAAAAATGAAGCAGACGGGACAGAGAAGAAACATAAGAATGCAGACTTTTACAAGGAATTAGACAAAGACCGCCGTGAGAAAAACTGTGAGTATGCTGTTTTGGTAAGTATGCTTGAAGCAGATAACGACTACTTCAATACTGGGATTGTCGACGTCAGCCACGAGTATGAGAAGATGTATGTCATTCGTCCTCAATTCTTTATTCAGTTGATTGGTCTCTTGCGCAATGCTGCACTGAATTCTCTCAAATACAAGCAGGAATTGGCTTTGGTTCGCGAGCAAAATATTGACATTACGCATTTCGAGGAAGACTTGGATGCCTTCAAGGTTGCCTTTGCAAAGAATTACAATTCAGCTTCTGTCAACTTCGGCAAGGCCATCGATGAGATTGATAAAGCCATTAAGCGTATGGAAGAGGTCAAGAAATTCCTCACCACATCAGAAAACCAACTCCGACTGGCTAATAACAAGCTGGATGATGTTTCGGTCAAAAAATTAACCCGAAAAAATCCAACCATGAAGGCTAAGTTTGAAGCGTTGAAGGGGAGAGTAGAAAGCAGTGGAAAATGAATTATTAGTATTGAATAGTGAAGAAGTATATGAGTTTGAAAATTTAAACTATGACGAATTAGAAGAACTACTAGAACAGCAATTTACAATAGAGTTTTCTAATCTTGAAAAATTAGAACTAGAATGTAAAGAGATTAGTTCACCAGATAAACTAGGAGATGTTATTTTAGATGAAATTTGGAATCAATTTTCGAATCAAATTGGTTTAGATATGACAAGTGACACGCTTCTTAAACAGTATAATGATAAGTATCCTAATGGTTATACAAAGGAAGAGGCTACTAAAATAATGAAAGATAAAAGGTATACTGATGCAAATAATGCTATGAAAGCAAAGCAAAAATCTGGAAATTTAAAGGATGAATATACTGGGAAAACATTAAAAATTAATGATAAAGCTAATCTAGATCACGTCGTACCACGAAAACAGATTTTCGAAAACCCATGGAGAAAAATAGCAGATATTGAAACTTCTGATTTAGCCAATAAGTCAGAAAATTTGGCAGGAACTAATGAATCCCTTAATAAAAGTAAAGGAGCAAAATCTAATAGTGACTATATCAAGAATCGAGAAGCGAGAGAAAAAAAACTCAGGGATCAACTTCAAAGAGCCAATGAGAAAATAGATAAGAAGAATATCTCAGATGCCGAAAAAAGAAATCTTAAAGCTTTAAATGAAAAAAGATTAAACGATAAATTAGCTGCAGATTCACAGAAGATGCTGAAGATTGAGAAAAAAGCAAAGAAGGCTATCAATAAAAATATAGCAAAAAAAGCTCCTGTAAGAATGGCGAACAAGGCAGGTAAAGATGCAGTTAAAGCTATGTTTGTTGCAGCATTATTTGGGATGCTGAAGGAAATTATGAATGCTTTAGTGAGGTATTTTAAAGCAAAAAAACAATCTTTTGATATATTTATAGAGGAAATGAAAAAAGCACTTCATTCATTTTTTGGCAAAATCAAAGATTTTATTAAAGTAGGTATAGATAGTTTTGTTGGAAGCATTGTTGGAGAAATTATCGGCGCATTTAACCAGAAATTACAAAAACTTCCAAACTTGATTAAACAATTATTTGGATCTATCAGAGAAAGTATTTCTTATTTATCTAACCCTGAAAATCAAACACATTCTATAGCAATTAAGATAGCTCACATTTCAAAAATCATTACTTCTGGTTCAGTTGCTGTAGGAGCAATGTTTTTAGGAGAATATTTTGAACAGTTCTTAAATAAGATACCAGGTATGACTTTTGAAATAAAACTTCTAGGAACAATTGCTAATATTTTAGGGATGTTCTTAGCAAGTTTACTGACTGGAATCTTGGGAGCGATAATCATTAACGGGCTTGATGGTTTTATATCAAAAAAAATACAAGATGAGAACAAAAAACAACAAGCTGTTAAGAAGAACGAATTGCTAAGAATTCAGGATGTTCAAATTTTTGTTGCCGAGCAAAATGTTGCTGTTAAGAGAAATGATATATTCAGTAAGATGGTTAAGAACCATCAAAAACTAAGAGAACTTCTTGGTAATGTTCAAGAGGAGTTTTCTAATTCAAAGATTGATTTCAAACAGCGATTATTAGCTAACGAAATGTACTTTGATGAAAAGCAAAGTGAACTTGAAGAAATGCAAAGTGCATTAAACGATTTATTATAGGAGAATGTTATGTCAGAAGAATTAGAGATTCAGGTTTTAGCAAAGTCTGAAAGATTTAATGAGAAAAAAGAAGCGTTGAAAGCTTTTAGTGAAGAAATTCCAGAACAATCAGATTTACCGACTGTTCCACAAGACGATCCTATGCTAGGATTTATTGGTATGGAATATGATGTTAAAGGTAAGGATTTAAACTCTCTCACCGATGCTGTTCAAAATAGAATGATTGAACAAAACAAGCATATCAAAAAGATTATTCAGGAATTTAATACCATTTACGAAACATTTCAAATATTGGATGATGAGTATATTCAAAGCATTTCAAAGTCTTTGATTGCAGCCAAAGAGGCAAATAATAAAGCTATACAAGGATTGCACGAGATAGAAGAATATCAAACAGGTAATAAAAAACTATTAGATGATGTTTTTAAACAGAATAAAGATTTAATTGATATATTGAAGAAACATCATAAAAAGCTAGAAGAGTTAGAACAACTTGAAGAGAAGCAAAGTGAAATTCAAATTGAAATTGAAAGTTTAAAAGCGAAGCTAAAATCATTAGTGAAAATAGAAAATAGTTTTAACGATTTGCATTTACAAGTTGAAGAAACACAAAATAATTTTAAAAATTACCTTGATGAAATCAATAACAAATCAATAACAGAGGGAAATAATCTAAAGTTAGTTGTCGAAGGTCTTGAAAAAAAATTAGAAGAAAAGCAAAAGGAGATTGTTTTTCTAAAAAAAGGATTCTATACTCTAGGAATCGCCGTTGTTTTAATAGTATTATTTCTATTGTTTAAAGGTATGTAGATGATTAGTGAAACTTACTTAAAATTGTTAAAATCAGAAGTGAAAAAGCTTGATGACTTAACAAATAATTCTTATGAATTTGAGACTGTTCTTCAAGAAATTGTTTCTAATAAAAAGTATTCGGAATTAGAGTTTATAAAACGTTTAGGTAATTCGTCAAATAATGATAGATTTCCTAAGATTAAAGATAGACAAACTAGTATTTTAGAATTATTGTATAAATATCTTGGTTCTAGATTTATAGATAGTGAGTACGCTATTTTAAAAGAAATCAATACCAAATCATTTGATGAGCTATCCGATGAATTAAACAACCTGATAGGATTAGAAAATGTAAAGAAAGAAATAGAAGACCTAGTAATCTTTAACAAAGTTCAGAAGAACCGAGAAAAGATTGGGTTGAAAAAAACTAATAGAACGATGCACATGGCTTTCCTCGGGAATCCAGGTACAGGTAAAACAACAGTTGCTAGAATTGTTGGCAATATGTATCGTTCTCTAGGAATACTAAGTAAAGGTCATTTTATTGAAGCGACTAGAACGGACTTAATAGCTGAATACCAAGGACAAACAGCTTTAAAAGTTAAAAGACTAATTCAAAAAGCTAAAGGTGGAGTTTTATTTATTGATGAAGCATACAGTATCACAGAAAATGAAAAAAGTGACAGTTATGGTAGAGAGTGTCTGACTGAACTAACAAAAGCTTTGGAAGACTATCGTGATGATTTAGTTGTAATTGTAGCAGGATATGATGATCTAATGAAGAAATTTTTTGAATCTAACCCTGGTTTAAAATCACGATTTAATTATTTTATTGAATTTGAAGATTATACAGTCAATCAAATGTTCGAGATTTTTCTATCATACTGTAAGAACGAAGATTATATTTTACAAGAATCAGCTGCAGAGAAACTCAAAAAGTATCTTGATAAACAAAGTGAAGATTCTGAGAATAAGAATTCAAATGGTAGATTTGTAAGAAATGTATTTGATAAAATAATTATGAATCAAGCAAAACGTTTAAGTAATCTTTCTTTGCCTACAAAAGAGAATTACATAACAATTCTTGAAGAAGACATATTTTAAATAAACTAGAAAGCAAGACATGAACGGTATTATCAATTTAAAAAAAGAAGCGGGGATGACCTCGCATGATGCAGTTTTTAAGCTGCGTAAGATTTTAGGAACTAAGAAGATTGGTCACGGTGGGACCTTGGATCCTGATGTGGTGGGTGTTTTACCCATTGCTGTAGGGAAGGCGACTCGTATGGTGGAGTTTATGCAGGACGAAGGTAAGGTCTATGAGGGTGAAATTACTCTGGGATATTCTACAACAACCGAGGATGCTAGTGGTGAGGTGGTTGCTGAGACCCCTGTTTTGTCTCCACTGGATGATAAGCTTGTCGATGAAGCCATTGCTAGTCTGACTGGATCTATTATTCAGATTCCCCCAATGTATTCCGCTGTCAAGGTCAATGGGCGCAAGCTCTATGAGTATGCGCGTGCTGGTCAGGAAGTCGAACGTCCAGAACGTCAGGTGACGATTTATAGTTTCGAACGAACAAGTACCATTTCCTATGAAAATAATCTGGCTCGATTTAGTTTCCGTGTAAAATGTAGCAAAGGGACTTATATCCGTACCTTGTCAGTTGACTTGGGAGAAAAACTTGGCTATGCAGCTCATATGTCTCATTTAACACGAACAAGTGCAGCTGGGTTACAGTTAGATGATGCTTTGACCTTGAGTGAAATTGAGGAAAAGGTTCAAGCTGGTGAATTAGACTTTCTTCATCCCTTAGAGATTGGTACAGGTGACTTAGTTAAGGTTTATTTGACCCCAGAACAGGCAGAAGAAGTGCGTTTTGGTCGCTTTATTGAATTGGAACAAACTGAGAAGGAATTGGCTGGCTTTGAAGGTGATAAGTTATTAGCCATTTTAGAGAAACGGGATACTCTTTATAAACCAAGAAAGGTTTTCAATTGATTAGAGCTGGTGGTAAAATCGCAAACGGATGTTTAGTTTAAAAAAGCTGAAAGACAATTTAGTTTAGAAGAGAAATTGTTTTGAAAAAGGGTTGAAAACACGGTGATATTTGACAGTTTTGCTTGCTTATGATAATATTTAAATAAAGAAAAGCTAGAAAACTTTCAGAGGATATTATGAGTATTGAGATGACTGTTAGTGAGATTGCTGAGGTCTTGGGCTTGTCCCGCCAAGCAATCAATAACCGTGTCAAGGAATTACCTGAAGAAGATACGACTAAAAATGATAAAGGAGTCACTGTGGTAACTCGCAGTGGCTTGATTAAGCTTGAAGAAATCTACAAAAAGACCATTTTTGAAGATGAACCTGTTAGTGATGATGTGAAGCAACGTGAGTTAATGGAGATTCTTGTTGATGAAAAGAACGCTGAAATCATCCGTCTTTATGAGCAATTAAAAGCCAAAGACAAACAGTTAGCTGAGAAAGATGAACAGATGCGTGTTAAAGACCGTCAAATCGCAGAAAAAGATAAGCAATTGGATCAACAACAACAGTTAACCCTACAAGCCATGAAGGACCAAGAAAACCTTCAGTTGGAGTTGGATCAGGCTAAGCAAGAAGTACAAGCAACGAAGAAAGGCTTCTTTGCTCGCTTATTTGGAGGATAAGAAAAAACTGCTTGGTTTCTAGGTATAACCAAGTAGTTTCTTTTTACACATACAGTAAGGAATGGATAAGATGGAAAAATTAAGAGATTACATTTCATTTGATTTGGAATTTAATAAACACCAAGATAAAACTCACTTGATTCAGGTATCTGCTGTCCGTTTTAAAGATGGTGAAGAAATTGGAGCTTTCGATTCATATGTTCATACGGACGTACCATTGAAAAGTTTTATAAACGGTTTAACGGGTATCACTTCTGAAACCTTGAAAGATGCTCCGATGGTGGAGGAAGTTCTTAAGAATTTTCAAGATTTTGTAGGTGAATTACCCCTTGTTGGATACAATGCAGCCAAGAGTGATTTACCGATTTTATTGGAACATGGTTTGGATTATAGTAGCCAATATCTAGTCGATCTCTATGACGAAGCTTTTGAGCGACGTAGTTCTGATCTTCATGGTATTGCCAATCTCAAGTTACAGACTGTGGCTGAATTTCTAGGATTCAAGGGCCAATCTCATAACAGTTTAGAGGATGCGCGAATGACTGCGCGTGTTTATGAAGCTTTTCTAGAATCTGATGAAAGTAGAATCTTACTGGACTCCAAGAGTAGTCTAAACTCTAATCCTTTCGGTGGTTTAGATTTATCACAGCTGTTTGATTAGGAGGTTTTATGAAACCTGAAAAACCTAAAAAATTGGGTTTTAAAAAGATTTACTTGAATCTGGATAAAATCCTCTTTCTATTTTTTCTAATCTTCATGCTGGTAGATTATATTTGGTTGCCATTGAACTCATTGATAGCAGGCTTTTTACTAAGTCAGACGGGCTATTTGTTTATTTCCTATAACAATGTTTTTGAAATTTTAAAACATGCGCCTTTAGTCAGCTTTGGTTTTTTAATCTTAATAGCCCTTAACCTTTTAGTAGCCTATTTTCAAATTAGTCTTCTCTTCATTGGGGCTCGACACCTTCTCTATCATGAAAAACGAACCTTGATTGAGTATAGTCGCAAGGTCTTTCGTGAAAGTATAGCCTTCATGAAACGTCTGACTCTTTCCAAGGCCTTGTTTATCTTCGTATATATTGCTATGATTTTTCCGTTTATCAGGAAGATTTTTAAAATTTATTATTTTAATAAAATAGTGATACCTGAATTTATTCAGACCTATATGGAAGACAAGTACTGGATGTGGTGGTTATCTATTTTTATCTTAACCATCCTATTTCTCTACATCTCAGTAAGAGTGATGTTTGCCCTTCCTAAAATTTTTTATGACAAGATGACAGTTAAGGATGCTGTAGTCTACAGTCTAGAAAAAACCAGGAATCATTTTTGGTTTTACGCTTGGCATCTCTTTCTAATCCTTGTCAAAACGAATCTTTTCTTTTACTTACTTCTAATCCCACTATTGGTTGGCCAGTTTTTAGTAGATGGTCTCACACATCGAGAATCATTGGTTCTTGCTATTTCGAACTATATTTTGATTAAAAATATCCACTATATGGCTTTGACTTACTTCTTGGTTAAGTTTACCTCCTTTTTAACTGGTGAGGAGTTGGATATTATGCCAAGACGAAAGAAAGATCATATCATGAGATGGGGTGTAATGGGGTGCGCCAGTGTCTTCTTTGCGATTGAGGGTTATGTTTATCTAGAAGCACCCGTAGTCAATCCTCCACTTGTCATCTCTCACAGAGGAGTTTCTAATGGGAATGGTGTCCAAAATACAGTTGAATCCTTAGAAAAAACAGCTCAGTTAAAACCAGATTTAGTTGAGATGGATGTGCAGGAAACCAAGGATGGTCAGTTTGTCATGATGCATGATGCTAACCTAAAAAGTTTAGCGGGATTAAATGTAACACCGCAAGACTTAACTTTAGATGAGTTGAAGCAATTAGATATTTATGATAATGGTTATCAGACCAAAATATCCAGCTTTGATGATTATATAAATCGTGCCAATGACCTTCATCAGAAATTGCTGATCGAAATTAAAACGAGTCGAAAAGATAGTGCCCAAATGATGGATCATTTTCTAGATCAATATGGGGCAAAGATCAAAGTCTATGGGCATCAGATGCAATCTTTGGATTATCATGTTATTGAAAAAGTAACCCAGTATGATAAGGAAATTCCAGTCTATTTCATTCTTCCCTATAATTCCGTTTTTCCAAGAACGAATGCAACAGGCTATACCATGGAATATTCTACCTTAGATGAATATTTTGTAACCAAGCTTTGGAATACAAAACAAAAACTCTATGTATGGACAATCAATAGTTCGGAATCCTTTGATAAGTCCCTACGTTTGGGAGTTGATGGTATGATAACAGATGATCTAGAAAGAATTAAAGAAGAGCTTGAGACCGCTCAGGAAGATCCTGAATATACGGACTTGCTTCTCAAGAAAGCAGCAGAAATATTTACTTTCTAGGTAAGACAAAAGAGGCTGATGTTCAATTCAGCCTCTTTTTATGCTATTAGAATGGTAATTTACCAGCAAAAGCCCCTAGTTTCTTTTTAGTTGCTTCATCAATTTGCTCAAGAGCAGCATTGACTGCTTGAACTGTCATATCTGAAAGAGTTTCAATATCTTCTGGGTCAACAACTGCTGGATTGAAATCAATTTTTGTAACTTTCTTGTCCCCTGTTAGTGTAGCAGTTACAAGGTTTTGGGCAGAAGTTCCAACGAATTCTGTAGCAGCAAGTTCAGCCTGACTTTGCTCCATTTGTTTTTGAAGTTTTTGAGCTTGACGCATCATGTTTTGCATATTCATCATGGTGGTATATAGCTTCCTTTTCTTTTATTTTCCCTATTATTTTAACAATTTTAACTAGAAAAGTCTATTTTTAATTTTAGTACTCTTTTTCTATCTTAATTCATTTTAAGATTTCTTTAAGTTTTCTATACTATTCTAAAGAACTCTATATTAATCGAGACCTAGAAATGTCAGATTAGAACTCAATTTTTCTAAATCCATGCTCTTGATACTAGTTTCTAGCTAGAGTGACCTAGTATTTTTTTAAGATAGTGCTAGATTATGATATAATAGAAAAGAATGAGATTTTTAGAACAAACTAAAGGAGTATTAAAATGATCTACGCTGGAATTTTAGCAGGTGGAACTGGCACGCGCATGGGGATTAGTAATTTACCCAAACAATTTCTTGAGTTGGGCGATCGCCCAATCTTGATTCATACTATCGAAAAATTTGTTTTGGAACCAAGTATTGAAAAGATTGTAGTTGGAGTTCATGGTGACTGGGTTACACACGCAGAAGATTTAGTTGAAAAATTCCTACCACTTCACAAGGATCGTATTATCATCACCAAAGGTGGTGCGGATCGTAATTCTAGTATTGAAAAAATTATTGAAGCTATTGATGCTTACCGTCCACTGACAGCAGATGATATTGTGGTGACGCATGATTCAGTTCGTCCTTTCATCACTCTTCGAATGATTCAAGACAATATTGAACTCGCTAAAAACCATGATGCTGTTGATACCGTGGTTGAAGCAGTTGATACCATCGTTGAAAGTACAAATGGTCAGTTCATTACAGATATTCCAAATCGTGCACATCTTTACCAAGGACAGACTCCACAAACCTTCCGTTGTAAAGACTTTATTGACTTGTATGGTTCTTTATCAGCAGAAGAAAAAGAAATTTTAACAGATGCATGTAAGATCTTTGTCATTAAGGGCAAAGATGTAGCCTTAGCTAAGGGTGAATACTCAAATCTAAAAATCACAACAGTTACAGACTTGAAGATTGCTAAAAGCATGATTGAGAAAGACTAAAAACATGATTAATCAAATTTATCAACTGACAAAACCAAAGTTTATCAATATCAAATATCAAGAAGAGGAGATTGATCAAGAGAATCATATCCTTATTCGACCAAACTTTATGGCGGTTTGTCATGCAGATCAACGTTACTATCAAGGAAAACGTGATCCAAAAATATTATCTAAAAAGCTTCCAATGGCTATGATTCACGAGTCTTGTGGGACTGTTATTTCTGATCCCACAGGTACCTACAAAGTTGGCCAGAAGGTTGTCATGATTCCCAATCAACCACCTATGCAGAGTGATGAGGAATTTTATGAAAACTATATGACAGGAACTTATTTCTTGTCTAGTGGTTATGATGGCTTTATGCGTGAATTTGTTTCTTTACCTAAGGATCGTGTGGTAGCTTACGAGGACATCGAAGATACAGTAGCTGCAATTACTGAGTTTGTCAGTGTGGGCATGCACGCTATGAATCGCTTCTTGACGGTTTCACATAGCAGACGTCAGCGTATTGCAGTTATTGGTGATGGTAGTCTAGCCTTTGTAATGGCAAATATTATCAACTATACCTTGCCTGAAGCAGAGATTATTGTTATTGGTCGTCATTGGGAGAAACTTGAACTCTTTTCATTTGCAAAAGAGCTTTACATTACGGACAGTATTCCAGAAGATTTAAGTTTTGACCATGGTTTCGAATGCTGTGGTGGTGATGGATGCGGACCAGCTATCAATGATTTGATTCGGTATATTAAACCCCAAGGTACTATTTTGATGATGGGAGTAAGTGAGTATAAGGTTAATATCAATACTCGAGATTCACTTGAAAAAGGTTTGTTACTGGTAGGTTCTTCACGTTCTGGGCGAATTGACTTTGAAAAAGCTATCCAAATGATGGAGATTAAGAGATTTGCTAATCGTTTGAAAAATATCATTTATTTAGAAGAACCAGTCAGAGAAATCAAAGATATTCACCGAGTTTTTGCAACTGACTTAAATACCGCATTTAAGACAGTCTTTAAGTGGGAAGTCTAATGGAGGAAGATTGTGGAAAAAATCATTAAGGAAAAACTTACCTCTTTACTATTAATTGATGAGGACATTCTGAGTGTTGAACAATTAGGTGGTATGACTAATCAAAACTACCTGGTCAAAACAAGCTCAAACCAATATATTGTTAAGTTTTTCGGAAAAGGTACAGATAAATTAATCGATCGCCAGAATGAGAAGTTCAATCTTGAATTGTTGAAAGATTTGAAATTAGATGTAGAAAATTATCTTTTCGATATTGAAGCAGGAATTAAGGTTAATCAATACATTGAAAATGCTGAGACACTTGATTCAACTATCATTAAAACCAAATTTGAAAAGATTGCACCAATTCTACAAACCATTCACGCTTCTGGTAAAGAACTAAAAGGAGAGTTTGCTCCTTTTGAGGAAATCAAAAAATATGAATCCTTGATTCAAGGGGAGATTTCTTATCCAAATTATGAAGCTGTCAGAAAATCTGTATTTTCTCTGAAAGACCAACTTGAAAAAATTGGTATCGATAAGAAATCGTGTCATATTGATTTGGTTCCTGAAAATTTCATAGAAGGACCAGATGGTCACCTTTATCTCATTGATTGGGAATATTCATCTATGAATGATCCTATGTGGGATTTGGCAGCTCTCTTCCTAGAATCTGAATTTACCAGTGCAGAAGAAGAAGACTTTTTAAGTCATTACGAGAGCGATAAGACTCCAGTTTCAAGAGAAAAAATTCGTATCTACAAAATCTTGCAAGACATCATTTGGAGTCTTTGGACTATTTACAAGGAAGAAAATGGTGCAGATTTCGGAGATTACGGAATCTCTCGTTACAATAGAGCAGTAAAAGAATTAGAGTCTGAAGGAGATTTAAATGAAAACTAAAAATGGAGTTTCTTTTGGGCTACTATCAGGTGTGTTCTGGGGATTAGGATTAACTATTAGTGCTTATATCTTTTCAATATTCACGGATTTATCGCCCTTTGTAGTAGCAGCAGCACACGATTTTCTGAGTATTTTTATCTTGCTAGGATATCTTCTATTTAAAGAAGGTAAAGTACGTTTTTCAATCTTTTTGAACATTCGAAATGTCAGTGTTATTGTCGGAGCACTTTTAGCGGGTCCTATTGGTATGCAGGCCAATCTCTACGCGGTCAAATATATAGGTAGTTCCTTAGCTTCGTCTGTTTCAGCTATTTATCCTGCAGTATCTGTCATTCTTGCTTTCTTTTTCTTAAAGCATAAGGTTTCTAAGAATACAGTATTTGGAATCTTATTAATCATTGCAGGGATTATTGCTCAGACTTACAAGGTTGAACAAGTCAATTCCTTCTATATCGGAATTCTTTGCGCCTTGATTTGTGCTCTTGCATGGGGAAGTGAAAGTGTTCTAAGCTCTTTTGCTATGGAAAGTGAACTCAGTGAACTAGAAGCCCTTTTGATTCGCCAAGTTACATCCTTCTTGTCCTATCTAGTTATTGTACTCTTCTCACATCACTCGTTTGCAGAAGTGGCAAATGGACAATTATTTGGTCTATTGATTATTTTTGCAGCATGTAATATGATTTCTTACCTTGCCTACTACATTGCTATCAATCGATTGCAACCAGCAAAGGCAACTGGTCTAAATGTCAGTTATGTAGTATGGACTGTTTTGTTTGCAGCAATTTTCTTGGGTTCGCCCCTTAATTTACTAACCATCATTACTTCACTTATCGTAATGGCTGGTGTTTACATTATTATTAAAGAATAAAGGAGAAAGCGCGTGAAAGCGATCATCTTAGCAGCTGGTTTGGGAACTCGTTTGAGACCCATGACAGAAAATACTCCCAAAGCCTTGGTTAAAGTTAATCAAAAACCTTTGGTTGAATATCAAATTGAATTTTTAAAAGAACGTGGAATTGATGATATTATCATCGTTGTAGGTTATTTGAAAGAACAATTCGACTACCTTAAAGAGAAGTATGGCGTTCGTTTGGTCTTCAACGACAAGTATGCTGATTACAATAATTTTTACTCACTTTACTTGGTAAAAGAAGAGTTGGCTAACAGCTACGTTATCGATGCGGATAACTATCTTTTCAAAAATATGTTCCGCAATGACCTCGAGCGTTCAACATACTTCAGCGTTTATCGTGAAGACTGTGATAATGAATGGTTCTTGGTTTATGGTGATGACTATAAAGTACAAGATATCATCGTTGATAGCAAGAATGGACGTATCTTGAGTGGAGTATCGTTCTGGGATGCTCCAACAGCTGAGAAGATTGTTGGATTTATAGACCAGGCCTATGCAAGTGGCGAATTTGTTGACCTATATTGGGACAACATGGTTAAAGATAATATCAAAGAACTGGATGTTTACGTAGAGGAATTGGAAGAAAACTCTATCTATGAAATTGACAGTGTCAAAGATTATCAAAAATTGGAGAAGATTCTCTCTTCACAAAAATAAGTAAACTAAAATACGTCAGACACCTTACCTATTTTTGCTTGACTTTTTAGGGTTGATACAGTATACTAGTAAAAATTTAACCTTTAAGGGAAGTCCAGAGAGGCTCACAAGGTGTCAGATAGAAAATAGATTACACAAACTTCGAATAAACACAGTTTATTTGATTCTTTTCTGTAAGTATCTTACTGAAACCTTGCGATTGCAAGGTTTTTCTTTTTCTGAACCCCTTAAAATTTAAGGAGGAAAAGTTATGAATCCAAATTGTAAAAAACGCATGGGTGCTATTCGCTTGGAAACCATGAAAGTAGTGTCTCAAAAGGAAATCGCACCAGCAATCTTTGAACTTGTACTTCAAGGAGAAATGGTTGAAGCTATGAAAGCTGGACAATTTCTACATTTGCGTGTACCTGATGATGCCCATCTCTTGCGTCGTCCGATTTCAATCTCGTCTATAGATAAGGCTAAAAAACAATGCCACCTTATTTATCGTATCGAAGGTTCTGGTACGGCAATTTTTTCAACCTTAAAAACAGGTGATAGCTTAGATGTTATGGGACCTCAGGGGAATGGTTTTGACTTATCTGATTTAGACGAACAGAATCGTGTTCTCTTAGTTGGTGGCGGAATTGGTGTGCCTCCTTTGTTTGAAGTAGCTAAGCAACTGCATGAGCGTGGTGTAGATGTCACAACGGTTCTAGGATTTGCGACCAAAGATGCAGTTATTTTGGAAGATGAATTATCCCAATACAGCAAAGTCTTTGTAACGACTGATGATGGCTCTTATGGGATCAAAGGAAATGTATCAGTAGTGATTGATGAATTTGACACAGAATTTGATTCTATCTACTCATGCGGTGCACCTGGTATGATGAAATATATCAATCAAACCTTTTACGACCACCCAAGAGCTTATCTATCTTTAGAATCACGTATGGCCTGTGGTATGGGGGCTTGCTACGCTTGCGTATTGAAAGTACCAGATAGTGAAACGGTTAGTCAACGTGTGTGTGAAGATGGCCCTGTATTTAAAACAGGCACAGTAGTTTTATAAGGAGAGTGTCATGACTGCAAATCGATTACAAGTTTCTCTACCAGGCTTAGAATTAAAGAATCCTATCATTCCTGCATCAGGTTGTTTTGGCTTTGGTCAAGAATATGCCAAATACTATGATTTAGACCTTTTAGGCTCTATCATGATTAAGGCAACTACACTTGAGCCGCGTTTTGGTAATCCTACTCCTCGAGTAGCAGAAACCCCTGCAGGTATGCTTAATGCTATTGGTCTACAAAATCCTGGTTTAGATGTCGTTCTGTCTGAAAAGTTACCTTGGCTTCAAAGAGAATATCCAAATCTCCCTATCATCGCCAATGTCGCTGGATTTTCAAAACAAGAGTACGCAGCCGTTTCTCATGGTATTTCCAAGGCAACTAACGTGAAAGCTATTGAGCTCAATATCTCTTGTCCTAACGTTGATCACGGTAATCATGGTCTTTTAATTGGACAAGATCCTGAGTTGGCCTATGATGTGGTGAAGGCTGCCGTAGAAGCATCAGATGTGCCCGTTTACGTCAAATTAACCCCTAGTGTGACGGATATCGTGACGATTGCAAAAGCAGTAGAAGATGCTGGAGCTAGTGGTCTCACAATGATCAATACCCTTGTTGGGATGCGTTTTGACCTTAAAACCAGAAAGCCGATTATCGCAAATGGGACAGGAGGTATGTCTGGCCCAGCAGTATTTCCTGTAGCCCTAAAACTAATACGTCAAGTAGCTCAAACAACTAAGCTTCCAATCATTGGGATGGGAGGAGTGGATTCAGCTGAAGCGGCCTTAGAAATGTATCTGGCTGGTGCCTCAGCAATCGGTGTCGGAACAGCCAACTTTACGAATCCCTATGCTTGTCCAGATATTATCGAAAATCTACCAAAAGTCATGGATAAGTACGGGATCGAAAGTCTAGAAATGTTGCGAAAAGAAGTCAGAGAAAGTTTGCTCTAAGTTTTATGTACCGAATTCAGTCTAAATTGTTTTGAAAGCGCCATTTTTCTGGTATAATAAATACTATGATTATTACAGTACCTATTAAAACAGAAAAAGATATTGCAACACCAGGACCAAACGTCCTTGTACTTGGTTATTTTGATGGAGTTCACCTTGGACATCAAAAATTATTTGATATAGCTTCTAACATTGCTGCTGAAAAGCGCCAGGGAGTAGCTCTAGTAACTTTTAACGAATCACCAAAACTAACTCTGAATCAATATTCACCTGAACACTTATTGCATATTTTGAATGCTAGTGAACGTGAACGTAGATTGAAGAGAGCTGGAGTTGAGAGTTTATATTTGATGGATTTCACTAGTCGAGTAGCAAATATGACTGCAAAAGAATTCATTGATACCTACGTCAAGGAAGCAAAGGCAGATACGATTGTAGTTGGTTTTGACTACACTCTTGGTTCAGATAGAAAAACAGCTGAGGACTTAAAAGAACTCTTCCATGGAGAAGTAGTTATTGTTCCACCAGTTGAGGATGAAAAGGGGAAAATTAGTTCAACGCGCATTCGCCAAGCCATTCTAGAAGGAGATGTAAAAGAAGCAGGCAAACTTTTGGGATTCCCTTTACCAACGAGAGGTGTAGTGGTTCACGGAAATGCTCGAGGTCGAACTATTGGCTTCCCGACAGCTAATCTAGTCAACTTGGATCGAACATACATGCCAGCTGACGGTGTTTATGCCGTTGACGTTGAAATCCAAAGAAAAGTCTATCGTGGTATGGCGAGTCTAGGTAAAAATGAAACCTTTGATGGCGAAGAAGAGCATTTTGAAGTTCATATCTTTGATTTTTCTGACGATATCTATGGGGAAACTGTCATCGTTTCCTGGTTGGACCGTATCCGTGATATGGTAAAATTTGATAGCGTTGATCAATTAGTTAAGCAACTAGAAGAAGATGAAAAGATAGCTAGAAAATAAAATCAAAAAATAGTAGAGTTTGGGATTTTCTCAAACTCTTTTTTAGATAGGGAATTAGCAATCTAAATAATGTATTTTAAAAACTGATCAATTTTGATATAATTTATCACCAAACTAAAGGAGACGCTTATGTTTAAGGAAAAAAGTATAACGCAACGCAAGCTTTAGATCTAAGAGAGGTAGACCATCTTTATCTTGTAGAAACGAAGATTAATAAGTTTTGTTTTCGAAAAAAATTATCAATTTTGTTATATCCGTAAGAATGGCAAGAAAAAAACAAGGTCTGGTTTTGAAATCACTAAAGATGGTTCGAGATCAGCTTGAAGAACTTAGGAGTCTTATTTCAAAAAATTACCCTAATATTCAACTTGGACTGTAAAAAGAAAGCATCGGAATTTGATGCTTTTTATGTTTATGCTAATCTTATTTAATCTTTACAATCTTGCTAAATTTTTGAGGCAATTCTTAAATCTAGTGAGCAGAGTTTTCTTTTTGTTATAAAATTCAGGAATCTTCAGTACACTTAAAAAAATATGTATCCACCCTTTGAAATTTTCAAAGAAATTCCATCATTTCTATTAACTATGTATAGTGCTAATAAAAATAGAAAGCATATTTTTAACAATTTAAATAGCTCAAATTGTTAATAGGCTATCATCTCGTAAAGATAGTTTCATATTCTTTATGAAAATTAGATAGAATGACTAAATTAATAACGTTTTCTTTCTAATTTTTATCTGAAATCAATGGAAAAATTAGTTAAAAAATGGTAGAATGAAAGATAACCTCGATTTTTATAATTGAAAGAAAAACGGAAGGTGTTTACATGTTTTTTAAAAGAAATGAAGGTCAATTTAGAGAGACAGACCGTGTTACAAGATTTAAGTTAATCAAGTCTGGTAAGCATTGGTTACGTGCTTCTACTTCCCTCTTTGGTTTATTTAAAGTCATTCGTGGTGGTGTCGATACTGCTCAAGTGTCAACAGAAGTTGTTGAAGAGCGTTCTTCCACACCATTGACAGGAATCGATGTCCTTAAGGGGATAGTTGCGGCCGGTTCGGTTATCGGTGGCGGAGCAATCGTTCAAACACAGGTTCATGCCAATGAACAAACTGCTGTTGAAAAAGTCATTGAAACAGATGATACGCTCGTTGCTACAGATAAAGTTGTTCTAGGGACAGTTGGGCAAGAAGATCAAGAAACTCCAGCTTCAGATGTGACTTCTCAGTCTATTAGTGAGAGTGTTTCAGTCTCTGAAAGTCAATCGTTATCAGAGTCCTTGTCTTCATCCGTGTCTGCAAGTACATCTGCGTCAGAGTCAGCTTCAACCTCTGCCTCTATGTCAACTTCAGCATCTACCTCAGCCTCAACTTCAATTTCAACTTCAAGCAGTACTTCCGAGTCACTTACAAGATCAGAAAGCCTCTCAGAAACTGGTTCTACTAGTTCTGTTGCCACAAACTCAACAAGTAAGAGTGCTACTGATGAAACTTCTAAGGTTGAGGAAGTAGTGGCGAATAAAGATAGTGCTACAATTACCTATAAATCAACTCCAGCTAACTTGAATACTGCATCAGCAAGTGCAGGTGTTTCTGATAAAGTCAATGGCAATTCTGCTGATATGTTGACAACAGTAGCGACAGGGCTAGTAACTGCGACTGAAACTGACAAAAAACGAGCAGAGCAAGAGAAAAAACTCAAGAGTCTTTCAGATGAGATTGGAACCTATCTCGGTCGTCTGGGAAATCGTGAAGGTGCTGAAAGTGCGCTTCTAAAAGGAAGAGCTACGATTGAAGCTATTCAAAATGCTTTGACAGATCCTAACGCTGACCTTAACACCCTTATCACTGAAGCTACTAGAACACGTAATAGCGTGGTGAACATGGTCCTTCGTGCTAGTTCTGGGGCGCGTGACTACCGTAATGGTCAAGCTTTGACTTCTTCAAATGACTTTCGTATTCCATTCAATACGAACGCTTCTTTAGGAAATGCGATTTACAACCCAAGAGCTAAGTTGGTTGTAACCAATAAAAACCAAGCAAACTACTTTAAAACATCAGGGAATGCAAACCTGAGTGATGGTATGGTAACCTTAACACAAAACGCTGGTGGTCAAGCTGGATCTTATACATTGAAAACTAAGATTGATATGACTGAGAGCTTCACCCTAACAGGTAAGATCAATCTTGGAGATTCTTATGAAGGTCATGCTAATGGTCACGCTGGTGGTGATGGGATTGCGGCGGTGTTTTCAACTGCCGAACCTGGTGTCATCGGTAATGGTGGTAAAAAACATAATGGTGCTGGTGGCTCTCTCGGTATGGGAGGAGACAACCTCAAGGGTTCCTTTGGTTTTAAGCTTGATACCTATCACAATACTCAAAGAACTAATCCTATTGATAAAACATCTTCCGATCCCGGAAGTGTAAGTGGTGGTGGCGCCTTTGGTGGTTTTATCTATAACTATAATGGTAACCATGCTGGGGCACGAGGAACCGTCTATCCAGTAATACGTACATTTTCAAAATTGAATCAAAATCCAGAGGATAATTCTCTGAAAGATTACCAAGTTTCCTACGACGGTAGAACGAAAGAAATGACGGTTACCTACAATGGTCAAACTTGGTCTATGAACTTGCAATCAGACAAACTGGCACTGATGAGTGATGCGAATGTATGGGGAAATCCAGATACTAACATACTTAAGTACCAAAATAGTTTCAATAGTTTATTATCAAACGCTGGATATCCTGAAGAGCTAGCCTTGGCTATTTTTGCTTCTACAGGCGGTGCATACAACTTGCAACAGTTTAGACTAGAAAGATTTGAATACTCTGCTCGTGGTGCCTATGTCACAGTTAATTTCATCGATGCAGATACTGGAGAGGAAATCCCTGGTAAGGATGAGGTGTTTATCCAACAACTTCCAGGAACAACTGTAGATCTTTCACAATATTTGAACATTGATGGTTATCAGTTGAAGGCAACTAACGTTGCTACTGCCAAAGGATACGTTTCGGGCAATACTGTTAGAGTTCTTGAAGGAAAACAAGGAATTACCTATGCCTTCCATAAAATCAGACAAAATGAACTTTATAATGCAACTGCAAAGGTTCCAACTGTCTACGCTGTTCAGGGGGAAACTACCGCAGATCTTGCTAATGCAAATAATTTTGTGACTATCGATCCAGTTGATAGCTCAACACCAGCTGTAACTGGACATAGGATTTCTTGGCTAACACCAATCTCTACTAGTACAACTGGGGCACAAACAGCTCAAGCACGTGTTACCTACTCTGATAACTCAACTTCGGATGTAACCATCAACTATACGGTCTATCCGAAAGTTGAAGCCAAAACCTACAATGGTGTGACAGGTAAGTTCTATGCCTTCAAGTCAAACCTACCTAATGATAAAGTTACTGGAGGGGGCTGGGCCAACAACATCGGTGGTACGATTGAACAGTATACAAACCTAGGAGATTCAGCATTAGCTGGTACTAAATGGTCCTATAAGTATAAAATCAATAACCAAGGTGCTGAGATTGTTACTCCTGTCGGCACACAACGTTTCCAAGAAGTGTGGAACACTACTGGTTCAGATGCCAAGAGCCATAGTACGACCTATACTGTAGTTGCTACTTATCCAAATGGGCGTTATGGCACCGTATCTGCTAGCAACCCAGCCTTGACAAGTGAGACCAGTTTTGACTATACAGTAGTTGACCCAGTGGCTAAGCAAGATTATGTGACAACTGCGGGGGATAAGACACCACTAGCTGATATCATTGCAAATCCGGGAAATACACTGAAGAATTCAACTACTAATGTTACTTTCCCTGCTGGTACAACCTATAGTTGGGATCAAACTCCTGATGATGCTACAGTAGCAAATCCAGGATTTTACACTAGAAATGTGAGAATCACACTTCCACAAGGTTCATACAGTGGAGCTTTGGGAAATAACAGACCAGTTCCAGTAATTATCAAGGTCAATCCTCAAGCACCACAAATCGCAGATGATCAGGTAACTAACACAGGTGGTCTTCCAAATAAAGGAATCACAGTTACAAATGTGACGCCAGGAGCCCTTGTTACCATGACATTAAATGGACATACATTCCCTAAGACAGCGGGGAATAATGACACAAGCGTAACCTTTACTGCGACAGATTTGAAGGCTGCCTATGATGGAAATAACGGTCTCCTTCCAGCAGGTAACGTAACGGTTAAACAAAGTAAGGTTTTCCAAAATCCAGGTACCAGTGTAAATGAAACCTTGGAGTCAACTACAGCGACTAAAACTATTACCAATGAAACCGAAAGACCGGCTATTAGTTATAGTGTCGAGGTTAAAAATGCACAAGGTACTTGGACTACAGTTTCTAAAAAGACAATTATCCAAGGAAAACCAGCTGGATATGAAATCTTTGCAGGTGATGATTATCGTGTAGTTGCTACTTCTAAGGATAATAGCGGAAAGATTAACAAGTTTGAGGTTTCTGATAACAGATCACCACAGACAAACTTTATTGATTCAAACTATGCATCGGGTGGTACTATAAATAGTATAGGAACTACTACTGTAGCTACCGACGCAAGTCCTGCGAAGATTGAAATTACTGGTAAATATAATGACACCAGAACTTGGTCATCAAGTAATTTTTGGACACGTAAATTCATTTCCAGAGATCTGAGTGGTAATGAGCTAGAATCAGAAACATTCATTGTCGCACAAGGGAAATTGAGTGATAAATTCCCAGGAGCTCAACCTACTAACGCCATTGCAGTTGCCAATCCAAATGCGTTGACAAATGATGAACGCACCAAGATTCTTGATGCAGTGAAAACTGCAAACCCTCAGGTAGCCAACCGCATTAGCGATTATAGTATTGCTACCGATGGTACTGTAACGATTACCTACAAAGATGGCACAACGAATACTGTTGCACCAAAAGTGAAGTATGGAGTTGAGAAAGTAGCGGATACTTTCTATGCTGTTAGCAATGAAACTTTAGCAAACCTCACCCCAGCAAACTTTGTACGTGCAGTTGGGGCTCAACCTCTTCCTACAGGAACTACGGTCAGCTGGAAGAAGGCACCGACATTTGAAGCTGGAGACCATAATGGCAGCGGTGCAGCTGTATTGACTGTCACTCATCCAGATGGTTCTACAACGGATCTATCCTATAACTACAAAGTTTATCCAAAAGTTGAAACCAAAACTCACAATGGTGTGACAGGTAAGTTCTATGCCTTCAAGTCAGATCTCCCTGGTGATAAAGTTACTGGAGGAGACTGGGCGAATAATATTGGTGGAACAATCCAACAATATACAAACCTAGGAGACACAGGTTTATCTGGAATAGCAAAATGGTCTTATAAGTATAGAGTCAATAACCAAGGAACTGAGATTGTTACTCCTGTTGGCACACAGCTTTTCCATGATGTATGGAATACGACTGGCTCAGATGCCAAGAGTCACAGTACAACCTATACAGTCATTGCTTCTTATCCAAACGGTCGTTTTGGTACGGTATCTTCTAGCAATCCAGCCTTGACAAGTGAGACAAGCTTTGACTATACAGTCGTTGATCCTGTAGCTAAACAAGATTATGTGACAACGGTAGGTGATAAGACACCATTAGCTGATATCATTGCTAATCCAGGAAACGCACTGAAGAATTCAAATTCTGATATTGCTTTCCCATCAGGAACTACATTTAGTTGGGTTGTGGCTCCTGATGACGCTATGTTGGCAAACCCTGGGGTTTATACGAAAAAAGTTACAGTCACTCTACCGCAGGGATCCTATGGTGGAGCTCCTGGTAATAGTAGAACAGTCGATGTGACTATTAAGGTAAATCCGCAAGCCCCAGCTATTTCAGTTGGTTCTACAAATGAAACAGGTGGTTTGCCACAACGTTCGATCGTTGTTACGAATGTCACACCTGGAGCTCTTGTAACCTTGACTTTAGCTGGACATACCTTCCAGAAGACAGCTAAGGACAATGAAACAAGCGTAACCTTTGAACCTGCAAAACTGCAAGACGCATACGACGGCAATAACGGTCTTCTTCCAACAGGCGATGTAACTGTTAAGCAAGAGAAGACAGTCAGTCTACCGGGTGGTGGAACTGAAACCTTGACTTCAGCTACAACGACGAAGACGATTACCAAGGAAACTGAAAGTCCAGAAGCTACTTTTGAACTTTATGTCAAGAACGATAAGACTGGCCTATGGGAAAAACAATCGATTAAGAATAATGTTCGTCCAGGAGTTAGTGGTTACGAAGTCTTCGCAGGAGACCAGGTTAAAGTTGTCTTAACTGCTAAAGATAATAGTGGTAAGATTAAAACTCTGAAATTAAATGATGGAACTTCTGATAAAGATCGCATTTTCCAAGATGGTTATTCTTCAGATGATGCTGCACCAGGAATTAAGGATACTCCTACTGAAGCTTCAGCAACTAATCCGAAAGTCCTAGAGTACACTGCTACTTATGGAGAAAATGTACAGTATGCAGATGGTAATAAATGGACCCGTGGAACTAGTGCTATAGATTTATCAAATAATACAGGTAGAGCCACAGCTGTAGTAGCACAAGGGAAACTGAATGAAAAATTCCCAGGTATTAAACCAAGCAGTGCTATCCAAGTTTCTAATCTAACTTCATTGACTCGAAAAGACCTTGATAAGATTCTTGAAGCGGTGAAGACGTCTAACCCTGCAACAGATTTCCGTATTAAATCGTACGATATTGATAGCAATGGAACTGTAACGATTACCTACAAAGACGGAACACAAAACACAGTAACTCCAGATTTGTCGGATTCAGATCACAAGTCAGAATCAGCAAGTACGTCAGCGTCAACGAGTGCAAGTACATCTGCATCAGAGTCAGCTTCGACGAGTGCATCGGCCTCAACGAGTGCAAGTACATCTGATTCAACAAGTGCAAGTACATCGGCTTCAACAAGTGCAAGTACGTCAGCCTCAACAAGTGCAAGTACATCTGCTAGCACGTCAGCCTCAACAAGCGCAAGTACGTCCGCAAGTACATCCGCTTCAACAAGTGCAAGCACGTCAGCAAGTACATCTGCATCAACAAGTGCAAGTACGTCCGCAAGTACATCCGCTTCAACAAGCGCAAGCACATCGGCTAGCACATCCGCTTCAACAAGCGCAAGCACATCAGCAAGTACATCTGCATCAACGAGCGCAAGTACATCTGCATCAACAAGTGCAAGTACGTCAGCAAGTACATCCGCTTCAACAAGCGCAAGCACATCAGCAAGTACATCTGCATCAACGAGCGCAAGTACGTCAGCAAGTACATCTGCATCAACGAGCGCAAGTACATCTGCTTCAACAAGTGCAAGTACGTCAGCAAGTACATCCGCTTCAACAAGCGCAAGCACATCAGCAAGTACATCTGCATCAACAAGCGCAAGTACGTCAGCAAGTACATCTGCTTCAACAAGTGCAAGTACGTCGGCTAGCACGTCAGCTTCAACAAGTGCAAGTACGTCGGCTTCAACAAGCGCAAGTACATCCGCTTCAACAAGCGCAAGCACATCAGCAAGTACATCTGCATCAACGAGCGCAAGTACGTCAGCAAGTACATCTGCATCAACAAGTGCAAGCACATCAGCAAGTACATCTGCATCAACAAGCGCAAGTACGTCAGCAAGTACATCTGCTTCAACAAGTGCAAGCACGTCAGCAAGTACCTCAGCTTCAACGAGCGCAAGTACATCTGCTAGCACGTCCGCATCAACAAGCGCAAGCACATCAGCAAGTACATCAGCTTCAACCAGCGCAAGCACATCGGCTAGCACGTCCGCTTCAACCAGCGCAAGTACATCAGCAAGTACATCAGCCTCAACAAGTGCAAGTACATCAGCAAGCACGTCAGCAAGCACATCAGCAAGTACATCCGCTTCAACAAGTGCAAGTACGTCAGCAAGTACATCTGCATCAACGAGCGCAAGTACATCAGCCTCAACAAGTGCAAGCACATCGGCTAGCACATCAGCAAGTACATCGGCATCAACAAGTGCAAGCACGTCAGCAAGTACATCTGCATCAACGAGCGCAAGTACGTCAGCAAGTACATCCGCTTCAACCAGCGCAAGCACATCAGCAAGTACGTCCGCCTCAACAAGCGCAAGCACGTCAGCAAGTACATCTGCATCAACGAGCGCAAGTACGTCAGCAAGTACATCGGCTTCAACAAGTGCAAGTACGTCAGCCTCAACAAGTGCAAGTACATCTGCTAGCACGTCAGCCTCAACAAGCGCAAGTACGTCAGCAAGTACATCCGCTTCAACAAGTGCAAGTACATCTGCTAGCACGTCAGCCTCAACAAGCGCAAGTACGTCAGCAAGTACATCCGCTTCAACAAGTGCAAGCACGTCAGCAAGTACATCTGCATCAACAAGTGCAAGTACGTCCGCAAGTACATCCGCTTCAACAAGCGCAAGCACATCGGCTAGCACGTCCGCTTCAACAAGCGCAAGTACGTCAGCAAGTACGTCAGCCTCAACAAGTGCAAGTACGTCAGCAAGTACATCCGCTTCAACAAGCGCAAGCACATCAGCAAGTACATCTGCATCAACGAGCGCAAGTACATCTGCATCAACAAGTGCAAGCACATCAGCAAGTACATCTGCATCAACAAGCGCAAGTACGTCAGCAAGTACATCTGCATCAACAAGTGCAAGCACGTCAGCAAGTACCTCAGCTTCAACGAGCGCAAGTACATCTGCTAGCACGTCCGCTTCAACAAGCGCAAGTACATCAGCAAGTACATCAGCCTCAACAAGTGCAAGTACATCAGCAAGCACGTCAGCAAGCACATCAGCAAGTACATCTGCTTCAACAAGTGCAAGCACGTCAGCAAGTACCTCAGCTTCAACGAGCGCAAGTACATCTGCTAGCACGTCCGCTTCAACAAGCGCAAGTACATCAGCAAGTACCTCAGCCTCAACAAGTGCAAGTACATCAGCAAGCACGTCAGCAAGCACATCAGCAAGTACATCCGCTTCAACAAGTGCAAGTACGTCAGCAAGTACATCTGCATCAACGAGCGCAAGTACATCAGCCTCAACAAGTGCAAGCACATCGGCTAGCACATCAGCAAGTACATCGGCATCAACAAGTGCAAGCACGTCAGCAAGTACATCTGCATCAACGAGCGCAAGTACGTCAGCAAGTACATCCGCTTCAACCAGCGCAAGCACATCAGCAAGTACGTCCGCCTCAACCAGCGCAAGCACGTCCGCTTCAACAAGTGCAAGTACCTCAGCATCAACGAGCGCAAGCACGTCAGCAAGTACGTCGGCTTCAACAAGTGCAAGCACCTCAGCAAGTACGTCAGCCTCAACAAGTGCAAGCACGTCAGCAAGTACATCGGCTTCAACAAGTGCAAGTACGTCAGCCTCAACAAGTGCAAGTACATCTGCTAGCACGTCAGCCTCAACAAGCGCAAGTACGTCAGCAAGTACATCCGCTTCAACAAGTGCAAGCACGTCAGCAAGTACATCTGCATCAACAAGTGCAAGTACGTCCGCAAGTACATCCGCTTCAACAAGCGCAAGCACATCGGCTAGCACATCCGCTTCAACCAGCGCAAGCACATCAGCAAGTACATCTGCATCAACGAGCGCAAGTACATCTGCATCAACAAGTGCAAGTACGTCAGCAAGTACATCCGCTTCAACAAGCGCAAGCACATCAGCAAGTACATCTGCATCAACAAGCGCAAGTACGTCAGCAAGTACATCTGCATCAACAAGTGCAAGTACGTCGGCTAGCACGTCAGCTTCAACAAGTGCAAGTACGTCGGCTTCAACAAGCGCAAGTACATCCGCTTCAACAAGCGCAAGTACATCCGCTTCAACAAGCGCAAGCACATCAGCAAGTACATCTGCATCAACGAGCGCAAGTACGTCAGCAAGTACATCTGCATCAACAAGTGCAAGCACATCAGCAAGTACATCTGCATCAACAAGCGCAAGTACGTCAGCAAGTACATCTGCTTCAACAAGTGCAAGCACGTCAGCAAGTACCTCAGCTTCAACGAGCGCAAGTACATCTGCTAGCACGTCCGCATCAACAAGCGCAAGCACATCAGCAAGTACATCAGCTTCAACCAGCGCAAGCACATCGGCTAGCACGTCCGCTTCAACAAGCGCAAGTACATCAGCAAGTACATCAGCCTCAACAAGTGCAAGCACGTCAGCATCAACAAGCGCAAGCACATCAGCAAGTACATCCGCTTCAACAAGTGCAAGCACGTCAGCAAGTACGTCAGCATCAACGAGCGCAAGTACTTCAGCAAGTACATCCGCCTCAACAAGCGCAAGCACATCGGCTAGCACATCCGCTTCAACAAGCGCAAGCACATCAGCAAGTACATCTGCATCAACGAGCGCAAGTACATCTGCATCAACAAGTGCAAGTACGTCAGCAAGTACATCCGCTTCAACAAGCGCAAGCACATCAGCAAGTACATCTGCATCAACAAGCGCAAGTACGTCAGCAAGTACATCTGCATCAACAAGTGCAAGTACGTCGGCTAGCACGTCAGCTTCAACAAGTGCAAGTACGTCGGCTTCAACAAGCGCAAGTACATCCGCTTCAACAAGCGCAAGCACATCAGCAAGTACATCTGCATCAACGAGCGCAAGTACGTCAGCAAGTACATCTGCATCAACAAGTGCAAGCACATCAGCAAGTACATCTGCATCAACAAGCGCAAGTACGTCAGCAAGTACATCTGCTTCAACAAGTGCAAGCACGTCAGCAAGTACCTCAGCTTCAACGAGCGCAAGTACATCTGCTAGCACGTCCGCATCAACAAGCGCAAGCACATCAGCAAGTACATCAGCTTCAACCAGCGCAAGCACATCGGCTAGCACGTCCGCTTCAACAAGCGCAAGTACATCAGCAAGTACATCAGCCTCAACAAGTGCAAGTACATCAGCAAGCACGTCAGCAAGCACATCAGCAAGTACATCCGCTTCAACAAGTGCAAGTACGTCAGCAAGTACATCTGCATCAACGAGCGCAAGTACGTCAGCAAGTACATCCGCTTCAACCAGCGCAAGCACATCAGCAAGTACGTCCGCCTCAACAAGCGCAAGCACGTCCGCTTCAACAAGTGCAAGTACCTCAGCATCAACGAGCGCAAGCACGTCAGCAAGTACGTCGGCTTCAACAAGTGCAAGCACCTCAGCAAGTACGTCCGCTTCAACAAGTGCAAGCACATCGGCTAGCACGTCAGCCTCAACGAGCGCAAGTACCTCAGCAAGCACATCAGCATCAACAAGCGCAAGTACGTCAGCAAGTACGTCAGCCTCAACAAGTGCAAGCACGTCAGCAAGTACATCGGCTTCAACAAGTGCAAGCACGTCAGCAAGTACGTCAGCCTCAACAAGTGCAAGCACATCGGCTAGCACGTCAGCCTCAACAAGTGCAAGCACGTCAGCATCAACAAGCGCAAGCACATCAGCAAGTACATCCGCTTCAACAAGTGCAAGCACGTCAGCAAGTACGTCAGCATCAACGAGCGCAAGTACTTCAGCAAGTACATCCGCCTCAACAAGCGCAAGCACATCGGCTAGCACATCCGCTTCAACAAGCGCAAGCACATCAGCAAGTACATCTGCATCAACGAGCGCAAGTACATCTGCATCAACAAGTGCAAGTACGTCAGCAAGTACATCCGCTTCAACAAGCGCAAGCACATCAGCAAGTACATCTGCATCAACAAGCGCAAGTACGTCAGCAAGTACATCTGCATCAACAAGTGCAAGTACGTCGGCTAGCACGTCAGCTTCAACAAGTGCAAGTACGTCGGCTTCAACAAGCGCAAGTACATCCGCTTCAACAAGCGCAAGCACATCAGCAAGTACATCTGCATCAACGAGCGCAAGTACGTCAGCAAGTACATCTGCATCAACAAGTGCAAGCACATCAGCAAGTACATCTGCATCAACAAGCGCAAGTACGTCAGCAAGTACATCTGCTTCAACAAGTGCAAGCACGTCAGCAAGTACCTCAGCTTCAACGAGCGCAAGTACATCTGCTAGCACGTCCGCATCAACAAGCGCAAGCACATCAGCAAGTACATCAGCTTCAACCAGCGCAAGCACATCGGCTAGCACGTCCGCTTCAACAAGCGCAAGTACATCAGCAAGTACATCAGCCTCAACAAGTGCAAGTACATCAGCAAGCACGTCAGCAAGCACATCAGCAAGTACATCCGCTTCAACAAGTGCAAGTACGTCAGCAAGTACATCTGCATCAACGAGCGCAAGTACGTCAGCAAGTACATCCGCTTCAACCAGCGCAAGCACATCAGCAAGTACGTCCGCCTCAACAAGCGCAAGCACGTCCGCTTCAACAAGTGCAAGTACCTCAGCATCAACGAGCGCAAGCACGTCAGCAAGTACGTCGGCTTCAACAAGTGCAAGCACCTCAGCAAGTACGTCCGCTTCAACAAGTGCAAGCACATCGGCTAGCACGTCAGCCTCAACGAGCGCAAGTACCTCAGCAAGCACATCAGCATCAACAAGCGCAAGTACGTCAGCAAGTACGTCAGCCTCAACAAGTGCAAGCACGTCAGCAAGTACATCGGCTTCAACAAGTGCAAGCACGTCAGCAAGTACGTCAGCCTCAACAAGTGCAAGCACATCGGCTAGCACGTCAGCCTCAACAAGTGCAAGCACGTCAGCAAGTACGTCAGCCTCAACAAGTGCAAGCACATCGGCTAGCACGTCAGCCTCAACAAGTGCAAGCACGTCAGCATCAACAAGCGCAAGCACATCAGCAAGTACATCCGCTTCAACAAGTGCAAGCACGTCAGCAAGTACGTCAGCATCAACGAGCGCAAGTACTTCAGCAAGTACATCCGCCTCAACAAGTGCAAGCACATCGGCTAGCACGTCAGCTTCAACAAGCGCAAGTACGTCAACCTCAACAAGTGCAAGTACATCGGCTTCAACAAGTGCAAGCACGTCAGCAAGTACATCGGCTTCAACAAGTGCAAGCACCTCAGCAAGTACGTCCGCTTCAACAAGTGCAAGTACATCAGCCTCAACGAGCGCAAGCACATCCGCTTCAACAAGTGCAAGTACGTCAGCCTCAACGAGCGCAAGCACATCAGCAAGTACAAGTACATCTGCTAGCACGTCAGCATCAACAAGCGCAAGTACATCCGCCTCAACAAGTGCAAGCACATCAGCAAGCACGTCAGCATCAACAAGTGCAAGCACATCAGCTTCAACAAGCGCAAGTACATCAGCAAGTACATCGGCTTTAACAAGTGCAAGCACGTCAGCAAGTACGTCAGCCTCAACAAGTGCAAGTACGTCAGCAAGTACATCCGCTTCAACAAGTGCAAGCACCTCAGCAAGCACGTCAGCCTCAACAAGCGCAAGCACGTCAGCCTCAACAAGTGCAAGCACATCAGCCTCAACGAGCGCAAGCACATCTGCTAGCACGTCAGCCTCAACAAGTGCAAGCACATCAGCCTCAACGAGCGCAAGTACATCAGCAAGCACATCTGCTTCAACAAGTGCAAGTACGTCAGCCTCAACGAGCGCAAGCACATCAGCAAGTACGTCAGCCTCAACAAGTGCAAGTACATCTGCTAGCACGTCAGCCTCAACAAGCGCAAGTATGTCAGCAAGTACATCGGCTTCAACAAGTGCAAGCACATCAGCAAGCACGTCAGCAAGTACGTCAGCCTCAACGAGCGCAAGCACATCAGCAAGTACATCGGCTTCAACAAGTGCAAGCACGTCAGCAAGTACATCGGCTTCAACAAGTGCAAGCACATCAGCAAGTACATCGGCTTCAACAAGTGCAAGCACATCAGCAAGCACGTCAGCCTCAACAAGTGCAAGTACATCAACCTCAACGAGCGCAAGTACATCAGCAAGCACATCGGCTTCAACAAGTGCAAGTACGTCAGCCTCAACGAGCGCAAGCACATCGGCTTCAACAAGTGCAAGTACGTCAGCATCAACAAGTGCAAGCACATCGGCTAGCACGTCAGCCTCAACAAGTGCAAGTACGTCAGCAAGTACATCAGCCTCAACAAGTGCAAGCACGTCAGCAAGCACATCAGCCTCAACGAGCGCAAGTACCTCAGCAAGTACGTCAGCCTCAACAAGTGCAAGCACGTCAGCAAGTACATCGGCTTCAACAAGTGCAAGTACGTCAGCCTCAACAAGTGCAAGTACATCTGCTAGCACGTCAGCCTCAACAAGCGCAAGTACGTCAGCAAGTACATCCGCTTCAACAAGTGCAAGCACATCAGCAAGCACGTCAGCATCAACAAGCGTAAGCACGTCAGCTTCAACAAGCGCAAGCACATCAGCAAGTACATCCGCTTCAACAAGTGCAAGCACGTCAGCAAGTACGTCAGCAAGTACGTCGGCATCAACAAGTGCAAGTACGTCAGCCTCAACGAGCGCAAGTACATCAGCAAGTACATCCGCATCAACAAGTGCAAGCACATCGGCAAGTACATCCGCATCAACAAGTGCAAGCACGTCAGCAAGTACATCGGCTTCAACAAGTGCAAGTACATCAGCAAGCACATCAGCTTCAACAAGCGCAAGTACATCGGCTAGCACGTCAGCAAGTACATCAGCATCAACAAGTGCAAGCACGTCAGCAAGTACGTCCGCTTCAACAAGTGCAAGCACGTCAGCAAGTACATCGGCTAGCACGTCAGCAAGTACATCAGCATCAACAAGTGCAAGCACGTCAGCAAGTACGTCCGCTTCAACAAGTGCAAGCACGTCAGCAAGTACATCGGCTTCAACAAGTGCAAGCACCTCAGCATCAACGAGCGCTAGCACGTCAGCAAGTACGTCGGCATCAACAAGTGCAAGCACTTCAGCAAGCACGTCAGCCTCAACAAGTGCAAGTACGTCAGCAAGTACATCCGCTTCAACAAGTGCAAGTACATCTGCTAGCACGTCAGCCTCAACAAGCGCAAGTACATCTGCTAGCACGTCAGCCTCAACAAGCGCAAGCACGTCAGCAAGTACATCCGCTTCAACAAGTGCAAGTACCTCAGCAAGTACATCTGCATCAACAAGTGCAAGCACGTCAGCAAGTACGTCAGCTTCAACAAGTGCAAGCACATCGGCAAGTACGTCAGCCTCAACAAGTGCAAGTACCTCAGCAAGTACATCGGCATCAACAAGTGCAAGCACATCAGCAAGTACGTCAGCAAGTACGTCGGCCTCAACAAGCGCAAGCACTTCAGCAAGTACATCGGCATCAACAAGTGCAAGCACGTCAGCAAGTACATCCGCTTCAACAAGCGCAAGCACGTCAGCAAGTACGTCAGCCTCAACAAGTGCAAGCACGTCAGCAAGTACATCCGCATCAACAAGTGCAAGCACCTCAGCAAGTACATCCGCATCAACAAGCGCAAGCACGTCAGCAAGTACGTCGGCCTCAACAAGCGCAAGCACGTCAGCAAGTACGTCAGCCTCAACAAGTGCAAGCACGTCAGCAAGTACATCCGCTTCAACAAGCGCAAGCACGTCAGCAAGTACATCCGCTTCAACAAGTGCAAGCACGTCAGCAAGTACGTCAGCATCAACAAGTGCAAGCACGTCAGCAAGTACGTCAGCATCAACAAGCGCAAGCACGTCAGCAAGTACGTCAGCATCAACAAGCGCAAGCACGTCAGCAAGTACATCTGCTAGCACGTCGGCATCAACAAGTGCAAGCACGTCAGCAAGTACATCGGCATCAACAAGTGCAAGCACATCGGCTTCAACAAGTGCAAGCACATCGGCTAGCACGTCCGCTTCAACAAGCGCAAGTACATCAGCAAGTACGTCCGCAAGTACGTCCGCAAGTACGTCGGCTTCAACAAGCGCAAGTACATCAGCAAGTACGTCAGCATCAACAAGTGCAAGCACATCGGCTAGCACGTCAGCTTCAACAAGCGCAAGTACATCAGCAAGCACATCGGCATCAACAAGTGCAAGCACGTCAGCAAGTACATCCGCTTCAACGAGCGCAAGTACGTCGGCATCAACAAGCGCAAGCACGTCAGCAAGCACATCGGCATCAACAAGTGCAAGCACGTCAGCAAGTACATCCGCATCAACAAGCGCAAGCACATCAGCAAGTACGTCAGCATCAACAAGTGCAAGCACGTCAGCAAGTACGTCAGCATCAACAAGTGCAAGCACGTCAGCAAGTACGTCAGCATCAACGAGCGCAAGCAGATCAGCATCTGAATCAGCATCAACATCAACAAGTGCGTCTATGATTCATTCAACAAGTCTAGCTCCTCAAACTGATACCACTAAGGCCCGTAAGCAATTACCAAATACAGGTGAAACTGCTTCAGCTGCAAATGCTCTCCTTGGAGTTGTAGCAGGTCTAACTGGATTAGGATTAGTGGCTAAACGTCGTAAGCGTGATGATGAAGAATAAATCTTCTAACGATTCTATTAGTTGATTATTCCAATCAAAAAACCTGAAAGGTATATCTTTCAGGTTTTTTTAGTTCTATAATATTTGTGTTTGGTAAATATCTATAAACATTTCGGGAACTTTTTATAATTTTTGCAAAATAAAAAAACTAGCCATGGAATTAGTAGTAGCTACTAAATTCTATGACTAGTTGTAGAGTTTAAGGTTTTGACTTGATAATTTTAGTTTGTTTAGACAGTGATTGGAGTGTTTGGTCACTTAATTTTGAATCAGTGATAATGGTGTCGATATCTGAGATATTGTAAAATGTGAAGAAATCAAATTTATCAAATTTGCTATGGTCAGCTAGGAGATATTTTTTATTGGCGTTTTCTAGTGCTAATTTCTGTGCTTCACCTTCGTCTTCACTAAAAGTAGCGATAGCATGATCCTTGATACCATTACAACTAACGAAGGCTTTTGAAAATTGCAAACTAGCGATATCTTGAAGAGTGAGAGTACCGACAAAAGCTCCTGTAATTGAACGATAATTACCACCGATTAGAATGAGATCAGTTAGCTTACGCTCGTTTAGAATGAGAAATACAGGCAAACTATTGGTAACAACTCGAATGTTATCGATAGGAAGCTCACGCGCAAAGAATTCTAATGTGGTACCTGGACCAATAAAAATAGTTTCTCTTTCTTCAACTAAGTGACCTGCAAAGCGAGCAATTTCTTGTTTTTCTGCTGTTTGTAGTCCTTGTTTTTCAACGTTAGAACGCTCATTATTTAATAAGGAACCTGTTCGAAGTTTTTCAGCACCGCCATGAACTCGAACCAGCAAATCCTTATCTGCTAACTCTTGTAAATATCGTCTAGCTGTCATATCGGAAATATCAAGGCGATTCATAATCTCTTTAACAGTGATAGTTCCTTTTGTATTTACAATTTCTAAAATAGTATCTAATTTTTCTTGCTTCAGCATTGAACCACCCCCAAATCTAATATTATTTTATCATATTTTAAACAGCTAAGCAACTTAAAGAAAACAAAAATAAACAAAAAAAAACATCTAGTTTGTAAATAAACTTAGATGTTTTTTTAGGTTAGGTATTAATTTAGTCCATAGTTATAGTCATCATCCTGCATAGCTTCAACTTCACCAAGTAGATAGCCATTACCAACTTGAGAGAAGAAGTCGTGGTTTGATGTACCAGTTGAAATCCCATTCATAACGATCGGGTTGACATCGTCAGCTGAATCAGGGAAGAGAGGATCTTGCCCCAAGTTCATAAGGGCTTTATTTGCATTGTAGCGAAGGAAGGTTTTAACCTCTTCAGTCCATCCGACTTCGTCATAGAGGCTCTCTGTGTAGCCTTCTTCATTCTCATAAAGAGTATAGAGAAGGTCGTACATCCATTCTTTGAGTTTTTCTTGTTCGTCTTCAGGTAATTCGTTGAAACCTAGCTGGAACTTGTAGCCGATGTAGGTTCCATGAACTGACTCGTCACGAATGATCAACTTGATGATCTCAGCTACGTTGGCCAACTTGTTGTTTCCAAGATAGTAGAGTGGTGTGAAGAAACCAGAGTAGAAAAGGAAGGTTTCAAGGAAAACACTAGCTACTTTCTTTTCAAGAGGAGTTCCGTTTAGGTAGATTTCATTGATAATCTCAGCTTTTTTCTGAAGATATGGATTAGTGTTGGTCCATTCGAAAATCTCTTCGATTTCTGACTTGGTATTCAATGTAGAAAAGATAGAAGAGTAAGATTTGGCATGGACAGATTCCATAAATTGGATATTGTTAAAAACAGCTTCCTCGTGAGGGGTACGAATATCAGCACGAAGGGCTTGAACACCAGTTTCTGATTGCATGGTATCAAGAAGGGTCAAACCTCCAAAAACTTTACCAACAAGGTCTTTTTCCTTATTAGAAAGCTTTCTCCAGTCGTCTAGGTCATTTGACAAAGGGATACGCGTATCAAGCCAGAACTGCTCAGTCAGCTTTTCCCAGGTTGATTTGTCAATGACATCTTCGATGGCATTCCAGTTAATAGCTTTGTAGTAAGTTTTCATTTGAAATCTCTTTCTGTGTGTAGTAATGCGATAACATAATCACTCTTATTTTATCATAATTCTATGCTAGAATCGAACAAAAAGTCGGAAGCCCGACTTTTATGTTCTTACATGATTTTATCAGCAAAATACGTTTAATGGATTAAGTAAATGTAATTTTTTTGAGAGTTGAATTAAATCACACAGCTCTCACATTGGTTAGCACCGACTTCTCCACCATCATCTGTAAAGGTACGGACGTAGTAGATAGACTTGATACCTTTGTTGAAGGCATAGTTACGAAGGATAGACAAGTCACGTGTCGTTTGTTTGTTTTCTTTCTTCCATTCGTAAAGGCCTGTCGGAATATCACTACGCATGAAGAGAGTGAGTGAAAGTCCTTGGTCAACGTGCTCGGTTGCAGCAGCATAAACATCAATGACCTTACGCATATCCATGTCATAAGCAGAAGTGTAGTAAGGGATTGTTTCTGTTGACAAACCAGCAGCAGGATAGTAAATCTTACCGATTTTCTTCTCTTGGCGTTCTTCGATACGTTGCGTGATTGGGTGGATAGAAGCAGAAACATCGTTGATGTAGCTGATAGAACCATTTGGCGCTACAGCAAGTCGGTTTTGGTGGTAAAGTCCATCTGCTTTAACTTTATCACGAAGTTCAGCCCAGTCAGCAGCAGTAGGGATAAAAATATCTTTGAAAAGTTCTTTAACACGGTCTGATTTCGGAAGAAATTCGCTAGTCAAATACTTATCAAAGTAGCTACCGTTAGCATAGTCTGATTTCTCAAAGTTATGGAAGGTAACACCACGTTCACGTGCGATGTTGTTTGACTCAACCAAGGTCCAGTAGTTCATAAGCATGAAGTAGATGCTTGTAAATTCAACAGACTCAGGCGATCCGTATTCGATCAATTGTTGCGCAAGGTAGCTGTGAAGTCCCATGGCACCAAGACCAAAGGTATGAGCTTGGCTGTTTCCGTGGTCGATTGTAGGAACAGCTACGATGTGTGAACTATCTGTAACGAAAGTAAGGGCACGAACCATAGCACGGATGGAGCGACCAAAGTCAGGTGAAGTCATCATGTTGACCACGTTTGTTGAACCAAGGTTACATGAGACATCAGTACCCATTTTTAGGAATTCTTGAGCATCGTTGATAAGACTTGGTTCTTGGACTTGAAGAATCTCTGAACACAAGTTGCTCATGATAATCTTACCATCAACTGGATTTGCGCGGTTAGCAGTATCAATGTTGACCACATAAGGATAGCCAGATTCTTGTTGCAATTTAGAAATCTCAGTTTCCAAATCACGCGCCTTGATTTTTGTCTTACGGATGTTTGGATTTGCAACTAGCTCATCGTATTTTTCTGTGATATCGATGTAGTTGAAAGGTACGCCATACTCTTTTTCTACAGAATATGGGCTAAATAGGTACATTTCTTCATTCTTACGAGCTAATTCGTAGAATTTATCTGGTACAACAACACCAAGTGAAAGGGTCTTGACACGCACTTTTTCGTCCGCATTTTCCTTCTTAGTTGAAAGGAAGGCGATGATATCTGGGTGGAAGACATTGAGGTAAACAACTCCAGCACCTTGACGTTGACCGAGTTGGTTAGAGTAAGAGAAGCTGTCTTCGAAAAGCTTCATAACTGGTACAACACCAGAAGCAGCACCCTCATATCCTTTAATAGGAGCTCCAGCTTCACGAAGGTTGCTGAGGGAAATTCCCACACCACCACCGATACGTGAAAGTTGAAGAGCTGAGTTGATAGAACGTCCGATAGAGTTCATATCATCTGTTACCTGGATCAAGAAACAAGATACCAACTCACCACGACGAGCACGACCTGCATTCAAGAAAGAAGGAGTAGCAGGTTGATAACGTTGGTGGATAATTTCATTAGCAATATCAATGGCAATCGCTTCATCACCATCCGCAAAGTAAAGAGCGTTAAAGAAGACACGGTCTTCCATGCTTTCAAGGTAGTATTCTCCGTCATTAGTTTTCAGAGCATACTGATTATAGAATTTATAGGCAGCCATGAAAGACTTAAACTGGAAGTTTTGATCCTTGATAAATTGGTGTAGTTCTTCCAAAAATTCTGGACGGTATTTCTTGATAAATGCTGTTTCAATGTAGTTATGCTCAATGAGGAAGTTGATTTTATCCGTAATTGAGTTAAAAAACATTGTATTTGGTACAACATTTTCTTTAAAGAAGGCTTCTAAAGCTTCCTTGTCTTTGTGAAGCATGATTTGTCCATTAACAGGACGGTTAATTTCATTATTAAGACGGAAGTAAGTCACATCTTCAAGTTGTTTTAATCCCATAAAAAATCCTTTATCTAATTACAAAAGAAAGGCTTCTAAGGTAGACATAGAAGCTTTTGTCCTGATTCTTAAGCAAGTTGTTTGAGTTTACCTGGTTGGAAACCAGAGAAAACTTCTGTTGGTGTCTGAATAATAGGAGCAGCACTAAAGCCAAGCTCTTTTACTTGATCAATGTATTCAGGTTGTTCATCAAGATTGATTTCTTTATATTCAACATTATTACTGTCTAAAAAACGTTTCGTCATTTTACATTGGACACAGTTGTTTTTAGAATATACGGTTACCATTTCTGTAACTCCTCTTTAAAAAATTATTACTTTCTTAGTATATCAGAAAAAAAAACTTTGTCAACTTTCTAAAACTAAATCTTGTGTACTTATTTTACTGATTTTACCAACAAACACAATATATAGTGTAGCATTGAAAAATAATTACAGAAAAAGCAATGATTTCATTATAGGTGTCTCGACAAAAACTACATACTGTGTTTTGCTAGATTTAATAGAAGATTTTCAGCAAGTTATCTGAAAGGAAATTGAAGAAAGTCCATAAAATACTTGAAAAATATCAATGAAGGTGATATAATACTAAATTGTAAGGGTTATCAGATATGTAACTCAACAAGAAAACTATTAAAGGAGAGTCAAACTATGGCTTCTAAAGATTTCCACGTAGTGGCAGAAACAGGTATTCACGCACGTCCAGCAACATTGTTGGTACAAACTGCTAGCAAATTTGCTTCAGATATCACTCTTGAGTACAAAGGTAAATCAGTTAACCTTAAATCTATCATGGGTGTAATGAGCCTTGGTGTTGGTCAAGGTGCTGACGTTACAATCACTGCTGAAGGTGCAGACGCTGATGACGCTATCGCTGCAATCTCAGAAACAATGGAAAAAGAAGGATTGGCATAAGGAAATGACAGAAATGCTTAAAGGAATCGCAGCATCTGACGGTGTTGCAGTTGCAAAAGCATATCTACTCGTTCAACCGGATTTATCATTCGAGACTGTTACAGTCGAAGATACAAATGCAGAAGAGGCTCGTTTGGATGTTGCTCTTGAAGCTTCTCAAAACGAGCTTTCTCTTATCCGCGAGAAGGCTGTAGGTACGCTTGGTGAAGAAGCGGCACAAGTATTTGACGCCCACTTGATGGTTCTTGCTGACCCTGAATTGATCGGTCAAATCAAAGAAACTATCCGTGCTAAGAAAGTGAATGCAGAAGCAGGTCTGAAAGAAGTTACAGATATGTTTATCACAATCTTCGAAGGCATGGAAGACAACCCATACATGCAAGAACGTGCAGCGGATATCCGTGACGTAACAAAACGTGTATTGGCTAACCTCCTTGGTAAAAAATTGCCAAACCCAGCTTCTATCAATGAAGAAGTAATCGTGATTGCTCACGACTTGACTCCATCTGATACAGCTCAATTGGACAAAAACTTTGTAAAAGCTTTTGTAACAAACATTGGTGGACGTACAAGTCACTCAGCTATCATGGCTCGTACACTTGAAATCGCTGCAGTTTTGGGTACAAACAACATCACTGAAATCGTTAAAGATGGTGACCTACTTGCCGTTAATGGTATTACAGGTGAAGTGATTATTAACCCTACTGACGAACAAGCGGCTGAGTTTAAAGCAGCTGGTGAAGCTTACGCTCAACAAAAAGCTGAGTGGGCACTCTTGAAGGATGCTCAAACAGTTACTGCTGACGGTAAACACTTCGAATTGGCAGCAAACATTGGTACTCCAAAAGACGTTGAAGGTGTTAATGACAATGGTGCAGAAGCTGTCGGTCTTTACCGTACAGAGTTCTTGTACATGGATTCTCAAGACTTCCCAACTGAAGACGAGCAGTACGAAGCATACAAGGCTGTTCTTGAAGGAATGAACGGTAAACCAGTTGTTGTCCGTACAATGGATATCGGTGGTGACAAGGAACTTCCTTACTTCGATATGCCACATGAAATGAACCCATTCCTTGGATTCCGTGCTCTTCGTATCTCTATCTCTGAAACAGGAGATGCAATGTTCCGCACTCAAATCCGTGCTCTTCTTCGTGCTTCTGTACACGGTCAATTGCGTATCATGTTCCCGATGGTTGCGCTTTTGAAAGAATTCCGTGCAGCTAAAGCAGTCTTCGATGAAGAAAAAGCTAACCTTCTTGCTGAAGGTGTTGCAGTTGCGGATGACATCCAAGTTGGTATCATGATCGAAATTCCTGCAGCAGCTATGCTTGCAGACCAATTTGCAAAAGAAGTTGATTTCTTCTCAATTGGTACAAACGACTTGATCCAATACACAATGGCGGCAGACCGTATGAACGAACAAGTTTCATACCTTTACCAACCATACAACCCATCAATCCTTCGTTTGATCAACAACGTTATCAAAGCAGCTCACGCTGAAGGTAAATGGGCTGGTATGTGTGGTGAAATGGCTGGTGACCAAACAGCTGTTCCACTTCTTGTCGGAATGGGCTTGGATGAGTTCTCTATGTCAGCAACATCTGTACTTCGTACACGTAGCTTGATGAAGAAACTCGACACTGCTAAAATGCAAGAATACGCTAACCGTGCTCTTACTGAATGTTCAACAATGGAAGAAGTTCTTGAACTTTCTAAAGAATACGTTAACTTCGATTAATCAATTACAAATCCTTGTAGCTTCTAGCTATGAGGATTTTTTCTTCTATTTTCTAGAAAACTCCATCTGTAAAATTTATCAAAAATATGGTAAAATAGACAAGGGAAAAAACAAGGAGGCTACAATGCAAAATAGACCAATCATTATCGGAGTAACAGGTGGATCTGGAGGAGGAAAGACAAGTGTATCTAAAGCAATCTTGTCACATTTTCCAAATGAGAAAATCTCTATGATTGAGCATGATTCCTACTATAAAGATCAATCTCATTTAACCTTTGAAGAGCGTATCAAGACCAACTATGACCATCCTTTTGCTTTTGATACTGATTTGATGATTGAGCAAATCAAAGAGTTGTTGGCAGGTCGTCCAGTTGATATTCCTACCTATGATTATGCTGCCCATACTAGAAGTTCTAAAACCTACCGTCAAGAACCTCAGGATGTCTTTATCGTAGAAGGAATCTTGGTTTTGGAGGACAAACGACTTCGTGATTTGATGGATATCAAGATTTTCGTAGATACAGATGATGATGTTCGTATCATTCGCCGTATTAAACGTGATATGGAAGAACGTGGTCGTAGCCTGGATAGCGTTATTGACCAGTATCTTGGTGTGGTAAAACCCATGTATCATCAATTTATTGAGCCAACAAAGCGTTATGCAGATATCGTTATTCCAGAAGGAGTAACCAACACAGTAGCTATCGATTTGCTGACAACAAAGATTGAAAAGATTTTAGAAGAAGCACGTCTAGCCCAATAATAAGTAGATAAAAGGCTATGGGAAAGTAATTATTTTTCCAAGATTGAAGCTTTTTCCCATATTGGTGAGTCTTTACAATCAAGTTTTTCGATAATTTCGTCAAAGGGACTTTTAGGAGTCTGTAATCTTAATTAAATACAGAGTCAGTTACTTGGGGTAAATAAAAATCGAGGCCGGGATTCTCCCGACCTCTTATTTTTTGATTTTTTCAAGTCTCGGAACAATAACTAGGGTAAGTATTGCTGAGATTATGAGTTCTGCGATAGAATTTGTTGAGATAACAGTAGCTAATAGTTTTTGGATATTTCCGTCAAAAACATTTCCAAAGAGGAAGAAGATTCCGCCTAGTACAAATACAGTATTTGTGAGGGAACCGAGTGCTCCCGCGAAGATGAGCCCAGCCTTGTTTTTGAGGAGTTTATAGACAAAGTATGGAGTTAAACCAATAAGGATGCGTGGTACAATCGCAATAACTAGGGAGTAGATGTTACCGTTTGGTACAAATGGAGAGAAAAGGTAGCTGGTTGGGAGAATTGTGATTGTATTGACTGTCAAGCTAATCATCCCCATCAAGAAACCTAAGATGGCTCCAATCCGTGGCCCGTAGATGATACTAGCAATGATGACTGGAATATGGACAATGGTTGGTTTAATTGGAAATGGCAAGACATTAAAGACAATAGAGCTCAGCAGATGAATGACGATCATGCTGGCAAAAAAGATAGCAATAGGAGCAATATTAGAGCGTTTGTTCATGAAGTTTTTCCTTTATCAGTTGTAAAATAGTATCAAGATCAGCAAGAGCACCCCGTCCTACATCGCCACAGGCCAGTAGGGATTCTTTAGGAGAAATAATTGTATAACCATAAGTTTCCAAAGTATTTAGGTTTGTTTGAGTTGCTGGATGGTCATACATTTTGATATTCATAGCAGGTGCCACTAGTTTTGGAACATAGTGGGGCAAGGCAAGAGCGGTAGCAGTCACCATATTATCTGCGAAACCGTGTGCTAGTTTTGCAATCGTATTAGCAGTTGCAGGGGCAAGAATAAATAAGTCTGTTTCTTTGCCAAGCTCGATATGATTGACTTTGTCAGGATATGGTTCCTGCATAAGATCGAGATGAACTGTATTTTGAGATAAGACTTGAAGGGTTAAAGGTTGGATAAAGGCAGTTGCAGCCTGGGTCATAAGTACCGTAACAGAATGCCCCTGTTTCTTCAAGTTACTAACCAAATCAGTAGCCTTATATGCAGCAATAGATCCAGTAATAGCAATTGTAATACGAGCCATAATTTTCCTTTCTAACAGTCAAATCCTTGAATTCTCTTGACTAAAAAGTTAGCAATTTCTTGCTTGCTAGTAGCAATCTGATAATCCTTTTCTTCTACTAGATAAGCCAGGTGCTGATTCGCATTAATCTGAGTGAGGTCATTAGCGACAATCAAATCAGCTTGATTCTTTTTAAGACTTTCTCTAGCGACTTGAATCAGATGCTCCTCAGTAACATCGACAAGGAGTTTAAAGCCAATGAGATGGATACTTGGATTCCATTCTTTAACAAGAGAAATAATCTTTGGGTTTTTCTTGAGAAATAGGACTTGCACCTCATCCTTAGAAGAAATCTTTGTTTCCGTATTTTTCTTATGCAAAAAATCACTTAAATCTTGGCTTGCTTGAACTTCATCGAGACCAGTCATGTAAACAGGACTATAGTCAGAGACTGCCATGGAATGGATCAAGACTTGATAATCAGGGACAATTCGTTTCATCTCTTGGAGTAAATCGGAAGTGTTTTGGATTTCAATCATAGTCAAATTCGGGTGTAGTTCTGGCTTTAATGCTTGTCTCGTAGTAATCAGACAAACTTGGTGACCAGCATTTAGTAAAGTCTCAGTTATTACTTTACCAAGTCTACCAGTAGAGTGATTGGTAACGGAGCGAACTTGATCTATTGCTTCGCTTGTACCACCAGATGTAACTAAAATTTTCATAGAACTATTGTACAAAAAAATGAGCAGTAAGTAAAATGAAAGCGATAAAATATTATGTAAAATCCTAACTTTAAACTATAGTTAAAACTTATAAATGCATATAAAAATTTAAATAGTAACCAATAAATCCTTTGAGGACGCTATATTTACGAACGTTATCAAGCTTTATGACTGTTAAAAATCTTATTTTATGATATAATGAATTAACACATTTGAGGTAGAGGAGTTTGTTATGAAAACAGATATTGAAATTGCACAAAGTATCGAATTAAAACCAATAGTTGATGTTGTTGAGAAACTTGGTATTTCATACGATGATTTGGAGTTGTATGGAAAATATAAGGCTAAACTAAGCTTTGATAAGATTCGTGAAGTGGAAAGTAATCCAGTCGGTAAATTGATCCTGGTTACAGCTATCAACCCAACACCTGCTGGTGAAGGAAAATCAACTATCACTATCGGACTTGCTGATGCTTTGAATAAGATTGGTAAGAAAACCATGATTGCTATCCGTGAACCATCTCTTGGTCCTGTTATGGGGATTAAAGGTGGGGCTGCTGGTGGTGGTTATGCACAAGTTTTACCAATGGAAGACATCAACCTTCACTTTACTGGTGATATGCATGCTATTACAACTGCAAATAATGCTCTCTCTGCCTTGATTGACAATCACTTGCACCAAGGAAATGAGCTTGGAATCGATCAGCGTCGTATTCTCTGGAAACGTGTGGTTGACTTGAACGACCGCGCTCTTCGTCACGTGACAGTTGGACTTGGTGGTCCACTTAATGGTATTCCACGCGAAGATGGATTTGACATCACTGTGGCTTCAGAAATCATGGCTATCCTTTGCTTGGCAACTGATATTGAAGATTTAAAACGTCGTTTGGCCAATATCGTTATCGGTTACCGTTATGACCGTACACCTGTTTCAGTGGGTGATCTACAGGTTGAAGGTGCCTTGGCGTTGATTTTGAAAGATGCTATCAAACCGAACTTGGTTCAAACCATCTATGGAACACCTGCCTTTGTACATGGTGGACCATTTGCCAATATCGCCCATGGTTGTAACTCAGTTTTGGCAACGAAAACGGCTCTACGTTTAGCAGATTACACAGTGACAGAAGCAGGTTTTGGTGCAGATCTTGGTGCTGAGAAATTCCTGGATATCAAAACTCCAAACTTGCCAACTTCACCAGATGCAGTAGTCATTGTAGCGACTCTTCGTGCCCTTAAAATGAATGGTGGAGTTGCTAAAGATGCTCTGACAGAGGAAAATGTGGAAGCAGTACGTGCTGGATTTGCAAACTTGAAACGCCACGTTGAGAATATCCGTAAGTTTGGTATTCCAGCAGTTGTTGCTATCAATGAATTTGTATCTGATACAGAAGCTGAAATCGCAGCCTTGAAAGAACTTTGTGCTTCAATCGATGTTCCAGTTGAATTAGCTAGCGTATGGGCTGATGGAGCTGAAGGAGGAGTGGCTTTGGCTGAAACTCTCGTCAAAACAATTGACGAAAACCCAGCTAACTATACACGTTTGTATGACAACGACCTTTCTGTTCAAGAAAAGATTGAAAAGATTGTCACTGAAATCTATCGTGGTAGCAAAGTAAATTTCGAGAAGAAAGCTCAAACTCAAATCGCACAAATCGTACAAAATGGTTGGGACAAATTGCCAATCTGTATGGCAAAAACTCAATACAGTTTCTCAGACAATCCAAATGCTCTTGGAGCCCCTGAAAACTTTGAAATTACTATTCGTGAATTGGTACCAAAACTTGGCGCAGGCTTCATCGTTGCCTTAACTGGTGATGTCATGACCATGCCAGGACTTCCAAAACGACCAGCTGCTCTCAACATGGATGTTGAAAGTGATGGAACTGTTCTTGGATTATTCTAATTGAACAACAAAAAGACAAGCTCAAAATCGAGTTTGTCTTTTATATTAATACTAAAAAATCTCCTAGAATGTGACTAGGAGATTTGTATTTTATTTCATAGTTGGGAAAAGCAATACATCACGGATAGTAGTAGTATCAGTGAGGAGCATGCAGAGACGGTCGATACCAATTCCCAAACCACCTGTTGGCGGCATACCGTATTCAAGGGCTTCGATGTAGTCGTAGTCAATGCCTGTCGCTTCATCGTCACCAAGTTCTTTGGCTTTGGCTTGAGCTTCAAAACGGCTAAGCTGGTCGATTGGGTCATTCAACTCAGTAAAGGCATTTCCGTATTCTTTAGTCATGATGAAGAGTTCAAAACGGTCGGTAAAGCGCTCATCTTCAGGATTCTTCTTAGCAAGTGGAGATACAGCTACTGGATGACCATAGACAAAGGTAGGTTGAATCAAAGTTTCTTCAACAAATTCTTCAAAGAAAGCATTGATGATATGACCAACTTCAGTGTAGTGTTTTTCAACTGGAACTTTCTTCTCAGCAGCGATTGCCTTAGCTTCTTCCAAAGTCATATCTTTCCAGAAATCAACACCTGTAATTTCCTTGATTGCATCAACCATGTGTACACGTTTAAATGGTTCATTGATCTTGATCTCAGTTCCTTGATAGTTGACTGGACCATCACCTTTAACTGATTTAGCAGCGTGTTGGATAATGCCTTCAGTTAAGTCCATAATGTCTTGGAAGTCTGCATAAGCTTGGTAAACTTCGATAGAAGTGAACTCAGGGTTGTGGGTAGCATCCATTCCTTCGTTACGGAAGATACGGCCAATCTCATAAACACGTTCCATACCACCGACGATAAGACGTTTCAAGTGAAGTTCAGTCGCGATACGAAGCACCATGTCAATGTTTTGAGCATTGTGGTGAGTGATGAATGGACGAGCTGCAGCACCTCCTGCTTCGTTGTGAAGAACAGGTGTTTCCACTTCAAGGAAGCCTTTTTGGTCAAGGTAACGACGGATTTCGGAAATGATTTTTGAACGAGTAACAAAGCGTTCAAAGCTTTCACGGTTTGAAATCAAATCAAGGTAACGTTTACGGTAAATAGTTTCAACGTCTGAAAGTCCGTGGAATTTCTCAGGCAATGGACGAAGGGCTTTAGACAAGTGCGTGATATGAGTCGCCTTGATAGAGAGTTCTCCCATATCTGTACGCATCACTTCACCTTCGACACCAAGGAAGTCTCCTAAGTCAGCCTTTTTAAAGATTTCGTAGTTTTCTTCACCGACAGCATCTTTACGAACGTAGATTTGGATTTGACCTTCGCGGTCTTGAAGGTGGGCAAATCCAACCTTACCTTTACCACGTTTGGTAACAAGACGACCTGCAATAGTAGCAGTTTCGTTCAATTCATGTAGTTGTTCCTTATCGAGGTCAGCATATTTATCTTTTAATTCTTGTGAGTTAGCAGTGCGTTCAAATCGTTTACCGAATGGGTCGATTCCTTGTTCGCGGAGCGCAGCCATTTTTTCACGGCGAACAATCTGCTGGTCATTTAGTTCTTCCATATGTTCTGTTGACATTTTTTCCTCCTAGTTTTTACTCAATACTTGATACGATGAGTCTTTTTTGCGATACTCCCATTTTATCATAAAAGTCAAATAAATTCACGGATATTCTACAAAATCTAAAAAGAACTTAACAGTGATTGTTAAGTTCAGTTATTATCTTGATAAGAAGTGTCGTTCCATACTAATAGGTTGAAGTTTGTAAAGTCTTGGGTTTCCAGAATAGTAACACTAGCATTTGCTAGACCCCCATCTTTTCTAAGTAGCGGAGTATCATATCCTAGAAGAGTTCGAATACTGGCTGTGAGATTGGCTCCGTGACCAACAATCATGACATGTTCAAAAGGTTTGGACTCTAATGATTTGACAAATTGAGTGGTACGCTGAGTTGTTTGATAGACAGACTCTGCACCAAACAAAGTCGAATCAAACTTAGCTAGATTGGTACGAAAAGCTTTTAATTGCTCGGGATAGATGGCTTCTAAGGTTGCAAATTTTGCTCCTTCAAGTTTCCCGAGTTGCCACTCTCTTAGAGAGGCTATTTCTACTATAGGACAGCTGTCTTTCAGTTGACTTTGGATAATTTGAGCAGAAGTTTTAGCCCGAGGAAGATCACTAGAATAAATCACATCAAATGGAGTTTCTTGGAGATACTGCCCCAATTTTTTTAAGGTCTCAATGGATTCCTCAAGGAGTGGAGAGTCACCACTTGCTCCTTGAAAACGTCCCTCAAGATTCCAAAGTGTTTTACCGTGACGAATAAAATAGAATTTCATGTGTTACTTGCCTCCAAGATATCTGCAAATTCAGCTTTAACAAAGGGTGCTAGATCTTGAGGATTGATAATGATACTATGACCAACCTCCCCTGCAGAAACAATCATTTCATTTAATTTAAGCGCAGTTTGGTCGATAAAGATAGGATAGTTATGTTTTTGACGAATCCCAACTGGATTATTGGCACCGTGGATATAGCCTGTTGTTTTTTCTAGGTCTTTTTGTGGAATCATGCTGACTTTCTTATTACCAGAAATCTTAGCCAGTTTCTTTTCAGAAAGGTGTTCAGTGATAGGAAGGATGCCGATAATGGGTCCAGTCTTATCTCCCAGAAGTGCTAGAGTCTTGAAAATTTGACTCTTTTCATAACCTTGAGGCATCTCACCTTCCAAGGCATTAATTTGAATACCCGTATGGTTTATTCCTGCCTTGGTTAAAATTTGTTGGACCAAGGTTTTCTTAACTTTTACTTTTTTTGCCATTATTTATACTTATCCTCCAATTGACTCATCCAGATTCCCAACCAAATCCCTAGTGCGAAGAAGAAAGCAATCAGTACATATGAAACTAGTGACAAACCACTGTAACTAATACTTTCAGCATTGCCAGCGTTTGGAATAAGAATCAAGAGGGTACTTGATAGTACAATTCCAATGATAAAATGATACACACGTGAGTGATATAGGCGAAGAGCGTAGTCCATGAATTTTGAAAAGATAATCAGAGTGATAAGAAGCCCAATCCCAATTGGTAAGAAGGTTCCTAACAAATCAAAAGTTTTGAACCCTGTTAACATAGGGCCATAAAGGCCAAGAATCAACAGAAGATTGGAAGGACTAAGCCCTGGAACCAAAATTCCAAGCGCCAACAAACAACCAGCCAGTGTAAAGTTAAGGAAGCTTGCAGATAGAGAACCAACTACAAAATTCAAGGCGTAGAGGGCAAGACCTGAGATGATGAAGGTTGCCCAAAACCATATGTGGTCAACCTTATCTCTATCAGAATCACGAGTTGATTCTTTGACAAGACTTGGGATGGTACCAATGATAGCTCCAGCAAAACTCCACAATACATAAACTTGATAATTTTCTAAAAGATACTCAATTGGATAAGAGAAAAGTCCGATGCCCAGTAACATCCCAATACCGACAGGAAGGAAAAAGAGCACATCTTCTTTTAAATTCTTAAAAGGATGAGCAAGAAAACGAATCATTCTCTCATAAATTCCCAAGATAGCGGCAAGAACGCCACCAGAAATCCCTGGTAGAATGAAACCTAGGGCGATTACAATTCCTTTAATAATTTTTGATAGCCATGATAACATAGAGGGCCTCCGAGATTTATATTCTATATAGATAAAACAGTGATTTAATACTGAAAAATAAAGAAAAGCAAGCAGAAAGCAATGTCTGACTTGCTTATTGTGATAGTGATTAAGGATTTAAAAACAATTTTCTAAAGGTTTCTTCCTTGTTCTTTGATGAAGAAATAAGGTTCAAATCGAGGTGATGTTCAAATCCACCAAGATTTCCATGGGAAGTGTATTGGTGAAGGTCGTAGCTAAGATCTGTTTTTGGAGCACTCTCATAGTGACCTGAGTTGGTTCCATAGGAAGGTATCCAGATAGCCGAGTAATTATCAACGCTGATACTATGTTCCTCCATAAAGTAAACACCAACATAGATACCAATATTTTTTGCTCCCAATGAAGCTAATTTGGCACGAAAGGCCTCAACTCCCTGATTCATGTCAGACATTGTCTTTTCTTCAACATCCAACCAATAGTAGCTAGGATTGTAAGGAGAAGCAGCGTTATAGAAGGCTTCAGCAGCTTTTTCCATTTCTTCGACATTTTTTCCAGCTACATAGGCGTAAACAGCAACTGGAATATTCCGTTTTTGGAATTCAGTGATATGTTCTTTATAAGCCTTATCGACTCCATTTTTATAGGCAGCGTCATTTTCTTCAGAAACTTGAGCTCCACTATGAACCCGAACAATCGCACCTGAAATATTTTGAGTTAAGGTGTCATAATTAATCTCAGATGGTCTTTGCCAGCCAGAAACATCAATAATCGGCTTGTTGATATTATGTAAAGCTTGAGTTTCTACTTGAACTGGATTTTGCTTTGTTTTGACTGGATGGTCTTCAAACTTGGGTCTGTTAATGATTAAAATACCCACGATAGTCGCTAATACAGTAAAAATAAAAACAGGATTTATTTTCTTTCTCATACTTTTATAGTGTATCGTAAATGGTGAAAAAAATCAAAAAAAAATACTCGAAATCATGTAGAGAATGCGATGTTTTAAAGCATTTGCCCTCTTTTGTGTTTGAATGAACAAATTTATGATATAATATAAGGGAATTTCTATAGAAAAGAGAAAAATATGTCAAATTATGCAGTTATTTTAGCAGCGGGTAAAGGTACTCGTATGAAATCAGATCTACCAAAAGTCATGCACAAGGTTGCAGGAATTTCTATGCTGGAGCATGTTTTTCGTAGTGTAGGGGCAATCAAGCCTGAAAAAACAGTAACGGTTGTTGGTCATAAGGCAGAATTAGTGGAGCAAGTTTTAGCTGGTCAAACTGATTTTGTAAGACAGTCTGAGCAATTAGGAACTGGTCATGCGGTTATGATGGCTGAGCCAATTCTTGAAGGACTTTCCGGACAAACATTGGTTATTGCTGGTGATACACCACTAATTACCGGTGAAAGTCTAAAGAACTTGATTGATTTCCACGTTAATCACAAGAACGTAGCTACAATTCTTACTGCAGAAGCTGAAGATCCGTTTGGTTATGGTCGTATTGTTCGTAACGAGAATGCTGAAGTGCTTCGTATCGTGGAGCAGAAGGATGCGACTGATTTTGAAAAACAAATCAAGGAGATCAATACAGGAACCTATGTCTTTGATAATGCTCGTCTCTTTGAAGCTTTGAAAAATATCAATACCAACAACGCTCAAGGCGAATACTACATCACTGATGTCATCGGCATTTTCCGTGAAGCAGGAGAGAAAGTCGGCGCTTATACTCTTAAAGACTTCGATGAGAGTCTAGGTGTAAATGACCGTGTTGCCCTTGCAACAGCTGAAGGTATTATGCGTCGCCGTATTAACCAAGCGCATATGGTCAATGGGGTTAGTTTTGTGAATCCTGAAGCTACTTACATTGACATTGATGTTGAGATCGCTCCAGAAGTTCAAATCGAAGCAAATGTAACCCTCAAAGGTTCTAGTAAGATTGGTGCAGGAACTATTTTGACCAACGGAACTTATATCTTTGATAGTAGTATCGGTTCAGGGACAGTGATTACCAATTCAATGATTGAGGAAAGCTCAGTTGCTGATGGCGTTACAGTTGGCCCTTATGCTCATATCCGTCCAGGATCAAGCCTTGCAAAAGATGTGCATATTGGAAACTTTGTTGAAGTCAAAGGTTCAAGCATTGGTGAAAATACCAAGGCAGGTCATTTAACTTATATTGGTAACTGTGAGGTTGGTAGTGATGTCAACTTCGGTGCAGGAACGATTACTGTAAATTACGATGGTCAACACAAGTTTAAAACAACCATTGGAAACAATGTTTTCGTTGGATCTAATTCAACTATCATTGCTCCAGTAGAACTTGGAGATAACTCTCTTGTTGGAGCAGGTTCAACCATTACTAAAGATGTCCCAGCTGATGCCATTGCTATTGGACGAGGTCGTCAAGTCAATAAGGATGAATATGCAACTCGCCTCCCTCATCATCCTAATAATAAATAGGAGCTAACGATGGAATTCGAAGAAAAGACTATAAGTCGTAAAGAAATCTATAAAGGACCGATCTTCCAATTGGTTCAAGACCAGGTTGAACTACCTTCTGGCAAAGGTAGAGCGCAACGTGATTTGATTTTCCACAATGGAGCAGTTTGTGTCCTTGCAGTCACTCCAGAAAATAAGATTGTCCTTGTTAAACAATATCGCAAGGCGATTGAAAAAGTTTCTTATGAAATTCCTGCAGGTAAACTTGAAATCGGGGAGAATGCAGAACCAGAAGCAGCAGCCCTTCGTGAATTAGAGGAAGAGGCAGCCTATACTGGAAAATTAAGCCTTCTCTATGATTTTTACTCAGCGATTGGATTTTGTAACGAGCGCTTAAAACTTTACTTGGCAAGCGATTTGACAAAAGTTGAAAATCCTCGTCCTCAGGATGAAGATGAGACTTTGGAGTTACTTGAAGTCACTCTTGACCAAGCTAAAGCACTGATCCAGTCAGGAGATATTTGTGATGCCAAGACCATCATGGCTATCCAGTACTGGGAATTACAAAAAAATAGTGGAGGAACCCATGGGTAAACCTTTATTAACAGATGAAATGATTGAACGTGCCAATCGAGGAGAGGACATCTCAGGTCCTCCCTTGCTAGATGATGAGGAAACTAAGATTTTACCGACTTCTTCTCAAAATTTTGGCTATTCACGAACCAGAGATCATGGTTTTAGCCAGGATACACTGACCATCGAAGTTGAACCTTCTATTCACAAAAGTCGTCGGATTGAAAATACTAAGAGAAATGTCTTTAATTCTAAATTGAATAAAATTCTATTTGCAGTTATTTTTCTCTTGATTTTGTTGATTCTAGCAATGAGATTTATTTAAGGGGTCTATCATGAAAATTGGAATTATAGCAGCTATGCCAGAAGAGCTAGTTTACTTGATTCAACACTTGGACGATGCCAGCGAAGAAAAGGTTCTGGGAAACAGCTATCATACTGGTAAGATTGGTTCTGCCGAGCTTGTACTTGTAGAGAGTGGAATCGGAAAAGTCATGTCTGCTATGAGTGTCGCTATCTTAGCGGATCACTTTCAGGTGGATGCAGTGATTAATACTGGATCTGCTGGTGCAGTGGCAAATGGGATTGCAGTAGGCGATGTAGTGATTGCAGACAAGCTTGCCTATCACGATGTTGATGTGACTGCCTTTGGCTATGATTACGGTCAAATGGCTCAACAGCCTCTCTATTTTGAATCAGACAAAAAGTTTATCAGTTTGATTCAAGAGAGTTTGTCTAAACTGGAACAAACTTGGCATTTAGGTTTGATTGCGACAGGAGATAGTTTTGTTGCTGGAGAAGATAAAATCAAAGCGATAAAAGAGCACTTCCCTCAAGTTCTTGCTGTAGAGATGGAAGGGGCAGCTATTGCTCAAGCAGCTCATGCTTTGAACCTACCTTTCTTAGTCGTTCGTGCCATGAGTGACAATGCCAACCATGAAGCATCCGTTTCCTTTGATGAATTTATCGTAGAAGCAGGACGTCGTTCTGCCCAAGCCCTAATGACGCTTTTGCAGTCTATAAAGGATTAATAGAATAATTACTGAGAGTGGGACAGAAATCGGTAATTCGTTAGAATTCGATTTCGTCGTCCCACCTCCGCACAGTTGAGTAGGGCTGTAAAAGCTGATGAAATCAGCGTAGTAGAGCCCTACTCAACCACTGCGTCTTGCTCGACAATCTAAAGAGAATTGAGAGGCTAGGACTTTTGTCCCAGCCTCTTCTTGTCTTGCCAACTAAAATAATCAGAAGGCTTCTGAGAAAAGTTATTTTCAAACTTTTTTGATATAATAGAAACATTGACTTGAAGAATAAGGAAGAGAAAATGAACGAATTATTAAAGGGAATGAATGACCGTCAAGCTGAGGCTGTTCAAACGACTGAAGGTCCGTTGCTGATCATGGCGGGTGCTGGATCTGGTAAGACTCGTGTTTTAACCCACCGTATTGCCTACTTAATTGATGAAAAGATGGTAAACCCATGGAATATCTTGGCCATTACCTTTACCAATAAGGCGGCACGTGAAATGAAGGAGCGTGCTTATGGGCTCAACCCAGCTACTCAGGACTGTTTGATTGCGACCTTCCACTCTATGTGTGTGCGTATCCTACGTCGTGATGCTGACCACATTGGCTATAATCGCAATTTCACGATTGTGGATCCAGGGGAGCAGCGAACGCTCATGAAACGTATTCTCAAGCAGTTGAACTTGGATCCTAAAAAATGGAATGAACGCACCATTTTGGGAACCATTTCCAATGCTAAGAATGATCTGATTGACGATGTGGCTTATGCTGCCCAGGCAGGAGATATGTACACGCAAATTGTAGCTAAGTGTTATACGGCCTATCAGAAAGAACTTCGTCAGTCAGAGTCGGTGGACTTTGATGACTTAATCATGTTGACCTTGCGTCTCTTTGACCAAAATCCTGATGTTTTGACTTATTATCAGCAGAAGTTCCAGTACATCCACGTTGATGAGTATCAAGATACCAACCATGCCCAGTATCAATTAGTTAAACTCCTGGCTTCACGCTTTCAAAATATCTGTGTAGTTGGGGATGCAGACCAGTCTATCTATGGTTGGCGTGGTGCTGATATGCAGAATATCTTGGACTTTGAGAAGGATTATCCTCAAGCCAAAGTTGTTTTGTTGGAGGAAAATTACCGTTCGACCAAGACCATCCTCCAAGCTGCTAATGATGTTATCAAAAACAATAAAAATCGCCGTCCAAAGAATTTATGGACTCAAAATGCGGATGGGGAACAGATTGTCTACTATCGTGCTAATGATGAACAAGACGAGGCTGTCTTTGTAGCCAAAACCATCGATGAACTTGGTCGAAGCCAAAACTTCCTCCACAAGGATTTTGCAGTTCTTTACCGTACCAATGCCCAATCTCGTACTATTGAAGAAGCTTTGCTTAAGTCCAATATTCCTTATACCATGGTTGGTGGAACAAAATTCTACAGCCGTAAGGAAATTCGTGATATTATCGCTTATCTGAATCTCATTGCCAATTTGAGTGACAATATCAGTTTTGAACGCATCATCAATGAACCTAAACGTGGCATTGGTCCTGGAACAGTAGAGAAAATTCGTGACTTTGCCAACGTACAAAATATGTCTATGCTAGATGCCTCAGCTAACATCATGTTATCAGGAATTAAAGGTAAGGCAGCCCAGTCTATCTGGGATTTTGCAAATATGATTCTGGATTTGAGGGAGCAACTAGACCAATTAAGCATTACTGAGTTAGTGGAAGCAGTCTTGGAAAAGACAGGCTACGTGGATATTCTCAATGCCCAGGCGACTTTGGAAAGCAAGGCTCGGGTTGAAAATATCGAGGAGTTCCTTTCTGTTACCAAGAATTTCGATGATAATCCAGATAATCAGGAAGAGGAAACTGGACTAGATAAGCTCAGTCGCTTCCTCAATGACTTGGCCTTGATTGCAGATACAGACTCTGGCAGTCAGGAAACATCAGAAGTAACCTTGATGACGCTCCATGCTGCCAAGGGACTGGAGTTTCCAGTTGTATTCTTGATTGGGATGGAAGAAAATGTCTTTCCGCTTAGTCGTGCAGCAGAAGACATGGATGAATTGGAAGAAGAACGTCGTCTAGCCTATGTTGGTATCACGCGCGCAGAGAAAATTCTCTATTTTACTAATGCTAACTCACGCTTGCTGTTTGGTCGAACGAACTATAATCGCCCAACACGCTTTATCAATGAGATTAGTTCAGATTTGTTAACTTATCAAGGTTTGGCTCGTCCAGCTAATAGTAGCTTCAAAGCATCTTATAGCAGTGGTGGTGTCGCCTTTGGTCAAGGCATGAGCCTAGCTCAAGCTCTACAAGATCGCAAACGCAACGCAGCACCAAGATCAATTGACTCAAAAGGACTACCTTTTGGACAGTTTGCTACTGGATCAAAATCAACTTCAAGTGAAACCAGCTGGTCTATTGGTGATATTGCCCTTCATAAGAAGTGGGGCGAAGGAACTGTTCTAGAAGTTTCAGGAAATGGATCTACTCAGGAATTGAAAATCAATTTCCCAGAAGTCGGCCTTAAAAAACTTTTAGCCAGTGTAGCACCGATTGAGAAGAAGTAAGTTTTCTAAATGAATAATATTGAGGTTGGGACAAAAGATTCCGACCTCACTTTTTATTAGCAATCAAACTTTGACGCGGTAGCTGATTGAACTTTTTGTTCGTCTTTTAGACTCCAAAAAGCTCCTAATCATCCTCGCGGGGCTGGGACTACGAAATCGAGACTTTGTCTATCGATTTCTGTCCCACCGCCATTTTTACGAATACTCTTATCACAATCTTGTGATAATTTACAAGTTTTTAACAAATAGCTTTTTAAACTTCACTATTTTTAAAAAAAGTATATAATGGAAAATGTTTTTGAAAGGAGAAAAAAATGACTGAAAAACAAATGAAAACTTTAGGTTGGATTGCAACCTTTATGTCTGTAATGATGTATGTCTCTTATATTCCTCAAATTATGAACAACCTTGCGGGTCAAAAAGGGAATTTTATCCAACCAGCAGTAGCTGCACTTAACTGCAGTCTTTGGGTTTACTACGGTCTCTTTAAAAAAGAACGTGATATTCCTTTGTCAGCAGCAAATGCTCCAGGTATTGTTTTTGGACTTATTACCGCATTGACAGCTTTAATTTAATATAGATAATGAACTCTTCTTCGCATTTAACTATGAAGGAGAGTTTTTCTTTATCCGAAATTCCTAAAAAAACATGATATAATACTATTAGAAAGGTTGGTGTTTATGGCTAGAATACTTATCGTTGAAGATAATAATGAGATTCAAGAAATTTTGAGAACTCTTCTTTCTAAGGAGCATGAGGTGATTCAGGCTTTTTCTGGCACTGAAGGAATGATTCGATTTGAACAAGGTGACATTGATCTAATCTTGTTAGATATTATGCTTCCAGGAAAAAATGGCGATCAGGTTTTAAAAGCCATTAGACAAGATAGTTCAGTTCCTGTCATCATGCTAACTGCCCTAAGCGATAAAAAGCTCATTAGCCAATATCTCTTAGATGGTGCTAATGATTATATTGTAAAGCCCTTTGATTTGGATGAAATTTTTGCCAGGGTTACGGTACAATTACGTCAAAAAAGTGACAAGCAAGTAGCTGAAATCGAACATCCAGACAAGTTGATTCAACAGTTAAAAAATATTCAATTTGATGCAGATAGTTTTGAAATCAAAAATTGCCAGGAAACTATTCGCCTAGCTAAGAAAGAATGTTTGATTCTACAAACCTTGTTGGGACATCCTAAGAAAATTTTCACGAAAGAAGAACTCTATGAATTAGTTTGGGAGGATACTTATTTACCAGGCGACAATACTCTCAACACTCATTTAAGTAATCTCCGTAAAAAATTAGGACAACTGGATCCAGAGAAAGAGTATATTGAAACTATCTGGGGAGTTGGTGTTCGGTTAAAAGGAGATGAGCAATGATCTATATTTTACTTTCTTTACTATTGCTGGTTATTATCCTATTGACGATAGGGTTGATTCGCTATCATCTAGCACTCGTGAACTTGAGCCAACAAGTTGATGACAAGATTCATACTGGAAGTATGAAGAGAATCGGAGTGTCAACTTTCTCCAAGGATTTTTTACATCTTTACCAGCAAATCAATCATCTCTTTCAAGAAGTTGAGCAGTCACGCTTGATTATGAAGCGTGAAAAGCAGACTTTGGACATGGCTATTAGTAATATTGCCCACGATATTCGGACACCTTTAACGATTGCGTCGGGTTATACTCAGCAATTGCTTAAAACAGAAAATCCTGAGTCTGAGAGTTTGAGAAAAATTGCTCATCATCTCAATCAAGTTTCAAAACGGCTAGAGGCTCTTTTGGACTATCGTCGGTTAATGGAAGGAGCAGTTAAACCTGACTTATCTGAATTAGAAGTCTCGACATTTATGACGCAAAAATTGCTGACCTATTATGATTCTTTTCAGACGGCAAAGATTGACCTTGATTTACAAGTAGAACCTGGTTTGTATTTACTGACAGATTCAGATTTATTAGAACGTTTGTTACAAAATCTTATTGGCAATGTTCTAAAACATGGTAAGGATGAAGCGAGATTTTCTCTGAAGGAAGTGGACAATCATATCTGTTTGGAAATTGCTAATCTGGTTAAACAACCGATTCGCAAAATTGAAAATCTCAGTCAGCGATTTTACTCTGAAAATCTCTCAGATACAGAAGAATCCTCTGGTTTAGGTCTTTATATTACTGAAGAACTTTCCCATCTCCTTGGAGCAGAACTACAACTAAGTACAGATGGTGCTTGGTTTACAGTTAAGATTCTCTTTTAAAACAAAAAACCTCCTCTTTTTGAATAGAGGAGGTCATTTTTATAAGCTTTTCTTCTTGAATACAGCAAGTCCACTGATGGTAAAGAAAAGAATAACAGTCACTGTAACGATAATGGTGTATAGAACAGCTTGACTATAGGCAGTCATGGCATAGGCAACATTTAAGGATAAATAGCGTAAAATCTCAATATCTGGAAATATAAGCATCGGCATTGAAAGCAAGATAGAACTGATTAAATAGCCAATGAAAACAGCCAAATAGGAATGAGTCACATAGAGAATGAAAGAAATAATGGAAAGCCAAGCAAGAAGGCAAAGAAATTGAAGGCCGATCGTTAGAAGGAGATTGTCAATAAATCCTTCTGGCATCGTTCCTACCCCGTTTAGGATAGTTGCTGGTACGAAAGCAATAACTAGGCTAATAAGAATTTGCATTAGAGCGATACTGGCTAATACAACAGATTTGGCTAGGAAGAATTCTGTACGAGAAACCCCTACTGTCAAACTGTTTTTATAGAGTTTTCCGATAAGGTCAACTCCCAGAACGAGGCAAGCAAGGATAATACAGAGAAAAACGAGGTTTGAACCTTGACTAGATGCGTTAATCAGGGCTTGCACACCATTCCAACCTTGGGTTGGAATTTCTGATTCTGGGGGCGTTGTATCAACTGACATTAGATGTCCTGTAGCCCCAATAGTAGCTCCCATTAACATGAGTGCAAAGAGAACAATCTCTGTAATCCAAAAACCTTTGGAACGGAAAAGACGGTAAAAGTCTGCTTGAATTGTATGAATCATGATCTTCCTCCTATTTTACTAATTGTGTGAAGTATTCTTCAAGATTTTGACGAGCATAGTAAATCTCATCAACAGCGATATCTGCTAGAGTAAGTTCTTTGAGAATTCGTTTGACATCTTGTTCATGACTAAAAATATGAATCTCATTATCTGAATTAACAACTTTAAATTCAAGACGCACTTTGTCTTTTAAGATTTGACTAGCTTTTTCTTTTTCGATTGTTTTTAGGACGATATAGTCTTCATTTAGTGTCTCAAATTCGGTCTTACTGATTTCACGAATGATTTTTCCTTGGTCCAGAATTCCAAAGCGATTGGCAACAAGATAAAGTTCTGACAAGATATGACTAGAGATGAGAATGGTCATTCCTTTCTCTTGATTCAGACGTTGTATCATTTGACGAAACTCTTTGATACCGATTGGGTCGAGACCATTGATGGGTTCATCAAGGATGAGAAAGTCTGGTTTTGATAGGAGAGCAATAGCAATGCCTAGACGTTGTTTCATCCCAAGAGAGAAATCTCGAAAAACTTTTCTACCTGTATCTGTTAACCCTACATACTTTAACGTTTCCTGAATGACTTGATCAGAATTTGGGATATGTCGAATAGTACAATAATATTTAAGATTTTGATAGGCCGTTAAATGATTATGAGCTACTGGAGATTCAATGACTGAACCTACTCGAGATAGGGCTTTTGTGCATTCCTTATAACTTTGACTGGAAAAGAGGGAAATAGTTCCATGGTCAGCAGATAATAATTGGGTAATGATTTTAATCAGAGTTGTTTTACCAGCACCATTTTTTCCGATAAGTCCATAGATATCTCCTTCTTTTACTGAGAGATTAAGATCTTGTAGAATAGGTTGTTTGCTAAATTGTTTGGACAAGCCATGGATTTCGAGGACTGTTTTCATAGTTTTCTCCTTTAACCTTTAATATGTTTTATTTTTATAACTCTAGTATAAAGCATAGATATCAAAGAATCGTCAAGCATTTCTAAAGAGTTTCTAAAGTTTTCAAATTTCTAAAAAATAAAAGCCCAGTTGGCTAGAAATACTAGTTGACTGGGCTTATTTTCTATAAAATATATTTCTCAATAGCGCGTGCAACACCATCTTCTTCATTGCTAGAAGTTACGGCATCCGCAATAGATTTGACATAGTCGCTAGCATTTCCCATGGCAATCCCAAGTCCTGCAAATTCTAACATCTCAATGTCGTTATTGGCATCACCCATGGCCATGATTTCAGAAGGTTTGATATCCAAAATCTCAGCCAAACGAGAAAGTGCAGAAGCCTTAGTTGTACCAAGAGGCATTGCTTCATAGATAACTGGTTGAGATCGAACACCGCTAAATCTCTGACAAAGTTCATCAGCAAATCGTTGTTCAAAGTCATCTGTTTGTTCTTTTGTCCCTAAAAACATTCCCTGGAACATACGATATTTACCACTGGTAGCCTCCTCAAGTGAGATTTCAGTCAGCTCAGTAAAGACAAGTGTGGCATCATATTGAACGATAGGATTTGGTTTGCCTCCGAGAACGAAGTAGTGTTCCTCATCAAAGAGAGTCAACTGAACCTCACTCTTTTCAGCAAGGTCATTGAGGTATTCGATGTCAGATTTGCTAAGTTCTCGCCAGTCGACAAGGCTCCAGTCGCTGGTTTGGTGGGTAGAACATCCATTGTTGACGATGACGTATTCATTTTGCAAATCAAGACCGAGTTTCTTGTAGTAGGGAAGAACTCCAAAGAGAGGTCGTCCAGTACATAGAACCAGTTTGACACCTTTTTCGATAGCCTTATGAATGGCATCAATATGAGCCTGAGGAATTTCCTTGGCTTCGTTAAGTAGAGTACCGTCCATATCAAGAGCAAGTAGTTTAATCATAGTATTTCCTTTTCACGTCTTTTGTCTATATTATAGCATATTTTGGAGGAAATAAGGATTACTATGTCAATTTAGGAGGTTTGGATGACAATTTAAGATTTGAAGAAGATAATTGGCAAATATATGCTATACTAAACTTGTCAAAGTTGCAACTAGACAAATATAAAAAAACTAACTTAAAATAGTTTTTTTAAAGTAGGTATGAGTAGCAGATTACTCAACTAATCTGAACCATAACGGAGGAATACATTATGGTTTTAATGAAAAAAAATGTAAATCTAACAAATGAAGAATTAGAGTTGATACAAGGTGGAGCAGATCCCTATGGTAAAAATCCTGGTGGTTGGTTCGATTGGCAAATAGAACCAGTTTTAACTCTGCCGGTTCATGGATTTTGTCCTAGTGGCACTTATGATTTAGGATATATTGGCGGAGGCAATCATCTTTGCAAAGGAAGTGCAGCGAGATTTTAAGTAAAATTTATTAGTAATATGACGAAACAAGGGGAGAAAGCTGAGGCATAGTATGAAAAAACGAATTATTCAGATTTTACTAGCATTGTCCTTAATTTTTTATAAATCAACTTGGTTTTGGTGGATTTTTAATCACTTTACAGCTAGATTTGTAGCTGCTAGTCGAGAATTTTTTCAAATTCTTGCTTTTTTAGAGTTTATCGTTATTCTTCTAGCAATGCTATATTTACTAGTATTCGAAGGTAGAAAAATGCTTGAGTTGAAGTGGAAATGGAGATATCTAGTTTATTTGCTTCTTGCTTATGGAGTCAGTTATCTTTCAGGTATTGTGTTTTCCTTTTTAACCCCAGCCACGTCCAATCAAATGGCTTTAAATGAAATGATTGAAATGACAGGGCGACAAGAGTTGCTATATTTTTTGCTTATTACTTGTCTGCTAGGACCAATTTCAGAAGAATTGGTTTACCGAGGAGTTCTGATGAATACATTTTTGAAAGATTCACCTTGGTATGGAGATGTTTTACTATCAGCCTGTGTCTTTGGTTATGTGCATGTTGCTGATGGTATAACACCGCTCGCCTTTTTCACCTATGCAAGTGGAGGAGCAATTTTAGCATTCCTCTACCGAAAAACTCACTCTCTCTATTATCCCATTTTGCTCCATATCATGATTAACATGACTGCATTTTGGGAATTATGGGTACTCTTGTTTTCTGGTAGTTAATAACTATAAAAGGTCGGATTTTATTCCGACTTTTTTGATATGGGACAGGTTAAAATTAGGGCTTTATATCAATCTGTTTTTACTTAAAAAATGATATAATAAAAGGTAATGACAAAAACAAATGAGGCAGAGATGAAACTACTTTATACCGATATTCGGACTTCTTTGACAGAAATCCTAACCAAGGAGGCTCAAGGACTGGTTGCCCAAGGCAAACGAGTCTTTTATATCGCCCCTAACTCTCTTTCTTTTGAAAAGGAACGTGCCGTGCTGGAGTGCTTGAGTCAGCAGGCTTCTTTTGCTATCACAGTCACGCGCTTCGCTCAAATGGCTCGTTATCTGGTTTTAAATGATATTCCTGAGAGGTCAAGTCTCGATGATATTGGTCTTGGTATGGCTTTCTATAAATGTCTGTCTGAGATAGATGCTAAGGATTTACGTGTTTACGGGGCTATTAAACAAGATCCGCAATTCATCCAGCAACTGATTGAGATTTATCATGAAATTTCAACTGCAAAGATGAGTTTTTTGGACTTGGAAAGTTTGCCAGATGCTGATAAACGCTCTGATTTACTCTTAATTTTTGAAAAGGTAACAGCGTATTTAAATCAAGGTCAAGTTTCACAAGGGAGTCCATTATCCTATCTGATTGATGCTATCGAAGAAAACAAGGTAAGTAGTGATTTTAGTAAGATTGCCCTAGTCATTGATGGTTTTACCCGATTTTCTGCAGAAGAGGAACACCTAATGGATTTGCTTCATCGTAAGGGTGTTGAAATTATCATTGGTGTATATGCGACTAAGAAAGCCTACACTAGCCCTTTTAGTGAAGGGAACCTCTATCAAGCCAGTGTTGAATTTCTACGTCATTTAGCTTTTAAATATCAGACTAAGGCAGAAGACGCATGTCAGGAACATAAAAATCTTGATGCTTTTGCCAAGGCCTCAAAATTACTTGAAAGTGCTTATGATTATTCTGAAATTAGCTTAGAAGTGGATGCTAAGGATAGAGAAGACTTACAAATCTGGTCTTGTCTGACACAAAAAGAAGAGCTGGAGCTCGTTTCTCGTAGCATTCGCCAAAAATTGCACCAAGAGACTGAACTAAGCTACAAAAATTTTCGTATCTTACTAGGAGACGTAGAGTCTTATAAACTGTCCTTGCAGACTATTTTTAATCAATATCAGATTCCTTTCTATCTGGGGAGAAGCGAGTCTATGGCTCATCATCCTTTGACTCAATTTGTAGAATCTGTGGGACGTCTCAAACGGTACTATTTCCGTCAGGAAGATTTGATAAACCTCTTACGAACTGGCTTATATACCGACCTTGCTCAAGAAGAAATCGATAGCTTTGAACAATATATCCGCTATTTAGGTATTGATGGACTTTCTAACTTTAAACAAGAATTTACAAAAAATCATCATGGAAAATTTGATTTAGAAAAATTAAATGAGCTGCGTGTCCGTGTCCTAAACCCACTAGAAACTTTATTATCCAGTCGTAAGCAAAAGACTGAAAATATCCTTACAAAATGGAATAACTTTTTGAAGGATTCATCTGTGACCAAGCAATTACAAGCCTTATCTGAAACGATGGATGCGACAGAGCAAGAAAGACAAGAGGAGGTCTGGAAAGCATTTTGCCACGTAATGGAGCAATTTGCGACTGTTTTTGAAGGGTCCCAGGTCACTTTAGATGATTTCTTGGCTCTTCTTCATTCAGGGATGTCCTTATCAAATTATCGTACAATCCCAGCAACGGTGGATACGGTTCTGGTGCAAAGTTATGATTTGATTTCGCCTTTGACTTCTGATTACATCTATGCACTTGGCTTAACCCAGGATCATCTACCTAAAATCACCCAAAATACTAGTCTTTTGAGTGATGAAGAAAGAGAAGTTTTAAACCGAGGTACTGAAGAAGGCTCTCAATTATTGATTGCTAGTCATGAAAACCTTAAGAAGAATCGCTATACCATGCTCTCTTTGGTAAATTCTGCCAAGAAGCAATTGGTCTTATCAGCGCCAAGTTTACTAAATGAAAACGAGAGCAAAGAGTCAGTTTATCTGAAAGAATTACAGGATTTTGGTTTTACCAAGATTGAAAAGAGAATCGATCGAAAAAACCTATCAAAGGATGATATTGGTTCTTATCACAGTCTTTTGTCTAGTCTTGTTGCTTATCACCAGCAAGGTGAGTCGGAGACAAGTGACCAAGACTTAACCTTTATTAAGGTTTTAGCTCGTGTCATGGGGAGAAAATTAGAAACTCAAGGTCTTGATAATCCTGTCCTACCGACAAGTCCAAAAAGTAAGACCTTAGCTACTGAAACTTTGGAAGCCTTGTATCCTCAAGAACAAGATTTCTATCTATCAACTTCTGGATTGACAGAATTTTACCGTAATGAATACAGTTACTATCTCCGATATGTTTTAGGTTTGCAAGAAGAATTGCGTCTGCGTCCTGATGCAAGAAGTCATGGGAATTTCTTGCATCGTATCTTTGAGCGGGCATTGAAAATGCCGAGCGATGAATCCTTTGATCATCGTTTAGAACAAGCTATCTCTGAAACCAGTCAAGAACGTGAGTTTCAAGCTATTTATCAGGAGAGTTTGGAGGCTCAATTTACTAAGGAAGTCCTCTTGGATGTCGCCCGCGCTACTGGCCATATTCTTCGTCATAATGCGGATGTTGAAACGATTCAGGAAGAAGCCGTCTTTGGTGGCAAGGACCATGCCTTTATTCAGCTAGATAATGGTCGAAATCTCTATGTTCGTGGTAAGGTTGACCGAATTGACCGTTTGAAAACTTCTGATGCTATCGGTGTTGTAGATTATAAGTCTTCTTTGACTCAGTTCAAGTTTCCTATGTTTTATAACGGTCTTAATTCGCAATTACCAACCTATCTAGCCGCCCTCAAGCAAGAAGGGAATAGAGACTTCTTTGGTGCTATGTACCTAGAAATGGCTGAACCAATTCAGTCATTACAAACTGCAAAAACTCTTTCTAAAGCAGTAGCAGAAACGAATAAGACTATGAAATACCAAGGTCTCTTTCTTGAAAAAGAGATAAAAAACCTTGGAGAGTTTTACAATAAAAATAAGACTTATCAGTTGTCAGATGAGGAATTCCAGTTATTATTGGATTATAATGCCCTTCTCTACAAAAAAGCGGCAGAGAAGATTTTATCTGGTGAATTTGCGATTAACCCTTATACAGAAAACGGTAGAAGCATTGCACCCTATGTTCAACAATATCAAGCTATTACAGGTTTCGAAGCCAATTATCATTTAGGTCAAGCGAGATTTTTAGAGAAAGTTGCCAAGAGCAATGCCAAGGAAGCTTGGTTTAATAAAATCAGAGAGGAGTTGGAGCAATGAAATTTTTATACCAAGAAGAGATTGCAGCCTTGCAAGTAGCAGAAGCTCAATCTAACAAGAAACCCAAGAAAACTGCTGAGCAAATTCAAGCTATCTATAGTTCTGGTAAAAATATTCTGGTCTCAGCATCAGCTGGTTCAGGGAAAACCTTTGTCATGGCTGAACGAATTCTTGATCAACTAGCGCGTGGTGTAGAAATTCGCCAACTCTTTATCTCGACCTTTACGGTAAAGGCAGCAACCGAGTTAAAAGAACGCTTGGAAAAGAAAATCAGTCAACAAATCCAAGAGACTCAAAATTTGGAACTAAAAAAACACCTCGGCAGACAATTAGCTGATTTACCAAACGCTGCGATCGGGACCATGGACTCTTTTACTCAGAAGTTCCTAACCAAACATGGCTATCTTCTCGACCTTGCTCCAAACTTCCGCATTCTTCAGAATGAAAGTGAGCAGCTTCTCTTAAAAAATGAGGTTTTTCGACAAGTTTTTGAACATCACTACCAAGGCAAGGATAAAGATAATTTTAGTCGATTGGTCAAGAACTTTGCAGGTAGAAGCAAAGACGCGCGTGGTTTGCGTAAACAGGTCTATATGATTTATGACTTTTTGCAATCTACCAGCAATCCTCAGGCTTGGCTAGAAAATTCCTTTCTAAAAGGCTTTGAAAAGGCTGATTTTACAGTTGCTAAAGAAATCCTTGCAGAGGATATAAAAGAAAGACTTTGGGATTTAGAAAGCTTTTTCCGTTATCATCTGGATAATGATGCCAAGGAATTTGGAAAAGCAGCCTACTTAGAATCTGTCCAACAAGTTCTTGATGAAATTGGAGCTTTAACCAACGAATCAACTTTTAATCAATATCAAGAAGTTCTAGAACGAGTTGTGAGTATTTCTAAGGATAAGGGTGGCCGTGCTCTTACAAATGCTAGTCGCAAGGCTGAACTTCAAGAACTGAAAGAAGCATACAACCAAGAGAGAAAAGATAAGTTTGAAAAGCTGAACGCATTAAATGACCAAATTACTTTATTGAAATTCCAAGAAGAATATCATCAAGAGTCTTGGGACTTGGCTAAGACTTTCCAAGTTTTCATGAGAGATTTTGTTGTAGCTTATCGACAACGTAAACGTGAAGAAAACGCCTTTGAATTTGCAGATATTAGCCACTATACCATTGAAATTTTAGAAAACTTCCCTCAGGTTCGACAAGAATATCAAGAACGTTTCCACGAAGTCATGGTCGATGAGTACCAAGATACCAACCATATCCAGGAAAGAATGTTGGAACTTCTCTATAACGGGCATAATCGTTTTATGGTGGGTGACATTAAGCAGTCTATTTATCGTTTTAGACAGGCAGATCCCCAAATCTTCAATGAAAAATTCCATAGTTTTGCTCAAGATAGTGAAGAAGGTCAGTTAATACTGCTCAAGGAAAACTTCCGTAGTAGTTCAGAAGTTCTTGATGCTACTAATGACGTCTTTAAACATCTTATGGACGAGGAAGTTGGAGAGATTTCTTATGATGGTATGCACCAGCTTGTTTTTGGGAATACTGATATTCAAGCAAATCCTGAAAACAAGGCAGAAGTCCTCTTGTATGATAAGGATGTTGATGGTGATTCTAAGGAAGAGGAAGAGTTTTCGACCAACAAACTGACTGGTGAAATGCGGATGGTCATTAAGGAGATATTGCATCTTCATAATGATAAAGGGGTTCCTTTTAATGACATTGCTCTCTTGACTGCCAGCAGAAGTCGGAATGACCAGGTTCTACTTGCTTTGTCTGAGTATGGGATTCCAGTCAAGACAGATGGTGCTCAAAGCAACTATTTACAGTCTTTAGAAGTCCAAGTCATGTTAGACACTCTTCGAGTCATCCATAACCCTCTTCAAGATTTCGCTTTAGTAGCTCTCATGAAGTCTCCAATGTTTAGCTTTGATGAAGATGAATTGGCTCGATTAGCCCTTCAGAAATCCGAGGATAAGGTTCAAGAGAACTTTTATGAGAAACTAGTCAATGCTCAGGAGAAAATTGGTCTTCAAAAGGATTTAATCAAAGCTGAATTACAAAAGAAGCTAGGCTTTTTCATGGAAACCGTCCAAGATTGGCGTTTGTATTCCAAAACGCATTCACTTTATGATCTCATTTGGAAAATTTATAGCGACCGCTTTTACTATGACTATGTTGGTGCTTTACCAAATGGACAGGCCAGACAGGCAAATCTCTACGCCCTTGCCCTAAGAGCCGATCAGTTTGAAAAGAGTAATTTCAAGGGATTATCTCGCTTTATTCGAATGATTGACCAAGTCTTGGAAGCCCAGCATGATCTTGCCAATGTCGCTGTGGCACCACCTAAGGATGCTGTAGAACTAATGAGTATTCATAAGAGTAAGGGGCTTGAGTTCCCTTATGTCTTTATTCTCAATATTGATCAGCAATTTAACAAGCAAGATTCCATGTCTGAAGTTATCCTAAGTCGTAAAAATGGCCTTGGTCTTAAGTACGTAGCTAGAGTAACTACAAATGCAAAAGAGGAATACGTTCCATCTACGATTAAATTATCTATCCCTAGCTTGACCTATACGCAAAATGAAGAAGAACTTCAATTAGCAAGCTATTCTGAACTCATGCGTTTGCTTTATGTAGCCATGACGCGTGCTGAGAAAAAATTATATTTAGTCGGAAAAGGATCTCGAGAAAAGTTGGAGTCTAAAGAATATCCGACAAATGGAAAAGGTCTTTTGACTCGAGAAACTAGACTAGATGCTACTAATTTCCAGGACTGGATTTGGGCCATTTACCAAGCATTTACGAAAGATGATTTGCACTTCACTGTACTTTTTGAGGGTGAAGAAGACTTAACCAAGGAAGCTATCGGAGTCTTGGAAAATAAAAGTAAGCTTCAAGATCAATCTCAAGCAGATAACCGTCAATCTGATACCATTAAGGAAGCTTTAGAAATGCTGAAAGAAGTGGAAGTCTATAATCAAGTCCACCGAGCAGCAATTAATCTTCCAAGTGTTCAAACGCCAAGTCAGATTAAAAAATTCTATGAACCCGTCATGGATATGGAAGGCGTAGTAGTGGCTGGTCAAAGTCAACTAAAAGAAAGCACTGTTCAATTCAACCTTCCTGATTTCTCTAAAACTAATAAAGTTACTGGTGCTGAAATTGGTAGTGCTACCCATGAACTCATGCAACGAATCAATCTCGATAAAAAACCTACATTGGAAACCTTGACAGAAGCTTTAGAGCAAGTTCAAGTAAGTTCGGATGTCAAATCCAAAATCAATCTAGGAAAAATTTTGTCCTTCTTTGATACAGCTCTAGGTCAAGAGATTCTTGCAAATCAAGATAAACTTTATCGAGAACAGCCCTTCTCTATGTTAAAAAGAGATGCTAAGAGTCAGGAAGACTTTGTTGTTCGTGGAATCTTAGATGGTTATCTCCTCTATGAGGATAAAATTGTTCTCTTTGACTACAAGACAGATCGTTATAAGCATGCTAGTCAGCTTGTTGAACGCTATCGAGGACAATTGGATCTCTATGCAGAGGCTCTATCTCGCTCTTATCAGATAGAAACAGTTGAGAAATATTTGATTCTACTTGGTAAAGACCAAGTAGAAGTCGTTAAACTCTAAAAAGAAAGGAGACATCATGTCCATTCCTGTTAGAAAAAACTTATATGATGCAGTTTTAGAGGCATCTAAAGCCGATACTTGGGAACAAGCTACCAAAGAATGGAGTGAAGTTTCCTTGATTTTTAATGGAATCGGTCGAAGCAATTGTGTCTGCGGTAATGCTATTAAGTATGCTTATGAACTTTTTAACGGAGTTACTGGCAAACGTCTCTTTCCCATTGGGAGTGACTGTGTTCGCCATTTCCAGAGAATTAGCCTAGATCAACAGCTAGAAGAGGAGGAAAAACTTCTCAGAAAGCTTGAAAATCTAACCAGAAAGGCCCAGAAAAAAGAAACCATTCGAGTTAATAAAACAGATTTTGATGAGCGACTGATCAACTGGCTATGGGAAAAGGGAGCTTTTAAGTCAAATCGAGGTAATCAATTCTCACCAGAAAAGGATTATCAACTCTTTTTGGAGGTATTTCAAGGTGGAAGTTGGAGTAAGGCAGAGCCTTTGAAGAAAGCTCGTATGGAAGAAGTCCTTGAAAAATTTATCAAACCCTTTCTACTTGGAAAATCTGACGATCAACTCTATCTTGTTAAACTGGGAAAAGAAAAAATTGACTATGAGCAAGAACTTCGCATCAAGGCTGAAAAGGAACGAAAGAAGCGAGACAAGATTGCTAAACAATATGCGGATAACCTGGTTCTAGCAATGGGACCAGCTGAACGTGCCTATCAGGATTACTTTGGATTGAGCGAAACACTGACACTAGAGGAGCGGCAGTGGGAAAAAATTCTCTTTGGTAAAAATCGTGCAGAACGTTCTATAAAATCAAAACAGTATCAAAGAGAACTCGAGAAGGATCAACGCATTGCTAGTCAAGATCCCCTTGAAAGAAAACAAAAGCAAGTATGGTTGCTTAACTCGTATTTTAAGGATATCCCCGAAGAAAAAGCTCGATTTTCTCGACTTCTAATCATGTATCGAAAAACTGGAGAAATCCCATTTTCAAGAGAATATCTATCTCATAATCTATTTGATTTTTTCTACAAAATGAAGGCTTTTGAGTTTGAAATAGCACCCGACCAGGTACGTGATTTTTTAAAGGAGTCTTTAAAGGCAGAAAACCTTTCGTCCGCACAAAAATCATGGATAGAAGGTATTTTAACCAACTGCATCAAACCTTTTTTAGAAAGAATGATAGTATAGCAGTAGTTTTCGTTCTGCATGGAGAGACTCATTATTGTTAAAATTATGTCTTAAAGTAATTCTACATAATTTATTTTATGTATAGACTAAAAATATTTGAATCAACATTAAAAAAATAGAAAGAAACTATGTCAAAAGAAATCGATATCGAATATTATCACCAACTAGCCTTGCAAAAACAAAAAGAGCATCGGAAGTTTTTAGGAAATCTGAAAAAGAAAGCACCTAAAAATTTGGATAAAATTGCCCTTGAAATCCATCAAGAAGTTTTTACTGAAATTGATTGTACAGCCTGCGCTAACTGTTGCAAGAGTCTTGGTCCAGACTTCAAAGAAGCAGATATCACACGAATCGCAAAATACTTTAAAATGAAATTGCCAGCCTTTGAAGCTGAGTTTTTGCAAGTAGATGAAGACGGTGATAAAGTCTTTAAGTCAATGCCTTGTCCCTTCTTAGGAGGCGATAATCTTTGTTCAATCTACGACGTCCGTCCCAAAGCCTGTCGTGAATTTCCACATACTGATCGTAAGAAGATTTACCAAATCAATAATCTTACTATTAAAAATACCTTAACTTGTCCAGCAGCCTATCTCTTTGTTGAAAAGTTAAAAGAAAAAATCGAATGAAGGAATCTTTATTCGGTTTTTTTCTGTACTTTATAATGTAATATCGAATATTTTTTCTCTTTTTTTCAAATAACATGTCATATTTTTTAAATTTATCAAATAATTGTTTGTCAATTAAGCGTTTACATGATATAATGTATGTGAAAAAATTATCAATCTATCGGATTTTGCTTATGCATTATCCCCTTTCATATAAGGAGAAAAAGTGTATGAAAAAACTCACTAAATTTGGCATTATTACAATGTCTGTCTTTGCTCTAAATTTGGTTTCTCAGTCAGTAGTTCAAGCTGAAGAAAGTAATAGCGAACCAGCAAACGTTTCAGTGACACTAGGTATTACTAATTCAACTGATGCTGAGAACACTTCTTCAGTAGACAATATGGTTGCACCAGACCCTACTAGTGACACCTCACTAAAATCATACGAAGAGGATGCCAATGATTCCTCACCTAAAACTGTAGAAATCTCAACTAATAGCGAAGCTACAACTGGCGGGAAAGAAGATTCTACCTGCCCTCCTGGGACTTCACCAGGCTCTGCCCCAGGCGCTAGTTGCGAACCAGATGGTAGCAATATCATTGATGAAGGCGGTTATGTCAATGTTGAAGGACTTCCAGCACATTTTAGTGAAGATGGTAAAAGTGTAGTCTACAATTATACTGTAGCCTTCAAAGGAATGCATTCAAGTGATGAAGGTCAAACTGTTCGCGATATTCGTATCCGTATTCCTGAGATTTCAGGTGCAAAAGCTGATTTCACTTTGATTGGAACTCGTGATGCTAATGGAAATCCTGTAGATGTTAATGTTCCAATGAAAGAACTTTCGTATAATGAATTTCATGCGTCTCCTGAAGGAGAGGCGATTGTTCCAACTTCAGAAGAACTAGCAGCTGGTAAGAAACCTTCCGTTGTTAATATGAAGGAATATGAAGATTCTGCCTTTGATACAGACTATTATGGCTATTATGAAGCTTTTAATGATAGAGTTAGTACATATGCTGTTAGTTCAAAAACATTTAGATCAACAGCTCTTCGAGTATCTGTGACCGTACCCTTGGAGGAAGCTAAGAAGATCAAGTACTTACCAATCGACGTGAGATTTGCTTGGAAATGTTCTCAAGAAGGTGGGATTGGTTCATATGAAGAAGGTTGCCAAAGTCTAGAAGAATATCATCAAATTCAACCATATTATCAAGACAGCAATGGGAAAATGACTTATGGTGTCCTAGCTAATCCAAGTTTAGTAGATGATACTTATGTTCAGAATGACCATCTAATTAGGTCAGTTTCAAACCCAACTACTCATATCACACCAAATAATGGTGATTGGAAAACTATTCCTCATGATGTTAATATTAATCCTGAGACCTTCTTTAATTATGTTAAAATTTTTACTTTGAAAGCCAATCCTGCTGTTAAATACTATGCTTCAGAATTTGAAGATATGGCTGACCAGGATGTTTCTACACTTCACTATGGAGATGTAGTGGTGGATTATGTGATCAAGGGAACAAATCAATCTATTAAGGAAACATATAAAGACACACCATTAACTTCTATTTATGGATCTGATGGAAATCTTGTGACCTATAATGCTGCTGAAAACGCAGATGAGCGTCCGTCTTCTATCACTGTAGATGGTAAAAAATATAATCTAGTTGGTGTTTCTTCAACATCTGCACCTGAAACAGGTCAGTTAAAAGAAGGTACAACTCATGTTATCTATGAGTATGAGAAAGAACCAGATCCAAAACCAACACCAGATCCAAAACCAACACCAGATCCAAAACCAACACCAGATCCAAAACCAACACCAGATCCAAAACCAACACCGGATCCAAAACCAACACCAAATCCAAAACCAACTCCAAATCCAAAACCAACTCCAAATCCAGAGCCAGCTCCAAATCCAGAGCCAGCTCCAAATCCAGAGCCAGCTCCAAATCCAGAGCCAGCTCCAAAACCTGTTCAACCAGAAAATGTTCAATCTACTGAGCAAAAATCAGCTCCAGAAAAAGCTCAGTTACCAAATACAGGAACTTCTGATTCGCCATTAGCTATGAATCTTCTTGCTATTATAGCTGGAATCTTTGGTATTTCACTTTTCAAAAAAAGTAAAAAATCAGAGAGCTAAGTAGATAGTTTTATAAAAAGCCATCCAATTTGGATGGTTTTTTAGTCTAGTAAATTAACTTTCTATAGTTAGAATCTGTACCAAATATTTTTTTGGTTTTTGTATATTTATTTCTATCTGAAAATTCAAACTATATCTCTTATTAAGTAATAAGGTCCTTTTTAAAGCTTAAAGTTTTTTTAACTTTTTCTTAAAGAAAGCTGATATAAGGTATCTTTAAGCGATGTTCTGTATAGTTATACCATCATCAAAGAAAGAGGTATCGATATGAACTACATAGTCATTCCAGCTTATCAACCAGATAATAAACTTATCAAACTCATTGAAAAAATTCACAAAAAGAGTGATTTTCATATCTTAGTTATAGACGACGGCAGTTCATCAGAGTGCCAAAAAATCTTTGATAAAGCAAAACAATTTGCTACTGTCATTCGTCACCAAGTGAACCAAGGTAAAGGGCAGGCTCTAAAAACAGCCTTTACTTATATCCAAGAACAAAACATTTATGGTACGGTTGTCACAGCAGATGCGGATGGACAGCACAAGGTATGGGATATTTTACGCACGGCTAATAAAGCTTCCGAAAATCCAAACAAGCTAATCTTGGGTGTACGTGCCTTTTCTGGAAAAGTTCCCCTTCGTAGCCGTTTTGGTAACAGCTTAACCAAAACTCTCTTTAAGCTTCAAACGGGAGTAGGAGTAACAGATACGCAAACAGGTCTTCGTGCTTTTACTACAAACTTGATACCGTTTATGCTTAAGATTGAAGGCCGACGTTATGAATATGAAATGAATATGTTGCTCGAAGCAACAAAAGAATACGAGATTCTAGAAGTGCCTATTGAAACTGTCTATATCAACGATAATGAGGCTTCACACTTCCGTCCAATCCAAGACGGGCTCATGATTTATAAAAATATCTTTAAATTTGCCTTATCATCTCTTAGTAGCTTTGTTGTAGACTATGTCGTTTACGCCCTAGCAATCTTGATTTTGCCGACAGTTCCGACGAGTCTACGAATCTTTCTAGCAAACGGAGTAGCTCGTGTGACTAGCTCTATTTTCAACTATTCTACAAATAAGAAACTAGTCTTTAAAAATGACGATAGCCTTGTGAAAACAGGGATGGGATACTTTGGTCTAGCAGTTGGACTCTTTGTCTTAGACACGCTACTGATTCGTCTCTTCTTTACAGTCTTTGGCATCAACCTTCTGATTGCTAAAGTTATCGTCGGCATCCTTCTCTTCGCTGTCTCTTGGACAGTGCAGAAGAAATTTATCTTTAAGGAAAGGACATCAACTGTATTATGAAATTTTTAAAGAAACGCTATGCTTACTCCTCAGTTCTTGGCCTACTCTTGACAGGATCCTTTAGTTACTCAATGCTAAAGACCTTTGTCCTCGCTGAAACTATCTCGACAGTTGCTACAACTAGCACAAGTTCCAATGCTGCAGCAGCAAGTCAAGCTGCTAAAACAGCTACTGTCACTGACTCTAGTTATAAAGATGACAATATTTCTGTCAATTTGTCTGAAACGACGGTCAATAATACCCAAGTCTACGTTGCTGATATTACTCTGAGCTCATCAGATTATCTGAAAACTGCCTTTGCTCAAAATGCTTATGGAACTAACGTAACTGCAAAAACCTCTGTAACCGCAGCTGACAACAATGCCATTTTAGCGGTAAATGGGGACTACTATGGTGCTAACTCTACAGGTTATGTTATCCGTAATGGAGTAGTTTATCGTGATACTGTGCGTGAAGATTCTAGTAATGGCGACTTAGCTATTTATAAAGACGGCTCTTTCAAGGTTATTTACGAAGATCAGATATCAGCTGAGCAACTAGTTAATGACGGTGTCGTCAATCTCTTGGCTTTTGGACCAGCCTTGGTTGAAAATGGAGAAATTTCAGTAGGAACAAACCAAGAAGTAGGACAGGCCATGGCATCAAATCCTCGTACAGCTATTGGTATTATCGATGAAAACCACTATATTATTGTAGTTTCAGACGGACGTACATCAGAAAGTGAAGGACTCTCTCTTTATCAGCTAGCTGAGGTCATGAAATCTTATGGTGCAAAGACTGCCTATAACCTTGATGGCGGTGGATCATCTACACTTTATTTCAACGGTCAGGTTATCAATAAACCAACGACTGGTGGAAACAAAATTTCAGAAAGGGCGGTGAGTGACATTGTCTACATCGGTTACTAATCTTGGCAAAAAACGTTTTAAGAAAACAGTCATTTCTTATACACTAATCACTATTTTCTTCTTTGCATTTTCTAGAATTTATGAAGCTTTTAGTTTTGGAGAAACCTCTGTTCATATGCACTATTTGTTTGCAGTACCTCTTATCGGGGGAATTCTACTTGCAATCTTTCTCAAAGTTCTTCCACATTTCTCTCGTATTAGCCTAAATCTATGGAATTCAGCAGTAGCGATTATTACAGCAGGTACACTATTTCGTGGAATTGTCAATCTCTCAGGACGTTCTACAGCCTTGGATGCACCCTACTGGTATGTTGGTATCGGTTTTGCAGCACTAGCAATCATCACTATCTTCATCAATCCAAACCTTTGGAAGAGTACTAGTAAAGTAACTAAAACAAAATGCAAAGAAGTCTATAGTCAGGCATAATCTTATTAAAAAAGTAGTCGTTCAGCTGATGTTCGACTACTTTTTATTGACTTTTATTTCTAAAATATTTTAAAAATATTACAAGTTCTTTTCTTCTGAAAGATACTACTTTTATATTTAACAGAATATTGTATAATATAGTGGATAATTACTGTTTTTTACACAATATATAGAAACATCAAATCCCCTATTTAGGTATTTGCAAGGAGAAAAGAATGAAAAAAATATTGCTGGCAAGTACAGTTGCCCTCTCTATGGCAGGTTTTGCAAAAACGACAGTCTATGCCGAGGATTCTCAAGCTACCAATAATGTTCAATCATCAGAAAAGATTGCTACGAATACAGTAAGCAATGAAAAGAAAAATCAAAGCGAAGCTGAAAAAGCAACTTCTCAAACTCCAGAGACAAAAGAACAACCTTCAAAAGAAGCAGTAGTAGAAGTAGTTAACAAAGAAGGTTGGCAAAAAGAAAATAACCAATGGCGTTATTATGAGAATAATCAACCAGTTTCGAATTGGAAAAAAATAGCTGGTGTTTGGTACTATTTTAATCAAGATGGTATCATGCTTAGTAATACTATCTTTAATGATTACCTATTGAATAATAGCGGTGCTTTGACAGAATCTTCTTGGGTAAAAATTGACAACCAGTGGTATTATTCCACTGAGGACGGGAAAGTTACTCGTAATAATTGGAAAAAGATAGCTGGAGTTTGGTATCGATTCGATGAAAATGGTATCATGATCAGTAATGCTGTTTACGATGACTATCTATTCAAATCAAGTGGAGCCATAGCTGAAAATAGCTGGGTAAAAATTGCTGATAAATGGTATTATGGGAATCAAGAAGGTAAAATCAATCGTGACAAGTGGGCAAAGATTGATGGCCTATGGTATCGATTTGATGAATCTGGTGTCATGCTAAGTGCTACTATTTATAAAGACCATCTTCTCAAGACTAGTGGAGCTATGGCAGAAAATGCCTGGGCAAAACTCGAAGATAAGTGGTATTATGCTACAACATCAGGAAAAATTATTCGCGATAAGTGGGAGAAAATCAGCGGTTCATGGTACTATTTTAATAAAGACGGTGTCATGTTAAGTAGCCAATGGAAAGAGAAATACTATCTAAAAGATAGTGGTGCCATGGCTAAAAGCGAATGGATTTTCGATGAAAAATACAAGAGTTGGTTCTACCTCAAGTCGGACGGTACCTATGCTGAAAATCAATGGGTAGGTTCTTACTATCTCAAATCTTTTGGTTATATGGCCAAAAATGAATGGATTTTCGATAAGGACTACAACGCTTGGTATTATCTAAAAGAAGATGGAGTCTATGTAACTGGTAACTTCACCATTAATGGAAAAGACTATACTTTCCAAAGCAACGGAAAATGGATTACTGATACAGCCTCATACTATAAAGTAAAACCAATTACAGCAAATGTCTATAGTGCTTCTGGTGAGAAACTTAGCTATATTTCGCAAGGAAGTATTGTAGCGATTGATGGAGCTGAAGCCAAAGACGGTCGACTTCCGGTCAAAATTTCTGGCCTTTCAGGATATATGAACAAGAGTGATTTAGTAGCAGTCAGCTCAGATAGTGACTTCATTCCTCACTATGCCACTGACGGTAATTATCTTTACCATGAGTTATCACCTTACGCAAGTATTCGTGTAGCACCTCATAGTTCATCAATGGCAATTGGTAAAAAATACTATTCAGCTGATGGCAAGAACTTTGAGAACTTTACAGTTGAAAATCCTTTCTTATTTAGAGATTTAAGAAAACCAACCAATTACACAGCTGAAGAATTAGATAAAGTCTATTCTCTTATGAATATCAAAGGAAGTCGTCTGGCAGGTAAGGGAGCAATCTTTAAAGAAGCTGAAGAACGTTATCAGATCAACGCTCTCTATCTAATTGCCCATAGTGCCATAGAAAGTTCATGGGGACGTAGCCAAATTGCTAAGGATAAAAACAACTTCTTTGGTATCGCTGCTTATGATACAACACCATATGATTCAGCAAAAAGCTTTGACGATGTTGATAAGGGTATCTTAGGTGCAGCCAAGTGGATCCGCGAAAATTACATCGATAATGGCAGAACATACCTTGGAAATAAAGCGTCAGGGATGAATGTTCTTTATGCATCAGATCCATACTGGGGAGAAAAAATTGCAAGTATCATGATGAGAATCAACAGTCAGCTAGGTGAAAAAGATTAAAAATCATTAAAATCGATAACAACTGCAAAGTGGTTATCGATTTTGCTTATCATGATAAACTTGAGAAATGAACTTTATGAAGCAGAATTTTGAACATATACATACAAGAGGGATAAATTTAAATCACATAGGGATCAACGCATACGCTTATGATTATTCAGCAATCCCAGACTTACTTGATAATCTCAAAGCCAATAATCAAATTATACTAGGTGGGGATGTTTTTTGCTACAAGAATGGCCAATTGAAACATACTTATGATCATTGGTATTACGAGAAACAAGATCCAACCATTGATAGCAGTAAATCCATTTTTCAAACAGAAAAATATATCAGCAACTATGTTAAAGATCATGGTGAACACTATTATTTTTCAATTGTTTTAGACAATGAGGAATTTAATTTGTGACTGATTGACTTAGAAAACATTTTACAATCGGCATTGAATCAAGCGTCAAATATGAGAAATCATGTTATAATAAAAGATAGTGATTTATTTTTAGAAAAAGGATATCTATTTAATTTTTAAATATGAAAGAATAGATACAAATCCAATAAAAGAAAGGAATTTTACAGAATGGCAACTATTCAATGGTTTCCTGGACATATGTCCAAGGCGCGTCGTCAGGTCCAGGAAAATTTAAAATTTGTTGATTTTGTGACAGTTTTAGTAGATGCACGTTTGCCCTTGTCTAGCCAAAATCCAATGCTGACTAAAATCATCGGGGACAAACCAAGGCTATTGATTCTAAACAAGGCAGACCTAGCGGACCCAGTATTAACAAAAGAGTGGCGTCAGCACTTTGAATCACAAGGTATTCAGACACTTGCTATCAATTCTAAAGAGCAAATTACAGTTAAAGTCGTAACAGACGCTGCTAAGAAACTCATGGCAGATAAGATTGCTCGTCAAAAAGAACGTGGAATTCAAATTGAAACCTTACGCACCATGATTATTGGGATTCCAAACGCAGGAAAATCAACTCTGATGAACCGTTTGGCTGGTAAGAAAATTGCCGTAGTTGGGAACAAGCCTGGTGTGACAAAAGGTCAACAATGGCTCAAAACCAATAAAGATTTGGAAATCTTGGATACTCCAGGGATTCTTTGGCCAAAATTCGAAGATGAAACGGTCGCTCTTAAACTTGCCCTTACTGGAGCAATCAAGGATCAGTTGCTTCCAATGGATGAGGTAACGATTTTCGGTCTCAATTACTTTAAAACCCATTATCCTGAAAAGCTTCAAGAACGTTTTAAACAAATGAATCTGGATGATGAAGCTCCTGAAATTATTATGGATATGACGCGTATCCTTGGTTTCCGTGATGATTATGATCGTTTTTACAATCTCTTTGTTAAAGAAGTTCGTGATGGAAAACTTGGTAATTACACATTAGATATATTGGATGATCTAAATGGCAACGATTAAAGAAATAAGAGAAGCATTAGCAAAGATAACTGATCTTGAAAGTCCCTTGTTCAAGGAATTTGAAAAAGATTCTCGTTCAGGTGTCCAAAAAGAAATTCAAAAGCGGAAAAAAGCCCTTCAATCTGACATTGATGAAAATCTCCGCTTAGAGGCTATGCTTAGCTATGAAAAAGAGCTTTACGAGAATGGAATAAGTTTCATTGCTGGAGTTGATGAAGTTGGTAGAGGTCCCTTAGCTGGCCCTGTTGTTGCTGCAGCAGTCATTCTGCCCAAAAATTGTAAAATAAAAGGATTGAATGACAGTAAAAAGATTCCCAAGAAAAAACATGAAGAGATTTTTCAGGCTGTCAAAGATAATGCCCTAGCAATCGGTATTGGGATTATGGACAATCAAGTCATTGATCAAGTCAATATCTACGAAGCGACGAAACTAGCCATGAAGGAAGCTATCTCACAACTTGAACCTCAGCCAGAACATCTTTTGATTGATGCTATGAAATTGGATTTGCCGATTTCTCAAACATCCATCATCAAAGGTGATGCCAACTCCTTATCTATTGCAGCAGCATCTATCATTGCTAAGGTTACAAGAGATAAGATCATGGCTAACTATGACGAAGAATTTCCAGGCTATGATTTTGCTCAAAATGCTGGCTATGGAACTGCTAAGCATCTAGAAGGAATTGAAAAGCATGGTGTCACACCTATTCATCGCACCAGTTTTGAACCGATTAAAACGATCGTTTCAGAAATTAGTAAAAGATAATTAAAGGAGAGAATTATGGAGGAACAATCGGAAATACTTAGTTCCAAGAAAGAATTTGCCTTCGCGTCCAGTACGATCTTAGCTCAAGTAGGGCGAGGTATTATTGTCGGATTAGTCGTAGGACTTATTGTAGGATCATTTCGATTTTTGATCGAAAAAGGCTTTCATATCGTTCAAGGATTTTATCAAGACCAAGAGAATCTGATACGGAATCTATTGATTATTTTATTGTTTTATATGCTAATTTGCTTAGTTAGTGCAAAATTAACACGCTCAGAAAAAGATATTAAAGGATCAGGTATTCCTCAAGTTGAAGCGGAGTTAAAAGGTCTCATGTCTCTCAATTGGTGGAGTATCCTCTGGAAGAAATACATTCTAGGTATCTTGGCCATTGCGAGTGGGCTCATGCTCGGTCGTGAAGGTCCCAGTATTCAGCTAGGTGCCGCTGGAGGGAAAGGAATTGCTAAATGGCTCAAGTCTAGCCCTGTTGAGGAGCGTTCCTTGATTGCTAGCGGAGCTGCTGCTGGACTTGCTGCAGCCTTTAATGCACCGATTGCAGGACTCCTATTTGTAGTAGAAGAAGTCTACCATCATTTTTCACGATTTTTCTGGGTTTCTACCTTGGCTGCTAGTCTAGTAGCAAACTTTGTTTCCCTTCTCATCTTTGGCTTAACACCTGTACTTGATATGCCGGACAATATCCCTCTCATGAACTTGAGCCAATATTGGATTTATCTGGTGATGGGAATTTTTCTAGGACTCTCAGGTTTTCTCTATGAAAAAGCCATTCTGAATGTCGGAAAAGTATATGATTGGATTGGGAAAAAGGTTCACATTGACAAAGCTTATCATCCAATTTTTGCTTTTATCCTGATTATTCCTGTGGGAATATTCCTACCTCAAATACTTGGTGGGGGCAATCAGGTTGTCTTATCCTTAACAGAACAAGATCATAGTTTCCAAATTCTCTTAGTTTACTTCATCATTCGTTTTATCTGGAGTATGATTAGTTACGGAAGTGGACTACCAGGTGGTATTTTCTTACCAATTTTAGCTTTAGGATCCTTACTTGGAGCTCTGGTCGGTGTTATTTGTGTCAATCTTGGCCTTGTTACCCAGCAGCAATTTCCTATCTTTGTGATTCTTGGAATGAGTGGGTATTTTGGGGCCATCTCAAAAGCACCTTTGACAGCTATGATTCTTGTGACTGAGATGGTCGGTGATATCCGCAATCTCATGCCTTTAGGGATGGTGACCCTAGTTGCCTATATTGTTATGGATCTGCTTAAAGGGGCGCCCGTCTATGAAGCCATGCTGGAGAAAATGTTACCAGAAACCGCAAGTGACGATGGTGAAGTCACTCTTATTGAAATCCCAGTTTCTGATAAGATAGCTGGTAAGCAAGTACATGAACTCAATTTACCTCATAACGTACTCATCACAACCCAAGTACATAATGGGAAAAGTAAGACAGTTAATGGATCTACAAGGATGTATCTAGGTGATATGATTCATCTCGTGATTCCAAAAAGTGAAATTGGAAAAGTAAAAGATTTGCTTTTATAGCAGTATTCATTTACATAATTTACATTATGTTGCACCTGTTAATGATTTAAGAAAAATTCTTTTCAGATTTATTTGATCGACAGATTCTTATAGATGAAAACAATATAAAAACAAAAACTCGATCTCATCATTTAGAGATCGAGTTTTTATATTATATTCGAATAGACTGAAGAAGATTAGAAATTTTAAAACTATAAGTTCAATGAAGCAATGAATTACCAAATTTTAAGCGATTTTTCCATTATATGTTTAAAACTAAAAGTTTATGTACAATTGACCAAACAAGACCTAAACCATTGATACAACTAAATTAGAAGCATAAAGTACATTCTTTAAAAAGTGTACTTTATTTTTATTTTGTACATTATTTTGGAATGGTATTTTGTATGTTTGCTAGTGCATAATATCAGCTAATCGAAGAAATTGATTTGTACATTTTTTTACTCTAGTAACGGTAGAAGAAGTGGTGGTTCAATTGTACATTTTATTTAAAATATTTATAGTTATAAGATTAGTATTTGAAGCATAAATAAAGTAGATACAGTGGTATAATAGTGTCAAAAGACTTTCAGGAGAAATGACATGAGATCGCACACAGTTATTCTAGGTGCTGGTGCTACTATTGCAGCAATTCCAGATGGTGATAAAAACGGCAAAAGTTCTTCAGTTATGAATGGATTGCTAAAAAAACTAAATTTAGAAGAAATTCTTGCTGGTGTTGAATTACAGACAAAGAGCGAAAATTTAGAAGATATCTATTCAGAATTATTTGAGAGAGAAGAGTGCTCCGAAATAGTTAAAAAACTAGAAGAAAGACTCTATGATTATTTTGCTTCGTTGGAGTTACCTGATGAACCAACAATTTATGATCTTTTAATATTAAGTTTAACTAATAAAGATTGCATAGCTACGTTTAATTGGGACCCTTTACTTATACAAGCTTATGTTCGCTGTTCAAAAATTACTCTGAACCTGCCACAAATTCTTTGTTTACATGGGAATGTAGCTGTCGGTTTTTGTGAAGAACATACTGAGTTTGGAACAGTAGATTACTATTGCCCAACATGTTATAAAAAATTAAATCCAACAAAATTATTGTATCCCGTAAAAAACAAAGACTATTCTTCCGATGGATACATAAATTGGTGTTGGAAAGCATTAGATTACTTTGTCGATCATTCATATATGTTAACTATTTTTGGATACAGTGCTCCTAAGAGCGATGTAGATGCTGTTAATTTAATGAAAAAAGCATGGGGAAATATTGAAGACCGACCACTTGAAGAAGTTTCCGTAATAGATATTATAGACGAAGAGACTATGCTAAATACATGGAAAGACTTTATTCATAGCCATCATTATAGGTATTCAAATTCATTTTTTGATTCTTACTTAGCAAAATTTCCAAGAAGAACTTGTGAAACCGTATTTGCAACATTTTCATTAAATGTTCCTTCTGATGGTAGTAGAGGATTTAAAGAGAATTTTAATTGGGACATGATAAAAGAGTTTTTATCTGATATGTTAGTTGAAGAACAGGAAAATAAAGGAAAATCAAATTTAAAATCGAGATATTTAGTTTGGGGTGAAGATGTTAACAAATAATCCAATTAATCATAGTGTACTTAAATTGTCAATGGATTTCGATAATGCTTTTAAACATAAAAATATAGAGGAAATCTATAGACTAATAGAATTTGGAAAAAATATGGAAAACACTATTGATGATATTTCCAAAATTCAATTATTTTATTCTATTGGGACAGCATACGCTGATATATTTGAACTAAGTGATAACTTAGTTTTCAACATAGATACCGATTTTACAGTTCAACAAATTTATTACTTAAGAAAAGCTATAGAAATTTCAAATAACGTTGATATAAATTCTGAGAACAGTAGGTTTGTTTTCCCATTATTATGTTCACTTTACACTAATTACGCAAATTTATTAGATGCTTGTGGTAGAAAGCAGTTAGCTATTAAGATGTATTGTAAATGTATACAAATCAATCCAAGATTCACAATGGCTAGTGGTAACTTGGCTATTTGTCTAGATCATTATCGTAATTTTTTGAATGATAACGAACACCTCCACTTTATTAAAAAAATTAAAAATTTAATAGAAACAAGCATAACTGTTTCAGATCCAAACAGAGTTGATTATGCAGAAAAGCGATTTATTGAACTTTACGAACAATATCTTAATTATAAAGACTTAGATGAATGCTCTTGTAAAACCATCGATTATAATCCTAATTCACAAAAGTATCGCGAATGGTGTTGGAATAACGGGCTGTATCTTAATCCACTTAATGACTTACAAGCTGACGATATAAATAGATATGATGATAATCTTTTACTACCAAGTTTATTATTTCAATCGGATAAAGATTTAAACAAATATATTTCTATGTTTAATCAAATTAAGCAAGAATATGTTTATGCGCGTTATCTCTGTTTTAATAGCATTGAAATTGATTCGGTTCATTATGCTGATGAGAATGTTTATCTTATTGATTGTCTAGACTATGTACAATACTCTATCCGAGTTGAAGGATTAAAAGCATCTTTTAAAACACTATATTCATTATTAGATAAAGTAGCTATGTTTATAAATGAATATTATTCTTTAAAAATTAAAACTCGACAAGTAAATTTCCATTCAATTTGGAGATCAAATAGTGATTTAAATAAAATGTTGGATAAGAATATTGGTCTGTCATCTATATTTTGGATAGAGAAAGATTTTGATAATGGTGATAATTCTTTAACAGCTAATCCAAACTCAAAGCGATTGAAAATTATTAGAAATTATTTAGAGCACAGATTTACTAATATAACATTGAATATTTTTAATGGAAGTGAAGATAATGAAGATAATAATGAAACCAGACTGTATCTAACTGAATTTGAACTTCAAGAGTTTGCATTAGATTTATTAAATCTTGTAAGAGAAGTTATTTTTTCACTCAAAAATGCCATTCAAATAAGTGAAAATGAAAAACAATCTACTATAAGCAGTGAAGTTGCTTTAATTCCGATAAATTATGAAGAAGTAGATTCGGAAGATAAATTATAGCATTGAACATACAATTTATAGTCGTTATAAAAAGCAATAGCCTAAATTCATTTAACTAATCGACTTAACTAGATCTAAACCATTGATAAAACTGAATTAGAAGGATAAAGTACACTCATTAAGCAGTGTACTTTATTTTTGTTTTGTACATTATTTGTTGATTGCTTAATCAATACTACATCGCTATCAGGCAATTCAGTCTCCATTTAGTCCTCTAAAACCCATGTTGAGGCGGTAAGTTTGCTAGTCAAGGAGTAAAACGACGAAGATTAGCATTTACTTCCGCCCATGCGATAGCTGTCCGTGATTGACAAGTGCTAGCACGCAGACAGAACGGAGATAGCGAACCGCTGAGTGTGTCGCTCTGCTCGTAAAAGCTTAGAAACCTTTGAACGAAAGGGATAATGAAAGCCTTGATTGCAAGGCTTTTTGCTTTATGGTGGGTAAGTATCAGAGTGAGAAAATTTTTGGAATGAGTAGAAGTGATAGCTAGAAATTATCAGTTTCTATTTCCATTTACCCTGTGGGTACGTGTTTGTTTCCATTGACAAGGAGTTTGTGGGAATAGAAATGTACCCACCTTGTTTGAATCAAGTGAAGTGTAGTTGAAGGAAATCTGTTGAAAGCAATACTTCATTTTACCGAATAAGTAATAATTTAGGCAACTTCAAATCGATTAAAAAAAACTATTTTAAAGGTTAAGAGTAGACAAAAATTGTCCACTCTTTTTTGCAAACTCAATTTATCAATAAATGAAATGAGGGAATGTAAAATGAAATATTTTGAGGTTGAGTTAGAAAATCCTGATGAATTTTTAAAACTACAAACAGAAGATTTTGTGAAAGCTAATCGCTTGCTACTAAGGAAGATAATCCAGAGCGTTACAGTCTATGAAGAAAACTTCGTCATATCCTTTAAATCTGGCATCGAATTGGAAGTATGAGTCTCATTCCATAACTTTTATATTGAACATATCATCTTGTTGTGTTATACTATAAATTGATATAAACAAAGATGTAGGAGGAACCGAAACTATGACAGCCTCAATGCGTTTAAGATAAGCTGGCAATAAAAAAAGCAGAATCTATACCCGATGATAGGCTTTTTTGTTGTGCTTATTTATACGATATTGAGCATTCATTAGTTACGGTGAGGATATTGGTTATTTAACTATACCTTTATTTAACTATGTCTTTAATATGAATGTTTCCAAATTGTATGTATGCAGACCAAAAGCCACATTGTGGGGTTTGGCCTGCATTTTTTATTGCCTAGAATGCTATTCAAAATAGAAATTCAAGCAAAATAATATGCAGGAGATAATATAAATGGAAAAATACAACAATTGGAAACGAAAATTTTATGCAATATGGGCAGGGCAAGCAGTATCATTAATCACTAGTGCCATCCTGCAAATGGCGATTATTTTTTACCTTACAGAAAAAACAGGATCTGCGATGGTCTTGTCTATGGCTTCATTAGTAGGTTTTTTACCCTATGCGATTTTGGGACCTGCCATTGGTGTGCTAGTGGATCGTCATGATAGGAAGAAGATAATGATTGGTGCCGATTTAATTATCGCAGCAGCTGGTGCAGTGCTTGCTATTGTTGCATTCTGTATGGAGCTACCTGTCTGGATGATTATGATAGTATTGTTTATCCGTAGCATTGGAACAGCTTTTCATACCCCAGCACTCAATGCGGTTACACCACTTTTAGTACCAGAAGAACAGCTAACGAAATGCGCAGGCTATAGTCAGTCTTTGCAGTCTATAAGCTATATTGTTAGTCCGGCAGTTGCAGCACTCTTATACTCCGTTTGGGATTTAAATGCTATTATTGCCATCGACGTATTGGGTGCTGTGATTGCATCTATTACGGTAGCAATTGTACGTATACCTAAGCTGGGTAATCAAGTGCAAAGTTTAGAACCAAATTTCATAAGGGAGATGAAAGAAGGAGTTGTGGTTCTGAGACAAAACAAAGGATTGTTTGCCTTATTACTCTTAGGAACACTATATACTTTTGTTTATATGCCAATCAATGCACTATTTCCTTTAATAAGCATGGAACACTTTAATGGAACGCCTGTGCATATTTCTATTACGGAAATTTCCTTTGCATTTGGGATGCTAGCAGGAGGCTTATTATTAGGAAGATTAGGGGGCTTCGAAAAGCATGTATTACTAATAACAAGTTCATTTTTTATAATGGGGACCAGTTTAGCCGTTTCGGGAATACTTCCTCCAAATGGATTTGTAATATTCGTAGTTTGCTGTGCAATAATGGGGCTTTCGGTGCCATTTTATAGCGGTGTGCAAACAGCTCTTTTTCAGGAGAAAATTAAGCCTGAATATTTAGGACGTGTATTTTCTTTGATCGGAAGTATCATGTCACTTGCTATGCCAATTGGGTTAATTCTTTCTGGATTCTTTGCTGATAAAATCGGTGTAAATCATTGGTTTTTACTATCAGGTATTTTAATTATTGGCATTGCTATAGTTTGCCAAATGATAACTGAGGTTAGAAAATTAGATTTAAAATAAACAATATTGGAGGAATATTTATGTATCTTATTTTCATGTAACTCTTCCTGATAAAATCGCAGGGTTTTCCCTGCATACAAGCAAATGAAAGCATGCGATTATAGACAGGAGGAAATGTTATGGAATTAATATTAAAAGCAAAAGACATTCGTGTGGAATTCAAAGGACGCGATGTTTTAGATATAAATGAATTAGAAGTATATGATTATGACCGTATTGGTTTAGTAGGAGCAAATGGTGCTGGAAAAAGCACTTTACTCAGGGTACTTTTAGGAGAATTAACTCCCCCAGGATGTAAAATGAATCGTCTGGGTGAACTTGCCTATATTCCCCAGTTGGACGAAGTAACTCTGCAGGAGGAAAAAGATTTTGCACTTGTAGGCAAGCTAGGTGTTGAGCAATTAAATATACAGACTATGAGCGGTGGTGAAGAAACAAGGCTTAAAATAGCACAGGCCTTATCGGCACAGGTTCATGGTATTTTAGCGGATGAACCTACGAGCCATTTAGACCGTGAAGGAATTGATTTTCTAATAGGACAGCTAAAATATTTTACAGGTGCACTGTTAGTTATTAGCCATGACCGCTATTTTCTTGATGAAATAGTAGATAAAATATGGGAACTGAAAGATGGCAAAATCACTGAGTATTGGGGAAACTATTCTGATTATCTTCGTCAGAAAGAGGAAGAACGTAAGAGCCAAGCTGCAGAATACGAACAATTTATTGCGGAACGTGCCCGATTGGAAAGGGCTGCGGAGGAAAAGCGAAAACAGGCTCGTAAAATAGAACAGAAGGCAAAAGGTTCTTCAAAGAAAAAAAGTACTGAAGACGGAGGGCGTTTAGCTCATCAAAAATCAATAGGAAGTAAGGAAAAAAAGATGTATAATGCTGCTAAAACCCTAGAGCACAGGATTGCGGCCTTAGGAAAAGTAGAAGCTCCGGAAGGCATTCGCAGAATTCGTTTCAGGCAAAGTAAAGCATTGGAGCTCCATAATCCATACCCTATAGTCGGTGCAGAAATTAATAAAGTATTTGGGGATAAGGCTCTGTTTGAAAATGCATCTTTTCAAATTCCGTTAGGAGCAAAAGTGGCGTTAACTGGTGGTAATGGAATCGGAAAAACAACTTTAATCCAAATGATCTTAAACCATGAAGAAGGAATTTCTATTTCGCCTAAGGCAAAAATAGGTTACTTTGCACAGAATGGTTACAAGTACAACAGTAATCAGAATGTTATGGAGTTTATGCAGAAGGATTGTGACTACAATATATCAGAAATTCGTTCAGTGCTAGCATCTATGGGGTTCAAACAGAACGATATTGGAAAAAGTTTATCTGTTTTAAGCGGTGGAGAAATTATAAAATTGTTGCTTGCTAAAATGCTCATGGGTAGATATAACATCCTAATAATGGATGAACCCAGTAACTTCCTTGACATACCAAGTTTAGAGGCTTTGGAAATACTAATGAAGGAGTACACCGGAACTATCGTGTTTATCACCCACGATAAACGATTACTCGAAAATGTAGCAGATGTAGTTTATGAAATTAGAGATAAGAAAATAAATCTGAAACATTAAATTTAAGGTAGTCGCTGGTCAGTATAGTCTGTTCTGGTTGGCGACTCCATTGTTAAAGAGTATAAAGACTTTAGATTTTATGAATATTAAAAATAGGAACAGTCAATTGAACTGCTCCTATTTTTCTGCTAAATATATTGTAGTTTTCTTATATGTATAATGATAGATTAGCGGATTCTCATCTACGGTACTTACTTCAAATATGAAGAAGTGATCGCGGTTATCTCTGGACTTTTCCTTATTGAGGACAAAGTAATTCTTACGTGAAGTCGCCATTGTTTTTAGGATATCATCAGTTAGGAAGGTCAATGGAATATTCATGTTAGAGTAGCGGTAGAAGTCACGTTCAAAATCTTGGTAGCTCTCGCTATAATAGTCCATTTGTAGGTGATTACGCTGAAACTCAAGCTGATTCATAGAGCACCTCCTCGACAAGTTCAATACTAATAATGTCTTTTAATTTCAAATTGATGTGACCTGTTGTAGTTTTTATCAAAATGAAATCTTTGGTCAGACTTGGTATTGTTCCAGTGTAGGAAACACGCTTGTTTTTTTCAATCACTTGAATGCGTGTGCGTAGCTGCCCGGCGTATACTTGACTGAGGAGTAATAATTTCTTCTCTAGTGATAAGTCAGACATGTACGTTACTTTGTTTGTATCATCAGAGAGTGCTGATGCATGTTCAGATAGGAAAAAGCCCATCCATTTTTGCATCTTTGTATCCTGGTACTCTCTTGCTGATTGAAATGGTAAATATGAACGGTCAATCATATCAAATCCTTTCTATGCAGAGGCAAGGGTATTTTTATCAAATTGAATCGTAAAACCTTGAATTCCCCCACCTGTGTAACATTCTTTAAAGCGATTGATTACCTCAGTATAGATTATCACAGATGAGCTTGTTGGCTTAATGCTAAATGTAAATTCCAATGGTAATCGGTTTTCAGATTTAGCATGTACTAGTCGTATCGATATTTCAGTTGTTTTGAGTTTTCTCTGACGAAGTTTTGAAGTTGCTGTTTCAACGATTCCATGTAAAAATCTTTCAAGCATTTCAATATCATTACATCCTTTGCTACGGATTTCTGAAAATTGTACTGTATTTTTTTCTTGTTTCATTTTAATCCCTCCAATCCACCCGCGGAATGACCACCGATAAGTTTACTGCGTTCAATATTTCTGGAACCTTCAGTTAGGACGGTTCCTTTTTGTATGGCTAAAAAACCAAACTGTTCTCTGACAACATCAATAGCTGTCTGAAGTCTATTATCTTTTTCAATTTGTTCTACATCATCAAAGAGTGATAGTAGAGTATAGCTTTCATCTACGAAGCCACTATAAGATACACCAATTTGTCTCACTGCACCAGAGGTGTATTTTTTCGGAATAATACAAGTACATGACTCACCATTGTTTTGGGGAGATTTGCGGGTTCAATTTTATTCTGAGCATTTATAGATTTTTTCATCTCAGTCCTAGAATAGCCAATATGAATAGAAACGACAGTAGTCAATACTAGGGCTACTGTTCCGTTCCACAGTATCATTTAAAAATCATTTTCACACCCTTTCGTCTATTAGTATAGAAGAAAGCTCTCAGCACACGTTGAGGCAGTATCACTGCTTGTACGAGCTTAGAAAAAAATGTTGACGAAAAAGCCTTGGTGTCAAGGATTTTTTGCTATCCTCAAAAAGATAATTTTATAATTGACAATTTGTCAGTAGAGCAGTATAATTTATAATCAGGAGGAATAAAATGCGAGATGTAAAAGATCCGGAAATTCGACGGGCTGAGATTATGGATGCTTCTATGCTCCTCTTTATGGAGAAAGGATATGCGAACACAACAACTCAGGATATAGTCGATAAGGTAAATATATCACGAGGTTTGTTATACTATCACTTTAAGAACAAAGAAGATATTCTATATTGTCTTGTGGAACGATATTCAGAGAAATTATTGAGAGATATTCATGTGATTGTCAATGATGACGACAAAACTGCTATTGAAAAAATAAGAGCCTTTATAGATGCCACAATAATCTCTACAGATAACGTTTCAGCGGAGGGAACTGAGTTACAAAAGACGGTTGATCTTAAAGAAAATCGTTATATGTTAGATAAGTTATCCCATAAGCTCATTGAAAAACTGACTATATATTTTGAGAGGATAATAAATCAAGGCATCTCAGAAAAAGTATTTTCTGTAAAATATCCATCTGAAACAGCAGAATTTCTTATGACAGCCTATGTTTTTGTTTCAAATAACATAGGTATAAAAACATCAAAGAAAGAACCTGTCAAAGATTACTTGAATGCATTTAAGATAATGCTGGAACAAAACCTAAATACAAAAGGACTCTTTAGCAATTAAAAAAAGATAGAATGTTTGTAAAGAGAACTATGTACCGATAGCTGAATCAAAACAAGCTATCGGTATTATTTCAAAATATGACTGACAAATTGTCAATAGAGGTGAAAATATGTTAGAGATAAAGAATTTTAGTAAAAGTTATGGGGATAAGAAGGTTGTGGATAACCTATCTATTTCAGTACAGCCTGGAGATATTTATGGTTTTATTGGAGCAAATGGTGCGGGAAAAACGACAACGATAAAGGCAGTTGTCGGTATCCATGATTTTGAAGACGGAAGTATAATTATCAACGGTCATTCTATTAAAGAAGAACCTGTTATTTGTAAAAAAATGATGGCGTATATCCCAGATAATCCAGATTTGTATGAACATATGACAGGACTTCAATATATTAATTTCATTGCTGACCTGTTTGAAATTCCTACAAAAATACGCAGGGAGAGAATCCAAAATTACGGTGATTTATTTGATATGACTGAGCATCTTTCGGGGATAATTTCTTCATATTCACATGGTATGAAGCAACGAACAGCCATTATTTCTGCACTTGTACATTCTCCCAAACTATTGATTTTAGATGAACCTTTTGTTGGGCTAGATCCCAAAGCAACTTTCCTACTAAAGAAAATTATGCATGAGTGTGTTTCAGATGGAGGTGCTATTTTCTTTTCAACCCATGTATTGGATGTTGCGGAAAAATTATGTAATAAGATTGCCATTATCAAAAATGGAAAGTTAGTTGCAAGTGGTAATACAGGAGATATCAAAGGTAATGAATCATTGGAGGCATTTTTCATGGAGGTGCAGAACAATGAGTAACATTTGGATACTGCTTAAAGCGCAATTGATTAATTTCTTTCCTATTAACGAGATTAGAGATTCACGAAATAAAAAACAAAGTTCAATGGCTATTGCGAGTTTTGGCATAATAACTCTTTCCTTATTTTGCTTTGTTTATAATATAATAACAGCGAAAACATTGGTACACGTCGGACAGCAGAACTTGATTCCAGCATATATGGTATCTGTCTCAAGTTTTTCAATATTATTTTTGACAGTATTTTATTCGAATGGCATTTTATTTGGCAGTCGAGATATGGAAATTCTCCAATCCTTACCTGTTAAAAGTTCGTATATTATCACCAGCAAGTTCATGTTTATGTACTTATTGAATTTTTTAATAGGCTTGATGTTTATGCTTCCGGGTGGAATTATATGGGGCTTGAACGGAAGTTTAAACCTCCTACAGATTATATTGTATTTTACTTCTATAATTTTTGCCCCTTTGATCCCCATGTGTATAGCGGCATGCATGGGACTCGTTATTGTTGTCGCTTCATCTTTTTTTAAAAGAAAAAATGTTATCTCTCTTATTTTTTCATTTGCGATGCTAGGTATAATTGGATATTTTGCATTATCAGCTTTGCAATCAGGTGATGAAAGTAGTATTGGGGTTACTCTGGCTAAGCAAATTACTGGACTGTATCCAATTTCTAGACTATTTATGTCATACTACAATTTTCCAATGTACTATGGGATGGGATTTTATATAGTTCTTTCAATAGTCGTCTTTTATCTATTTGTCAAAATCGCTTCGTTGAAGTATGGACTACTTAATACACTTGCCAATACAAAATCAAGTTATGCTAATGACAAAGTATCTTATGAAAGAAAATCGGTATTTTTTTCCTTGTATCAAAAAGAGCTTGGACGATTTTTAAGTTCTTATATGGCAGTCTTGAATGCTGGGCTTGGAGTGATTCTTTTATGTGTCTTTAGTATATGTTTCCTGTTTAATTCTGTAGGTCAAATAGGAAATTCTGCAGGAATTGAAAATATAAATGAGTATCTTTCAAACTTAGCTCCCGTCTTTATTGCATCTATGCTTTCACTCAGTTGTCCAGCAGCTTCATCTATATCTTTAGAAGGTAAAAATATTTGGATTTTGAAAAGTTCTCCAGTTGAAGTGAAAACGATTTTAAATGCTAAGATAGCTGTCAACCTTACACTTCATTTGATTGGATATATGATTTCTGTATCTGTATTTATGCTGAAACTTGATATGAATCCTATTCAAGTTATGAATCTAGTTATTGTTCCTATATGTTACTCCCTTTTTATAATGGTAATCGGAATTTCATTAAATAAAAAATATCCTAACTATGATTGGGACAGTGAGATGATAGTTGTCAAACAAAGTCTTCCTGTTATTGTAACTGGAATTATTAGTATGATTACGCTTATTACGCCTATTTTGCTTAATTGGTTTTTTAATCTTCCGATTATATTTGTTTTGCAAGCAGTATCAGTAATTTTACTGGCTATTTCGTTTAGAGTTTATATAAAAATGACCAAGTTAAATTTTATCTAGTTAAAGGAGGAAAATAAGATGAAAAATAGACTGTTAAAAGATATTTTGGTTTTGTTGGGAATGATGGTCATCATAGTCATTATTTGTGGGTTTCTCCCTGAGACAGTTCCTATTCATTTCAATGCAAAAGGAGTAGCAGATATGTTTGCAAATAAATACTATCTTCTACTAGCTACAGTAATCCCCTATTCCGCATATTGGAAGTTTGTTAGGGAAAGTGATAATAAAAAGATTAAATGAAACACCATCTATATTTACAAATTGCATCAAAATTAAGAACGAAGATTTTAAGAGGTGATTATGCACCTGAACAACAAATTCCTTCAATAAGGAAATTAGCAGAAAACGAGAAGTGTAATCCGGCAACTGTCCAAAAAGCAATGAAAGTTCTTGAAGAACAGAATTTGGTTACTAGCTGTGGAACATTAGGATATTTTGTCATAGCAAGCGAGCAAGAAATAAAAGAGATAAGATATCAAGAATCTAACAAGCTAGTTAAAATTTTGTTTGAAAAACTTGGTGAGCTAGGCTTTTCAGAAGATGAGATTGTCAATTTAATTTTTAGAAAAGATGCTTAGAAGAAATTGAATGGAAATTTATTAGGATTATTTGTGAAAGTATAGAAAAGCCTTGATTTTAAGGCTTTTTTCATTTTCCAATAAATAACTTGACATTATTAGTTACTTTTACTACAATAGAATTACATACCATCGGTATGATAGAAAGGAACAAAAATGGCAAGGAATAGAAACTCACATGAAACTAGAAAAAAAATACTAGAGGTCTCTAAAAATCTATTTTTAGAAAAAGGATTTGATAATACATCAATACAAGATATCATAGATGGATTAGGTGGATTAACAAAAGGTGTTATCTATCATCATTTTGAGTCTAAATATGATATACTGCAAACAATCATTAGCGAAAATAATCAAGAAATTTTAAATTATAATTGGAGAGGAAATACTGGATTAGAAAAGATACAAAATTCTTTGATGGACTCTTTCTCTAATTTTGAACACCAAAGGCTCGTTTACTCTGCCTCAATCATGCTAAGAAGTCCACGCTTATTGGGAGAGCAGTATCTAGGTCTATTTTCTGATTTTTTACCCGAAATTAGAGAAAAGGTTTACGAAGGAGTTGAAGATGGGTCTATTAAAACAGAATATCCAGAAGAGCTAGCAGATTTAATTGTTTTATCTCTAAATATTTGGATTGGTTTTCAAATTTCCGTTTTTTCATTAGTAGAATTAAAGCGTAAAATGAATTTCATTAAACTTACTTTTGAAGGTCTAGGGGTACAGTTAATTTCTGATGAAATGATGGAGGTGATTTTCAACTTATTTGATCGCTTAAAAAAATAGTAAATAAGTAGTCGCATGACATTCATGTTAATACTAATTTCTATTTATGTGTTATCAATTCAATAAATTATCTTACATAATTTATAGTTAAAAAATAACATACTTTAAGTGTGTTATTAAAAATCTATTATACATACCGAGGGTATGTTTGTTTTTAGTATATACATACCGATAGTATGTATGGTGCCATTGTCTGTAAAATAAGCTTATTTTTAAATATTTGTCGAGATTAGTCTGAATAGTTTATTCTTTATTTACGCTTTGGAGGAAATAATCTATGTTGTCGCTTATTAAAATTGAATTAAATAAAGTTTCTAAATCTAAATTATTTTTAGCCTGGTTGTGTACTATATTTATAGTGTTAGGTATTACAGCAATCATTATTATGGGTTTAGGTACTGACAATAAACTAGGAGAATTTACTGGACAGGATTCTAATGTTATTAGAATTACTGGTAAATGGGAAGGTTGGGCAATTGTAGCTTCATTGTTTTCATCTTTATTTACAAAAGCAGCATTTTTGATTTTCGAATCTTATTTATTATCTACGATTATTATTGATGAATTTAAACGAAGAACAATTTTTCAGTTGTTTTCTTACCCTATTTCTAAAATAAAGTTACTTTGGGGAAAAATTCTTTCAGTCATTCTAATAGCATTTATTGCCCATTTTTCTGCACATTTAGTGACTCAATTATTCATTAGATTCATGGCTGTTGTAACTGAATCTAGTTATATCCCTCTAGCTAGTCAATTAATTAACTTGGCTGGAATAACGTTTGCAACAGTACTAATAGGGTTACTACCATTTGTTTTAGGTATGATTAAACATTCAACAGCTATAACAATGCTTTCAGGACTTGGTTTAGCAGCATTACTTTCAAATGTAAGTCCAGGAAGTTTATCTAATAATATTGCTGATAACTTATTCTTTTTGATATTTGCAAGTTTCATAAGTTTAATGATTACTTCATTTTCAATTTTTAATATTTCAAGACAAGATATTAGTATCAAGTAGCATACCTAAGTTTAATTGAAGGAAAGTGATAATTCCTTAATGATTTCTATAAAAAAAGAGACTGTATAAATTAGTATTTATGCTCTGGGAGAAAAATTCTTGCATTTAAAACTGGATATAGAAAGAGAGATAGAAATGAGAAATATTGTTGAAATAAAAGAAGTTTTTAAAACAATTGATAAAGAAGAAATTTTAAGTGGTATCAACCTTCAAATTGCTGAAGGAGAAATCTATGGTTTTCTAGGACCGAATGGTGCTGGAAAAACAACGTTAATGAAATGTATGTTATCCTTATCAACAATTACATCAGGTAGTATTGAAATTTTTGGGAAAAATCTACAAGAACACAGAGAAGAAATCCTAAGTCAGATTGGAAGTATTATTGAATCACCAATTTTTTATGATAACTGCACTGCAAAAGAAATTTTGGAAATTCACGCTCAGTATATGGGGAAAACTATTACTGAATCAGATATAATAAGAGCCTTAAGAATGGTCGGATTAAAAAATACGACTAAAAAAGTAAAAGATTTTTCGTTAGGAATGAGGCAAAGGCTTGGTTTAGCTCGTGCCTTTCTAACAAAACCTAAATTGTTAATTTTAGATGAGCCAATCAATGGTTTAGATCCAATAGGAATTCAAGAAATTCGAAATCTTTTGTTGTCGCTTTCTAAGGAGCATGGAATTACAATACTAATATCGAGTCATATATTATCGGAAATTTCACAGATAGCAGATAAAATTGGTTTTATCAAAAATGGAAAAATTGTAGAACAGGTCTCTATGAAAGAGATTAGGAGAGAGAATATTGACTTAGAAGAATATTTTATGTCACATTTTCTAAATTAAATTAAGAATTATGAGGTAGATTAAGGATGAAACAATTGATAAAGAACCATCAGAAGGCTTTTTATGCTTTCATGATATTTAATATACTGGTCCCTTTAACTAATATTGCTTTTGCTTATTCTATTAAAGGTATTATTGATAGTGGCATGTCTCAAAATAAAGAAGCCTTAACTCAAGCGGTACTAGTAGGAGCTATTGTTATTCTCATATATGCAGGGCTCAACTTTATATCTCTTCGATTGAAAAATAAACTTGTTAGGCAAATCATGTCAAGATACAAAAATAAGGTGTTCCAATCTATTTTAGATAGGGATTATAGAGACTTTTCTAAAGAAAAATCAGGGAAATTTATTTCTGTATTAACCGAAAATATGAAGAAAATTGAGCAAGATTATCTACACCAGTATTTTAATATTTCAAAAAACCTTTCCTTAATGATTTTTTCGCTCCTAGCTATGTTTATAGGTAATTGGTATTTGACCTTATTGGTTATCATTGCTAGCATTATTCCAATGATGATTTCTGGATTCATTGGACAAAAATCAGCTTATCTTCAAAAGAGTGCCATGATTGCAGATCAGAAGTATTTAGCTAAGGTTAAAGATATTTTAGCAGGATTTCTTGTTATTAAAAGTTTTAATGTGAAAGATGCTATCTGTGAGGATTATAGTTATGAAAGTGAAAAATTGGATGAGATATATTTTATAAAAGGAAAATTTGATGTTTTAGCAAATGTTATTTCACAGCTTTCAGGGATGATTGTTTTTTTGGTAGCTTTTGGTGGAGGGATGTACCTCGTATTTAATGGTTCTACCACAATTGGGAGTGTGACAGCTATTGTTCAACTAGTCAATTTTGTAGTAATGCCACTAAATGAAATTGGTATGGGAATGAGTAAATTTCGTGAAGGGCAAGCAACACTTAATGCATTTGAGGTAAAAGATGTAATTGGACTTCAGACTGGTGAAACGAAAGAATATTTCGATGATGTCATTTCTTTTTCAAATATAGACTTTTCTTACCCTAATGCTGAAGAAAAAATTTTTAATCATTTATCTTTGAAGATTCAAAAAGGGGAAAAAATTGCAATTGTAGGAATGTCAGGGAGTGGAAAATCAACTTTGCTCAATCTATTGCTGCGTTTTTATGATGTAACAAGTGGACATATTTCAATTGATAATCAAGATATACAAGCTATTTCAGCAGAGAGTCTTTATAACTTGATGACGATTGTTCAGCAAGATATTTATATCTTTGATGATACTTTAAGAGCAAATATTACTCTTAATCAATCCTTCACTGATGAGGAAATAAAGAAAGCTGTACAGCAGTCAGGTTTAGAAAGTTATGTTTTAGAAAATGAATTAGGTCTACAAGCTTTATGTGGAGAGAATGGATCAAATTTATCTGGCGGACAAAAACAAAGAGTTAGTATTGCGCGCGCCTTGATTCGAAAAACACCAATCTTATTATTGGATGAGGCTACTTCATCTTTGGATAATCAAGTAACTACTGAAATTGAAAGTTCAATCTTGGATATTAAAAATTTGACTGCACTTGTAGTAACACACAAGTTGAATGAGAACATTTTGAAAAAATACGATAGAATTCTCTTTATGAAAGATGGCGTTATTGTTGAAGATGGTTCTTTCAGTGATTTGATGGATAGGAGAGGTGAGTTTTATAAGTTGTTTGAGTTGAGTGTGTAATTCTCTTTCATTTTATAGTATAATTTTATAAAACGCTCTAAAATCATTAAATTGATATAAAAGTGTTTTTTATTGTCAAAATATACAATTGAAAAAATTTCCAGTTTTTTTAAAATCACTTTCTTAGATGACAATTTAATCAAAATATGATATAATACAGAAAAAGTAAAAATAACAAAAGTAACTTACAGAAGTAAAAGAAAAAAAGTAAATAGATAGCCACGGCGGATATTCCTTTCATCGTTTAGAAGGAGTTGCTGTGGTTATCGTTGTTGCTGAGCTAATAAATTGCTCTTATTACTTAGATGAAGTTACTTTTATTATTGAATTAATTTAAATAATAATAACGATCAATGAAAGTACTCATCGATATTCCCTTTATGCAGTTTAGAGCACAAAGGAAAATGGTACTGATTTGATCGTTTTTTTGTGTATTGACATCATAAAACACAGTCAGAACCTTCAGTCATAATAAACAAGGAGATAACATGAGATTTGTTGTATATAAACATTCGCTAATTCTAGGTGATAATAATATCGTTACAAAGCAATTGATTGCACTCAAACATGATGATGGTACATTACAATTCACTGATTTTCATAGATATGTAAAATCTGCCACAAAGATTAAATCTATTTCAGACGATGGAAACAAACGATTTTCATACGTTGTTAAGTTTTTGAATTTTATCTACGGAACAGTTGGGGTTAACAATCTTGATCAACTAACTTTAGAAATGGTCAAGGAGTTTTTTATGCTTTATGGTTTAGGACAACTTCCAGAAGATAGAAAAAATAGAAAGAAAAGTACAGTCGAAAAATGTGTAAATGCAGTTCTTGATTTTTTAACTCTATACTTGAATGAACGAAAAGGAAAGGCTAATTTGAAGCCAGAAGACCTTTATTCTATCAATACATTCACTAATAGACGAGGTAGAGTCATTAAACGGAAAGAACTGAATTTTGAGATATTTGTTGATGATAGCAACGCACAGAAGTCAATTTTTAGAGATATGCCAAACAGCGCCTTTGAAATGCTCTTTGCTCACATTGCTCAATATCACAAGGATTTACTTATGGTTGTTGCTTTGGGAGCATTTGTTGGTTTGAGACCATCAGAAGCATGTAATGTAAGACGTGAAGATAGTCCTTTGGGAGCAGGTATCTTATTTCACCAAAGTGATAATCAAGTATTTAAGATTGAGATTGATCTGCGAAAAGAAATGCCCCTTAGAAGTGATTTAAAGCCAACTGGACGAATTAAAAAGGAAAGACTTCAAGCTGTACCTTATATCTTCTTGGAGGTCTTTTTAGACACTTATAATGACTATATGAGTTATCTAGAGGGTAAAAGGTATGAGAAAGATTTTGGTCCATTAAACCTTAACAAGCAGGGTAAAGCATTATCATACGATGTGTACTATCAACGATTTCGTAAGATTATTCGCGAAGAAATGATCCCAATATTTCTTAAATCTGATGACCCAGAGGTTGTCTTTTTTGGTCAACTCTTGCAAGAAAATAATATTTCACCCCATATCTTTAGGCACTGGTACACCACTCAATTAGTGTTGTCAGGCGTTAATGAAGTTAGTGAGCTGATGTCCGCTAGAGGGGACAATTCACCAGAAAGTGCTTGGGTATATTTACAAAATAAAGGAGAAATTGCAAAACAGTATGGTCAGGTGAACAATGGTGTTTTTGATTATATGAACTGGCAAGCAGAAAAATTATTTGGTGAACACTAGAAGGAGTAGCTGTTGGTAGTAGATTTAAAAAGTTATCTTGAAAGAATATTAGTCGAGTTAGGTGATGCTACAATAAAACACCGTGAGAAAGTCAGTGGATTTTTACTAGACAATGATTGGTTTGGTGTGTCTATAAATCTTGATGATTATACTATTACGGAAAAAGATGCTGAAGTTCTTAAAAATCACATCAAAGACTATCTAACAACACCTCCTGGAATTAAGAGTATGGAAGGAATCTTTTCAAAAAAATTCCCTTCTACAAATGAATTATTCGTTCAATTTGCTGAAGAAGAAAAACTGAGTGAAACAAATCGTTTCTATCTACTTGATTTTTTAGCATACTACTTAACAAAAGATTTGTTTCTATATAGTGATGCTGAAGTGGAGACCTTAGTAGAAGTAGCAACAAAAGTTCTCACAAAATATCTAGGTGATAATCTCATTCAATTTATTAAATGGCTACTCAATAAAGGTGTTACTCGTTATCGAGTGAGTTTTGAAATGACGAAGCGTTACACGATTGAGAGTGCAAATGGAGCGTATGAATTAGATGAATACCTTGAATTAATGTACTACCTATTCAACGAGGACTACATCATAAAAAATGATATGTTTTGTAAAGCAGCAAATTCAAAAAACTATGCAGATACATGGTTGTATCTAGGGTTACATTTTATTTGCGCACTAAGATCAACAGACTTGGAAAGATTAGGACATCCTAAATTAACAAGAGAACCATTAGAAGTTTTAGAAGCAGTAGTAGATGGAACTTGGAGTAGTAGTGAAGCTAGAAGGACTTTACTAAGTATTACAACAAGATTGACTTATTTAAACTTAACACCTAATAAAACAAAAAACGCTTCTAACGTTACTCAGCTAAAGTTTCACGTCCCAGAAAGTTGTCAGGTTCTTATTGGAACGTTATTGGCTATCTGTGAAGCACATTTTCAACTTCAAATACCATACAATGCAGAAAACCCATTAATCAGACGAATTAAAACTTATGAAAAGATTACTAGTTATATGGGGGAGGAAATCGGAAATTTATTTTTAGAGCGTAACTTTAGTAGTCGTTCTGCAAACAAGTCTTACTTACAATCTGTCGCAATGTTAGCAGATGACGTTCTTGAAGAAAAGTCAGAACTGAATATTAAAGGTTATTTTTTAGCAGCATTAGCTCGTAGCCATAAAGGTAATTTTAATGAATTTGCGCAAACTACAACAACGTATCTAAAAGATGCCCAACTTGGACAACTAAAACCTGAAATGGTTGCAAAAGAACTATTTGAGCGAGGCGTATTATCCATGATTCCGTCTATGCTCTTGACCATTGTAACTAGAGGAAAGTATAAAGAATTAAGTCCAAGCCAACAAACTCAAATGATTAAAAGTTTAGATCTAACACCAGTAGAAATTGAGAAAACGTTAGAATTGAGCATTAGGGCTGATTTGCGTTCTCAACAAGCTTTAAAAACTCTAGTTGAAAACAACGTTGAACCTGAACAATTACTGACAATCTGTCATCGAATTGGCAACGGAGAGGCTTTCTCTAAGCAGGGAGAAAGTATGTGTCTCTTATCTGCGTTAGGGAAACTATGCCCCTATGATGACCGTCAACATTGTGTAGGTTGCCAGTATGAATTGCAGACAAAATCTACTTTGCTTTTGTTAATCGGTGAGTTTAATCGGCTTAACAAGCAATACTCTAAACTAACAAATGACCTTGAGAGAGGTAAAGTTAGAGCAATTTTAGAAAAACAGATTAAACCATGCCTTACAGAAATGTTAGGAGCTTTATCAGAACAATATGGTGAAGCTGTATTGTCTGATTATGAGGATATTATTAAGGAGTTAGTCAGTTGAATAATCAATCAAAATTATTTCGTAAAGTAAATGAAATTATCCTGTTTGATGATAATATGATTGAAAGCGCAAAAGAATGTTTTCAAGATTATGTTGAAAAAGGGATTATATTAACCACCAATTTTGAAGAGAATAAATGGGTTACAACTAATGAATATTCTAATGTAAGCTTCGTTTTTAACTTGAATAAATTCCGATATAAAAGATTTTATGAACAAGTATTTCAATTATCTTTTGATGATTTTCTTACCTACTTAAAGAGTTTTTTAGTGCTATCTATGGAGCATCATGTTTTGATTTCACTTCAAACATTTTTAAGAGACATAAAGCGCTTGATCAAAGAAACAAGCTGGGATATAGATTTCAATGTGGAACATATTAAGATTTACAATCCCTCAATATGTATAGACTTTCTTTCTACACTACCATGTTTAGAGGATAATGAATTAACCCAATTGATTGAACAACTAGATGAACTTTTAACTGTTAGTTATCAACTGAACACTAAAAAACAACGAAAGTTAGCTCAATTTCAATCCTATTTTCTATTTAATGATATTTTAAACGACTATTGGGTTAAACCATTATCAGATGAAGAAAGATTGTTTTACTACCCTCTTTACTTATGGTGGCAAATAACAGCAGTAGTACCACTTAGACCAAGGGAATTTTTACTTACTCAAAGAAATTGTCTTACAGAAAAAGACGGAAAGTATTACTTAACTCTCAGACGAAATAACTTAAAAGGAAAAGACAAGGGAGTATCCCATAAAATTTCAGAGGATTATTATTTAACGACTTACGAAGTACCATTTAAGCTTGCGAGTGAGATTATAAATTATCTAGAACTAACCAAAGATTTATCATCTACACAGTTAGATACCCTTTTTGTGACAGACTCACATTATCGTAAATGGAAACGTGTTACAGGTACTAAAAATCGCTTTTTGACTTATAGTAACTTAAATACCATTTTAAAATATTTCTTTAATGAGGTCGTATCTCAACAGTATGGATATTTTGTCCATCATATCAACTTCCCAAATAAATTGGATGAACATGAGATTAATTTTATTCATATTGGAGATACTAGACACATTGCAATGATCAATCTGATAGCAGAAGGGGCTAGTCCTGTAACAGCAATGCTCTTAGCTGGACATGATAGTGTCACAACATCCTCACATTATTTTTCAAATCTGAGCCAGTTTATTGAATGTAGGAGCTATCAGCTTTATCGTAAATTAACAAACTCTCAAACGTCTTACGCTATAAGTAAGACTCAACATAAATACACCGTTAATAAAAACTATGTTTCTCTTGATAATAAGGGCAGATGTTATTCACCTCGATTTGCAGAAGGTGATTATTCAGACTGCCTTAAAGTCATTAGCTCACATGCAGAGCTTGGTGCTTGCACTAGTTGTCCATTTTACAGAAAAGCTGGAAAAGATTATTTTTCTATGGATAAATCCTTTAAGAAATCAATTGATGAGGAGGCTTTAATTGTAGATGAGGCTATAAAAAGAGTTCGACGAGGAAAGGGAAATATAGAAGATATTGGTGAGGCGTTATTAAAACTTAAAACCGTTAGTCATTCTTATCAAGAATATCTAACTGAAAAACAATTATCTTTGCAGGAGTTCTCAAATGGCGAGAAAGAAGTATATTGATAATCAAGAATTGCTATCGTTATTTGAACATTATTTACTGGAACATTGTTCGAATAATCCTAGACTATTCAAAATTCCACAGTTTGGAAATTACCTCAGAAGCAACGGATTTCCTCAAGTTGCAGACACAACGATTAGAAGAAACAAAGAATTTAGACAAGCCCTTAATGATAAATTGGAACTATTTGAGGACGACACCTATCAAACAGTTATAACGTATAAAACTCTAGATGTAGAACGTTTCTTAATGACCAATAGAACCCCTAAAGCAATCAAATCAGCATTGATGGAACTTAACAATTATTATAAAAGAGTTGTTGATGCAGCAATAGAATATAAGGAAGAAGCAAATAAGCTTAAAACAAGAGTTTCAGAGTTAAAAAATGAGGTAGCACAGCTTAATGAAAACAATACTGAGATTAAAGAGCAGACAGCGTTAAATAAAGAATTATTAGAAGAAAACAAAAAGTTAAGGAATCTTCTTAAAACTAGTTTGTATCCTGATATTGCAAATGAATTATTAAAAGAAGAAGGCTTATTAAAATCTGATCAGCAACTTGTAACTAAGAAGTATCTAAGTGAAAATATTATCACCTCAGACTCGAAAATATCTTTTGAAAAGCATACTCATACTGAAAAGCAAACAATCAAAAGTAAGATTTTTGAAATTAAAGACTTACTGGATAACAAGACTAAGTATTAGGAGGAGAAAATGTCAGACTTAATCACTGATTTTCCAGCTTTATTGAACTATTGGGACTTTGACAAGAATATCAAAATAGATGTAGAAAAAATAACAGTTACCAGCAAAAAACACATTAACTGGAAATGTCCTACCTGTTCTTATGAATGGAAGGCAAGTGTAACAAAATCTTATAAAAATATCCAAAATCATTCAAAAATCTGTCCTGTATGTGAGCTTGGAGAAGTGTTCATAAAAGGGGAAAACTCTATATCTGCAAGGATTCCTAACTTTCTAAGGTACATAAACTTTCATTATGAAAATATAGAAACCATTCAGGAAGAGATTGATAATTTATCTTTTTCTTCAAAGAGGTTATTTCACTTCAAATGTCCTACCTGTCATGTTGGTTGGAAAGATGTAGCAAACACTTCTAAATTAATCAATAAACATAATCAAGAGCTTGTTCATGTCGGATGTAATGAAAGTATACATTTTGTACCTTACACTAAAGCATACCCTAATCTTCGGAAAATTTATCTTCCAGGGGAGCAAAACGATGTAGAGTTTAATGATTTGAAGTTAAATGACAATATTACAATCCCTAGAAATTGGAAATGCGACAAATGTGACAATATCTTTAAGTTGTCTATTGATCGGCTAATTTCAAGAATCAAAAGAGATGGTTTCTATTGTAATAACTGTAAAGCAACATTTGATACCGTAATTAAAGTGAAAGCCACCCCCCTATTGCATACAGATAGAAATCTTTTTAAGCAATTTATTCCAACTCTTGTAAAAAGTAATATGATTGATAGTTTATCCGATATCTTAGTAAGATGGCAGTGTTTTAAATGTCATGGTCAATATGAATGTAGTGTTATCAAAAGGCATTTTGAAGGCTGCCCTTATTGTGATAATAAATTGATGTTAAAAGGGTATAATACTTTACAAGAAACTCATCCATATTTAGAGAAATTTTGGGATAAAAGTAATGATAAATCTATTTCTGAATACTGGCATAAGTCTTCTGAATGTATAAATTGGAAATGTCCTTGTTGCAATGTAAATTTTCATTGCAGTCCTAATGAAATGATTTCAAGAACCGACTTAGAGAATAGTAATTTTCAAACTTGTCCTAATCATTGTGATTGGGATACACTTGTTTTTAACAATGATATACTCTATAATTTCCCAAAATTACAGGAAGAATGGAGCGAAAAAAATGGATTGCCTGTTCATTTAGCATTGAGCCACATTGAAACAAAAAAATATTGGTGGAAGTGTTCTGTTTGTCAAGGTGAATACCTTTGTTCAATTCCAATAAGAAAAGAAGTAATAAATAGCTGTCCATATTGTAATGATGAACAAGTATTAAAAGGTTATAATACAATTGCAGATACTTATCCTGAGTTGTGTGACCTTTGGAGTAGCAAGAATTTAGAAAAACCTGATGAGGTGACGAAATCGGCAGAATCCGAGAATAAAATATTTAATTGGATTTGTGATTGTTGTGATTTAGAATTTAAGGAGAGATTAGGGATTGTTCTAGGTGTGTTTACAAACAATAATTCTAATAGTCTCAACTCTATATGTCCTTACTGTAATAAAAAACTTCCTAAACCAAATGAAACACTAAGCTATGTTAAACCGTACTTAAACAATGAATGGGTAAAAGAACTGAATGGTGATATTGATATCTTCTTTTATGATTCAAATGCTTTAACCAATTGGGTTTGTCGAAAATGTCACAGAAGTTTTAAAGCAAAAATTTCTGAACGCCATGAAAATGACCAATGTTGTCCATATTGTTCTTTTAAGAAGACTGCAAAAGGTTATAATGATCTTGAAACAACACATCCTTGGTTAATTAAAGAATGGTCTTCAGTAAATAAACAAGAAATGTCTTCAGTAAGATTTAATTCAACATATACCGTATGGTGGAAATGTCCTGTATGCACTGGAGAATATCAGCAAGTCATAAAAGAAAAATATTACAGAGAAAATTCGTGCCCATATTGTAGGAATCAAAAAGTTTTAAAAGGATTTAATGACTTAGCAACGACACAACAAAGTCTAATGCCTGAGTGGGATTATTTGAATAACCTCCTAATAGCAAGCCCAACTGAAATTACAGAGTTGAGCAATCTGCCTGTATGGTGGATATGTCAAGAAAATCTTAATCACCGTTACAAAATTCAAGTAAAAGAAAGAATGGCATATAAAAAACGAAAAAAAAGAGCATGTTCCATTTGCAAAGGCCACAGAAGAAAGCAAGAACACTTTGTACAGTTAAAAAAAATATAGATAAATAAAAACACTCTAAATTTCATTAAATTGATATTAGAGTGTTTTTTTATTTTCAAAATGTACATTTGAAAAAATTTTAGTTTTCACTTAAATAAAGTACATTTTCACCTGAATTGAGAGTAGTACAAAATTCCAGTGTTCACTTAAATAAAGTACATAATCGAGTATAATTGGCTTAAAAAATTTTTTTGGTTATTGTTATTTACTAAGACAATCCTATATATCTCCTACAACATCTTTCCGAAAAACTATAATTTTCTTGAAAAATATATCTGGCTATGCTATACTACTAGTATAGAAATATTTGGAGAAAAACATGAAACGCGAGATCTTATTAGAACGTATTGATAAACTCAAACAAGTCATGCCCTGGTATGTTCTGGAATACTACCAATCGAAACTGGCTGTTCCCTATAGTTTTACGACCTTGTACGAATATTTAAAGGAATACGATCGATTTTTCAGCTGGGTTTTAGAATCTGGTATATCGAATGCTGACACCATGGCAAATATACCTTTAGATGTACTTGAGAATATGACAAAGAAAGACATGGAATCTTTTATTCTTTACTTACGTGAACGTCCTTTACTCAATGCTAATACGACAAAGAATGGTGTCTCCCAAACAACCATCAACCGGACTTTATCAGCACTTTCTAGTCTTTATAAGTATTTGACTGAAGAGGTTGAAAATGAGCAAGGAGAACCTTATTTCTACCGCAATGTCATGAAGAAGGTTGCTACCAAGAAAAAGAAAGAAACATTGGCTGCACGGGCTGAGAATATCAAGCAAAAGCTCTTTTTAGGTGATGAAACAGAGGGGTTTTTGAAATATATAGATGAGGAATACCCCAAAACTCTCTCAAATCGCGCCCTCTCTTCATTTAATAAGAATAAAGAGAGAGATTTAGCCATTATAGCACTCCTTCTTGCCTCTGGTGTCCGTCTCTCTGAAGCGGTTAACCTGGACCTTCGAGATCTCAACCTCAAGATGATGGTCATTGATGTTACTCGTAAGGGTGGAAAACGAGATTCAGTCAATGTTGCTGCCTTTGCGAAGCCTTATCTGGAGCAATATCTTGCTATTCGAGACAAACGTTACAAGACAGAAAAGACTGATACAGCTCTCTTTCTAACTTTATATAGAGGTGTTCCAAACCGTATTGACGCTTCAAGTGTTGAAAAAATGGTCGCCAAGTATTCAGAAGACTTCAAAGTCCGCGTGACGCCACACAAGCTACGCCACACACTTGCAACTCGTCTCTATGATGCAACCAAATCACAGGTTTTGGTCAGTCACCAGCTGGGACATGCAAGCACGCAAGTTACCGATTTGTATACCCATATCGTTAATGATGAGCAAAAGAATGCCTTGGATAGTTTATAACATAATATAAATTATGTAACAATTGAAAAAGAAGTTGGTAAAGTCCAACTTCTTTTTTCTTTATTCAACAACTGCTTCAGCAATTTCTTCAGCAGTAATTCCTGCGAAATAACGGCCTAAGTTAATGGTTTGAAGGGCTTTGAAGACGTCTTCACGTTCGTATTTTACGCCACGAAGAACATCTTCTACTGCTGCAACGTCTTCGATACCTAAGAAGTCACCATAAATCTTAATGTCTTGAATTTTTGACTCGATAACATTAGCAAAAATTTCAACTTTACCACTTGGGAATTTAGTTCCACGACGGACGTTATACCCTGGTGATTTACCATAGTTCCAGTCCCAAGTTCCAAACTTAGTATCTTTAATACGGTTGATTTCAGCCAATTCTTCATCTGAAAATACATATTCTGTCATTTCAGGATATTCTTTTTTCATGTATTCCAAAAGTAGGTCACGGAACTCTTCAACAGTGATCTTTTCTGGCAACTCATCGATAATATTCGTTACTCGAGCACGGACTGATTTAACCCCTTTTGACTCAAACTTATCTTTAGACACTTTAAGCGCGTTAGCTAGGACTGACAAATCCACGTCAAAGAGAAGACAACCATGGTGCATGATACGGCCATTGATATAGGCTTGGGCATTTCCACAGAATTTCTTACCGTCAATTTCCAAGTCGTTACGGCCTGTAAATTCAGCTTTAACACCAAGTTCAGCCAAGGTATTGATAACCGGAGTAGAGAAGCTCTTGAAGTCAAAGGCCTTGTTTTCATCTTCTTTTGAAATGATTGTATAGTTGAGGTTGTTCAAATCATGATAAACTGCTCCACCACCACTGATACGACGTACTACTTCAATTCCGTGTTCACGAACGTAGTCTCGGTTGATTTCTTCGATGGTATTTTGGTGACGACCTACAATGATAGATGGTTTGTTAATCCAAAGCAGGAAAATTTGATCCTCGTCCAAAAGGTGTTTAAAAGCATATTCCTCTAAAGCAATATTAAAGGCAGTGTCATTTGAATGATTGATAATGTATTTCATAGTATTTTCAAAAATCTAGTTTTTTAATTCTGTTCATAGCAATCCAATTTTCTAAAGTGGTAAAAAGAAATGTAACGTGTTATCGTTACATTTCTCGGAAAAATTGAGACAAGAGGCTCAATTTTTAGGAATGGAACTCTAATAGAGGTCGCTTCCGTCCGTACTACTTTAAGAAAATTTAATTGAAAGATTTATTTATTTTTTCTTAGGTGAATGAATAGCCATTCCAAGAACATCCGCAAATGCTTCGTACATAACTTCAGAGTATGTTGGGTGTCCGTGGATTGTCTTAAGCATTTCTTCAACAGTGATTTCCATTTCGATGATGCTTGACGCTTCATTGATCAACTCTGCAGCAGCAGGACCAATGATATGAACACCAAGGATTTCACCATATTTCTTGTCTGCAATGACTTTAACAAATCCTTGAGCAGCATCTGATGCAATTGCACGTCCGTTTGCAGCAAAGTTGAATTTACCGATTTGGACATCGTATTTCTCACGAGCTTGTTCTTCAGTCAAACCAACTGCTGCTACTTCTGGAAGTGTGTAGATAGCTGCAGGAGTCAAGTTCAATTTGGCAACAGCGTGGTTTCCTTTAAGGGCATTTTCCGCAGCTACCTCACCCATACGGAAGGCAGCATGTGCCAACATCTTAGTACCGTTGATATCACCTGGTGCATAAATACCAGGAACAGAAGTTTCCATGTATTCGTTAACCTTGATACGACCACGGTCTAACTCAAACTCAACTTCTCCGATACCTTCAAGGTCTGGAACACGTCCAATTGAAAGAAGAGCTTTGTTTGCGATGGCATCATCTTTTCCTTCAAGCTTGATACGAAGTTTGCCATCCTCTTCAATGATTTCTTGCAGTTTAGTACCTGTCAAGATAGTCATACCTTTGCGTTCAAGAATCAAGCGAAGGTTCTTAGATACTTCCGCATCCATTGCTGGGACAATGCGATCCATCATTTCGATAACAGTAACTTTTGAACCGAATGTCATGAAGGCTTGACCAAGCTCTATACCAACGACACCACCACCGATAATAACGAGGCTCTCTGGAACTTCGTTCATTTCAAGGATGTCATCACTAGTCATCACAAGTGATGATTCCATACCAGGAACGTTGATTTTGCTTACTTTTGAACCACCAGCAAGGATGATCTTCTTAGTTTCAAGTAATTCAGAACCATTTACCAAGACATTCTTATCTTTAGTAATAGTACCGATACCTTTATGAACATCAACTCCATAGCTACGAAGAAGTCCTGCAACACCACCAACAAGAGTATTAACAACTTTAGATTTAGTTTCTAAAAGTTTGTCCATATCGACTGTGAAGTTTGGATTTTCAATTACGATACCACGATTTGCTGCATGACCGATATTCTCGATAATTTCGGCGTTGTGAAGGTAAGTCTTAGTTGGGATACATCCACGGTTCAAACAAGTTCCACCAAGTTCAGATTTCTCAACAAGAGCAACCTTACCACCCAATTGAGCCGCCTTAATAGCAGATACGTAACCAGCAGGTCCACCACCAATAACAACGATATCATAAGCATCATCGCTCTTACCATCATCGTTCGAAGCACTTGCTGCAGGTGCTGGGCTAGCTTCTGGTGCAGATGCTCCAGCTGATGGGATGTTTTCCCCTTCTTCACCAAGATAACCGATAACTTCAGTAACAGGAACAGTCTCGCCGTCCCCTTTCAGGATAGCGATCAAGTAACCGTCTTCTTCTGCTTCCAATTCCATGCTGACTTTGTCAGTCATGATTTCCAAAAGGATTTCTCCTTCTTTTACAAATTCTCCGACTTTTTTATTCCATTGGACGATTTGTCCTTCTGTCATATCCACGCCGGCTTTTGGCATAATTACTTCTAAGGCCATATCTTACTTCCTTTATCTATATTTCTAAAAATAAATTCTCTAAACCAACATTGAGATTGGGTTTTCAATTAAAGCTTTCAAGTCTTTCATAAACTTAGCACCAGCCATACCATCTACGACACGGTGGTCAATTGTTAAACCAAGACTCATAATTGGACGAATCACGATTTCACCATTTACTACAACAGGTTTCTCAATTGTTGAGCTAACCCCAAGGATTGCTGAGTTAGGTTGGTTAATGATTGGACCGAATGATTGAACACCAAACATTCCCAAGTTACTGATGGTGAAGGTTGAATTTTGCAATTCGCTAGGAGTTAATTTACCATTCAAAGTACGTCCGATAACATCTTTGAAGGCAACTACCAACTCAGACAAACTCATTTTTTCAGCATTGTAGACAACTGGTGTCATCAATCCATTATCCATACCAACTGCCATCGCGAGGTTGACATAGTTGTGAGTGATAATTGTCTTACCATCTTCAGTTAATGAAGCGTTAATGTATGGGTGTTTCATAAGAGTTTTAACAACCGCAAGTGAAAGCAAGTCTGTAACAGTGATTTTCTTACCAGTTGCTTCCATGATTGGATCAAGAACTTTCTTACGAAGGGCAAGCATTTCAGACATATCGACATCGTAGTTAAGTGTAAAGGTTGGTGCAGTCAAGTAAGATTCAACCATACGTTGAGCAATAACCTTACGCATCGGTGTCATTGGAATACGCTCGATTTCCCCATAAGGAGTTACGTTTTCTGGGACTTCTTCCACTTTTTCGATTTGAGCAGGTGACTTGATTGTTTCGTTCTCGATATTTTCAGGAAGGAAGGCTAAAACATCCTTCTTCATGATTTTACCACGATGACCAGTTCCTTGAATTTCTTGCCATGCAATGTTATGTTCAAGGGCAATTCGTTTTGCAAGTGGCGAAATGCGAACCACGTTTGTGTCTTTATATGTTTCCACGTCTTCTTTGTGGACACGACCGTTTGCGCCTGAGCCAGAAATATCGTAGAGATTAATTCCTAAATCATCCGCTAATTTTCTAGCTGCAGGAGTCGCTCTTAGCTTATCATCAGCCATGACCTCTCCTATTCTATACTAAGATATTAAGGACGTAGAGAACTTTGCATCTATTAGATACAAAGCTTCTCGTCTGATTTATTTGTTTACATAATCTATTTTATGTATTATTGTTTGTTGTGAGTTTTACGGATAGCATCTTTGATGCTTTCAACTGTTGGAATCATTGCATTTTCAAGATTTTGTGCGTAAGGCATCGGTACATCTTCCCCTGCACAACGGCGAATAGGTGCATCTAAATAATCGAATGCTTCTGATTCTGAGATAATAGCTGAAATTTCACCGATAAAACCACTTGTCTTGTGGGCATCGTTGACAAGAACTACTTTTCCAGTCTTCTTAACTGAGTTAATGATGATGTCTTTATCAAGTGGTACCAAAGTACGTGGGTCTACTACTTCTACTGAGATGCCTTCTTCAGCCAATTCTTCAGCTGCTTGCATCACACGACGAAGCATTTTACCGTATGTTACTACTGTTACATCAGTTCCTTCGCGTTTGATTTCTCCGACACCAAGTGGGATAGTATAGTCTGGATCAACAGGAACTTCACCTTTTTGGTTAAATTCTGATTTGTATTCAAGAATGATAACAGGGTTGTTGTCACGGATAGAAGACTTAAGAAGACCCTTCATATCAGCTGGTGTACCTGGAGCTACAACCTTCAATCCTGGGATATGAGTGAACCAAGATTCCAATGATTGTGAGTGTTGTGCTGCAGAACCTACTCCGTTACCAGCGGCACAGCGGATTGTAATTGGAACTTGACCTTTACCACCAAACATGTAACGAGTTTTAGCTGCTTGGTTGACGATATTATCCATGGCAATAACAGAAAAGTCCATGAAAGTCATGTCAACGATTGGTCGAAGTCCAGTCATAGCAGCACCAGCAGCTGCTCCAGAAATAGCTGCTTCGGAAATCGGACAGTCACGAACACGTTCTGGTCCAAATTCTTCAAGCATACCTACAGATGTACCAAAGTCTCCACCAAAGACACCGACATCTTCACCCATCAAGAGTACATTTTCATCGCGACGCATTTCCTCAGACATTGCAAGGATAATGGTATCGCGGAAAGACATTAATTTTGTTTCCATATTTCTCTACTTCTCCTTAGTCTGCGTATATATCTTCAAATGCTGATTCTAGTGGAGGGAATGGACTTTCTTCAGCAAATTTAACAGATGCTTCCACTGCCTCCTTAACTTGTGCTTGAATTTCTTCAAGTTCTTCTACACTTGCAATCTTGTTCTCAACAAGGTACTTACGAAGATTTTCGATTGGATCTTTTTGTTTCCACTCTTCTACTTCTTCACGTGTACGATATTTACCAGGGTCAGATGACGAGTGACCAAGCCAACGATAGGTTACACTTTCAATCAAGACAGGACCTTTACCAGAACGAACATGGTCGACTGCTTTCTTAAATCTTTCGTAGACATCGATAACATTGTTACCGTCTTCGATAAACATTCCAGGAATACCGTAAGCTGCGCTACGCTCGTGGATATGCTTGACATTTGTCATTTTCTTGATGTCAGCAGAGATTCCATAACCGTTATTGATACAGTAGAAAATTACTGGAAGATTCCAAATTGAAGCCATATTAACAGCTTCGTGGAATACACCTTCGTTAGTCGCTCCATCACCAAAGAAGCAGACAACGATTTTACCAGTGTTTTTCATTTGTTGAGTAAGGGCAGCCCCTACTGCAATCCCCATACCACCACCAACAATACCGTTGGCACCAAGGTTACCTGCATCAAGGTCAGCGATATGCATAGACCCGCCTTTACCTTTACAAGTTCCGGTATACTTACCTAGGATTTCAGCCATCATGCCATTAAGGTCAATACCTTTAGCGATAGCTTGACCGTGACCACGGTGATTTGAAGTAATCAAATCATCTTCGTTTAGAGCTAACATAGCCCCAACGTTAGCAGCTTCCTCACCAACAGAAAAGTGCGTCATTCCTGGCACTTTTCCTTTTTTTACTAATTGAGCAATTTTTAAGTCCATACGACGAATTTCTTCCATCTTACGGAACATCTCAAGCAAAAGATTTTTATCTAAAGTTGACATAATCTTGCCTTTCTAAGTTTAAATTCTTATAGTTCTATTTTACTGTATAGGTTAATTTGTGTCAAAAAATATGCCTGCAATTTTTCACAATATAAAAAAAGAAAAGTCAGTAAAATCAAGACTTTTCTTTATATAAAATACAAATTTCACAAGTTATTTTTTCATCATTTTTCAACAAATTATTTGAATCTTTTCATAATAACTTGTAAACGCCACTGATAAAGAATTCCACTTACCATTAAACTAATGATGAGAGCAATCCAATAGGAGTACGCACCTAAACTAGTCGAATAATCAAGATATAAGCCAAGCGGAATCCCAACACCCCAGTATCCAAGAAGACCAAGGCAAAAAGGAACAATCGTATCCTTGTAACCTCGTAAAATCCCTTGTAATGGTGCCGCAAATGTATCAGCTAACTGGAAGAATAAGCTATAGGTCATAAAAGAAGCTGTTAGTTGGATAAATTCTGGATCATGACCATAGAGACTGGCAACATTTTCTCTAAAAACATACAGAAAAGAAAGTGTTAAAACTGCAAACACCATAGCTGCTAAACGACCAATATGGATATACTGTTTTGCATCGTCTAACCGTTTAGCTCCTACCTCAAAAGAAATCACAATAGCCATTGCTGTTGAAATGCTCATAGGAAAAGCGTACATGAGAGATGAAAAGTTCATGGCAGACTGATGACTAGCTATTATCAATGATGAAAACTTCGCCATAATCAAGCCGACGGCTGAAAAAATAGCAACTTCTGCAAATACAGTTCCACCAATTGGTAGACCAAGATAAATAGCTTCCTTGATTTTTTTAATTTGTATGGGCATAGGTCTTTGGAGTTGATATTCCTTGAGCTTTTTATGCTTTAACAAGACCAAAACCGAAATCAGCAACAAATCCCAGTAGGCAAGGGAAGTCCCTAGACCTGCTCCTGCACCTCCTAACTCAGGAAAACCAAAAGCTCCATATATTAGTAAATAGTTAAATCCACTATTTAAAGGAAGTAAAAGAAGCATGAGATACATAGACAATTTTGTCAGTCCTAGCGTATCAAGTAGCGAACGAATAACACTAAAAAGTAAGAGAGGAATAATACCGATGGCTAAGAGCCACAGATAACGTATGGCAACGCTGGATACAGCCACTTCCAGTCCCATGAATTGTAACACAATTGGTGCTAAAAAGAAAACCAAGCCAAAAAGTACGATAGATAAGGCTAAAGCCAAATAAAGAAATTGATAAAAATCCGAAGAAACTTCTTTCTTTTTTCCTTGTCCCAAATGGTGACCAATAATAGGGACCAAGGCTGAGACAATTCCAGTCAAAAAGGTAAAGAAAGGATTCCATAAACTAGTTGCAATTGAAACACCCGCTAGATCGAGAGTATTATATTGGCCCGTCATCGTGGTATCGACAAAAGATGCGGAATAATTAGCGAATTGATAAATTAAAATAGGAAAGAAAATTTTTAAAAATAAGATGATTTTGTCTTTAATAGTTTCTGTTGAATGCATACCTACTCTTTCTACTCCTTTGCATCCAAGCCAAAAAGCTTTAAGCCGTATTTTCTCAAGCTCAAAGGTGGATTACTAGTTTTTGATGTCGTGTGCCAGCAATTACATGAGGCGCAATAATAGCTTCTAACCAAGCCACCATTATCATACTCTACAGCATGATCAGCTTTTTCCTTGGTTTCATACTGAATTTTAGCACGGTTAGCGGCTTGACAATATACTCCATGGCAAGCATTTCGTTTACGATTTCTAAGTTTACGAAAATAATTCATCCTCAAGCTCCTAATCTGCTTGATAAACGATTTGTCCCATACAGATAGTATATTTAACCTGCCCTTTTAATTGTTCACCAATGAATGGTGAATTAGCTGCTTTAGAAGCAAAATGCGTATCAACGATTCGGTCCGCTTTATCATCGAAAATTGTAATATCAGCTGGCCCGTTTTCAGCCAAATATCCTGCTTCAAAATTATACAATTTGGCAGGGTTTACTGTCATTTTTTCTAATAACTGCATCAAGCTCAACTCGTCAGCTTCTACTAAGTAAGTTAAACCGAGTGACAAAGAAGTTTCTAAACCTGTCATACCTGATGGAGCTTTGGCAATATCCTCAACATTTTTTTCGTCAGCATGGTGAGGCGCGTGGTCAGTAGCAATGACAGAAATGACTCCAGATTTAAGCCCTTCAATAACTGCTCGACGGTCAGACTCCAGACGAAGAGGTGGATTCATCTTAGCGTTACTTCCTTTAGTCAAAAGCAGAGCTTCAGTCTTAGAAAAATGCTGTGGAGCTACTTCTGCAGTTACGTTTGCTCCCATATTTTGAGCAAACTCCACAACTTTTACACTTTCTTCTTTTGACAAATGCTGAATATGAACATGAGCCTTAGTTGCATAGGCAATCATGACATCACGTGCAATCATTGCATACTCTGCAACCCCAGTAGCACCGCAGATATGGAAATGTTCTTTAGCGATATTTTCGTTAAAACCAAGCGTACCATTTAAACCAGGATCTTCTTCGTGCAAGCTGATAAAGGTGTTGAGTTTTTTAGCTTTTTCCATGGCTTCCCTGACAACTTTACTACTTTCAAGAGGAATCCCGTCATCAGAAAAACTAACTGCCCCTGCTTCTAAAAGAGCTTTAAAGTCAGTTAGGTCTTGACCATTAAAGTTTTTGGTAATTGTAGCCACAGACTTAACGTTAATCTTTTCCTTAGCTGCAGATTGAAGAACTTCCTGCAAAGTCTCAACATCTGAGATAGTTGGATTAGTATTAGCCATCATAACGACAGTTGTAAATCCACCTGCAGCTGCTGCTAGTGCTCCTGTATGAATGTCTTCTTTATGAGTTTGACCAGGTTCACGGAAATGAACATGGATATCCACCAATCCAGGCGCAACTACAAGACCAGTAGCATCTATTACTTGAACTCCCTCAACATCGATTCGAGGAGCGATTTTAACGATTTTTCCATTTTCAACTAAAATATCACTGACTTGATCCAAACCAGACTTAGGATCCATTACACGGCCGTTTTTGATTAGTAGCATCTGCTTTCTCCTTTATTCATAGAAATCGACTTGGGTATCCAATAATTTATCACCATCATAGACAAACTTAGCTGAAAAGAAGGGTTTATCCTCTAAGAGCCACTCGACAAAGGTATGGTCCCCTTCCCAGGTCGGCTTACTTAAAACCTCATCGTAAGGAACCCATTCTAAGGTTCCTTCATTACAGTCAATCAACTCACCTTCAAACTCAGTTACTTTAAATACATAGGTGTACCAGTCAAGGTCTGGTGTAAACTCTGGAAAGGTGATAACTCCTTTTAATACTGGTTTTGCTTTTAGACCAGTTTCTTCAAGAATTTCACGAGCAGCACATTCTTGTGGAGTTTCCCCCCGTTCTAACTTTCCACCTACACCAATCCATTTTCCTTCATGGACATCATTAGGCTTTTTATTGCGATGAAGCATGAGTAGCTCTTTCCCGTTATCAATGTAGCAAATTGTCGCTAACTGAGGCATATTCTCTCCTTATCTAAGCCAATCAATTGGCTCTTGTCCTGTTTCTTTTAAGAATGTATTAGCCTTAGAAAAAGGCTTAGAACCCCAAAATCCTCTGTAAACAGAAAGAGGACTTGGGTGGGCTGATTCAATAATCAAGTGCTGAGAATTTTTAACCAAGGACTTCTTCTTACGTGCATAAGCACCCCAGAGCACAAAAACCACTGGTCTATCTAAATTATTGACAATCTTAATCACTGCATCCGTGAATGGCTCCCATATCTGACCAGCATGACCATTTGCTTGACCAGCAGGGACAGTCAAGCAAGCATTGAGAAGCAAAACACCCTGCTCGGCCCAAGTAGTCAAATCATGTGAATTCTTAACTCCAATATCATCTGCAAGTTCTTTCAAGATATTTTGCAAAGAAGGAGGTGCTGGAATAGAATCTGGAACTGAAAAACTCAAGCCCTGAGCTTGACCAGGCCCATGATAGGGATCTTGGCCTAGAATCACCACCTTAACCTCTTCCAGAGGAGTTGTTATAAGAGCCTGAAAAACCTTTTCTTTAGGAGGATATACAGTTCCTTGAGCATAAACCTGCTCCATAAAGTGATTGATTTTCCCAAAATAACCCTCAGGTAATTGCTCTTTAATCAAAGCATGCCAAGATGAGTGTTCCATAGCCAACTCCTTCGTTAATACTGCCTCTATTATAGCAAAAAGTGGCTATCTAAACCACTTTTAAAAGTATCTATTGAGATTTGAGAAGTTTTATAGAGAATTTATACTAAAGAGCCTTTATTCAAGACCTTTTCTAGTATTAGAAAGGATAAATTCTTTGTCGATTTCATCAATAATCAATTCTGTTCGAGTATTAAGTTTTTCATCAAATCTTTTATTCAATTCCTTTACAACACTTATCTTAAACTCATCACTTGATTTTTGGTTATAGTAATCAAATCCTCTAGAAGCCGCGCTACAGCAACTCCCCCAATCTGAAAGATAACCTATTATTTCAAAAACACTATCATTGTATTTTTCAAATTTTTTAGTTGCAGAACTTTTTAGATAGCCTGAAATACAATTTACAAAAGAGTAGTAATACTTAGAGTCACGAAATGAATTGTATTCTGCACTATGAAAACTTGGATCGAGAATTCGTGCTGATCGCACATCTTTCATGGTGGGTTTTGTAATCATTTTAATATCAGTCTGCAGATAAGCATAATAGGTTTCCTTATCAAAGAAAGCTCCATCTACTGCTATCAAAGCACCATACATGCCATCTTCATACTGAAAAACCATCACAGCACCGTTCCTATATTTGCTTTCTACAGGAACAGGCGGAGCAATTCTCTTTTTGGGATTTTCTTTTTTTACACTAATTTTTTCTAAAAACTTTTCTAGATTCTCACTTCTTTGTTCTAAAAATTCACTATCTGCACCCAATTCTTGGGCAAGTTCTAAATCCTCTTTGTTGAGAATGATTTCTTTAATTTCAAGCAAGAATTCGTCATCTAATTGCCCAACTTCCCATAAACAGTGTGCTAAGGCGAACAAGACATCATACATATCGTCATCGTATAAATCCGTCGTCAAGTCATTTTTAATTGTATTTGCATCTTCTCCTTGATTGTATCTCTCGAAGAATTCTTCTTTAATATCTAAGGAAGTGTCATTTCCAAAAATCGTTGCATCCCATGTTCCCATAATTTCGAGACTCCTATCTACTTTTAAACAGTTCTAAATATTTTGTAAAGTTATGCTGACAACAAACTATATTAAATCTCCCCTTAGCCAGAGATAAGGAGAGATTACTAGAACTATACTTAAGTACAGTTTAAAGATTTTTTTCATTTTTGATTTTCACTCAATTAGTAAACTATTTAACAATCAAATAATGTGCATCTTTTATTTTATAATTTTCTAAACTGATAACTGTTTGTTTCTTATCAAGAATATCATATTTAACCAGAGAATCATTAAATAAAAAATAATAGATGTTGTCTTTAAATGTAAAATAAGGTGCAGTATACTGCTCTGTACTAAAGCCTTCCAGATGAATAATATCTTTTTCTAAATTGTCTAAATTGACTGTAGTAAAGGAAAATTCGCCATTATATAATCCCTCATTCTCTATAATCAATTGGTTATTTTTAGCATCATATTGAATATTTGTTGGATACTTTTCAGGAATATCGATATAATTCTTACTCTGACTTTTTAAATCAAAAACCAATAATTTATTTCCTGACTTATATTCCCCATCAGAATTACGCCCACTAAGTGCTTCCACAATATACAAGACATCATCTACATTAACCATTCTCATATATGCTGATGTTTCGTCAAGATTATATTTTTCGACGATGTTGAACTCTTTATCCATTTTCCAAATTTCCGTATTAGGAACTTGGGTTGATAAATCCAATGTGGTTACAAGTAAGTATAAATAATTATCTACAATAACAAACTGTTGACTGGCATTTAGCTGACCATCATTTTTCACGGTAACATTAGTGACAACCTCTAAATGATTATCATATTTATAAAATTCAATTCTATCTGTAAAGACAGCAGTCGCATATAAATAATCCCCATCTGTTATAGATGCGTATGCATCATTTCCTTCTGCTAATTTAAACGTTTCACTTAAATTTTCCTTATTAATTCTAGATACATATCTTTTTAGACCTGAGGTATCTTTTGTTTTTGCAGTTGAATAGGATCCTGCTTCCGAAAAACTTTCTGCCCAATAGATGTATTTTTCTTTTCTAGCAATATTACCCTTGAGCACATTTAAATCATAATCATCAAATACAGCTATTTTATCGCTATCCCAGATAGCCATTTTATAACCATCTACCGAATTTACCTTATTTGACTGACAGGCACTTAGACAAATAAGGCAGCAACAAGCACTGATTAACATCAACATGAAGTTTATGGTTCTTTTATTACTTTTCAATATCATACTGATTTGCTCCTATATAGCTTTTTTATACCAATTTAAGACGTTCAAACAGATGAATAGATAATTTATTGACTAGTTTAGATGCTTCTTTTTCAATACCTACTTGATTAACTGTACTACCAATTTGATATCCATATACAACTTAACGGTAGATGACAATTACAATATTCTTGTCATTATATCCTAGTATGATTTATTATATCAAAAAAATAAAACGTTTTCAAAAAATACCAAAATTTCTTGCACTCCATGCTCCAGGTTTTCTAGAATCTTTTATATTTTGTGATTTTTAAAGGAGCCCCAAGCAATCAAGCAGAGCCTGATAAGAGTCGACTTCATAAGTTGGCTGAGCTTGTGTCTTATTTTCCAGATGATGAGGATTGTACCAGATGGTATCGATGCCAGCATTATTTCCACCTTGAATATCAGCTGACAAAGAATCACCAATCATAAGGGTCTGATTTTTATCAAAGTTAGGGATTCGAGCTCCAATTTTTTCATAAAATTCAGCATCTGGTTTTTGGGTATGGAGTTTCTCTGAAATGAATATTTCCTTGAAAAATGGTGTAATTCCAGATTGTTCCAAACGACCTGTCTGAATATAGGTGATTCCATTTGTCGCAGCATAGAGTTCATAGCCCTTACTTATCAATTTTTTTAATAAATTTTCGACACCTGGGAAAGTCTGTCCCTGTTTTGATAGGAAAAACTGGTAGCGCTCTGCTAAGTAAGCCCCATCTTTTTCAATGCCAAAGTGAGCAAACAATTTTGCAAAACGTGTGTTAATTAACTCAGCCTTTGTAATTTTTTTCTGTTCCAAATCCTTCCAAAGAGCCTTGTTCATTGGTACATAGTAATCTTTATAGGCTTGTATATCCTCTACTCCTTCTTCTTCTAAGAGTTGCGTCAGAGCTATATCCTCAGCAGCATCAAAATCGAGTAAGGTGTGATCGAGATCGAATAATAGAAATTTGTATTTCAATTTTAAAAACTTCCTTTCTTGGGGGGACAAAGAGTGGGACTAAATGATTCAAAAAAATTTAAAAAATTTTACCTCTACTTATTGAATAACTTAGTCCAATTCTGCTTGGAATTTAAAATTCTGGAGACATAAACCTCATATTTGTCGATATAATAAAAAGCTAAGTAATTTTCAATTGGCATATATCGATAACGTTTTCCGTCATCTGTTAATTCACCATAACCTCGACTTGAAACCAAAGGACATGCTTCTGGAAAGGTTTCTAAAGTTTCTAGTGCCGTTAGAATAAGGTCTAGTTTACTATCGGCAGATTGCTGGCTGTAAAAATTCAGTACAATATAATCATGTATTTCTCTCAAGTCTTTCTTAGCTTGATCCGTAAGAGAAACATGGTAACGCTTATGATTAGTCAAGTCCAAATTCCTTTCTTACATCTGCCAAAGACGTTAGTTTACCTTGCTCAATTTCTTGATGTCCCATCAAGATTTCCTTTTTCAAGTCTTCAAAAGCAACCTGATATTGAGTCTCTTGTAAATCACTAAATACGAACTCTTTGGGATCAACCGCACCTGTCGCAATTTTACGAAGTGCAGCATTAAAAATATCTGATAGGGTTAACTTTTCATCAGCTATGATTTCTTTCGTTTGTTGGTAAAAAGTCGAATCTGCTCTAAAATTAACTGGTTGAGTACTTGCCATGATTAATACCTCTTTGTAAAGATGCTTTGTAAATACATTTTATCATCTTTAGATTTGAAATTCAACGAAAAGCTCCTTTAACAGAAAAGGAGCTATCTTGTATTTTATTGGTGTACAGCTTGTGCTGCTGTGATTAGTGTAAGTTTGAAGACGTCATCTGAGTTACATCCACGAGAAAGGTCATTAACTGGTTTGTTCAAACCTTGCAATACTGGACCAACTGCTGCAAAGCCACCGAGACGTTCTGCCATCTTGTAGCCAATATTTCCTGCTTCGATACCTGGGAAGATAAAGACGTTTGCTTGTCCAGCAACCTTGCTTCCTGGTGCCTTGAGAGCAGCTGTTTCTGGAACGAAGGCAGCATCAAATTGCAATTCCCCATCGATTTCAAGGTCAGGACGAAGATCATGAGCAATCTTAGTTGCTTCAACGACCTTATCAACGCTTTCACCAAAACCAGAACCTTTAGTTGAATAGCTTAGCATAGCAATTTTTGGTTCAATACCAAACATCTTAGCTGTAATTGCAGAGTTAATCGCAATTTCTGCCAAAGCTTCAGCGTCAGGATTGATATTGATGGCACAGTCACCAAAGAGGTAACGTTCAGTACCACGAACCATGAGGAAGGCACCTGAAGTACGACTAACATTCGGACGAGTTTTAATGATTTGAAGGGCTGGGCGAACAGTTGCCGCAGTAGAGTGAATAGCTCCTGAAACCATTCCATCTACCAAGCCCATGTAAACCAACATAACACCAAAATAGTTCACGTCTTTAACCAAGATTTCACGAGCTTCTTCTTCAGTCATTTTTCCTTTACGACGTTCTACAAGAGATGTTACCATTTCTTCAAATTGAGGATAGTGGGCTGGGTCGATGACTTCATAACCATCCATGATTCCTTCGATTTCAAGATAAATTTTAATTTTGTCAGGATTTCCTAGTAAGACGGGAATAACTTCTGTTTCTTTTACGATGCGTTTTGTAGCTTGAAGAATACGTGGTTCTTCACCTTCTGGCAAGACAATACGTGCATTTTTACCAACTAGGTTGGCTTTTAAACTTTCAAAAACTTCCATGAGTTTTGACTCCTTTTAAGATAAATTATTATTTGATAACTGAGTTATAAGAGTGTTGAAATCATCCGGCAGCGGACTTTCCATCTCCAACTGCTCTTCAAGAAAAGGATGATAAAACGATAAGTAATGGCAATGCAGAGCTTGACGCTCTATGCCATGTTCAAGACTACCACCATAGAGGTCATCGCCAAGCAAAGGGAAACCGATATGGGAGAAATGAACACGAATCTGGTGTGTCCTTCCCGTATGTAGTCGAATATCAACTAGATGAATATTGCCATAAGACTGCACTATGCGATAGGAAGTATGGGCATATTTACCACCTTTTGCCACTCGCCTAGTGATAATGGAATCTTCGTCACGGGCAATCGGGGCAATGATTTCACCTTGAGGTTTCAGAAAACCATCTCCTTTAACGAGTGCAAAATAGCGCTTTTCAATGGCTTTCTTTTGCAACTGCTTGTCTAGTCTAGCATGAGCATAACCATGTTTAGCAAAAAGCATGAGACCCGAAGTATCGCGATCTAGTCTGGTTACAATGTGAACCTGCTGATTTTCATAGTTCTGTTTCACATAGTAGCCCTTGATAAAATTAGCGATGGTATTGGAATGATTGACACTAGGAATCGAGGCCACACCAAAGGGTTTGTTTAGAATTAAGAAATGATCATCTTCAAACAGAATATCCAGTGGATAATCAATTGCTTCCAGTGTCTCAAAACCTTCCTCAGGAGGAATGTCGATGACAACCACATCCCCAATATCTAAGAGATAGGTTGCATTTTGTGGATGACCGTTTACGCGAATATCTCCACCTCGAAACTTGATTTTGGCCAGCAATCCTTTAGAGACTTCATGCTTTTTCAGAAAAGTCTTTACCTTGACGTGTTCGTCAGCAATAAATTCAAACCTCATTCATCCACCTCACCAATAAAGGCATCTTTGACACGATTCCAAAAACTAGTATGGCTTGGTGTTGCTACAAAATGAATCTTATGATGGTCTATCTGGTATTCTATTCTTTCAATATTACGATAAGAATAAATGCTATTGTCAACAGAAAGCGTATGATAGTCATTACGAGTTGGTATCAATTCTATCTTATCCTTCTTAGGCACAATGATAGAAGAACCTAAGGTTCTGTAGACACGATTGTTAAGACTCGCAATTTCTGTCAATTGTAGGGCCTCAATAGTAGGATGTAAAACAGCTCCACCAAGAGATTTGTTATAGGCTGTACTCCCAGTTGGCGTCGATACCGTTAGGCCATCTCCTCTAAAACGTTCAAATGGCACGTGGTTAATGATAATATCGGCAACCATGGTCCTATCAGATCTCCGAATGCTAGCCTCATTCAAAGCACGGAAAATTTTCACTTCTCCATTTCCCAAAAAAATCTTTACATTTAAAAGCGGGTAAGACACACGAGCCCCAGTATCCAACTGTAAATTAGTAAGCAATTGATCTAGTTCAAAATCACGGTAGTCCGTATAGAAACCCAAATGACCCGTGTGAACACCAACGAAGCGAACCTTATCCAGCTGGTCTTCATACTTGTGAAAAGCAGACAAAAGCATCCCATCCCCACCTATGGAAATCACGATATCGGGATGTTTATCATTTAATATAAAGTTATTCTTTTTTAATCGATCTCTTAATTCATATAAGACTCGTTGACTTTGAGGTTTGCGATTAGCGATTAGATCAATTCGTTTACCTGTATTCTTCATCGGTATCGTCACTATTACCTACCCCGTCATTTAACTTTCTATGCAATGGATCAAAGAGTGCCTGTGCTTCCTGGATATCATCACGAATTTTACTCATTTCTTCATCCAATTGGTGAGATATCCTTGCTGTGATTTCCAGACGTTTCTTAATTTCTTCTGGAAAATCCCCTTGATATTTATAATTGAGAGAATGCTCGATGGTAGCCCAGAAATTCATAGCCAAGGTACGAATCTGAATCTCCACCAGAATCGTTCTTGCCCCATTGATCGTATCAACTGTATACTCAATAATCAAATGGTAAGAACGATAGCCTGAAGCCTTTCGATGAGTAATGTAGTCACGTTCTTGTACCACTCTCATGTCTTGCCTCTTACGAAGGATGGCAACAACCTCGCTCACGTCATCTACAAATTGAACCATGACGCGTAAACCTGCAATATCTTGCAAGTCCTGTTCCAACGTATCGTATCCAATCCCTCGACGAGCCATTTTTTCTTTTATACTTTCGATCGGTTTGACTCGACCAGTTACAAACTCAATTGGAGAATGTTTATTTTGTTTGCGGTATTGTTTTCGAATACCTCGGAGTTTTATCTTCAGCTCTCCGACAGCCTGAATGTAAGGATCTAAAAATTCTTCCCATTCTGTAATCATATATCTTTTTCATCCAATTCTCTATACACTCGATTTATCTAGTTTTTGATTTTCTAGAAAAAATCTTATACAATAAATACAATGCTTATTATACCATACAATCGCTTTCAAAGATAAGGAAAAAGTAAAAAAAATGAAACATTTAGAAATTGAAATGAAAACACTTCTAAACAAGGATGAATATCAAAGATTGCAGGAGCACTTTTCAGGAGTCACACCTATTACACAAAAAAATTACTACCTAGACACGCCTGATTTTTACCTTCGCAAACATAAAATCGCTATGCGCATTCGTACTTTTGAAAATAGTGCTGAATTGACCATAAAAATCCCACAAAAAGTCGGAAATATGGAGTATAATCAAGGTCTCAGCCTTGAGGAAGCAAACCATTGTCTTAAAGAATGTAAACTTCCACAAGGAATGATTCTTGACGAATTGACTAGCCGTGGACTTTCAACCAGTGGCTGGGTAGTTTTAGGTTGCCTAACTACTGTTCGCTACGAAAAGCAAACTCCGATCGGACTCATGGCACTTGATCAAAGCGAATACTTTGATATTGTTGACTATGAGCTTGAATTAGAAGTGGAAGATGGCAACCAAGGTAGTCTTGATTTCCAAGAATTTTTACAAGCCAATGAAATCCATTACAAAAAAGCTCCTTCAAAATTGGTTCGTTTTATAGAAAATATGAAAAAATACTGAAATAATCTTCTTTTTTTGATAAAATAAAAGGGATGAAAAATAATAGAATCTGTTGTAGAGAGCATTTATCACTAAAAGTGTTTCACTACAGCGATTCACTTAGTTTAAAGAGGACGGTTTATCGATGTCAGATACAAAAAACATGAAACTTTTCGCACTATCTTCCAACCAGGAAATTGCTCAAAGAATCGCAGATGCTGCAGGTGTTCCACTTGGAAAAGTATCTTCACGCCAATTTTCAGATGGTGAAATCCAAGTTAACATCGAAGAAAGTGTTCGCGGATATGATGTTTATATCATCCAATCAACTAGTTATCCAGTAAATAACCACTTGATGGAACTCTTGATTATGGTTGATGCTTGTGTTCGCGCTAGTGCTAATACTATTAACGTAGTACTTCCATACTTCGGCTACGCTCGCCAAGATCGTATCGCTTCTTCTCGCGAACCACTTACTGCAAAACTAGTTGCAAATATGTTGGTGAAAGCTGGAGTTAGTCGTGTATTGACTCTTGACCTCCATGCCGTTCAGGTTCAAGGATTCTTTGACATTCCTGTAGATAACCTTTACACAATTCCACTTTTTGCAAAACATTACTGCGATAAAGGTTTAACTGGTTCAGATGTGGTTGTTGTTAGTCCTAAAAACTCTGGTGTAAAACGTGCGCGTAGTCTTGCAGAATACCTTGATGCTCCGATTGCTATCATTGATTATGCACAAGATGATTCTGAACGTAGCCAAGGTTACATTATCGGGGAGGTTGAAGGTAAGAAAGCAATCTTAATCGATGACATTCTGAACACTGGCCGTACCTTCTCTGAAGCTGCTAAAATTTTGGAACGCGATGGTGCTACTGAAATCTACGCTGTATCCAGTCATGGATTGTTCGTTAACGGTGCTGCAGAGTTATTAGATGCAACAAATATTAAGGAAATCTTGGTTACAGATTCTGTTTTGACAGAAAGTAGAAAACCTAAAAACGTGCAATACATCACTGCTAGCGAATTGATTGGTGATGCTATGGTTCGTATTCACGAAAGAAAACCAGTTAGTCCACTATTTAAATAGAAATTAGGTGAGTTTTTGATTTATTTGGATAATGCTGCAACGACTCCGATGTCTTCAGTAGCTATCTCAGCAATGACTCAAGTCATGCAAGAAACTTATGGTAACCCTTCTAGTATTCATGGCCATGGGCGTCAAGCAGGTAAACTATTACGAGAAGCTCGTCAAGAACTAGCAAGTTTACTAGGAACAAAGCCACAACATATCTTCTTTACCACTGGTGGTACTGAAAGCAATAATACTGCTATCATCGGCTACTGCCTTCGCCATCAAAATCGTGGGAAGCACATTATCACTACTGCGATTGAGCACCATGCTGTTCTAGAACCCATCAAATACTTGGTTGAAAATTTCGGTTTTGAAGTGACTATTTTACAGCCTGAACATCAAGAAATCACTGCAGACCAAATCAAAAATGCACTGCGTGAAGATACCATTCTTGTTTCTACTATGTTTGCCAACAATGAAACTGGTACACTGTTACCTATTGCTGAAATTGGTGAGGTTCTAAAAAATCATCCAGCCGTCTATCATGTCGATGCAGTTCAGGCAGTCGGTAAATTAGAAATACTTCCCGAAGAATTGGGAATTGATTTTCTCAGTGCTTCTGCACACAAATTTTATGGTCCAAAAGGAGTTGGTTTTCTCTATGCTGCATCTACAGATTTTGATTCCTACCTTCATGGTGGTGATCAAGAGCAGAAAAAAAGAGCAGGAACAGAAAATCTTCCTGCCATTGTAGGAATGGTAGCAGCTCTAAAGGATGATCTTGAAAACCAAGCACAAAACTTTGAAAATGTTCAACAACTAAAAGACACCTTCTTAAAGGAAATGGCTGAGACAGACTATTACCTCAATCAAGGAAAAGACCAGCTACCTTATGTCCTTAATATTGGATTTCCAGGTCAACGAAATGATCTACTACTCCTTTGTCTGGATCTTGAAGGGATTTCTATTTCAACTGGTTCTGCTTGTACTGCAGGCGTCGTTCAGGTTAGTCATGTTCTTCAGGCTTTCTACGGAGAGGACTCTCCTCGCTTACACGAATCCGTTCGCGTCAGCATTTCACCTCAAAATACAGAGCAAGAAATAATCACTCTCGCACAAACTCTAAAAGAAATCATTGGAGGTTAACTCAATGGCATTCGAAAAAACCATTAGTCTTAAAAATTGCCGTTATGATTACACACTTAGCCCAACCGTCAAAAAGTTCACTCTAAAAGATAACACTTTTTTTGAAACTAAGGTTGGTAACTATGAACTAACACGTCTTCTTGAAAAAGTTCCAAATAGTGGGGAAGGTTTCCAACTTAAGATTATCATCAACAAAGACTTAACAGGTGCAAAAATCAACATCACTGATAAATTTGGTCTACGTTTAGTCGATATCTTTAAGTCAGAAGAAACTCATATCCACCAAGAGAAATTTTACTTCTTGATGGATAGTCTTGTTGAACGTGATGTCTTTACTAAAAGCGAAAGATAGAAGGCAATTATGTTTCGATTAACTTACAAAGACACCTATCAAGTCGATCGCGTTTTAGAATACGAAGATTATGAAGCACTCATGCTATCACTTTCAGGTTGTGTGACTCTTCCAGATACTACTGTCATTACTTCTCTGACCTATAATGGAAAAGAAATCTATCAGGGGCTTCTGGGAAATCTCTATCGTTTTCTATCTCACTATGATTTTACGAAGATAAGCTAAGATTTTTCTTAGTTTTTTCTTGTTTTTGTTGATTTTTTCACAATCTTTCTATAAAATAGTATTTAGAAAGGTTGTGATTTTGTGAAAGAAAAACAGTCTGCTATTCCAAAAGCAACAGCAAAGAGACTTTCTCTTTATTATCGTATCTTTAAAAGATTTCATGCAGAAAAAATTGAAAGAGCCAACTCAAAACAAATTGCCGAGGCCATTGGTATTGACTCTGCTACTGTTAGACGAGATTTTTCCTACTTTGGTGAACTTGGTCGTCGTGGATTTGGCTACGATGTCAAAAAACTAATGACGTTTTTTGCTGATCTTCTAAATGATAATTCTATTACAAATGTTATGTTGGTGGGTATTGGTAATATGGGGCACGCTCTCCTTCACTACCGTTTCCACGAACGAAACAAAATGAAAATCATTATGGCTTTTGATTTGGATGATCATCCTGAAGTTGGGACAAAAACTCCTGATGGAATCCCAATTTATGGAATTTCCCAAATCAAGGATAAAATAAAGAATGCAGATGTTAAAACTGCAATCTTAACAGTTCCGAGTGTCAAATCACAAGAAGTAGCTAATCTCCTTGTCGAAGCAGGTATTAAAGGAATTTTAAGCTTTTCACCCGTTCATCTCCAACTACCAAAAGATGTGGTAGCTCAGTATGTAGATTTAACTAGTGAATTGCAAACTCTCCTCTATTTCATGAGAAAAGAGGATTAGAAAGCGAAAGCATTTATGAAAAAACCAGTTATTGGGATTACAGGAAACGAAAAAGCTCATCCTGATGATGAGCTTATGATGAGCTATGCTGCGAAAGGCTTTGTTGAAGGAGTCAAGGAAGCTGGGGGAATTCCCATTATCCTACCCATTGGTGATCAAGAAATGGCTAGTTACTACATTGGCTTGATTGATAAACTCATTTTAACTGGTGGACAAAATGTCGATCCAAAGTTCTATGGTGAACCTAAAACGATCGATAGCGATGACTACTACCTTCAAAGAGATATTTTTGAGCTAGCTCTTATAAAAGAAGCCATTAAACAGAAGAAACCCATTTTTTCTGTTTGTCGAGGCACCCAGCTCTTTAATGTGGCTATGGGAGGAACTCTTTATCAAGATATTGAAGACCATTGGCAGGATACTTCAGCCGAGTATACAACTCAACGTTTAGTCACCGAGCCTGATACTATTCTTCGAGAAATCTATGGAGAAATCTCCCATATCAACTCTTTCCACCATCAGAGTATTAAGGACCTAGCTCCAAATCTCAAGGTTGTAGCTCATGATCCTAAAGATGGAATTATCGAGGCTGTTACAACAACGGATGGTTTCCCTTACCTCGGTGTTCAATGGCATCCAGAATTTCTCTTTGAAAATCGCCCCAAAGATAAAACACTTTTCGACTATGTCGTCAATGAATTGTAAAACCTGTATCACATACAGGTTTTTTATACCAGTTCCGTCTTCTCACGGTAACTAAAATAATCGGAGTGTGAGACAATTAGATGGTCTAATAAGACCAAACCCATTAATTCGCAGGCTTCTTTAACAAGCTTCGTAACATGGTCATCATTTCTACTCGGCATGACAGCACCAGATGGATGATTATGAACCAGAATCACAGATGTTGCCATATGCTTCAAAGCATAGTGGAGAATTTCCCTTGGTTCCGCAATACTTCTAGTAGCTGAGCCGATAAAAATGGTTTGCTGATGAATGATTTGATTTTGAGTATTAAGATAGAGCGCTACCAGGTGCTCTTGTTTTTTATCTCCCAGTTCAGCTTGCATCTTTTTAGCCAGTCTTTGACTACTGAGGATACTCTCTGCCTCCATGGTTTCTTGTTTGTGAATACGACTTCCTAGCTCTATCATAGCTTGCAACTCAATAGCTTTCACTCTACCGATACCTGATAAACTCTGTAGTTCTTGCAGAGTCATTTTTTTCAAATCAGTTAAGCAATTTAATTGATTCAATACTTTTTGTGCAATTTCAAAAACAGTAGATTGACGAGTCCCTGTTCGTAACAAAATGGCTAGTAACTCCTGATTACTCAAACTCTCTACTCCTTCTGTTACCAAGCGTTCCCTTGGTAAGAGCGAATCTTCTTGAAAAGAAATACTATACATAAAAATCCTCCTCACTTAATTATTCGTGAGAAGGATTTATAATTCGATAAAAACTAGTTATTTTTAGATTTTTTCAAGAGCTAGTCGCAAATCTTCAATCAAATCATCAACATTTTCAAGACCGATTGAAAGACGAATTTGATTTTTAGTTACTCCTGCTGCTTCTAGATCTGAGTCAGACAACTGAGCATGTGTTGTAGTTGCGGGATGAACTACCAATGATTTAGCATCTGCTACATTGGCTAAGTTTGAAAAGATTTCCAAGTTGTCAATCACCTTACGAGCTTCTGCTTCACCGCCTTTAACGTGGAAGGTAAAGATTGAACCTACACCTTTTGGTAGGTATTTTTCAGCCAAAGCATGATATGGATTATCTGGGAGTTTTGGATAGTTGACTTTTTCAACCTTTGGATGATTAACAAGGAAATCAACAATTTTCTCAGCGTTTTGAACATGGCGTTCTACACGGAGAGAAAGTGTTTCAAGACCTTGCAAAAGCAAGAATGAGTTAAATGGTGAAAGGGCAGCTCCCATATCGCGAAGCAATTGCACGCGAGCAGCAACGATAAAGGCTGCAGCACCTACATCTCGAGTATAGCTTAAATTATGGTAGCTTGGATCTTCATTGACGAATTGAGGGTATTTACCTGAAGCTGCCCAGTCAAACTTCCCGCTATCAACGATAACACCACCAATAGTTGTACCGTGTCCACCGATAAACTTAGTTGCTGAGTGAACCGCAATGTCAACACCATGAGAAAAGACATTGATAAGATAAGGTGTTGCAAAGGTATTGTCTGCAACCAAAGGAATCTGATGTTTATGAGCAATTTCAGCTATTTTTTCAATATCAGGAATGTTGATGACTGGATTTCCCAAGGTTTCAATCAAAACAAGTTTGGTATTATCTTTAATCGCTGCTTCTACTTCTTCTAGATTATCGATATCAACAAAAGTTGTGGTGATTCCATAGCGAGGAAGGGTTTCTTTCAAAAGGTTAAAGGTCCCACCGTAGATAGTTGAAGCTGCAACCACGTGGTCTCCTGCATGAGCAAGTCCAAGGATAGTATAAGTAAGAGCCGCCATCCCTGATGCAGTAGCAAGTGCACCTACTCCACCTTCCAGTGCTGCGATACGCTCTTCAAAGGCTGAAGTTGTTGGGTTAGTGATACGGGTGTAAATATTACCAGCTTTTTGAAGGGCAAAAAGATCTGCACCTTCTTGTGTATCTTCAAATACAAAAGATGTTGTTTGGTAAATTGGAACAGCACGAGACTTGGTAGTAGCATCTACCACTTGACCTGCATGCAATTGCAGAGTTTCAAATTTAAATTCACGAGTCATATTTAGACCTCCAAAGATTTCATTAGGTTCATTGTATCACCTAATTCGTTCAGTTACAAATACAACTTTGTTATATATTGGCATAAGAAATGGCTATGGCTATTATTAGAATTGTAGAACTTTTTTCAGATAGTTTAAAATGTTTGTATTCACTGCTCCTATCTTTTATAATGTTTAGAAAGGAGAACACTATGTCAGAAATTACACATGAAATTGATGCAAACTTTGCTGGCCGTTTAAATATCTTGCGTGCTGGGGTACTGGGCGCAAATGATGGAATCATCTCTATCGCTGGAGTTGTTATTGGGGTTGCCAGTGCGACTAACAATATCTGGATTATCTTCCTCTCAGGATTAGCCGCAATTCTTGCTGGTGCCTTTTCTATGGCTGGTGGCGAATATGTATCCGTATCTACTCAAAAAGACACGGAGGAAGCCGCTGTAGCCCGCGAACAATTACTTTTGGATAAAGATATAGAAGCTGCTAAAAAATCACTCTACGCAGCCTATCTTCAAAATGGTGAGTGTGAAACATCAGCCCTGCTCTTAACCAACAAGGCATTTCTTAAAAACCCTCTCAAAGCCTTAGTTGAGGAAAAGTACGGAATCGAGTATGAGGAATTCACTAATCCCTGGCATGCTGCTGCATCTAGCTTTATTGCCTTCGTACTTGGTAGCCTACCACCAATGCTTTCGATTATTATTTTCCCAAGCGAATACAGAATCCCTGCTACTGTCTTTATCGTTGCGATTTCTCTATTGATTACAGGTTACACCAGTGCAAAACTCGGAAAAGCCCCAATAAAAACAGCCATGATCCGTAACCTTTGTATCGGTTTGTTGACCATGGGAGTTACCTATCTATTCGGACAGTTGTTTAGTATTTAAGTTAAAAATTGATGCTGAGCAAAAACTAGCTTTAAAATAAAACCACATAGTGATTTCAAGCTTGAATAGCATCAAGCCGAAAGAAATACTGTGTGGTTTTTGAATAGTTGACCTTGTAGAGTCTAAACTATTGGCCAATTTTGCTAGATTTATAGTCATGAAGGTGAATCCTAACTCTGTTTAAATGGCTTGTTTGCCTCAAATATGAACTCTTCGCAGGAAAAAAACAATCTTTACTCTACATTATCACAGTTAATTATAACGAATTTACTTACAGAGAACACTTGAAGAGCATAAGTCAACAGTGCATTTTCATAAACATAGCTGAAAAAAAGTCAGGGCAACCAGTATGAGAGTTTTCCTATAGAAACATTTGACTTGGGATACTGTCAACAAATAAACTAAACATTCAATATTCATGAGTTGTTAGAATATAACAGAACAGAATTACTTCCAAACTCCACTGATTTATGTTATAACCTGTAAACATTATCAGGATTTTCTAAGTGTTTTTTGTTACTGTAATTATAAAGCATGACATGAGAAAGTGATTCTTTCATAAAACACTGGTACTGAACTTCTGAAATATCAATTGACGCAACATCTGCTCGATTATTGATAAACATAAATTGATGATGCGATAGACCTAACTTTATATACACATGATACACATAAGTAAACTGAATGTCATTGTCTTCTACAGGAGTATTTGTAAGTTTTATCAACTAAAAAGCGCGATTATTAAGATAAAATACTAGTATTAAAAATTGACTTTTTTTCTATCAAAACAGGCAAATAAATCGCAATCACTTACTTTTTTCTTTAAAAGATTCATATATTTTTTTATATAAGCCTTTTATATCTTTTTTCTGAGAATTCAACTCTTCTTTGCCATAGTCAAAATTTGCTACTACAAATCCCTCGTCAGCATCAGAAAAAGTAAAAAATTCTATTTCAATGAGTTTATTATGCTTAGAGTCCTCTATAGTGTCTCCTAAATTATTATTAAATTGCTTCACTTCTTCTTCACGAACTCCGAACCCAAAAGCAGCACCATTTGCAATAATGTTTGAAAATACTTCTTCTGAAGACGCTACTTCTTTCACAGTTATGAAGTATGTAGCTTCTTCCGTTTCTACTTGTTTCACTTTATTCCATTTTTCTGTATCACTAGAAGAAACCGTATAAACTGTTAACTCCAGTGTTGGTTTATTGGTATTTTCTTTTATGATCATTTGTTTTCCAAAAAGGAAGATGGCAAGTAACCCAGCTACTAAGATCAAAGCAATATAAATTATCTTTTTCATACATTATCCCCTATATCTTTCATATCAATGATCACATCAACTTTGTTATAGACAGCTGGATCATGCGTAGCGATAATAACATATTTATCTTCATCTCTTTCATTTAATAATAAACGAATGATTTCTTTTCCAATCTCACCATCTAAAGCTCCTGTGGGCTCATCTGCTAAAATAATTTTACGTGGTTTCATTAACATTCTGGCAATAGCTACACGTTGAGCCTGCCCTCCAGACAATTCATATATTTTTTGATGTAAATAGTCGCTCGACAGTCCTACTTTTTCAAGTACATCAGTTATTATTTTTTTGTCTTTAGTGATAAGTTTCAGATTATCATATACTGTTTTGTTTTCGATTAAAGAATAATTCTGAAATACATATCCAACAGTATTTTTAAAAAAGGTTCTTTCTTTTATCTTCCAAATATCCTGTTTATCAACTAAAACGTTCCCACTATCAATTTTTTCTAATCTTCCTATAATATTAAGAAGAGTACTCTTACCAGAGCCAGAACCCCCAATCAATGCATAGCTTTTTCCAGATTCAAATCTTAAATTTAAGTCTGTAAAGATCTTCTTTGAGCCGAAACTTTTTGAAACGTTCAAAAGGTCAATTGTCATGTTTCATCTCCTTTTAAAATTTTAGTGTAGCTTTCAGATAATTTTTTAAAACTCATGATTATTGACAACATCAAAACTAGTATAGAAGCAAGACCAATATATAGCAGCTCTATTTGCCCTGTCATAAGAAATGTAAATAGAATAACCATTGTAATAATCATCATAAAGTACTTGAGACTTGAAATTGCTATATATGTTTTTGACAGACCCAAAATGATTTTTTTCACATATTCACTCTGTTTTAGGGCAATATAAAGTTGGACATATTGATAAATGAGTATAAAGACAATACTGTAAATTATCTTCTGCAAGATTTGTGAAAGTAGAATTTGGTGCTCTAAGGATCGGATCTTCAAGTTCACAATTTGGTAAACATCTACTGGATTCATTGAAAAATTCAACTGGGTAGCCATCTCATTTATTTTCTTTACCGCCTCAGGACTAAAAAGAGACTTATTAGTTATATTACTAGCCAAAGTAAACTTATTGTTTTCGATCATTTTGTCTGTATCTAACACAACAACAATGTTATCTTTGCTATCTGCTACACTTGGCATTGGTAAAATATCTTTATTTTTATGATCGATATCAGCATCCTCATTGAAATAAAAAATCTTATTACCATCAGGAATTATTTGTACTGCAAGCTCTTCTTTTGTATAGTTTGTTCCAATAAATTGTTCTGCTACAACTGTGTTCTCAATAGATTTCTGGTTTTCTTTCCATTTCTCAGGAATATAGATGGTTGCTATCTTATTATCTAAAAGATGATAGTTTGTTCCATTCACTTTATTTTGTAGATTAGCACCTGTTTGATTGATATAAATCAGATCTTTATTTATTTCTGGATTCGTTATTCCATCATTTTCTAATTGTTTAGAAAAGTCTTCTAAAGCATGAGACGTTTTCATAAAATCTGGAACATAGGCCGAGGATCGTTCTATATATAAATAATCTAAGTTTTTTAAGGAAGCAGCTATCTGTAGATACTGACCATCCGAATCACTTACTTCTCCATTTTTAGCAGAGTTATTTTCAATTCCAAGGAACTCAATCCTTCTCCAGTCTTTTACTGTGTCCCATGGTACTAAATTCTGTATCTGGATGTTAATACTGGATTGACTACTCTTTGTTTCTTGTAAAAAAATTCCTGATACAACGATAATAATCGAAATAATGGCAAGCCATACGACAAAAATAAGCTTGTTTTTCGCCTTGTTTTTGATAATTTCAATGGGCTTTTCAATCTGAATCGTCAACCAAAATAAAACAAAGGTGATGAGATCAATGATTTGAAATAGTATAAAATTCGTTAAAAGCAGAGAGAAAAATAACTTAGAACTATAAGTTAAGAAACCATTTCCAAAAAAAGAACTGTAAGAAATCATCAATAAAGCCATCATAATCAGTTCAAAAATAAGAGAAATGACATACTCTCTTCTTAGATCGTATACAGGCAATCCCAAAGAACGTCGTATCACTCCTTCTTTAATCTGCCTCGTCCTAACAACAAATAAAACAACTAATAAAGTTAAGTAAATGGAACCCATTAACAGTATTCTTAAAGTTCCAGTGAATTGTAACATTCCTCCTATATACCAAGGATAAGCCATATATACAGTTTGCAGTCCTGTCATCGTAAGTGGTTTCAAACTGTCTACATCCATTTCCCCAAGGGTGTAATACATCCCTATTATCGGTACTGACTTTAATTGTTCATTGTTTGCATCATCGAAATTTACATATTTCAACTGTCCCGAACTCTGAACAATCGGCTTGTAAATGGTAACTTTTTCCGTTTTTGATAGGTCACGAATCATTTCGTAAATTTCGTTATTGGAAAGATTGCTTTTTCCTTGAATAGAAAAAGCACCATCAATTGGTAAAGGTATGGGCGTTTCGGTATCGCTAATAGTGACCAGACCAATTGCAGCAATCAAACAAAAGAAAAATCCAATGATACATAATTTTAATTTCATAAGCACTTACCATATTACAAAAGACCCCATCTTATAATCGGGTCTCTTGTTTTCATAAATTATTTTTAAAATCTATAATAATCCCAATATGCATTTAATCGAATATCGCTCCAAGATTTTGTTGCACCTGAATATGCCCATCCATAATCTTTTTTATCGTAAGATTTAACTGTTCCCCAATAATTCGTTACTGAAGATTTTGAACCAATATTATCTGGAGACTTAACAAAGTAATTCGAATAACCATAGCTATCACTTACACCATACTCCCATACATCAATAATCGGATATGGAGCAGGATGTGCTGTAGTTGCACTAACAATACTAGCTGTAGAAGCAAAGCTAAGACTTAAAACACTTGCAGCTAGAAAAACAAACATTTTCTTATTAATTCTTTTTTTCATTTTACTTCTCCTTGAATTAAAATATTTGATAAAAACTCCGTACTAATCCTCTTTTAGTAACTCTGTATTACTTTAATATGAATTGATAATATTTAGGTTTTTAATCACCGTTATGGTATCTAGAATCGTTATAATATTTCATAACTATCCCTCCTTTTTGAAATTGAACACATTTTGATGTAAGTGTTTACATTTTTTATTTTAGTACTTTTTTTGAGGTTTGTCAAGTGTTTTTAAATATATTTTTTTGGAAAATAGGGATATCTATAAAGTAAGAATTTGTAAAACAAACTCATATCCCCCATGTTCTTCAGTAAATGAATATGGTTATGGTACAATTAAAAATGAGCATTCAATCGTAATTATTTCTATATTAAGATCCTTAAAATACATCTTATACCTCTTTCTTATTGGGGTAAGAGATTGTCTCTAACAGAAAATGTAACTAACAAATTGTATTTTTGAAATACAAAACCTAAGGTTCCACAAGGAAAACTTGTTATCTCTTATTTTTATGGTAGTTGTGTTTATTCCATTTAGAAAGAGCTGACATCGAGTTGATTTGTCAAGAATGACAAGAATATTGAGTACTGTTGATTTAGCATAACCAAACTTACCCATGATGGCAAGGTAGTAACCTTTTTCTACAGTCAATAGATGTTTTTCAGAGATTCTACTTGATTGTTTTGAAAACGAGTTTTAGAAATCCTTTGAACGTATTTTAAATCCAAAAGGTCATGATAGACACCTTCTTTATATCCTGTTAATTGATATCGATCTTGCATAATGGTACTATCAAGCTTAAAACGTTCGGTCTCTTTTGAAGTTGGTTTACTGATTTTCTTTATTTACAATTTTTTTAATATTTTTCTCCCTTATCTTACTGTTATAAGTGTACTCTAAAAAATGAGACCATTCCATAACATAACTTTACAAAAGAGGCTTTTAATCTTACATTTTTGTAAGATTAACATATTTTTTTAAAATTTTACTACTATTAGTTTACCACAAATTTTTAAGCAAAACAAAAACCCTTGATACTACAAGGGTTTAATACTTCAAATGAATGGTAATATGGTTACCAAAACCAACCTTCGTCATCATTTATAGGCTGGGCTTCTTTAATCTTGCGTGGGCCTGTTCCATACATTTCAGCTTCGATATCTTCTTTTGTTGGTAGAATAGAAGCTAGGATAATGTAAATAATAATTCCGAGTCCAAAGTTTGCGATTGTAAAAATTGCAAAAAGGAAACGAACTAGGGTTACATCAAGATTCCACTTATCAGATAGACCAGCTAGAACACCTGATATCATACGATTTCTTCTCATTTTATAAAATTTTGTATTCATGATTTGTTCCTCTTTCGTTTTTCTTAATATTAGTATAGCACTAAGCTAAACTGTCTACATCAGTCCTTAGGCCGATTTAACAAGAGGAGTTTACCACGACAGACACCACAACGATAGCGCTTTGTATCAATTTTTCGCTTTCTTTGATATGTTTGATGACAAGCTTGACAAGTATAGATTAAGCTTGGCTTTTTATTAGCACCTGATAAGGGAGGAACAAAGCGTAGACCATTGACCTCTTTTAGAAGCTGCTTAAAGGTTAAATCCTTATGTTGATAGCCCTTACCTTCAAAATAAAGGTGATAATGGCAGAGCTCATGACGGACGATTTTCCGAAACACCTCTATACCAAGTTCTTGATAGACTTTTGGATTAAAATCCAAATGCCCGTCATTTGGAAAGAATCGTCCACCTGTCGACCGCAGACGAGTATTCCACTGAGCTTGATGTTTGAAAGGTTTTCCAAAATCCTCTAAAGAAACTTGTTTGACGTAATCAGTTAGATTCATCTGGAGCAAGGAGCGACAGATTTACTTTTTCACGGTCAGCATCGATTTTCTTCACCCAAACGGTTACCAAATCGCCGACAGACACAGCCTGACTTGGATGTTTGATAAATTTCTTGCTCATGTGAGAGATATGAATCAGGCCATCCTCGTGAATACCAATGTCAACAAAGGCACCGAAGTCAACGACGTTACGGACAACGCCCTCAAGCTTCTGGCCAACTTTCAAGTCTTTGATATCCAAGACATCCTGACGAAGGACTGGAGCATCAAAAGAATCACGGAAATCACGTCCTGGTTTTAAAAGATCTGCAATAATATCTTTGAGAGTTTCTTGACCGAGGTCAAATTCTTGGGCCATTTCCTTGATTGAAATAGATTTGAGTTTGGCTTGTGCTTCTTCATTTAAATCTTTAATGTCCAAACGTTTGAAAAGTTCCTTAACAGCAGCATAGTTTTCTGGGTGAACACCTGTGTTGTCAAGGATATTGCTACTTTCAGGGATACGGAGGAAACCTGCTGCCTGTTCAAATGCTTTAGCACCTAAACGAGGAACTTTCTTGATTTGGGCGCGTGAAGTGATTTTACCTTCTTCCTCACGATACTTAACAATATTTTCAGAGATTGTTTTGTTAAGACCAGCTACGTGCGAAAGTAAGGCTGGACTAGCCGTATTAATATTAACACCGACTTGGTTAACGACTGTATCCACAACAAAGTCCAGACTTTCAGACAGTTTCTTTTGACTTACATCGTGCTGATATTGACCGACACCGATGGATTTGGGATCAATCTTAACCAATTCAGCAAGTGGGTCTTGCAAGCGACGAGCGATTGAGATTGCCGAACGTTTTTCAACAGTTAAGTCAGGAAACTCTTGACGGGCAAGTTCACTAGCTGAGTAGACAGATGCACCGCTCTCATTAACAATGATATAGCTGACCTCTGGAAAATCCTTAAGCACTTCGGCGACAAAAGCTTCACTTTCACGACTAGCAGTTCCATTTCCGATAGCGATGATTTCAACACCGTATTGGCCAATCAAATCTGCCAAATCACGCTTGGCTTCTTCAATCTGACGAGCTGAAGCTGGTTTTACTGGGTAAATGACTTGTGTCGTCAACATTTTACCAGTCGCATCTACGACTGCAAGCTTGGCACCTGTACGAAAGGCAGGGTCAAATCCAAGAACCACGCGCCCTTTAAGAGGTGCAACAAGGAGAAGTTTTCGAAGGTTTTCTGAGAAGAGTTGAATGGCTCCTTCTTCTGCCTTCTCAGTTAGTTCGGTACGAATACGGCGCTCAATAGCTGGCAATACTTTTTTCTTAACAGATTGCTGAATAACTTCGTCAATATAGGCGTTCTTAACTTTGAAACGAGCAGCAAAGAAGGCAAGAATACGGTCCGTCGCATGTTCAAAACCGACCTTTAAGACACCTAGCTTCTCCCCACGATTGAGGGCCAAGGTACGATAACCCTGCATATTTCCAACTGTCTCTGAAAAATCATAATAAATCTGAAAAACCTGCTTTTCATCAAGAGTTTCGTCTTTCAGTTGAGAAGTGATTTTAGAATTTTCAAGGACTTCGCGATAAGTCATCGAACGCAAGTTGACATCCTCAGAGAGAGCTTCAACCAAAATATCAACTGCACCTGCTAAAGCATCTTGTGGAGTCTCGAATCCTTCACATACAAATGCTTCTGCTTCCTTTTCTAGATCAGAAACATTCTGTAGGATTAGACGAGCAAGTGGAAAGAGTCCGGCTTCACGCGCAATGGTTGCCTTTGTACGACGTTTTTCCTTATAAGGAAGATAGAGTTCTTCTACATCTGCTAGTTTTTCAGCTGCTAGGATAGCTTCTTCCAATTCCTTGGTCAATTTTCCTTGTTCTTGAATCTTAGCTAAGACCGCTTCCTTACGATCATTGAGACTGGTTAGACTTTTATCAAGGTCGATAATAGCTTTGATAGCCACCTCATCCAAACTACCAGTCATGTCTTTCCGATAACGAGCGATAAAGGGAATGGTTGCTCCTTCTGCTGTCAAAGACAAGACCGTATCAATTTGCTTTAAGGTTACACCCAAATCTTGGGAAATTTTTTCATATTTTTTATCCATAGAACTATTATACCATAAGGAAATTCATTTTTTTTGAGTGAGTCATTTTTGCTAATATCTAGTATACTAATTTATTTTTTAATTTATGAAAATAAATTAATTATAACATTGATTTTTTTTTTAAAGAGTGTAAAATAGCTATATAGAGATTAGTTTTTCTTTCTTAAAATGTTATGTAACTATTTCAAAAAATTTATTTAGAGAAAAATAACCTTAATGGAGAGCATTTAAAAAAATAATAAAAGAAAAATGGATTATATCATGCAAATTTTCAAAAGCAAAATTCTCAAACAAGATTTGATAACCGCTATCATTAGTACTGTATTTTTACTCCCTCTTCTTTTAGATAATAGTCCAATATCCCAAAGTAATACTAAAATATTTTTATTAACCCAATCTCTATTAATTACAATAGGAGCTAATAAAATCATTCCGAGTATTATAAATTTATCAAATGTAAATGATAGTAAATTACTTAAAAACTTGGAAAATCGTATAACTTTAATCATTAATCTCGTCTGGTTTACACTAATCTTATCAGATGCTTTTTTTCCTCTATTGCAACCTTATATAAAAAACTATTATGATTCTTCATTTAATAATTATTCTCTTATATTTCTCATACTAAGCGGACGATTTTTACCAATCTCCCTTTCTCTAGTAATTTCTAAGCAACTTTATTATTTTTTGGGAAAATTAATACTTTTTTTGAACTTGTTTATAATATTTTACATCTCGTCTCTTCTGCTAATAGCAGTTTTTAAAAAAACACAAAATAATTAGTAACTATAAAAAGATATTTAGAATTTAGAATCGAGGTATGCCCAATGGCTGTTAAATTTACAAAAACTGATGACTTAGACAAAATGTTCGAAGAATTCGCTAAACTCCCTGATTTGAAGCAAGTAACTTTCCCAGACGACAAAGAAAAGAAAGATAAGGCAGAAAAGAAAAAATAGATGACGATTTTTCAAAGTCTGCCTTCGAGTATTTTACAAGCTGGCGCTATTTTTCTATCAATCATCATTGAAGCCCTACCCTTCGTTTTGATTGGAAGCATTATTTCTGGTGCTATCGAAGTCTATGTGACTCCTGAGAAAGTTTATAGATTTCTCCCTAAAAATCGCTTGGGGAGAATCTTTTTTGGTACATTTATAGGGTTTCTCTTCCCATCTTGTGAGTGCGGAATTGTTCCGATCATCAACCGCTTCTTAGAGAAGAAGGTTCCAAGCTATACGGCTGTTCCCTTTCTAGTAACAGCTCCTATCATCAATCCCATCGTACTCTTTGCGACCTATTCGGCCTTTGGTAATTCATTTAAAATGGTGTTACTACGTGCTTTGGGCTCTATTCTCGTTGCTACTATATTGGGTATCTTTCTTGGATTTTTCTGGGAGGAACCTATTCAAAAGGAAAATAGATTGGCTTGTCATGAGCATGATTTTTCTCACTTGACTTCAGGTCAGAAACTTCTTCAGGTCTTCATCCAAGCTATTGATGAATTCTTTGATATGGGGCGTTATTTAGTCTTTGGCTGTCTTTTTGCAAGTATAGTCCAAGTCTATGTTCCAACTCGTATCCTGACATCCATCAGTGCGACACCACTACTTGCGATTGTTCTTCTGATGGTCTTGTCCTTCCTTCTATCCCTCTGTAGTGAAGCGGATGCCTTTATCGGATCTTCTCTTCTCTCTAGTTTTGGCTTTGCTCCAGTGCTTGCCTTTCTGGTAATAGGTCCCATGCTTGATGTCAAGAATCTACTCATGATGAAGAATTATCTCAAAACGCGATTTATTTGGCAGTTCATGACCATCGTAACTCTTGTTGTTCTTGCCTATTCTTATCTAGTCGGCGTGATGCTATGATTCGATTTTTTATCTTATTTGGCTATTTTATCTTAACCCTTTATCTACATCTATCAGGTAAGCTCAATCAGTATCTAAACCTCCACTACTCTTATCTGGCTTATATCACTATGTTTTTATCTTTGCTACTAGCCATTGTTCAATCCTATATTTGCTTCAAGCGTTTGAAAGAACATAGTCACTTACATAGTTTTTCAGCCAAGCTTGCTAGTTTTGTCCTCTTAAGTTTACCCTTGTTAGTTGGATTTACATTTCCAACTGTCACTCTGGATTCACAAACAGTATCGGCAAAAGGATATTATTTCCCTTTGTCGGAAGGAACTGACAAGGCAATCCAAGCAAGTGAAGGAACGAGCAGTCAGTATCTTAAGCCGGATACCAGTCGCTTTTATTCACACACAGCTTATGTAGTCACTGTTCGTAAGAGTGCTGATAAATACTTAACCCAATCAAGCATTGTCATCAAGGATGAGAATTACTTGGAAGTCATGGAAGTTATCTATGATTTTCCAAATGAATTTGAAGGTAAGGAGATCGAGTTTACTGGCTTTGTCTACAATGATCCCAATTACTCTAATAGTCAATTTGTCTTTCGTTTTGGTATCATGCACTGTATCGCTGATTCAGGAGTTTTTGGCCTTTTGACCACAGGAAATACCAATCAGTATGACAATAACACCTGGGTAAGAGTCAAAGGTAAGATTAGCAATCATTATCACAAGGAACTCAACCAAGTCCTCCCAACCCTTGAAGTTCAATCCTTTATCAAGGTTGATAAACCAGAGAATACTTATGTTTACAAAGAATTTTAAAAAGTAGCCTGAGTGGGCTACTTTTTATTGTTAGTAAGATTGAATGTTTGACGTATTCAAAAGATTAGTTTTCTGCATTACAGAATTCTAATACTGTCTGTTTATCTACTTTTATCTTATAGGATTTAAACATCCAAGCTTAATTTTTGCCAATAGCAATAAATGAATGTTCTGAGATCCATTTGGTGTAGCTAGCTAACCTTTCATCTGTTAAGGATTCTACTGCAATAGTTACACACATATCCACCGCTTCTTCAACCGTTACAGAAAAACAATATCCATTCAACTGTAGAAATTTCACCAAAACGAAGAAAGCAGTTCGTTTATTAGCGTTGGCAAAAACATGCTACTTGATCAATTGGACAAATAGTGTCGTTGCCTTATCAAAAATTGTTGGATAAAGAGGTTTACCGGTGACAAATTGTTCTGGTAAATTGACAATCATATTTAAGGCAGAAGGACTAACTGTTTGAATTTTTTCATTAGGTGAATACCGTTGAATTGCTAAAGAATTGATTTTTTCAATTTGTCTTTCTGTAAGATAGACTGTCATTTTCCCACCAAAGCTTTGAAAACATCATCGTATTCGTCAAAAATTTTGTCCAAATTTAAGTCAAAGGCATCATCAGATACATAAGAAATCTGATGTCCAGACTCTTCGGGAGTAAAGATAATTTCACAACTTGGTAACAATTTCTCTTCGTATTTAACACCACTTGGAATATTGAATTCACTTGGAACAGTATTGGTGATTGAATTTCCTTGTTTTCTTGTTTTTACTACCATCTGATTTCCTCCTTTGAAGTATTATAACAAATAATTACCGTAATTAAAATGACAGAATATCAGTCAAAAGAATTCAGCTTGAGAAATTTCTGCTAAGAACTCATCCGAGTATACAGAATAAGCATTTGGATCGGGCGATCTATGGTTGTTCATTGCTTGACCACATCTACAAGTCCATTTTTCCATAATTAACCTCAGTCACGACTTAATTCTTCAAGAAAAAATTGATTGAGAGCTTTCCAGTCTCTTTTATCCTTGCTAACACTAAGTCCATTTTATCAGAATCCTAGGCCATTATCAAAAAATTATTATAGTATCTACAGAAAAAAGCTAGAGTTCCACAATTGGGAACCTCTAGCTTTTGCGTATCTGAGAACTATTTGGTCTCAGACTTTTTATTATCTATTAAAGCTCTAACTTCTTCCGCTCCAATCTCATCTCCCGCCTTGTCGAAGAGTTTAATAGCGTGACTAAAATAATCATAGGATTTACTCGAATCAAGTTTTCGATAAATCTCTCCCAATCCTCTATAAGCACAGGCCTGAGCGATAAGATCATCTGTCTTTAAGGCTAAGTCTAGCGACTGCTGCATATAAAACTCCGCCTCAACTAGTTGACCTAACTTTAATCGTAAATAACCTTGCTCATAGTCATTAACAGAATATTTGAGATAATCCCCTGAAAAATCTTGTTCAATAACTTCTCGCTCTTTTTCGATATAGCTAAGAGCTGTCTGAAAATCATTCATTTCACGATAGACCATGGCCAATTGATGATACGCGATGTGTTCATTTTCACGATCCTTTTCTGTAATAGCCAAGTGAAGATAACGTTGGTAAATCTCTAAACAATCTTCGTATTTTTTTTCGTACAAATAGATATAGCCCATCAGGTTTAAAAGACTGTAATCTTTACAAGTTGCAAGCGAAAACTCCGCTTGAACTAATTGCTTCGCTTCGTCAATCTTTCCCTCAAATAATAATTCCCATGCTTGATTCATTAAAAGGTCTCCTATCTATCCTAAAACGTTAATGGCCTAAACTTAAAATACAACCAATTATTTCACGATATCTTTATACATATCCGGTCTTCTATCTCTAAAGAGACCCCAATTAAGGCGTTCATTTGCTCCTTTGTCAAGGTCATAAGTGGTTAAGAGGATTGCTTCATCTTGTCGTTCAGCTTGACTTAAAATAGCTCCTGTTTCATCGGTCATAAAGGATGAACCGTAGAAATTAAGACTGGAACTTTGTCCTCCATTTTCCTCGCAAGGAGTGACTTCTTCCAAACCATAACGATTAGCAGCAATAACTGGGACAATATTTGCTGCTGCGTGTCCTTGCATGGTACGTTGCCAATGACCACAACTATCTGTATCCAAAATAGGCTCTGATCCAATAGCTGTTGGGTAAAAGAGTAATTCTGCTCCATTTAATGCAAGGCAACGGGCGGTTTCAGGAAACCACTGATCCCAACAGATCCCGATACCAATCTTGGCGTAGCGAGTGTCCCAGACCTTGAAACCAGTATTTCCAGGAGTAAAGAAGAATTTCTCCTGATAATAATGGTCATCTGGTATATGAGTTTTACGATAAACTCCTAGTACTGCTCCATCCGCATCAATGACAGCAATGGAATTGTATAAGACATTACCATCTTTTTCATAGAAACTAATCGGTAAAACGACCTTTAGCTCTTTGGCAATTCCTTTGAAATGCTGAATAGCTGTATTTTCAGACACAGACTGGGCATACTGGTAGTAGTCATACTGACGTTCCTGACAGAAATAGGGACGTTCAAATAATTCTGGTAAAAGAATGATCTGGGCTCCTTGCTCCGCAGCTTGTCGAACCAAACGTTCAGCTGTTTGGATATTAGTATCCACATCCTTAGCGCATTGCATCTGAATGGCTGCAACCGTTACATTTCTCATCTTTTTCTCCTATTCTGGAATTTGTTGGGTAATGCAGTGGATATTTCCACCACCTAATAGAATATCTCTTGCAGGAATTCCGACAACATCACGGTCAGGGAAACACTGGCTCAGAATATTCAAGGCTACTTGGTCGTTTACATCCTGAAATTGTGGCACTAATACAGACTTATTAGCAATATAAAAATTCACATAGGAAGCTGCTAAACGTTCACCTGCATAACGCTCCTCTTCGCCTTCTTCATAAGTATAGCCCGGCAAATCCTCCTCTGTAACTACTTGATGAATAGCTGGGATTGGAAGTTTATGAATAGTGAAACTCCGGCCTTTTCCATCGGTTTCCTTCTCTAAAAGAGCTAGATCTGCTGCAGACATGGCATACTGGGGATCACTTTCGTCATCCGTCCAAGCCAAGACAAGTTCTGCAGGACCTACAAAGGCAGCAACATTGTCGACGTGTTCATTTGTCTCATCTTGATAAATACCGTAAGGCAACCAGATAACTTTTTCAGCACCAAGACTCTCTAGTAAGATCTTTTCAATCTCCTCTTTAGTCAGGTGAGGATTACGACCATGACTAAGCAAGCAACTTTCAGTCACAAGTATGGTTCCTTGACCATCACTGTGAATTGCTCCACCTTCCAGTACAAAAGGTTTGGCATCGTAAACAGGCATCTTTAATACTTTTGCAAAACGACTGGCTACTTGGTCGTCAGCTTCATAGTCTTGGTAGAGACCGTCAACACCACCACCCCAGGCGTTGAAAGACCAATCTACCGCCAACTTTTCCCTTTGATCATTGAGGAGAATAGTTGGACCTGTATCACGAGCCCAGGCATCATTTGTCGGAATATCTAAATAAACAACCTTGTCTCCTAGATAGGATTGCGCTTCAGATAGATAGTCCTCCTCAACCAAAAGGTAGACTGTTTCCCCCTGAGCAATAGTTTTGATAATCTGGCTAAAAGCTTTTTTTGCAGCCTTTCCTTGAAAAGGCCAAGACCCTGGTCGAGTAGGCCATATCATGAGAGTCCCATGATGGGGTTCATACTCTGCAGGCATACGATAACCTAATTTCTTTGGACTGTCCATCATGATAATCTCTCCTTAAAGTCTTGGTAGCCAAATGCTTTAACTAGACTGCACTCACCCTCTTTATCCATGAGATACAAACTTGGAAGTCCAATCCCGTTAAAGGTATTATTTTTGACAAAGGAGTAGATTGCCATGTCTTCAAAATAGAGGCGATCACCGATTTCAATCGGTTTTTCAAAGCTATAATCCCCAATGACATCCCCTGTTAGGCAAGTATTTGAAGAGAGTCTATAAGTATAAGGTTTTTCTTGCGCTTCAAATCCATCTCTCAATGGGGGGCGATAAGGCATCTCAAGGACATCTGGCATATGACAACTTGCTGAAGCATCTAGCACCAAGGTCTCAATCCCGTTTTCAACAATATCCAAGACTTCTGTAGCTAGATAGCCCGCATTAAGGGCAATAGCTTCTCCAGGTTCAATGTAGACGTCAAGGTTATAGATTTCTCGTATTCTTTTAATCTCAGAAATCAGCAAGTCCACATCATAGTCATCTCTCGTAATATGATGACCACCACCCATATTGAGCCATTTAACTTGATGCAAATAGGCTCCAAACTGCTCTTCTACTGCTTTCAAAGTCGTTTGTAAATCATCTGCCCCCTGCTCACAAAGAGTATGAAAATGAAGCCCGTCAACCAAGTCCAGCAAATCACTAGGTATCTTGTCTGAAGTCACTCCAAAACGAGAGCCAGGAGCACAAGGATCATAAAGCGCGTGGTCACCCTGCGTTGAACATTGAGGATTGATGCGCAGACCCACACTAATACCAACTTCACGACAACGTTGACCATATTTTCGAAGTTGTCTCTCTGAGTTAAAAACAATATGATCTGATATTTGTAGTAGCTCTTCCATATCTGATTCCTTGAAAGCTGGCGCAAAAACATGGACTTCCCCAGGGAACTCTTCTCTAGCTAACTTAGCCTCATAGAGTCCACTAGCCGTCGTACCTGACAGATACTGACTAATCAAAGGATAGGTTTTATAGAGGGAATAAGCCTTTTGAGCCAGTAGAACCTTACAGCCGGTTTTTTCTTGAACCTCTTGCAGAATGCTACAATTTTCTTCTAGTTTTGCTAAATCAATGACGTAAGCTGGTGTTGGTACTTGTTCTAACTTCATTAGTCCACCATTTGTGGGTTTTCTACCACAACCCATGGCAAACCGTATTTATTCAAAGCTTCCATGAATGGATCTGGATCCAACTCTTCAAGGTTATAAACTCCTGGTTGTTTCCAAGTACCATCCATCACTAATTTTGTCCCAATCATGGCTGGAACACCTGTTGTGTAAGAAATGGCTTGTGAACCAACTTCTGCGTAGCATTCCTGATGGTCGCAAACATTGTAGATGTAGATTGTCTTTTCAACTCCATCTTTGACACCAGTAAAGATACATCCGATATTTGTTTTACCAACAGTACGTGGGCCAAGGCTTGCAGGATCTGGAAGCAAGGCTTTCAAGAATTGGATTGGTACGATTTCTTGTCCGTTAAAATTAATAGCATCCGTACGAAGGAGACCAACGTTTTCCAAGCATTTCATGTGCGTTAGATAAGATTGGCCAAAAGTCATAAAGAAACGAATGCGTTTAACACCTGGGATGTTTTTGGCCAATGATTCGATTTCTTCATGGTGGAGGAGATACATGTCTTTTTGTCCAACTTGAGGGAAATCATATTCACGCTTGATAGACATAGCTTCGACTTCTACCCATTTTCCATCTTCCCAGTAAGAACCTGGTGCAGAAACCTCACGTAGATTGATTTCTGGGTTAAAGTTGGTCGCAAATGGATAACCGTGGTCACCACCATTACAGTCCAAAATGTCGATATAGTGGATTTCGTCAAAGTAATGTTTGAGTGCATAAGCTGAAAAGACGCTGGTTACACCTGGGTCAAAACCAGAACCAAGAAGAGCTGTCAAGCCTGCTTCCTTGAATTTTTCTTGGTAAGCCCACTGCCATGAGTAGTCAAAGTAAGCTGTAAATCCAAGTTCTTTGCAACGTTTCTCATAAATAGCACGCCATTCAGGGTCTTCTGTATCCTCAGCCTCGTAGTTAGCTGTGTCAATATAGTGCACACCTGTAGCCAAACAAGCATCCATGATGGTCAAGTCTTGATAAGGCAAAGCTACGTTCAAAACAGCTTCTGGTTTGTAGCTTTCAATCAAGGCAATCACTTCTTCTACCTTGTCAGCATCAAGAGCAGCTGTCTCAATCTTAGTATTTGTTTTGCCTTCTAATTTAGCCTTCAAGTCATCACATTTTGACTTGGTACGGCTAGCAATCATAATTTCTTTAAAAGTTTCGCTATCTTGACAAATCTTTGAAATAGCAACTTGGGCAACGCCCCCACATCCAATAACTAGTAAACGACTCATTTTTTTCCTTCCTCTTCTTCTAAAATGTCTTCTACATACTTAGGCAACATAAAGGCACCAATATGTAGGTTTGCAGTGTAGTATTCTGTGAAAAGCTGGCGTTTTTTCCAGCCTTCCTTGTCAAAATCTTTGACAGGGTGATATTTTTTCGATGCAAATCCAAATAACCAATAGCCAGCAGGACTGGTAGGGATATGTGCCTGATAAACTCGGCTAATTGGAAAGGCTTGATTGACCTTGCGATGCATGCTTCGACAAGCAGACTCATCTTCGTCAAAGAAGGGGCTACCATGCTGGTAAATCATGATACCGTCTTCTTTGAGAGCCCTATAACTATTGCCGTAAAATTCCTTGGTAAAGAGCCCTTCCGTATGGCCAAATGGATCTGTCGCATCGTTAATGATAATGTCATAATCATCTTCACAGTTTCTCAAAAATCTCAGTCCATTTTGGTAGTAAATGGTGACGCGAGGGTCATCAAGTCCTGCAGCAAAATCTGGAAAATATTCTCGGCAAACCTCAACCAGCATCTCATCTGGTTCTACAATATCGATTTGTTCCAATTCTGGATAGAGAGTTAATACTTGGGCAACACCACCGTCACCACCCCCAATAACCAAGACTTTCTTTGGATTTGGATGGACAGCCATAGGAACGTGGACGGTCATTTCGTTGTAGACAAAGTCATCTGCATCTGAGAACAAGACATGCCCATTTAAAATCAAAATCTTTCCAAAAGCTGGAGTATCTAATACTTCAATATCCTGCCACTCACTTTTTCCAGCATAGAGTTGTTTAGCAGTTCTAAGAGACAATTTCACATCTGGAGTATGAACTTCAGAAAACCATAAATCCATTTAGTTCTCCTTTCTCTCAATGACATTAATGTGGTTGACCTCTGGATCTTCCGTTCCTTGGAGGGAACAACCACGTTCTTTAGCAAATTTGATATAATCGACAATTTCTCGTGTAATCCGTTCACCTGGCGCTAGGATTGGAATTCCTGGAGGATAACACATGACAAATTCCCCACATACCTGGCCAATGGACTCGTCTAATGTTAAGCTTCTTCTATCTGCATAGAAGGCTTCCTGAGGAGATAGCACCAACTCAGGCTGGATATATTCTCCAGCAATCAAGTCCTTCCCATCTCTTGAGTAAAGTCTCTTGATGTCAGCCAGAGCACCAACCAAGCGTTCAATATCTTGGATACGGTCCCCAATCGAAATGTAGGCCAAGATATTGCCAATATCACCAAACTCAATCTGAATGTCATATTCATCCCGTAAGAGATCATAAACTTCAATACCTGTTAAGCCAATGCCCTGAGTGTAAACTGACAGCTTAGTAACGTCAAAATCACAGACAGACACACCGTCTACTAGCTCTTTTGAATAGGCATAGTAGCCACCGATAGCATTGATTTCACGACGAGCGTACTCAGATAGCTCAATGACCTTCTCAAAGGACTCTTTACCACGAAGGGCCAGATTGCGGCGTGAAATATCCAAACTAGACATTAGTAAGTAAGATGCTGATGTTGATTGGGTCAGGTTAATGATTTGACGCACGTACTCAGGATTCATCTGATCCCCAACTAAAAGAAGTGAACTTTGTGTCAAGCTACCACCAGACTTATGCATGGATACAGCTGACATATCTGCTCCTGCATCCATAGCAGATAGAGGTAGTTTATCTGTAAAATGCAGATGGGCACCGTGTGCCTCATCTACTAAAACTTTCATTCCAGCAGCGTGAGCCATCTCTGTTAGCCCCTTAAGATCTGAACAAATCCCATAGTAGGTAGGATTGTTTATTAGGATAGCCTTAGCATCTGGATGTTCCTGAATAGCTTGTGCTACACGCTCATTCTCAAGCCCCAAAGCAATACCGATTTTTGGATCCACACTCATCTCAATATAAATGGGAATAGCGCCACATAAAACGAGCGCATTGATAGCTGACTTATGAACATTTCGAGGAAGGATGATCTTATCTCCAGCTTTACAGGTGGAGAGAATCATAGTTTGAACAGATGAGGTTGTGCCCCCAATCATTAAAAAGGCATGAGCAGCACCAAAAGCTTCTGCAGCTAGTTCCTCAGCTTCTCGGATAATCGAAATGGGATGCCCCAGATTATCCAAGGGCTTCATAGAGTTGACATCTATGCCTACACATTTTTCCCCTAAAAGTTCAACCAACTCTGGGTTTCCACGGCCACGCTTGTGACCAGGTACGTCAAACGGTACAATTCTTTTCTTTCGTAACTTGACCAACCCCTCGTAGATAGGAGCTTGGTTTTGATTTAACATTATAAAGACATACTCCTTTACCATAGTTTTACACCTTAACCATGTAAGGCTCTAAAGGATACTTATGAAAAAAGAGCAGGTTGGCACCTGCTCTACAATCTACTGACGTGTTTATGTTTGTTTCTTTTGAGTATGTCTGTTCCTGATGTTTCCTAACTCTCTAGTAGCAAATATTACGTACTTTATTGATCGTTTCACAAGATGACGTGTGCTTTCACCACACTAACAAATCTATACGAATTAGAACTAATGTTCTAACATCAACTTATAAAAGTAGGCTTTTAACCCTATCAATAATGTGGCTTTTCAACCACGCTTCGGCATTCAACCCTGCCTGTCCGTAGGCATTTTTTACTCGGGTTTATATTTGCTAGAAAACATCATCTCATTTTCTAAGCTTCATTACTATATCATATTTTCAGATACTTGTAAAGTATTTTTAGAAACTTTTTTAAATAAATTCATTTTTTTGTTCGTGAAAATCAACGAACCATAAAATAGAAACCGTTTTAAAATAAGTTCAAAAAAATTAAAAAGGAACTAAAATACTCAGCTCCTCAATTAGTTATAAGTACAGTCAACTATTCAAAATCCTATCTAGTCATCTCGTGCTACTTGAACAGCTAGCTCAAAATCAGTCATCAAGTAATTTTCATCCAGATGGATGAGACTATAATACTCATTCCAAAATAGAGAGTCACTGTTACTTGACCACTGTAATCCATACCACAATTGAGTGACATCATTTGTATTTGATGGGGGGATTGACCATAGATGCTTTTTGAAAGTTTCTTGAACAAGTGGAAGGTCCAGTCGACTAGTCAAGTCGAGTTCATCCAATTTCAAAATTATAGAATGTTCTTTAGCTGCATCAATGGTGTCCTTGTTAAATCGAACCTGAATAACCTTAGAATCTTCTAGAACCACGTCCTTATCTTCTGCCCCGTAAAAGGAAATACTCCCAAGAACTATGCCATCTTTTGCAAAGAGATAGGGAGCGTAGGGAACAGCATTGCTATCAAGTCTGAAGCCTTTTTCGATAGTGACTGATTTATCTCCTGAATACTTTTGGAAATTGCCATATGTCAGGAGATCTTCGTAGTCGCTAGCACCATCACCTTGTCTTACATAGATATCAAATCCAGCTTCCATCAGATCACTTGCTTTGGTTTCTGCTAACGTGATTTTACTTTCATTAATTTGCAAAATCGGTGCTTGAGGTGGGAAACCAATCGTGAGATTATACATGACTCCTACTAGAAAGACCATCAAGGTTATAAGGAGGGCAAGTAATGACTTTCCAGTCCTTTTTCTTGCATTGAAAAGAGCCATTAGAGCAGGTAGGAGGATCATTTTGGCTAAAATAGAATTCCCCACACCGCCTCTATTTAAGGTCTGAAAAGCAAAGATCCCTGCGATTGCAATCAGTGTCAGGTAGACCAAAATCTCGCCTAGACCCAGTATTTCTGTTCGAGTTTGTTGGTTTACAGGGGATTCGTACAATGACTGTCCATTCTCTTTCCTCTTTTTTAGAAAGAGATAAAAGCCCAGACCGAGTAGCAGATTAAAAATTGCAAAAGCAATTAAAGTACCTATAATCACCGTTCTACCCATGGCTCTCTACTCCTTTATGTTCTATGTCAAATCTTATCTTTCTTTTTAATGTCCAATTCCCAATCAATAAAACCATTAAGAAGAAGGGGCCGCCTTCTATCAGTACAATCGGTAAAGCCACTAGAGCAATCATCAAAAAACTAGCTTGCTTTTGACGCCAACTACCGCCCCATTCTCCGTTTATCAGTCCGCCCAAATAATCGATGTAGTCAGTAAACCAAGTAAATAAAGGGGGGTGAAAATCATTGAGCCTTAGGTAAATGAACATAGCAGAATATAGCAAAACATAAAGAATTCCAAGGACTAAAATAATTTTTTGACTAGTTCGAGTAGCCTCTAGAACGATTTTTTCTCTCTTCTCTGGTTTTATTTCCTTGAGACTTGGATTCTTACAAGAGAGTTTTTCAAATCTATAGACCAGAAATCGGTAGAGATAATACTTTTTTATATCACGCTTCATAAAACCCCCAATCTAGGAAGAAAACTCAATTATAAATCATGGTTTAAACATCTAATTTCAAGGAATTTCCTTCCAAATAGACGGCTTTTGACTCAGTGATTTTGATTTTTTGATCTTCTGAAAAGCCAATGGTTTCACCGTCCTTTAAGGTGACATCACTGCCTAAAACATACTGAAGAATAGACAAGAGGAAATAATATAAGTCATCGCTATTCATAGGAGACTCGATAATTTCAATCTCAGTTCTTCCAAACTCTTTCAAACCATAAGTGTAAATACTAGTTTTATCTCCCTGGTTGATAATCCCCATATAAATCCAGAGTTGAAGGGGAAGCATTTCTTCTTTCAAAAGGTCAGCCAGGTCTAAATAAAGATCTTTGGGCAAGAGCAAGGTAGTAGAACCCTGATAAATACCAATAGCTGATTGACTAGTTTTTAGGATTGAGGCATTGACTTTAGTCAATAGGGAATAAGTTTCTACTGGCGAAAGATTGTCAGACAAAATAGAAACAATGACGTGTTGTGTGTGCTCCTGTGTTTCCTTCTCAACATCCTGCCAGAGGTAAGAATAGGCATACAATTCTTCAAATTCTTGACTTGGGATAGGCAAATCCATTAAAGCTAGCGCAACGAGAGCACCATCAATCACAAAGGTTGCACTAAAATCATCCCCAGAAACTTCAGAAATTTCAAACCCCCAATGAGATTTCAATTCCTGAACAACTTGGTCTAAAGAATAGGCTTGATTGCCTTTGAAAAGAGGCATGGACAAGATCAGTTGTTTTTTCTTCTCTGATTTTTCTTTCTTACTAGTAAATAAATTTTTTAAAAAATTCATAGGACTCCTCCTTTTTCTCATACCAGTTGGGAAGCAAAGCTATCTTGGTCAAAGTGAATCGAGATACCAAGTTTCCTCATCCTCAAAACCGTAGAATTTCTCATCAAGTAGCCAATTTCCATCCACCAATCTAAGTACAAACTGATGCTTCATTTCTAAAGCTTCTTGATAATGGGTGATGACTCTTGCTTCTTCAGCTTTTGTCATGATAAAATCTACAGAAAAATCATTCGTTTGAACATAGTTATACTCACTTGGGGAGCCATAAGAATTTCGAACTCCTCCTTCCAAGCATTTTTGAGTCACTCGTCCAGTTAGAAGTTGGATTTGCCTCTGAAAATAGTCATCCATAAGTTCATTCCACAAAGGGTGAAGCTGATTAGATGGGATTCCAAGGGCTTCTTTTTCCTTATCCAGTGCTCTGTTACGCTCAAAAATTTCCTCTTCTAACAAGGTTAAACTTTTGAGTAAATCAAGCAATGGCGTGATAATTATTTCTGCCAGAGTTTGATATTTTTCAGGGGTATTTTTATAGTTCACTCTCATAATAAGCCTCTTAATCATCTTGGATTAATTGCTTTACTTCTAGATCTGAAAGTTGTCCATCAATATAGAGTTTCCTAAGTAAATCTTTATCTACGGTAATTTCATAATAGTCAGTCACAAACTCATAAAATCTCTCAAAGCTATCAAAGAGGTAAGATAGCAACCATTCTCCGCCATCCTGATCTTGGTACGTATATTGATGCGCTTGACCGTCATACCAGATAAAGAAGGTTGTTTCATCTTTTTGGTCTTCTGAATAAAGTAAGACATACTTTTCATCCAGTCCTTTATAAAAACCATCAATGACTTCTTGATTCCACTCGTCAGCAGCAAACTGGCTTAAACTGCTTTCATGATCAAAACCTTTTATGAGGATCATTTTATCAGTCAAAATCACATCTAAAGAATCACCAGAGCCATTATCAATAAGATAGCGGACTCCATAGTCTTCCTCAGTCTTAATCACGAGTCTGAGCCAATCCTCACTCGGATCTGTCAGATATTCGTCAATGACTAGCAAGGCATCTAAGCGAGTCTTTATCTTGTCCCAATCAATCTTTCTCATCTCTAAAAACCTCCATCTTATTCTTGCAATTTATCAAGATCACAAGCCCTATAACGAGCTGTTAGATAGCCTGAAAAGCTAATCTGAGGGATATTCCACTCATTAGGCAAATAAATCGAACAAGCTACCTGATCACCTAGAGGGGAAATTGCTGAGAAGACATATCTTCCCAAATCCTCATTATTAGGATTTCTTTCAACTTGACCCAATCTGCTAGTATTGAACCAGTCTTTAAACAGTAACCAGATTTGCTCGGCATCTTCGTTTAATAGGGAGACTTTCAAGTTGTAGCTGATTCCGACCCTACATCTTTTTTTGAATCCTGACTCATCAGCCTTACAAACTTTTATCGATCCCTTATCATACTGCCAGTTATCGCTATCTAATAGGGGAAATTGAACAGATAGATTGTCTTTAAATCCCTGCATAGTATCAAACAAATCTTTGGAGGCAGCTTCGAATAATTCTAGTTCTTCCATAGTCTTCTCTTTAATTTTCATAGCTAATCACATTTCGATTTAATCTGCATCAACCCAGATCTGGTATTTTTGACAATGTAGACATCTAAACAAATAACCACAGATAGGCCCGTCTTTGACCAAGTAGTCTTCTATCTCTTGATATTCTTCACGCGCTTCATAGTCTGCCAAGACTTGCTCAGCGATTCCCATATCCTTCAATTCTCGAGTTCCAACTGTACCCAAGTAAGCACAATAATCTTGGCAACAAGAAAGCCAATATTCTCCCTGCCAACTAGAGTAGCCTGGGGTCTGACAAAAAAGCAGCTGATTCTTTTCTGGATCCAATTCACCCTGCCACTCGGCATCTTGAACAAATTCTGCATCGAATTTCTGAGCTGCTAGCCCATTTGCAATGCAAGTTGGGCAAAGGTATTCTATATCCTCGATACAATAAGGGATCAAGTCATAATAAATATTGCTTTCTTTTCCACAAGATGGACAAACCTTGGCTTCTCCTTCAACAAATGAACCTGTAGCCAACGGATCTGGATGATAGATAAAATGTGGCAAAGACTGTAATAGCTTCTGCCTATGCTCCTTCTCTTCTTTTCTTAGAGGACGAGGAAGGGCAAAACGATCGCCATGACTCTGACTCATTCCTTGTAAACGGCTCAGTTTCTTTATCTGTTTTCGATCAGGTTTGTCTAAGATTTCGGTAAATAAGTGATAGGCACTAGCGTAGAGACCCAATTGTTCATAGAGGTCAACTAAGACTTTTTTCGCTTCTAAATCCTCAGTCTTAGCTAATTCATCAGCCAAATCATAAAGGGCTGCAACACTTGAAGGATTTCCATCTTTAGCATGGTATTCCCTTGTCCGGGTGATATATTCTTGTAAATATGGATTCATCTGACTACCTTTTCTTACATGGATAAATTCTGATTAACAAATGGTAATAAGGACAATACCATTTAAGCCTAACATTGCTTTATATAAATCTTTCATTTCATCACCTGATTTTAACCTCTTATTGTCAGACAGTTAGTAAATTTCATACACAAGCTCTCTATCAGCTTGAAAATATTTGTCGAATTTCACTAAAAGATAAAGGGATCCAGCTGGAGAGACACCGGCATCATAACCTAGAGCAAATTCGCCATAAGAACTACTTTTATCCAAGATTAACTCCTTTAATTCCAGTTCTGTAACTGCTTTATCAGGCCAATTATCATGGATAACCTTTTGAGCTTTTTTATCAAGGTTTTCTAAGTTTCTATATAAACTAGTCATCAAATCATCTGATAATAAGACTAAATCCTGTTCACAGTAACCTGTAAAATAAATATTTATGTCTTTATTTAGATATCGCCCTAGAAAATAGATCCCCGAGTCATGTTTTTCCCAGTTTATTCCCTTCCATAATGCCAATAAATCTTCTTTGTTCATTTATTACCTCAAGCAGTTTTATTCTTTTAGGAATGTTTAATAAACTTTCTAACAAATAGTGACCAGGACATTTCCATTGAGCTCCAGAATCTTTTTGTAAAACTCTTTCATATTTACAAAGCTGATTCGGATTTCATCCTTGATTTCTTCCTCTTCCTCAAGATAATCCCAAATATTAGGATACAAGTCGGCCTTCTTACATGTTTCCATACTAAAGTCAGCCATAGCTCTGTCCATGTCAAAACTTTCTAAAGCTTCTACAATATCGGCTATCTTGTTTTTTTCAGTATAGGCGATATAGTCAGATACATCCTCTAGAGGAGTCACCCCTAAAACAGCTTCTCTCAAGGGATTGTCATCCAAAAATTCTGAACTACTAAATCCTGTCATGACAAAGAGAAGAGCATCCCACATTTTGTCGATATCTATTAAGATATCATGAGTATCATCGGAGTCCTCAGCAAAGTCTAACAAGTCATCTTCTTGGTTAGAAAGACCTTTTATTTGTTCTAATTCATTGTCAGGTAAATATTGATAATTGGCAATCATTCCCATGTTTTTTCTCCTTTGAATCTTGTAGGATGAAACTGATGTTTTTAGCTCTATTTTATAGAAAATGCTATAATGGAGCTAAGAAATTGTTTAATTGAATGTTAAATAGGGGGAACAGTCATGTTCACTAGTATTGTTTTGGGTTTTTATGCTCTTTTCTTTCTATCCTTGTCCTTTACTATCTATCTCTATATCAGACTTGTAGTTGCGGTTAAAAAAGGCAAAGACATTCCCAAATGGATTTATAAACTTGGTCATGCCATTCAAGGTAGAATTCACGTTGATTATGAAGAAATCACTGATGTCAATGCCATTAAAGAGATTCATTGGTTCTTGCTAATCTATTTAATCGTAAATCTGCTGGTATTGGCTGTCTTCTACTATCATGGTAATAGCTTTCCTCAAGCCATTTATGAATGCTTGAAGAAACAATTTTTCATCGTACTTGTTAGTATGGTTTTAAAAAGTATTGGCAAATTTATCGTATTAGCTATAAGAAAAAACTTTCAAAACAGTCATGCCTATGCATCAACCAACGCTTTTATCGGAACAGCTTTTTTAACGAGCTATGTTTTTATGTTTTGCATGATGATGAGTGGCCTTCCAGCTCAACCTGTTCCAGTAACCATTCAAGATACCACTATCATTATCGGGGAGACCAAGGCTTCCGAGCTTTTAGACCAAGGCTTTACCTTTGGAGATAAAGGCGCAGAGAGCTCCATCACCAATCCCAAAAACGACCACTTCTACTACGGTCAGCTTCTCGAAGTCAAGCGGGATGATCAGTCCTATGGCTTTATGAGCCTTACTCCTACGGGAAGAGATACTGATCAGCTCAAAAACTGCATCATCACCTATTACAGAACACCTAAGGATAGCAAGCAACTAGAAGAAATTTCCATCAATCATATCAAGCTAGCAAATCTCAAACTCCAAGATTTTCAAACACGAGAGTTAATTGATATCTTTGAAGTTAATCCTGCTGATTATAATGTCTCTGATAAGGATAACAACTTTATCCTAACCATCCAAACAGCAGATTACGACCTCTGGAAAAGATACCGTATTGAATCCAAGTTCAATTCAGATGGTTCCCTAGATAGTTATGGTGTCAGAGCCCAACACAGTCAATGGGAATGATTGACCATTTCCCCCTTTATCACATAGGCATTAAACTGGAAAAATATCGCCGACAAGCTTATAGGTTTCGATGAATCGAAGGCCAGAGGAACCTTTATCTCTAGTGATTTCTTCATAAATATCTTCTAAATTTTGGGCAGGTGCCAGCATCCAAAGACTAAAAGGTCTAAGTTTCACCTGTCCAACTTTTTCAATTTTATCTAATAATTGGCCTAAATCTTTGTGATTGAACCAGCAATCTGTAACCAGAGCAAACTTTGTATTGTCCATCTTACAGGAGATATGACTGGTCAAAAAATCATCGATAGTGGGCTTTTTTGTTTGTAAGAGGCGCGTGCAAGCCAAATGGTACTCAAGCTTTCTAGGACTCTGCTCAACCATAGATACAAAGACAAGACCATACTCATCTTGGAACTTAACAGCAAGGATATCCCCTTCTTCAAAGTAAGGTTTGCGTTTAGTTTTGGCTTTAGGGACCTTTAGAGGCCTAGGATTTTCAGTTTGCAACTGAACTGCAAGTTTTTCCAAGACCTTTTGCCTTTGCTTCAAAGCCTTTGGATCTATTTCCAACCAAAATGGATCAGCCCCTTTTTTGATAAGCTCCAAGGTTTTATCTCTGATATCGTCTGTCAGGTGACCAATCTTCCACAACGAGTAGGCAAGAGCAGTCCAATAAATTTCTGTAAAAAAGTCTGTTTGGCAGTAATCATTCTCCGCATCAAGGATATCCTTGATGATATTCGCTACATGTTCACCGTCTCTATAGCGACCAACTACCTCATTGTAAATGTCATAACCTTGATCACTGTCAATGATTTTAACGCCATCAATAGCCATTCTCAACTCCTAATGTTCAATCGACATCTTATTTCTAAATCTCAAAACTTATTTAATCTTATGCTTGTTCATTTTCTCTTGGAAAATATCTGTAAGAATTTGTCGCAATTCTTGAGCTTCCTTTTCAGGAAGTTGGCCTTCTTGTTCAGCTACAGCATACAATTCTGGATACTCAAGCGAGATTCTCTTAACGGTACGTGTAATGGCATGTTTTCTAACAAAAAATGGAATCCGTTTAATCATATCCTGAGGAATTAATGCGATAATCTTATCAGCAGTTTCCTTATCGTTCAGCTTAGAGAAAGTTAGTCCCTTTTTAATCATCTCTTATTCTTTTTCTGTAAAATCTTTAATATCCATTGTGTCTCCTTATGAGTATTTTATTTACTTCTATTATACTATTTTTTTTATTGGTCGAATGAAAAATCTCTATAAATCCTCTCTTGCCCAAGAACGGAATCTGTTGTAACAGGTAGTTTTTTCAGCAACTCTTGAATATCAATATCTTTGGGAAGAGGATTAAATTCTCCCAGACTATTTTCCTGAAGGTGTGCTGCAAAGATAAACTCTCCCTTTTCCCAATCCATAGCACAATCATTGATAACATCTACTGGCGACAGATCCAGTAGTTCTTGTTCTTGCGCTATAAAAGTTTCGTAGATCAGCTCAAAAATCGCTTCTTTATCAATTTTTACAACTCTTAATGTATGTTCATCCATGCTTGCTGTCCTCTAATCATATCAATTTAACTATCATTCGGTTAGTAACTTCTTATCCCACTCTTTAGGCAAATCATCCTATTTTTAGAGTTGAACCCACTTATCATTATCCATAATAAAGGGTTTAGCTAGACCTTCTCCTGTATAGTTTTCGTATTTTGTATCTAGATATTTGTAGCAATCTTCCTTGGTCGCAAATTTGATTGCTTGATAAGGCTCCTCAAAGGTTAACTTTTCAACAAAGAGATAGCCATCCTCACTTGGTACAAGAATTCCAACATGACCGATAAAGAGAGATTGACCATCCAAGTCATCATGGACTACTACGGAGAGCATTCTTGCATTTTCATTAAACTTGAATTGAGAAAGGAATTTTTCCATCTTTGCAGCATGAACCTTGACATTCGTTGTTGCTTCGGTCTTGACTCTTGAGAATAAAATATCAAAAGCATCCTTGTCTTCTGCACCAAAGACTTTGCCCTTATCAATGGCATCATTATCGACAAACAAAAGGGAATCATCTTTCTCTAACTTCGGAATTTCGATAGAATTTTTCAATAAACAATAACTGTTAATACGACAGTTAGTGCCGACAAAATCACCTTTCTTCGGTGCCCAAAGATTGCTTATCTTTTCAACATCATAGTCTGTTTTGGTAAATGTAGAAAAATCTCCAGTTAAGCCAACTGAACCAACAGTATTGTTATAATCGTTGACAAGATTGAAAAATGCATCGACACTATCTTTATCCAAATGTGCAGCCAAGGCTTTTCGAACTTCTTCTGAACTTGGTTGACTGTTCATATTGGTATAGCTAGCCTTCCAAGAAACTTGAGCAGACTGTGTTTGAGTTACTGAAGTTTCAGTAGTTCCATCAGCTGTCTTTTGAGCTTGATTACAAGCCACTAAGGTCAAAAGAAGCGTTGAGCAAAGACCAATAGTCGCTAATCTTCTAAATTTCATAGGCTTTCCTTTGTTTAAAAAAATTGTTGTTAAAGGTAAATAAGATTATTCTTTCGGTTGAGAATAGACTTGAATATGCTGCCCTAGTATCTTAATTTCTACTGGCAAGTTATCGGATTTGTCACCATCAACATCCGTTTCTAACTCAATGTCTGAAGAGATTTTGATATGACGAGCTTTTATGTACTCGATGTGATCATTTTCAACGACATCCCCTTTTAATAAGTCAGGGATTACAGATAATTTAGAAAGAATTGATGCATCCTTAAGAATCAGAACGTTTGCATATCCGTCCTTATCTTCATCAAAAATCTTCTTATCAGCAAAATAATTGGTTAGGAGAACTATAACGTGACTTGCTTCTCCAATATAATTTCCATTTTCTGTCTCAACAGTAATATTAAATGGTTGATCAGTCACTACAGACTTTACAGTATTAACCGCATAAGCCAGCATACCAAACTTTGTTTTATCTTCAATTCCAACGTTATGGATGGCTTCTGGGAGTGAACCAATACTAAAGATATAACCAAAATAATTTCCATTTGATTTTCCGATATCAATCTTGTTTGTAGAACTAAAATCAAGCTCGCCAATAGCCCCGTCAATATCTTGATTGATTTCTAATAACTTTGTAATGAGATTTCCAGTTCCTCCAGGTATAATTGCTAGTTTTGGAATATAGTCTCTTTCAGCGATACCAGAGATTACTTCATTGACAGTCCCATCTCCACCGAATACGAGAACTGCCTCATAATGTTCTCTGGAAGCTTCTGTGGCGAAGTTGGTTGCGTCTTGCGCTTTTTGTGTAATTCTGGTATCGACTTGCTCGAAGTATTTTTTAGCCTTATTTTCTAACTTTTCCTTATAATCTAAAGCCTTTTCTCCACCAGAGGTTGGATTGATAATCAACATTATTTTTTGCATTCATTTTCTCCTCAATATCTATTTACATCCTTAGGCTATCAATATATCTTTTTTTGATACACTTTATTATATAATGAAATTTCTAAAAACAAAAATTGAAAGTACTGAACTAAAATAGATACAATCCTGAACTGTCTAAGAATTATTCTTTCAAAATTGGAAAAATAGATTTGTAGAAAAAATTTTATCAAGTTACAAACTGAAGAAATCATCTCATTCACTCTTTCTTCATATACGACTGTTTTTATTTTGCTTTAAAACAAAACCTATGCTTCTATTATTTTTTTAGCCACAAATGTTGTAAAAAACTAATATCTTTATAAGGTTTTAAATCACATACTGCAAGTTCAATCTTTGTCATTTCTTCTAACCAGTTTTCTTTGCTCTTAAATTCATTTGGTTGTAGACTGTAAAATGTTCGAATCCCCAAATAGTTTTCTAATTTAAGACCAGACAAAGCTAGTAATTCCTCAATAGTATAAGTAGAACCACTTGCAAATGAGAGACTCTCAAAATTTTCACCATTGAGTAAGCTAAATGCCTGATTGATGTCATTAGCAAAAACAACACTTTGTAGAACTTTTCCAACTTGATTATGCTTGATAATTGAAATTAAGCCATCATCTTTTAAAATTCTTTTGAACTCCAGAAGATAGTCTTTTCGGTCATTAGAATCTATATATTCTAAAACATTATGACAAAGGACAAGATCAAAGGTTTTATCCGTAAAACGAGCGAGTTGGGCAATACTTCCCCACAATTTTTCATAGGATGTGGAAGAGTTGGCATAGAGCATTTCCTCATTAGGTTCAACAGAAATAACTTGATTCTTGCGAGAGAGAAATTCACTGACCAAACCAAATCCAGATCCAAAATCAAGAATTTTCTTACCTTCCAGGTGAGCAAGTTGGGCAAAGGTTATTTCATATTGTATCTTTCCCCAAGGTTGTTTTAACATATTTCTATAATGTTCAAGATCAGATTTTTTGCTTGTCATGTGTTACCTCATTGAAACTGATATTTTTCTTTAAAATCATTTCTTCTAATAATTTACAGTAAACTGCCGGATTTTCAGTGATCTTGCGACAGTGGTCATATCCTTGCCAAATATGAAATTTGGCATAAGGATACTTTTTGGGGAGAACTTTTTTAGCAGCTATCAAGTCGAATTCTTTTGAACCATAAAAGAAAACACAATTTTTTTGTTCCCCTGGCGTAAGGTTAGGCAAAGCTACGAAGGCACAATCATGGGAAATATGTTTGATGCTTTCTTCATCCATAGTAATGAAAGAATCCGCCATCATTTCTCCTTTTTCTCCATAAAGTCCAACCATCTTACGAACAGCAAGATCTCTATTTCGCAGAGCTTTTCTATGCTTTATTAACAATAAATACCTAGTAAAGACATCAAGCAAGGGCGCATTTGTCCATAAACTAACCCCTTCAAAAACAAGTTTCCCAAACCTGATATCCTTGTAATTCAATAATTGCAGTAATACAACACCACCCAAGGATGCGCCAAAGGCTAAACACAAGTCTTTTATCTGATGATCCTTTAGATAATCATAAATCATCTGGCTTTCCTTAAGAGCCGATTCGTAGATGAGCGAAGCTGATTGCCCATGCGCCGACAAATCCGGAATGATATATCTAAACTTTTGCCCCATCTGGTCTGCAATCAGGGACTTCATCCCTTGAGCCGATGATAACATCGGGTGGATTAACAATATCGTCTCTTTCTGATTAGAATTAAGATCAAGAATGTTCATTATCTATCACCAGATTTCTTTCCTTTTTAGCCCTTATCATTAAAGAACTTATACCATCCATTTATGATTTATTCAGATAAATGCAACAATTATAATACCTTCACTTGAACCCCTTGCTTGTCGAAGGTTTTTTTGACATGTTCAAAATTACTGCTTATGATAGTCGCTTGCTTCAGATTTGGAAACTGTCGCAGTTCTTTAAGACTAACTTCATTTAGATCGAAACTATCATCTTCTCCATCCCACTGAGGAATCAAATTCAGATAAATTTCATTTCCTCCATCCATATCGATTTCTTGAACTTGTTCAGCATATTTCTTAGGTATAGGAAGATTTATCATATAATCAAGTGCTGGCTGAATTATCTCCATACTTTCTGTGTCGATTTCCAGTTCACTAAATTCATCCGCAAAATCATAGATGTCAAAGTAGGGTTTCAGTACTCGTAAATCATACATCAAAACTTGGATAATAGTTAGTTTAAAATTTATATTGTCAAAGTATAGCAGTTCTTCGTCAGTTTCTTTTAATATGTAGCTTTCCCGTTCATGTTTGATCTCTGGAAAGTAGGAAATAGAAAGTGTATCTGTGATGGTCTCTGGAATTCCATTAAAATTAGTTCCGTAAGGGGTCCATAAAATCAGGTTAAAATCCCCTACTCTATGCCTATCAGAAAAGAAATAAGGAGATTTTTCATCTGATAATACCACAGCTTGACATGGTTGCTTCGGCAATTCTTTCTCTCCAGTCATAGATTTTACAACATCGCCATAGTAGAGGAAAACTGTAGAAATCAAATGTTCCTCATCAATGTAGGTCTTACATTTTTTTAAATGATTATTAATTGAGAAAGAATGTTCAAATACAATACCAGTATTGTCATAAATGTATTTAATAAACTTATTATCTCTTTTGACAACCTGGTCAGGCTTCCCCAATACAGTTTCAATATCTTTCAAGGACAAAGGAAAAGCTAAGCTGGTTCCGTTAATAATCATTGAATTGTTGTGGAGATTGATTTCAAGTTTTTTGTGTGTTTTTTTCTTAAAAAAATGAAACATATTACTACCTTTTCTTAAGTTTCTTCCAGATAAATTTTGACCGCTTGGTATTCCTGCTCTTTAGCATAGGCAAACATCTCTGAAGCTCTAATGTAATCAAAGATATTTTCCTCTAAATCTTCATCCCAGGTTGATTCACTAAAGATTTGATTGTCTTGACTTGCTTCATAGAAAATATCAAGGTGAACTTGATAAAACTCTTCATCTTCATTTGGAGCTTGTCTTACTAAGGATAGTTGAAACATTGGCTTATCAGATATAGCTATAAATGTCCCTGTTTCAAATAAAATCATCTCATCCTCAATAGGCTCACGACACAAGTCTTCAAAGATTGCTACCATTTCCTCTAAGGGCATCTTATCGGTGATTCTTGCTCTTAAAAATTCAAGTGATTGCTTCATATTGCTCCTCTTTCTACATGTTTACCATCAGAAACTGACTAAAAATTAAAAGTAACCTATAACTCTAATAATTTCTATAAAGTAGTATATACCTATCGCGATAGCTATCATAATTGCTAGAACAACTAAACCAATGATAATCCTTGCCCAGATATGCCTTTGTGCCTGTTCAATGACAAAAGCACTAAGAGACGCGAACGATAATCCAAAAGCTAGAAAGATAGATATGGCCCAAACAAACGGAATAGCTGTCATCCATGGATATGGAAATGGTTGGCCGACTGGATGATTTTCTAAAATAAAATAAGTAATAATCGCAACCAGATACAAAAAAATATTCACGATATATAAATACTTAAAAACCTGACGTCTATGAAAGAATACGATCAATCCTAAGACGAAAATCATGATAAGGGGGATGAAAAGACGCCCCCAAATATAACTGTCATTAAACATAGCTAACTCCTATATCTTATGCAAAATCACTTTCAACTACCTATGTAAAAAATTTCTCATATACTTGTGTCTCCTTTATACCTAGATGATGTATTTTCCTTAAAAGATTATATCCTAACTCAGCATATTCTTGAAAATTTTCATCTGTAACCTGATTCGAATATTCGATTATTTGAAGAAATAAGCTCTCAAATTCAGTCAACTTTCTCACCTCTAATCTAGCTTTTGACTCCTTAAATAACTAATCTTAACTTGGAAAAATCCTATTAAAAAATAGAATCCTTACACCCTTTATTATACTACATTAACAGAAAAAAAGACTGAACCAGATGGCTTTGAGCTTGGTTTCAGTCTAGATCATTTTGATAATCGGAATAGCCGCTGTAAGGACGTCTATCCCAAAATTAATTCCATGTAAAAGGGTTAATAAATACATATGCTAGGAAGCTATGGAAATCATAAAATCTCCTAAGAACTAACCTGGCTCATCTTTTAATCTAACTTGATAGTTTCAGATAGGATAATTGCCCCAGTACCACTGACATCGAAAAATCCCACATCATGTTTTAAGGCTAACATGAGCATTGTATTATAGGCTGTTTCTGCTTGTGACCATGCAAATCCTGCATAGATAAGATTCTTACCAATACTATAGTCAGTAAAACGACTTTCCAGCTCTTGGTCATTCTCTAAAGCATCATCCATATCAAAGTCACCATTCATAGGAGGAAATAGTTTTATCATGTCCAGAAACCAACTTTTTAGTTTGCTTGAACTAACTTCAATTGAATCATAATCGTGGTCTTCCTTCCACTCCACTTGCTCCTCATACCATTCTAAAAATTCAGCTTTACTAGCTGGTGCGATTGATTTCTCAAATACTACTAAATCATAAGACATAGTTATACCTTTCTCTTTTATTATCATTACGCATATTTTCTCAATATCCTATACAGCTTCTCTCAGCTATGCAAACTTTCAATCATGATTAAAACTAGAGATTGGGGATTGATTTCAAAGCCATCAGAAGTAATTCTGTCATTAAAATACTTGACCGCTTGATCATGATCAAGAAAGCGATTGTTACTAAGATACTGTTCAATCTCATCCAAGAGAAAAGCACTTTCTTTTAAAGATTTATCTTCAAAACCATTCGCATAATGGATGCTCTTCATCATTCGTTTGAGCTTAGTTTTAGGATAGCATTCTTTAAGTTTATCCCTTAAAGAAAGAACAAGATCCTCAAAGGATTGACTATCTATATCATCCTCTAACAAACCTGATATTATATTCTTTTCGTACATATCTTCGATTAGTTCTTTCAAAGCCTGTTTCAGGACAAGATTGCTTTCCTCAGAATTTGGTGTCATATAAAATTCTTTATCCATTATCTTTCTCACTAAATATATTAAAAATTATGATTTCCCACAAAAATATTTCAGTAAACTTTTTAAAAGCGAGCATTTTCAATTTGCAGCTCACCTTCTTCAGAAATTTTCGTGAGTAACTTCTTCAAGATAGTCATCCAGATGATGGTAAATTTGCATATCTTCTTCTGAACCATCTTGCAAAACTGCAAATACCTTTACTTTATCATCATTGACAAATACGAAATTATGTTCACCAAAATAAGCCTGATAACCCTTGTCAATTAAGGTCCAAAGCTCATCTTTTTTTAAAACAAAAATATCTTTTTTTACAAGATAGGTTTTCCCGATTTCCATTTTCACAATGTCCTTTCTCCTTAAGAAACCAGATAGTGCTAGATGTTTCCCTTTACTGTTCAAGCCGTCTACGCAAGCAGTGGCATACACTCAAAAGGAAATTTGAGTGACTATTGCATATCCTCCATCGCTTCTTTCACATATCCTTCTACATCTTCAACCTCTACAAACGAAGGATCAAGGTGACACAAGAAGTGCCAATCTTCGGCGCCTCGTTTTCTGTAGACAATCGCTTCGCCGTCTTCACTTCCGAAAAAGCTTCTGTCGACTTCGTACCCTTTGCTTTCTAAGAAAGCTTTTGCCTTGCGGAAGTTTGCTTCTCTGGCTTCGACATAGACTTTCACTTCATCGTTGTTAACGACATAGGCATCGACTTTTGTAGCTCCTTCAATCACTTTATCGTTTTTAACAGATAGATTCGAAATCTCTTTCCAAATAATGTCCACATTTTCCTCAGAATTAAACGAAAACCTAGATAAAGGGACAATATTTCCATTGAAGACAATTTCCATATAATCGGGCAAGTGTTTAGGGTTAAAATACTCCACTTCAAAACTATCCTCGTTTTCTAGAGTATATCCAGGGATTTGAGCTACAAAGGCTTTCCCTTCTTCTAAAGTCTCAAATACGACTAAATCTTTTGAATAATTGTTTTGATACAATTCTAATATAACCATCTATCATCCTCTAATCTTAACAGTTTCTATTAATTCTGATCATTTTTACGTTATTACTATCTCAGCCTGTGGTACTTCTGTTGAAAAATAAAAGTAAGACATTAAATTTTGTTAATCTCCTGCTTAAACTTTAATTCAAGTATTTTATTATAACCTTCATAAAAACGTTCTCTTGTTACCACTTCGCCTGGATATTTTTCCTCTAGAAGTGCATAAATTTCATTTGGTCTAATTCCTACTTCCGCCATATCTTGAAGGAATGGACTGCATAGCTTCATCTCACCTTTACTCGATTGTTTTAATAAAATTCCATATATAGGAATCTTAGTTAATAGATTATAAGTACTCTTTTTCATACTATTATCCTCCCCCACAAATTCGGATTGATGCGCAAACATTCTAGAAAAAATGTTGCTATTTAATGCTTCTCTTAATTTTAGAAAAAGAGGTCAGTTCAAATCTGAACTTCAACCTCCTAAATGATTATTTTTCTTTGTAGCAGATAATGTATGCTTTGATGAAATCACTACCCACAACAATTGTTAACGGAACACTCAAAACAACTTCATCAGTTTTGCCATTCTCATACTCTTGTCTTTCTTCAGGAGAGTATAGGTACATGGCTATTGAATAGGTGTTCCCAGCCTCCAAGTCAAGATCCATACCGACGATATTTTCTGATTTGATATTGATTGTTTGATTCAGTCGAGTCTCAGTCGTTTTATAAACGCCCTCGATTGTATATCTCCCTGGAACTAAAGCAACTACCTTTTCTAGGTTTTCTCCAGTTATTGGATTAAAGTCAGCAAGATTCTGTCCATTAATTTTAGTTTTTGAACAGTATAAATGAACAATAGCTTTATCACTATTATCACTAACAAAGCTAACAGCTTTTTTCTTTCTATTGCTATATACAATCATAAATCCAACAAAAAGCAAGAGCCAAAGGACAAGAAAAAATACAATAATATAAGTTGAGCTCATCATATATCTCCTATATTTTCTTTACTTTTTAACTACATTATAGCACCAATCATTGAACAAAGCAAAAAGATATACTAAGTCCAAGTAATTGTTTTGGGACTTCTCTTTCATCCCCTTTTTGTCACCTTAAAATAGGTGTTTTCACAAGCATTTTCATTTATATTAAGTAAACGAGATCACTAGAATAAATCTTTAATCAATAATTTTTATAAAGCGCTTGCTCATGACCTTACGTCATGATGTATAATATATATTAGGAGGTGAGAATGATGGCAAAATTCAGAGTAATCCCAGAAGGGTTTATAACAGTTGGGGAAGTTGCCAAGAAAATGGGAGTTACAGTCCGAACTCTACAATACTACGATAAAGAGGGACTGCTTTCTCCATCGGCAGAAAGTGAGGGAGGTCGCAGGCTTTATACCGATAAAGATTTAGTGTTGCTCCATCAGATTATATCCTTGAAATCACTTGGTTTTTCTCTTAAGGACATAAAGGGACGTTTGAACTCTTTGAAAACTCCAGCTGAAGTTGCAAATGCTCTTACAGAGCAAGCAGATGATATTCGCCAAAAAATAGAACAACTTCAGGCTTCATTATCAGAAATAGAGCAGTTAAAAGTTGAAGTTTTACAAATACAGACGGTTGACTTTAAAAAGTATGCAGATATTATTGTCAATTTACAAATGAAGAATGAGTCATACTCTTTAATTAAGCGCTTTGATGATGATACGCTGGACCGTATACGCAGTCGATTTGACAAGAAAAGCGGACAAGATTTTATGGATAGGTTGAACCGCGTAAGTGATCAAATCGTCGAGCTTCAGAAAGAAAATGTGCCAGCTGAAAGCGAACAATGCCAACAGGTTGTACAAGAATACTGGAGCTTGATCACGGAGTTTACAAATGGAGATATGACTATGCTTCCGAAGTTGATGAAAGTCGGTAATATTGATACCGCTACTAACGCTTGGGAGGAAAAGCAAAAAATCGTTAACTCATATTTAGAGCCCGCTTTGCAAGTTTATTTTTCAAGACTTGGAACCAATCCCTTTGAGGAGGTGTAGGCATGAAATACGCAATAGAGGTTCGTGGATTAGAGAAAAAATACGGAAGTAAGATGGTCCTAAAAGGTCTTGATCTTCAAATCGAAAAAGGAGAAATTTTTGCTCTGCTCGGTGTGAACGGAGCTGGTAAAACAACAACGCTTGAATGTATTGAAGGTCTGAGAAAATATGATGGAGGCACTGTTATTGTAAACGGCAAAATGGGAATTCAACTGCAGTCATCTTCTTTGCCAGCTCATATCAAACCTATGGAGGCGATAAAGCTCTTTGCAAAATGGAATCAGACAAGCATTGATAATGCCATGCTGAAGGCTCTTGAAATAAAAGAAATTGAGAAATCACAATATCTGCAATTATCCACAGGACAAAAAAGAAGACTACATCTCGCCCTTGCTCTTATCGGAAATCCCGATATTATTTTTCTCGATGAACCGACAGCGGGACTTGATGTTGAAGCAAGACTAGCCCTCCACGAACAAATACGGAATCTCAAATCACAAGGGAAAACAATCGTTTTGGCAAGTCATGATATGGCTGAAGTTGAGGCCTTATGTGATTGCATTGCTATCTTGAACAGTGGAAAGATTGTCTTTTGTGGCACTCCTTCAGAACTGACAGACAAGGTTGGAAGAAGATATTATATCCATTTGAAGACTCAAGAATCAGAGAAGTATTTTGAAACGACCAATATTGAGGATACCTTAATTTCATTATTGAATGAATGTAAGCAGAAAAAAATTCAGATATTGGATATTAAGGTTGATCGTGGCAGCTTGGAACAGCATTTCATAAAAATGGCAAGGAGGTAATCAGAATGAACTCTTATTTATATAGTCTAGTATTACAGTGGAAATTAGATATACGAAGCAAATCTCTCTTGGTTACTTTCTATATTGTACCGCTTATTTTCTTTCTCATCATGGGTGGTATTTTTACTTCTGTTATGCCTGAAATGGGAAGTACGCTCATACAATCTATGATAGTCATGAGTGTCTCAATGGGAGCCTTTCTTGGCTTGCCACCTTCATTGGTCGAAATTTATGGAAGCGACATTAAAAAGATTTATAATGCTAATGGTGTCCCTATTTATTTAGGATTGGTGAGCATACTTCTCTCTGCCTTTGTTCATCTGATGATGACCTGCATTGTAATCCTGCTACTGGCCCCTATTTTATTTAAAGCAAGTCTACCGACACAACTTCCCTTATTCTTTCTTGCGCTGTCCATCTACATGATTGTGTCATTATGTATTGGTAGTTTACTAGGGCTTACTTTAAAAAACCAAGCAAAGCTGACCATGATAGCGCAACTTGTATTTTTACCTTCAATTATGCTTTCGGGGATTATGTTTCCTATTAGCTTACTACCCGATTTTCTCCAAATATTAGGGCGAGTTTTCCCAGCTTATTGGGGATACAGATTGATGCTAGAGAATGATTTTAGTCTTGAAAACCTGTGGTATCTAATTCTTGTATCTTGTATTGCAGTAATGACTTGTATCCTTCTCTTGAATAAACAAAAATCTGAGTAAATACCTGAATAGATCAACATGAATCCATGGCAACATTAACTTTAAAGAAAAAGCGACGAGATTGTTTCTTATCTCGTCGCTTTGCTATTTTTCAGTGGTCAAGCTCATGTCTTTGTCAAGTTTGTTTCAAACTTTTCTTCTCGTAAGACGATAACTCTTTACCCGAGGATTTGCTCAACTTCCTTAACCTTATCTTTCATAGTTTGATATTGACTGGCTAGTCTCCATTATGATATTGAAACTTCTTTCTCCCACCGTCTAAGCACATCTTTTAAAGGCTCATCTAGATATGTATAGACCTTTTCCTTAATCCAATCAGGAATTCCATAAGCTGCCTCTGCTATACTTCCTGTGATGGCAGCAAGAGTATCACTATCCCCACCAAAGGAAATCGCATTTCGAATCGCATCTTCAAAATCTGAACTTTCTAGAAAGGCAATGATTGCCTGAGGAACTGTATCCTGACACGTTTCATTTAAACGATACGTAGGACGAATTTCATCTAGTGATTGAGAAAGGTTATACCCATACTCTTGCTCTATGTGTTCCTTGATGCGTCTCTTGCACTCTATAGGGTTATCATTGATTGGTTGTTCATAATCCCCACAGTAACCTCCAAAGTAAAAGCGACACATAAAGATAGCATCAGACGTCGCCAAAGCTCCTTTGACCCCCTCTGGATGGTTATGAGTCACCTCTGCAGAAAGTCGTGCAAGAGCTCTCCCGGAAGGCCAGGCTCCTGTTCTGGCGCAGAAGCCACAATCCATGACCCAAGCACAAGGAGAAACACGCATGGCAGAACCATTTCCAAAGCTATTATATGGTTCTCGATCGTTGCCCTCAACCCAATTACTAAATCTTGCACCGTAACCTGCATCAGGATACATCCTACCATATTTCTTCATGGCGTCAATAAAGTTATCCTTCTGGCCACCATTCATGATTGCTTCTGCCACAGCACAGGTCATCACCGTATCATCTGTAAAAAAGCAGTCTTTCCGAAATAAAGGAAAGTCCTTAGTTTTGATATTGTTCCATTCGTAAACTGATCCTACAATGTCTCCAACTATTGCTCCTAGCATGGCATGCCTCCTTACAAACTATCGATTTAGACTGACATTTCTACTTGTCATACTCTTTTATTTTATCTGTATATTTAGTTAAAAGATTCTTTGAATAAATTTTTGCATTACTTGAATTTCTAACTTCTTTCCAAAGAATGGAAGCTACTTTTAGTTTATTCGAGTAGTTGCCACTATTTTCGTCTGCACAGAAATCCTTTAAAAATTGATTCCATTGACAAACCGAATGGTCATACTTGGCATAATCTGAATCTCCATAATAGACTTTTAGCATATCTTGGATTGTGAAATTCAAATCATTTTCTTTTTTCACTTTTCTCCAAGCAGTAGCCATATTAGCAGTAAATTTAAAGGGCGAAACACCTGTTAAAGTTGAGAAATATTCTCTAAAGTTTGCATTAAAGGAGAATCCACATTCAAGTAAGGGCGTATCTAAAGTAACGACTTCTACTCGTTTCTTTTTCCTTTTTACTGATGATTTTTTAATCAAATTCCCCTTGAAGTACTGCTCAATAATATCATTGAGTTCCTGTTTTGTACCTCTATATTCAAGTCCTAATGACCTGCATATCTGTGAAAGTTCATCACGATACCAGTAATATTTATTAAATTCATCAAAGGATGAGATTTTTTCAAACATAGGTCTGCTTTCTATCAATATTTCACCTCCTTAAAAACAGTTTAGGTTTTCATCTCAAAATAATGGAGTTTTAGTTTCCTTTATTTGAGGATTAACTACGTTTCACTAACAAACTCACACACTCAGCGGTTCGAACTTACCGTATCATCCGTGAAAAAACAATCCTCACAAAATAAAGGAAAATCCTTCGTTTTGATATTGTTCCATCCGTAAACTGAACCTACAATGTCTCCAACTATTGCTCCTAGCATATATACCTCCTTATAAAATACCCATTATAAATTTACTTATGAATCTGCTCGTACAAGTAATGATACCGCCTCAACATGTGCGGCCATCGGGAACATATCCACGGGTTGTACGTATTGCGCAATGTACCCGCATTTTTTGAACTGCTAAGTTGAATCACTTATTGTCTCCCTCTAGCTGAACCTGTGTATGAGCTAGCAAATCTCCTAGATGCCTTTTATCTTTCCTAAAAATTGCCATTGCCAGTAACAACAGTGCAAGCAGGTTTGCTAAAGACGAGAGGATAATGGATATTAGATCAAAATCACTATAGACTCCATGAATAGTTCCCATATGCCCTAATTGCCAAGGTGAAAATTTGATGAGATTTCTAATAAAGCTGGCCTGAATTGTTTTTTTCTGATAGACCAGACGAAGCCCTGCTTTTGATTTCCCAAAACTTCCATTTTTTGCATAATCTGAAAATGTGAAATAAAACATAATTGGCAGGACACTGATAAAAAATGTAAGAGTCTGCGCCTGAAATTCTGTTTGCATTGGCACACCATTAAAAACAATGTAGTAATGAGTTATAGCGCAAAGAAACAGAATACCCAAGTAAGTTATGATTAAAAGATAATCAAATAGTAGTTCAGTCATTCTTTTTTTAACCGAAATAGGATTAATTTCCAAAATCTCCATTATTTTATCCTCCTGTCTAATCTCGTACAAGCAGTGATACCTCATCAAATAGAAAACTCTCTATCAAATCCTCTAAATAGCCAATCATTACCTTCAATAATGGATAAGCTGATCTAAAATTTAAAATCTTTTTCTTTACTAATTCTATTACTAGCCAATATAGTATAAATTAAATAACCAATAAAAATGATGATAAAAATAACATAGCAGACAGTCTTACAACTTACTACTTTTCATATGATAATTTACAAATATCTTTCCAGCCACTCGATCTTTTTAAAATCCTTATTGTTATTGTGATCATTTCGATAGGAGTCTTGAGAAGAAGCTTTGTAAATACTTAGATACTGCTCCAGACTTGGAAGACGAAAAGTGATGCCTTCAATGTGAATAAGCTCTATATCAAATTCCGAAACTCCTGCAAAATCAGGTAAGGAATCGATACTTCCAAATTCAACACTCACTCGATCCTTTTGGAATTCATGCTCATGAATATCTATTAAGACGTAACCTAAGTCTTTCATCACTTTCATTATCTTGTCCCAGTCGTAAATTCTGAGATGATCAGGCGCTTCCCAACCTCTAGGGTCACCAGGCACATGAATGTCAATGTCAGACGGCCCCCAATCTTCTTTCGTTCTAAACTCCAATCCCAAAGAACCCATCAGTGTCGGTGTAATTCCGACTCGATTTAAATGGAAACAAATGATTTTAAATTCTTCAAATAAGAGACTCATGTTTACTCTAAACCTTTCATCTAAATGTTCGTTATTTCTACTTTATTACCTTGAACAAAATCATTTTCATTTTCTAGAGTATATCCAGTTATTTTAGATACAAATTCTATTCCTTCTAATAAGGGCCCAAATGCGACTAGATCCTTATAAGAAGGATTTTGATACAATTCCAACATATACATCTCTAGTCCTTCTGATTTTTGAACGATTATCCACATTTCACAAACAAGCTTACACATTCAGTGTTTCGGACTTACCGTATCGTTTCGTCGTAATCTCCTGACTCTACGACAGCTATACCTCAGGGCACCTTCTCAACCTTCGGTCTCACCTTGTCGCATGAGCCGAACATCTGCTTCTACTTCACTGATAACTCAGCTCGTACAAGCAGTGATACTGCCTCAACATGTCGTGATAGCAAACTTCTATATTATAGAACGAAAGTGACTGAGTTGTTGCTTAAAATTATACTATAGAATGAAAATATTTTAAAGTATCTTTTTCTAACTTTATAGCTGATAATTGTCACTTAATAAATTTACTTGCTAACTTGTAAACTTTTTGAATCTCTTTACTATTAATATCCCAACCATCAAGTTCTTCTTTTATCAACTCTGGAAATTTTTTGCTAATATCCTTTAAAGCATTGCCAACTGATTTTCTAACATATTCACTAGAATCTTCTTTTAATGCTGCAATTCGTCTGATAGCTTCGTTTGGATTTTCTTTAAAATATGGTCTGCTTGTCCATATTCTTAATCCTTCTGTTACTGCTCTCCTTGTATTAGGATTATTATTTTTTAACCATTCATCAATTACTGGAAGTGCTTTTTCATATCCTATTTTCTTGCAAAAATCATCAAATGCCTTTGCCAATACTTCCTGAACTCTCCAATTATCATCTTTGGAAACTTCATCTCGCATAAATGCTAAAATATCATCTTGTTCTGATAAGTATCCAAAAAGAAATACACCGTACATTCTAACTTGATATACATTGGATTTATAAGCTAAAAATGCTAATTCTTTGATATACGCATTATCGTTTGATTGATAGTCAGCAAGAGCTCTTTTTTCTTCTTCTTTAAATCCATTTTCTATTAAAGAGAATTCTTTTTCCAAACTTAAAACATATTCTTTCATGTAACTTCGGTTCCTCATAGAATTTTAATTAGTTTTCGATTTTTGGTTCAAGTTTATTTAAATAATCTTGGATCTCATGAACTAATCTTTTCTTTGAAAATAAATCCATTCTACCACCTGAAACCATTCCACCAAAGAATACAGGAATTTTCCTATCCCCGAAAACTGTAAATGTCTTTATATCACTATCACACAACCATTGAGAAACTTGTGAATTATTTATGTATACAAATTTTATACTTTTACCAGCTTCTATAAGAGATTCAATGTGAAGTTCCAACATTTCTTTGCAGTATTGAGGGTAAGATACTGATTTTTTAAGTGGAAGTTTTTTAGAACTTGTTTGATGATAGTAGAACATATCTCCAATATAGATTGATACTTTCCTATTTTGGTGGTTTAAATACTCTTCATGTATCACATCTAAAATTTTTTTGTTCTTAAAATATTCAATAGAATGTTCTATTTCTTTTCTTAAAATATCCCATGATTTATTACACCAATGCCATTTAGCTTTATTATCAAAAATATCATTCATTAAATCATAAATAGGTTTATAGTATTTATTATAAACATATTTACTTTTAATAGACTTTTTTAAACTATATAGATATGTCCTGTCATCTTCCTCAATTGTAGCATCTTCTTCATCTCCTGCAGGGTTTAGACCAATAACCAAAACACAATCTTTTTCAGATGTTGAGTTATCAAATTCAAAGCCTCTAACTCCAAGTCTTGGATCATCTTCATCTAAATCTAAACCAACTTTTGTTTTATCTATAAACTCATTGTTTTCTAGACTAGTTGTCATAATTAAAACTCCTTTATTTACAATTGTCTTTATAAAACATAAGAAAAATAAAGTTACCAGTAGTACCTTTTCTCACTTAGATATTGTTCTTTTTGTTCTCTAGAATTTTCATGATTTCTATTTCCTAATAATTCATCTGTTGAAGAAACTATTGGGTCTATCCAGTCAGCTTTGGATCTAATCCAATCAATTTCATCCTTACTAAGTTTCCCTGATATCTCCAGTTTATCAGCCATCAGTCTTAAATCATTTGCTGTTTGAAAATCTTCTAGCATATTCAGAAGAGACATTGTCCGCTTCTTCTCTTCTTCGATTCTATTTTGTAATTTTCTTTTTCGCTCCTGCTCCTCTTCGTATTGTCTTGCTCTCTCTTCACGTTCAAGTCGTAAGTTCTTAACTTTATAATACTCTTGGTAAATTAAAATAATTATTTCTGGTATTGATTGTTCAAGTGTGAATTCTTTAGTATCTTTAATGTATTTACCATCTATTATCTTAAATCTAAATTTTCCATTTGGAATATAGTCATACTTCTTTATTCTTGGTTTAAAAGCATATCTATTAAACTTAACGCTATCATTGTACTCTGCTAGTTCTTTAGCTTCTTCTTTTGTTAATTCATGAGTTACTTTGTCTGTTGATTCTATAACTTCAAAACGAACAATATCCTTTTCAATTTGAATATCCCAATTTGAAGTTACATTATCGCCGATTTTTTCAATTACAGTAACTAGTGTATCTAAAAAGCGATATAAACGCGGAAGAGAATTTAGTGAAATGTTTTTTACAAATTTAGGTTCTTTTAAATCATTATATCTGTGCCTAGAATCAAAGTAAGGATAAGAAGCAGCTTTTTCTCTCTTATTCCACTCTGCAATTTTATCTCTTAGATTAGCTACAGATTTATGTAATCTCTTATTTGGAGCCTGGTTTAGGTTTGAAACTGCTTCAATAATACGCTCTATTTTATCGTCCTCTATAAATGATAATGAACTTCTTATACTAGTTGTATCAAGTTTAACAGTATCTTCGTTTTTATCCTCCGTATTATCTTCTTTATGTTTAGCAGCTCTAATTCTACTGTTTTTTAAACTTTTTCTATCAATATGAACCTCATTTATGTCATTTTGTGGTAATGGAACGATAAGTTCACTTAGGTCTTGTCCAGTATTCTTACGATACCAATAACTACCCTTTGGAATTGGGATTTCAAATTCTTTACATTTCTTGAGTAAGTCAGAATAACTTAAATCATATTTCAATGAAACTTGTTTCGCACTTATCTTCCAGATTTCTTCATAGAGTTCTTCTCTAGAAAAGGTCTTTATCATCTTCATTTGAAACACCTTTACCCTTATATTTTACATCACCGTTTTTATATTTACCAAGCGAAAACGCAAATTCAAAAACTTCTAATTCTTCACTTCTGCATTTTCGCTTAATATAAAAAGTAAATCTTGTTTTAAACCGTTAAATTCCTCTATTATTTTATCTAAACTAGTTTCAATATTTTCAACACGGATCTCTGATAGATTACCATGATTGTACGAAATCATTCTTTCAGCGATAATATGATATGACCAGCTCTCAGTAAAACGTCTGTCTCTTTCTTCGTTATGAATAGCGAACCCAATTGGAAGAAGATTATTTCTAAGACCTATAGCAACTGCCTGTGAACTTATACCTAAATAATCACCAGCAATTTTTAATGTGATTTTATTTAATTTTCTAATATCTTCGTCGGTATATTTCGGCATGTTAGTACTCCTTTGTTATAATTCAAAATGCAATATCATCTATGTAAAAATATCTTAATACGATGCTATCTAGTCGCTTTCCCTAATAATAAAATTAATATGTAGCATACCATACTCTAAAAGCTAATTATCTAAAATCTATTCAATGAAAAATTATTATTAAGATTTAGAGTTACTATCTTTTCAAAGTAAATCCATTTATAAATTCCAGATACAGAAGTAAATAGTTATTTACTATCTAGGTCAAAACCAATCTGCCAAAATCCCATATCAAGTATTTTCATTTGAGGATACAGCATATCAGCAACAATAAAATTCTTTTGAACTGAATCAAATTGTTCTATGTTTTTTTCATAAAAATCTACTAGTTGTAAAATAGATTTAATGTTATAGGTTCCACTTGCAATCTTTTGAGATCTTATTCCTTTAACAAAATATCTATCATATGCCGGAACGCAACCAAGTGTGCCCATCAGTATCTTTGTGATTAGTGTTTCTGATAAGTTATTTTTTAGTGCTGAACTTCTCACTTCACGTCTGATTTCATCATAATAATTAGCAATAAATTCATTTATTTCCTTTAGCAATTTTTGGTTAGTTTCATTTTTAAAATCTTTACATTCTATTCCTGCTAGAGAATCATATTTATTGCTTAAGATTTCTCTTACTACAGGTATATGTACTCTATAATCCTTTTGTAATAAGAATGAAGAACCTCTATACATCCCCCAACTTGCTAAATAAAATGCAAGTTGTAAACTCAAGTAATCAAGATTCACATCATTCTCTTTTCGAGCTTTCATAAAATGTGAATAGCAATGTTCCCATGAACGATATCTGTCATGTTCATCAGCTTTTAAATCGTTATAAAATTCAGTTGATGATTTAATAATCATATCGATTGTTTCCATACTTTCTGCTTTCCTAATCAATTTTCAAATATATAGCGTTTTCATTATTTTCTTAACCTATTATATCATTATTCAAAACAAAAAACTGCAACTTACTAGTTGCAGTTAAACACAGATTTACTTCTGTTCCTTTTAGAAACTTATATTTTCATTTTGAGGCATAGTAAAAACATCATTTTTTTCAAAATAAGGTTTTACCATTTCTTTCCATCTAGCCTTGTTAAATTTGATTGGTTTTAAAGGAGATAGGCCATAATTTTCCAATGCATAATCAGCTGTCGCTTTCTTAACTTCCGAGACCTGCTTATCAGAGTCAGTCTGTTCTTTGGAAAGAGCGATGCTTTTTTCCACTGCTGTTTTTGTAGCCAGATTGACTTCCTTATCTGTGACAACTTGAACGCCTTCAGCCTTAGCTACTTGTTCTACTTTATCTAATTCCTCGTTCGAAACGGCAAAGGTTAATTCTCCACTTGCCTGACCACTTAATTTGGCTTGGATTATATGTTCACTATCAGCTGGCTTTGCTTGGATAAGATTGGTGGCAGGATTTCCTGTTCTCCCAACTTCATCTACATGGAGCGACTGTCCACCTTGACCAACAGCTGCGCTCATCAAAGTTCCAATCGTAATCGAACAAAAGGGCGGTATTTTTTGCTTTTACGAAAAACATGTTTCTCACTTTTTCTTGAATCAACATGTGACTATCTCCTACTATTTATATTTCTCTCAAATCCTACCAAAAACGTCTTGAAATGGTTATCGCATAAAAAAGAACAGCAAAAAAGCCACCTGAACTAAATCAAGTAACTTGAACATAAAAAACAGGAGAACTGACACATCAGTCCTCCCAGACATAAACAAGTATGCCACATTCCAATATACCTATATTACTACAATTATTTTAACTATCTAAAAAATCCTTCAAAATTTCAAAAACTTCATTTCGATTCAATAAAATATCATCATTTTGAGGAATAGTTGATATCACAGACTCAAGTTCTATCACAAAACGGTGCATATCTGCTTTTACCGTGTCACTAGAGGTTATATTTGACAGTTTTTCACTTCCTACTAATAAAGCTGTTAATCGAGTAATATCGTTCAAATGTTTTTTTATGGCTTTACTTAAACCTTGAATACCTATGGCAGAGCGTTCTCTCATATCCAACCAAGCTTTAGCCTTGAAAATAATTAAACCACGATTACTCAACACCGAGTATCCCTGAATGGATTCTTTTTCATGCACCAATATATTATAATAATCCTTATCCAATAATAAGGCCGACAAACTAGCATCTTCATCAAAATGTAAGGGTGTTTCTCTCCCCTCCTTCTTTAATGGGTATTCTGGTAAAATACTAAATAGTTCAATCATAGAAGGAAACTCAGGTTTATTTGTTGTAAATCGAAATAATTGCGCTTTTTCATCCTTCTGACTTCCTTGATATTCTCCCAATTCTAAAAAGTGATTCAAGGTATCATAAAATTCCTTATTTTTTAATTCATCAATGATTACCATATCATAATCTTTTGTTGTCCGACTTTTAAATCCTTGCGAGTCCAATACAATAGAGGTTGCAGTCCCTCCAATCAAAACATAATAGTCTTGAAAATTCGCAAACATTTCTTGAAAAATAGCTTTCGTATTAGCTGACATCATCTTCTCCTAGATACTGTAATATATTATTTTTTAGTGCTTCAATCTCTTCCTCCACACGTGGATCATCATCATCTTTTAAGGTCAAATAAAGTGAAATAGGATCTACAAACTGTCTATCTTGATTTTCTTTAAAACCGTTCCAAAATTCAGATACAAAAGGGCGATATCGCCATATTTCTAATACCTTGCCTTCTAAAACATGCTGAGATAATGGCAAGGATAATTTATTGAATTGTCTCTGTGATATAACATAGCTACTATTTTCATCCGATTCAGCTAAAAAAGTCAAATAGGATAAAGCATAAGTACCACCGTATAGAAGCCTAGAAGCAGATTTTATATTCTCTAGATCTACATTGGGCAATAAGAGCCGTTTTTTGATGGGATTAAATAAATAGGACTCTGATTTTAAGAATAATTCTTTTTTTGATGCTGTATAGGTGTAAAGTTTATTTGGCTTATTTAACCAATCTAAAGTTTTAAAAGTCCTCAAACATCTATAAATCGTTGAGTTTGGAAGCCCAGTTACCTGTGAAAGCATATCAACATCTACTTCTTTTTGACCTTTTGTCAATAAAAAGGCAATCCAAGTTAATTGTTCACTAGGTGTTAATTCTTTAGATGCTACAACATCATCATTAGCATTCAATACTAATCCCAATGGAGGAAAAAAGAGATTTCCCTTGAAATCTGCAAAAGGAACTCTAGCTTGAAGGAGTTGTTTTTTTTCAATGTCAGATAGCTTTGAAAATACCAAAATAACGTCCATGCTAGCTTTTTCACCCATAATACGAGCTTGAGTAACAAATGAGTCTAAACTACCTCTTCTCTTTTCTTTAATCAATAAAAATGACTCCTTATGAAACTTCATTTGGACATATTGAAATCTTTTTTCAAAACTAATTGGTAAAGTTAAAGCTATTTTTTCAACACTTACATTAATATAAAACGATTGAAAAATAGAAATTATCTTTTGAACATTCATTGTTTTTCCTTTTTATCATTTTGTACGTATTTTATCATTTTAAATGATAAAATGCAAGTTTTTTGATAATAAAAAGTGACTTACAAAAGATAAAAAAAGCGAGAACACTTATCAAAATGTTCTCGCTGGATTCATTTATTACTGACGTATCTATTTTTTGTCTACGCAGTCGACATTCAAACAGACGTTCACATCAATGTATTTTTTTGCACCTTTTTTATGTCAAAATCACTCTTTTCAATAAAGACAAAATGCTTGAAAAAGTGCTTAAAATCAAGAATTTTCACCCTTTTAGTCGTTGTAGCAACACTACACACTCCACATGCTGTATCTGTGGAACCCAAAAGGTTTGGGTGAACCTTTTGAGGATTAACTTCGTTTTACCAACAAGCTCACACACTCGACGTGATGCGTCTGCGGAAATAAATCCACCGGCTGGACTTTCTTCAATTCATAGCCTAGCTCTTGATAGAGTTTGATATCTCGAGCCATGGTTGCTACATTACAAGAGATATAAGCGATGCGATCAGCTCCTGTTTGGGCGCTGGCTTTGATAAAGCTCTCGGACAAGCCCTTGCGTGGTGGATCGACTAGGATAGCAGTTGGTTGGATGCCTACCTTGAGCCAGTTTTTCATGGCATTTTCAGCTGTATCGCAGACATAGTGAGCATTGCTGATACCATTTAAGCTAGCATTTTTCTGGCTGTTTTCTACAGCTTCTGGGATGACCTCTACACCATAAACTTCCTTGACGTGCTTAGCGACAGATAGTCCAATAGTCCCAATTCCTGAGTAGGCATCGATGACGACATCATCTTGTTTTAACTCCGCAAAGTCAATAGCTGTCTGATAGAGTTTCTCTGCCATTTCTGTATTGACCTGGTAAAAAGCTGGTCCAGAGATTTGGAAATCATTACCCAACATCTGATCTGTAATGTAATCTTGACCATAAAGTGTACGCCATTCTTTACCGAAAATCGCATTGGTGTTTTGATCATTGATATTCTGCATGACAGACACAATTTCTGGAAATTGCTTGACGATTTGTTCAATCACCTGTTCAACTCTGAAAACTTTAGGACGTGTGGTCACCAAAATAATCATGATTTGACCTGAGTGATGTCCACGACGCACAACAAGGTTACGAATCAAGCCTGACTGTTCCTTCTCATCATAAGGCTTCAAGTCATATCGACGGAGCAAATCACGTAAAGCTACAATAACTTGGTCAATGACTGGATCCTGAATGTAAAAATCCTCCAATGGCATAAGGTCGTGAGAATTCTTACGGAAGAAACCAGTCTCCAGAACACCATTAACGCGACGAACAGGAACCTGAGCCTTGTTACGATACTTGATAGGATTTTCCATACCAAGAGTATCAGCAACCTCTACTTCCCTGATTCCAGCAATCTTATAGAGACTGTCTTTTACTTGCTTGGTTTTAAACTTGAGTTGCTCTGGATAAGCTAGATGACCTAGGTCGGCGATCCCTGAACGCAAGTAAGCCAAATCTAAGTCTTGGTTGCGATGTGGTGATTGCGTAAGGTATTCCTCGACTTTACCAAAGCCAATCTTCTTGTTGACTTTAAGGACACGCATGAGGATTTTCTCAGTCGGAAGAGCATTCTCAACAAAAAATACCAAGCCATCTACCTTAGCAACACCTGCTCCTTCATGGGTCAAATCGACAATCTCTACTTCTACAATATCATTTTTCTTTAACATAATTTTCACTTTCTATCAGCCGACAAAAAAAGACGGCAACTATTCTGTTACCATCTATTATACCATGAATTAACCTAAGCACCAAAACTCTTGAAAAAGTTTACAATTGCTTGCCAAATAGCACTGATGATATTGCCACCGTCTTGAATAGCTTTATTAGCATCAAAGTTAAGGTCGATATTGCTAAAACTATCTCCTGCTTGCGCAACGATACTTTGTTTCAGATCCTTTAGAGTCTTTGTAAAGTCTTCGTTATTCAAAATATCGCTCTTAGAAAGATTAAAGGCAAAGTTGATGATGACATTGATCTGGTTTCCTGTTATAACCTGATCCAGCTTATAATTTTTCAACGTATCTTCAACGATCTTACGAACATCATCCTCAGTAAGCTCACCCTTGGACTCTTTAGCTTTAGCGATAGCAGATTTGATATCGGCAAGGGCTACATTGAGTTTATTGGCATCATAGCCTGATTTGTCCTTGTTTTCATCGTTGATGTCTGACAAAGCTTTTAGTTCTTCCTGAGCTAGGTCTTTATTTTCTTGAGGAAGTTGAACACCATTAGCTTCTAATGAATAGTAGATACCAGCTAGGGCACTTTCACCTGTTACAGGGATTGGTGCAGCTACGGTTATACGAGCATGTTCAACACCCAAGGTAACTGCCGCATTACGGTACATGTCTTGTGTCACTTTGGTGATGTTTTCAGGTGTTTCAATCTTGACTTCAAGTGGAGATTTTTCACCTAGTTTTTGAATTTTTGCAGACGAATAGAGCTGGAGACTAGAGTCGTTTGCGACATTCATAATTTTTGAGTAGACATCGGGCGTCATGGTCTTCAAGTCTTTAGTATCTTTAGAGGCATCATAGCCTAGTTTTTTTAGTGTTTGATTTTTTTGATCTTCTGTTAGTGAAGAACCCAAGACATACTCAGGTTGAACATAGGTTTCATCAATGACTTTTTGAACATCAGTAGCTGCCTGGGCGCTTTGCAGTGTTGCAACTGCTAAAAGTACTGCAGCACTAGTCAGAAAGAATTTCTTTCTCATTGGACGCTCCTCCTTTTCCATTCTAGCATACCTTACAAAACTTAAAAAAGTCTTATACAGTTACTAAATCATATTGAGTAAAATTATCTCACTGTTCAGAATACAAGAAAAGAGAAGAACAAAATAGTCTTCTCTAATCTTTTATACAAGTGATTTGCTCATGAAAATTTTTTATTTAACTAGATTTTTAATTTAGTCTTCTTTTTTCTTTTGAGCTAACCCTAATAGTGTTGTCGCTATTCCAATGATTCCAAGTCCAGTCACTACTGAGTTTGAATCCGCACCTGTATTTGGCAATTCGTAAACTACTTTTTCAGGATCTAAAAGTTTTGGTTCCGGAGTAACAGGAATTTGAGGTTTTGGTTCTGGAATTGGAACTGTCGGATTCTCCGGTTTTGGTCCAGGAGTTGGAACTGTCGGATTCTCCGGTTTTGGTCCAGGAGTTGGAACTATCGGATTCTCTGGTTTTGGTCCAGGGGTTGGAACTGTCGGATTCTCTGGTTTAATTGGAACGTAGATGATTGGGGTATCATCACCGGGGTTTGTTGGAAGGTTTGGTAGCTCCTTACCTGGTTCTACTGGTTGACCTGGTTTACTTGGATCGTTTGGATCTGGCAAGTATGGTTTGTAGCCTGGGACATTTGGCACAATTGGCTTACTTGGTTTAGTTGGATCTGTCGGATCATTCGGATACTTCACATTTGGCGTTGATGGGAATTTTGGATCGTCAGATTTCGGCACCAAGCTTCCAAGTGGTTTGTAGATAACATGGTCTGTTACTTCTGGTTGATCTGGAGTTACAACTTTAGATCCAGCTTCTGCCTTATCTGAATAGAATCCTTCTACAACTGGAACAATAACCTTACCGTATGTATGGCTTGGTTGATCCCATGTAATTGTTCCATCTGCCTGTTTTTGCTTACCAGTGAATGTGAAGTCAGTTTGAACATTAGGAATTGGAGTATCTACACCCGCACCTTCAAAGGTTACTGTTTGTTTGGTTGGTTTTGTCACATCATTTACGATTGGAACGTAGATGATTGGGGTATCATCACCTGGGTTTGTTGGAAGATTTGGTAGCTCCTTACCTGGTTCTACTGGTTTATCTGTATCTGGTTTCGTTGGATCGTTTGGATCTGGCAAGTATGGTTTGTAGCCTGGGACATTTGGTACAATTGGTTTACTTGGTTTGGTTGGATCTGTCGGATCATTTGGATACTTCACTTTTGGAGTTGATGGGAATTTTGGATCGTCAGATTTTGGCACCAAGCTTCCAAGTGATTTGTAGATAACATGGTCTGTTACTTCTGGTTGATCTGGAGTCACTGTCTTAGATCCAGCTTCTGTCTTATCAGAGTAGTATCCATCTACAACTGGGACAATAACCTTACCGTATGTATGGCTTGTTTGATCCCATGTGATCGTACCATCTGCCTGTTTTTGCTTACCAGTAAATGTAAAGTCAGTTTGAACATTAGGAGTTGGAGTATCTACACCCGCACCTTCAAAGGTTACGGTTTGTTTAGTTGGTTTTGTCACATCATTTACGATTGGAACGTAGATGATTGGGGTGTCATCACCTGGGTTGGTTGGAAGGTTTGGTAGCTCCTTACCTGGTTCTACTGGTTTATCTGTATCTGGTTTCGTCGGATCGTTTGGATCTGGCAAGTATGGTTTGTAGCCTGGAACATTTGGCACAATTGGTTTACTTGGCTTGGTTGGATCTGTCGGATCATTTGGATACTTCACTTTTGGAGTTGATGGGAATTTTGGATCGTCAGATTTCGGAATCAAGCTTCCAAGTGGTTTGTAGATAACATGGTCTGTTACTTCTGGTTGATCTGGAGTTACAACTTTAGATCCAGCTTCTGCCTTATCTGAGTAGTATCCATCTACAACTGGGACAGTAACCTTGCCATAGGTGTGACTAGTTTCAGTCCATGTTGTAGTTCCATCAGCTTGTTTTTCTTTACCAGTAAATGTGAAGTCATTTTGGACATCGGCAGCCGGAGTCTTGTCACCTGCTCCTTCAAAGGTTACAGTTTGTTTAGTTGGTTTTGTTACATCATTTAAGATTGGCACGTAGATGATTGGTGTATCATCACCTGGGTTTGTTGGAAGGTTTGGTAGCTCCTTACCTGGTTCTACTGGTTTATCTGTATCTGGTTTCGTCGGATCGTTTGGATCTGGCAAGTATGGTTTGTAACCTGGGACATTTGGCACAATTGGTTTACTTGGCTTAGTTGGGTCTGTCGGATCATTTGGATACTTCACTTTTGGCGTAGATGGGAATTTTGGATCGTCAGATTTTGGAACCAAGCTTCCAAGTGGTTTGTAGATAACATGGTCTGTTACTTCTGGTTGTTCTGGAGTCACTGTCTTAGATCCAGCTTCTGTCTTATCAGAGTAGTATCCATCTACAACTGGGACAATAACCTTACCGTATGTATGGCTTGGTTGATCCCATGTGATCGTACCATCTGCCTGTTTTTGCTTACCAGTGAATGTGAAGTCAGTTTGAACATTAGGAGTTGGAGTATCTACACCCGCACCTTCAAAGGTTACCGTTTGTTTGGTTGGTTTTGTCACATCATTTACGATTGGAACGTAGATGATTGGGGTGTCATCACCTGGGTTGGTTGGAAGGTTTGGTAGCTCCTTACCTGGTTCTACTGGTTTATCTGTATCTGGTTTCGTCGGATCGTTTGGATCTGGCAAGTATGGTTTGTAGCCTGGAACATTTGGCACAATTGGTTTACTTGGCTTGGTTGGATCTGTCGGATCATTTGGATACTTCACTTTTGGAGTTGATGGGAATTTTGGATCGTCAGATTTCGGAATCAAGCTTCCAAGTGGTTTGTAGATAACATGGTCTGTTACTTCTGGTTGATCTGGAGTTACAACTTTAGATCCAGCTTCTGCCTTATCTGAGTAGTATCCATCTACAACTGGGACAGTAACCTTGCCATAGGTGTGACTAGTTTCAGTCCATGTTGTAGTTCCATCAGCTTGTTTTTCTTTACCAGTAAATGTGAAGTCATTTTGGACATCGGCAGCCGGAGTCTTGTCACCTGCTCCTTCAAAGGTTACAGTTTGTTTAGTTGGTTTTGTTACATCATTTAAGATTGGCACGTAGATGATTGGTGTATCATCACCTGGGTTTGTTGGAAGGTTTGGTAGCTCCTTACCTGGTTCTACTGGTTTATCTGTATCTGGTTTCGTCGGATCGTTTGGATCTGGCAAGTATGGTTTGTAACCTGGGACATTTGGCACAATTGGTTTACTTGGCTTAGTTGGGTCTGTCGGATCATTTGGATACTTCACTTTTGGCGTAGATGGGAATTTTGGATCGTCAGATTTTGGAACCAAGCTTCCAAGTGGTTTGTAGATAACATGGTCTGTTACTTCTGGTTGTTCTGGAGTCACTGTCTTAGATCCAGCTTCTGTCTTATCAGAGTAGTATCCATCTACAACTGGGACAATAACCTTACCGTATGTATGGCTTGGTTGATCCCATGTGATCGTACCATCTGCCTGTTTTTGCTTACCAGTGAATGTGAAGTCAGTTTGAACATTAGGAGTTGGAGTATCTACACCCGCACCTTCAAAGGTTACCGTTTGTTTGGTTGGTTTTGTCACATCATTTACGATTGGAACGTAGATGATTGGAGTATCATCACCGGGGTTTGTTGGAAGGTTTGGTAGCTCCTTACCTGGTTCTACTGGTTTATCTGTATCTGGTTTCGTTGGATCGTTTGGATCTGGCAAGTATGGTTTGTAGCCTGGGACATTTGGCACAATTGGTTTACTTGGTTTGGTTGGATCTGTCGGATCATTTGGATACTTCACTTTTGGAGTTGATGGGAATTTTGGATCGTCAGATTTTGGCACCAAGCTTCCAAGTGGTTTGTAGATAACATGGTCTGTTACTTCTGGTTGATCTGGAGTTACTACTTTTGATCCAGCTTCCGCCTTATCTGAGTAGAATCCTTCTACAACTGGAACAATAACCTTACCGTAGGTATGGCTTGGTTGATCCCATGTGATCGTACCATCTGCCTGTTTTTGCTTACCAGTAAATGTGAAGTCAGTTTGAACATTAGGAGTTGGAGTATCTACACCCGCACCTTCAAAGGTTACGGTTTGTTTGGTTGGTTTTGTCACATCATTTACGATTGGCACGTAGATGATTGGGGTATCTCGTGAAATACGATCTGGATCACTTTCATCATTTGGTTCAATCGTTTTATCAACTATATTGTAACCCCAAGCTTGAGGTTGTTCTTCCTTAATTTTGTATCCAGCTGGAGCATCAGGAATTTTAGTTTCTGCTGCTTGGGTCGGATCAACTGGATTATTTTCATAAGTCTTAGATACTGAACCTGGAATAACATTTCCGGCTTCGTCTACTTGGATAATTTTACCTAACTTTTTATAAGTTACAGTATCAGTTGCATGCGGTTGATCTGGTGTAACAGTCTTTTTACCTGCACTAGTTTTATCTGCGTAGTAACCTGTAACGACTGGAGTTAAAACTTCTCCATAAGTATGAGATGTTTGTTTCCATGTTTTGTCATGTGTTTGACTATTTTCTTCGCCTGTAAAAGTAAAGTCATTTTGAAGATTTTGTGGTGGGTTACTCTCTGCTCCAGTATAGGTTACAGTTTGGCTAGTTGTTTGTTGAATAGCGGTAGAATCTTTTTCAAGAACAAGACGATAGCGTGTTCCTGGTGCAAATTGATTTCCTCCATTACCTGCAATAGTAGGATCAATAGCATAGCTTCCATCAGGTTGACGAATGAGAGTAACTGTTTCTTTTTGGGTCAAAGACCACGTTTCACTACTAATCTTTGGAGCAGGATACTTCTTCAAAGCTTCATCCAATTCATCTGGAGTTAGAGAATCTGGATCAATAACCTCATTGGTGTGAATTTCACTATAATCATAGATAGTGTCACTTGTCTGACGGTCAATATAGGCTTCTACTTTTGTAGGATCACCATCAACAGTTTTAAGACGATAACCTGCTGGAAGTTTTGGAAGTTCAGTAATAGCAGCATCCGATGGATCTGGGACAGGAGTACCATCATCAGAAGTAAGAGTATTATTTGTATTTTTAAAGACTTTACTAGTCGTTACTCCAGAGATTGAATTGCCGTCAGAATCTACAAAACTAATCGTTCCTAGATTCTTGTAATAAATATTTATGATGCGATGTCTCGCTTCTCCACCATTACTACTCTTCGAAACGATGACATAATTGTAGGTCCAAGGAATATCAAACATGTCTGTTTCAATTTTAATTCCATTAATATCATCTCTCGTGACATATTGACCTGAGATTACTGGAATATTCACAGCTTTAAAACTTAAATCTTTTGGATCTATTTCATGTGAAGCCCATCCATTTTCCGAGATAGCTCTTCGGCTACGATTTAGACGAGAATCTGATACTTTATTTTCTGTGTAGTCACCTTTAAGCTCAGAGGAGTTATCAGATTTTTTATAGGAGTTTTTAGATTCCTCATTTTGAACACTAGTAGCTGAATCTAAAGTTTCCGTCTTCTGTACATCTACTTTATTATCAGGAGTAGTTTCTTCATCTACTTTTGAAATTTGATCATTTAATTTGCTATTTTCTGAATTGTTGGTTGTTTTTTGAGATTCTTGAATACCTGCACTTGCTTCAGAAAAAGTGGTCTCTACTGCCTCTTCATCAACCGTTTTTTTAGTGGGAATAGATTGCTGATCACTAGCAACCGTTTGTTGATCACTTGCTTCAGCAACAGCTACTCTATCTAAAATAGGTGTTTCATCAGCACTTGCAACCTGCCCACTCAAAAAGAAGGCCGTACCTAATAATACAGAAGCTAAACCAAAACTATACTTCCGTAATGAAAAACGTTGCCGTTCACTAAAATAATTTTTCATTATTAATCCCCAATCTAATTATTCGTTACATTCATTATATCACTATTACTTTGAATTTCAAGTATTTCTCTCTATTCCAAGATATATTATTCGCTTTTTTTGTATTAAATCAGTGATAACAATCTAAAACCAAATGAAATTCTAATATTTCAAATAAACATATAATCATTTTATGAATTAACGTTCGAATAATAGGAATTTTGTAACAAAGTGTCAGATTAGTTATTTTTAGATATTTAAACTATTTTCATAATAAAAAGATCTAGTACTTATTGAGACTAGATCTTGTCGTTTCCCTATAATTTAATAGTGGATTTGAGTGCTTAAAATAGATTAAAAAATTTAATAATGTAAAGATTTAGTTGAACCTGTCTAGAGTAATAATAGTTTCCACCATCCACATAGAGTTCTCCACCTTGAAAGATGGAAATTGGATTGACATAGCGATAGGTTTTTCCAGTTGTATTTCCTAAAGTTGGCGCAACTGTATCTCTCGAATATTTCTTGGCTAGGGTAAGTGTATTTTCTTTCCCGTTTTGGGCAATATAATCAATATAAGCTGGACCAAAGTTATAGGCCTGTACAGCAGTCCAAGCATCCACGCCCTTTTCTTGTGCTAAATACAGATTTTCAGTCAAGGTTTGAATTCCCTGACGAATACTACTCCTATTGTCAGAAATCGTATTTGTAGTACCGCTGGCAGACTCACTAGACTGCATCACGTCACTTTCTTTACCTTTGGTTTCGGTATAAATCATGGCCAGGACTAGTTCTTCATTTGCTGGAGTATCTTGCTCACTTAAAACCTCTCGTACCAAGGATTGATAGGTCATGACCTGCTTCACATCCCGATACATATGAAAAAGTTTATAGCCAGTAAATAAGATAAGAACAAGCACCAAGACCCTTCTTATAAATTTAAACATTATTTGCTTTGTATATCCTCGATGTTTTTGATTAAGATAGAGTAGGTACCATTGTCATTTTGGATAAATTCGACCGACTCAGCATCTTGGTAAATATTATTGGGTACGATTAACTCAATCCCATTTGACAGAGAAAGCTTTTGGTTTTCAAATTTCTTTAATTGACGACTGGCATCGATTTCATCAAATTGAACTGGCTCGGGCACTGCTTCCTTGACTTGGTCAATAAAGCTAAGACGTGCGGTGAGATTGTTGTCAAAAAGATCATTAGCCAATTTTTCAGGAGACAACTCATTGCTTTCTTCAAGGTTATTGAAAATAGCAGACTTGACCTTAGATTGAAATTGAAAATCATCTGTATTAAATGTTTCAGCAATTCTCTGAGCTGTTTTTTCCAGTTCCTTGATTGACTTCTTAGGTGAAATCTTAGGATGAGCCTGTATCAGATTCTCAGAAAAATAGTTCAAAAAAGTCCCGTTATACTTGATTCGTTTCTCAATCAGGTGATATTTTCGGCTTTGAAGATTGACCACCAAGGCCTCGTCAGCCCCTGTACAAAATCCAGGAAGATTGTTTTGAGTCAGCTTGATTGGATTATCAACCTCTCCTCCGAGGTGGGTCAAGGTCTCACGTAGGGCAATACGTAAAAAAGCAAAATGCTCTACTCCTTCTTTAGAAAATTGCACAAAAATCAAGTCATTGGTCTTAAGATTTTCGGAAATGCTGAATTCCTCTTTCCAGAGGTTAGCCAGTGTCACCGATGTCTCCAATAAATCGTCTGTAATGTGATTGAAGAAGGGATTTTCTTCTTCGAAAATCCCAGTCTTGGCTTCATCTGAATACACACGTTCGATTTTCTTACGTAGGTATTCCTCGATTTTTGGAGTGATATTGAGAAATTTATCCGCTAGAAACAACTCTGTGTCATCCGGGCTGAACTGATGGATAATGGCTTTCTTAATATAAATGTCCATAAAAATTTTAGTCCTCGTATAATGGGAAGGCATCTGTCAATTCTTTGACTGCACTTCTCACTTCTTCTAAAACAGCTTCATTTTCTGCATTCTTAAGGGCTTCAATGATAAGCTCTGCCACTTTACGACTTTCTTCTTCACCAAATCCACGTGCAGTTATTGCGGCTGCTCCAATACGAATACCACTTGTCTTGAATGGTGACAAGGTTTCGTAAGGGATAGAGTTTTTATTTAGGGTAATGTTGACTTCATCTAGCAAGTTTTGAGCAACTTTTCCGTTTTCTACAACCTTAGTTACATCAACAAGGAAGAGGTGGTTTTCAGTTCCGCCAGAAATGATACGGAAATCAGGGTCTTGCAAGAAGACATCTGCCATAGCCTTGCTGTTCTTGATGACATTAGCAGCGTATTCCCTGAAGGCTGGATCCAAAACTTCTTTGAAGGCAACAGCCTTAGCAGCAACAACGTGCTCTAAAGGTCCACCTTGGATACCTGGGAAAATAGCTGAGTTGATTTTCTTCGCTAGGTCCTCGTCATTAGTCAAAATCAAACCACCACGTGGTCCACGAAGGGTTTTGTGGGTCGTCGTTGTTGTGATATGAGCGTATGGAACTGGACTTGGATGTAGACCAGCAGCAACCAAACCAGCGATATGGGCCATGTCCACCATGAGCTTAGCCCCAACAGCATCAGCAATTTCACGGAATTTTGAGAAGTCGATAATTTGAGAATACGCTGAAGCACCTGCTACGATCAGTTTTGGTTTTACTTCTTGGGCTTGTTTCAAGATAGCATCAAAGTCCAAGAGTTCTGTTTCAGGATCAACACTATAAGAAACAAAGTTGTAGGTTTGACCAGAGAAGCTGACAGGAGCTCCGTGAGTCAAGTGACCACCTGCTGCCAGATCCATACCCATGACAGTGTCACCTGGCTCAATCAAGGCCATGTAGGCAGCACAGTTGGCTTGGCTTCCTGAGTGGGGTTGTACATTGGCAAACTTGGCACCAAAGATTTCTTTAGCACGTTCAATAGCTAGAGTTTCTACCACGTCTACTACATCAGTTCCACCATAATAACGACGTCCTGGGTAACCCTCGGCATATTTATTGGTCAAGATAGACCCTTGAGCAGCCATAACAGCCTTTGAAACGACGTTTTCGGAAGCAATCAACTCAATGTTATTTTGTTGGCGTTCTTCTTCTTTGGCAATAGCATTCCAGAGATCTGCGTCATAAACTTTAAAATCATCTTTGTCAAAAATCATAGGTCTTCTCCTTTATAGTGTGACAGGTCCTTTAGTTTTGTTCTACATAAATCAAACTAAAAGATGCGAATAAACCGTTTCTGCACTTTATCACAAGTATAACCAACTTTTTCGTAAAATGCATGGGCACCTAGACGATGGTCTGCAGAATTTAAGCGAATAAAGTTATAGCCTCGTTTTTTTGCTTCTTGTTCCAATCCTTGGAGCAAAGTTTTTCCGATACCCTGACCCTGTGTTTGAGGCAAAACAGCTAAAGCTAGGATATTAAAACCTGGTTTTGAATAAAGGGATTCATAAACCTCGGCATGAACATAACCAAGTAAGTCATGGCTGGTCGAATCCTCGAAACCCAGTAGGTAGTGATGAGAGTCCTGAGATAACTTAGCTAGTTGACTAGACGTTTCCTCTGAACTAAAAGCATAACCTAAAGCCTCTTTGTTAATCTCACAAATTGCTTCAACATCTGTTGTTTTCAAATCACGTAGCATGTCATACCTCCTCAAAAGGAATTGTTGGTATCTTGGCAAGGATATCTTCTCGCTTAATCGCTCCTTGGCGTAGAATCTTTACCTTGTCACCAGATAAGTCTAAAATAGTCGAATCCTGACCTGTTAAAAATGCATCGTCTTCAAGTCCCAAGACCTCTTGGTCAAAATCATGAAGAATCTTTCGAAAAGTAACTCCACTTGATTGCCCTGAGATATTGGCAGAAGGTCCGATTAAGGGGCCAAATTCACGAATCAAGTCCAGAGTTACTGGATGACTCGGCATGCGAAATCCAACAGTCATCAAATCTGAATTGACCCAGTAGGGAACCTTGTCATTAGCTTCTAAGATAATGGTCAAAGGGCCTGGTAAAAAACTTTCAACCAGTTTTTGGAGATAAGCTGGCTGATTCTTAGAAAAGTTCAAGATATCGTCTAAACTTGCGACATTGAGATTAAGTGCCTTGTCTCTTGGGCGACGTTTAAGCTGATAAACATGGTCAACTGCCTTTTTATCCAAAGCTTTTGCAAAGAGACCATAAACTGTTTCTGTCGGCAAAACTACAGCTCCACCATTTTCAAGCTCTTTCTTAATTTTCTCCATCATCAATGACAACCATCCTATCTTGACCAAATTGGTCTTTCAGAGTTCGAACTCGCTTCTCGGGAAAATTTTCCTTGAAAAGAGCTGGAACACTTTGACCTTGTTTGTAGCCAATTTCAAGATAAATCTTACCACCATCATTTAGATAGTCCTTTGATTCTTCCGCAATTCTGCGATAGATCGCTAGACCATCCTCATCTGCAAAGAGGGCTAAATGTGGCTCTGAATGGAGAACATTCAAACCTACTTCTGCCTCATCTACTCGAGATATGTAAGGTGGATTGGATACAATTATATCATATTTTGAAGAAATTTCGGAGAAACAGTCAGATTTAATAAAAGATAATGTTAGACCTTGATTATTAGCGTTTTCCATCGCCAAATCCAAAGCATCCTGAGAAATATCGGCAGCTGTGATTGTCCAATCAGGTCTATTTTTAGCTAAGGCAAGAGCAATAGCACCACTCCCTGTTCCGATATCCAGAACTTTGAGATTTTCCTTTGGATTCTCAGCTAGGGTGAGCTTCACTAGTTCTTCTGTTTCTGGACGGGGAATCAAGACCCGCTCATCTACTTTTAACTGCATCCCAAAGAATTCAGCATGACCGATAATATACTGGGCGGGTATATGATTTGCCAATTTCCTATAAATATACTCTACAAATTGTCTTTCTTTCTCTGAAATTTCTTGCTGAAGAGCAAAGACAAAGTCTGTAAAAGATAGATTTTTCAGGCCACGATAGACAAAGGAGAGGCTTTCAGCTTCCTCTCCTTGTGCTATTAACTTTTCCTCAAAATCTTTAAAAATTTGAGCTAATTTCATTATTTGTTTAATTCTTCTAATTTTTGAGTTTGGTCGTAAAGAACCAAGGCATCCACAACTTCATCGAGTTTACCAGACAAGATAGTATCAAGTTTTTGAAGAGTCAAGCCGATACGGTGGTCTGTCACACGGTTTTGTGGGAAGTTATAAGTACGGATACGTTCTGAACGGTCACCAGTACCGATAGTAGACTTACGCTCTGCGTCTTGCTCGTCTTGAGCAATCTGTGCAAAGTGGTCAGCAACACGCGCACGAATAATCTTCATAGCCTTCTCACGGTTTTTCTGCTGGGTACGTTCTTCCTGCATTTCAACCTTGATATTGGTTGGCAAGTGAACAATACGAACAGCAGTCGCAACCTTGTTGACGTTCTGTCCACCAGCACCTGACGCGTGGTAGATATCCACACGAAGGTCTTTTGGATCAATATCGTACTCTACTTCTTCCACTTCAGGCATAACAAGAACTGTTGCTGTAGAGGTATGCACACGCCCTTGGCTTTCTGTCACAGGGACACGTTGAACACGATGGGCACCAGACTCATACTTAAGCTTAGAGTATACAGACTGACCTGATACCATAGCAACCACTTCTTTGAAACCACCAACACCGTTCATTGAGGCTTCCATGACTTCAAAGCGCCAGCCTTGGGCTTCAGCATATTTTTGGTACATGGTTAGCAAATCGCCAGCAAAGAGGGCAGCTTCATCACCACCAGCTGCTCCTCGGATTTCAAGGATGATGTTCTTGTCATCGTTTGGATCTTTAGGAAGGAGCAAGATTTTCAATTTTTCTTCGTACTCTTCTTTTTCAGCCTTAGCATCTTTCAATTCTTGTTTGGCCATTTCTTCCAAGTCAGCATCTCCGCCTGATTCTTTAATCATCTCCTCAGCGTCGACAATATTTTGAAGGACTTGTTTGTATTCGCGGTAGGCAGTTACGGTGTCACGAGTTGAAGCTTCTTCTTTGGACAATTCCATGAAGCGTTTGGTATCAGAGACCACATCAGGGTCGCTCAGCAATTCTCCCAACTCTTCATAACGGTCTTCTACAGCTTGTAGTTGATCATAGATGTTCATTTTTTCTCCTTATTTCTCAATTGTTAAATCGTATATTGCTACTACTTCGTTCTCAAATATTTCCCCAGTTTCTTTAAATCCATAACTGAGGTAACAAGACCTTGCATGTTTATTTTCTGATTCATAAGACAACCAAAGTTTATTGGCTAAACCTGCTGGCGCTGTCCAAACATAGTCTAGCACCTTATCCATAATTGGTTTAAAATATCCTTGATTTTGAAAATGCTTATCAATCATGAAACGAAATAGTAAATAATTTCCATTACTAATTCCGATTTTTTTATCATAAGCTAACATCACAAAACCTATGATTGCATCATTATCGTAAACTGCCAATGGAGCCACAAAATCTCCATTTCAAAATCTCCATTTTTAGTGTAGACATATGCTTCAGCTAAACTAATTGCGTTAGTAGCAATAAATTGTTTTTGATATTCCTTAACATCCAAATGCAGAACATCAAAATAATTTTCCATTGTAACATCTCTTAGTTCAATTGTCATAGTCTTGTCCCTTTTTAGATGTTATCAGTGGCGCAAAATAATGTTTACGGCAAACCGAGATATAGGTTTCATTGCCACCTATCTGGATCTGCTCACCATCATAGACTGGCAGACCATTCTGCGTACGCAACACCATGGTCGCTTTTTTCTTGCAATACTGGCAAATGGTCTTGATTTCGTCAATCTTATCTGCTAAAAGCAGAAGATATTTTGAACCTTCGAATAGTTCATTACGAAAGTCATTTTTTAAACCAAATGCCATGACAGGTATGTCTAACTCATCCACAACACGAGCTAGATCGTAAACATGGTGACGCTTTAAAAACTGGGCTTCATCGACAAGTACACAGTAAGGCATTTCAGGTAAATCTCGGATAAATCCAAAGATATCCGTTGTTTCCTCAATAGCAACTGCTGGTCTTTTCATCCCAATTCGACTTGAAACATAGCCAACACCGTCACGCGTATCCAGAGCCGAAGTCATAATTACAACTCCCTTTCCTTGCTCCTCATAGTTATAGGCTACTTTGAGAATCTCAATCGTTTTTCCTGAGTTCATGGTCCCATAACGATAATACAACTGTGCCATGCTTCTATTTCACGTCCATTTCTAAATTTTTGCTACATTCTAGTATACCATATTTTCTCAAAGCTTTAAATGGCAAAATGTGGTAAAATAGAAGAAATCAAATAACTAGTGGAGGACGCAATTATGCCATTTGTACGCATCGATTTATTTGAAGGACGCACGCTAGAGCAAAAGAAAGCCCTAGCCAAGGAAGTTACGGAAGCTGTTGTTCGCAACACTGGTGCACCTCAGTCTGCTGTTCATGTCATTATCAACGATATGCCTGAAGGAACCTATTTCCCACAAGGCGAAATGCGCACTAAGTAAAGCTTAAGCAATCTGCTTAGGCTTTTCTTTATAAGTAACATTCATTGAAGAAAATACTAAAATTTGTTACAATTTGAAGAGATATTAGTCTTTACAAACAAATAAACTATAAAGGAATTGAAATGATTACACGGGAATTTGATACCATTGCAGCCATCTCGACACCGCTTGGTGAAGGTGCTATTGGGATAGTCCGCCTAAGCGGAACGGATAGTTTTGCCATTGCGCAGAAAATCTTTAAAGGCAAGGACTTGAGCAAGGTTACTAGCCACACTCTAAACTACGGCCACATTGTTGATCCTCAGTCAGGCAAGGTCATGGATGAGGTCATGGTTGGAGCTATGAAGTCTCCAAAGACCTTCACTCGTGAAGACATTATCGAGATCAATACCCACGGTGGAATCGCCGTAACCAATGAAATTCTCCAACTGGCTATCCGTGAAGGGGCTCGTATGGCAGAGCCTGGTGAATTTACTAAGCGTGCCTTCCTTAACGGTCGTGTGGACTTGACTCAGGCCGAGGCTGTGATGGATATCATCCGTGCTAAGACTGACAAGGCTATGAATATAGCAGTCAAACAACTTGATGGATCCCTGTCTGACCTCATTAACAATACTCGTCAGGAAATTCTCAATACCTTGGCTCAGGTTGAGGTTAATATCGATTATCCTGAGTATGACGATGTGGAAGAAGCCACTACTGCTGTTGTCCGCGAAAAAACTATGGAGTTTGAACAACTCTTGACCAATCTCCTAAAAACTGCACGTCGTGGTAAAATTCTCCGCGAAGGGATTTCAACGGCTATCATTGGTCGTCCCAACGTTGGAAAATCAAGCCTACTCAACAACCTACTACGTGAAGACAAGGCTATTGTAACGGATATTGCAGGTACTACCCGAGATGTCATTGAAGAATACGTCAACATCAACGGTGTGCCTCTGAAATTGATTGATACTGCTGGTATCCGTGAAACAGATGATATCGTCGAGCAGATCGGGGTTGAGCGCTCCAAAAAAGCCCTCAAGGAAGCTGATTTGGTTTTACTTGTCTTAAACGCCAGCGAACCTCTAACTGCCCAAGACCGACAACTTCTTGAAATCAGCCAAGATACCAACCGTATCATCCTACTTAACAAAACTGACCTACCTGAGGCTATTGAAACTCAGGAACTTCCTGAAGATGTCATCCGTATTTCAGTCCTCAAAAATCAAAACATTGATAAGATTGAAGAACGGATTAACAACCTCTTCTTTGAAAATGCTGGCTTGGTCGAACAAGATGCTACCTATCTATCCAACGCCCGTCATATTTCATTAATTGAGAAGGCAGTCGAAAGCCTACAAGCAGTTAACGAAGGTCTTGAATTGGGGATGCCAGTTGACCTGCTTCAGGTTGATTTGACCCGTACCTGGGGAATTCTTGGAGAAATTACAGGAGATGCTGCACCAGATGAACTTATTACACAATTGTTTAGCCAATTTTGTCTGGGTAAATAAGAAAAAACTAGGTCAAAAAATGCTAGTCACCTAAAAAGAGGTTGGGACAAAAAGATCCCGACCTCACTTTTTATTATCAATCATAATTTGACGCGGTAGCTGATTGAACTTTTTGTTCGTCTTTTAGACTCCAAAAAGCTCCTAATCACCCTCGCGGGGCTGGAACTACGAAATCAAGACTTTGTCTATCGATTTCTGTCCCACCGCCTTTTCTTTCACCTTCTAAGTTATAACCTACCTTAGCAGAAATCTGAAACAAACCTTATACTCAATGAAAATCAAAGAGCAAACTAGGAAACTAGCCGCAGGCTGTACTTGAGTACGGTAAGGCGACGTTGACGCAGTTTGAATTTGATTTTCGAAGAGTATTACCAGTTCTTTTCTATTTTCACTTAGTCTTTAGGTAATTTGCCAGCTTTTTCAAGCATTTTTTTGATTAAATAAGGCATCTTGACATTTTCACGACCTTTTTTCTCAATTAATTTTTTAACAAATTCTGGCATTTGTAAGTCTTGTGATTCATCTAAAATATTCTTAGTTTCCTCCGAAGGGACTAATTCATCAAAGGTTTCTTCTTCTGGGAGGAATTCTCTAAATTCTTTATGTTCATTAGCTCGGATAATATTGACCAAGGCATCAATCAAACGAGAATCTGTATTTGGCATTGGTGGACGATGGTAGTTCACCTCCAATTCCTGACACAAGTCATGACATTCCACATCGTTGTCAAACAAGACTTCAATATGCTCACTGATAAAACTAATAGGCACAAAAATATAATGCTCTGGATGTTCTTCCTGTTCTCTTAGATACTCCAATACATCTGGTTTAATCCAAGGAATACCAATATCACTTTCGCTCTGCCAAGTGTTGGTATATTGCTCTGGTTTCAAGCCTAATTTCTCAGCAATTAACTTGCTATTTTCGAAAATCTGGTCGATATAGGGATCACCAAAATCCAAGGCAAAAATGGGCACACTGTGGGCAGAAAAGATGACTTTAAAGCTATCCTGTTTCACCTTTTCTTTTAAAATTTTAGCAATTTCAGCTGTCCAATAGTTTAATAGGGCTTCTTCTTGATACCAATCCTTAATAACTAAAAACTGAATTTGTTTGCTTTCCAGAAACTTTTCGTACCCCATGACAGAGTAAAAGGAATAGTGTGGCTCCAAAATCAAGCAAATACACTTTTCAATTCCATCTGCTTCCATTTGCCGAATTACATCTGGAATAAAAGGGGTTGAAAATTTATTGGCAAAATAGACACTATATTCATTTCCTAACCTAGCTTCTACCAAGGCAACTTCTTCACGGGTAATTTTTTGAAGTGGAGTTCCTCCAATTCGAACATAATTATCATAAAGGGTTTGAATCTCGTGGTCTTGAGGTCGAACTCCTCGACGAATGTTGGTAAAAAAGTCGGCTACTCCTTCAAAGGTAATCTCTTCTGGTGAACCAAATGTCATCATTAAAATTGCTTTTTTCATCTCTGCATCCTTGTGATATTTTTATCTTTTTTATTGTATCACTAAAGAAGCTATAAGTAAACGCTAACATAAGGATTTTTTCTCCCTTCTGACTTTTGTTTTTCTCTTCTTTCTATGATACAATGGTTTTAAAAGAAGGAAAAAAGGAGTTTTTATGAAATACCAAACATTGTTGGAGCGTTTTTTGACTTATGTCAAAGTCAATACACGTTCTGACGAACATTCAACCACTACACCAAGTACCCAAAGTCAAGTAGACTTCGCAACCAATGTCCTCATCCCTGAGATGAAACGTGTTGGTTTGCAAAATGTTTACTACCTACCAAACGGTTTTGCTATCGGTACTCTTCCAGCTAACGATCCTAGTTTGACTCGTAAAATCGGCTTTATCTCCCACATGGATACAGCTGATTTTAATGCTGACAGTGTTAACCCGCAAGTTATTGAAAATTATGATGGTGGCCTTATCGAACTAGGTAATTCTGGTTTCAAGCTAGATCCAGCGGATTTCAAGAGCTTAGAGAAATATCCTGGCCAAACCTTAATTACTACAGATGGAACTACCCTTCTCGGGGCTGATGATAAATCTGGTATCGCTGAAATCATGACAGCTATCGAATACTTGACTGCTCATCCTGAGATTAAACACTGTGAAATCCGTGTCGGCTTCGGACCAGATGAAGAAATCGGTGTCGGTGCCAATAAATTTGATGCAGAAGATTTCGATGTCGACTTTGCCTATACAGTCGACGGTGGACCTCTTGGTGAATTGCAATACGAAACCTTCTCTGCTGCTGGTGCAGAACTTCACTTCCAAGGTCGTAATGTTCACCCAGGAACAGCTAAAGGGCAAATGGTTAATGCTCTCCAATTAGCGATTGACTTCCACAATCAACTCCCAGCAGGTGACCGACCTGAGTTGACTGAGGGGTACCAAGGATTCTACCATCTCATGGATGTAACGGGTAGTGTTGAGGAAGCGCGTGCTAGTTATATTATTCGTGACTTCGAAAAAGAAAGCTTCGAAGCGCGTAAAGCTGCTATGCAAGCTATTACTGATAAGATGAACCAAGAACTTGGTAGTGATCGTGTTACTTTAACATTGACAGACCAGTATTACAACATGAAAGAAGTCATTGAAAAGGATATGACACCAGTAACCATTGCCAAAGCAGTTATGGAAGACCTTGGTATCACACCAATTATCGAACCTATCCGTGGAGGAACAGACGGTTCTAAAATTTCCTTTATGGGAATTCCTACGCCAAATATCTTCGCTGGTGGTGAAAACATGCACGGTCGTTTTGAATACGTTAGTCTACAAACAATGGAACGTGCAGTCGACACCATTATTGGGATTGTAGCTTATAAAGACTAAAGAGATCGGGAAAAGTTCCCGACCTCTTTTTTATCAGCAGCCTACTTTTGAAACGGTAGCTGTCTAAGTTTTTTATTATTCTGCTACTTTTTCTCTTGTTTCTGGAGAGCTAGTTGCAGGAGTTAAGTTCGTCTCAGCTTGTTTATCGTTTGTTTCTTTATTGGCTGTTTCTGTGCCAGCTTCAGCTGGCTTGACTTTTGATTGAAATTCTTGGTTTAATAAAACGATTTCTTGAGCAAGAGCTAAAAGAGCTTGCTTGTCTTTGCTTGCTGCACTAAGCTTATCAAATAAGGCGTCTACTTTTTCAAAGTCAGCATCAGAACCATTATTCATTTCTAAATAAGTATGAAGGGCAATGACACCATTATAAAGTTTTTGGTAGAGAACTAAAACTTCTGGGTCTTGGTTTGCATTTTCACGTTCATTCTGAATAGTCTGTGAAATACGTTTCAGAAGATCTTGGACTTGCGTATTTAATTCATCAAGGTCTGCGTCATCTTTATCTAGAGCAGCTTTCAGATTTTTAACTTCGTCAGCAAGTGAAGCTTTAACTCCCTCTTCTTTGACTTGAGCTACTAATTCTTCAGCTTTTGTTAAGAGTTCTTCTACTTGACCTTTTCGAACATGATTGCTTTGTTCCTCAGGTTGAATATCATCATACAAACCTTTCAAAAATTCATAGACTGCCGTTTTAGCACTATGACCATCCACTTTTTCAGTGTCTAGGATCGTTTCAGAAGGTTTATGAGCAACTGATTCATTCTTCACTGCTTCTTCTACCTCTAATTTTGTTTGATAGATTTCAGGGAAGAGTTTGTTCAAGTCAGTTGCCTTAAGGAAAGATTGTGACTGATAAAGAGTCCAAGTTAAGTTAGCAACTTTATTTCTAAGAGTGTCATTTAAACGACCATCTGACAGATGTTGGTAGAAATACTTAATGTATTCGACTGTCGTAACACCAGTTCGATCATTAAAATCTTGCAGAGCTTGTAGTTTAGCTTCAACTGCATCTAAACCAGCCTCATCTTGAGCCAATTTATTTTCTTGGAGTTGAGCCAAAAGATCCTTTTTAGGAAGTCCATAAGCATCCGTATCCAAGGTATTAATCTTATCTACTAAAGCTTGATATTTCTTGTCTAATGGACTGATTTCTGTTGGTTTTACACTAGAATCAACGTGGATATACTGCTTGTCAAAGAGATCTAAAGCAGCCAGATAACCAGCTGTTGAGTTGGTTGAGAGCTTCTTCATATTTTCAGAGAATTGTCCCAAGGAAAGCTCAATTTGTCTTTGTAAAATTGGTTTATCTTTATAGACTTCACGACTTTCTGCTAGAAGTTGATCAACCTTATTTTGAACAGTAGCTTCATCAAAGGTTCCTGGTTGGTAGTTAGACTGCAAGGCAGGAATCTTATGTTTCAAAGCCACTTCATAGCCTTTAGTTTGTACTTTGATGTAGTGATTATGATCACCGTGAGGAATGACAAAGCTACCATTTTCAACCTGTAAGCTATAAGGAGAAACACCATCACGTAAAGCAGTTGTATAGAGTTCGTTTAGGAAATCAAGCTCTGCATCTCCTGTTTGGAGAGGAATACGAACGTGTTCCTTTCGAACTGCATAAGGGTGAATGTGAGTTGGGTCGTAAGCCTGGTCTGGATTTCCAAATACAAAGAATCCATTTGAAATTCGAATCGCTTCAAGCGGAACACCATAGGTTTTAGAGATATAAGCTATCTTTTCTTCATCGCTGGCATCTCGAGAGAAACTTTCTACAGTCTTGGCAAGAGGTTTTACAGGTTCCGCCTGATGTTGACCATGCAGATGCTCTTGAGCTGCCTTTATCTGCTCTGCTGACAAATCTTTCTTAAAGAAATAATGGGCATGGTCTCCATGTGAAACCACAAAACCTTGCTCATCCTCACTAATCACTCGCTCAGCGGCAAAGCCATGATCATGTTCATCTTCATGATGCTCGTGTTTCACTTCATTCTCTTTATGAGTGTTTGGATTATCTTTTGTAACTTCTGTTTGGCTATGCCCATGTAAATGTTCTTTCGCTGCCTTAATCTGCTCTGCTGACAAATCTTTTTTAAAGAAATAATGTGCATGGTCCCCATGTGAAACTACAAAACCTTGCTCATCTTCTCTAATCACACGCTCAGCGGCAAAGCCATGATCATGTTCATCTTCATGATGCTCATGTTTCACTTCATTCTCTTTATGAGTGTTTGGATTATCTTTTGGAACTTCTGTTCGGCCATGACCATGCAAATGTTCCTGCGCTGCCTTTATCTGCTCTGCTGACAAATCTTTTTTGAAGAAATAGTGGGCATGGTCCCCATGTGAAACTACAAAACCTTGCTCATCTTCTCTAATCACACGCTCAGCGGCAAAGCCATGATCATGTTCATCCTCATGATGGTTCTTATGACTTACATTTTTATGATCACGCTGAACTGTTGGTTTATTTTGATTTTCTAACGGCTTTGTTAGTGTTAGGGCACCGCCAAGTGGTATCAAACGAGCAATTTTTTGCTCCAAAGCAGACATACTACTATAAGGAATGAAATGGTAGTGATTGCCGTGTGGAATCGCAACTCCTGATGGTGTTCGACTGGTAATTTTAGCTGGGTCAAATACCAAACCATCAGATTCTTGATAGCGTTGACTAACTGGTAAAGCATATAACTGAGCAAGAAGACTTTGGAGGCTATCCTCTTGATCTACTGGGATGCTTGTTGCTGGGCTATCGGCTTGAGAACTTGGTGTAACACTTGGATTTGGTTTATAATCCGTCAGGCTTGGTTGACTTCCTCTTCCAGCTAGATAGGCTTGAGCTGCTGCTAATTCACTTGAAGATAGGGCACTCTTTGGAACGTAGTGATAATGCCCACCGTGAGGAACGATATAAGCATCCCCTGTATCTTCAATAATATCTGCAGCATTAAAGACATAACCATCATCCGTTGTATATCGGCCTTGTGCTCTGGCAGCAAGAACTTCCTCACTTGCATTACCACTATCTGATGTGTGTTCTTGTTTTTGCTGCTCGATTTGTTCTTTGGTACGGACATTATCAGCATGGCTTGCATCTTTTAGATAGACATAGTATTTGCCGTCCACTTTGATAATATAGCCACCTTTAATCTCATTGACAATATCTTGATCACGCAACTGATAGTTCGGATCTTTCATGACCAGTTCTTCACTAAAGATGGCATCATAAGGCACCTTACCATTATAGTAATGGAAATGGTCGCCGTGGGACGTCACATAACCTTGATCAGTGATCTTGGTAACAATCTGTTCAGCTTCTATTCCTTCCTTCTTGCTAACTTGATCTGGTGTCAGAGATTCATTCTTCTTAGCTTCAGATCCTTTACCGTCAACATAGGATACACGATTATCATCTTTTTTCTCAGGTGCTTGATGTTGATTCAAAGCATAAACGCAGACACTTAAAGCAAGGACCACTGCAGATCCTGCTAGATATTTTTTATTAATCTTCATAATCTCCTCATTTCAATTCTTCAGCTAAGATAGCCATATTTTCTTCTAGGTTTTCTATGTAGGACTTGTCATTTTGTGGGTCGGCCTCTAAAGGATTGAGAGTTTTCAGACTCACACCTGTTGATTTGACAAGTGTATCAGCTACCTTTGATGAAGCGTTACTCTCTGTAAAGATGGTCTTTACCTTATAAGTCTTTACAAATTCCTGGATTTCAGTCAATTGTCTTGGACTTGGTTCTTGATCAGGAGATATTCCTGCAATCCCAAGCTGATTGAGTCCAAATCGTTTTGCCAAATATGAAAAGGCTGTGTGTTGGGTCACAAATGTCTTTTGATTTGCTTTTTCAAAGATGGGTTGGTATTTCTTAGTTAAGTCATGAGCCTTGGCACTAAAGTTCTCTGCATTTTTCTGATAGGTATCCTTGTTGGCACTGTCCAGTTCGGATAACTTATCAGCAATTATCTGTGCTTCTTCTGCAACCTTTTCAGGATCTAACCAAGTGTGTGGATCATACAAGGTCTTCTCATCAATCCCATCTCCTGCCTGCATATCTTCTAACCCAGGCACGCGCTCCAAGGTCATACCTTCTGATGCTTCCAACACCTTTACCTTGGACTTTTGTAGGCTCGGATCCAAACTTCCCGCCCATGACTCTAATGTATGAGAATGATAAACAAAAACATCAGCATCATAGATGGCTGCAATATCATTTGCAGAAGGTTCAAAGGAATGGATACCAGAACTAGACTGAATCATCCGAACATCATTTAGATCACCTGAAACCTCTTTGACCATAGCATAGACAGGATAAAAACTGGTCACAATCTTCATCCCCTTAGTTTCATCACTCTTGTCTTGACTGGTCTTTTGTCCACAAGCTCCTAAAACGAGAGCAAAGAAGGCAATCATGAGCCATAGGATAGTTCTTTTTTTCATAACAACTCCTTAACTAGTATTTAACCATTTAATTAACTAGTAAACATTTTACTCCTAAAAATTTAAAATGTCAATATTTTTTATAGATTTTCATGAAAAAAGTGAGAACTAGATTTCATTATCAGTTCTCACTGGTTATTTTTAACATTTGACTTTTAATTGTTTTAGAACTCCTTGATTCATTTTTTAAGACAGCAAATTTCAGTTTTTTAACAAAGAAAAGGACATTATTCAATCAAAAATCGAATAATATCCTTTCGAGTAGATTATAACTAATAAAAATCTTTTAAGGTTTTATTTGTTTTAGTGTCTTAATGTCATACATCACTAATTCACCGTTTTTATTGTAAAACTGAACCCCATCTGGTTGAAAGATTAGAAACTTAGGATCAATTTGGGCAATTTTCGCTAACTTTTCTATATGTTCATTTAAAGTTACTTTATCTAACCCATAGTCTGGTAAATCATCGTCATTTTCTTCTTTGGCATTCTCTTTATTTTCTGAAGGAATTTCGTTGGTTGTACCAGTCTCATTCTCCCCTGTATTTTTCTTCGGTTGCTCCTCATTTTTATCTACAGCAGTATTATTCTTATCACTATTTTCAGTATTGTTTGAATCAGGTTTTAATTCTTTATTAGGATGTGTAGACGTTTCAGTTTTGGATTCTTTTTCTTTTTTTCTTTTTGCTATTAAGTCTTGTGCTTCTTTCCATTCTACTTCTGACAAGTCGGATTTAGTGATACTTCTCAATGAACCACCTCCCGCTCTTGGAATACTAAATGATTTGTCTTCCCATACAAAAGTTTCTTTTGCCAATACATCTTTCGGATCAAAAATATAACCATCTGGAGTTGCAAATCGACCTTCTGCAAGAGCTTTCTGAACTTCTTCAGCAGAATGGATAATTTGCCAATTCTGCATTCCAGCGCGTTTTTCAAGAGGAGTCACATTAGCAATAACAGATCCAGCATCATCATGACCTGGTTTTGACCAAACTTCAGGACGCACATCAGGATGTTGCATTACATATTTTATAGTTGCTATTTGCTCACTATTTAACCAAGAATAAGGAACAACGTGAATATGATCAATGTGTGGAATAATGAATGAACTTCCAGTATCATAGGTAGTATTGGCTGCATGCATAGGCAAGCTAGATACATCAACAGCTAATCTTGGTTTAATTTCTGTTTCTACAATATCATAACGATAATTATCTTTATCTTTAAGCATTAGTTCCTGCTCAGAAAAAGCTATTTGAGTAAGATCGAGTTCTTCACGTGAATAAAAATAATCTTTACCACCTTCATTAATTATATAACCAACTTTACTATTTCTAGAAATTTTATTAGTTACTTTTTTATAATCAAACTTTGGTCTTTCCTCCTCATCTGAGTGTACTGAAGAAACGATGGAATCTGGATTTTTACCAGTTTCTTGAATCCATTTGGCAACTTCATCCAATTCGAATTGTTCTAATTCACCATATCCCATATAATGGAAATGATCTCCGTGTTTGGCAATAACACCTGATTTATCAACAGAATCGATGGAATCTTTGGTAAATATATATCCATCGCTCGTATCATAAGGTTTACCATCTAAACCTTTTCCATAAGCTTTGATTGGTTGTCCTAAGAACTTATGAACTACTTCTTTTGATGCTAAAGGTTTAATATCTGTAACAATTTCGTTTAATCCATTTTGCCCTTTTAACGGAATCATTCTTGCAATCTTCTGCTCTAAATCAGACATTTGTGAATAAGGAATAAAGTGATAATGGTCTCCGTGAGGCACTGCGACACCATTTGCAGTACGTTTGATGATTTGTGCCGGATCAAAGACTAGACCATCCGATTCCACATGGCGTTCTGATAAAGGTTTTGCATACAATTCACTTAAAAGTGTTGAAATGACTTCCCCTTGATTTTGATGATAAGTTGGTGTGACAGTCAGATTTGGAGTCTCTGTCAAACTTGGTTGAGCTGGCTTAGAATTATCACTACTTGGTTTACTTGAACTTGTAGAGGAATGTGCGCCTTGTTTACCATTCCAATAAGCTTGGGCAGTAGCCAATTCTCCTGCTGACAAATCACTCTTAGGGATATAGTGGAAATGATTGCCGTGTGGTACAACAAAAGCGTCTCCTGTATCTTCAATCACATCTGTCGGACTAAAGATATACCCATCATCCGTTGTATAGGCTCCTCCAGTTCCTCGATTCGGTGCCGGCGTATTGAGATTAAAGTTTGGTTTAATGGTTGAACTTGGTTTCTCAGAACTGCTTGGTTTCGGATTATCAGCATGACTTTGAATTGGCTGACCTCCAATTGGCAGATTTCGAGCCAATTTTTCTTCCAAAGCAGACATTTGCGAATACGGAATGAAATGGAAATGATCCCCGTGAGGAACTGCCACACCATTTGCAGTACGTTTTGTAATCTGTGCTGGGTCAAATACTAATCCATCAGATTCCACATGACGTTGGCTAAGTGGCAAAGCGTACAATTCTTGAAGGAGACTAGCTAAATCCTCACTTTGACTTTCAGAATCTGTTGCAGGATCTTGAGGTGTCTCAGATTGACTCGTTCTCACACTAGATCTTGTTTCTCCTCTGCTTGAACGATATTCAACGGTACTTAATTGACTACCTTTACCAGATAAGAAGGCCTGAGCAGCAGCTAATTCACTGGCAGACAAATCACTCTTCGGAATATAGTGGAAATGATTACCATGAGGAACGATATAGGCATCACCTGTATCTTCTATGATATCAGAGGCATTAAAGATATACCCATCATCCGTTGTATAACGGCCTTGAGCTCTGGCTGCAACTACCGCCTGATCGTTAGAACCGCCTCCATGATTATGACTATGTTCCTGCTTCTGACGTTTAATCTCTTCTTTTGTACGAATATTGTCCGCATGAGCCGCATCCTTAAGGTAAACATAGTATTTCCCGTCAACCTTAATCACATAGCCACCCTTGATTTCATTGACAATGTCTGAATCCTTCAACTGATAATTCGGATCTTTCATCAGCAGTTCTTCACTGATGATAGCATCATAAGGAACCTTGCCATTAAAGTAATGATAATGGTCCCCATGTGAAGTCACGTAACCTTGATCGGTAATCTTAACGACAATCTGCTCAGCATTGATCCCCTCTCGCTGACTAACTTCATCTGGTGTCAGATTTTCAGTCTTAGTACTAGCCTGATTTCCTTCTATATAAGCCACACGATTAGGCTCTTTGCTAGTCTGTACCGCTTGGAAACGCCCCAGTTCATAACTTGAAAGGCTTAATGCTAAAAGAGCTACCGAACCAAGAACATATTTTTTATTGATTTTCATCTAAACACACTTCCTATTTCATTTATTCGTTAAATAAAGAACTACACTTTTTCCTAAAGAACTTCCTTAACTGGTTAAGCACATAACTGAAAAACGAAATCACTTTTAAAACTCCTCCTTCTATTTTCTATTTATCAAACAAGATTTGAGCGAGTGAGTTACCTCTTTATATACTTAACCAGTTATTTAACTAGTTAATAGTTTACTCCTATCACATAAATCTGTCAAGAATTTTTTTGTCTTTCAGGTAAAATCTAGATAAAAAAGAGGAATATCCCCTAGTATGAGATAGATTCCTCTTTTTACTATATTAGTGTTGAAATGGCATAAAATCCGATTCAAAGCAAATGTTATCCTTATCTTCTGCGTTGACAAAATTTAAAAACAGCTTTTGAAATTCTTCAAATTCATAGTCTGAATGACAAATCCACTCCTTACCCGTCGAGACATACCATTTTCCAAGACTTGCAAGTTGCTCCTTGGTCAAGGATGGTACATGAGAGCAATGTTCAAAGTTAATAATATAAACTTTTTCATAGACTGATTTAATAAAATTTTTCAGCATAAACTTTCCTCGCTTGAACTCTATACCTAATGACTATTAGTACTATTCAATCACTTGGGTTTCTGCTAATTTCTTGTACCAATGTGCAGATTTCTTAGGATAACGTTCTTGTGTATCGAAGTCAACATAGAAGAGTCCGTAACGTTTTTCATAACCATTAGACCATGAAAAGACGTCCATCAATGACCAGATGAAGTATCCTTTGACGTTTGCACCATCTGCAATCGCATCAGACAATACTTCCAAGTGTTGTTTCACATAATCAATACGGCCATCATCGTAAACAGTGTTGTCCACAAATTCATCTTTGTATCCAAGTCCGTTTTCAGTGATGTAGATCTTCTTGTAGTTTGGATAATCTTTCTTAACACGCATGATTTGATCATACAAACCTTGAGGGTAGATGATCCAGTCCCAGTCAGTACGAGGTACATAGTCAGGAGCTACACGACGACCAACACCCTTGATCTGGTATTTAGAGCTTCCTTTTTCACCTTTACCGTTGTGGATGATCTCAGTTTCACCATCAAAGGCTTCCATCCAATCGCTCATATAGTAGTTAATTCCGAGGAAGTCATTCAAATCTTTAGCTGCTTCAAGTGCTGCAAAGTCTTCGTCACGAAGATCCAAGCTACCACCATTTACTGATAAGATGTGGTTTACACCTTCCATTGTTGCATCTGAATAGTGTCCAAGGTATGTAGCATCCAAGATAAATTTGTTGTGGATGATATCTTCCAACTCAGCAGCACGAACGTCTGCAGGATTTTTAGGATCCAATGGATACTTAGTTGGAAGGGCGTGAACAACCCCGATTTCACCTTTATAGCCTTTGTCTTTGTACAATTTCACAGCACGAGCATGAGACACCATCATATTGTGGTGAGATTGGAATACTTTCGCAAGGTCGTATTGAATACCTGGTGGGAATTTACCGACCAAGTATTGACCGTCACCGATTGGACCAATTTCATTAAAGGTTGTCCAGTAGTTGACTTCTGGGAATTCTTCAAAACAGAATGCAGCATAATCTACAAAGTGTTCGATGTTTTCACGATTTAAGAAGTCTCCATTTGAGTGAAGAGCTTCAGGTGTATCAAAGTGATGAAGAGTAACGAACGGTTCTACATGACGTTTATGACATTCAGCAAATAACTTATGATAGAATTCTACCCCTTTTGGATTTACTTCACCATAACCAGTTGGAAAAATACGTGACCAAGCAATAGAAATACGGATACCGTTTACCCCATATTCCTCAGCCAACTTTAAGTCCACTGGATATTTATGGTAGAAATCACTCGCTGGTTCAGCTGTATACCAATAGTTATCAGCTAAATATTTATCCCATGCAACTGGTCCTTTACCATCTGTATGTGTAGCACCTTCTGCTTGATAAGCCGCTGTTGCGCCACCGAAAATAAAATCTTTAGGCAATGTTTTAGACATATGTTTCCCCTTATCCATTATTAAATAAAAACAAAGCGAAATGGAGAGGAGTCAGTGAGGTACCCTTCTCCATCTCACTTCAATCAACAGTATTTATTATTATTGAAATTGTTCTTGAACAAATGCAAGAGCACCTTTACCATCACGAGTCAACTTGATGTATTGAGCTCCTTCAGTCTTAGCCAATTTGATTCCAAGTTTATCTGTTTCAGCCTTCATGTCCTCATAGTTTGAAGCAACTTGTGGTGCTAAGATAACCAAATCAAACTCTGGTAACATTTCACGGTGAGCTCCATAGCCACCAGCGGCTGCCTTAACTGGCACCTTGTATTCTGCTGCCGCTTTATTCAAGGCATTTGCAAGAAGACCACTTGTTCCTCCACCCGCACAAAGAACGAGCACGTTTGTTTCTTCAGTAATTGTATTTTGTGCTGATTCTACTCCAGCTTTTTCAAGGATAGCATCTGCTTTAGCAGTATTGAAGTTTGCGGCTACTTTTTCTTTTAATTCATCGTTGGCTTTACCAGAACGTTCTTCTTCAAGAATTTGTTCGTCATAAACTTTAAGGAATGGATAGTAGATAGCAATATCCACTACGATTAACAATGCTGCAAGAGCAAATGACAAGAACTGGAAGTTTGTACCAAGAACAATACCTAGAGGCCCAGGTGTAGTCCATGGAAGGTTGGCAGTAAATGAGTTCATGCCGAGAGTTTCGATAAAGAACTTAAAGATCCATACGTTTGCAATAGGTGCGAAGATAAATGGAATAAAGAAGATTGGATTCAAAACAAGTGGTGCACCAAACAAGATTGGTTCATTTACACCGAAGAATGTAGGAACTACTGAAGCACGTCCGATTGCACGATTACGCTTAGACTTACACAACCACATAAACATGAATGGAACTACAAGAGTTGCTCCTGTACCACCCATAGTGACGATAAACATTTGTGTACCAGATGTAAGGATCTTATCAGCGTGCATACCTTGTTGAAGAAGGTTCAAGTTGACTTCGGCATTTGCATAAGTAATCGCTGCAATGGCAGGTTCAACGATAGATGGGCCGTGAATACCGACAAACCAGAAGAAGGCAAAAGCACCAAAGATAATAGTAATACCAAGATAACCGTCTGCTGCTGAGAAAAGAGGTGCAAAGAACTTACCGATTGATTCTGCAACACTTGTACCAACAAAATGACGTGCAAGCAAGTCAAGAGCATAAAGAGAAACAACGGAAAGTGTAAAAGGAATAACGTCTTTGAAGACTTGTGAAATATTTGGTGGAACTTCGTCAGGCATGCGAATAGTAACGTTGTTCTTCACACAAACCTTATAGACAGCTACAGTTACAAAAGCTGCCAGGAAGGCTGAAAGCAACCCTTTTGTTCCAAGGAAACCAGTTGCAAAGCCACCCTCGATTGGATCAGCTGCCAACATCAATAAACCAACAATAGCCGCCAAGAGCGTTGACATATAGTTGATTTGGTTGGTTTTCTCCATACTACGATTGACGGAGTCTGTTAAAGATTTAGCAGTGGTACCAGCTACCAAGACTGCTAGAATCCCCATAGAGTAGCTGTAAGGTTTCATCAAAAGTGCTACTACTTCATCAGACCATTTAAAGCCCCAAGAGTTTGGAACAAAAGCAATCAAGATAAAAATACTTGAGAAGAGAATGACTGGCATTCCTGCGATAAATCCATCACGAATAGCACGAAGATAGATATTTCGAGATAGTTTTTCAAAGAAAGGCTTCCCTTTCTCGATATAGGCAATTAACTTATTCATTATTTAGCTCCTCTTTTATAAAGTTCAATTAAATGATGCACCAAATCTTTTAGCAAGATTGTTGTCATCAGGTGATCCTGTCCGTGCATCATTGTGATGCTGTATGGAATTTCTTCCCCTGCAGCTTCTTGAGCAAGCATAGATGTTTGCGCTTTGTGAGCTTCCGCAATGCAACCTGCTGCTTCTTCAACAAGAGCTTCTGCTTTCGCAAAATCACCAGCTTCAGCAGCCTTCAAAGCTTCCAATAATTTTGAACGAGCATCACCTGCATAGGCAACGATTTCAAAACCTAACAATGTTACTTCTTCTCTATTCACGATAGAATTCTCCTTATATATTTTTTAGTAAAGCGTTATGACAATAAACGTTGGATGTGTAGAACAAGATAAACTCGTTCACTCTTGTAGAGGTCAAGACCAGTTTCCTGAGCAATGACCTCATAAATTTTGCTACCAATCTCGAATGCTTCTGGATAGATATTCTTTATATGTTCTTCCATATCGAGCAAGGATTGATTATCATCCCGACTACGATCCAGATAATCCAAGAAATAATTTAGATGAATCATAAAGCGGTCGTAGAAATTATTATTTTCAGGTGTTCGCTGGATTTTATAACTCTTCAAAACGCTTTCGACCCTCTTTAAAATTTCCTTTCTTTTATCAATCGACTCAACAACTTCGACTTCACTCTCACCTTCGGCATTGATGAAATGATAAGCGATACGAATGATTTCGTCTTCAGGAAAATTTTCTGTCAGTTTTTGACGATAAATTTCAAAAGCTTCTTGTGCAATTTGAAAAGCGATAGGATATTTTGCAGAAATGTCAGGCAAGTTACTATCCTTATAGCGTCCTTGGCTAATAGCCTGATAAGAACAATAGATATGGTCTGTCAGAGTGACGTATAGATACTCTTGGACAGGATATTGATATTTTTTAGAAAGATTATCAATAATCTCATAAGTGACCGTAATAAAATCAAGCGGTACATCCTTTAGAAGAGCCATAAAGTTTTCTCGCGACTCTTCTGTTTTCATCCGAAAAACTTTTTCAACCTGATCCTCAGAAATCAAATCTCCTTTCTTCTTACCGAACGAAATACCCTTACCAATTACGATCAACTCCTCTCCCTTGCTATTCCGCACGAGAGAAACATTGTTATTCATTGGATTTAATATCCGATACATGGCAACCTCCTTGCCCTATTATTTAAGTTTTGTGAGCATAAAAAATGACCACAAATGAACTCAAAAAATATACATCTGAGTCATCTGTGATCATGCCTAATATTACTTAGTAACACTCACTTTGTATTAACTTGTGATTTAAGTATAGCACAAGATTTTTATTTTGTAAACCTTTACATACAACTTTTTTTAAAAGTTTTTTAGCTAGGTTTTAGGACATAAAAGGGGGGAAATTTAGACACGTTCAGTCCATGAAGTAGCTGTTGTTTGAAGTACTTTATTGAGTTCATCAATGTTTTCAAAACCAGTTGTACGAAGCCATTCGCGAGCTGCTGCTTCACCTTCTTTGATATAAGGTTCAACTGAACCCGCCCAAGTAGCACGACCACAAAGTACGCCGTTGAAACGAGCACCTGAATCATGAGCAAAGACAAGTGTTTCTTGGAATAATTTAGCTGATACACCTGCACTCAAGTAGATGTATGGCAAGTTAGTAGCTTCGTCTTGAGCTTTGAAGAATGCTGCTGCTTCTTCACGGCTGTAAACGACTTCTCCATCACCAAATCCTTCAACATATTTCACGTTTACTGGAACTTCAACTTTCAATACGTCGATGTTGAAACGTGGATCAGAGAATACTTTCATAGCTTCGATAACTTTACGAGGTTTTACTTTCGCATATTCTACAGAACCTGCATCAGCAATCTTTTCATCGTAAGCCAAGATTTCCAAGAAGAAAGGAATATCTTCGGCAACACATTCAGAACCAACACGTTCGATGTAAGCTTGTTTTTGTTGGTTCAATTCATCTGAACTATCTACATCGTAGTAAAGCAAGAATTTAACTGCATCTGCACCTTGTTCTTTGATACGTTTTGCAGACCAAACATCCAAACAGTCAGGCAAACGTTTTGTACTTGAAGTATCATATCCTGTTTTTTCATATGCAAGAAGAAGACCAGCTTCTTTATCCAAAGCTTTTGTTGCAGGAAGTCCGTATTCAGGGTCAAGAAGCATAGATGAAGCGTATTTTGTCAATTCATCCGCTACCAAGACTTTAAGTTCTTCCATTTGAGCTACTGTTGGCTCTTCTGTTTGGTATTGAGCCATAAGGCGTTTCAAAGCACCACGTTGGTCAAAAGCAAGAGCTGAGATGATACCATTCTCATTAGAGAGTTTTTGCATACAAGCGCGTTTATTTTCTGTTAAAACCATTTTATACCTCTTTCACTACTAGTTGGTCATATAGGCCTTGATAGTTTGCCATATTGACATGACCAGTCATTTTTTCTTGAGCATTTAGCATACCAAGGACATTCGCCTTAGTCAGTAATTCTTGATCAGATTCCTTATGGAACAATCCTGAAGCAATACCTGCTACTGTAGAATCACCAGATCCAACTGGGTTTACAACTTGGATTCTTGGAATATCTACTTTATAGAAAGTGTCCCCGTGCTTAGCAAAGGCACCATTAGCACCTAAAGAAACGATGATCCACTCAATTCCTTCAAATAGGGGCTCTTCAAGAACCTCTTTTAATTCATCCAAATCTTTAGAAATTTCTCTTCCTAAAAGTTGAGACAATTCTTCATTATTTGGTTTGATAACTGTTGGCTTATGTGGAGATTCAAGAACCGCCTGAAGTGAAGCTCCTGAACAGTCCAAGACAACAGGTTTACCAGCTTGGTTAGCAAGTTCAACCAGACTAGCATAATAATCCACTGGTAGTCCTGCTGGTAGACTACCTGAAATGGCCACTACCTCTACAGTCTCTAAAAGTTCTTTGAAATGAGCCAAGAAATCTTGACCTTCTTTTTCTTGAACTTCAGGACCTTTTTCTAGGATTTCTGTTTGGTTTTCTCCATGTAGAATTGCGATACAGTTACGAGTTTCACCTTGAATAGAGAAGAAACGTTTGCTTACTTTATCATCAATATTTTCTACTAAAAAATCACCAAGTTTACCACCGACAAGTCCTGTTGCGACTACAGAGTCACCAAATTCTGATAGGACACGAGTAACGTTAAGACCTTTACCACCAGCCGTTTTCGTAACATCTACAACACGGTTGACAGTGTCAATTTTTAATTCATCCAAAGGATAGGAAATATCAATGGATGGGTTCATTGTGACTGTTAAAATCATAAGTCACCTCTTAGTCGTGGTATTCACCGCGATCCCATTTTTCAAGGAACTCTGTAAAGAAGTTGGCATCTGTTTGATGATCGTTATGAGTTTCAACGTGTTGGATTTTAGCGATCAATTTTTTATTTTCTTCAGATGGTTTGTATTCAGCGTTGATGAAAGCTTCAATGATATCGCACATAAGCAATTCACCAGTGATTTTACCACCAAATCCGATAACGTTGGCATTCAATTGTTCTTTAGCGTAAAGAGCTGTTGTCATATCACGAACCAAAGCAGAACGAACACCTGGAACTTTGTTAACAGCGTTATTGATACCTACACCAGTACCACAGATACAGACACCAAGATCAGCTTGGCCACTAACTACTGCTTCACCAACTTTTTTACCAAAGATTGGGTAGTGAGTACGAGCGTGGTCATAAGTACCAAAGTCGATGACTTCATGTCCTTTTGATTTCAAAAATTCTGAAACCGCCATTTTTTCATTAGTTACGATGTGGTCACATCCAATTGCAATTCTCATTAGTTATTCCCTCCGATTAATTATATAAATCTAATATCATTTATCTTTACTCAAGAAAAATCAAGATTAGCTTAGGAAGCGAGCTGCAAGCATAACTGAGGTTAGCTAAAGTGAGCTGACGACAGATTATCTTGATTTTTGAAGAGTATTAGCACATTTTGTTCAACATGTCGACCCTGATTTGGTGACGACCGCCGTCATACTTACCATTTACAAAGCCTTTAGCAATGTTTTTAGCCAATTCGTCACCAACGAGTTGAGCACCCATAGTAATCATACGTGAGTTGTTGTGACCACGAGTCATATAGGCTGAACGTTCGTCAGATACTTCTGCTGCAACCATTCCTTTGATTTTAGTTGCAACCATAAATGGACCTGCACCATAAGCATCAATGACAATACCAAGATTTTGTTCTTCTTTTTTAACTTCTTCAGCAACTGCAAGAGTTACATCAACGAAGTCTTGACCATCAGCTGTAACATCCACAACGTGGAAGTTTTCTTTTTCTAAGAAATCCTTAACGACTTCTTTCAATCTTAAACCTGCAGCATCTGCACCAATAACAATAGACATATTGTATACTCCTTTTTTATAATAGACCAGTAAAAATTTTTTGGTTCTGGAAAGAAAATGACCATCACCAAATAGTTACTAGTAGTTTTTGTTGACTATTTTAGTTTAAGAATGATTCATCTAATCACTCTTAAAAACTTCTCCTAAGAGAAATTGGAAGAATAACTTGTTAAAACAAACACAAATTGTTCTTTCTAAACATAATATACTACTATTGTTTAAAAAAGTCAACAGTTTGTGTTTGTTTTTGTTTATTTTTATAAAATTTCGATATCAAACCCAATTTGATCAATTTGACCTGGATTTAAGATTCGAACATTTTTCTTATCTTCTAGATGATCGCCCTCTTCGAGTGATGTTGATAAACCTGACCAAGGTTCCAGAGCAAGGAAGGGACCTTTATTAAGCGTTGACCAAACGATGAGGTTTGGAAACTCTTTAAAGTCTAGTTTTAATCCCTTATCATGCTTACGTGACCGTAAGGAAACAGAGCGAGAGGCTAACTCATCTAAAGTCACAGCATCATAGCTAAAGAAATCATAGTTTAGATCCAATTCTTTTTGATTTTTTAACCAGCTAATTCTATCTTGAAAATCTAACATCCCTGTTTCTGGGAATGGTTTTGGAACTGTACAAGTTTCAGCTTTTTCAAACTCAAGATAGTAGTCTTCATAAGCTTCATCATCAAATAAAGGACAGTTAAAGCCTGGATGTCCACCAATAAAGTAAGGCATTTTTTTATCTGTTTCCTTATTGGTAACTTGATACTGTGTTCGAATAGTCTTTCCAGTAACAGTATAAGTTATTTCTAGACGAAAATGATAGGGATAATTCTCATACATTTCTTGGTCATCTTCGATCGCAAAGGTGACAGCATTCTCTGTTTGTTCCACTAATTCAAATTCTTTTTTTCGAACCAAACCATGACGTGGAATTTTACCTGTTACTTGACTACCATCTTCTTGATCATACAAGACAGTATCATTTCTAACGGATCCACAGATTGGAAATAAAACAGGTGCTTGTCCACCCCAGTAAGTTGGATCTCCCTGCCACAAATACTCAATTCCATCTTTGTCTTTTATTGAAGAAAGTGCACCACCAAAAGTTTGAAACTGTACACTTAGCTGTTCTGTTTTTAATTCAATCATTAGAATTACCTCCATTTATTTAAGACCTAAAAAAACTAGGCTGTCGACTCCAGATTTGGAAACTGACAACCTAGTTTTTACAATTTACATTTTTAGGAGCGAATTATTTTGCGTTTGCTGCGTATTCTTCATTACGTTTGATCATTTGTTTTCTGTACCATGCAAAGATACCAACGTAGAATACTAGGAATACTAATGCGCCAAGGATAGCTTTGATATCACCAGTTGTAGCATTACCAATTGCCCAACCAAATAGTTTTTCGATTGGTCCTTCAAGAGTTGAGTGAGTAATCAATTGAGTTTGGCTTACACCTTCTGGGAAGGCACCTACACCTTTAGCAAGTTCTGTTGCGAATGGTGCGATAAGTGTACCTGAAAGAAGGAAGAGTGGCAACAAGAGTGTTCCGAAGATAATCATACGGAGCAATTTACCACGAGTAACTACCAAGAGAGCTGGAGTTACACCCATTGCGATGATACCAGCAAGTGGCAAGATACCATTTCCGACATTTGAAAGAAGCACTGCTTCAACCAACATGATTGGTGCAAGTACGTTGGCACAAGCCCAGATTTCAGCACGACCAGCGATAAATGGCCAGTCAAGACCAATGTTGAATTTACGTCCTTGAAGACGTTTAGTAGCAACGTTTGTAATACCTTGTGAAAGTGGTTCTACGGCTGCGATAAACCATGAACCGATCAATGAGAAGAGCTCCAAGCAGACACCGGCAGTCAAACCAAGTGACAACCAACCTTTAATAACAAGTTCCCATTTATCAGCACCTTCAACACCAGGAACTGGATGTGGAGTTCCCATCAAACCGATAACGATACCAAGGATGAAACCGATGAAGAATTTAGATCCCCAGAAACCGATTCGTTTATTCAATTTAGCAGCGTCAAAGTCGTATTTATCAAGACCTGGGAAGAGTTTATCAAAAATCTTATCCAAAACCATGATAACTGGGTTCATCATGTAGTTCATGTGAGTTGAAGTCATTGGTGATGAACTTGGTGCGTTAAGAAGGTCATCAAATGTTGGTTTCATCAAGTCAGAGTTGATGATTTTAAGAACCCCAACAAGAACAACTGCTGCAGTCGCGATGAAGAGTGAAACTCCTTGGCTAACTCCATTGTTGTCAGCGTACCATTTGATCAAAAGACCTGTGATAGACAAGTGCCAGATATCAAAGATATCGACGTCAAGTGTATCAGTTTTCTTCATTGCAAGCATGACAATGTTGACGATCAACATCACAAGCAAGAAGTAAAGTGTCCAAGCTGAACCCCAAGTGATTGTAGCAAGTGGTGCCCAACCAACGTCGGTAATATTCAATTGAATACCAGTGTTTTCAACGAATTTTGCAAGTGATGCTGAGAAAGCACCATTTAACATACCGATGATAGCACCGATACCAGTAAGAGCGATGGCAAGTTTGATACCACCTTCAAGCGCTTTGGAGAATTTCACTCCAAAAAGTAGAGCCAATAGTGTCAAAATGATCAGCATGATGATCGGTCCACCCATTTCCAAGATAGGCTTGAACACCTTATTGGCTAGTTCGATAATGATATCCATAATTTTCCTCCCTTTATTTTTATGGAATATTTACAAATTAATAATTAGCTTAGACCATGTTCTTTGATAGCTGCTTCAATATTGTCATAAACTGGAGCGCTCATAGCTGGAATACGGAACAAGATTGGTCCTGCTTCAACAACTGGAATACCTGGTTCAAAACCTAAATCAGTAGCAGCGATTGGTGTAAAGATATCATAACCTTTAATCAAGTCTTCATTGACATCTTTTACCATTACAGCATCACATTGAACATCGTACCCACGGTTAGAAAGTTCTTCTTCAAGAGCACTTTTAATTTGGTGGCTTGAGTTAACACCTGCACCACAAGCAGCAAGAATTTTAATCATTTGGATTTCCTCCGTTTTTTAGTTTCTATTTATTTTAAAATTTAAGCAGTTGCTTCTGAGATATACTGGTACAGAGCTTCTGGTTCTGTAATCTTAGAAAGCGCCTCTAGATGACCGTTACCTGTAAAGAAGTCCATCAATTGAGCAAGAATGTTTGTTTGACTTGAACTTGAATTATTGATGATAAAGAAAAGTAATGATACTTCTACTTTCTTGTCAGGTGCAATCATATTGTGGAATGTTACTGGTTTTGGTAAGCGAACCACAACAACATTTTCAGTTAAATTATGAATCGTATCTGTGTGAGGGATTGCTACGTTTGGCAAGTCCTTCCCTAGAAATTCCATATCTAAACCGGTTGGGAACATTTTTTCACGTTCAATCAAGGCCGATCGATAGGTATCCGTAACAACTTTCTTTTCTTCCAATAGGGTTGCAACTTGATCAAATAGTTGCTCTTGATTATCTGCTTCTAGACAAAAAACTAAGTCTTTGCTGAAGAAATGATCTAATCCCATGACCTTCTCCCTTCATATTTAACTTTTATGATACAAGTATAACACTATATGAAACCGTTGTCAATATTTTTTTGTTGTATTTTGTTTGATTTTTATTTTTTTTGTTTACGAATTAAACATTTAATGATTTCAAACATATTTTTATAATTTTCTTAATAAGTGAAACTCTTGATATCAAAACTCATAAGATTTAACGAAGAATTATTAAATCCTTCTAAAAATTAAACTAGTTTATAAATCAAAATAGGCGAGCATAACCAGTACTAATCTTATTGTAAGTAGAATAGCAATAAAGGAGACAGCTAAAATAATCAGGTTCTTAAGGATGTCTAAGATAAAATTTTGCAACTTCATCTTTTGTGCTACCTCAACTGAATTTTCATAATTTCTTGTTACTCTGTCTATGTCTCTCGTAATTCCTCACGGAATAAATGGTACTAAAATCATTCTGACAACCTAATGAAAACGTCATCATTAGCTATTCTTTTAGGGGATGGTATACTTAAGAGTTAACGTGATTGCATGTCTTATAATCAGTTAACTTTAAAAAAATTTTCTCTATTCCAGTCTATATGATCTTTTTTCAAAAGAAACTTTTTTACGCCAGCTAACAGAACGTTGTGATTTAGCTTTATTTACGATACGATGAGTTAAAAAATTATAGTTCTGACTGTGAATGCGATGATAATGTTAAAACATCACTAGTTAAAAGATAACTCTACATTATCTGATGTGGATGTGTTTGTGCAATCCTTTTCTAATGTGCTTTTAAAAATTTCCTTGGTCTAGCTTCCATTGAACCTTCTTCATTAACTAAATTCCATAAACTTCGAATCAAAGCTGAAGAGTTAATTGAGTCATCACTAAAAATAGAAAAATCTATCTTGAACACGACTTGATTGAAAGTAAAATTCTCATTATGGGTGCGACTCATGCTAAAACTTATTAAAATCATAAGAAATTCTGCGCAAATGCACAAAATCTTGCGGAAAACAATTTCTTGGAAGATATCAAGGAAGAATTAACAACATTATTTGTGGTTTCACAAAAATTAAATTTGCTTAAAGAAGCATGGAGGATATCTATAACACTTATAAACCTCTGTTAAAAATGAAGCTTACTTAAATAGCTCCTTTTATGGCTCTAAAGAGCATCTTACAATAATAGACGATCGTATGATCACAGTCTGTGTCGTGATAACTGATGAAAAATTTTAATCCTATTGTAGAAAAAATTTATCATAAAACCAAGGATAATGACCTAATTGTTTTAGGGGATAGAGTCTATTCTGGGAGATATAGAATTCAATTTACCAAGAAGAAACATATGACTTTAGTCGCTAAGCTACATCTAGCTTTTTTAATGCCTTTAATCGCAAAGAAGATTTTTTATTTAATAAAAATGCAGGTCCTCTTTGTTTGTACAGAAAGAAATATGGCACTTAAGAAAGCTAAGGTAGGAAGAAAATGGATAGATTTATTACTCAGGAAACCCACTATTTTGATATTAAGCATTGTCAAATCTGCTTTTCAAAAAGAGGATAAATCTAAAATCTATTCTATTACCCTTAAGGGTTACGAACATCTTTTCAGAAGATATTGTATTTTAAAGGAAAAACTAAATAGCGCTACAAGAGAGAGGCTAGAAATCCGGAAATGTAATACCGACATGTTATTGATACACCTGGATCATTTGGTCTTTTTTTACATAAAATTGCAAGAAGCAATGACTATATTCGTGATTACTATGAAAAGGATTATAGCTTTACTAAATCAAAAATAAGTAAACAAAAGGAGGAATCTATCTCATATTTGGGTAGATTCCTCCTTTTTCATTCAGATTGTAGAAATTACTTTTCTGCTACATCCCACTCTAACTAAATCTTCTATCTCAACCATAGTTAACAAAGAACCTTAAAAACCACGCAGTGATTCTTTAATCTTGATTGTTCTCAAGTCTGGAATCTCTGTGTGGTTTTATGACGAGCTAGTCTTTTCTCTTAGCCTTTTCTAGCAAATTGCAGGATTCATATTCTTAAATTTACTTTATTTGAGTATTTTATTACTCTTCTTCCTCGCGTTTTTTAGCGATGAGAAGTCCTCCTGTCGCTGCTGTAAGAAGTGCTAGAGCAAGTGAAGCGCTAGATTGTTTTGTACCAGTGTTTGGTAATTCTTTCGCTCCTGCTTTCTTAGCTGGTGCTTGAGCAGGTGAATCTTGGTTAGCAGCTGTAACAGCTTTTTCTGCTGGAATGACTGCTACTGATCCATCCGCAAAGGTTACAACTACTGATCCATCATTGTTAACTTTGATATCTTTCGCAGTTGAGTTAGCTTTCTTAACTTCTTCTGCTACTTTAGCTTTTTCGGCGTCTGTCAAGTTGCTTGGATCTGTAACTGCTGTTACTAATGGATTCTTAACTCCATCTGATTCCTTAGCTTTATCAGCTGATTTCTTAACAGTCTTATCTGATGGGATAACCGCTGTGCTACCATCTTTAAAGGTTACAACTACTGAACCATCATTGTTCACCTTAATATCTGTCGCAGTTGGGTTAGCTTTCTTAACTTCGTCTGCTACTTTAGCTTTTTCGGCGTCTGTCAAGTTGCTTGGATTTACAACAGGAGTTACTGATGGATTCTTAACGCCATCTGATTCCTTAGCTTTATCAGCTGATTTCTTAACAGTCTTATCTGATGGGATAACCGCTGTGCTGCCATCTTTAAAGGTTACAATTACTGATCCGTCTTTGTTTACCTTGATATCTTTTGCAGTTGGGTTAGCTTTCTTAACTTCGTCCGCTACTTTTGCTTTTTCGGCGTCTGTCAAGTTGCTTGGATCTGTAACTGCTGTTACTGATGGATTCTTAACTCCATCTGATTCCTTAGCTTTATCAGCTGATTTCTTAACAGTCTTATCTGATGGGATAACCGCTGTGCTGCCATCTTTAAAGGTTACAACTACTGATCCGTCTTTGTTTACCTTGATATCTTTTGCAGTTGGGTTAGCTTTCTTAACTTCTTCTGCTACTTTTGCTTTTTCGGCATCTGTAAGAGCTGATGGGTTCGCTACTGGGGTCACAGCTGGGGTCTTAACGCCATTTGAATCAGCTTCTTTCACTGTTTGCGCTGGTGTCAAGGTTGCTTTTGAACCATCTGGGAAGATTACTGTTGCTGTGCCATCTTCACCAACTTTAACATCTGTTGCTGTTGGGTTAGCCTTCTTAACTTCTTCAGCTACTTTTGCTTTTTCGGCATCTGTAAGGGCTGATGGGTTCGCTACTGGAGTTACAGCTGGGGTCTTAACGCCATTCGAGTCAGCTTCTTTCACTGTCTGTGCTGGTGTCAAGTTTGCTGTTGATCCATCTGGGAAGGTTACGGTTGTTGTGCCATCTTCACCAACTTTAACATCTGTTGCTGTTGGGTTAGCTTTCTTAACTTCGTCCGCTACTTTTGCTTTTTCGGCATCTGTAAGAGCTAATGGGTTCGCTACTGGGGTTACAACTGGAATCTTAATGACTTTATCATCTGACTTCTTAACAGTCTTATCTGATGGAATAACCGCTGTTGTACCATCTGGATATGTAACTGTTGCCGTACCATCTTCACCAACTTTAACATCTGTTGCTGTTGGGTTAGCTTTCTTAACTTCGTCCGCTACTTTTGCTTTTTCGGCATCTGTAAGGGCTGATGGATTAACGACTGGAGTTACAGCTGGATCTTTAATGACTTTATCAGCAGATTTCTTAACAGTCTTATCTGGAGAGATAACCGCTGTTGTACCATCTGGATATGTAACTGTTGCCGTACCATCTTCACCAACTTTAACATCTGTTACGGTTGGATTAGCTTTCTTAACTTCTTCAGCTACCTTAGCTTTTTCAGAATCTGTAAGAGCTGATGGATTTACAACTGGGGTTACAGCTGGACTATTAACGCCATTTGAGTCAGCTTCTTTTACTGTCTTCTCTGGAGTTAAGGTTGCTGTTGTACCATCTGAATATGTAACTGTTGTTATGCCGTCTTCACCAACTTTAACATCTGTTACGGTTGGGTTAGCTTTCTTAACTTCTTCTGCTACCTTAGCTTTTTCGGCATCAGTCAAATTGCTTGGATTTGTAACCGGTGTTACAGCTGGATCCTTAATTTCTTTATCAACTGATCTCTTAACAGTTTTATTTGATGGGAGAACAGCTGTTGTACCACCTGGATATGTAACTGTTGTTGTGCCGTCTTCACCAACTTTAACATCTGTTACTGTTGGGTTAGCTTTTTTAACTTCGTCGGCTACTTTAGCTTTTTCCGCATCAGTCAAGTTGCTTGGATCTGTAACTGGGGTTACAGCTGGATCCTTAAGCTCTTTATCAGCTTCTTTTACTGTCTGTGCTGGTGTCAAACTTGCTGTTGAACCGTCTGGGAAGGTTACGGTTGCTGTACCATCTTCACCAACTTTAACATCTGTTGCTGTTGGGTTAGCTTTCTTAACTTCGTCCGCTACTTTTGCTTTTTCGGCATCTGTAAGGGCTGATGGGTTCACGACTGGAGTTACAGCTGGAGTTGCTGCTGTGGCTTGAACTGGATCACTTGCGTCTGATGTTTGACCATCTTTCGTTGCTTTAACAGTTACTGGGCCTGCTGGAATATCAACTGTTGGTGTAATAGTTGCTTTACCAGTGTTATCAGCTGTAGCTTCACCAATCTTGTGGCCATCTTTATCGTAGAGGGCTACTGTAGATCCTGGTTCTGCTGTCACTTCAACTGGTGTCTTAGTGCCGGCTTTACCTGTGAGATCTGTATCGACAACTGGTTTGCTTGGTTTCGCTGGAGTTGCTGCTGTGGCTTGAACTGGATCACTTGCTTCTGGTGTTTGACCATCCTTGGTTGCTACAACTGTCACATTACCTTCAGGAATGTCGACTGTTGGAGTAATAGTTGCTTTACCATTTTCATCAGCTGTGGCTTCACCAATCTTGTTACCGTCTTTATCATACATCTCAACCTTAGATCCTGGTTCCGCTGTAACTTCAACTGGTGTCTTAGTGCCGGCTTTGCCTGTGAGGTCTGTTGTAATTTCTGGTTGAGTTGGTGTTGTTGGAGTTGCTGCTGTGGCTTGAACTGGATCACTTGCGTCTGATGTTTGACCATCTTTCGTTGCTTTAGCAGTCACATTTCCTTCTGGAATATCTACAGTTGGTATGATGATTGCTTTACCATTTGCTCCTGTTGCTGCTTCACCAATCTTCTTACCATCTTTGTCGAACAATTCTACCTTAGTGCCTAGTTCTGCTGTTACTTCAACTGGAGTCTTAGTACCTGCTTTGCCTGTAAGGTCTGTATCGACAACTGGTTTGCTTGGTTTCGCTGGAGTTGCTGCTGTGGCTTGAACTGGATCACTTGCGTCTGATGTTTGACCATCTTTCGTTGCTTTAACAGTTACTGGGCCTGCTGGAATATCAACTGTTGGTGTAATAGTTGCTTTACCAGTGTTATCAGCTGTAGCTTCACCAATCTTGTGGCCATCTTTATCGTAGAGGGCTACTGTAGATCCTGGTTCTGCTGTCACTTCAACTGGTGTCTTAGTGCCGGCTTTACCTGTAAGATCAGTATCGACAACTGGTTTGCTTGGTTTCGCTGGAGTTGCTGCTGTGGCTTGAACTGGATCACTTGCGTCTGATGTTTGACCATCTTTCGTTGCTTTAACAGTTACTGGGCCTGCTGGAATATCAACTGTTGGTGTAATAGTTGCTTTACCAGTGTTATCAGCTGTAGCTTCACCAATCTTGTGGCCATCTTTATCGTAGAGGGCTACTGTAGATCCTGGTTCTGCTGTCACTTCAACTGGTGTCTTAGTGCCGGCTTTACCTGTGAGATCTGTATCGACAACTGGTTTGCTTGGTTTCGCTGGAGTTGCTGCTGTGGCTTGAACTGGATCACTTGCTTCTGGTGTTTGACCATCCTTGGTTGCTACAACTGTCACATTACCTTCAGGAATGTCGACTGTTGGAGTAATAGTTGCTTTACCATTTTCATCAGCTGTGGCTTCACCAATCTTGTTACCGTCTTTATCATACATCTCAACCTTAGATCCTGGTTCCGCTATAACTTCAACTGGTGTCTTAGTGCCGGCTTTGCCTGTGAGGTCTGTTGTAATTTCTGGTTGAGTTGGTGTTGTTGGAGTTGCTGCTGTGGCTTGAACTGGATCACTTGCGTCTGATGTTTGACCATCTTTCGTTGCTTTAGCAGTCACATTTCCTTCTGGAATATCTACAGTTGGTATGATGATTGCTTTACCATTTGCTCCTGTTGCTGCTTCACCAATCTTCTTACCATCTTTGTCGAACAATTCTACCTTAGTGCCTAGTTCTGCTGTTACTTCAACTGGAGTCTTAGTACCTGCTTTGCCTGTAAGGTCTGTATCGACAACTGGTTTGCTTGGTTTCGCTGGAGTTTCTGGATTTTTAGCAACTGTTGCTGGAACTGGATCACTTGCTTCTGGTGTTTGACCATCCTTGGTTGCTACAACTGTCACATTACCTTCAGGAATGTCGACTGTTGGAGTAATAGTTGCTTTACCATTTTCATCAGCTGTGGCTTCACCAATCTTGTTACCGTCTTTATCATACATCTCAACCTTAGATCCTGGTTCCGCTGTCACTTCAACTGGTGTCTTAGTGCCCGCTTTGCCTGTGAGGTCTGTTGTAATTTCTGGTTGAGTTGGTTTCGCTGGAGTTGCTGCTGTGGCTTGAACTGGATCACTTGCGTCTGATGTTTGACCATCTTTCGTTGCTTTAACAGTTACTGGGCCTGCTGGAATATCAACTGTTGGGGTAATAGTTGCTTTACCAGTGTTATCAGCTGTAGCTTCACCAATCTTGTGGCCATCTTTATCGTAGAGGGCTACTGTAGATCCTGGTTCTGCTGTCACTTCAACTGGTGTCTTAGTGCCGGCTTTACCTGTAAGATCAGTATCGACAACTGGTTTGCTTGGTTTCGCTGGAGTTGCTGCTGTGGCTTGAACTGGATCACTTGCGTCTGATGTTTGACCATCTTTCGTTGCTTTAACAGTTACTGGGCCTGCTGGAATATCAACTGTTGGGGTAATAGTTGCTTTACCAGTGTTATCAGCTGTAGCTTCACCAATCTTGTGGCCATCTTTATCGTAGAGGGCTACTGTAGATCCTGGTTCTGCTGTCACTTCAACTGGTGTCTTAGTGCCGGCTTTACCTGTAAGATCAGTATCGACAACTGGTTTGCTTGGTTTCGCTGGAGTTGCTGCTGTGGCTTGAACTGGATCACTTGCGTCTGATGTTTGACCATCTTTCGTTGCTTTAACAGTTACTGGGCCTGCTGGAATATCAACTGTTGGTGTAATAGTTGCTTTACCAGTGTTATCAGCTGTAGCTTCACCAATCTTGTGGCCATCTTTATCGTAGAGGGCTACTGTAGATCCTGGTTCTGCTGTCACTTCAACTGGTGTCTTAGTGCCGGCTTTACCTGTAAGATCAGTATCGACAACTGGTTTGCTTGGTTTCGCTGGAGTTGCTGCTGTGGCTTGAACTGGATCACTTGCGTCTGATGTTTGACCATCTTTCGTTGCTTTAACAGTTACTGGGCCTGCTGGAATATCAACTGTTGGGGTAATAGTTGCTTTACCAGTGTTATCAGCTGTAGCTTCACCAATCTTGTGGCCATCTTTATCGTAGAGGGCTACTGTAGATCCTGGTTCTGCTGTCACTTCAACTGGTGTCTTAGTGCCGGCTTTACCTGTGAGATCTGTATCGACAACTGGTTTGCTTGGTTTCGCTGGAGCTTTAGTTACAAAATCTAATAATGGTTTTGTATCTTTAGAACCATCTTTATAGGTTACAACAAGATTGTTTCCTTCTTTTTCGACTGATTGAATCTTACCATTTTTATCAACTGGAGAATCTTTTGAGATGTTCGCATCGTCATTGTTCTTGTTGTACTCAAGTTGTAATTTTTCTTTGATTTTATCAAACTCAGCATCTGTTACGTTATCTGGATTAGCTACCTCAACTTTATCAGCTGGAGCTGGAGTTGCAATATCGTACTTATCTGTTTGTGATTTAACGATGAATTGAACATATCCTGGTGTCTGAGTTGCATTCGGATTTACATCTAATGCATTAAAATCTGTATTTGATGGTGCATTATCATTATCGTTAGCAACAACAAAACTTGTCCAACGGTTTGGAGCTGTAAGATTTGTAACTCCTGTCATCTTAATAGTAGCTGTAGCACCCGATACAGTACCATCACCATGAGTGACTGCTGAATTCTCTATTTTCCCTGTTGTGAAACCGTAAGTGGCGGTATTATCATTTTTAAATTTACCAGGACCACGTACATACATATCTTTAACAGCAGTATTGTCTGATGCTTTAAATGTTAGATCAGTGTTTTCACCTGTATAAACATAGATTTGTTTCTTATCTTGATTTGAGTATGGAAGTTCTACTGTTGGAGCTACGTTTACGAATTCTGATAATGGTTTTTTATCTTGAGAACCATCTGTGTAGGTTACTACAAGATTTCCATCAGCATCTTTTGTGACTGATTGAATCTTAGCATCTTTATCAGCTACAGCTGTACCTTTTTTGTCTGCCAAGTTCGCATCATCGTTGTTTTGAGAGTACTCAAGTTGTACTTTCTCTTTGATTTTAGCTAGCTCAGCTTCGGTTACGTTAGCTGGATCTGCTACAGTAACTTTTTCACTTGGTGTTGCAATATCATATTTTTGATTTTGTGGTTTAAGCACAACACGGAATGCACCTGGGTCAGTTGCAGTTGAGCCACCTGTGGCTTTATTTTCAATAAGGGCACCATCTGTATCAGTTGCAGTCGCATAACGCCAGCCTAAAACCAAACCAGCTGGATTTTCTCCCTTAGTTGCTGCAGTTAGTCTGTCTTGTGTCAAACCATCTGTCGCTGCTGGTGTACCTCTATAAGTAATGACTGCTGGTGCATCTGCTGTTGCTGGTGTTTCACTAGAGATAACATTTGCTTTAAATCCATATTGGGTATTGATGGTATCTGCTTCGCCAGCAACAGAGCCAAAGTCTTTGTTACCGCCTTGTTTTACAGTAGCACTTGCAATTTTTCCGCTATCATCTTTGAACTTGATATCAAATGAGTTTTCTTCCCCACCGTATACATAAACTTCTTTAGTATCTTTATTAGAGTAAGGAATCTCTACTGTTGGAGCTACATTTACAAATTCTGATAATGGTTTTTTATCTATAGAGCCATCTGTATAAGTTACTACAAGATTTCCATCCGCATCTTTTGTGACTGATTGAATCTTATTAGTTTTATCAGCTGTTGTCCCTTTTTTGTCTGCTAAGTTCGCATCATCGTTGTTTTGAGAGTACTCAAGTTGGACTTTTTCTTTGATTTTAGCTAGCTCAGCTTCGGTCACGTTAGCTGGATCTGCTACAGTAACTTTTTCGGTCGGAGTTGCAATATCATATTTTTGGTTTTGTGGCTTAAGCACAACACGGAATGCACCTGGGTCAGTTGCAGTTGAGCCACCTGTGGCTATATTCTCAATCAGTGCACCATCTGTATCAGTTGCAGTCGCATAACGCCAGCCTAAAACCAAACCAGCTGGATTTTCTCCCTTAGTTGCCGCAGTTAGTCTGTCTTGTGTCAAGCCATCTGTCGCTGCTGGAGTACCTCTATAAGTAATGACTGCTGGTGCATCTGCTGTTGCTGGTGTTTCAGTAGAGATAACATTTGCTTTAAATCCATATTGAGTGTTGATGGTATCTGCTTCGCCAGCAACAGAACCAAAGTCTTTGTTACCGCCTTGTTTTACAGTAGCACTTGCAATTTTTCCGCTATCATCTTTGAATTTGATATCGAATGAGTTTTCTTCCCCACCGTATACATAAACTTCTTTAGTATCTTTGTTTGAGTAAGGAATCTCTACTGTTGGTGCTACTAGCGCTGCTGGAGCTGTTGCTGTTGCTGGATCACTTGCTACTGATGTGTTGCCTGCTGCATCTGTTGCTTTCGCTGTTACATTACCTGCTGGAATGTCGACTGTTGGAGTAATAGTTACTTTACCATTTTCACCTGCAGTCGCCTCACCAATCTTGTTGTTGTCTTTATCGTAAAGAGCCACCGTTGAACCTTTTTCCGCAGTTACTTCAACTGGTGTCTTAGTTCCAGCTTTTCCTGTAAGATCTGTATTGACAACTGGTTTGGCTGGAGCTTCTGTATCTGCTGCTGGTGTAACTAAGTATGCAGCTGCAATCTTATCTGTTGATTTATCAGCATAAGTAATGACAAGGTTTCCTTTTTCGTCAACATTATATGTTGCACTTGATGGCAAAGAGGTATTTGCAGCCTTAGCAGCAGCAATAATCTTTGTTTTCTCTGCTTCACTTACATTATTTACATCAGCAACCTCTACTTTTGCACCTGCAACTGGTTCATACTTCTTAGCTGACTCAAGAACAGTAACTTTAAGATCACGTGTTACAGTTACGTTTTTCTTACTTGTAACTGCAAATCTCACAACAGTATCACCTGCTGGTTGTGTCTCTGCAACAGTACCTTGGTAAGAAGCATTACGCTGTCTATAGGTCTTTGAACCAGCTGTCGTCAAGTAAGCACCTAAAGGAAGTACACCTGAGATAGCAGTAGGATTTTGAGGAACCCAGAAGTGTTCAATCGCTGTAGCCGCAGCAATAACATCAACGTTAACTTTGTCACCCGGGTAGACTATGATGTGTGATGCACTAACGAGAAGTTGAGTGTTATCACTACCTCTTGAAAGACCACCACCTTTACCAGTCACTGGTGTTTTTGTAACCGTAATCGGTGCACTCTTAGCTGACTCTGTTCCACCTGCTGGTGTTGAAGTAGCTGTAACTTCTCCCTCAGGAAGGCTGTTTGTTGGAGTGATTGTTGCTACACCTTGGTCGTTAGCTACAGCTTCACCGATCACAACGCCATCTTTATTGTAAAGTTTTACAGTTGAACCTGCTGGAGCATTAACTGTAACGGTTGCTGGTGTACTTGCCTTACCTGCTAAATTATTAACAATTTCAGGTGCTTCTGTCACTTCAAAAGTGATTGTCACTTCTTGTGGAGCTTGGTTGTAGTGTGCTGGGTAAGTTACAACTACTGTTTTTGTATACGTACCTGGAGTTGTAGCAGTAGGTGCTTGACCGTCTTTCCATGCAAATGTTGTTGCACCACGATAGTTATTTGGAAATTCTGGAGTTCCAGCTTTATTGGTTACATAAGTAGCTGGATCAGCATCAAAACTTCCACCAACTTTAGCAGTGTACTTTTCTTTGACTGCAACTGCTTGGAATTTTGAACTTTCATTATCAATGAAGTTATCTGTGTAACCAGTCATGATATTTGTTCTTCCACCAATAACTCCTGTTCCTTGCATACCTGCAACATAGTCAAGTGGCTTAGATTTATCTAGGATTGGTGTGTCATAGGTAATCGTCCACATAACATTACGAATTGCATTATTATCCGCTGTCAGTGTATACAAAGCTTGTGAACGTTCTGCTGTTTGAGCCGCTACCGCTGCTTCATTTCCTTTAATTGCTGGATTTTTTGTATCTTTGTAAAGGGTAGTCAAACGCTTCGTCATTTCAGCGCCAGTATAGGAATCCATTCTACCATTTTGACCCATCAAGTATGATCCATCATTATCTTTCCAGTAATTACGTGTATTGACTACTTTTCCGTTTTTATCTGTTTGAACAACTTTCCAGTTTGTTGGTGCGCCAACAGAATCTTTAGGAATCGTAAAGTAAACATAACCACTAGCGGAATTTGCTTTTCGACCAGGATTATCAAGAACAGTCCAATGGATAACATTATTAGCCTTATCTACTTCGTAGCTAATCTGTACGTAATCTTGAACATTTTCTTTATTAGAATAATCAAGATTTTGTGCACCATCTGACGTACGTGTTGCTGTTGCTCGCGCTGCACGATTAGTACGTGGTTTCGCTACTTGAGAACCATCTTTAATAGTTTGAGCTGCTGTCAAGTTTGCTCTTGATCCATCGGCAAAAGTCACAACTGCTGATCCGTCTGCTTGGACTTGAACATCAGTCGCTGTAGGGTTTACCGCCTTAACAGCTGCTACAACTTTTGCTTTTTCTTCATCAGTAAGTGCTGATGGATCATAAACAACCGTCACTTCTGGCGCTTGGATGCTGTCTGCTTCCTTAGCTTTTTCAACCGCAACTACTGGTTCTTCTTTAGAATTTTGAGTAGTTGCGGCTGGTTTTTCAGCTTTTGCTTCAGCCACTGCTGCTGGAGCTACTTCTACAGCTGGTGCAGCATAAGTTGGGTTCTCTTCGGTTGCAACCGGCTTAGTCCCCTCTGTTGTAGAGCTAGTTTCTGGCTTAGCTTCTACTGTATCTGCTTTAACTGATGGAGCCACCAAAGCTGCCCCAACCGCAAAAACAAGCGAACAACCGAAAAGGAAATGTTTTCCTTTTTTGATCATACGCCAATTCTTTTGTTCTGCATTTTTACGATTAAAATACATAAATTGTCTCCTTTTTTAATAAAAGCAAATCCAAATGCAGTATTGTTTCTCTACATTGATAGTAGATAGTAATCTGTCTATAAATTCTTAGATCAAAATATCATAGTGCTTAGTCTATGTTACAAGACTTAAATACCGCTAATCATATTGCAACTTAGGAACTCGTTCGACTACTTTAAAACTATCTACTACGATTTTCAGAAGTTTAAAATTTATGACAAAGTTTTTATTGATAATATGACAAATAGTTACAATAGCAAAATTATAGCCCTGCCCCTTTTGAAAATAAGGAACAAGGCTGTTGCTTAATCTTTTATGATCTACTTTTGATAGGAATAACTCCTGTTTTCACGATGTTAACTCTTTTTATTGGTCCAACTTTCTTCAACCATTGGAAGGAGATTTTTTAATACCTCTGGAACACCTTCAAGAGAAACATATCTAAACTTACCATCATCAGATTTAAATACCCAGATAATTAAATATTTACCATTCTTAGCAATACAGTTTACTACGTAGGCCTCACAGCCACCGATAGTTGATTTTGACCCCCATACCTTGGAGAAATCTTGACTTTTCTGTTTGGATTCATATATGCTAGTTGAAATTTGAACAGTTTCTAGCGCTGCATATTCGCTTTCACTAATACCAAACTGTTCTGGTTTAAAAGTATTGAGAGTTACAATGTTGACATCCGTTCCATCACAGTACTGAATGTCATCTCCACCTTCAATTTCTTTGAAATGAACCCATGATTTAGGAATTTTCACATATCCATAATCATCAGATCCAACTATTTGCGTTTCTTCCGTCTGTTTTTGCGATGAACTAGGCTCTTGACTTGAAACTTCTTGAACACTAGAAGATGCTTCTGTCTTTACTTCATTTGTCTTTTCTGAATGACTACAAGCAATTAGACTAAGACTGCAAAGTAAAAGTGTAGATAAAGTTATTATTTTTTTCATGATAACTCTCCTTTCCCTTCTATTTTAAAGCAAGAAGAGAAAAGTGTCAAAAAATTACTGTATTTTGAAAATTTACAAAATACAGTAATTGATTTCTTATACTAGATGCCATTCTCACCTATCAACTATTCTTCATCCATGCTCAAGACACTGAGGAAAGCTTCCTGAGGCACTTCTACAGAACCGATGGCTTTCATACGTTTCTTACCAGCTTTTTGTTTTTCGAGAAGCTTACGTTTACGTGAAACGTCACCACCATAACACTTGGCAAGAACGTTCTTACGAAGGGCTTTAATATCTGTACGCGCGACAATCTTGTGCCCTATAGCTGCCTGGATTGGAACTTCAAACTGTTGACGAGGAATGATTTTCTTAAGCTTATCAACAATGAGTTTCCCACGTTCGTAGGCAAAGTCTTTGTGAACGATAAAGCTGAGAGCATCCACCTTATCACCATTAAGAAGGATATCCATTTTAACCAACTTAGATGGACGATACTCTGACAATTCATAGTCAAAGCTTGCATAACCGCGTGTTGAAGATTTGAGCTTATCAAAGAAGTCAAAGACAATCTCAGCTAGTGGGATTTGATAGATAACATTGACACGATTGTCATCAATATAATCCATCGTCACAAAGTCACCACGTTTGCGCTGTGCTAGCTCCATAACTGCTCCAACGAATTCCTGCGGTACCATGATTTGTGCTTTAACATATGGTTCTTCAATGGTCGCAATCTTTGTAGGATCTGGGAACTCGGATGGATTAGACACATCCATAGACTCCCCATCAGTCTGATTAACCTTGTAGATAACAGATGGTGCAGTCATAATAAGGTCGATGTTAAACTCACGTTCCAAACGTTCCTGAATAACATCCATATGAAGAAGTCCAAGGAAACCACAACGGAAACCAAATCCAAGAGCCTGGGATGTTTCTGGTTCAAACTGCAAGCTAGCATCATTTAGTTGCAATTTTTCAAGAGCTTCACGAAGGTCGTTGTATTTATTTGACTCGATTGGATAGAGACCTGCGAAAACCATCGGATTCATCTGCTTGTATCCTGAAAGTGGTTCAGTCGCTGGATTTGTCGCCAAGGTTACTGTATCACCGACACGTGTGTCCTGAACAGTTTTGATAGATGCTGCAATATAACCAACATCACCTGTCGCAAGGAAATCACGTCCTACAGCTTTAGGCGTGAAAATTCCGACTTCAGTAACATCGAAGGTCTTACCATTGCTCATGAGCTGAATCTTATCACCAGGTTTGACTACTCCATCCATGACACGAACTTGGAGGATAACTCCACGATAGGCATCGTATACTGAGTCGAAAATCAAGGCTTTCAATGGTGCTGACACGTCACCAGTTGGTGCTGGAACTTTTTCTACGATTTGTTCGAGAATTTCTTCGATACCGATACCCGCCTTGGCTGAAGCCAATACTGCTTCGCTAGCATCTAGACCAATGACATCTTCAATTTCTGTACGCACGCGCTCTGGATCTGCTGCTGGTAGGTCAATCTTATTGATAACTGGAAGGATTTCCAAATCATTATCTAAAGCAAGATAGACGTTTGCCAGAGTTTGAGCCTCAATCCCTTGGGCAGCATCAACGACCAAAATAGCACCTTCACAAGCAGCTAGAGAACGTGAAACTTCATAGGTAAAGTCCACGTGTCCAGGTGTGTCAATCAAATGGAAGATATAAGTCTCACCATCTTTAGCCGTATAATTAAGCTCGATAGCATTAAGCTTGATAGTAATTCCACGCTCACGCTCTAAATCCATACTATCAAGAAGTTGGGCCTGCATTTCACGACTGGAAACTGTCTCTGTCTTTTCCAAAATACGATCTGCTAGTGTTGACTTTCCATGGTCAATATGGGCGATAATAGAGAAGTTACGAATCTTCTCCTGTCGTTTTTTCAATTCTTCTAAGTTCATCATTCTCTTCCTTTCAGGGTATCTATTAATTATAAATTGTTTTTAACATTTTGACAAGACCATACCCTGTTAGGAGTACTAATCTTCAGCAACAAAGCCATCATTCTCGATGAAATAGTGCTCAATCATACCTTGGTCGGTAAAGACAATCCCATGAAGGACACCGCCGTAAACAGCTCCTCCATCCATTCCAATCTTACCGTCTTCTGTCATCCAAAGTTCAGATGTACCAGGTTTTTGATCCAACAAACCATAGACTGGTGTATGTCCAAAGACAATGGTTTTTCCAGTATGATTGGCTGCTTCGTGGAATGGTTTTCTGAGCCATACCTTCTTATAGTCAGTAGTATCGTGCCAATCATCCAAAGTCAAATCAATACCGGCATGAACGAAGATATACTTTTCCGTTTCAATGACAAAAGGCATCTGACGGATAAACTCCACTAAGTCTGCTGCTTCAGTCTCGACACGCTTCGCATCTGCTACACCATCTACTGGTGCATCCAATGGGCGACCTAGAATAGAATTAATAGTTGTATCTCCACCATTACGACGATAGTGGTCATAGCTTTCTTCAGGATTATCCAACCAAGTTAAAAACATATACTCATGGTTCCCTGATAAGCAGATAGCTCCTTGGTTATCTACCAAATCCTTGACCATTTCAAGAACACGACGGCTATCTTCTCCTCTATCAATCAAATCTCCAAGAAAGAGTAATTGAGTCTTACCATCCCATGTTTTAAGTAAGTCTTCTAACATTCCAGCTTTTCCGTGGACATCACCAATTACATAATAGTCTGTCATTTATTTCTCCTTACTTTGTAATAATTCTCTCGCTTGAGTCAATGCTGCTTCTGTCACATTCTCTCCAGCCAACATCTTAGCAACTTCTTCAATCCTTTCTTCAACTGTTAACAAGCGAACTGTTGAAACGGTTGAATGTTCATTGCTAATCTTTTCGATGAAGAACTGATAATCTGCAATCGCAATAACTTGAGGAAGGTGAGAAATAGCTAATACTTGACCATGCTGCCCAATTTTATGAATCTTTTGTGCAATAGCTTGAGCTACACGCCCTGAGACTCCCGTATCCACCTCATCAAAGACGATACTGGTCTTGCCTTCCTTACGAGAAAAAGCAGACTTGATAGCTAACATCAAACGAGACAACTCTCCACCAGATGCCACCTTTACTAATGGTTTAAAATCTTCTCCAGGGTTGGTTGAAATGTAAAATTCAACACTCTCATTACCTTCACGACTGAATTTTCCTTGACTAAAACGAACTTGAAATTCAGCTTTTTCCATGTATAGGTCTTGCAATTCTTGCTTGATTTCAGCTTCTAAGTCCTTCGCTATTTTATGGCGAGCTTGAGCAACTTGACCTGCTAAATCCACAAGTTTTTTTTCAAGCTTCTTGAGTTCGATTTCCATATCTTCAGAAGATAAATTATTTCCTGTTAGAAGATTGTATTCGTCTGTAATCTTGGCAAAGTATTCAAGGACATCATCTACACTACCACCATACTTACGGGTAATGGTGTGAATTAAATCTAGTCTGCTTTCAACCTGCATCAAACGATTACCATCAAAATCTAAATCATCAATAATGGATTCCAAGCGCTTGGTGATATCTTCTAGAACATAATAGGATTCAGAAAGGGAGTTTGAAATCTCACGATACTCTGGATCAAACTCTTCAAGACTTTCCATATCATTCATGGCCGAACGAACATTTGCTAGGCTTGAAAATTCTTCATTATCGAGCATACTATAAGCATTTGTTAAAGTATCGGCGATATGTTTATGGTTAAGAAGTTTTTCTCTTTCTTGATTGAGAGTAACATCTTCACCAGCTTTCAAATTAGCCGCTTCAATCTCAGCCATCTGAAATTCCAACATCTCAATTCGCGCCTTGTGCTCTTGCTGATTTTTTTTGATGTCAAGCACTTGCTTACGCATACAGCGATAGTTATCAAAGCTCATCTGATAGGCTTCTTTTAATTCAAAGAAAGAGGCATCCCCAAACTCATCCAACATCTGGATATGTCGATGTGGGCGCATTAACTCCTCTTGGTCATGTTGACCATGGATATCAACTAGCTGTTGACCAATCGTCCTTAATACTGAAAGATTAACCATCTGTCCATTTACACGACTGATGCTCCGACCGTTTTGTAAAATTTCGCGACGAATAATGATTTCATCACTCAATTCTAATCCTTGTTCATCAAAAATTTCTTCTAGCGCGCGGTTACTTTCAATTAAAAAAAGACCTTCAATTTCCGCTTTTGGAGCCCCATGACGAATAACTTCTGTTGTAGCTCGAGCTCCTAACATCATATTCATAGCGTCAATAATGATTGATTTACCCGCACCTGTTTCACCAGTTAAAACTGTCATCCCTTGTTCAAAGTTCAAAGAAATTGATTCGATGATAGCAAAATTTTTAATCGAAATTTCCAGTAACATATAATCCTACCAATTTTTAACTTGCTCAAAAATATCCTTGGCTGTTTCTTCACTTCTCAATACCATCAAGATGGAATTATCATCAGCAATACAGCTAAAAACTTGGTCAGAAAAAACAGTCATCAACTGACTCTTGACGAAAATAGTATTTCCTGGAATGACTTGCAAATTGATCATATGCCCCATGCGTTCAGCATGAATAATATTATTTTCTGCCAACTGCAAGCTTCTAACGATTGATTTTGGTAATTCATAAATGTAAGTATTGTCTTTCAATGGAATTTTTACAATACCTAATTCTTTAATATCTCGGGAGACTGTTGCTTGAGTAGCAGAGATACCCGCTTCTCTCAAGTGTTCAACGATTTCTTCCTGTGTTCCGATTTGATAATCTGTAACAAATCTTCTTATCTTCTCAAGTCTCTCTTTTTTATTCATCTTTAAATTCTCTATGTGCTTTCTCTACAACTTTTTCTATTTCAGTAACAACCTGATTGCTTGCGTGATCTTCTTTTCGCAAATAGGCTAAAAACTCGATATTCCCATGACCACCTTGAATAGGAGAATAGTCCAATCCTAAGACTGAAAATCCTTCATCAACTGCCATTTTAGTAACTGCTTCTAAAACATTTTGGTGAACCTTGGCATCTCTGATAATTCCATTTTTACCAATCTGTTCTCGACCAGCCTCAAATTGAGGCTTAACTAGAGCCACAACCTGACCTTGAACGGCTAAAACACGGTGTAAGGCTGGCAAAATAAGGCCTAAGGAAATAAAACTGACATCGATACTTGCGAAACTTGGTTCCTGATTAAAGTCGCTCTTTTCAGCATAACGGAAATTAAACTGCTCCATACTGACAACACGAGGGTCTTGGCGTAATTTCCATGCCAGTTGATTAGTACCAACATCAACTGCAAAAACTTGTTTAGCACCATTTTGCAACATGACATCCGTAAAACCTCCAGTTGAAGCTCCGATATCAATGGTCGTTTGTCCCTCAACTGATAGATCAAAAATATCTAGTGCCTTCTCAAGTTTCAAGCCACCACGACTGACATACTTAAGTTTCTCGCCCTTGAGTTTCAACTCTGTATCGTCAGGAATTTTTTCTCCTGGTTTATCAAATCGTTCGCCATTTATAACAGCAACTACCAAACCAGCCATAACACCTCGTTTGGCTTGTTCTCTCGTTTCAAATAAACCTTGTTTGTAAGCTAATACATCTACTCTTTCCTTAGCCATTGATTCTCAAACTTTCTACTATTTTCACAATTGGTTCCTTATCAAAGCTCACAACTCGGCTAATCTCTTCTAGTTTCGCATTAGCTTGATCCAAGGTTTGATTGCAAAACGCTATCGCCTGATCTAATCCCAACAAAGCAGGATAGGTTGACTTTTCGGCTTGCAAATCTTTCTGAGGTGTCTTGCCGATTTCCTCAAAACTTGCTGTAACATCAAGCACATCATCTCTTACTTGGAAAGCCAGGCCAATCAACTCGCCAACTGTTTTAAGCTGCTTCTGAAGATTTTCATCCAATCCAGCAATGATACCAGCCGCTTGGAAAGGAAAAGCCAAGAGTCTGCCCGTTTTATTAGCATGGATAGTCTGAAGTTCTTCTAGGCTTAACTGTTGCCCCTCGCCTTCCATATCCAAAACTTGTCCAGCCACCATTCCCATACTTCCAGAAGCAAGTGATAAATTAGCTATTAAATCAACCTTTGTTTGACTCGGCAAATCAGCTTGAGCAATTAAAGCATAGGGATCCAAAAAAAGCGCATCCCCTGCTAAAATAGCTAGAGCTTCACCATACACCTTATGGTTGGTCAAACGCCCCCGACGAAAATCATCATTATCCATAGCAGGAAGATCATCATGGATCAAACTTCCTGTATGAATCATTTCTAGTGCCGCTGCAACTTGAGCATGTTCCTGAGTGATAGGCACTTGTAAGGAGCCCAAAACTTCTAAAAGCAAATATGGACGAATCCGTTTACCACCAGCATGGACGGAATAGAGAATAGATTCTCTTAAACTGGACGCAAATTGTTGGTCCCCATAAAAGTCTTCAAGAGCTGACTCGACCAAAGCTAGTTTTTCCTGCTTGTTCATACCAGTTCACTTTCTGTTCCATCTTCTTGCATAACCTTGACCAAGGTCTTTTCAGCCTTATCAAGTGTTGCCTGCAATTCTTTGGATAAGAGCATTCCTTTTTGAAAAGCGGAAATAGCATCTTCCAAAGCAATTTCACCATTTTCTAAGCTTTGAACAATAGTCTCAAGCTCTGCTAGATTTTCCTCAAATTTCTTTTGTTTTGACATCTCTTACCTCTAATTCTACTTGACCGTCCCGCATCAACAGTGATACTTGGTCATTTTCTTTCAAATCTTTCGCAGAAGCCACTACAACTTCTCCTTTTTTGACAATTGCATAACCTCTGGCTACAATTCGACTAGTATCTAGCATAAGGAGAGCTTCTGATAGGCGTTTTACTTCTGCTACTTTTGCATCATAGGTCACAGCCATCTGGCTTCGCAGCAGTTTCTTTAATTGCTGGATATGATCCTGATAACGCTGGATTTTAATAATTGGTGATAATTGTTCCAAACGGTGGATTTGTTCTTGAACCTTTTGTTGATTTCGAACCAATTCAGCATTCAGTCCTTGCTTCAGTCGCAGCTGTAATTGATCCAAGCGTTGTAGATAACCGTCATATAAACGCTCTGGTTGTCTGAAGATGACCGATTGACTTAGGATTCTCAAAGCTTCTTGTTTCTTTGACAAACTATGCTTAACCGCTGTAGTCATGCGTTTTTCTTGATTCTGAAGATAGGTCAAAAGATCTAACTTAGTTACTGGTGTAGCGAGTTCAGCAGCAGCTGTCGGCGTTGCCGCTCTCTTATCAGCAACAAAATCAGCCAAGGTGACATCTGTTTCATGACCTACACTCGAAATAATCGGTAAACGAGATTCAAAAATTGCTCGAACTACAATTTCTTCGTTAAAGGCCCAAAGATCTTCAATGGAACCTCCCCCACGGCCGATAATCAGAACATCTAAGTCATCGCGTTCATTGGCTCGAGTTATATTACGAGCAATTTCCTCTGCAGCACCCTCACCTTGAACTTTAGTAGGATATAAGACAATTTCTACACCAGGGAAGCGTCTGCTGACTGTCGTAATAATATCCTGAATGACAGCTCCGCTACGGCTGGTCACCACACCTATTTTTTTTGAAAATTGTGGTAAAGATTGTTTAAATCGCTCTTGAAACAAACCTTCTTCTGCCAGTTTCTTCTTAAGTTGTTCAAATTGGATAGCCAAGGCACCAACACCATCTGGTTCAGCTTTTTCAATGATAATCGAATAACTTCCACTTGGCTCATAGACTTGGACACGACCAACCACATTGATCTTCATCCCTTCTTCCAAATCAAAACCTAGTTTCTGATAAATACCTGACCAAATGGTTGCCTGAATAACTGCACGATCATCCTTAAGAGAAAAATACTGATGCGTTGGACGCTTGCGGAAGTTAGAGACTTGACCAGTTAAATAGACCCGTTCCAAGTAGGGGTCTTTATCGAATTTCATTTTTAAATACTTGGTCAAAGTTGCAACCGATAAATACTTTTCCATCTCTACCTCCTTCTTTTCTCTAGTTTTTCCTGGGTATTATTATACCAAAAATATGCTTAAAAATCTTTATTTCCCACTTAGAATGGCAAAAATACAGTTTGTTTCTACAAAAATTTTGCCCCTCGAACAGAAAAAAAGCCCTTCGGATAAAATCCGAGGGGCTTGAATCTTGTTTAATCAAGAGCCGAACTTTTGAGTTTCAAGGTTCGGGATAAAATAGTTCACCGAACTATTTTATTTTTTAAGGTTGTAGAATGATTTCAATCCACGGTATTCAGCTACTTCACCAAGTTGATCTTCGATACGAAGCAATTGGTTGTATTTAGCGATACGGTCTGTACGTGAAAGTGAACCAGTCTTGATTTGTCCTGCGTTAGTTGCAACTGCGATGTCAGCGATTGTTGAATCTTCAGTTTCACCTGAACGGTGTGATACAACGGCAGTGTAACCAGCTTCTTTAGCCATTTCGATAGCGTCGAATGTTTCAGTAAGAGTACCGATTTGGTTAACTTTGATAAGGATTGAGTTAGCAGCGCCTTCAGCGATACCTCTTTCAAGGTAAGCAGTGTTTGTTACGAAGAAGTCGTCACCAACCAATTGAACTTTACCACCAAGACGTTCAGTAAGAGCTTTCCATCCATCCCAGTCGTTTTCGTCCATACCATCTTCGATAGTGATGATTGGGTATTTGTTTACCAATTCTTCAAGGTAGTCGATTTGTTCTGCAGAAGTACGAACAGCAGCTCCTTCACCTTCGAATTTAGTGTAGTCGTAAACTTTACGTTCTTTATCGTAGAATTCTGATGATGCACAGTCAAATCCGATAAATACGTCTTTACCTGGAACATAACCAGCAGCTTCGATAGCAGCAAGGATAGTTTCAACACCGTCTTCAGTTCCTTCGAATCGAGGAGCGAATCCACCTTCGTCACCTACGGCTGTTTCAAGACCACGAGATTTAAGGATTTTCTTAAGAGCGTGGAAGATTTCAGCACCCCAACGAAGAGCTTCTTTGAATGTTGGTGCACCAGCAGGTACGATCATGAATTCTTGGAAAGCGATTGGAGCATCTGAGTGAGATCCACCGTTGATGATGTTCATCATTGGAGTTGGAAGAACTTTAGTGTTGAATCCACCAAGGTAGCTGTAAAGTGGGATTTCAAGGTAGTCAGCAGCAGCACGAGCTACAGCGATAGACACACCAAGGATTGCGTTAGCACCCAATTTACCTTTGTTAGGAGTTCCGTCAAGTGCGATCATAGCACGGTCGATAGCTTGTTGGTCACGTACATCGTAGCCGATGATTGCTTCAGCGATGATGTTGTTTACGTTGTCAACAGCTTTTTGTGTACCAAGACCACCGTAACGAGATTTGTCACCATCACGAAGTTCAACTGCTTCGTGTTCACCAGTAGAAGCTCCTGATGGAACCATACCACGTCCGAAAGCACCTGATTCAGTGTAAACTTCTACTTCAAGTGTTGGGTTACCGCGTGAGTCTAGGACTTCGCGAGCGTAAACATCAGTAATAATTGACATTTTTTACTCTCCTTATTGAGTTAAATTTTTTACACCTCTATGATACCTTAAAAAGACTCCTTTTTCAAGGAAAAACGTTATCTTTGTGCAAATTTTCCTTAAGTTTATAAAGTAATCGCTTTCTTTCATCTGTTTTCTCCTTTATTTTATGATATACTATTTTTATGACTGATGTATCTAAACAAATCCTAGAAAAGGCCAATGGTGGTCTTAAACTAAATCCTGATGAACAAAGACGTTTTCTCGGAACATTTGAAGAACGTGTCCTTGGCTACGCGGACCTTGAAACAGCTGATGATGATAAATTTAAAAATGGTTTTTTAACAATTATAGAAACCTTTAAAAAAGAGACTCAACCTCTATTTGTCAAAATTTCTCCTCAGGTAGAGTTTGATAAACAAGTTTTTTATCTGAAACAATCCAAAGATGCTGACTGCCAAGCGACCATCGTTTCTGAAGATCATAACTCTTCTCCTTTTGGCCTAGTTATCCATAGCGATGCCCCTGTTCAAACAAGTGAAAAAGACCTCAGAAAGGCCTTTTCAGACTTATGGCAGGAAAAAGAGATGAAAAAAGCTCCTACTTCTCTTTGGAAAAAGTGGTTTGGTTAATTTTTCTTCCAAGCTAAAATTTGACCAATGTTTGCAGCTGTATCTTCTAAATAGATAGCTGCATTTTTTAAACTATCTTCTAATGGTTCGCTTTTCTCTAATATTGAAAAAGCAGCTATGACATTCTCAAATGGTAAAGGAGGTAAATCCTCAGCTAAACTACCACAAATAGCAATAACTGGAACACCATCTGGTGTTCTTTTTGCTACTCCAATTGGCGCCTTACCAGATAAACTTTGAGAATCTAACCTACCTTCACCAACAATAACTAGATCTGCATCTGCAACATTTTTATCAAAATTGATTATATCTAAACAGGTTTGAATACCAGATACAATCTCTGCTCCTGCAAAGGCACACAAACCAGCCGCAATACCACCACCTGCTCCAGCACCATCCAATTTTAACATTTCAGGTGCAACTTTGCGGTAAAAGTTTTCAATAGCAATATCAACATCTTGGAATTTAGCTGGTTCCAACCCTTTTTGCTTCCCAAATGTATAGGTGGCACCGCGAATTCCACAGAGTGGATTGGTAACATCTGCTAAGATTTTGATATGCACATCTGCTGGGATGGTAACGACACTTTTGTCCAAAATCTTACTAATTTCAAACAAAGACTGACCAATAGCTATAAGTTCATCTCCATTTTTGTCATAAAACTGGTAACCAAGTCCTGAGGCAATTCCAATACCACCATCGTTACTGGATGTCCCACCAACTCCTATATAGATCTCTTTCATTCCTTGTTCGATTAAATATAGGATCAGTTGAGCAATCCCCTTTGTTTGAATCTTCAGTGGATTTCGTTTTTCAATAGGAATTTTAGCAAGCCCAACTAAATCGGCCACCTCGAACAGAGCAAGTTCTCCTTTTTGAACATAAGTCATTTGAATCTCATCTCCAAAGGGGCCTGTCACTAAAGCAGTTTTTTCTACAAGACCAAGTGAATTTTTAATGGCATCTACTGTTCCTTCCCCTCCATCGCCAACAGGTAAGAGCAAACATTTCGATTCAGGTAGAGCCTTTTTAAGGCCTCGTTTAATAGCTTTAGCTACTTCACTTGCAGGGAGACTCTCCTTAAAAGAGTCAGGTGCTATAACAATTTTCATACACTCATCTTTCTAATCAAAGGAAATCTATCAGATTCAATACTTTTGTTAAATCTCTTTCTTCAATTTGAAGGGGAATTTCCTCTTTCACGATTTCTTTGGCACAGAAGCCAATGCCGATTCCAGCTCTCTTCAACATCGCTAAATCATTAGCTCCATCTCCAATAGCAATTGTTCTATCGATTGGTACCTCTAATTCATCAGCCCATCTTACTAGGGTTTCTTTTTTAACTTCTCTGCTTATAATAGGACCAACAAGATTTCCGGTTAAATGACCATCTCTGATTTCCAGTTGATTAGCAGCAAATAATGAAATCCCTAAATCTTTTGCTATTCTTTCAACCACAGGTGTAAATCCCCCCGAAACTAAACCCACTTCTATCTGATTTTTTTGCAGAGTGTTAATAAATTGCGCAGCATTTTTACTAAGGTGTAGTTCATGATAAATCTTATCAAAAGTATCTACAGATAGTCCTTGTAATAAAGAAACACGTTTTCTCAGGCTTTCTTCAAAATCTAGTTCTCCCCTCATAGCTTGGGCCGTCAGCAGAGCTACTTCATTTTCACACTCTGCTTCTTTCCCCAACAAATCAATAACTTCCTCTTCTATCAGTGTCCCATCTACATCCAGTACACAGAGTCCTTTAATTTTTTTCATATAATTGCCTTACTTTCAGAATCTCAAAAAATCGTATGAAGGTATCATACGATTTTAACTATTTAGTTTGCTAAACTGTGATACAAATCAAGATATGACTTGCAAGCTGTATCCCAAGAGAAATCACATTCCATAGCTTGAACTTGCATATTTTTCCAAACACCAGGATGGTTGTGATAAACATCCAAAGCTGTTTGCAATGCCCAGTTGAGCCAGTATGGAGTTAGGTTGTTAAAGCTAAATCCTGTACCTGTTCCTTCAATTGGGTTAAAAGCTTGAACAGTATCTCTAAGTCCACCCACCTCGTTTACTAAAGGAAGTGTTCCATATCTCATAGCCATCATTTGTGAAAGTCCACACGGTTCAAAACGACTTGGCATAAGGAACAAATCACAAGCAGCGTAGATTTCTTGAGCTAATTTCACATCGAAAGTAATATTGGCAGAAAGTTTTTCTGGGAATACTTGACTAAACCAAGAGAAAGCTTGTTCAAATCCTGGATCTCCAGTTCCCAAGAGAACAATTTGAATATCCTCTTGAAGCATACGATGCAGGCTTTCAACTACCACATCAAAGCCCTTCTGACGAGTCAAACGTGACACGATACCAATCATTGGCACATCAGGACGTACTGGAAGACCAACTCTTTCTTGAAGTTTCGCTTTATTTTGAGCTTTTCCTGACAAATCAGTTTTATTAAAATGATAGTCAAGTAAAGCATCCGTCTCTGGGTTGTACAAATCTGTATCAATACCATTAACAATACCTAAAACCTTACCAGATTCCATACGAAGAATCTGATCAATACCGCAACCAAACTCTGTAGTCATGATCTCATAAGCATAGCTCGGTGACACGGTTGATACACGATCGGCATAAAGAATACCAGCCTTCATCCAGTTAAGACAATCATTCCAACGAACTGTTCCATCAGCGTAGCGCTCAAATCCAACCCTGAACAAGTCCCAAAGCATACTCTCAGAAAATTGACCCTGAAATTCTAAGTTATGAATGGTCAAAACAGTCTTGATTCCTTGGTAAGCTTGAATCCATCTGTATTTTTCTTTTAACAAGAACGGGATCATTGCTGTATGGTAGTCATGAGCGTGGAGGACATCAGGGATAAATCCGATACGCTCCATAGCTTCAAGGGCAGCAAGTTGGAAGAAGGCAAAACGTTCACCATCATCGAAATCTCCATAAACATGTCCACGGAAGAAATAATATTGATTGTCGATGAAGTAGAAAGTAACACCGTTTAAAACAGTTTTCTTAATTCCACAAAATTGTCTGCGCCAACCAACATAGACTTCAAATTGAAGGACATCTTCAATTTGATCACCAAACTTGGCTTCAACCATGTCATAGTAGGGTAAGATAACAGCAACTTCATGCCCAGCTTTTACTAATGATTTTGGAAGTGCTCCGATAACGTCTCCCAATCCACCTGTTTTTGAAAAGGGAGCTCCCTCTGCTGCTACAAATAAAATTTTCATGAAAGGACATCCTCTGTTACTTTTTCGCCTTTTTTGATGATAACAGGGTTTTCTGCTGTACCTCGAACGACAACTCCCTCAGCTATTTCAGCACCCTTATCAACAATTGCATACTCAACTTGTGCACCTTTTCCAACGACAACGCGAGGGAAGATAAGAGATTCTTTAACCAAGCTGTCTTTATTGATACGAACATTACGCGAAATAACAGATTTAATCACTTCGCCTTCAACGATACTACCAGAAGCAAATTGAGAAGTGTTTACTTTTGAACCCGGTGCATAGTAAGTAGGCTCTTCGTTTTTAACTTTAGTGTGAATCTTTTGATTTGGCGAGAACAAAGAGTAGAATTTATGCTGATCAAGCATATCTAAATTAGCTTGGTAGTATGTTTCTACTGAATGAATATTTGCTAGGTATCCTGTGTATTCATATGCAAAAGCACCTTCTTTAGCTGCTAAATCACGAAGAACATAACGTAATTTTTCTGGATATTCTTTTTGAGCTTCTTCTTCTAAACGTTTAATCAACCATTGAGTATCTACAACAAAGATATCTGTTGACATGTTGTAGTAATCTTGATTTGATTTTTTATCAAAGAGTTTGTGAGAAACCACATGGTCAGTTTCGTCGATATCAAGGATTGCATTTACTTCTGAAATGTCCTTCTTAGGCAATTTCTTATAAACAACTGTGATTGGTGATTTTGTTGTATTATGCAAATGGAAAACTTGATTGAGATCAATATTCACCAAAACATCAGAGTTCAAGGAAACTGTTTGGTCTGAACCTGAACGTTTTAAGTAAGTTAAGAGTTGTTTATAGTACTCTTTTCCAACAGTACTGCTCTCTACACGAGTATTGTAGATTCCAAGATAGTAGTGGCTAAGAAGTGTATTCAAGCCCCATTCACGTCCTGAACGAATATGGTCAAAAACTGAGCTGATGTTATCTTGTTGGAAAATTCCAAAGATACTACGAACGCCTGCATTAGCTAAACTTGAAAGCGGGAAGTCAATCAAACGATACTTTCCTCCAAATGGTAAAGTTGCCACTGGACGGTTACTTGTCAAGGTTGACATATCATGGAAACCAACGGTATTTCCTAAAATCGCTGAATATTTATCAATCTTCATCTGTTGCTACCCCCACTACTTCGTTATATCCGACTACTTGTACTTCTTCTATACCATCAATTTCAACACCATCGGCAATAATTGCACCTTCACCGATGATTGCACGTGTAATTTTAGCTCCTCTACCGATAACTGCTCCACTCATGATGACAGAATCAACAACTTCTGCTCCCTTACGAACTTGAGCAGCTGTAGAAAGGATAGAGTGTTTTACTGTACCATTTACGTAACAGCCATCCACTACAAGAGAGTCTTCTACATGAGCATGTTCTCCAATAAAGTTTGGTGGAGCGATAAGGTTACGAGAATAAATTTTCCATTGACGGTTACGACTATCTAGAGCATTCTCTGGAGAGATGTATTCCATATTTGCTTCCCAGAGTGATTCAATAGTACCCACGTCCTTCCAGTATCCATTGAACTCATAAGCATAGACACTTTCACCTGTTTCAAGATAGTTTGGAATAACATTTTTACCGAAGTCTGACATGTCTAGGTTGGCCTTCTCAGCTGCAACTAGCATATTGCGAAGTCGTTTCCAGTCAAAGATATAAATCCCCATTGATGCCTTAGTTGATTTTGGTTCAGCTGGTTTTTCTTCAAACTCAACAATACGATTATTAGCATCTGTATTCATGATACCAAAACGGCTAGCTTCTTTTAGTGGTACATCCAAGACAGCAACTGTCAAGCTGGCATTATTATCCTTGTGTGATTGGAGCATATCATCATAGTCCATCTTGTAGATATGGTCACCTGAAAGGATCAAAACATACTCAGGATTGATGCTGTCGATATAGTCGATGTTTTGGTAAATGGCATGACTTGTACCTTCAAACCAACGGTTTCCTTCACTTGCAGAGTAGGGTTGAAGGATAGAAACTCCGGTGTCAATACCATCTAGACCCCAACTAGAACCATTACCAATGTGGCTGTTGAGAGCTAGTGGTTGATACTGTGTAATAACCCCAACATTATGGATACCAGAGTTGGCACAGTTTGAAAGAGCGAAGTCAATGATACGGTAGCGCCCACCAAATTGCACGGCAGGTTTCGCAATGCTTTGAGTGAGTTTACCGAGACGAGTTCCTTGCCCACCAGCAAGGATTAAAGCTAGCATTTCATTCTTCATTTTCTACTCCTTTTTGAGTTTTATTAGCGACTTTTTTAGTAGGTTTGATGCGACGTTTGATTTTCCAAATACTTGATCCCATAGCTGGCAATGTAAATGTCAAAGTCTGCTCATAATCCTTCCACAATCCTTCTTGAGTTTGAACTGTTTGGTTATGTTCTTTCCACACACCACCCCATTGTTCTAACTCTGTATTCCAAATTTCTTCATAAATCCCTGCAACTGGAAGACCAATTGTAAAATCAGGACGTTCAACTGGTGCCATATTGAAGACACAAACTAGCATCTCGCCTTTCTTGCCTTTTCGGATAAAGGAAAGAACACTCTGATCTCTGTTATCCGCATCAATAATTTCAATACCGTCATAGCTTGTATCAATTTCCCAAAGACAACGGTGGTCTTTATAAAGCTGATTCAACTGTGATGTAAAGTACTTCATCTTGGCATTCATCGGATCTTCTAGGTTAGACCACTCTAATTGCTCTTCGGATTTCCACTCTAGGAATTGACCAAACTCACTACCCATGAAGAGTAATTTCTTACCAGGGTGACAAATTTGATAAGTGTAGAGGTTTCTCAAACCAGCAAACTGATTGTAACGATCACCCCACATCTTATGCATCATACTTTTCTTACCATGTACAACCTCATCATGTGAGAAAGGTAGTAGATAATTTTCATTAAAGACATACATGAAGCTGAAAGTTACAAGATTAAAGTCATACTTGCGGTAAATTGGATCTTCTTCGTAGAAACGTAGGATATCATTCATCCACCCCATGTTCCACTTGTAATCAAATCCTAGCCCACCCATTTCCTTCATGCCAGTAATCTTGGTACCTGAAGAAGACTCCTCTGCAATCATCATAACATCCGGATGAGCTAGCTTAATAACATCATTCAAACGTTGTAGGAAATAATATCCCTCATAGTTGAGATTGCCACCGTCTTTATTTGGTGTCCATGGAGCATTGTCATAATCTAGATAGAGAATATTACTTACGGCATCAACACGAATACCATCTAGGTGATAGAAATCGATCCAAAACTTAATGCTAGAAATCAAGAAAGATTGGACTTCATTTTTACCAAGGTCAAAGTTGAGTGCTCCCCAACCGTAGTTGTTAGCCTTATTATGATCCTGATATTCAAAAGTCGGTGTGCCGTCGTAGTATGCCAAAGCATCATCATTGATTGTAAAGTGTCCAGGTACCCAGTCCACAATTACACCGATATTATTGATATGACATTCCTCAACGAAGTCTTGAAACTCTTCTGGACGACCATAGGCATGCTCTAAAGCGAAGTAGCCCATGAGCTGGTAGCCCCAACTCAAACCAAGTGGGTGAGACATCAAAGGCATAAACTCGATATGAGTATAGTTCATCTCAACAAGATAGGGGATGAGCTCTTCTTTGAGTTGAGCAAAGCTATAAGGTGTCCCATCAGGATTTCTCTTCCAAGATCCTGCATGCGCCTCATAGATATTGACTGGTCGTTCGAAAAATCCCCAACGTTTTCTGCGAGCTAACCAGAGACCGTCCTTCCATTTTTTCTCAGGAATTTCTGTTAAAACTGCCCCTGTTCCTGGACGAGCTTCATAGCGTACTGCCAAGGGATCAATCTTCATAAGCTGATGACCATTAGCACGAGTAATATGATATTTATAAATATGCCCCTCTTGAGCTAAAGTTGTAAAAACTTCCCAAACTCCAGATTCATTACGAACCATGGGGATTTGATTTTCAATCCAGTTAGTAAAATCACCAACTAGATGGACAGCCTGCGCATTTGGCGCCCAGACACGGAATGTATAGCCATACTCACCGTCTCTTTCTTCACGATGCGCTCCTAAATAGTGTTGAAGATGGAAATTTTCACCACTGGTAAAAGTTCTTAAAGCTTCTAATTTATCCATTTAATCCCCCTTTTAATTGAAAGCGTTTTCTTGTTTTTTATTATACTACCTTTTAAGAGAAGTTTCAAGTAAATTACTATATTTTTAAAAATTATTTTGAAAATCTGAAAATAATTCTCTGATGCGTCCTGGGAAAATCATTTTAATTTTCCGATTTATCTTCACCTCTTTTCATTTTCTTACATTTTTATATAATAGTAACAAAATGTTCGGATTTAAGCAATTTTTAGCCTGATATTTTTAAAAAATATATTGAAAATCCGTAAATATTGAGTTTATAACATTCAATTTAGATTGCAACTATTCAGAAACAAGGGATTTCTCCCAAAAAATAGAGCAGATCTTCCAATCTGCTCTTTCTTTATTTACTATTCTTTACGATTTATCTGCACTTCCATGAAAAATGAATTTCTCGGGATATTTTTTGATAAAACTTAGTTCATTCTCATTTCCATCATAATCATAGATAAAATCATCTGCTTCATCCAATTTCTCATAAAAAGCATCACCATACTCTTCTTCCATCTGTGCTAGCAGCTCTGATCTTTCTTCTCTAACAAAGGAGATAGTTCCGCCAAAGTATGCAAGGAGATTTTTGAAATTAGCAGCATGCTCCTTCATTCCAAACAGTTCGAAGCCCTTTAAAGTATCTTCCCAGACAATCCCTGTCGAATTATCAAAAAATTGATAGTGGCCTCCATTGTTTACTTCGATAAAATACCAGATAATTGCCAGAAGGTATCTTTGTTCTAAAGTAAAGATTTTTGCAGAATCGAGATAGTCTTCATAGGTGTTATAAATGTTAACAGTTTCGTATACTGGTTTAATAATATCCCATGAGTCTTTTGCCTTTTGAACGTCTTCTACCGTAATATTCTTGTATAATTTCTTATTTTGTACAATTTTCATTACTTGATTAGTTTCATTAACATCTTCAAAATAGTATTTTTGTAACAAGGGATAGTCTGTTGGCCTGTTTTCAAGAACTTGCTTTAGAGAACCTACTCTAACCAACTCAATACACCATTCAATAACTGGATTTGTTGGGGAACCAGCATTTTTGATAGCATTTTCTAATAAAGCTAGAGCCTGATTAGCTTCAGTTTCAAAGTCCTTGTTCGGATCACTAGATAAACGCCAATGGGTAAAACCATTTCGATAATACCAAATAGCATCTCTATCTTCTTCAGAAACCATCTCTAAAACTATTTTTGCCTCTTCGAATTGACTCCAATTATTACAAACTTTGGCTAGTTCACTAAGTACTTGGCCACTTAAATTTTCTAATCCAAGCTCTGAGAGGATTTCCTTTATCTTTTCGAATTGGTAGGTATGCTTAATGTCTTTGAGACACTGAAGTTTCTCCTCTTCATTTAAGGTGATGAATTTTTCCAGAGTAATTGTATTGATATCCATAGGTATCTCCCACTAAAAGTAATGAACTTTTCTAATTATGATTCAATTAGTAATGAAACTTCTGTTTTTTTCTATCTGTCTACGACTTGAAAATGAACTACTATTCTGAAAATTTTAGTTTTACTTAGGACTTCAACAGAGACTGTCTAGAATTATAGGCCGGGATCAAAAATCCCGACCTCGTATTTTTAGTAGAAATGAGCCTTTGAAACATTTTTGTTCATTCATTGGACTCTACAAAATAGCTTTGCCCTACATTTCATTGACTCCGTCTTCAATTTAAGACTTACGATAAAACATTCATAACTGCCACACTGACGTCGTCAATAACATTTTCTTGGTTAGAACGGCTATTAGTTACTAACATTTCTAGGTTTCCTGCATTTTCATAGTAATAGGAAGCCCCTTTGGCATTGAATACAACCAAGAAGTGCTCTTCAATTCCCTGAATCTCGTAGACAATCCAACCACTATTTTCAATGGCTGTGTGAACAAAGACATGACGGTAGACTTCTTCATAGGTAGGGTATGAAAAGGCACTGTTTTGTGTTTTAAGTCGGATAATCTGACGAACAAACTCGATACTATCTTGACGCTCATTGATCAAATCCCAGTTGACTTGGTTGACGCTATCAGGAGCATTGTAACTATTCATAGCTCTCTCACGATCTGCGTGAGTCAACTCGCCATTTTCTCCTGTAGCTACAAGCTTGGTACGGCCAAACTCTTGCCCCAACTCCATGAAGGCCATCCCTTGCATGAGAAGGTTCATGGCTGTCGCTGTTTCTACTTTCTTCATGATACGTTTTTCACTCTCCGTTGGATGAAGAGTTTTAAGCAAATCATGCAAATTGTAGTTATCGTGGGCTTCTACATAGTTAAGAACCTGATTGGGACTGAGATAAGAACCTAGCTCTCGGCTTCCAAGGATAGCCTTTGCGACGATCGGCTCAGTTCCAGCACCACTGACGAAACCAGATTTGATAGAGCCATAGACTTCACAGCCTTTGACCGCATCACGTTGATTATCATTAAAGAATCCAATGTTTGGCAACTGGTAGGCGTTATCTTTCTTAGCCTTATCATAAGGAGCAAGACCAGTTCCCATATCCCATCCTTCTCCATAAAGGATGATTTTAGGATCGACTTCGTCCATAGCCCAACGAATCATCTGCATAGTTTTGACATCATGAATTCCCATCAAGTCAAAGCGGAAACCGTCAATATTGAATTCTTTTACCCAGTAGAGAAGAGAATCAATCATATATTTACGGAACATTTCGTGCTCACTGGCAGTTTCGTTCCCGACTCCTGTTCCATTTTGATAGGTTCCGTCATGGTTCATTCGATAATAATAATCGGGAACCGTTGTTTGAAATGGCGCATCCACCGTTGAGAAGGTATGATTGTAAACAACATCCATAATAACACCGATACCAGCATCGTGATAAGCTTGGACCATGGCTTTCAAATCCCGGATAGCTTGACCTGGATCGTTTGGGTTTGTAGACATGCTAGTTTCTGGAGCATTGTAGTTTTGTGGATCATATCCCCAGTTATAAGTTACATTTCCATCAGCGTCGTATTCTTTATGACGGTCAGCAATTGGTTGCAGCTGAACATAGTTGACACCAAGTTCTTTAATGTAATCAAATGCAGTCGACTGACCATACTGGTTAACTGTTCCAGTTTGCGCTGCACCTAAGAAGGTTCCTCTTAATTCTGGCGCAACACCAGATGTTTCAGACTTAGTCAAATCACGGATATGCATTTCACAAATGACTGCTTGGCAAGGATTTTCCAAACGCCAAGTTGCTTCTGTACCATGCTTAACCTCAAAACCTTCGACCTGACGATCTTGATTTGAGACAATGGCTGAACGTTTTCCATCAGGACTTGTCGCTATTGTATATGAATCACGAGTTAATGACTGGTGATGAGGAAAGTCAATTTGGTAGTGGTAAGCACGACCTGCTAAGTTTTCTGGAACTGTTAAACTCCAAACACCAATGGTATTATACTTGTGGCTATAAGAATAACTATTTCCTCGCTCCATTTCAAAGGTTTTAAGGATAGGAGCGTCATTGCTCGCTGATTCATAGACTACTACTTGGACAGAAGTAGCTGTTGGTGCCCATAGGCTAAAACTTGTTTCATTTTCAGAAACTTGACATCCCAACTCTCCTTGATAACCCCAGTGGTGGTCGAAACTCGCACTATTGATTGCCTTGTCAAAGGCAAAAGGATTTTGGTCCTTATAGTGGGAACTGGCAATAGCTGGATTTTCAGAATAATAAACTGTATCGTCTCCATCCAAAATCCAAACCTCTGTCAAAAGTGGATAGTAATTGAAGCGAATAGGATATTCTTTGCTGATACCGTCTTTTTCAACACTAAAAGTCATGGTCTCAAGGGCTACTTCACTCGATTGAGTCAGTGAAAATTTGGCACCAAAATATTCTTCTTCTTTGATAAGCTCTACTGAATCTACTGTTTTTTTACTGAAACTACAAGCCTCGTAGGCTTCATCCTTGCGATGGTAATGAATAAGTACAGGATAATTGTACATAGTTCTCCCTAATTTCTAAATTAAATTTGATTTTATATGTTACTAATAATTTCTTGATCAATCGCCTCACGATTCACAAAAAACTCAATGTGATTATGGCATACTTCCAAATCTACTGGTGTGTCGCCACCGTATTCTCCATCAAGGTTGAGCATAAATGGCTCTTCCTGATCCAAAGTTTCAATTCGGAGTTTACTAGTTTTCAGATATTCAACATTGACATCTGACACATGTTGGCCTCCGTTCATGGCCTGAACTAGCAGACTCAACATATCTAGTATTTTATCCGTCTTTACTAGAATAAGCGTGAAATTGCCATCATCCAGTTTGGTATCAGGTGCAAATTGCTCAAATCCACCAATAGAATTGGTCAAGGCAACAAAGACAAGAGAAACTTCTCCTGTAAAAATTCCCCAATCATGGTAAATACGAACAGGACGGGATTTGGATTTTGGGAACATCTCGATGCCTTTAGCAACATAGGCCAGATAACCCAGACGCGTCTTCAGTTCACTCGGAACACTAAAGGTTAGCTCTGTAAGAGCTCCTGCCGCAGCAATATTGATGAAATACTTATCGCCAAAGGCACGACCAATATCAATTTTCTTGGTTTCATTTTTAGCAATGATCTTCGCTGCAGCAACTGGATCCCCCATAGGGATTTTCAATGCTCTTGCATAGTCATTGGTAGTCCCAGTCGGAATGATGGCTATCTTTGGCCGATGTTCCAGAGGTGCAATTCCATTAACCACTTCATTGATAGTGCCATCACCACCAGCTACTAAAACCAAATCAAAGCCAGCTTTTGCAGCTCTTTCTGCTTCTTTCTGGGCTGACAGGTGTTCAGGTTTGGTCTGGAAAGCACTGGTTTCATAGCCTATGCTCTCTAACACTTCTAGGACTTCTGCGATATTTTGCTTGATCATTTCCTGGCCTGATGTCGGATTATAAATGAGACGTGCGCGTTTTTTTTCTTCTTTCATAGCTTACAAACTCTCAAGCCAAGCTTCATCACGAATCTCTATTCCCAGTTCTTGTGCTTTTTGGAGCTTGCTTCCTGCATCTGCTCCTGCTACAACAAGGTCTGTTTTTTTCGACACACTACCAGTAACCTTGGCTCCTAGACTTTCTAATTTATTTTTAGCTTCTGAGCGATTAAGACGCTCTAGCTTTCCTGTCAATACGACAGTTAGACCAGACAAGGATGCATTTGCTGCAACTGTCTGTCCTTTGTAGTCTAGATTAACACCTGATTCTTTCAATTCCCTTAAAAGGATTTCAGAACCCTCTGTAGCAAAATAGGTCTGTAGGCTTTGAGCAATGACTCTCCCCAAACTTTCAATATTTGCAATTTCTTCAGGATTGGCTTGTGCTAGCGATTCGATTGAGTGGAAGTTTTGTAAAAGCAACTGACTTGCCTTACTTCCTACATGACGAATCCCCAAACCAAACAAGAGTTTTTCAGCAGAATTTTCTTTGGATGCTTGAATAGCCTGGTAGAGCTTTTGAGCAGATTTTTCCTTGATACCATCCAGCAAGAGCAAATCTTCAACAGTCAAACGATAAATATCTGCAACATCCTTAACCAAATCGGCAGCAAATAGTTTCTCAACGATCGATGGACCAAGGCCAGAAATATTCATAGCATCACGCGATGCGAAGTGCGTCAAGCCTTCCTTGATTTGAGCAGGGCATCGCGGATTGATACAACGAAGGGCAACCTCATCTTCAAAATGCAAAAGCTTACTGTCACAACTTGGACAGTTTGTTGGAATATCTAGTCTTTCTTCTGACACTCGCTTGGATTCTACCACTCGTAGAACAGCTGGAATGATATCCCCTGCCTTATAGACAATGACTGTGTCATCCTTACGGATATCCTTTTCAGCGATATAGTCGACATTATGAAGAGTTGCACGACTTACAGTTGTACCTGCAAGTTGCACTGGAGTAAGATTAGCAGTCGGAGTCACAACTCCTGTACGCCCTACTGTCCAGTCAACAGAAAGAAGTTTCGCTTCTTTTTCTTCTGCTGGGAATTTATATGCTACTGCCCATTTAGGTGCTTTGACTGTAAATCCTAGTTGCTCCTGACCAGCTAGATCATTGACCTTAATCACAACTCCATCGATATCATAAGGCAACTGATCTCTTTCTTGACCAATTTCTTGAATAAACGCCCAAACCTCATCCATACTATGAGCTAATAGACGTCTTTGATTAACCACAAAGCCTAATTGTTCTAAATGTTTCAAAACCTTCTCTTGACTATCCCGAGTTGAAGGACTAGCTTCCTGATAAAGGAAGGTTGCAAGATTACGTTTGGATACTACTGCTGTATCTAACTGACGAAGTGTTCCTGCAGCCGCATTTCTTGGGTTGGCAAATTCTGGCTCCCCATTTTCTTGACGAGATTGATTGACCTGGTCAAAAGAAGATCTCGGCATATAACATTCACCACGAACAGTAATATCTAATTTTTCTGGTAATGATAAAGGAATGTCTTTCACTCGTTTAAGATTTTCAGTGATGTTTTCACCGATGGAGCCATCACCGCGAGTTGCCCCAGTAACAAAAATTCCCTGCTCATAAGTCAAGGAAATCGATAAACCATCAATCTTCAACTCACAAATATAAGTGACATCATCCAATTCTTTACGAACACGCGCATCAAAGGCGTCGAGTTCTTCACGTGAAAAAGCATCCTGCAAACTATAAAGAGGATACTGATGACTATATTTCTCAAACCCATCAAGAATCTTTCCACCAACACGATGTGTCGGACTTTCTGGTAAAACTTGGTCAGGATGAGCTTTTTCTAACTCTACCAATTCACGATAAAGACGGTCATACTCACTATCAGATACAGATGGATTATCACTTGTATAATACTCTGTCGCATAGCGATTAAGCAGTTCAACGAGCTCTTTCATTCTTTCATTCATAGAACCATTTTACCATAAAAAGGGCTCTATAAACAATACTCAAGCTCTAAAAAAGAAAATGAGAAGGATATTTCTATCGCTTCTCATTTATTTTTATTTTTTACGATTCAAAATAGCATTCAAGACGATGGCTACTGTACTTGCAATAACAATACCATTTGAGAAGAACATTTGTAATTCAGTCGGTAAAGTATTGAAGAGATTGCTTCCGTTCAATCCAACCCCAGCAGAAATAGACACTGCTGCAATGAGGAAGTTGTGTTCATTGTGTTCGAAGTCTACACGCGCCAAGATTTGCATCCCTTGGAGAGACACGAAACCGAACATGACGAGCATAGCTCCACCTAGAACAGGACTAGGAATAATCTGTGCCAAGGCACCGAACTTAGGCAAAAGACCGAGCAAGATAAGGAAACCAGCTGCGTAGTAGATTGGTAAACGAGTACGAATACCTGAAAGTTTCACCAAACCTACGTTTTGTGAAAATCCTGTATAAGGGAAGGTATTGAAAAGTCCACCAAGTAAGACAGCAAGACCTTCAGCGCGATAACCATTACGAAGACGAGTGCTATCGATTGGATCTTTAGTAATATCAGAAAGGGCAAGATACACACCAGTTGATTCTACCATAGATACAGTAGCGATGATACACATCATTACAATAGAAGAAATCTCAAATTGTGGAGCACCGAAGTAGAATGGAGTTGGGATATGAACGAGTGGAGCCTCTGCTACTGGAGAGAAATCAACCAAGCCCATAGTCGCTGCAATAATCGTACCGGCAATCAAACCGATCAAAATGGAAATAGATTTGATAAATCCTTTTGTAAGAATATTTACCAAAAGAATAATGAGAACTGTAATCATTGCCAAGGCTAAACTTTGTCCAGTAGGTTTTTCAACATTATTTCCCATATTTCCGATGGCAACTGGAATCAAGGTCAATCCGATTGTTGTAATGACAGAACCCGTTACGATTGAAGGGAACAGATTGGCAACCTTAGAGAAGATACCTGAAATCAGGATAACATAAATCCCTGAAGCAATCAAAGCTCCAAACATAGCACCACTACCATGACTCTGACCGATCATGATAAGAGGAGCAACAGACTGGAAGGCTACCCCAAGAACAATAGGCAAACCAACACCAAAATGTTTATTGAGTTGCAATTGTAAAAGAGTTGCAACCCCACACATAAAGATATCTGTTGAAATAAGGTAGGTCAACTGTTGAGCTGAATACCCTAAAGCACTTGCAATCATGATTGGTACCAGGATTGAACCTGAGTACATGGCTAGCAAGTGTTGCAAACCAAGAACGGCTGCCTGTGAGTGGTTTTCCTGTTGTTTCATTAGATATCTGCCTCCTTAAAGATAACTTTTCCATTTTCAAAACGCTCTAATCGCGCGAGTGATACTACTTGATGACCTGATTTTTCTAACAGTTCACGACCATCTTGGAAGGATTTTTCAATCACAATTCCGATAGCTTCGACGCTAGCACCAGCCTGTTCAATAATCTGAATCAAACCTTTAGCTGCTTGACCATTAGCCAAGAAATCATCAATAATTAATACTTTATCTTGAGGAGATAAGAACTTACCTGCAATAGATACGGTACTAGTTACTTGTTTAGTGAAAGAATAAACTTCAGCAGTCAAAATTCCTTCATTCATAGTAATATTTTTTGCCTTCTTAGCAAAAATCATGGGTACATCTAACTGTTCAGCCACATAAAGGGCTGGGGCAATTCCAGATGCCTCAATGGTTACGACTTTGGTAATACCAGCATTTTTAAAATGCTCTGCAAAAGTACGACCAACCTCGCGCATCAAGGAATAATCAACTTGGTGGGTTAAGAAGGAATCCACCTTAAGAATATTCTCACCAAGAACGTTTCCGTCCTTTAAAATTCGTTCTTCTAATAATTTCACAATATCCTCCGAAATAAAAAGAGACTTACCAAGTAAGCCTCTAGGAAATAAAGAAATAGATTTAACACCTATCCTTATATCTCTGCAGCTTACTCATTGTTAGGTATTTACGGTACCTTGTAGAAACGCCACGCCAATTCGCGGCATAAATAAGTAATAGTAATATTAGTGAGCGTCACCATTCCAGATAGAATTTTTCACAATGACATAGTCAACGTGACGAAGATCAGCTACCTTTCGACCTCCAGCATAAGAAATCGAACTTTGCAAATCCTGTTCCATCTCAGTCAAGGTATCTTGCAAATGTCCTTTGGCAGGAAGAAGAATTTTCTTACCTTCGACATTCTTATAGGCACCTTTTTGGTATTCTGAAGCTGAACCATAGTATTCTTTGAATTGTTTACCATCCACTTCAACTGTTTTACCAGGACTTTCGATATGCCCTGCAAACAGTGAACCAATCATGACCATGCTTGCACCAAAGCGGATTGACTTGGCAATATCACCATGTGTACGGATACCACCATCAGCAATAATCGGTTTACGAGCAGCTTTCGCACACCAGCGGAGGGCGGCTAACTGCCAACCACCAGTACCAAAACCAGTTTTAACCTTAGTAATACATACTTTACCTGGACCGATTCCGACCTTAGTAGCATCTGCACCAGCATTTTCAAGTTCACGAACGGCTTCTGGAGTACCAACATTACCAGCGATGACAAAAGTATCAGGTAATTCTTTCTTGATGTGCTGAATCATTGAAATCACGCTGTCTGCATGACCATGAGCAATATCAATGGTGATGTACTCTGGTGCATCAGCCTTTAATTGACTCACAAAATCATACTCGTAGTCTTTAACACCTACTGAGATTGAAGCAATCAAGCCCTGATCGTGCATACGTTTGACAAAAGGAATGCGTCCTTCTTCATCAAATCGATGCATGATATAGAAATATCCACCCTTAGCAAGTTGTTCAGCAACATTTTCATCTAGGATTGTTTGCATATTGGAAGGAACAACTGGTAATTTAAAGGTATGCTTCCCTAAAGTTACCTGCGTGTCAGCCTCTGCACGACTTTTAAGAACACACTTGTTAGGGATTAGCTGAATATCTTCATAGTCAAAGATCGGAAATTCGTTTAACATATTTCTCTCATTTCTCTTGTTTAGACCTTCCTAAAGTTAGGAATAGCCTCGTCTTTTCCAGACAATTACTCTAACAAGTTTACAATAATGTCCGTTTTTTGTCAATTGTAATGACCGAAAACAAATAATGTTCGTGTTTATAATTCTTGATTTAGATAATAAGTAGACATTCACCCTGTATTTGTCTTACCTTTCAAACACTTACCTAGATTTTCGATAAAGACTTTTTCAGAGGACTCAATCCTCTTGACAAAATCTTCATAACTTTCGGCTTGTCCAGGTATTTGGATAGACCATTTCTTCAACAGGGCTCCATAGCCTGCTAGCTTACCTATCTCATTATCAACTACCTTTTCCTTGCTCGGAAAAACAAGCCCAGCCTGCTCAGCTTTTAAAATATAAGAATAAGAAATCAGCTGGAACAAGTCTTCACGATTGATCCCTTTTTCAGTGAACTCTAGTTTTTTATATTTAGTATCTAGTACGATTTTATGGTTTTGATGATAGAAATCTGGAAATACTTTTCGTTCACGGTCAGAAAATACTGAAATACCGTCCGCCCTATTCTTATTTCGTGGATGGATGAAATCTTTTGGCAACAAGGTATAAACATACTCTTCCCAAATCCAGGCAACATCAAAAAGAATACCATGGATTTTTTGCTCTTGGTCTCCTAAACCATGCTTTTCTCTATTTAGGATCATCAGGCAAAGCTCTTGTAATTTTCTGTACTCTCGAAAGTAGGCATGACGAAGGGGTTTGGTTTTATTTATTCTTATAAATTTAGCACGATCGGCTAATTTATAAGAAGGGGTTACACGCGTAACTTCAGCTATAGTTTCACGACTATTATCGAGCATAGCTCTGAAACTTTTTTGAGTCTTTATAAACTCAATCGTATGCCGAATCAGCTGTATGAGTGGATTATCATAGGTAAACTCTCTTGTTGTATAGGCAACATTTCCTATGAAAGGAAGATTTTTCTTGAGATGATTTCCTACATCAATCACCCCCTTAACATGACTGTCGTTATGAGAAAATCTCTGGTATTCCTTGTAAAGACCTTTTCGGAGAGCGACTTGCAAATACTTGGGAAAGAGATACATCAAAAGTTGATAGAGTCTATCTTCACGCGATAAAGCAACATCTAAACTAGTGAGATTGATATGAAGAACCTTTTGCAAAAGATAATGTAAAAAATAGTCATCACTTTCGTTTGAAAAGCGAGAAGAAATGGTTAATCTCTCCTGGCCGTAGCCAAGAAATCCAATGATATTTCCTGTCTTTATTTCCTGATTGACAGTTTCTAAGATTTTTTGATCCTTATCCAAATCTGGAGAATATTGTAGGTCATTTGGAAAAATAAAGATATTATCTTCTTGAGAAAGATTATTTAGTGTTCTATCTAAGAGAAGTTGGCTTATTTTGGGATATTCTGCAACAAAGTCTTCTTTAATAATCTTATGCTGATTATCAGTGATCCGCATTTTCATTTCCATCGCCTTCATTGTTGTCAGTAACTACCTGATTTTTTTGCTCATTGCTTGTCTTGTCAAAGGCCTTTTTCAAATTTTCTAGAATTTCAACTTCCTCGTAAGAACCGCGCAAGTAATCTTCTAAGAGTGGTTTCAGATAATCAGACCAGAGTAATTCATAGTTAAAATCTACATCCTTCAGTTTAAGGAAATAACTTGGACCGATATGATAATGACTATTTAACTCCTGAACTTTTTCAATTTCAGCATTCAAGTTTCTTAGACGAATTTTAGCTTCTTGAGCTTTATTACCAAGCACCTCATCAAGCATACCAAGTTGACTTTCAGCAGTAACTTCAACAAAACGAAAACGACGACGCATAGCAAAATCAAAGGTATCCACTGAGCGATCAATATCATTCATGGTTCCGATGATGTAGACATTTTCTGGGATATAAAATTTATCATCCGTCTTGTGTAAGTTAGCATACTGAGTAGAAATACTTCCCTTTTCGCCACGATAGCCAGGGTCGATAGAGAAAAAGAGTTCGCCAAAAATCTTAGAAATCTCCCCACGATTGATCTCATCGATGATGAAGACAAAATTCTTGTCTGTTTCAACCTCTTCTGGAGAAATATAGTCTTTCAAACCAAATCTTTTCTTTAAAGTTTCAAGGACTTTTTTTCCTTGGTTATGATAATAGGGCTGTTTCAGATAGTTTTCATCTTTATATAGTTAATAAACATAAGATTTTGTTAAGACAGTTCCTTGAGCTTTAGTTTCATAATTGATATTAAAATTATTTCGACTATTTACTGTTAGATAGGAAAATTCTGTCAAATATTCTTTTTCATCTCTGTTATTTACATACTCAAGATAAAGATCCCAAGCTTCATCAAAATTATCTTGACCTCCAATCTTCTTAGAATCTATAGCATTCTGACAAAACTTCTTAAAAATACCTTCTTTTAATTTAAAAAATATACTGCCATCCTCATTTGAATCCGGTCTTAAACCCTCAACAAAATCCGTATAATCATAAGATGGATGAAACTGTACAAAGCCGATTTGATCTTCGTTGCCATCCGTTAATTCTTTAGCAATTTCTTTAGCAAGATAAGTTTTTCCTGTGCCAGGAGCACCGCGGAGAATGAGGTTTTTGGATTGTAATAAGATATTCTTATACTCGTTGATATTTTCTGACATGTTTATCTCTTCCTTTTCTGATTCTCTATAAAAACTAGTGAAATTATCATAAAACTCTTTTAAAATATCGTTAGGTTCAGCAGTTGATTCCAACTCTAAGTCCTTGACAAAGTATTTATAATCTAAATCTTCATCTCGATTATTACTATACCATTTTACTATTTTAAATTCTGTGAGTTTAAATCTCTGAAAACCACACCTTATATTTATCCATGAGTTATCCATGTCACTCAGCCGATATCCAAAGTAAGGTGATTTAATATATCCATTACCACTCTTTGGACCAAAATGACCTGTGTTAAGCATTTCAACTTTGTACGGAATACCCTCAATAGTCAGAGCAGGGTAAATATATTCAGCTCCATCTAATTTTTGAGAACGTTTAATTTCTATATCTTTTGAATTATAGATATTTGCTTGATTCACAAATTTAGACAAAAATTCTTTGAAGACTTTATAACACTCTGATTTAATTCCACTTTTTACAAATTCATAAGATTTGTTTATAAAAGGTAAAATCTCATTTAATGAATTTTCATTCTCAATAAAATACTCAGCATCAAGTGTCCAACCGAATGAATCAGGCTTCTTATTAAACAACAAAATATCTGAATCATGAAGACTCTTAGAGAGAACGGCAATCTTTATTCCTTTATTTTGAAAATTAATCTCTATAAAATTTTGTAACTTCCCTTTCCTATTTTTAACCTGAAAAGAAATATAACTTTTTGTTTGATTTTCAATTGCATCTGGGAATTCTTTTTTTATTCTATCAATAAAAGTTGATTCAGATATCATAATGCTTTACCTCGCTTATTAAATAATTATTAAAGGCTCTAAATATTATTTGTTAGTGTAAATATTTTTAATAACTATCTTAACACACATTTCATATATAGAATATCATATCCTATAAAAAATGAAAAGAATTTCTAAAGAAAAAGCCCAGCGTTAGGAGCTTCAATGTCTCTTAACACTAGACTTCTTTCTTATTTTAGTAATATTCGCCTTGACGGTAATCCCATGAGTTAAAGGTGTCTGACAGGTGCATCATGATTTTATCGATGTCAAGTCCTTTACGGATAACCACTGGAGCTGGTGAAGTTGAGCGTGCTCCACCTTGTTCTGGAATGAGTTTGCCGTCTTTATCGACCATAGAAACCATCACACCTTGCTCGTAGCGTGTTTCAATCGTTTTGTCAGGTTGGATTGATGCCACGTAGTCGTCTGCCTCGATAACAAGGTCCACTGCTCCTTCGATACGTTCTCCGATTCCTTCAACCTTACCACGATTTCCTTTTCCAGATGGGTTTGCAGATGAGGCATAAACCATTTTACCTTCTTCCCAGAGTTTAGCAGCCAATTGTTCACCAGCTTTACCAAACTTGATAACGAAACAGCTCGTTCCACGCACGTCAGTCATGAGTTCTTCGCGACCATCACCATATGCTTTAAGTTTTTCAAAGGCTTCTGGTTTCCAAGGAAGGATACAACCGAGGAGAATATCTTCGTCCCAATGTTTTTGGTAGAAAGCTTCGATTTCAGGATTTAGCTGTGCTAAAGCGCGAAGCTCATCCATACTACCACAGAGGACTACGCCTGGTTTGTTACGATTACGTTCTTTGGCTTCAAACTTACGCTCAAGTCCTGCCTTATCACTAGTCATAATGATGTAACCAACCTTAGTAGGACAAACGATACATCCGCCCTCACCTTTTAAAATGTCATAGCCTTCTTGTGAAAGTGTTCCGTTCCATTGAATGTGTTTTGTCATAGTTCTATTTCCTTTTCTATATTTATTCTAATCCTGCCAGTAGGCTGGTCGTTGTTTCTCATAAGCAGCAATCAAGTCTTCATACTGTAAAGTAATACCGATATCATCCAAACCATTTAAGAGCTTGTGTTTCCATTCGCTATCAATTTCAAAGGAAAATTCTCCAACTGGTGAGATGATTTTTTGTTGCTCCAAGTCTACCGTCACTTGGTCAGTTGGTTGGAGCTGGGCGAGTTTTTCTCTAACTTCCCTTGGTTGAACAATTGGCAACATGCCGTTATTGAGTTCATTATTGTAATGAATGTCACCGAAAGATCCTGCAATTACGACCTTAAAACCATAATCTGCTAATGCCCAAGCTGCGTGCTCTCTAGAAGAGCCAGCCCCAAAGTTATCTCCTGTGATGAGAATACTCGCCTTGCGATATTCAGGTCGGTTAAAGACAAAGTCTGGATCCTCAGTGTACTTATCGTCCAGATAACGCCAAGCATACATGAGATATTTACCAAAACCTTTCTTGTCAATCAATTTCAGAAACTGCTTGGGTAGAATTTGGTCGGTATCAATATTATCATTCATAAGAGGAACGGTCGTTCCCGTATAAACAGTAAATTTTTCCATATCCTCTCCTTACTGGGCTTCTGGCATTTGTCGAACATCTACGAAGCGCCCTGCAATAGCTGCTGCTGCTGCCATGGCTGGACTACAGAGATGGGTCTTAGCGCCAAATCCTTGTCTATCTTCAAAGTTGCGGTTACTGGTTGAGGCACAGTGAACACCATCTGGTACTTTGTCAGGATTCATTCCTAGGCACATGGAGCAACCTGGGTCTCTCCACTCAAAACCAGCATCTTGGAAAACCTTATCCAAGCCCAACTTTTCAGCAGCTCGCTTGACTGGTCGAGAACCAGGTACCACAATAGCTGTTAAGTTAGGGGCAATCTTCTTCCCTTCGACAAATCGCGCAGCCAGTTGCAAATCACTGAGCCGAGCATTTGTACAAGAGCCAATAAAGACATAGCCTAGTTGGATATCTGCTGGTTTCTGACCTGGTTGTAAATCCATGTAATGATAAGCACGTTCATCATTCATATCCTTTATTTCTGGGAAGCTACTATCAAAGTCAACACCCATAGCAGGATTGGTTCCCCAAGTCACCATAGGAGCCAATTCAGAGACATCCATTCGGATAACCTTGTCATAAACGGCATCGTCGTCGCTAACCAGCCTTTTCCAATCAGCTACTGCTGCATCAAAATCTTTGGGTACACACTCTCGTCCCTTTAAATAGTCAAAAGTGGTCTGATCTGGATTCATGATTCCCATCTTAGAGCCAAATTCAATGGACATATTGCAGATGGTCATTCGCTCTTCCATGCTCAGTGCATCAATAGCCTGACCTCGATACTCCACCACGTAGCCAACACCACAAGCAACACCGTACTTGGCAATCAAGGCTAAAATAAAATCTTTGGAATAGACTCCTTTTTTAGGGACACCAGTGAATTCTACCAACATTTTCTTGGGTTTAACCTGCCAAATGGTTTGGGTTGCAAAGACATGTTCGACCTCACTGGTTCCAATTCCGAAGGCAATCGCTCCAAAAGCTCCGTGGGTAGCTGTATGGCTATCTCCACAGACAATGAATTTCCCAGGTTGTGTTCTTCCTGTTTCTGGACCAACCATATGAACGATACCTTGTTTTTCTGAACCGTGGGCAGCATGTTCGATTCCAAACTCTTCAACATTTTCAGCTAACTTATCAATCTGTGCTTTGGAAATTACATCTCGAATATCATATATATTGACCGTCGGGACATTGTGGTCAAAGGTCCCAAATGTTAAATCGGGTCGTCTCAATCTACGTCCTGCATTTCGCAATCCTTGAAAAGCTTGAGGACTGGTCACCTCGTGAATATAGTGCTGATCTACATACATGAGTTGAGGCTGTCCTTCTTCTCCTGTAATCACATGGAGGTCCCATAATTTATCAAAAATTGATTTTCCTGCCATCCATTACCTCCAAATAAAATATAAGGCTACTAGCGTGGGCACCATTCCTATAAACCAAACTGTTTTAAAATACCATTTTCTAGTCTTGTGATGAAAAACGATTCCTGCTAGACAGGCACCAAAACCACCACAAGCAAAGGCTAAAATGAGTAAGATTTTCTCTGGGATGCGCCAAGCTCTTCTCCTTGCCTTAAATTTGTCAATGCCATATATCAAGAAAATGATGAGATTCCAAATCAGGAGGGCAAAAGTAATTCCTTCGTTTAGTTTCATAGTCTTGCGATAATGGCTTCCGTCATTTCCTTGGTAGAAGCCTGTCCTCCTATATCTCTCGTTAAAATTCCTGCAGCTAAAGTTGTTTCAACAGCATCTTCGATACGGTCAGCATCCTCATATCGTCCAAAACTATCACGCAACATCATAGCAACTGATAAAATCATAGAAATAGGATTGGCAATTCCTTTACCTGCAATATCAGGTGCCGAACCGTGAATCGGTTCATAAAGACTCGGACCATCTTCAGAGTGGCTGGCTGATGGCATAACCCCGAGTGTACCAGATAGAACGCTTGATTCATCAGATAAGATATCTCCGAAAAGATTCTCTGTCACGATAACATCAAACTTAGCTGGGTTTGTAATCATGAGCATGGCAGCTGAGTCGACCAACTGGTGTTCCAAAGTTACATCTGGAAAATCTTTTGCAACTTCATCAGCAACTCTCCGCCATAGTTTTGATGTTGCCAAAACATTTTGCTTATCAATACTGGTAAGGATTTTTCTCCGACTTCTTGCAATTTCAAAAGCCTTACGTATAATCCGTTCTACTTTCTCATAGCTATAATCGTTGATATCACGTGCCGATTTTTCTTCAAGGATATGATCACCAAAGTAAATTCCTCCTGTCAACTCACGTACTACTACAAAGTCAACACCAGTTATTCGTTCTGGCTTCAGAGGTGATAAGTGCTTGAGACTCTCAAAGATTTTAACTGGACGAATATTGGCATAGAGATTTAGTTCCTTTCGAAGGGCCAGAAGCCCTTGTTCAGGTCGAACTGGAGCATCATCATACTGAGGACTACCGATTGCAGCGAGCAGAATAGCATCCGCTTCTCTAGAAGCCTTAAGCGTTTCGTCTGGCAAGGGATGTCCTGCAGCATCAATACCCGCCCCTCCAAAAGGTCGTCTGTCTATCTCGTAGTCAAAGCCTGTTTTTTCAGCTAGAGCCTCCAGAACTTCTAAACCAGCTTCCATGATTTCTGGGCCGATACCATCACCTGCTAGGGCCACTATTTTCTTTGTCATAGCTTTCTCCTTTACAGGCTAGGCATGTCACGATAGGAAACTGTTGTTCCCATCTCACCAGCATTCTCTTTTTGAACAAAGGTATTAGCATTGATATAAGCGATAGCCGAAGCCTTCAACACATCGAAATCAAGTCCAGCTGCGTTAAAGATAGTCTCTGTATCTCTGTTTTCAACAGTTACCAATACACGTGCCTGGGCATCAATCCCATCAGTTACCGCATCAATCGTATAGGATACCAAGCGAACAGATTGATTAAAGAATTTATCAATAGCGTTGAAAATAGCTTCAACAGAACCTTGACCTGTCGCATTAAATTCAACTTTCTCACCATCAAAATTAGCTAATCTAACTATTGCTTCAATGTCATTTTCAGAATGGGTTTGAAGTTGCAAATCATCAAAGTGGAATCCTTCTGGGTTTTCGACCATGGTGCCAGCGACCAGAGCTCGAATATCTGCATCTGTGATTTCTTGCTTCTTATCTGCCAAGGCCTTGAACTTAGTAAAGAGTGGCTTGATATCTTCGTCTGTAAAGTCTAGGGCTAAGTCTCTCAGTTTTTCTACAAAGGCATGGCGACCAGACAATTTACCGAGCGGAAGACTATTACTCTTGACACCAACCAATTCAGGTGTAATGATTTCATAAGTGAGAGGATTTTTAAGAACACCGTCTTGGTGAATACCTGATTCATGAGAGAAGGCATTTCCTCCAACAACCGCCTTATTTTTTGGAACTGGAATCCCTGAGAAGCGAGAAACCATTTCGGATGTATTAATCGTTTCGTTTAGGACGATACTTGTCTCTGCTTGGTAGTAATCTTGGCGAATATTGAGAGCCACTGCTATTTCTTCTAAAGCAGCATTCCCAGCTCTTTCTCCGATTCCGTTAATAGTGCCTTCAACACGCCCTGCCCCATTCTTAACAGCTGCAAGGCTATTTGCAACTGCCATTCCAAGGTCATCGTGACAGTGAGGCGAATAGATAATCTGACGATCAGTTTTAACATTGTCAATCAGATACTTGAAGATATTCCCATATTCCTCTGATGTGGTAAAACCAACCGTGTCAGGAATATTGATATAGGTTGCACCTGCGTCTACCGCTGTTTGAACGACTTGTAAGAGGAAATCCAGCTCAGTTCTAGTCGCATCTTCAGGAGAGAATTCTACCACTTCAAATTTACTCCGTGCATAGGAAACATGCTCTTTAATAGCTTCCAATATTTCCTCTTTGCTTTTATTCAACTTAAATTCACGATGAATAGGACTAGTAGCGATAAAAACATGGATTTGTGGATACTTAGCTTCCTTCAGTGCTTCATAACAAGCGTCAATGTCTGATTTAACAGAGCGAGCTAAAGCAGTTACCGCTGTTTTCTTCAAGACTTTTGCGATTTCCTGAACTGCAGTAAATGAGTCTGGACTAGCTGCTGGAAAACCAGCTTCAATTGCCGAAATTCCCCATTTTTCCAGTTGTCTTGCAATGGCAATCTTTTCCTTGATCGAAAAATTAACACCTGGTGTCTGCTCACCATCTCGAAGGCTAGTATCTAGAAATTCAACTGTTCTCATAAGATTTCCCCTTTTCTAAATTCGGTTTTAAAAAAACATCTCGCTCGGAGTTCCAAGCGAGATGTTGATTTACTCCCGCTTGGTAAGCCAAACAGGACTAATGCTTTTGCACTAGCCCGAGTACCTCAACAACAAAGCAAATTGATTAAACTTAGCTGTTTTCATGTTTGACTTTCTCCTTCGTTTGATATCTTGTTTAGTATTTTAGCATAGGAAAAAACACATGTCAAGAAAAAATCCAATATTTTCTGAAAATTTCTTCAGTAAAGAATATTTTGCTAATTGAAAGTATTTGAAAAATCAAGTAAATCTAATTACTTTTTCAAGGTCAAGTTCCAACTTTTTTCGATCAATTCAAACACCTCTTCATCTGATAAACTGTCATCAAGTGGCACACTTATCCAGTAGCGCTTGTTCATATGAAAGGCTGGATAAATCCCTTTTTTTACCAACAAATCAGATACTTGATCATGTTTGAGATTGACTGCTTCCACTAGTCCTTCTCTGCCCTTTTCAAGCTTATCCCAAGAGATTCTCATCAAAACAGCATACCACTTTTGATTGTCCTCATGGCGTAAAACAGCTGTATCAGGGGATTTCTCCCATAGATATTCCAATTGATTTCCATACTTTTCTTGAACAACTGCCATAATTCTCTTAGTCTGTGGACAGAGAAATCCCTGCACGTCAAAACAGGCCTTTCGAATGTCATAAAGAACTTCTAAACAAGCCTCTCGAACAGTTCCAACAAAAGTACCTCTCATACTTGCCATATGAACTTGAGGATAAAGATCGCCAGTTTCTTGGTCATAAACTTGAAAACTTAAGTCTCCATCCTCAACTGTAACCATCATGAGAAAATCTCCGTGCAAGATAGTCGAACTATGGTTCCATACGCCTTGATTTTCTACAAATCCATACTCTTTAGCCTTTTTACTATTAAACTGATAAGCTTTAAAAATTTCAAACATAAGCGAAAACTGCTACCAAAAGCTAGCAGTTCCTTTCTATTTTTTAAAAGACAACCTTAGTTCCATGTAATTGTGTCACGCCCAGTTGATCAATAAAGGTTTGACGGTTGTCCATGTCAATCCCTCCACCAGGTAAAATTTCAATTTTTCCTGCAGCGTGTTCTAGAATTCTATGATAGTGAGCAAAGCGTTTCTCTAACGAGTCGCCAGATAGGCCAGCACGAGTCAGAATGCGTGTCACTCCAGCTTGGCTGAGCCAATCAATAGCTTCTAACTGCTCCTGTTCACTCAATTCATCAAATGCCATATGGAAAACAATTTCCATACCTTTAGATGCAGCAATCAATTTTTCAAGATTGGCCTTGTCCAACTTCTTATCAGCAGTCAATGCACCAAAGACAACGCCTTGGCTTCCTGCTTGAGCAGTTAGAGCGATGTCTTCAAGCATGATGGCAATTTCTAGATCATTGTAAACAAAGTCACCACCACGTGGACGAATCATAGTCATAATGGTCGTATCGTAGTCGGCCGCCAGCTTCACAGCTGCCTTGGTTACTCCGTAGCTTGGAGTTGTTCCACCAACTGCTAGATTGTCACAAAGCTCGATGCGACGAGCTCCTGCCTGCATAGCTTTTTGAAGCAAGGTTACATTTTCAGCACAAAATTCGTAAATCATTTGATTCTCCTTGAAGATTACTTTAAATTTATTATATCATACTATTTCGAATATGTTTTTGTTTTTATCAAGGAAAATCGTTACTTATTAAAGCTATTCTTTATCAGGAATCACCTTAAAAAGATAGTAGGTAATAAAGATGGTTAAACATCCCAAACCAATTTTGACTGGTAAAAGAGGCGCAAAATAAATGGAAATTCCCATCAAGATATAAATCGATACAATAATTTTTTTCTTACGTTCACGCGCAATAGACTTGGTCTCACGAAAGTCCGCTACGTAAGTCTGATAAAGTTTGGTATGATAAAGCCAATCTTCAAAACGCTTGGAACTTCTCGAAAAACAAGCAATAGACAACAAAAGAAAAGGAGTCGTGGGCAACAAGGGCAAGACAACTCCAACAATAGCCAGAGCTAATGACAGAAATCCAATAATCAGATAGATAATACGCATAACTTCTCCTAGTTAATACTCTTCGAAAATCTCTTCAAACCACGTCAGCGTCGCCTTACCGTATATATGTTACTGACTTCGTCAGTTCTATCTACAGCCTCAAAGCAGTGCTTTGAGCAGCCTGCGGCTAGCTTCCTAGTTTGCTCTTTGATTTTCATTGAGTATAAAATAATCTTCTTCTAGTTTCCCACAAAGTAAGGAATTTTGTCAAGCCTTTACTAAAAAGAGCCTGAAATTTACTTTCAGGACTCATTTTATTTGATTTTTTCTTCTTCGTAATCACCATTGCTACAAACGATCTGCTTCCCGCCACCACGGACTTTTTTCTCCATGAGGAAGTTACCACATTTTGGACAATCTCGGCCAACAGGCTTGTCCCAAGAAGTAAATTCACATTCTGGATAGCGATTGCAACCATAGAAGATACGATTACGCTTGGTTTTTCGTTCAATAATTTGACCTTGATGACAGCTTGGACACTCAACACCAATTTCTTTCACGATAGCCTGTGTATGACGGCAATCTGGGAAATTGCTACAAGCATAGAACTTACCAAAACGACCAAGTTTAATGACCATCGGACTGCCACACTCTTCACAATCAAATCCTGCTGGCTCATCCTTAATTTGGATTTTTTCCATTACCTCTTCGGCTTTGGCAACCTCTTTAGAGAAGGGTTTGTAAAATTCATCAATGACTCGTTGCCACTGCTCTTTTCCAACTTCGACATCATCCAGTTTACCTTCCATTTCAGCTGTAAAGGTCACATTGACGATATCTGGGAAGTATTCAACAATCAGTTTATTGACAATTTCTCCCAATTCTGTCGGTTCAAAACGCTTGGCTGCCAAACGCACATAATAGCGCTTTTGAATGGTTTCAATAGTGGGTGCATAAGTTGATGGACGTCCAACACCATTTTCTTCCAAGGTCTTAATCAGTGTTGCTTCCGAATATCGGGCTGGTGGTTGAGTGAAGTGTTGCTCAGGCTTACTATTGACCTGCTTGACGACATCACCAACTGCCATATCCGGCAACATCTTATTCTTATCTGAATCATTATAAATGGCCAAGTAACCGTCAAATTTAACCTGACTACCATTCGCTGCAAACTGAACTCCATTTTGAGAGAGCTTCACAGCCATGGTATCAAAGATAGCACCCGTCATCTGACTCGCTACAAAGCGATTCCAGATAAGTGTATAAAGCTTAAGTTGGTCTTTGTCTAAGTATTTAGCGATCTTTTCAGGTGTATTAAAGACACTTGATGGGCGAATAGCCTCATGGGCATCCTGAGCACCAGTCGCATTCTTTACCTTGCTGCCATGCTTAGAATACTTACTGCCAAAACGTTCGTTAATGTAGTTTGCAGCTTCATTTTGAGCAACTGGACTGATACGAGTCGAGTCTGTACGCATATAGGTGATCAAACCTTGGACGCCCGTACCAATATTAATCCCTTCATAGAGTTGCTGGGCAACCATCATAGTCTTTCGAGTACGGAAATTGATTTTATTAGCTGCATCCATCTGCATAGTTGAGGTAGTATAAGGAAGTGGAGCGTTACGCTTGCGTTCTTTTTTATCTACCTGATCAACTGTAAAGTCTTTGCTAGATAGATGAGACAAGACTTCTTTGACCTCTTCATTGCTTGTCAATTTCATCTTCTTGCCATTCATTCCATAGAAGGATGCTTGGAATTGCTTAGTCCCCTTTTTGAAGACTCCATCAATAGTCCAATATTCTTCTGGTTGAAAAGCATTGATCTCATTTTCTCGGTCAATGATTAACTTGAGCGCAACAGACTGAACACGGCCAGCTGACAAGCCCTTCTTGACCTTTTTCCATAAAATTGGTGAAATGGAATAACCTACCAAGCGGTCCAAGACACGACGGGCTTGTTGGGCATCCACCAAATCCATATCAATCTTACGAGGTTCTTTAAAGGCATTTTTTACTGCATCCTTGGTAATCTCGTTGAAAACAACACGGTTAGCATCATTTTCATCTAGATTAAGAATATGAGCTAAATGCCAAGAAATTGCTTCTCCTTCGCGGTCCGGGTCACTTGCGAGAAAGACTTTATTGGCTTTTTTAGCTTCTTTTTTCAAGTCATTGATCAGAGGACCTTTCCCACGAATATTGATATATTGGGGTTCATAATTATTTTCTACATCGACTGACATACTGGATTTTTTCAAATCACGAATATGACCAACACTGGCTAAAACCTTATAATTTCTACCCAGGTATTTTTCAATCGTTTTAGCCTTTGCAGGCGACTCCACGATTACTAGATTTTTTTTAACTGTTGATTTTTTCTTCTTTGTTGCCGTAGCCACAGTATCACACCTTTTCAAAGTAATAAACTTTATAAAGTGTAAACCATTTTTAAAAACCTGTCAAGACTTAACTCCTATATATAGAAGAAAAGTTTAACCGATAAAACCTTGCTAGTTCTTAAAATTCAAATTCTGCTAGCACATCCTGACCACTTGAAACAAGTTTTGCACCTTCTTGAACCAAGTGATGACAACCATCTGAACGACCATCTAAAATGCTCCCTGGAATAGCAAAAACATCCCTTCCTTCTTCCATAGCTCGCTCACAGGTAATCAAACTACCAGATCTCATCTTTGCCTCAGCAACAATGACACCCATACATAGACCAGCAATAATCCTATTTCGCGCTGGAAAATGATATTTCAAGGGTTCTTCGCCAGGTCCATACTCACTCAGGAGCAAATGATATTCACCGATGTAGTCCTGCAGTCGTTTATTAGAACGCGGATAATAGACATCTAAGCCAGTCCCAATGACTGCAATGGTTTTTCCACCACCTTGAAGTATAGACATATGCGCTGCAGTATCAATCCCTCTAGCAAGCCCACTCACAATCACCAACTCATTCTCTAATTCTTCAATAACCTTACGGACCGATTTTGTTCCTGTTTGACTACAAGAGCGACTGCCTACAACTGCAATCTTAGGCAACTTTAAGAGATTTAAATCGCCCTTATAGAATAACAACACTGGAGCATCATAGATTTCACTGAGAGCAAAGGGATAGACATCGTCTAGGATGGAAAAAGAGGGAAATTTTTCAAAGTCACTTCTTAATCTCTCCATACTTTCGAAGGTGAGTTTATGATAACGTTCCATAAAAACCACTGGGTTTCGACACTCTGATGCTTCTGCTATCGTTTCTAGGGTTAATTCTTGATCATAGATTTCTCCATATTGAAGTACCTTTAAAACCTGTTGATTACTCAGACCTGCTTGTTTCAACTTATAAATCTCAAAATTATCAATCTTAATCTTCATGATAGACTCCTTGTTTTTCTCTCTATCTATTTATTCGTAGAAAAAGAAAAAAACTTCCCAACAATTTTACTTGTTTAGAAAGTTTTTTATATTAGTTATCTTAGTAATCAGGACGAAGGACTCCAGTGACAGTTGCCTTGGTTGCTTCGTAATCCCCATCAATAACAACCTTGATAATGCGTTTAGCATCCTCTTCAGGCGCAGGAACCAAAGGTAGACGAGTTGGCCCAGCTTCGAATCCCATATAGTTGAGTACTGCCTTAACAGGTGCTGGACTTGGGTAAGAGAAGAGAGCATTGACTTTAGGAATAAATTTACGTTGAATCGCTGCCGCCTTCTTCATATCACTCTCTTCAATCGCAGTGAACATTTCATGCATCTCATCCCCATTTGTGTGAGAAGCAACAGAAATAACCCCGTCGGCACCAAGATTCATAGCATGGAAGGCATCTCCATCTTCACCAGTATAAACCAAGAATTCTTCTGGTTTATGCTCAATCAAGTAAGCCATATTGGCAAGACTGGTACATTCTTTGACACCGATAATATTTGGATGTTCTGCCAAACGAAGTAAGGTATCTGGAGTCATTTCAACAACTACACGACCTGGAATGTTATAAATAATAATTGGCAAATCAGAGGCATCTGCAATGGCTTTAAAGTGCTGATACATACCTTCTTGGGATGGTTTATTATAGTAAGGAACAATCGCAAGACCAGCTGCAAAACCACCAAACTCTGCTACTTCTTTGACGAATTCGATAGAGTCACGTGTGTCATTGGTACCAACACCGGCAATTAAAGGAACACGGCCATTGACAATCTTTTGAACAGCCGCAAACAACTGCAACTCCTCATCGTGAGTTAGAGTCGGACTCTCAGCAGTTGTCCCTGCTAGGAGAATTCCATCTGTATGATGAGCCAATAAATGTTCAATCAACTTTGGAATGGCATCGAAATTGATAGAGCCATCTTCATGAAAAGGAGTAATAAAGGCTGTGATAATTTTACAATCTTTTAAATCTTGATAAGACATACAAAACACCTTTCTATTTTAAAGAAGGAGTTCAAATGAACTCCTACACATTATTTCAATTCAAATTTTAATTCAGCTGTTGGGCGTACTAGACCACGTTCATGTAAAGTCTCAGCGATTTGAACTGAGTTCCAAGCAGCACCTTTAAGAAGGTTATCAGAAACTACCCACATATGAATACCTTTTTCTGCATCCAAATCTTTACGGATACGTCCAACGAAAGTATCACGTGAACCGACAGCATTTACTGCTTGAGGATAGATTTGGTGAGCAACATCATCTTCAAGAACTGCACCTGGGAATGCAGCAATAGCAGCTTTCACTTCTTCAATTGGTGCTACTTCTTTTGTTTCAATATAGACTGACTCAGAGTGAGCTGACAAAACTGGAATACGTACACATGTTGCGGATACGGCAATGCTATCGTCTTCCATGATTTTCTTGGTTTCATTGGTCATCTTCATCTCTTCGTAAGTGTAATCATTATCAGTGAAAACATCAATTTGTGGAAGAGCATTGAAGGCAATTGGATAATGTTTCTTATCGCCACCTGAAGGCAGGATTTCCGCATGCAAATCACGCGGATTTACACCATCATTCAAGACTTCACGAAGCTCACGTTGGGTTTCAAGAATTGCTCCCATACCAGCACCTGAAACTGCTTGATAAGTTGAAACGATAATACGGTCCAATCCCCATTTTTGACGAACGGGCTCAAGAGCCACCATCATTTGAATTGTTGAACAGTTAGGACAAGAGATAATTCCGTTGTGAGCATCAAGGGCGTGGGCATTCACTTCAGGAACAACCAATGGTACATCTGGATTTTGACGGAAATAAGAAGTGTTATCTACGACAACTGCGCCTGCTTTAACAGCATAAGGTGCATATTTTGCAGAAGTTGATCCACCAGCTGAGAAGAGAGCAATATCAACCCCTTCAAAAGCGTCTTCTGTTGTTTCTTCGATGGTCACATCTTGACCTTTGAATTGCAAGACCTTACCTGCAGAACGTGCAGACGCAAGGTAACGAATCTTATCGATCGGAAGAGTTGATTCTTCCAACATTTTGATCATTTGAGCACCAACGGCACCTGTAGCGCCGACAACAGCAACTGTGTATCCCATAACAAACCTCTTTCGGAATTTTCTAAAAATTTCTATAATAGAAACATTATACTACTTTTTACCAAAATTGAAAAGTCTTTTTCCTATCTATTTTCTGAAATTGACAAGAAAAAGGCGGTGGGACAGAAATCGATAGACAAAGTCTCGATTTCGTAGTCCCAACCCCGCGAGGATGATTAGGAGCTTTTTGGAGTCTAAAAGACGAACAAAAAGTTCAATCAGCTACCGCGTCAAAGTTTGATCGCTAATAAAAAATGAGGTCGGGCTCTTTTGTCCCAACCTCTTCTACTATTCATAAAATTGTTTATAGGGTTTATTAAAGGCTTCTAAGATATCTGATGGAGTCTCTGCATAAGATTTTATCTCTGTCAAATTCCCTTTAACGATAATTCTCTCAACTGCATTAGCATCTTCACAAGTTACCAAGGTAATCTCTTTAATCCCATCACGTTCGTCAATTACATCTACACGATCAGGTGTTACAATTTTAACTTCTTCAATCTCGTATGTATAGACTTTTTCTTTATCAGTGAGATAAATTTTCATCCCTTTCTCAGCACGAGCAAGAGGAGAGAATAATTTCTTATCAGCATTTTCACCTGCAAATATACGGTGACTTGCTAGAGAATAATTTCCTTCTCCCATTACCTGATTGGCTTTCATTGTCCCAGCACCATAAAAAAGGTTAACATTATCGAGTCCCTTAAATATTGGTAGATTCATTTCAAGCTCTGGAATTGCAATCCCTCCGATTACCGGAAGTTGCTGGGAATTCCATTGAGCTGATAGGACTGCCTCCGAGGAAAGTGATTTTACAGAGTCAAAATCGAAATTTCCTTCTGTTTCTTTGTTCTCTTCAATCTCTTCCTTGGTCACTTGACTGACCTGATACTTATTAGTGTTCCAAATCATGAACACATCACGAATATTAGCATTGAAGATTAAAGCGATAGATAGCAAGATTAGGAATCCTGCCAGTATGTTAATCAGTAGATTTTTACGTTTATTTTTTTTACTTTGATTCTTTTTTTGAGACATTATGCTTCACTTTCTGTTTCCTGTTCTGCCCCAACTTCTTCTTTTTCTGCTGCTGCAACACTTGTAAAAGTCACAATCTTAGCATCTTGATCTAGACGCATCACTTTTACTCCCATAGTTGAACGTCCCGTTTGTGAAATATTGGCAACATTGGTTCGAATCATGACACCTGTGTCAGTGATTATCATCAGATCTTCATCCCCTTTTACTGTTAAGAGACCAGCCAGAGGACCATTTTTTTCAGTAACATTGGCTGTTTTTATTCCCTTACCGGCTCGCCCTTTTGTTGGATATTCAGTCGCAACTGTGCGCTTACCGAATCCTTTCTCAGTAATGATAAGGACTTCATCTTGGTCAGTAATCACCCTTGCTCCAACAACAGCATCACCTTCACGAAGGTTTACCCCTTTAACACCAGTGGCAATACGACTCATACTACGAACTGAAGACTGATTGAAACGAACTGCATAACCTAATCTGGTTCCGATGATGATATCTGTGTCTTTTTCAGTTAGTAAGACATTAATCAACTCATCCTCATCTTTCAGATTCAAGGCTTTGAGCCCATTTTGGCGAATGTTGGCAAATTCTTTGACACTAGTTCTTTTGACAATACCTGCTCGAGTTGTAAAGAAGAGATAGGCATCATCACTACGTTCTGATTCAACATTGATAATGGTTTGAATGCTTTCACCTTCATCCAGTTTCAAAAGATTGACAACTGGCAAACCTTTGGCTGTACGACCGTATTCTGGAATTTCATATCCCTTAAGACGATAAACACGTCCTTTATTGGTAAAGAAAAGCAAATGATCGTGAGTGCTGGTTGAAACCAATTCACGCACAAAGTCATCGTCCTTAACTCCAGTTCCTTGAACACCACGTCCACCACGTTTTTGAGCTGTGAACTCATCTTGGTCCAAACGTTTGATGTAACCTTTATTTGATAGAGTGATGAGAACATCAGACTCTTCAATTAAGTCTTCATCTTCAAGCGTCAAGACCTCACCAACCATCAACTCAGTACGACGTGGATCACCAAACTTACGTTTGACCTCATCCAGTTCTTCCTTGATGATTTGCGCTACGCGTTCTGGTTTTGCAAGAATGTCTGCCAAGTCAGCAATCAAAGCAATAAGCTCATCATATTCTGACTGAATCTTGTCACGTTCCAAACCTGTCAAACGACGAAGACGCATATCAAGAATTGCTTGACTTTGACGTTCAGATAACTTGAACTTGCTCATCAATTCAGCTTGGGCTTCTGCATCCGTTTCACTGGCACGGATGATACGAATGACTTCGTCGATGTGGTCCAGAGCAATCAACAAACCTTCTAAGATGTGTGCACGCGCTTCAGCTTTCTCTTTGTCAAATTGAGTACGACGAGTCACCACTTCTTTTTGGTGCTCAATATAAGCATCCAAGATTTGACGAAGAGAAAGAATCTTTGGTACACCATTCTGGATAGCCAGCATGTTAAATCCAAAGCTAGTTTGCATTTGAGTCATCTTGAACAAGTTGTTCAAAATAACATTAGCAGATGCATCACGCTTCACCTCAATTACGAAGCGAACTCCCTCACGGTTTGATTCGTCACGAACAGCTGTAATACCTTCGATACGTTTTTCCTGAACCAAACGCACAATATGTTCATGGACTTTGGTCTTGTTGATCATATATGGAAATTCTGTTACAACGATACGTTCGCGACCAGTCTTAGTTTCTTCGATTTCAGTACGAGAACGAAGCACAATCGATCCTTTACCAGTTTCGTAGGCCTTATGAATACCTGATTTCCCCATAACAAGGGCACCAGTTGGAAAATCTGGACCAGGAAGAACTTCCATTAATTCCTTGGTTGTAACTTCTGGATTATCCATGACCAACTTCACTGCATCAATGGTTTCACCCAAGTTATGTGGCGGAATATTAGTCGCCATACCAACAGCGATACCTGTAGCTCCATTGACCAAAAGATTTGGGAAACGAGCTGGTAGAACCAGGGGTTCACGTTCATTGGCATCATAGTTATCTACAAAATCAACGGTATTTTTATTGATGTCGCGAAGCATCTCAAGAGCAATCTTACTCATACGTGCTTCAGTATAACGCTGAGCTGCGGCACCATCACCATCCATAGAACCAAAGTTCCCATGCCCATCTACAAGCATGTATCGATAACTCCACCATTGCGCCATACGAACCATAGCTTCGTAGATAGATGAGTCACCGTGTGGGTGGTATTTACCCATGACATCCCCTGTAATACGAGCAGATTTCTTATGAGGTTTATCTGGTGTCACACCCAATTCGTTCATACCGTATAGAATACGACGATGAACTGGTTTCAAACCATCTCGAACATCAGGAAGGGCCCGCGATACGATAACACTCATGGCGTAGTCGATAAAGCTGGTCTTCATCTCCTTTGTCAGATTGACATTCACTAAATTTTTATCTTGCATTAACAAATGCCTCATTTCACTATTAGTAACTAGATATATTATACCATAGTTTGTCTCTTATTTCAGTGTTACAGTATGACTAAAACGTTTACATGGCTAAGTGGATGTTATATTCGTGACAAAGCTATTTAAAAGTGATAGAATGAAACTAAACAGGGTATTACCCTTAAAAAAACAAAGGAGATGTTTAGACTAATGACAGCAACTAAACAACACAAAAAAGTTATCCTCGTTGGTGACGGTGCCGTAGGTTCATCTTACGCTTTCGCTCTTGTTAACCAAGGAATTGCCCAAGAACTTGGTATCATTGAAATTCCTCAATTGCACGAAAAAGCTGTTGGTGATGCGCTTGACCTTAGCCACGCCCTTGCTTTCACTTCACCTAAGAAGATTTATGCAGCTGAGTACGCTGACTGTGCGGATGCTGACCTTGTTGTAATTACTGCAGGTGCCCCTCAAAAACCAGGTGAAACTCGTCTTGACCTTGTTGGTAAAAACCTTGCAATCAACAAATCTATCGTAACACAAGTTGTTGAATCAGGATTTAACGGTATCTTCCTTGTAGCTGCTAACCCAGTTGACGTTTTGACATACTCTACATGGAAATTCTCAGGATTCCCTAAAGAACGCGTTATCGGTTCAGGTACTTCACTTGACTCAGCTCGTTTCCGTCAAGCCCTTGCTGAAAAATTGGATGTAGACGCTCGTTCAGTTCACGCTTACATCATGGGTGAACACGGTGACTCAGAATTTGCCGTTTGGTCACACGCTAACATCGCAGGTGTTAACCTTGAAGAATTCCTTAAAGACACTCAAAACGTTCAAGAAACTGAATTGATCGAATTGTTCGAAGGTGTTCGTGACGCTGCTTACACAATCATCAACAAGAAAGGTGCTACATACTACGGTATCGCAGTTGCCCTTGCTCGTATCACTAAAGCAATCCTTGACGATGAAAATGCAGTACTTCCACTTTCTGTATTCCAAGAAGGTCAATACGGAATCAAAGATGTCTTCATCGGTCAACCAGCTGTTGTTGGAGCACATGGTATTGTGCGTCCAGTAAACATCCCATTGAACGATGCTGAAACTCAAAAAATGCAAGCTTCAGCAAAAGAATTGCAAGCTATTATTGATGAAGCTTGGAAAAACCCTGAATTCCAAGCAGCTTCAAAAAACTAATTTAAGTTAGAAAAAATGTCTAGACAGTTTGTCTAGACATTTTTATATTTCATTACTTTATTTCATTTGAGAAAAAGCTGCTTCTGCATCTGCGTTACTAATCGCACCTAATTGAATTTTAGCAATTTTACCCTGTGAATCAATTAGATACTCTGTAGGGATGCTTCGAATTTGATAATCTTGAAAAACAGTTCCTTTTGTATCATATAAAACAGGAATGTCTTTATAACCTTGTTCTTCAAACCACTTTGGAAATTGATCTATCGTTTTTTCACCTTGAATACCCGGCGCAATGACAGATAAAATTTCGAAATCACGATCTTCCTTAGCAGCAAGCTCCATCAATTCTGGCATACTCTTCTTACATGGTCCACACCAAGATGCCCAAAATTTAAGATAAACTTTTTTACCTTTAAAATCAGATAATTTCACTTCTTTTCCATCCATTGATTGAAGCGTAAAATCAGGTGCTTCTGCTCCTACAGCCACTTGCTTCACAGTTGCTTGCTGCTGTGTCTGAGTCGTTTGATTTTCTTGACTTGATTTTTTCTCTTCCTTGCCACAAGCAATCAGAAGAAAGAGAGACAAGAAACTAAGCCCAAAATAGATAATTTTTTTCATAGATAACTCCTTTTATCCTAATATTCCAGATAAGACATTTAACTGTCCCAACATTAATAAAATTCCCATGAGAATGATCAATAAACCACCAATTTTCTTCAATAAAAGTATGTGGGATTTGATTCTACTAAAATAAGGCATGATAAGACCTGATGCCAAGGCCAGAACTAAAAATGGAAGCGCCATTCCGAGAGTGTAAATGAGGGTTAATAAGGCCCCCTGAAGAGCTCCATTTCCTCCTGAGGCAGCCAGTGCTAAAACAGAACTTAAAACTGGGCCTATACATGGAGTCCAGCCAAAGCTGAAGCTGATACCCAGTAAAAAGGCCGACAAATATTTGCTAGACTGTTTTTGCTTAAATGTTACTGTTTTTTGTACCTCTAATTTTTGTAAGTGAAGAATTTCCATCTGATGCAAACCCAGTATAATAATCATGATTCCCATGACATAACGGAACCAGTCAGTATAAAGTAAATTCCCAAGGAATCCTGCTCCAAATCCAAGAATAAAGAAGATGAGAGAGATACCCGCAATGAAACAGAGTGTCCGAATCAATCCTGACCAGGCAACATCTTTACCCAAAAAACGAAATGTCCTTGACTCCTCTTGATCATCTAACAGAACACCTGCGTAGACTGGTAACAAGGGAAAGATGCAGGGAGAAAAGAATGACAAGATCCCAGCTATAAAGACAGAAATAAAAAATAAAATACTTTCCAATTAAGAACCTTCTTTCATATAGTCATCTTTTATTTTACTATAAAAGAAAACGTTTGTAAGAAATCCGCTACGCAAATTTATTTTCAACTTGAAAGAATCAAAAAAGGAGCTCAGCTCCTTTTTTTTTAATAAGTTCCCTCTTCACCTTGACTTGTCAAGATTACAGGCCCATCTTTAGTAATAACAAACTGATGCTCGTACTGACATGATAGTCCACCATCGATTGTTTTATGTGCCCAACCTGTTTTCATATCTGTATCGATTTCCCAATCACCTGTATTGATCATAGGTTCGATTGTCAAAACCATACCTTCACGAAGGCGGAGACCGCGACCTGCGATACCATAGTTAGGAACCATTGGTTCTTCATGCATAGTTGGACCAACGCCGTGTCCTACAAGATCACGAACAACGCCGTAACCACGACTTTCAGCATATTCCTGAATAGCAGCTCCAATATCTCCAATACGGTTTCCTACAACAGCTTTTTCAATACCAATGTACATAGCTTCCTTGGTCACGTCCATTAAGTTTTTAACTTCTTCTGACGGTTTACCAACAGCGTATGCCCAACAAGAATCTGCCAAGCCGCCCGTAAAGTTTTGAGTATATTTTTTCATCTGCTCAACGTTGTTAAAGTTGAGTTTAGAAACATTGAGGTCAGACTTAGCGATTGGCCCACCAAGAACCATATCAACCTTCAGCAAATCGCCTTCCTTCAAAATATAGTGGCGTGGAAAAGCATGGGCTACTTCGTCATTGAGTGAACAGCAAGTGGCATAAGGATAATCCATCATTGCCCCATCAACACCGATTTGTAGTGGAAGGAAATTTTCTTCTTTACAACGACGACGCACATATTCTTCTACTTCCCACATATCTACACCTGGTTTGATGATGTCACGCAAACCGATGTGAATACTGGCAAGAAAATCGCCAGCTTTATCCATTGCTTCGATTTCTCTAGCTGATTTTAATGTAATCATGTTTTCTCCTAGTTTTAATTAATTTTTACAGTAACATTTGCTTTTGATACGATTTGATGATTGATGTAAATGTCATAGTCAATAATAGCTGACCTTCTCGTATGATGAATAATTCTAGCCTGAATCCGCAAGGTATCATCAATCTGAACAGCTTGTAAGAAATAAATCAACATTTGTTCAATGATGAGGTTACGTCCGCTATTCACAACCAGATCTTGTGTCATATGGGTCAATATTTCTGAAAGAACTCCATTTGCAAGGACTCCATTTTTTTCCAACATAAATGGTTCAACCGTAATGACAACTTCGTCATGGTGGTAAGATAACTTCTGACCAACCTGTTCTGAAAATGTTGGTAAAGCTGAAACTTGAGAGCGACTCATCTTTTCCATGACATCCCGTCTAGTAATGACACCAAGTAAGGTTTGATTGCTTCTCACAACAGGTACCATTTCAAAGTCTTCAGCAATCATTCTCTGGCTAACGTTAGCGATATTCGTCGCTAAACCAGTCATATAGACAGTCCTTGTCATGACCTTATCTATCGTTGTACCAGGTGATTTATCTCCAGCATCACGCATAGTAACTACACCAACAACAACCTGATGCTGATTGATGACAGGGAAACGGCTCGTTCTATTCTTACGAACCAAGTCTAGATAATCTTTGACAGTATCCGTTTCCTGTAGGAAACCATATTCATGACTGGTACGATAGATTTTTTCAACCGTTAAAATATCTGTCTTAATCTGAACATTAGACAAAGCTCTGTTGATCATAGTCGCAATTGTAAATGTATCATGCTTACTGCGTAATACTGGAATATTTTTTTTATTAGCATGGTTCAAAACATCTTCATGAACTTCAAATCCACCTGTTACCAAGACAGCATTTTCATTTTCAAGTGCTAATAACTGAATACGTGTTCGATCTCCTACGATAAGTAAGCCGCCATCATGAAGATAAGAAAGAATATTCTTTTCAGTCATCGCTCCAATGGAGAATTTACTAAATTCTCTATCCAATCCAGTTTGACCAGCTAAAACTTCCGAGCCTGTGACTTCTGCAATTTCTGCGAACGTTAATTTCTCAATAGCTACTTTTTTTGACTTTACACGTACTGTTCCACTTCGAGGACGTGTTTCAACAAGTCCCCTATTTTCAGCTTCTTTGATAGCCCGATATGCCGTACCATCACTTACTCCCAGCCGATTTGAAATACTACGAACACTAACACGCTTCCCAATTGGTAATTCTTCCAAGTAGGCTAATATTTCTTGGTGTTTACTCATTTAGATTTCCTTTTGTATAACGGAATTCTAGATAATCCCGCATCTTTCGGGTATAACGATCGCTACCTTTAAAACGACGATAAAGAACAAAATCTGATTTTTCTGCTACTTTCTGACTAGCAGCATTTTCTAGATGTGTCACAATCGAAAGTTGCTTCAATGCAAACTCGTTCATGGATAAATCTCGTAATTTGGTAACTGCTTCAGTCATATAACCGTGAGACCAATAGTTTTTCTTTAAAAAATAGCCAATTTCTGCTTCTTTCTTAATTTCATCAAGCTTTTCAAACTTGATAGCTCCAATCATTCTTTGCTCTTTTTTATCACAAATAGCCCAAATCCCCAAAGGTGATTTCATAAAATAATTGGCAAGAGCATACTGACTTTCTTCAATACTTGCTTGTGCAGGAAAGATAAATTGAAGATTTTCAGGATCCGATGCAAGTTGATGAAAATCATCTACATCTGTAAAAAAGAAGGGACGGAAATATAAACGTTCCGTCTCATAGAAAGAAAATTTTGCTAATTTAGTCCAGATATTCATTGCAATCCTCAAATTGCTAATCTTCGATTAGCTCAATATCTGCTCCAAGATTACGCAATTTTTCGATAATATTCGAGTAGCCTCGAAGGATGAATTCAACATTGGTAATCTCTGTTTTTCCTTCAGCCATCAAGCCAGCAATAACTAAGGCAGCTCCAGCACGTAGATCTGTTGCCTTAACTTTTGCACCCTGCAAAGGATTTCCACCCTTATAAAGGATGTGGTCGTTTGTTGTTGAAATATCTGCATTCATTTTGGCTAATTCAAAAACATGGTTGACACGCTTTTCATAGATTGTATCAATCAATGTGCCACGACCTTCTGCTTTTAATAGCAAGGGAGTAATAGGCTGTTGAAGATCTGTTGCGAAACCTGGATAAGGAGCTGTCTTGATATTAACAGCCTTTAGATTTGTTTGCTCTTCGACGAAAATACTGTCTTCAGAAACAGTCATGTGAACACCCATTTCTTCAAGTTTAGCAATAAATCCTTCTAAATGCTCATAAAGTACATTATTAATTCGAATCCCATGACCTACTGCAGCTGCCATTGAAATATATGTACCTGCTTCGATACGGTCAGGGATGACTTGGTGGCGTGTCCCATGCAAGCTATCCACACCATCAATTGTAATCATATCTGTACCTGCTCCACGAATGTGAGCTCCCATATTGTTTAATAATGTAGCCACATCAATGATTTCAGGTTCGCGAGCAGCATTTTCAATAACTGTTCGACCTTTAGCTTTTACTGCTGCTAGCATCGTATTGATTGTTGCACCAACACTAACAGTATCCATATAGATATGCGCACCATGTAGACTTGATCCTTGGGTTGAGAGATTCATATTATCTCCCTCGTAGGTTGTCTTAGCTCCCATAGCTTCAAATGCTTTTAAGTGCAAATCAATCGGACGTGGTCCTAGGTCACACCCTCCAGGCAAACCTACAGTTGCTTCACCAAAACGACCTAAAAGACTACCATAGAAATAATAAGACGCACGCAAGCTATTAATTTTACCATAAGGCATTGGTTTATTTTGAACACCACGAGGATCAATCTCAAGAACATCGTCATAACGCTTGACACTAGCTCCCATAATTTCCATAATCTCAATAAGGCTAGCTACATCAGAAATGTCCGGAACACAATCCAAAATCACAACATCATCTGATAAAATAATGGCAGGAATCAAGGCAACGACACTATTTTTAGCGCCACTAATCGTAATTTCACCTTTCAATGGTCTCCCACCGTTAATGACAATTTTTTTCATTTTATACTCTTTCACTATTTATTAAGAAGGTCTCACCCTATATTATACCATATTTCTTACTAATAGCCAATCCTATAAAAAAATTAGGCCCAGAACTATCTTGATATTAAAGACGATAACTTTGGTTATATCAGTTAGAATTATCATACTTATCAAAGCTAGTAAAAATCTTCCTAGCCTGTAATTTTAAGGCTTGCAACAAAATTTTTACTGTACATTTTTTGTTTGCGATTGGGTAAAGAAAGACAGGCTTATTAAGTATATGCAATAGTATTCAACTTTTAAAAATAAGAAATAAAACCGATGATATTGTACAAAAATTTTACATAAAAATCATTTTGGGTACCAAAATGGGTATCAAAACAAAAAAATAGGCTCTCCGAAAACTCGGAAAGCCTTATTTAATGCTACTTAGAGCGATTATTTAGCGATTGGGTAAACAGAAACTTGTTTTTTATCGCGACCTTTACGTTCAAAGCGTACTACGCCTTCAACTTTAGCGAACAAAGTATCGTCTCCACCACGTCCAACGTTTACACCTGGATAGATGTGTGTACCACGTTGACGGTAAAGGATTGATCCACCAGTTACAGTTTGTCCGTCAGCTGCTTTAGCTCCAAGACGTTTAGCTTGTGAATCGCGTCCGTTTGATGTAGAACCTCCACCTTTTTTGTGGGCGAAAAGTTGCAAGTTGTTAAGAGTCATTTTTAACATAATGTTTTCCTCCGTGTTAGTTTTCTGTGATAACTCTGGTTTGGACGAACTCAGAAGAGTTCTCCGATAAGTTTGCCATACCTAAGAAAAATGATTCAAAAAATAACTGAGTCATTTCTCTCTGATGTGAAGGAAGATCTCTGGGAATTTCAACCATAAGATAGCCACCTTCATCTTCGTTTAATTCTAAGATTGGTTCATAGCCTGCAAATTTCTCAATGGAATTGATAAAGTTAATGGCAAGCGTAGAAACCGATGCACACACGACATCAAAGCCGTATTCGCCACTCTCGGCGTGTCCAGTAATTTCCGCACTCCTCAGCTCGCCATCTTCGGCTCTCTCAAAGACTGCTTGTATCATGTGTTCTCCTTAAAATTAAGCGTTGATTGCGTTGATGACAACTTTTGTATATGGTTGACGGTGACCTTGTTTACGGTGGCTACCTTTTTTAGGTTTGTACTTGTAAGTAACAACTTTCTTTTGTTTTCCTTGTTTTTCAACAGTTCCAATTACAGTAGCTCCAGCAACAAGTGGAGTTCCGACAACAGTGTTTTCACCACCAACAAGAACAACTTCGTTAAAAGTAACTTCTTGACCAGCTTCAACGTTCAATTTTTCAACGTAGATTGCTTGACCAACTTCAACTTTAACTTGTTTTCCGCCAGTTTTGATAATTGCGTATGTGCTCATTATGCACCTCCTATGATTTTTTGGGGTTTCCCCGTATTTTTGTGAAGACTCGCCTAGCATCGTGGGACGAACCACTTAAAAGAAGAGCTCTAAGTATAACAAAGAATAAACTAGGAATTGAGCCGAAGACATAACTTATGTTAGGCAAGGCGATAATGACGAAGTTTAAATTTGTTATACGACGAGCAACGATGTTCGTGCGGTTGCACAGGATCGTGCATAGTCAACTCCTCAAGTATAGCATGATTCCTAATTTTTGACAAGTATTAATCATCGAATTTAAACTTTTTCTCCAACTTTTTTCCTCCAAGATGCAAAAAGCATACTTAGATAAAAAACACTCATCATGATTGGAATCCCTAAAATTGTTTTTTCTTTATAAAAAATACTCAGATAAGCTGATACAACAACTCCGAAAACGAAGCTAGATAGTAGGCTGACAAAGATAAGACCTTCTCGTAAAAAAGGAGTATGTTTTGTGCGAACATATTCCCCAAATGCTAACATGGTTCGTTTGATATTACCAGTCATAAAAGCATTGTTATATGCGATTCCTGAAACTTCTCCAAATGCTGTTGTTACAAGTCCCATACAAAAGGCTAATGGTGGTACTATGTATATATTATCAACCGTCAAGGGAACAAATCCTATAATCAAAGATAAAATTGCTAGTGGAATAAGGGATAGAATTGGTTTTCTTACAAACCGTAACTTTTCTTTATAGACTGTCAAGAGGAAAACACCTACCATAAAGGAAATCAAAGTCATTACCTTGGCACTGGCATCTGAAACATTGTCTTGAATGAGACCAACGGAAAGGAAAACGACATTACCCGTTTGACCTGCAACTAGAGTATTCCCACGTATGATAAAGGTATAGGCATCTACATAGCCCGCACAAAAAGTCAAAAAAAGCGCCAATCTTTTTGAATGACGAGAAATTTTTCTCATAGGTAATAATCTCATACTACACTCCTATTTTTTCTGAATCTATTGTACCATTTTTTGATGAAAATTCGAAGTATCAAATAAAAGAATTGCCTCCCTTTGGCTAGTTTAGTTTATCTGTGATATAATGAAAGCAGTCATTACTTGTAGAAAAGGAGATTTCATGCTTAAACTCGGTATTATCGGTACTGGTGCGATCAGTCACTACTTTATAGATGCTGCTCATGCTAGTCAGGAATTCCAGTTGGTCGCTGTTTATTCAAGAAAGCTTACGACTGCCCAGCAATTTGCTAGTTCCTATACAAATGTTAGTCTATTTGATAATTTAGAGGATTTCTTCCAATCTGAATTTGATGTTGTCTATATCGCAAGTCCCAATTCTCTGCATTATAGTCAGTCTAAAAAGGCCTTATCTGCTGGTAAACATGTTATCCTTGAAAAACCTGCTGTGACTCAACCCCAAGAATGGCAAGAGTTAATTCAAATAGCTCAGGAGCATCACCGTTTTATCTTTGAAGCAGCCCGTAACTATCATGAGGAAGCCTTCACAACTATTAAAAACTTTTTAGTAGATACGGAGGTTTTAGGTGCAGACCTCAACTATGCCAAGTATTCTTCTAAGATGCCAGACCTTCTTTCTGGAAATACTCCGAATGTCTTTTCAGACCGTTTTGCTGGTGGGGCTCTCATGGACTTGGGAATTTATCCGATCTATGCTGCGGTTCGCTTATTTGGAAAAGCACTCGATGCGACCTATCAAGCTCAACAACTTGACAACACTATTGATCTAAACGGAGATGGTATCTTATCTTATCCCGGTTATCAAGTCCATATCAAGGCTGGTAAAAATATTACTTCTAATCTGCCTTGCGAAATATATACAACAGATGGAACTCTGACGCTCAACACTATCGAACACGTTCGATCAGCTATTTTCACTGATCATCAAGGTAATGAAACACATCTACCTATTCAGCAAGCACCTCACACCATGACTGAGGAGGTCGCTGCTTTTGCTAACATGATCAAGCAGCCAAACCTAGAACTTTACCAAGCTTGGTTGGATGATGCAACACACGTCCATAAGCTACTTTACACCATGCGCCAGACTGCTGGCATTAGATTTGAGGCAGAAAAATGAAAACCAAACTACCAACTGAATGGCTAGAACTCCTTGACCAACTCGGCTTTCAAGAATTCACACCTATTCAAATTCAGCTTTTTGATCCGATTTTAGACGGTCAAACCCTTCTTGGAGTCAGTCCAACTGGTACAGGTAAGACTTTAGCTTATCTCCTACCAAGTCTTCTTCGTCTCCAAAAGAAAAAAGCGCAACAACTATTGATTTTAGCACCAAATACTGAACTGGCTGGTCAGATTTTTGAGGTAACTAAAACCTGGGGTAAGGCAATCGGATTAACAGCTCAGCTATTTCTATCAGGTTCGAGTCAGAAACGCCAAATTGAACGACTAAAAAAAGGACCAGAAATTTTGATCGGAACTCCCGGTCGTATCTTCGAACTGATCAAATTGAAAAAAATCAAGATGATGAATGTGGAGACTATTATACTTGATGAGTTTGACCAGTTGCTAGATGACTCTCAAATCCACTTTGTAGAAAAGATTACTCACTACGCACCTCGCGACCACCAACTCATCTATATGAGTGCCACTACCAAGTTTGATCAAGATAAGATTGCGCCTAACACGCGCACCATCGATCTCTCTGATCAAAAGTTGGACAACATTCAACACTTCTACATGCAAGTAGATCAACGTCATCGAGTAGATATGCTTAGAAAACTGGCACATGTCGAAGACTTCCGTGGACTGGTATTCTTCAATAACTTGTCAGATCTTGGAAGTGCTGAGGAAAAATTGCAGTATCGTGATGTTTTAGCTGTTTCACTAGCTAGCGATGTCAACGTCAAATTTAGAAAAGTTATCTTAGAAAAATTCAAAGATAATCAGCTAACACTACTTCTTGCGACAGACCTTCTAGCTCGTGGTATCGACATTGATAGCCTGGAATGCGTGATTAATTTTGATGTCCCTAGAGACACGGAAACTTACACTCACCGTGCGGGTCGGACAGGACGCATGGGTAAAGAGGGATATGTTATTACCCTCGTTACACATCCAGAAGATCTTAAAAAACTTAAGAAATTTGCAAGTTTACGTGAAATCGTCTTGAAAAATCAAGAACTATATATCAAATAGAGGCTGGGACAAAAATCCCAACCTCATTTTTTATTAGTAAAAATATTTTGCCTGCTAGCTGATTTGGAACTAGGAAATCGAGACTTTGTCTATCGATTTCTCCTCCAACGACTTTTTATCCCCAGGTAATTTCTAAGCGATAGTCCGCAAATGGATTTCCTTCTTTGTTTTGTAGTTGATAGGCTAGCTCAATCTTTTGTTGTTCAACTTGATAATGACTTGTTTGGATGATAAACTCCTGTATCCCCATTGGTGTAGGAATATAGGCTAAACTATCATTTTCCTTCAGAAAACGCATGATGGTCTTGGGGTTGGAAAATCGAGACATCACCAACTCTGTATCATTAAACTTGAGTACCACTTTTTCCTTCTCTTCATTGTAAAAAAGGAGATAGGAAAAATCACCTTTCTCACGTAACTCAACGTCATAAAGTTGGTCGATCACTTCCAATTGTTCATCAAATTGGATGGTATTTCTCATTCGAATCTTCACTTCAAGTCCTCTTTCTTCACTCTTATCCTACTATTTTACCAAAAACTGTGGCTTTTTGCTATAATGGTTTTATGAATGAAAAAGTATTTCGTGACCCTGTTCACAATTATATCCATGTTGATAATCAGATTATCTATGACTTAATCAATACCAAAGAATTTCAACGGCTTCGTCGTATCAAGCAGCTCGGAACATCCAGTTACACCTTTCATGGTGGAGAACATAGTCGTTTCTCTCACTGTCTGGGTGTTTACGAGATTGCACGACGCATCACCGAGATTTTTGAGGAAAGGTATCCTAAAGAATGGGATCCTTCGGAGTCCCTCCTGACCATGACTGCAGCCCTCCTTCATGACTTAGGACATGGTGCCTACTCTCATACCTTTGAAAATCTCTTTGATACCGATCATGAGGCGATTACGCAGGAAATTATCCAAAGCCCTGAAACAGAGATTCACCAGGTTCTTTTACAGGTAGCTCCAGATTTCCCTAAAAAGGTAGCTAGTGTTATAGACCATACTTATCCAAATAAGCAGGTGGTCCAATTGATTTCGAGTCAAATCGATGCAGACCGCATGGACTATCTCTTACGTGACTCCTATTTTACAGGGGCTTCTTATGGGGAATTTGACCTAACACGTATCTTACGAGTTATTCGCCCTATCGAAAACGGAATTGCCTTTCAACGAAACGGGATGCATGCCATCGAAGACTATGTTCTTAGTCGCTATCAAATGTATATGCAGGTATATTTCCATCCAGCAACACGTGCTATGGAAGTACTTCTGCAGAATCTTTTGAAACGTGCTAAAGAACTTTATCCAGGAAACAAGGACTTCTTTACACTTACATCCCCACATCTACTGCCATTTTTCGAAAAAAATGTTAGCTTAGCTGACTATCTATCTTTGGATGACGGAGTTATGAATACCTATTTCCAACTATGGATGACCAGTTCTGACAAGATTTTAGCTGACCTGTCACAACGCTTTGTCAATCGCAAGGTCTTTAAATCAATCACCTTTTCACAAGAAGATCAAGAACAGCTTGCATCTATGAGAAAAATGGTAGAAGATATCGGCTTTGAGCCCGAATATTACACAGCTATTCATAAGAACTTTGACCTTCCTTATGATATCTATCGCCCTGAATCTGAAAACCCACGAACTCAGATTGAGATTATACAAAAAAATGGAGAACTAGCAGAACTCTCTAGCCTTTCTCCTATCGTTCAATCCCTTGCTGGCAGTCGCCACGGAGATAATCGTTTCTATTTCCCAAAAGAAATGTTGGACCAAAACAGCATCTTCGCAAGCATCACTCAGCAATTTTTACACTTGATTGAAAACGATCATTTCAAACCAAATAAAAACTAAAAGAGGAACTATATGAGTATTAAACTAATCGCCGTCGATATCGATGGAACCCTTGTCAACAGTCAAAAGGAAATCACTCCAGAAGTCTTTTCTGCCATCCAAGATGCCAAACAAGCTGGTGTTAAAGTTATGATTGCAACTGGTCGCCCTATCGCAGGAGTTGCCAAACTTCTAGACGACTTAAAATTAAGAGATGAGGGTGACTATGTAGTGACCTTCAACGGTGCCCTTGTCCAAGAAACCGCTACAGGTCATGAAATTATCAGCGAATCCTTGACTTACGAGGATTATCTAGATATGGAATTCATCAGTCGTAAGCTCGGTGTCCATATGCATGCTATTACCAAGGATGGCATCTACACAGCCAATCGCAATATCGGAAAATACACTGTTCACGAATCAACCCTCGTCAGCATGCCCATCTTCTATCGTACACCTGAAGAAATGGCTGATAAGGAAATCGTCAAGTGTATGTTTATCGATGAACCGGAAATTCTTGATGCTGCGATTGAAAAGATTCCAGCAGAATTTTACGACCGCTACTCTATCAACAAATCTGCTCCTTTCTACCTCGAACTTCTCAAAAAAGGTGTAGACAAGGGTTCAGCTATCACTCACTTAGCTGAGAAACTTGGTTTGAACAAGGATGAAACTATGGCTATCGGTGACGAGGAAAATGACCGTGCCATGCTTGAAGTTGTTGGTAACCCCGTTGTTATGGAAAACGGAAATCCAGAACTCAAAAAAATTGCCAAATACATCACTAAATCTAATGACGAATCAGGCGTTGCTCATGCCATTCGAACTTGGGTGTTGTAGAAGAAATGGATACATCAAAAACCGCTCAGCAGAGCGGTTTTTGATGTCTGATTACTGCCAAGATTGCAGAGAATAAAGCTAGTTGCAGCCACTGCTCCAACACTAATTAAGGATTTAGTTTTGACTTTATTTAACATCTTAGACCTTCTTTCTATAAAAACTAGGTCAAGCATACCAGATAAAGCTTGGAGCTTTTATCACAAGAAAAAGACTCCGAAGAGTCTTCGCATTACTTATGCAATTCTTTATTACTCAATGTATGAAAAATCCCCCACAGAAGAATATTTACAATGATAAACAGCAATATTTCCACTAAATTAAAGTCTATCAAATTCCGTGACCGCATTGCCACCATAGCTTGGGAGTAGGGATAGATTAAAGATAATTTATCAGATACAAAAATCATCATGAATCCTACGAAAGTACCAATAGAACCAATTCCCACAGATTTACTAAAAACACGAGTTTTAGCTGTCACAAAAAACTGTACTGCCATCATACTAATTGTTCCAAAAATCCCCAATAAATCCCACTTAAGGTAGGTGAACAAATTAGAAATTTCTAAATGAATTAGGTGAGCACTGACATAAAAAATACCAAACAAGAACAACTGTAAAACAGCAATAAACAAGATAATTACTATTTCTTTTGCCAACAATAATTTCCCAAGACTGACATTATTAGCTCTGAGAAATTCAATATTTTTCCTATCAAACTCTTTTCCTAACATCATGGCTACATAAATGCTGACCAAAATCGGAAAGAAAAGCTGGCTATAATAGAAGGTCAATTGTCCCCATAAAACAGGCACTTTTTCACTTTCTGCAACCATAGAATAAGCTGCACCTAAGTAAATACCAAGACCAATCAGGCTACAAAAAGCTAAGAAGAAAATACCAATCATCAACATGGAAAATTTTTGGGTTTTCCGCCATTCTACTGATAGATAAGACATCATAGCTTGCCTCCTTTCTTTTCAACTAGATAGAGAGATAAGAAGAGATAGATTAGGGCTATTGGCAAATATGTAAAGAGTTTAAATCCTAGGTTTGTCGCCAAAACATAACTCACTTGACTGGCGACTTTCTGGTAATCCACCAGAGACAGATATGCTATACCACCAAATGGGAAAATCAGCTGTAGAAAAGCTGTTGCATGACCAAATCCAACTCCAAGAAATCCTCCGAAAATCCCTAATGCCATTATCAATGCCTGCTTTTTCAGTAAAAACTGCAAAGTCAAAAACAGACAGGTTAAGACAAAAGATGCTAGCAAGAAAATGACGATTTGCCAGAGGATTAGGCTAACAGGCATTTCTAGACCAGAAAAGTTTGCAATCAACTGGACTACTACTCCCTCCAAAATAGCGAGAAAGGTCAAAACGAACATAGTCAGGCCAAGCTTACTCAGAAAGATATGCCGTACATTTTCACCATTTGCCAAAAGCAGTTTGAAAGTGTTGCCCTCCTTCTCGTTCTTGACAATCCGGGATACAAAGAGAGCAATCACGATAGGGAGAATCAAGCCATTTACTTCTTTTATCATATAGAAAATTAGGTTAATCTGGTGCATGTCTGGATTACTTAGGTAACGTGTAGCGGCTGCAATTGCCCAAGCAAATCCGACTCCCATAACTAGTATGATAATGAAGAAGGATTTGGTTCGTTTTGCCTTGAGCAATTCAATAGACAAATTATTCAACATAAGACTCACTCCTTGGTTAAGTTGAGGAAGATAGATTCCAAGGTTTCTTGTTCTTGCTTCACTTCATAAATTGGAACTTCCTCGACTATTAAATCTCGTAACAAACTAGAAATCTGCTGGTCGGCAAGGTTAGTCAGCTTGAGTTTATCCTCATGTATTTCTAACATCTTGCACGGATAACCAAATAACACTTGGCTAATGGCTTCACGTCGACCTCTAAAATCCCCACGCACTTCCAGCCATTTATTGGACTGAATTTTACGAATTTCTCCCTCGTAAACGAGTTGACCATGATTGATAATCCCTACACGGTCAGCGATATGCTCTACTTCAGAAAGGATATGGGTAGAGATGAAGACAGTAATGCCCTGTTCTTTTGCCAACTTGATAATCAGTTCCCGAATTTCATGAATCCCTGCTGGGTCTAGCCCGTTAGTTGGTTCATCCAGTATCAACAAACGCGGTTTCTTGACTAAGGCAAAGGCTAAAGCCAAACGCTGTTTCATACCCAGAGAATAATCTTTAACCAATTTTTTCTTGTTTTTAGGTTGATCTAACCCAACAATTTTCAAGGTTTCCTGAATATTTTTCTTATCAAATCCAAGGATTTTTTGGAAAACCAAGAGATTTTCATAGCCTGTCAAATTAGGATAATAAGACGGTTCTTCAATCATAGAGCCAATCTGATTAAGATACTGCTTGTCCGTACCTATGGATTGACCGAACACTTCAATATCCCCAGCTGTACGAGAAATCAAAGACAAAATCATCTTCATGGTGGTTGTTTTCCCAGCTCCATTTGGACCTAGAAAACCATAAATCTCACCTTGTTGAACTGATAAGGAACTAAGGTTAACTACCTGAGTGTCCTTAAATTCCTTTTGTAAGTTTTTTATCTGTAAAACATTACTAATCATTATGAACTTCCTCCATTAAACTAAAAAATTTTCTATAATTTTGATTTCCATGAATCAAATTATCATGAGTATCTTTGATAACATCTCTACTACTCTTATCAACAAAAATGATAGAATCAACATAATTCACAATATCTAATTGGTGAGTCACTATTACCATTGTTTTGTCTGAATAAAATGGATTTGGATTACTCCACCACCAGCACCAAGAACGTTATCAAGTTCTTCAAGAGTCAATTCTTGAAGAGAATTCATTGCTTCAATCTCAACGAGATTCATTTGTTGTTTAACCATTTGGAAATACCTCACTGATTAAAATTAATTTGAGAAGTATCTCTATCTAGGTTATGTCTTTATTATAGACATGCTAGATTAATTTTAAACTAAGCTAACCTTAATTTTACATTAAGATTAAAGTATTTTTCTTTTTTTCACTCTTTTAAATGGTATAATTTAAATAAGCGAGGTAAGATTATGAGTTTCGAACAACAACTCCTGAATAAGCACATCCTTATCATTGATGACGACAAAATTTTAAACTCTTCCATAAGAGATATTCTCACTGCCTACGGATTTTCCAATCTAACATCAGCCTATGATATAGAATCTAGTTTGGACATGATTGAAATAGAGCAGTTCGACCTTTTCCTTTTGGACATTATGCTACCCGATGGGGATGGCTACACATTAGCAAAACATATCCGAAAAAAAGGCGATACTCCTATCCTCTTTCTGACTGCCAAAAATAATCCTGAAGATGAGATAGCTGGTTTCAATGCTGGTGGTGATGATTATATCATGAAACCCTTCATTCCAAAAAATCTTATCTATCGTATTATGGCTCTGCTCCGTAGAAGTTATAAATCAGAACAGGAAACAATACAGATTGGACAGACTTTGGTGAGTTTTCGGAATGCAACAGTACAAAAAAATGGAGCAGAAATTTCTATTACGCCAATTGAAATTCAGATTTTGAAAAAACTTTACGATAATAAAAATTACATCGTTTCAACCGAATCTCTCTGTGATACGATTTGGGGAGTGGATAGCTTTGGTTATGAAAACTCTTTGACTGTACATATTCGGAAAATTCGAGAAAAAATAGAAGAAAATCCTTCAAAACCTCAATATTTAAAGACAGCTAAAGGGCTAGGATATAAATTGTTATCATGATTATGAATCAAACCAAAATTTTAAGGTATTCACTAAAGAAATTTATCTTTTCTTCCATCATTATCTTTATTACCAATATTATTCTAATTGCCAGTTTTGTTTTCTACATTAGTAAAAAGCAAACTGCTACTGAGACTGTGAAAATAATTTCTGAACACATTACCATCACAAATAATAACGTCCACATACCTGAAAATGATATTTCTAGTCTAAAAGAACAAAAGTTATGGCTCATGGTATTGGATAAGCAGACTGGAAAACAAGTGTACGAACAGTATAAACCTACAGAAGTTCCTTCGCAATTTGACTACGGGGACATTTTACAGTTTTCTCGCTATTATCTTTCAGATTATCCTGTTTTTAGTCAGATAAAAGGTGGATACATCATTGTTGTTGGTTTTCCAAAAGATAAAATTGCTCGTTATAGTTTTAATTACTTAGATATAGATAGTCTCCGCCTGTTTCCACTAATAGCATTTGGAGTATTGCTTTTCAACTGCCTTTATTTCGCTTTTCTTTACTACTATGGCGTGACGCATATCAATCGTAAAATTGTGCCTCTTGTAACTGCTATTCAGAATCTCCCATATGGTTTAAAAAATCCAATAAATTCTATATCAGAACTAGAATATCTTACAACTGCAATTAATCAAACCGATACTCTACTCAAAGAGAATGAAGTCTTTAAAGAGCAATGGATTTCAGGTATTGCACACGATATCAAAACACCTCTTTCTGTCATCATTTCTAACGCGTCCTTGTTAAATGATTCTGAACTAGATACACAGTTTAAAAAACATATTCGTCCAATATTGACGGAATCCTATTACATCCAAAATGTTTTAAATGACTTAAATATAGTAGCTCGCCTTTCATCCGGTCATCTTCAATTAAATCAGACTGAAACAAAAATTATCCCCTTCTTCAAAGACATTCTCATCCATATTTTAAATCAAGAAATCTGGAATGAATTTGAATTTGAATTTGATTACGATTATTCACTTGTTAATCAATCTATCATGATTGAGCAGTTTTTAATCACAAGAGTTATCCATAATATCATCTACAACTCTGTTTTACATAACGAAAAGGGTTGCACAATAAGAATCCACTTATACAAAAAAGATACAAATGTAATTGTCGAAATCAAAGATAATGGACAGGGAGCTTCACCAGAAAAAATTGCTGAACTTAATGAATTATCTTTTAAAAACATTGATATTTCTAAAATTAGAACGACTGGAATTGGGCTAAAAATTTCAAAACAAATTGTTGATTTGCATCAGGGTTCTATTTCGTTTGCTAGTATCCAAAATGAATTCTTTGAAAGTATCATTTCACTTCCGATTTTCAACATTACCAATTAGATAAAAAAATGGAGAAGAACCATTAGAGTTTTCTCCATTTTTTTCATCTTATCTTCCACTTATACCCTGTCCGACCCGCCAAGACAAGCAAAGCAAGATATTGAGTTCTATTAATACATTTTTTAAATCTTATAACCTTGATTTAATAGGGTTTTAGGACTTTTGAATCTTGCAAAATAGACTCATTTTTCAAATTTTAGTAACTTTTTGGTAACTCATCTTTCTCTCTTAAATAACTACTTCCATAAATAGTGAGTCAATAATCTTATTTCTCAGTCGTTGATTTCCCCGCCCCATTTGGTCCTATAATCGCATTAAACGTTCCCTTTTCAAACTGTAGGTGAATATGATTAACCACTAGATGATTTCCATACCGTTTACTGATGTTTTTAGCTTGTAATATCATGTCTTCTCTCCTTTTTGGCAGTATCAGTCTAGCAAAAAAGCCGTTTAAAAAACGGCCTTTTGGGATAAGCGGTCAAAATGAGAACCTAAGTGGCAAGATGAAAGTGATAAAAAGAAGAAGAAAATTTAATGCAACCATTCTTTTCCCCATTGATTCAAGTCCTTTAAAATCGGCATCAGTGATTTACCTTTTTCTGTCAACTCATATTCTGTATGAAGAGGCAGAGACTCATAATCATATTTCTCAACCAATTGGTTCTCTATTAAAACATCTAATCCACGTGTCAAACTGATAGTTGTAATCCCTTCAACTTCTCTTCTCAATTGATTGAAACGAATTTTCTTATGCTTGTTTATAACCCATAATATATTCATCCTCCATTTCCCACCAACTACATCTAAGACTTGAGACATACTGCAGTTCCAATTTTTATTTGTTAACATTTTTTCTCCTTACAAAAATGTGCCTACTATACAACTTGTTTATAAAGTATTATAATCTTTTTATCATTTATTTTAAAGGAGTAACTTATGTTTATTGTAAATCTTACCTATATAAAGTCCCTTGATGAAGTTGAAAAACACTTAGAAAAACACATAGATTTTTTAAATCAGTATTATACAAAAGGTCTTTTTATCGCATCTGGAAGAAAAAATCCAAGAACCGGCGGTATCATTCTCATGAGAGCTAAAAATAAAGAAGCCGTTCAAGAAATCATTACACACGATCCATTCTATCAAAATGAGATTGCTCAATATGAGATTATTGAATTTGAGGTAAGTAAATATTGTCCTGAATTGAAAACCGTCCTGAACAATCCATCTGAACCTTAACCTCATTTGTCAATTTCATAATAAAAATAAGGACATTCCAATAAAGGAAGTCCTTTTTTAACACTACTATAAATCAAAGACATTTTCATGATCCATTTTATTCTCTAGCCATTGACAAAATATAATTTTTGGTCAAAATTTGGTCATGATTTGGTCAAAAAAATTAAAAATACTAAATTATTTTTAAAAATGAACTGGTGATAATTGCCTTCAATTAAACATTTTGAATTTTCTTTGTCTTTCTTTACATTACTAAAAATGCCCCCTGCAGGGATCGAACCTGCAACTACTCCTTAGGAGGGAGTTGTTATATCCATTGAACTAAGGGAGCTAGAGAAAAACTCTGCCGAATGAGCAGAGTTTTTTGGTCGAATTAACGACGGATTTCTTTGATACGAGCTGCTTTACCTTGAAGAGCACGCAAGTAGTACAATTTCGCACGACGTACTTTACCGTAACGAACAACTTCGATCTTTTCAACACGCGGAGTGTGGATTGGGAAGATACGTTCAACACCTACACCGTTAGAGATTTTACGAACTGTATAGTTTTCTGAGATGCCAGCACCTTTACGTGCAATAACAACACCTTCAAAGATCTGAACACGTTCACGGTTACCTTCGACAACTTTCGCGTGTACACGAACAGTGTCACCAGGACGGAATGATGGGATATCAGTACGAAGTTGACCTTCAGTCAAGCTTTGGATTAATGGATTCATTTTATTCTCCTATCTTTGTCAATCTTGAGGAAGCTTCCTCAGCGGATAAACTGTATTTTTGTGCGTCCATTACACACAAGATATAGTTTACCAAATTTCTTAAAAAAAGTAAAGAAATTTACAGTAAAATTCCTAAAAAAATAACAAGCAAACCACCTAAGTAGGTCAAGAGAAAATATCTGTAAAAGACCTTCTTATCAGCCAAGAGTTTTTGGAGTTCATCATTCAAGGTTGAAAAAGTGGTTAGACCTCCACAGAAGCCTGTAGCAAGGATAGCATAGAGCTCTTTATCTTCTACATAATTGTAAAATAAACCAATTAAAAAACAACCTAAAAGATTTGCTAGAAGTGTTCCTAATGGTAAAACTCTCTCTTGATTGAGGGTAGAAAGGAAATAACGAACAAGCGCTCCAACGCCACAAGCAAGTGCTAAATACATGATTACCATTTCTTCCTCCCTAAACAATAAGCCAATAAAAGCCCTCCACCAATGCTCAGAACTAGATAGATTATCAGACTTGGATAAGAACCTGTATCCAGCAGTTTTACGGCATCTAACACGAGGCTAGAAAAAGTCGTTAAACCGCCACAAAAGCCAGTACCAAGTGCTAAAATCAGACCCTTACTGCTCCCCTTATAAACCAAATAACCTTTGACAAGATAGACTAAACAGAAAATTCCTAGATAGTTGACGACTAGTGTCCCCCATGGAAAATCTGGACTGGCTGGCAACCATTTGGAAATCAAATAACGGACAAGGCCTCCTAGCATGGCAGCTAGAAAGATTCCTAGTGGGTAAAATTGTTCTTTTTTCATTTGATGTTTTTATCCTGATAATCGCGCGAACGTTTGAGAATGTCTGAAAAAATCGCGACAATTGACTCTTCGTATTTTTTATTGCTGACACGACTTCTGACTTTTTCAAAGATAGCCTCTTCTCTTTTGGTGTCCAAAATCGGTTTCCCTGAAGCCTTTTTATAAGCAACTACGCCTTCCACAAGATGCATTCTTTCTTCCAAGAGCTTCACGATTTGATCATCAATCTGATCGATTTCTTGTCTAATAATATCTAAATCCATAGAGTCTCCTTTTTATTTGAATGATTTTAGCAAAAATCTTCTAGATGGAATGGTACATTTTTAGGAACAACTAACAAAAACTGCACTGACAACTTTCATCAGTGCAACTTCATGCTTATCCTACTTTAGCAGCCAATTCTTCTGCAAATTGTTCCAAGCGTTCGATATCTTCTTCTTCTGCAGAGAGATCCACTTTGACGCACTCTGATCCCTTTTCAGCTCCTGTTGCCACAAATACACGATCAAAGTCATCAACAGCTTTACAGAACTCATCGTAGAAAGTATCGCCTGATCCTACCACACCGTATATCTTGCCACTCAAATTAAGATCTGCTAGGTCTTCGTAGAAGTCCATCATCTCATCTGGTAACTCTCCATCACCATAAGTGTAGGTTGCAACGATTGCGATATCTGCTTCAAGAAAGTCAGATGCGTCAACAGTTGTACACTCATCAACATCTACCTCTAAGCCCAACTCACGCAATTTATCTGCTACAATATCTGCAATTTCTTCGGTATTACCGGTCATACTGGCAAATACAATTTTTGCTAATGCCATATCGTCCTCCTCAATTTATCTTCCTCCATTATATCACATCTTTTTCATTTTAAAAATAAAAACTCTTGTGCTACAATGAAATAAGAAAGAATTGAGGTTACTTATGGAAATTTGCCATCAAATTTTAGAAAAAATTAAAGCATCCGATACCATCATCATTCACCGTCACATGAAACCCGATCCTGATGCCTTAGGAAGTCAGGTTGGACTCAAAGCGCTTCTGGAACATCATTTCCCAGAAAAAACAATCAAGGTAGTCGGTTATGATGAACCGACCCTAACATGGCTTACAAAGATGGATCAGGTAGAAGACAAAGATTATCAAGGAGCGCTTGCTATCATTTGTGATACAGCAAATACTGCTCGTATCGATGATAAACGTTATATCAATGCTGAAACCATTATTAAAATTGACCACCATCCAAATGATGAAGTATACGGAGATCTTGTTTGGGTAGATACCAACTCAAGCAGTGCCAGTGAGATGATTGCTCTCTTTGCTGAAGCAACTAATCTTGAATTATCTGACTATGCAGCTAAAATGCTATGCGCTGGAATTATTGGCGATACCGGTCGTTTCCTTTATCCGTCTACTTCTGCTCGTACCCTTCGAATTGCTAGTAAACTAAGAGAACATAACTTTGACTATGCTGAATTAGCACGTAAAATGGACACCATGAGCTTTAAAATTGCTAAACTTCAAGGTTTTGTCTATGATCACTTAGAAGTTGATGAAAACGGTGTTGCGCGTGTCATTCTGACTCAAGAAATTCTAAAAACATATCAAGTAACAGACGCAGAAACAGCAGCCATTGTTGGTGCTCCAGGTCGTATTGATACTGTTAACCTTTGGGGAATCTTTGTGGAACAAGCAGATGGCCACTATCGCGTTCGACTTCGCAGTAAATTCGTTCCAATCAATGGTGTTGCAAAAGAACATGATGGTGGAGGTCACCCACTTGCAAGTGGTGCTAACTCCTATAGCCTAGAGGAAAATGAAGTCATCTACCAAAAATTAAAAAACTTACTGAAAAAATAGATAAAAAGCTTGCCAAACTTAGCATAATCTGTTAGACTAGTATGGTAACAATCTATGGCTCGCAAAGAGACCATGGCAGAAAGGAAATATTGCAAAATGAAAAAAGATATCCATCCAGAATATCGCCCAGTTGTCTTCATGGACACAACTACTGGTTACCAATTCCTTAGCGGTTCAACAAAACGCTCTAACGAAACTGTTGAGTTCGAAGGCGAAACTTACCCATTGATCCGTGTGGAAATTTCATCAGACTCACACCCATTCTACACTGGACGTCAAAAGTTCACTCAAGCAGATGGACGCGTGGATCGTTTCAACAAAAAATACGGTCTCAAATAATCATAAAAAGAACAGCTCTAGCTGTTCTTTTTTGTTTCTTCAAATCAGGAGTCAACGACTACTGCTGTTCCACTACAAGTGACCATCAGCATACCATTTTCAGCACCTAAAGTTTCATAGTCCATTTTTATACCTATAATAGCATTTGCTCCACGTTCACTTGCACGCTCCATCATTTCTGCTATAGCTTCTTCTCTTGCTTGAGTCAATTCACCTTCATAACTACTCGCTCGACCTCCAAAAACATTACGGAAGCCAGCAGCCATATCTTTGAACATATTAACTCCAGCAACTACTTCACCAAAGACAATTCCTTTGTAGGCTAGGATTTTCTTGCCTTCAATTCCCGTAGTTGAAATAATCATCTTCCTTTCCTCCTAACTTCTTTTATATAATTGTAAACCCTTTCACTAACTCTGTCAAGAAATACTATAAGGGGCTCAGTGCTTGAAAGTAAACTCTGCTCACCATCCTTGTTTGCTATCCATTTAGTGTCAATTGTATGGATGGTGGCCTAAATCTTTTCTTTGCAAGCCTAACTTGAGATAGGCTTATCGGCTTCACCATTCTTACCAATAGTAGATCTTAGAATCTATGACTGGTATAGAAGAGACTGTTCTCTCCTGCCCCCTTTTTGCCCCAAAACTACAAAAAAAGCCTATCGACCAAGCTAGAAAGCTTGATACAATAGGCTTTTTCTAAATTCATTATTTAACAGCGTCTTTAAGAGCTTTACCAGCTTTGAATGCTGGAACTTTTGAAGCTGCGATAGTGATTTCTTTACCAGTTTGTGGGTTGCGACCTTTACGTGCTGCACGCTCACGAACTTCGAAATTACCAAAACCAATCAATTGAACTTTTTCACCAGCTGCAAGGTAATCAGCTACTGCTGCAAATACAGCATCAACTGCTGCTGCTGAGTCTTTCTTTGTCAATTCTGTAGCTTCTGCTACTTTAGCGATCAAATCTTGTTTGTTTGCCATGTTAATAATTCCTCCAAATATTTTCTAATTAACAATTACAATCATATCCTAAATTCTCTTGTAGGTCAAGTCAAAAACGCTATTTCTTGCTATTTTCTTTATTTTTTTAGGACTCATATCTGACTAAAATAGCCCAAGCATTTTCACCTGTATGTGTCTGAATAATCGAACCTGTTTCAAGTACAGAGATTGGTTTTTCAACGAATGGTTGTAGGATTTCTTTCATCTCTTCTGCCCAGTCCCTAGTTCCAGAATAGGAAATACCAATCTCAGAAACAGAACGCTCTGACAGTTTTGAAACTAGTTCATCCAACCATTTCTTAAAGGTTTTTGCTCCACGTCCTTTCACGATTGGTTGTAATTCGTCATCCTTCATCTGCATGACTACGCGAATATTTAATAGAGAGCTTAAAAGACCTGTCACTCGGCCAATACGACCACCTTTAACAAGGTTTTCCAAGGTAGAAACACCAATATAGAGCTCTGTGTTCTTCTTCACTTCTTCAACATGAGCCACAATTGTCTCAATGTCTTGTCCTTCTTGAGCTAACTTAGCTGCTTCAACCACTTGAAATTTTAAGGCTTGGTCTGTAAAGGAACTATCCAATACGGTCACATTTGCCGTTGACAAACTTGCACCCTGACGAGCTGCTTCGACAGTTCCTGATAAGGCATGAGACATATGAATGGCTAAAATTTGACTACCGTCTTTACTTAACTCATCAAAAATCTCAGCAAAGAGTCCAACTGGAGGTTGACTTGTTTTAGGCAGATTTTTACTCTCTTTCATCAAGCGAAGAAATTCCCCTTCTTCAAGATCAGCATCCGAATAAAGAACACTATCAATCATTACAGAGAGCGGAACGACGGTAATATTTAATTCTTTGACCACTTCTGGTTCAATGGTAACAGAAGAATCTGTTACGATTTTTACTTGTGTCATAATTCAAATCTTTCTATGTTTCACTTTTTGAGTGAGTTTTTCAATTTAACTATAACAATTATATCAAAAAAATGCTAAAAATTCATACTGTATCTATTCATTTTTATGATTGAATTTATAGATTTTTAAATCTTTCATTTTATAAAAATAGTCGCCTGCTAAGACGACTATTTTGGTATCATCATAAACGTTCATACAAATCTTGCATCTGTATGTCATCAGGAACCAACTTGAGATAGTGTTGGATCTGTTCTTTTGCTTCTTCAAATCTTCCAAGTTCGCGTAATAGATGAATGTATTGCTCTAAAAACTCAGGATTTTCCTTGAGTTCTGAAACCAATGCCTGATAAGATTCATAGGCAACATCCAAATCTTCAGTTTCTTGGTAACTCCGTGCAATCATCCACTTAGTCAAGAGATTTTCTGGCTCATATACTTCTAAGGCTAGAATATCCTCATACCGTTCTTGCTCCTGATACATGGTTGCTAGTCGCAAGAGGATTTCTTCTTGGTCTTCCGCATCTTCTTGAGCTTGAAGAAGATAAGCTTCCGCCTGCTCGGGTTGATGCAATTCGTAAGATAATTGTGAAGCAAGGAGTAGTAAACGTGTTTCGAATGGATTTTTTTCCAAACCTTGTTGAGCTATCAGTAAGGCTTGCTCAGTCTGGTGTTCCTTATGTAGAGCCTGACTATAACCATACTCATACCCTTCAAAATCTGGAGAAATAGTATCCAGCTGTTTAAAATATAAAACTGCCTTGTGATATTCCTCTTGATCAAAGTAAAGACTTGCTAATTCAAATGCAGTCTGATCTTCATAATCTAACTCTAAAGCTTTTTCTAAAAACTCTATGGCTGATTCAAACTTTCCAAGTCGAGCATAGGCAGTTCCAATTCGTTGATAGGTCGAAATCCCTGTCTGCTCATATATTTCACGATTATCCAGTTGAGCATAGCCCTTAATCGCTTCTAAATCATTTCCAAGTTCACTATCTAACTCTGCTATCCCAAAAATCAATAAAGGATCATCAGAGTAATTAAGAGCTTCTAATAGCTTGTCGCGAGCTACATCCGTCAATCCTTCCATTTGATAGAAATCAGCCTTTAAAACAAGAGCAGATACATAAGAATCGCTATTGGGTTGAATTTCTTCTAGATAGGCAAATGCTTCTTCAATTTGTCCGTCTTCACTTGCGATACTAGCTAGATTGAGATTTACTTCTGGAAATATTGGAGCTAGTTTTTCATAGATTTGACGAGCTTGTGGATAAAAACCAATACTTTCTAGATAATAAGCCAGTTCCAGAAGAAGATCATCAGAGTCTTCTACCAATGCTTTTTGAAAATAGTAATCAGCTTTTGTTAAATCTTGCTGATCCAGAGCTTCAAGCATTTCTTGACTATTGCTCACCTTCAACCTCCTCTTCTAACTCATACAAACCACTAACTTTTTTATACCATTCAAAAATCGCTGAAATAACAACTTTTGCTGAAGCATAAACAGGAATTCCTAGTAGGACTCCCCAAACACCAAACATAGAACCAGACGTCAACAAAACAAATAGAATCGTGATTGGATGGATGTTTAATTGACTACCTAAAATCAATGGAGATACAAAACGACCTTCAATTGTCTGCTCTACAATAAAAACGATAATAACTTTCAAGAGCATAACTGGTCCAGCAATTAAACCTAAGACCAGAGCTGGTAGCATGGCAAGGAAACTTCCAAGATAAGGAATAAGATTTAAAACCCCTGCAGTAATTCCAAGAGTCACCGCATATCTCAAACCAATAATCTTAAAGAAGATGATAAACATAATTGCTACGATAACAGCAACAGTAATTTGTCCTCTCACATAGTTAGAAAGTTGTTGGTTCACATCCGTTAGAACCTTACCTACTGGTTCTCTCAATTTATTTGGTAAGAATTGAGTGATATGATCTCTCAAACCTTTTCCATCTCTAAGGAGATAAAAGAGCATAAAGGGCATGATAATCAAAGCAACAATGACTTGTGACGTTCCACTAATAAGAGCACTTACCCAGTTCACAGCTTTTGATGAAATATTACTTGCCCAAGCAGTTGCTTGTGTTGAGAATTGAGCCAGAACCTGTTCTAGTTGAGGTCTAAAGTCATCTGGTAACCGCTTAGTTACAAGATCATCAATAACTCTGTCAGCATCTTCCAGATAACTAGGGACATTTTGCGCAAAAATAACTACTTGACGCTGAAGATTTGGAATCGCAACGGCCAAACCAATAATCAAGAGTATGGCAATAATGACAAAGATAATACTAATGGCTAAGACACGATTTATCTTATACTTCTCCATCAAATCCACCAGTGGATTTAAGAGATAAAAAAGTAATCCTGATAAAATAACAGGCAACATAACCACTGATAAAAAATCAACGACAGGGATAAATAAAAAACTAATCTTACTTAAAATAAAAATATTCAGACCTAGTAACAAGGCTACCAAAAAAACTGTAACAGCCTTATTATCTAAAAACCATTTAAAAAACCAAGATAAATTAAAATGTTTCTCTTTTTGTTCCATATCTACTTCCTTTCCTTTGTCCTTTCATTATACCATTTTTATAGGGAATAAACTGTTTTTAAAGTGTTGAGGTGACGATTGAGAACTTTAACAAAGCGACCTTGCATTTTACTAATTTTATACTTAGATGTTTCATACTTTTTTCACTATTTTCTTCAGGTCTCCTAATTTATGATATAATAGAAACATCTTTATTTAGAGGTATAGCTATGATTGAAACAATTTATTTCGGAACTTACACACGTCGTTTATCCCAAGGGATTTATCAAGCTGATTTTGATACAGAAACTGGGCAACTATCTAATCTGAAACTATTTGCAGCTGAGCCAAGTCCTACCTATCTTGCCTTTGATCAAGAAAATCACCTCTACACTGTCGGTAGCAAAGATGGACAAGGTGGAATTGCTGCCTATCAAACTGATGGTACTTTGCTAAACCATGTTGTGACAGAAGGCGCTCCTCACTGTTATGTTGCAGTTGATGAGAAACGTGGCCTAGTATATGGTGCTAACTATCACAAGGGACAAGTTTTGGTCTATAAACGTAAAGAAGATGGTAGTCTAGAATTGGCTGATACAGTTCAGCATAGCGGTCATGGTCCTCATGAAAATCAAGCTTCTCCACATGTACACTTTACAGATTTAACACCAGATCAGTATTTAGTCACTTGCGACTTAGGTACTGATGAGGTTACTACTTATGATGTCAATCCAGAAGGAAAACTAAATAAGCTAACTACCTACAATTGTAGTCCTGGTGCTGGGGCACGTCACCTTGTTTTTCACAACCACTACAAGATTGCTTATCTCATCTGTGAACTCAATAGTACAATTGAAGTATTAATTTATGATGGTGTTGGTGCATTTGAAAAAATGCAAGTTATTTCTACCCTTCCTGAAGGATTTAATGACTTTAATGGAACTGCTGCCATTCGTCTCTCACAAGATGGAAAATACCTGTACGCATCAAACCGTGGTCATGATTCTATTGTAGTTTACACTATTCTAGCTGATGGTAGTTTAGAATTGTTGGAATTCGTTCCTACAAACGGGAAAACTCCTCGAGACTTTATTCTCTCACCAGATCAAGAATTTCTTATCGCTGTTCACCAGGATTCTGATAATGCAACAGTCTTTAAGCGTAATCCTGAAACTGGTCGTCTTGCAGAACTTTCCAATGATTTCCACGTTCCCGAAGCGGTTTGCGTTACATTTTAAACATAAAAAAATGAACTTGATTCTCAAATCAAGTTCATTTTTTTATAATTTATTTCCGACATTGATTCGGTTAATAGCACGTTGTAATGCAATCTTAGCACGACGCTCTTGGTCAATCAAGTGTTTGTCTTGCGCTTCTTCGATTTCACGTTCTGCACGAAGTTTGGCACGTTCTGCACGGCTAATATCGATATCACGAGCACGCTCAGCTGAGTCTGCAATAATGGTAATGACATCATTAGCAATCTCAATGATTCCTCCGTTTACTGCTATCCAGTTGACATGAGAATCATCATCAATACGTTTGACTTTAACTTCATCAACTGCTAATACCGCAATCATATTTTGATGTCGTGGCAAGATCCCCATCTCACCATCCAGAGTTCGAACCGATACAAAGCTGGCATGGTGATCATAGACGAGGCCATCTGGTGTCACGATCTGGACAGTTAACTGAGCCATAGATCACCTCTTAAAATCCCATTTTTTCAGCCTTAGCGATAACATCTTCGATTGAACCTACTCCACGGAAGGCATCTTCTGGGAGATGATCATGTTTTCCGTCAAGAATTTCCTTAAATCCACGAACTGTTTCCGCTACAGGAACATAAGAACCTGGCTGACCAGTAAATTGTTCCGCAACGTTGAAGTTTTGTGAAAGGAAGAACTGAATACGACGGGCACGAGCAACCAAAGTCTTTTCTTCATCAGAAAGTTCATCCATACCAAGGATGGCGATGATATCTTGCAACTCATGGTAACGTTGAAGAACACGTTTAACCTCAGCAGCAACTGCGTAGTGCTCTTCTCCAACTATTTCAGGTGCCAAAGCACGAGAGCTTGAAGCAAGTGGATCAACGGCTGGGTAGATACCTAATTGAACCAATTTACGTTCCAAGTTGGTTGTAGAATCCAAGTGGGCGAAAGCTGTTGCTGGCGCTGGGTCAGTATAGTCATCCGCTGGCACGTAGATAGCCTGGATAGAGGTTACAGAACCTTTCTTAGTTGAAGTGATACGTTCTTGCAATTGACCCATTTCTGTTGCGAGGGTTGGTTGGTAACCAACGGCTGATGGCATACGACCCAAAAGGGCAGATACTTCTGAACCAGCTTGTGTGAAACGGAAGATATTGTCAATGAAGAGAAGAACGTCTTGGCCTTCTACATCACGGAAGTATTCAGCGATTGTCAAACCAGTAAGGGCAACACGCATACGTGCTCCTGGTGGCTCATTCATCTGACCAAATACCATGGCTGTTTTCTCGATAACGCCTGACTCTTTCATTTCCCAGTAGAGGTCGTTTCCTTCACGAGTACGTTCTCCAACACCAGTAAATACTGAGATACCACCGTGTTCTTGGGCAATGTTATGAATCAATTCTTGGATCAAGACAGTCTTACCAACTCCGGCACCACCGAAGAGTCCGACTTTACCACCTTTAAGATAAGGGGCAAGAAGGTCGATAACCTTAATCCCTGTCTCGAGGATTTCTGAAGAGGTAGACAACTCATCAAAAGTAGGTGCTTTTTTATGAATTGGCTGGCGCTCTGCGTCTTCTCCAAAAGGAGCTTCCAAGTCAATGGTATCTCCCAAAACATTGAAGACACGTCCCAAGGTTTCTTTACCTACTGGTACAGAGATTGGACGACCTGTGTCCAACACTTCCATTCCACGAGTTAAACCATCTGTTGATTCCATGGCGATGGTACGAATCATACCATCTCCCAACTCTAAGGCTACTTCAAGGACGATTTTTGTTTTCTTTTCGTCATTTTTGTAGACGACAAGTGCATTGTTAATCTCAGGTAGTTTTTCACCTGCTGCAAACAAAACGTCTACAACGGGTCCGATAACCTGAGCAATTTTACCTGAACTCATCTCCTTCTCCTATTCTATATAAGATACTGTCGGTTCCTAGTTTTGCTAGGTCCTAAGTTCATTGATATGAGCAGGATGGCTTTATTCTAAAGCGCTAGCTCCTGCCACGATTTCTGTGATTTCTTGTGTAATCGCCGCCTGTCTGGCACGGTTATACTGGATTGTCAAATCATTAATCACCTTTTTGGCATTATCAGTCGCTGTTTGCATGGCTGTCATACCAGCAGCATTTTCAGCTGTCTTGGCATCAATAATAGCACCATAAATCATACTTTCTGCAAACTGTGGTAGCAATTGATCCAAGATTTCTTCACGACTTGTTTCAAGATCAAAGGTCAAGCTATAGTTATCATCTGCTTCATTTGGATCCAAGTCCACGATTGGAAGCATCTGTTCTACACGCATTTGACTTGTCAATGTATTCACGTGGTGGTTGTAGCAAACGTAGAGCTCATCAAAAAGTTCATTTTGATACATTTCAATCGTTTTAGAGATAATCTTACGAACTTCATCAAAGCTTGGTTGACTCGCAAGTCCACGCAATTCATAGATTGGTTGAATACCGCGTGATTTGAAGAAATCTGCTCCCATACCACCGATACAGATGACCTCAAAGTCATCACCTGAAGGATGGTATTCTTGCTGAATTTCCATGACTGCTTTCAAGATGGAAGAATTATATCCTCCAACAAGACCACGGTCAGATGTAATGACGATATAGCCTGTTTTCTTGACAGGGCGACTAATCAACATAGGGTTTGTTGATCCACCAGCACCATCTCCATGAAGAATATCTGTAACCAACTTACGTACTTTTTGTGCATAAACTTGGAAGTTACGAGCTGCTTCTTCAGAACGACCTAACTTAGCTGCAGAAACCATCTGCATCGCGTTAGTGATTTGACTAGTATTTTTTGTTGAGGCGATTTTTGTTTTAATATCATTTAGAGATACTGCCATCTGACACCTCTATTCTTATTGGAAGCTTGATTGATTGAGAAACTCAGTAATCGCAGCATCCAAGACTGCTTCATCTGGCAAGTCTTTTGTTTCACGAATGGTTTCTAAAATCTCAGGATGTTGAGCATCAAAGAACATATGGAACTCTTCTTCGAAACGAACGATATCGTCTACAGGAATTGTATCCAAGAAACCATGGGTCAAAGCATAGAGAATAGTAACTTGTTTCTCAACAGGTAATGGTTTGTGAACTGGTTGTTTCAATACTTCTACAGTACGACGACCACGGTTCAATTTAGCCTGAGTAGCTGCATCCAAGTCAGAACCAAATTTAGTGAAGGCTTCCAACTCACGGTATGAAGCAAGATCGATACGAAGAGTACCGGCAACCTTCTTCATGGCCTTAATCTGAGCAGAACCACCAACACGAGATACGGAAGAACCCGCATCAATAGCTGGACGGATACCTGCATTAAAGAGACTATCACTTAGGAAGATTTGTCCATCCGTAATAGAGATTACGTTTGTAGCGATATAGGCTGAGATATCTCCGGCTTGTGTCTCGATAAATGGAAGAGCTGTAATAGATCCACCACCAAGTTCATCCGAAACTTTAGCTGAACGTTCAAGTAGACGGCTATGAAGGTAGAAGACATCCCCTGGGAAGGCTTCACGACCTGGTGGACGACGGAGCAAGAGAGAAAGTTCACGATAAGCTACCGCTTGTTTAGATAAGTCATCATAAACGATCAAGACATGCTTACCTTGGTACATAAATTCTTCGGCCATAGCAACCCCTGCATAAGGTGCAAGGAAAAGTAATGGAGAAGGTTGTGAAGCTGACGCTGTCACAACGATTGTGTAATCCAAGGCTCCGTATTGGCGAAGTGTTTCTACTTGTGTACGAACTGTTGATTCTTTTTGACCAATCGCTACATAGATACAAATCATATCTTGACCTTTTTGGTTCAAGATAGCATCAATAGCGATGGTTGTTTTCCCTGTTTGACGGTCACCGATAATCAACTCACGTTGACCACGACCGATTGGAACAAGGGCATCAATAGCTTTCAAACCAGTTTGCAATGGTTGTGATACTGATTTACGTTGCATAACCCCAGGAGCTGGCGCTTCAACTGGACGAGTTTTATTTGTGTCGATTGGACCAAGCCCATCTACTGGACGACCAAGTGGATCCACGACACGTCCAATCAAGCTATCACCAACTGGAACTTCCATGATTTTCCCTGTACGACGAATAGTGTCGCCTTCGCGGATATCTGTAAAGTCTCCAAGGATGATAATACCAACATCTGTTGATTCTAAGTTCTGCGCCATACCATAAGAGCCGTTTTCAAAAATCAACAACTCTCCACTCATGGCATTTTCAAGACCATGAGCACGCGCAATTCCGTCCCCGATGTAGGTTACAACACCAGTTTCAGTCACATCAAAATTGGGTTTGAAATTTTCAATTTGTTGCTTAATCAAAGCGCTGATTTCTTGTGCGTTAATTGCCAAAAGAACACCACTTTCTATTTCAAATTTTCCTTAACAACTTTAAGTTGTTGTTTAATACTAACATCAATTGTCTTGTGATTGGCGATAATGACAAAACCACCGATTAAACTATCGTCGATTTCTTCTTTAATGCTACGCACTTTTAAAGACATCTTTTTCTCTATAATAGGAAGTAGACGTTCTTTCTGTTCATCGGTTAGAGGATGAGCAGACATAATCGTTACTTCAAAACGATTCGTTTCTTTCTCAAGACGGTTTAAACAATCTACAATCACATCATAAAAAAGATTTGATCGATGATTGTACAACAGAACTTGAATGAAGTTTTGTAATAATGGTGATGCAGAGTCTTGGAAATAACTGACTGTTTTTTCCTTGTCAGACTCATCAACATCTACCTGAGCCAAAAAAGAAGGCAAGTCTGTTTCTTCAGCGACTTGCTTGATTTGGGTCAAGTCGGAGAAGATAGAATCTTCTTCTCCTTTTTCAATCACCAATTGGACAAAAGGCATGCTGTATTTTTCAATTACCTTTACTGTCTTTTTGTCCATTAAGCTTCTCCTAGCTGATCGATATACTGATCAATGAGTTCTTTATGGGCATGACCGTCAAGGTTTTGTGAGATAATCTTTCCAGCTAGACTAACTGTCAAATCTGCTACCTCACCTTTAACGCTTTGTAAAGCCTCAGCTTTGTTTTGCGCAATTTCTTGGTTAGCTTTTTCTTTCAAGCGACCAGCTTCTAGCTTCGCTTCAGCCAGAATATCCGATTTGCTCTTTTCAGCTGTCTCCTTAGCATTCTCGATAATCGTTTTAGCTTCGGTACGGCTACCTGCTAACTCAGCTTCACGTTTGCTAGCTAGTTCCTCAGCCTTTTTACGGGCTTCCTCGGCACCATCAATATCTGAAGAAATCTTTTCAGCACGTTCATCTAAGATGCTGGAAAGATTTCCCCAAGCATATTTCTTCACTAAAAAGATTAATAAAAGGAAGGAACCAGCGATAAGAATAAAGTCACCGATAATGGTACTAATAGTTAAATCCATCTTCTAATCCTCCTCTACTTACTCTTCCCCTTCATTTATTTTTTTACCAATGTACATAGATGACAACATGGTAAATACATAAGCCTGAATACATGAAATGAAAATTGAAAAGGCTGTCCATAACATGTTTGCGATAAAGGCAAAAGGATACCAATACAAAGCATTTTGTGACAAGGCTAATAGCAATCCAGCTAAGACCTCACCGGCAAAAATATTTCCGTAGATCCGAATCGCCAAGGAAGCAAAATTGGTGAACTCTTCTAAAATGTTCATCGGAGTCATAAAGCCAGGTGTAACAAATGCTCTCAAATATTCTTTAACGCCTCTACGACGAACTCCTTCTACATGGGCGATCAAAGTGATCAATAATGAGAGGGATAAATCGTATCCAAGGTTGGCTGTTGGGGAAGTCCACAAGTTATAACCGTTTGTTGTTTGTACTTTTGCCATTAAGCCGATATTATTGGCAACTAAGATAAACAGAAATAGAGAAAACAGAAACAAGGAATAATCCTTGATGTATGATTCTCCAATGTTTGGTTTGGTAAAACCAATCACAAAGTCATAAATCATCTCAAGAGCATTTTGTTTACCCTTTGGACGGATGGTCATTTTACGACTTGCCCAGTAGACAAAGGCAAAAACCATCAAAACAGTTACAAGAGACATGGCAAGCAGGGTCAAATCAAAGGATATTGGTCCAATATTAACGGTTGGATTCAAACTTTCTTCCATGGTTTGACACCTCCATTTCTAAATAGAGTTGTCTATTTAATGACAAATGACATCGCCAAGGTTACAAAGAATGTTCCTTCGATAAAGGCAATCCCCATGATCATCAAACTACGCAATTGAGGGATGATATCTGGTTGGCGTGCTGCAGATTTGAACAAACCGTTCATCAAAAATCCTTCTGCAAGAGATACACCCATACAGGCAAGACATAGACCGAAAAATGTTAAATTCATGACGAATTCTCCTTTTTTAAATTAAATTTACTTCCCTAGTTTAGTCCTAAAATTTGCTTTTGTCAACTCTTTACTAGCATTGAAAGCGTTTCAAATCATTTATTTCTAATTTTACGATTTTCAAGACTATCATATAGAAAATTTTAATGTCGTTTCAGGTTATTTTCCTTATCTTTCCTATTTTTCTGAAAAGAAAAATCCAAGTTTTACAACCTGGATTTATCGTTTCTTATTTAAAATAATAAGAATGGTGACTCTGGCAAGCTGGATTAAAGAGTGCTGCACAATAAGGACAGCTCCCCTTTTCTCTATACTCCTCATAAGTTAGGGTCGTCTTACAGGAACCACATAAGATAGGTTTATTCTGTTTAAGTCTTAAAGGATAGGGAGAAAATGTGTGCTCCTCTAGCGCATTGTGACACTGATAACAGGCATAGTATTTCTGACACTCATAACACTGGAGCGCTACGATATCTTTATCACTATGGTAATGAACACATCTGCTTTCATTATCTACTAGTAATCCATGAGCTTGAACCATTGACTTTCCTTCTCTAGGCACGAACAGTAACGCTTGTTCCATCTTCTTTGTAAAGATTAATCAAGCCTTCTTTCAAAGCACGGACCATATCACCTGCTTGTACTGGTTGTGGAACCTTGATGGTTAAAAGTTCCATTGGATTTGGTGCACGGTCAATCTTGTTACCTTTGGCATCATGAAGGTCTTCGATATAAGTTTCAAAATGGCGGAAACCTGGGCCATAAAACTCAACTTGGTCTCCTTCGTTGATAACGTTACGTTGGCGAATAGTTGCTGTTTGTGTTGCATCATCATAAGCTACTACTTCAGCAACAAACTTGTATTCTGGAATCTTACGGCGTGCTCCGAATAGTTGTTCGTTTTCGGATGGTGTTCCGTAGTAGAAACCTGTAGCCAATTCACGTTGGGCAACCTTCCACATTTCATCAATCAAGTCTTGCTTGATTGCTTCAAACTTTTCAGGGCTCTCAAGGTAAGCATCAACGGCAGCCTTGTAGCAGTTTGTTACTGTTGAAACGTAATGAATAGACTTCATACGACCTTCAATCTTCAAACTGTCCACTCCATTTTCAATCATATCTGGAATATGGTCGATCATAGACATATCAACCGCAGACATTGAAAATTCTTCAGGAATTTCTCCCTTGAGGCTCTTACGTTCTTTACCAAATGGCATATCATAAAGGTCATATTTCCAACGGCAAGATTGTGAACATCCACCACGGTTGGCATCACGCATACTCATGTGGTTAGAAAGGGTACAACGGCCAGAGTAGGAGATACACATAGCTCCATGTACAAAAGCTTCAATCTCAACGTCTGTACGTTTGCGAATTTCTGCCAATTCTTCCATAGAAACCTCACGCGCCAAAACGACACGAGTCAATCCAAGTTCTTTCCAGAATTCAAGAGTTTCATAGTTGGTCGCACTAGCTTGTGTTGAAAGGTGGATTTCAAGTCCTGGTGCTTCTGTTGCTGCAATCATGATTAAGGCAGGGTCAGAAACGATAACCGCTGCAATACCAATATCACGCAACTTACGGAACCATTCTCCGGCACCTTCTTCATTTCCTTCGTGCATAACCATATTAGCAGCCACATATACCTTAGCGCCATACTTAGCCGCAAACTGAACTCCTTCTTCCATTTGTTCGAAAGTGAAGTTACCAGCACGGCTACGTAGACCATAGGCCTGACCACCGATAAAGACAGCATCTGCTCCGTATTGAACAGCTACTTTTAGTTTTTCTAGTGTTCCTGCAGGTGATAGAACCTCAGGACGTTTCAAAGTTTTTGTCATTTTTTCTCCTATTTGCAATATAAAAGTTTGACACCAATCTTAACTATTTTATAGTAAACAGGGTTCAAAATCAAGCCTTGAATGATTGTTTAGACAATTTTAATGTTTAGTTTTCTCTGAAAACGTTATTGAACAGTTTCAACATTCCAAGTAGTCCATCCCTTGAAACGAATGGCGCCCTTGTTGTCAGTTTTTAAGACTAAATTCTCAAGTTCTTTCTCTTCTTGGTTATTCTCCCCATTTTTAACTTTAAATGATTTTTTCTTGTCTATTGAAATAACGGTGATTTTAGGGTGTACATTTTTGAATTTTTCGATATCTGTCTTTTTCTTCGATGCTTGCTGATGAGTTATCACTACATCTGCTTTCAGCCTTGGATAATAGCTCGTTAAAAATTTCTCCTCTATATTTCCAGTAACTAGAAAGGTTTGGTTTAGTAACTTTCCATACATTGTAATTGAATCATTTTTATCCTTATTTTGAGTTGTGATTACTTCCAAACTACTTCCAAAAATAGGTAACTGCTGTCCAGTTTTGATGGCAACTACCTTGACTTTGCTTTCCTTCAGCTTATCCATAAATTCTCTCTTAGATAAAGTTTCTTCAGTTACTAGAATCTCTCCAAGCTCGAAGGCTTTACTGATTTCTAACACATGATCTAACTGCTTGGTATCACTAGTCGTTAGAACCAGCTGATCAATCTTTGCGACTCCTCGACTTTTTAGATAAGGGATTAAGCTACGTTTGGCATTGCTCGTGGTGACTTTCTCCTGCCAGGCTTCTTTCTTTTCAACTTCAGACTTCTCTCCGACATCCAGTAGAATGGTCTTGCCTGTCAGGTCTCTTAGGAAAATGCTTCGCCCCTGCTCCATGTCTAGGACTGTGATTTCATTTTCCAGTGGATGTTTGGTAATTAAAAAGAACGAGATGGCAACTATGCCAAGCATAGATATTTTTTTCAAATTCTTTCTATAATCATAAATCAGCGCCAAAGAAATTAAAAGAAATACCAGAACCCAAAGACTCGGCTGACCAAAAACAAGAGGCCTCGTAGATAGCTGAGAAATATAGCGTATGATGTTTTCTAACCATTCAAAGAGAAAGTTAAACTGGGTAATAGGATAGATGCATGACAGACAAAAGAGAATCGATAAGAGTGGTAACAAAACCATGTCAAATAAGAATGAAAAAACAAAAGTCAAGAGGATAGACCACGGTTGAAATTCTGAAAAATAGAATGATAAGATTGGCAAGATTCCCAAGGAAATAATGAAACTCTCTCTGGCAATAGCTTTTATGCCTTGACCTTCTTTACTTGTCATAGTTAGGATAAAGGCATAGGCGCAGGAAAGAACTCCTCCAGCTGTAAGGAAAAAATTTGGCATGACTATAAACAAAAGGAGGACTGTTATAGCAAAGTTATCCAAGCCCTTAAAACCATGCTGGGCCAAGATTTTTTGTAGAAGACTTCTAATCACAGAGGCTGAAAATCCTGTCATGCCTGCATAGAACAAAGAAAAGGGATAGGCAAGCCATTTGAACTTCTCTTGAGTCAAGCCCAAACGTAAGATTGATTTTTTAAAAGCATTCATGAAGAAACCAACCTGCATCCCTGACAAAGCAAATAGGTGAATAATTCCAAGGCTAGAATAGAGTTCATTCATTTCCTCAAAGTCTGTGTCCAAGTGCCCTAATAACAGACCTGTCATGTAATTGCGCATGGGGTCGGGAAAGTTCCTTTTTATCCATACAACTGCTTTTCTTCGCAAACTAGATAAATTTTCTCCAATATCCCAACTGCTCGTGGCTGTCTTATCTGAAATTTTCGAAATAGTCAAGGTTTGGTAAATCCCTTGACTTTTTAGATAATTACGATAGTCAAAGCCAGCAAAATTACTGGCTCCTTGAGGGCTAGCTAATTTCCCTTCTAAAGTAATTTCATAAATATCCGTTAGTTGTTGAAAGTCTTCTTTTTCTGCTTCTGATTGAAGTTTATAATAGACCTGAAAGAGTCTACCGTCAGCCTTTCCACGAAAAGAAAGACTATCCCCGTTTACCTTGATGGTATCAGGTAAGATTCGGACCGTATCAACCGAGTCAACGAGATGTTTACTAGCTTCTTCTTGCTGCCATTTTTGAAATGCAAACCAACTCCCGAAAAGTCCACAAATCAAGAGGACCTTGGTCACAGTTTTCCATGGAAATTGGAAAAAGAGGCAGACCAGTAAAAAAACAAAGCCCAAAAGTGCTAATACACTTGCGGAAAAGATTGCATAGTAGAGCCATAGCAAAAGAAAACTGAGATAGATTTTGGGGATGGGAAAGCGACTAATCCACTGTGACATACTCTTTTAACTTTTCTATCGTTTTTGTACCAATACCAGAAACCTTTTTGAGATCATCAACTGACTTAAATTTACCGTTGGACTCACGATGGTCAATAATATCTTGCGCACGTTTCGCACCTAAGCCTTTGACTTGTTTAAGTTACTCTAAACTAGCTTTATTGAGATTGACTTTCTTATTTTCCTTGCTGTTAGAAGTACTTGATGGCATTTCTTGACTAGTAGCTTCTTCCTTAGTCGGAACATAGACAAGTGCTTCGTCACTAATTCTCTGAGCAAGATTGATAGACTTACTATCAGCATTATCTGTCAGTCCACCCGCTTTTTGGACAGCATCATTGATACGACTTCCAACTGGCAAATCATAAATCCCTGGTTTTTTGACAGCCCCTTTGACATCAACAGTAATTAGATCTTGCTCCACAGCTTCTTCCTTCTGATTTCCATCTTCCTTTTCATCTGTCGAATCCTTTGGAACAGCTGCAACTTCAGTCTGCACCTTTGTTTCCTTAGCAGGTGTTTGCCTAGCTGGGTTAAGCAGGAAAAATCCACCCAAGACCAAACCCAAACCAGCACAGATAACAATGATTTTATATTCTTTGATTTTCTCAATAAGTTCTTCCATATTTTCTCCTCTCTTATCTTATTCGTAAGGCAAAGAAAAAAACAGCTGAAAAATCATTTCAACTGCTTACTTATTTGCAAAAAAATCTTCCTTGGTTAAGACATAATGGACATCTGTTACGATTCTTCCAGGTTCGTTTTTATCTATTCTAGCATAAGGTTCTTCGTGAGAAAAGCGCATACCTGATTTCTCCATGACCTTTCCTGACGCAGGATTATCTTTATCGTGAAGAGCGGTCAACTTATTCATTCCAATCTTTTCAAAAGCTAGTTCAATCACGGCACGATTGGCTTCTGTCGTCAATCCTTGGTTCCAATGTTTTTGATTGATAATGTAACCAATAGCTGCCTTCTTAAGAACAGTATCCATCTTGTGCAGGTCAATAGTTCCGATAAACTCTCCACTATTTTTTAATTCAATTCCCCATCGGCCCAATGGATTTGCTAGATAAAACTGGGCAATATTATTCTTGGTTTCCTCTAAACTTTGATTGGTTGGAAAAGTATAGCGCGTATTTTCCTGGTTTGAAGCATATTCAAACATGGCTTCTGCATCATCAAGTGTTACAGGTCTAAGCACTAAACGTTCTGTTTCGATAATTTGATGCTTCGCTAGTTTGATAAATAGTGATTCCATGATTGCACCTCCCAAAATAGGTTGCTAAAAGAATAACATAAAAGAAATAGGTTTACAAGTTTTTCTTGCAATTTAAAACGGTTTCATATACAATAAAGTCATCACAAAAACTCTGACGAATGATGTGATACATAAATTGAAACAGCTTAATAGAAAGTGAGTTATCCTATGTTAATTGGAATTCCAAAGGAAATTAAAAATAATGAAAATCGTGTTGCTTTGACACCTGCTGGTGTACAGAGTCTTGTTGGTCGTGGCCACCGAGTCCTCATCGAAACAAATGCTGGACTTGGTTCTGGTTTTGCTGATGCTGACTATGAAAAGCAAGGAGCTGAAATTGTCGCAACTGCTGCTGAAGCCTGGGCTGCAGAATTAGTGGTCAAAGTAAAAGAACCCCTTGCTAGTGAATATCAATTCTTGCGTGACGATTTACTTCTCTTCACCTACTTGCACATGGCAGCTGCTCCAGAATTGGCTGATGCTATGCTTGCAGCTAAAACAACGGGTGTTGCTTATGAGACAGTCCGTGATACTCAAGGACAACTCCCTCTATTGGTTCCAATGAGTGAAGTTGCTGGTCGTATGGCAGTCCAAATCGGAGCCCACTTCTTGACGAAACAAGCTGGTGGTTCAGGAGTTCTACTCGGTGGTGTCCCTGGTGTTCCAAAAGGAAAAGTAACCATCATCGGTGGTGGTGTTGTTGGTACACACGCAGCTCGCATCGCTCTTGGTTTGGGAGCTCAAGTAACCATTCTTGATATCAGTGCTAAACGCCTCTCTGTCCTAGAAGATGTCTTTGGTCACCAAATCCAAACTTTGATGTCTAACCCATTTAATATCGAAGCAAGTGTGCGTGAAGCAGACGTTGTTATCGGTGCTGTCTTGATTCCTGGTGCCAAAGCTCCAAAATTGGTGACAGATGAAATGGTACAACAAATGCGTCCTGGTTCTGTCATCGTAGACGTTGCTGTAGACCAAGGTGGTGTTATTGCAACAGCTGACCGTGTGACAACCCATGATGAGCCTGTCTATGAAAAACACGGTGTTCTTCACTATGCCGTTGCTAACATTCCTGGAGCAGTTGCTCGCACATCTACGATCGCCCTTACAAATGTTACTCTTCCATATATCGAAGCCTTGGCAGGAAAAGGATTTAAGAAAGCTATTTCTGATGATGCTGGTTTACGTGAAGGAGTTACAACTTATCAAGGTATCCTCACTAGCCAGCCAGTTGCAGAAGGCTTGGATCGTGACTTCACTTCAATCAGTGAACTTGTTTAAAATGATTTATAAATTTAAACTACAAAAATAAGAGCAGCTTTTCAACTGCTCTTTTTCTTTATTCTGTTTCTTCTTCACTTTCTTCAGCTTTGACAGGTAGAGGTTCATAGGCTCTGATAATTTGAGCTACAACTGGGTGGCGAACCACATCCTTGGCTGAGAAATGAACAAAGTCAATTTGATGAATATTCTTGAGTTTTTCTTGAGCATCAATCAAACCTGACTTGACATTACGAGGTAGGTCAATCTGGCTAATATCCCCATTGACAATCATTTTCGAGTTAAATCCAAGACGGGTCAAGAACATCTTCATCTGCATGATGGTCGTATTTTGCGCCTCATCGAGAATGACAAAGGCATCATCCAAGGTACGCCCACGCATATAGGCCAGAGGAGCAATTTCAATAATTTCACGTTCCATAAGACGGGTTGTTTGATCTTTCCCAAGAATCTGGTACAAGGCATCATAAACTGGACGAAGATAAGGATCGACCTTTTCCTTGAGATCACCTGGAAGAAATCCTAAGCTCTCTCCTGCTTCCACTGCTGGACGTGTCAGTATGATTCGCTTGACTTGGCCACGCTTGAGGGCTGTTACGGCCAAAGTCACTGCTAAGAAGGTCTTACCTGTTCCTGCTGGCCCAATCCCAAAGGTCACATCGTGTTGCTTGACACTATCCACATAAAGCTTTTGACCCAAAGTTTTAACACGGATGGGCTTACCTGTATTATCCTTGATAATCTCTTCTTCATAGAGGGCGACAAACTTATCGATTTCATTATTCTTAACCATGGTAATGGCTGTCACCACATCCGGAGTTCCAACAGTCATTCCACGATTAACCAAGACCATCAAGGCTTGGATAACTTGCCGTGCTTCCTCACAAGCAGACTCCTCTCCCAAAACTTGAACAATCTCTGTACGGGCATGGATGATGACATCCAACTCATCCTCCATCAATCTAAGGTGGCGCTCATTGGACCCAAAAAGGTGAAAAAGGTCATCTGGATGACTCAGTTGAATATCTATTGAATGTTCCTTCAAACAAAGAACCTCTCTAATTCTCTTATTTCGTTTTATCATTTTGTTTTCTTTTAAGTATGAAATAACTTTCAAAAATCCTATCACTTTGACAATTCGTAATGGTAAACGATACTTGCCAAAATAAGTAAAATCCTCATAAAAGATAAACTGAATGACTATATTATAGCAAAGAGGCTGAGAAATTACTATCCCAAACCTCATCTAGTAGCCTTAATGTTCTAAATATTCCTGCCAGATACGATCGAAGTCTCCCATATTAAAGGAAAAGCTAGCATGTTCCTCTAAAAAACGACTCACTTGATCAAAATCATCTGTATGCTTTGGGAAGGCGGATTCTTCAAAAGCCAAATCCGCTAAAATTGCTTTGGGACTATTGCTTTTAGGGTTGCGCTCGGTCATGAGCCAAGTATAAAATGATTTTCTCATAAGCCTCCTAAATCAACTCTGTGCCGAACTGATCTTGCTTGATTTTGCCAGCCTTCATCAAACCACCGAGTGCTTTTTTAAATTGACCTTTTGAAATACCGAAAGTGGCCTTGATATCATCTGGTGATGACTTATCATTCAAGGTCATGAAGCCACCATTGCTTTCCAAGTAGGTCAAAATCATCTGAGCATCATTTTCCAACATCTCAAAAGAACGTGGTTTTAGAGAAAGATTAAGAGTACGGTCAACCTCACGGAAACCAATGACACGCGCATCTAGCACTTGGCCCAAACGTGGTTCTGCATAGCGCTCACTTGGATGGATAAATCCAAGCATGTTGTTCTCTGGTAAATAGACGAAGGTTCCTGATAATTTGAGACGGTAAACAATGGCAGGCCAATTTTGATTCTGCATGTTATTGTAGGCAGGACGTGCCAATCGTTGGAAATCTTCCTGATAAGCTAAGATTCCCCAGATACGGTCCTTCTTATCCACTTCTAGACGAATATAAAGTCGATCACCTTTCTTTGGCCAGAGTTCTTTAAGTTCAGGGAGAATATCTAGTGACACAACGATTTCCTTGTCTGGTAATCCTGTATCAACAAAAACACCCAGGTCCTTACGAACCTCTGTTACAGTTCCCCAACCAAATTGGTCCTGAGTAGCAGTCACTTCTATAGTTGTCAAACGTAGTTTTTGCTTCATGTCTGTGTAAGCAAAACCTTTGACCGTATCACCAACTGTATGCTGACCATCTTCTTTAGCTAGGGCATATGTTTGACCATCCTTTTGAACAAAGTAAAAACGGTCATTTTCATCGATGATGAGTCCAACGATAAAACTTGCAAGATTTGTATTCATATTTCCTTCTTTCGAATAAAACTCAGCCAGCAATGCCAACTGAGTTTTTCTGTTTATTTCTTAGACTTCCAAGATTTCTTTTTCTTTGTTGGCAGTCATTTCGTCGATGTGTTTAACAGCATCGTCTGTTGCTTTTTGAATATCTTTTTCAAGAGTCTTCAATTCGTCTTCAGTGATTTCTTTTGCTTTTTCTTGTTTCTTAGCCTCGTCCATAGCATCACGACGGATATTACGGATAGCAACTTTAGCATTTTCACCGACTTTTTTCACTTCTTTAGCAAGGTCGCGACGAGTTTCTTCTGTAAGAGCTGGGATTACCAAGCGAATAACAGAACCATCGTTAGCTGGTGTAATACCTAGGTCTGAAGCATTCAAAGCACGTTCGATATCTTTCAAAGATGATTTGTCAAATGGTGTTACCAACAAGACACGCGCTTCTGGGATTGTGATAGAAGCAATTTGGTTAAGTGGTGTTTCAACACCATAGTACTCAACGTGGATGCGGTCAAGCAAGCTAGCATTAGCACGGCCAGCACGAATACTTCCAAACTCACGAGCAAGTGAGTGGTGAGATTGGGTCATTCTCTCTTTTGCTTTTTCTACGATTGCGTTTGCCATAATCTTTTCTTATTCCTTTTCTTCGATATTATTTGAAACTGTAGTTCCGATATTTTCACCAAATACAACACGTTTAATATTTCCTGGTTGGTTCATGTTGAAAACTACCAAGTCAATATCATTGTCCATTGAAAGTGTTGACGCTGTTGAGTCCATGATACGGAGACCTTTATTAATCACGTCACGGTGAGTCAACTCTTCAAATTTAACAGCTGTCTTATCTTTTTTAGGATCAGCATTGTAGACACCATCAACTCCATTCTTAGCCATCAAGATAGCATCCGCTTCAATCTCAGCTGCACGAAGAGCCGCTGTTGTATCTGTTGAGAAGTATGGTGAACCAATTCCCGCACCAAAGATAACAATGCGTCCTTTTTCAAGATGACGAAGGGCACGACCACGAACGTAAGGTTCTGCTACTTGTTGCATGGCAATGGCTGTTTGAACACGTGTATCCACACCAACTTGTTGCAATGAATCTGCCATTACAAGAGCATTCATAACGGTTCCAAGCATTCCTGTATAGTCTGCTTGAACACGATCCATTCCAGCTTCTGCTGCAGGTTCTCCACGCCAGAGATTTCCTCCACCAATAACGAGGGCAATCTCAATACCTAAGTTATGTACTTCTTGAATTTCTTGAGCCATTGCTTGAACTGTTTTGATATCAATTCCGACACCACGTTCGCCAGCAAGGGCCTCACCTGATAACTTAATCAAAATACGTTTATATTTGGGTTCCACCTGACTTAGCTCCTTTATTTTATTCAAACTATTTTATCACAATTTCTAAGATTTTTATAGTATCATGAGTTATTCTTTTGAAAATTTTAAACGGATAAGAAGTTTTCCAAATCAGCCAAAGCACGCTCTGCAATTTTTTCATAACGAGCCTTCTTATCACGAATGCGGTCGCCTTCCAATTCCTTGATAATTCCGAAATTGACGTTCATTGGTTGGAAGTGTTTACTATCAGCATGGGTGATGTAATGAGCTAGACTTCCAATTGCTGTTGTCTCTGGGAAAATAGCCTCGCTTTCGCTCTTGAAAAGACGAGCTGCGTTAATACCAGCTACTAGACCTGATGCCGCTGACTCAACATAGCCTTCCACACCCGTCATCTGACCAGCAAAGAATAGATTTGGCTGTTTCTTAGAACGATAAGTCTGCTCAAGAAGATTTGGTGAATCCATGTAAGAATTACGGTGCATAACTCCATAGCGAACAAACTCAGCGTTTTCGAGACCTGGAATCATTTGAAAGACACGCTTCTGCTCTCCCCATTTAAGGTGAGTTTGGAAACCAACGATGTTATAAAGACTACCTGCAGCATTGTCCTGACGAAGCTGAACGACCGCATAAGGAGTTTTAAAGTCTCCATCACGAGGACCTGTGTAATCGTCTGGATACTCCAAACCAACTGGTTTCATAGGACCATAGAGCATGGTTTTGATACCCCGTTTAGCCATGACTTCGATTGGCATGCATCCTTCAAAATATTTTTCTTTTTCGAAAGAATTCAACGGAGCTTCTTCTGCATTGACCAAGGCTTCATGGAAATCCATAAACTCTTGTTTGGTCATAGGAGCATTGAGATAGGCTGCTTCTCCCTTATCATAACGAGATTTGAGATAGACCTTATTCATATCAATGGTATTAACATCTACAATTGGAGCTGCCGCGTCGTAGAAATAAAAACCGTCCCCGCCGTTAAGAGCGTGAATCTTTTCAGCAAGAGCATCACTAGTCAAAGGACCAGTCGCAACAACTGTAATGGCATCTGTTGGCAATTCTGTGATTTCGTCACGTACCACTTCAATCAAGGGATGGTTGGCAATCTTTTCAGTAACCATTTGAGAGAAACCATCACGGTCAACCGCGAGAGCACCACCAGCAGGAACTCGCGTAGCTTCTGCTGATTCTAGGATAAGAGAACCAAGACGACGCATTTCTTCTTTGAGGAGACCGACAGCATTTGTAAGAGCATCCCCACGTAAAGAGTTAGAGCAGACCAACTCTGCAAAATTGTCAGTTTTGTGTTGCGGTGTTGACTTGACACCACGCATTTCATAAAGTTTAACTGGAATACCACGCTCTGCGATTTGGTAGGCTGCTTCAGAACCTGCCAAACCCGCACCGATAACATTGATATAAGATTGAGACACGACACTAATACCTCTTTGGGTGAAACTTAAGTTCATTCCAGAATAAGTCACTAGACTGTTTGACACCCACAAATCTTTCTATTTTTTTCTTCTTCTAGTATAACAAAAAAAGGGAAGAAGGCAAACTTCCCTGTTTAGTCATTGGATTGATTGTCTTCCCATTCGTGATAAGCAGCGTAGAGCTGGCTTTTGTTCCATTGGTAAATCTTTGCAACTTCCTTAATGGCTTGATTTTTCTTCATGCCTTGCTGAATGCGGTCCTGTATCTCAGAAAATAAATCCTCTTCATCCTTATCCTCTACTTCTTGACTAGCACCTTCTACAATGAGAAGGCATTCGCCTTTAAGAGGTGTTTGAGAAATACTTTCTAATAATTCAGTAATAGTTCCACGTTGATATTCTTCAAAGATTTTGGTCAATTCTCTGACCAAAACCACCGAGCGATCACCGCAGACTTCTAGCATATTTTCTAGCGTATCCGCCACACGGTGAGGAGATTCATAGAAAATCTGGGTCTCTGAATAAGCTTTTTTCGCTTCGAAAAATTGCTTTTGCTGACCTGATTTTCGTGGTAGAAAACCATAAAAGATGTGGGGTTGTGGTGCCAAGCCGCTAGCAATCAAGGCAGAAATTCCTGCACTAGCTCCAGGAACTGTGACAACTGCAATATCTTCTTCGATAGCAGCCTTGACCAAATCATGCCCCGGGTCAGAAATACTAGGCATCCCTGCATCAGATACTTGGGCAAGATTTTGACCTTGTTTCAACAAACCAATCAAATCAGGAATTTTTTCCTTGGCATTGTGTTCGTGAAAACTGATTTGCTTGGTTGAAATCTCAAAATGCTTGAGCAAAAGTCCCGTATTACGAGTATCTTCTGCCGCGATCCAGTCAACCTCTTTCAAGGTCTGAATAGCGCGAAAAGTCATATCATCTAGATTACCGATTGGCGTTGCGACTAGATAAAGCTTGCCATAGGGAGTTTGTCCCTTAAAACTCTTTTGAATCTGCATACTTACTCCCTAAATAACAACTCATCACAAAACATGCATTCTGCATCTTGCTCTCGACGTTGGCCATAAAAGTCACGGCAAACATGAAAACCGTCCTCATAAATGCGACGGACATTTTCCCTTACATGTTTCGTTTTGGCTGGAGCTGTCTCCTCAACCTCTCCCAAACGTTCTCTCAGTTTATCATTTTCTAAACGAAGAGCTGTATTTTCCTCTACCAGACTCTTGAGATTTTTCTTGATAGCTTCGACGTCTGCCAAGGTTACCAACAATTGCTGTGAAAAGTCATCTAAAGCATCAAATAATTCTTTTTTATTCATTACAGCCCTTTCTATAATCTATCTTTACTTTAAATTTTTTTGTAAAACCAGGTATTCCAAAGCGTTTTGAAAGCTAACATTGGCCCGCCACATTTTACGAGTTTGGACGAGATTTTGCAAAATATTACGAGCTGAAACATTGAGAATCTCTTGACCAGCTAGTACCTCTAAAATTCTGAGCACTTGATCTTGCTTTTCTTTATCATCAGACAAACTCGTTAATTTTGCAACTTGCAAATAGGATTCTTTTTTATGGGCTAAAAGCCAAGAAAAGAGGCGTTCACTTTCATCTACTAGTGTCCAAAATCCTGCTTGATGGACAAGCTTATCAGCCTCCGCCTGAGATTGACTAAACTGAGCCAATAGCTTAGCTTTATTTTTTACTAAACCAGCCTCTTCAAGCTGTGACATTAAAGTTGAGACTTGTTTCTTAAATTGGAAAATCTGTGTCCGACTTCGAATCGTTGGTAACATCTGTTCCTCATCATCGGTCAAAAAGAAAATATAAATCTCACTTTGTGGCTCTTCAATAACCTTCAAGAGTGAATTTGCAGCATTCACATGCATTTTTTCCGCTTGCTCGATAATAAAGACCTGACGTTGATTCTCAATACCAGACTGGGAAAATTGACCAACTAATTCTCGAATACGCTCCGTCTTAATGACTTGATTTAGAGGTTTAATTATGGTCACATCAGGAAACTCTTCCTGCTCAATCAATTTACAATTCCGACATTTTTCACAAGGAAAAATACCATTTTTCTCACTACAAAAGAGACTTTTAGACAAGAAAAGGGCCATCTCTAAACTTCCAAAATTACCTGAAAAGAGATAGGCATGATTGAGCTGCCCTTGGTCCAAGATATGGACAAAACGTTCAAATTGTAGAGGTTGACAAGCTCTTAATTGCTCTTGCTTCATCTCCTTAATCCCATCCTATCAAAAAGTAGCTGTTGCGTATTTTCAATCACTTGATCAAGTGGTAGGCTAGCATCGATTTTTTCGATGCGATTTCCTTCTCTTTCAAGAAGAGAAAGGTAACCTTGACGAACTTTTCGGTGTAGATCCAGACCTTCCATGTCCAAACGATTTACCTCCCGATCACTGTTGGCAGCAATACGTGCCAGCCCCTCTTCGACTTCAATATCAAAATAAAGAGTCAAATCAGGTTTCAGTCCATCTGTCGCAAACTCATTAAGCCAATCAATGGCATCGATATCTAAACCACGCCCAAAGCCCTGATAAGCAACAGAACTATCGATAAAGCGATCCATGATAACCAGTTTTCCAGCTGCAAGTGCTGGTAAGACCTTTTCCACCAAGTGTTGTCGACGACTAGCAATATAGAGGAGAAGCTCAGTCTTAGGATCCATTTCAGTATGACTAGGATCTAGGATAACTTCGCGAATTTTTTCTCCAATTAAGACCCCACCTGGTTCGCGCGTTGTTAAAACTTCTACTCCCCTATCCTCTAATATAGGGATTAAGGCTTCAAGAACGCTTGTTTTTCCTGCTCCCTCTGGTCCCTCAAGAGAGACTAAAAATCCTTTTGACATGTCTGACTCATTTCTATTTTTCTCTCTTCTATTCTATCAAAAAAATAGGGATTTGTGAAAAGCTTTTTTCATTTCCTTCTTTGTAAGAAAAAAAGAGTGTGAGTTTTAACACTCACCTCTTATTTGCCTAATTCTTGAGTTTTTTTGTAGGCTTGATTGACAGCATCCATAACGGTTCCTCTAAAAGCATGTTCTTCTAGACTTGATACACCAGCAATGGTTGAACCACCTGGACTGCAAACTTGGTCTTTCAAGACTCCAGGATGTTGCTGACTTTCTAGGACCATTTGACCTGCACCAACTACTGTTTTAGCCGCCATTTTCAATGCCGTTTCTCTTGGCAATCCTGTTTGAACTCCTGCATCTGCCAAAGCTTCGATAAATAGATAGACAAAGGCTGGTCCACAGCCTGCAAGTCCTGTTGCTGCATCTATTAAACCATCACTTATTTCAACCAACTGGCCAGCCTTGGCTAATAGTTGACAAAAAAGTTCACTGTCTTCGGGATGACAATTTGCAGACAAGGCATAGCTAATCACTCCTTGCCCAATAGCAACAGGTGTATTAGGCATGATGCGAATAATCCTATGGTGACTTGGAAGAAGACTAGCGAGTTTTTCCAAGGTCAAACCAGCTGCCATGGAAATCAAAAGAATACTTTCTCGTTTCTCAAGGATTGACTGATATTGAGTAAGCAGTTCTGAGAATTGAGCTGGCTTCACTCCTAGAAAAATCACATCTGCTTCTGCAAAGATTTCGTCATTACTAGAAGCCAGACCACCATAATTGGCAATAAAAGCATCCACCTTAGCTTGACTACGATTAGCGAGGAGAATCTGATAACTCATTTTTGCCTGCAAGACAGCCTTAGCCAAGCTGGAACCCATATTTCCCAAACCGATAAATCCAATCCTCATCTCTTACTCCCTTATCTGTCCATCACCAGTAACTACATATTTGTAGCTGGTCAATTCCTTTAAGCCCATTGGACCACGCGCATGTAATTTCTGAGTAGAAATCCCCATTTCACAACCCAGACCAAATTGGCCACCATCTGTGAAACGAGTCGAAGCATTGACATAAACCGCTGCCGAGTCCACTTGATTTGTAAAGTAAGCTATAGCATCAGCATTTTCTGTCACAATAGCGTCCGAATGATGGGTACTGTGAGCTTCGACATGTTCAACTGCTTCCTCAAGACTAGAAACGACCTTAACGGCTAAGATATAGTTCAAAAACTCGGTATCAAAATCTTGTGGCTCTGCTGCTATCCCGGAAATAAATTGACTAGCTTTTTCATCTAAACGGAATTGAATAGGTTCAAGTCCAACTTCTTTTCGATCGGCAACCAGAACTTGCTCCAAGCGAGGAAGGAAGCTTGCTGCCTTGTCTTCATGAACAAGTAGAACCTCCATGGCATTGCAAACAGAGGGACGACTGGTTTTAGCATTGTTGATGATAGACAGAGCCTTGTCTTCGTCTGCATCCTTATCCACATAGACATGGACAATCCCAGTCCCTGTCTCGATGACTGGTACAATAGCATTCTCAACGACAGCATTGATCAAGCCAGCCCCTCCACGAGGAATAAGGAGGTCTAGATAGCCCTTGGCCTTCATCATGGCATAACTACTTTCACGGCTAGTATCTTCTACTAATTGAATGACATCTGGATGAATAGTCGTTGTCTCCAAGCCCTTTTTCAAGGCTATGACAATAGCATGAGCTGTTTGATAGGCATCCTTACCACTACGAAGAACAACCGCATTTCCACTCTTAAGAGCCAAAGCAGCTGCATCAGACGTCACATTTGGACGGCTTTCATAGATAATACCGATAACCCCCATGGCTACACGTTTCTTGGTGATGGCCAGGCCGTTTTCAAGCTGACTAGTTTCTAAAACTTCACCGATTGGATCTGGTAAAGCAACTACTTCACGAATCCCAGTTGCCATAGCTTCTATACGCCCTGCATCCAAATAAAGACGATCCAGCATAACATCTGAGATTTTACCTTTGGCCGCTTCCATATCGTTAGCATTAGCTGTTAAAATCTCTTCAGTAGCTGCTAATAAGTGATCAGCCATGGCTAGCAAGGCTTGGTTTTTCACCTCTTCACTAGCTGTATTGATCGATTTTTTAACAGCCTGTACCTGTTCAAATTGTTCTTGTGTACTTACCATAGTTTACCTCTAAAATTCTGTAAAGAGTAGTTGGATTTCAGGAGTAATGGAAATCCAGTCATCACGGTGAATCAAGACCCCCTTGGCTTTTTGAGATCGAAGGACATCTTTCAGCCCCGATGCACCTAGTTGTACTCTACCTTTTCCAAGTGATTTTCCAGTTTCCTTATCAAAAACCGTAACAATATCGCCATAAGAAAAATTGCTCTCAACATCTACAACACCTGATAAAAGTAGACTTTTACCATGTTGAGAGAGAGCTTCTGCAGCACCTTTATCAACCCAAATAGCCCCCTGACTTTTGGCATAAAAGGCTAGCCATTGTTTCTGGGTACGGAGCCCCTTCTCCTGTGCAACAAAGTAAGAACCGTCCTTGGTCTTCTCTGCTGCCTCTATCATAGCATCAGCTTTCAAGGATGAACAAATATAAACAGGTACTCCTGACTCTGTCGCAATGGTCGCTGCCTTTATCTTAGTCAGCATACCTCCAGTTCCATTAGATGAACCTGCTCCGCCAGCCATATCGATAATTTCACGATTGATGGTCTCGATTCTCTCCAAGCGTTTAGCTCTTGGATCCGAGTTAGGATTACCAGTATAAAGACCGTCTACATCTGTTAAGAGAACCAAAAGATCTGCTTGCACCATTGCAGCTACCTGAGCACTGAGCGTATCATTATCCCCGACCTTGAGCTCATCAATAACGACACTGTCATTTTCATTGATAATAGGAATCGCACCACGATTAAGCAGGACTGACAAAGCTTGATGGGCATTTTTATAACGTCGTTTATCGACAAAATCATCCTGAGTTAGCAAGATTTGCGCTGAAACAATCTGTCTTAAGAGCAAATTTGTTGTATATTCTTCCAGAAGCAATCCTTGACCAACCGCCGCTGAAGCTTGCTTATCCGCAATCTTTGTTGGTCGTTTTTTAAATCCTAAGGCTCCGAAACCTGCTGCAACAGCCCCAGAAGACACCAAAATCAGCTCATGACCTGCTTCATGTAGCATTGCTAGCTGCTGTGTAATAGCTTTTACTTTACTGCGAGATAAACTTCCATCTTTATGAGTCAAGGATGAAGTCCCTACCTTAAATACGATACGCTTGTACTTCATATTTCTCTCCAAATTTAATATTTAACCATTTTACCATGATTTTATGAAATTGTAAAAAAGGAACTCTCTCACTTTTGATCGAAAAAAAAAGAACCTTGCAAAGCAAGATTCTTTTAGTGTCTGACTTAAATAATTGTTCTTCTGGGAACTAAATCGAATTAAGCTTCGATTTCTGTAACCATACCTGAACCAACAGTACGTCCACCCTCACGGATAGAGAATGTAGTACCTTGTTCTACGGCGATTGGGTGGATCAACTCAACGTCGATTGTCACGTTATCACCTGGCATTACCATTTCAGTACCTGCTGGAAGTTCGATTGAACCTGTAACGTCAGTAGTACGGAAGTAGAATTGTGGACGGTAGTTGTTGAAGAATGGAGTGTGACGTCCACCTTCTTCTTTAGTAAGGATGTAAACTTCACCTTTGAATTTAGTGTGTGGGTTGATTGAACCTGGTTTAGCGATAACTTGTCCACGTTCGATTTCGTCACGTTGAACACCACGAAGAAGGACACCTACGTTGTCTCCTGCAAGACCTTCGTCAAGTTGTTTACGGAACATTTCAACACCAGTAACAACAGCTTTTTTAGTTTCTTCTTTGATACCAACGATTTCGATTTCGTCGTTGACACGAACAGTACCACGGTCGATACGTCCTGAAGCAACTGTACCACGTCCAGTGATTGAGAATACGTCTTCGACTGGAAGAAGCAATGGTTTGTCAGTGTCACGTTCTGGTTCTGGAATGTACTCATCAACAGTGTTCATCAATTCCATGATGATGTCTTCGTATTTAGAGTCACCTTCAAGAGCTTTAAGAGCTGAACCTTGGATAACTGGAAGATCGTCACCTGGGAAGTCGTATTCTGAAAGAAGGTCACGGATTTCCATTTCAACCAATTCAAGCAATTCTTCGTCGTCAACCAAGTCGATCTTGTTCATGAAGACGATAAGGTGTTTAACACCAACCTGACGTGAAAGAAGGATGTGCTCACGAGTTTGTGGCATTGGTCCGTCAGTTGAAGCTACTACAAGGATAGCTCCGTCCATTTGAGCGGCACCAGTGATCATGTTTTTAACGTAGTCCGCGTGTCCTGGAGCGTCGATGTGAGCGTAGTGACGTTTTTCAGTTTCGTACTCAACGTGCGCAGTGTTGATTGTGATACCGCGTTCGCGTTCTTCTGGAGCAGCATCGATAGACGCATAGTCTTTAGGTTGGTTAACTGCTGAAGGCAAGCGACGTGCCAAAACAGTTGTGATAGCTGCAGTTAGGGTAGTTTTACCGTGGTCAACGTGTCCGATAGTACCAATGTTAACGTGTGGTTTACTACGATCGTATTTTTCTTTTGCCATTTGAGTAAAAGCCTCCAATAAAATATATTTTATAGATAGACAGTAGGCAATACAGTCTAACTTTCCTTACTATTTTATCAAATTTCAGCTAAATTGCAAGTGTTTTACAAAGTTTTTGTGAATTATTCTTATTCTTGCTCTACTTCCTCTACCAATTTATTTAAAATATCTATAAATAGGTTTATTTTAGCAAAAGGCGATAGACCATAAATCGATAACCCAAGTCTGAATTTCTTATTTCCAGCCCCGAAAGACTTCAATCATTCAGTTGTTTGTAAAAAATTTATGTATAGAAAAATTAAAGTTTCATTATAAGAGATTTGAGAGTTTGAAAACCAATAAAAAGGTTGATCAACTACAGCGCCAAAGATACAATGATCAAAAAAAGGTCGGGATTTTTTATCCCGACATCTTTATTCTGATAGATGTTTCTTAACTTCTTGTGCTTCCTTATGATTTTCATACAGTCGCGCTAAGAATTTAGCAATCTCTTTTAAAATGGAATAGGTTGGAACAGCAACAATCATCCCAATCACACCATAAATATTACTTGATAATAAAAGCAAGACTAAAATAGTAATTGGGTGAACCTTCATAACCCCACCCACAATACGTGGATATAAAATATTTCCATCAACTTGCTGAATAATCAACATATAAATGACAGCAATAATCATTTTATGAGGATCGGTGAAGAGATTTGAGATGATCATTGGAATCAAGCCAATGCTTGGTCCTACATACGGAATCAAATTAGCCAATCCAGAAAAAATGGCGAAGACCAAGGCATATCTTAGACCAATCACACTATAACCGATAAAAGCTAAACATCCAATAATAACTGCATCTATAGACACTCCACTAATGTAACGAGAAATAGTTGTATTTAGGTTTGTCAATAAACCAGATATGTTCAATTTATCTCGTTTTAATATCGTTCTTTCTAGCATGGGTAAAAATTTATGCCCATCAAGTAATAAGTAAATCAAGAAAACTGGTGTCATGATGATAATCAATACAGTGCTTACGAGTGCAGATAGAACACTTCCAACACTATTTGTCACACTGTTCAAGATATTTTGCAAAATATCAACATAAGAGAGGTTCAGTTGCTGAATAGTTTGTTGGATATCTAGATTTTGCAGGGCTGGATGTTTTGATAACTCAATGACTAAATCTTGAAGACGACCGTAAATGTTTTGACTCGAGTAAATTAAGCTACTTAACTGATTAATCAAAATCGGCAGCAGATAAACAAAACTAAGTACGAGTGCACAAACTAAGGCACAAAGGGTTAACAAAATCCCAATGATTCGATTGATTTTGCATTCCTTCTCTAAAAAGATAACAATTGGGTTAGTTAGATAATACAAAAATCCTCCCAATAAAAAAGGAATCATGATTGTATTTGCAACACTAACAAAGGGTGTAATAATAGCACCCATTTCTTTCCATAGATAGAAAATTAAGGTTATTAGTAGAATTTCAGTTGTCCAGAAGAATAGTTTGTTTCTCCGAAACATAGGCCACCTCCTCTTTTCCCTATTTTACCATATTTCAAAAAAGATTGATAACTTTCATCACAAAAACAAGAATATCTTTTGTCTTTGTGATAGAATAAAGTTACTATGAAGAAATTATTTTTAACCCTAATCACATTATTTTTTTTCGGTTCGGCTACAACTGTTTCGGCCCAGGATTTTGATGTAGCTGCAAAACATGCGATTGCTGTTGAAGCTAATAGCGGTAAGATTTTATACGAAAAAGATGCTACTCAACCTGTTGAAATTGCTTCTATTAGCAAATTGCTTACCGTATATCTCGTTTACGAAGCCTTGGAACAGGGGAAAATCTCTCTTTCTACTCCTGTAGAAATTTCTGATTACCCCTACCAGTTGACAACTAATTCTGCGGCTAGTAATGTTCCCATGGAAGCTAGAAATTACACTGTCGAAGAATTGCTAGAAGCGACTTTGGTATCTAGCGCTAACAGTGCTGCTATCGCTTTAGCTGAAAAAATTGCTGGTTCTGAGAAGGACTTTGTAGATATGATGAAGGCCAAACTACAAGAATGGGGAATTCAAGATGCTACACTCGTCAACACAACTGGACTCAATAATGAAACTCTTGGCACTAATATCTATCCTGGTTCAAAGAAAGATGATGAAAACAAATTGAGCGCTTATGATGTTGCTGTCGTTGCTCGCAACCTCATCCTCAAGTATCCTCAAGTTTTAGAAATCACCAAGAAACCTTCTTCTACTTTTGCAGGGATGACCATTCATTCTACCAACTATATGTTGGAAGGAATGCCTGCCTATCGTGGTGGTGTTGATGGACTTAAAACTGGTACGACTGATAAAGCTGGAGCATCCTTTGTAGGTACGACTGTAGAAAAAGGAATGCGCATCATCACAGTTGTCTTAAACGCTGACAACCAAGATACTAATCCATATGCACGCTTCACAGCTACTTCTTCTATTTTAGATTACATCTCATCAAACTTTGCTCTTCAGACAATTGTCAAACAAGGAGAGAGTTATGAAGATAGTAAATCGCCTGTATTAGATGGGAAGGAAGATACAGTTACAGCTGTCGCCAAAGAAGATATCAAAATCGTACAACGTCTTGGTAGTCGTACACAATCAACTATTACCTACTCAGCGGATACTACTGAACACACTGCTCCACTAGAGGCAGGAACTGTCGTTGGACATTTGACTTATGAAGACAAGGATCTAGTTGGTCAAGGATACATTACAACTGACAAACCTAGTTTTGAGATGGTCGCAGAAAAAAATGTCGAAAAAGCCTTCTTCTTAAAAGTTTGGTGGAATCGCTTCGTTCGTTTTGTTAACGAGAAGTTATAAAAAATCGAAAAATCGCGAAATTCGCGATTTTTTTCTTTATTCATTTTTAGCTACAGTCGAATGGTTATATCCGTAAACAAAGTAAATAATAACTCCTATTAATAAAGCTAGTCCAAATGCCATCCATGTTTCAAGGGTATATTGGAGCATAAATGAAAGGCAGATCAGAATAGACAAGATTGGTAAAAAAGGAACCAGGGGTGTTTTAAATTCTCCCTCTTTGGGCATACCCTTATCTTTTCTCAATTTGATGATCCCATAGGCTAGGAGAATAAGATAGGCTAAGGTGCAGATATTGAGAAAGGCTGCGATACTTGCCAGTGGGAAAATTCCCGCTGCAATAGCTGAAACAACACCTGTTAAAATGGTCGCATTCTTAGGGACACGACTGGTCTTAGTCACTTGTTTGAAACTCTGAGGCATGAGCCCATCACGTGCCAAACTATAAATCATTCGAGACAAGGCGTAAGTCATGGAAATACATACCGTAATCAAAGTAAAAATTGCAACAAGTGAAACATAATTAGCTGCCCAACCAATACCGATACTTCTCAGAGCAAAAGCCACTGCATCATCAACATTGAGCTTGCTATAATGAACGATACCTGTCAATATCAAGGTAACCAAGGCATACAGAATGGTTACAATGGTTAAGGATAAAACAATCCCACGTGGAATATTCTTTTGTGGACTTTGAATTTCGTCAACTGCCATAGAAATGGACTCAAACCCTAAGAATCCAAAGAACATCAGTGAAGCACCTGCCATAATTCCAGTGCTTCCACCATAAATTTGACCAAAACCAAATGGTGCAAAATCTGACCAATTTTCAGGTTTAATGTACCAAATACCAACTAGAATAAATAAGGCAAGAGCAGAAAATTTTAAAACAACAAGAATAGAATTAAAACGGAGAGCTGCTTTCGAATTTAAAAGTACAACGCCTGTAACAAGTAGAATTACTAAAATTGGTAAAAAATCAATATAAGTACCATGTTCAGGATTAAAAGTTCCATTTAAGGCTTGTGGCAAGGAAATTCCATAATGGCTAAGCAAACCTTTAAAATAGGCCGCCCAACCAGAAGCAACACCTGAAACTGCTGTCATAAATTCCATAATGGTTAACCAACCAGCTATCCAGGCTGGGAATTCACCCAAAATTGCATATAAATAACTATATGCTCCACCCGTTGCAGGAACACGAGAAGCAAATTCTGCAAAAAAGAGTGCAGATAAGGACACGCAGATAGCAGAAATTACAATCGATACCACAAGGGCAGGTCCTGCTAATGTTGCTGCAGCAGTTCCTGTAATCGTAAAAATACCTGTTCCCACCATAGCACCAATTCCCAAGAGAATTAAATCCCATAGTTTTAAATGGCGATGCATTTCTGTCTTACCTAGACTAACGTCTTTGGTTCTAAAAATATTCATTATTCATCTCCCAATTTATAAGATTGTATTATTTTATCATATATAAGGATTTTTGTGAATATTTATTAGCATCTTTCATCAAAAAAAACTGAACAAATGTAATACTTGCTCAGTTTCCGTTCATAAAGTTTATCCGACAGATCCTTCCATTTCGTAGCTAATCAAGCGATTAAGCTCAACTGCATACTCCATTGGAAGTTCTTTGGTGAAGGGCTCTACAAATCCCATGACAATCATTTCAGTTGCTTCAGTCTCTGACAAGCCACGACTCATAAGGTAATAGAGTTGTTCTTCTGAAATCTTAGAAACCTTGGCTTCGTGCTCCAAAGCAACTTGTGAGTTGTGGATTTCATTAAATGGAATGGTATCTGATGCTGACAAGTCATCCATGATAATGGTATCACACTCGATGTGAGAAACAGATTTCTTAGAGTTTTTATTAAAGGTTACCTGTCCACGATAGTCAACCTTACCTCCGCCTTTGGCAATAGACTTAGATACGATAGATGAACTAGTATGTGGAGCATTGTGGATCATCTTAGCACCAGTGTCCTGATGCTGTCCAGCATTAGCAAAGGCGATAGAAAGCATGGTACCACGCGCTCCTTCTCCATCTAAGTATACAGATGGATATTTCATAGTCGTTTTAGCACCCAAGTTTCCATCAATCCACTCAACAGTCGCGTCTTTTTGAGCCTTAGCACGTTTTGTAACCAAGTTATAGACGTTATCAGACCAGTTTTGGATGGTTGTATAACGCATATAAGCTCCGTCCAAAGCAAAGATTTCTACAATGGCTGCGTGCAAGCTGTTGCTTGAATAAGTTGGAGCTGTACATCCTTCTACGTAGTGGACACTTGCTCCCTCATCAACGATAATCAAGGTACGTTCAAACTGACCAGTATTTTCGTTGTTGATACGGAAGTAAGTTTGAAGTGGAATATCTACCTTGACACCTTTTGGTACATAGATAAAGGTTCCACCTGACCACACTGCTGAATTGAGGGCAGCTAACTTGTTATCTGTCGGCGGTACCAATTTCGCAAAGTATTGTTTAAATAAGTCTGGGTATTCCTTGAGGGCAGAATCCGTATCTGTAAAGATGATACCTAACTTCTCAAATTCTTCCTTCATGTTGTGGTAAACCACTTCTGACTCATACTGGGCAGAAGCTCCAGCTAGATAGGCACGCTCAGCTTCTGGAATCCCAATACGTTCAAAGGTTTCTTTAATCTTTTCAGGTACATCATCCCAAGAACGTGCTGGTTTATCAGAAGGTTTTTGGTAGTAGATCAAGTCATCAAAATCAATCTCTGACAAGTCTGCTCCCCAGGTTTGCATGGGCATTTTTTTGAAGGTTTCATAAGATTTCAAACGGAATTCTAACATCCACTCAGGCTCACCCTTGGCAGCAGATAATTCACGAATAACACCTTCGTTGAGTCCTTTGCCTGTCGATAGGACAGGCTCTACATCATCATGGAAACCAAATTTATATTCACCAAGATCAATTGGTTTTGGTTCTACTCTTTCTTCAGCCATAATATCCTTTCTTTCATTCTTCATTTCTAATATTTCATAAGACAAAAGAAGCTTGTCTTATTTGTTTTCTTGATTTTCGATTGTTTTCTTAAGGGCGTTCCAAGCTAGGGTTGCACATTTGATTCGTTGCGGAAATTTGGCAACTCCTGACAAGAAGGCTGCGTCTCCAAGACTATCTTGTTTGTCATCTTTTTGTCCTTGAACCATTTCTGAAAAAATGGTCGCAAGCTCTAGGATTTCTTGCTTGGTCTTACCCAAAACGGCATCTGTCATCATACTAGCAGAGGCAGTTGAGATGGTACAGCCAGAGTTTAGAAAAGCGATATCTTCCAAACGATCGTCAGAACCAAACTTGACAGAGAGATTGATAACATCACCACAGGTAGGATTGTTGAGACTGATTTGTTCAGCATCTTCTAACTTCCCTTGATGATGAGGATTTTTTGAATGGTCCGCTACCACCGCCATATAGAGGCTATCTAGTTTAGAAAGTGCCATTGAAAAACTCCTTTGTCTTTTGTAAAGCATCGACCAGCTTGTCGCAATCTGCCTTGGTATTGTAGATATAAAAACTTGCACGAGCTGTTGCTGGGACGTCCAAATATTGAAGCAGAGGTTGAGCACAATGGTGACCGGCACGAACTGCTACTCCTTCATAATCTAGAGCTGTCGCAAGGTCGTGAGGATGAAGGTCCCCTAGATTAAAGGCAATAACACCTGAACGCTGAGCCAAATCTTGCGAACCGTAAATGGTCAAACCTTCAATTTCCTGCAATTTTGGAAATACGTATGCAATCAGTTCTTGTTCATGAGATTCAATGGCATCCATACCAATCTTTTCAAGATAATCCACGGCAGCTGCAAATCCAATAGCTCCAGCCATATTGGGAGTTCCAGCCTCGAATTTCCAAGGTAACTCCTTCCAGCTAGCAGATTGCTCATAGACGAAATCAATCATTTCGCCACCGAATTCAACTGGTGACATTTGTTCCAGATACTTTTCTTTACCGTAAAGGACGCCAATACCAGTTGGACCAGCCATCTTGTGACCTGAAAAGGCAAAGAAGTCCACATCCAAGTCCTGAACATCAATCTTCATATGAGGTGTAGATTGAGCACCATCTACCACCATGATGGCTCCAACTTCATGAGCTAATTGAGTAATTTCTTTGATAGGATTAACCACTCCAAGAACGTTTGATGCGTGAGCTAGTGAAACAAATTTAACTTTGTCAGTTAATTTAGAACGCAAGTCACCCATATCCAGAGCTCCATCTTTGAGATAGACATAAACAAGCTCTGCCCCAGTCTTTCGGCAAGCTTCCTGCCATGGGATAATATTGGAGTGATGTTCCATGACAGAAATCAAGACCTGATCTCCCTCAGTCAAGATTTCTTCAGCATAACGTGCTACCCAATTAAGACTAGTTGTCGTACCTCTGGTAAAGAGAACTTCCTTTGTGGAGTCTGCATTGATAAACTTCCGAATGGTTTCACGAGCAGCTTCATAAGATGCTGTCGCCCTTTCAGCCAAGGTATGAACCCCACGGTGAACATTGGCATTGTCCTGCTCATAGTAATGATTAATCGCTTCAAGAACAGCTAGTGGTTTTTGTGTCGTCGCAGCATTATCCAAATAAACCAGAGGTTCGTCATTGACAATCTGGTCTAAAATCGGAAAATCCTTGCGAATCACTTCTACATCTAACATAGGCTTCCCCTTAGCGTTTTGACAATTTTTCTTCGATCGTTGCAATCATTTCATCGCGAACTTCTTTGACTGGAATCTCAACGATAACAGATCCAAGGAAACCACGAACAACTAAGCGCTCTGCAGTTGCCTTATCCAATCCACGACTCATGAGGTAATACATGTCTTCTGGATCAACTTGTCCGATAGACGCTGCGTGTCCTGCAGTAACATCATTTTCATCAATCAAAAGAATTGGGTTGGCGTCTGAACGAGCCTGATCTGAAAGCATGAGAACACGACTTTCTTGTTGGGCATCTGCTCCCTTAGCGCCCTTGATGATGTGACCGATACCGTTGAAGGTCAAAGTTGCTTTTTCAAGGATAACCCCATGTTGGAGGATATTACCGATAGAGTTGCAACCATAGTTAGTCACTCGAGTATCAATTCCCTGTACCTGACGACCGCTTGAAAGTGCTACGACCTTAAGGTCTGCATGGCTACCATTACCAATCAAGTCACTATCAAAGTCAGCAACGATATTTCCTTCGTTCATGACACCGATGGCCCAGTCAATACTTGCATCGTTGCCTAATTTACCACGACGGCTAATGTAGGCAGTGACATTCACACCAAGACGGTCAATTGCAGCAAATTTCACTTGAGCACCAGAACGTGCAATCACTTCAACAGTGATATTAGCAGTCGCCTTAGCACTACCCTCACCGCGTGATTCTAAACGTTCGAGGTAGCTGATTTTAGAGTTTTTACCTGCAATGATCAGAATGTGCTTGTTAAATGGCACATCGCTATCGCTGTCTTGGTAGAAAATTCCTTCGATTGGTTCAGCAATTTCCACGTTATCAGGAATGTAGAGAACAGCACCACTATTGAAATAAGCTGTGTGGTAGGCCGCCAACTTATCATCGTCATACTTAACAGATGACATGAAGAATTCTTCGATCAGCTCTGGAATTTCTTCTAAAGCTGAATGAAAGTCTGTGAAGACAACACCCTGTTCAGCCAACTCAACTGGAATTTGCTCAAAAACAGTTTGAGTTCCAACTTGCACCAACTTTAAATGATTATCTAAAGCTGTGAAGTCAGGAACATTTGCTGAGGGTTCGCTTTCTGTGATAGTTCCGTCACCAAGATTCCAACGGTGAAATTTGACACGCTCAATGACTGGTAATTCTAGGCTCTCAATTTTGTCAAAAGCTTTTTGACGGAGTTCAGACAACCAGCTTGGTTCAGCGTGCATTTCTGAAAAAAGTTTAATAGTTTCTTTAGTCATTTACTTCTCCTAAAAGATACGAGGGAATTACAATTCTTCCTTGTAGTCATAGCCAAGTTCTTCAGCTAATTTTGCGTATCCTTCACGTTCCAAACGTGCCGCCAATTCTGGACCACCAGAAAGAACAACACGACCTTCCATCATAACGTGTACCACATCTGGTGTGATATAGTTCAAAAGACGTTGGTAGTGAGTAATAATCATGGCACCGAAGCCTTCACCACGCATAGCATTCACACCTTTAGAAACAACTTTAAGGGCATCAATATCAAGACCAGAGTCAATCTCATCCAAAAGTGCAAATGTTGGTTCCAACATCAAGAGTTGAAGAATTTCGTTACGTTTTTTCTCACCACCTGAGAAACCTTCGTTGAGGTAACGCTCTGCCATTTCTTCTTTCATGTTGAGCAATTCCATTTTTTCGTCTAGCTTAGTGATAAACTCACGCACTGAAATCTTCTCATCATCTTCTTTACCAGCATTTATAGATGCACGAAGGAATTCTGCATTGGTAATTCCTGGAATTTCTGATGGGTATTGCATAGCCAGGAAAAGCCCCATACGCGCACGCTCGTCAACTTCCAATTCAAGGATGTTTACGCCGTCAAACAAGACTTCACCTTTGGTTACTTCATAGTTAGGATTTCCCATAATAGCGGCAGAAAGAGTTGATTTCCCAGTTCCATTTGGTCCCATGATAGCTGCAATCTCTCCTGTTTTAAGAGTCAGATTGACCCCTTTTAAAATTTCTTTTCCTTCAATTTCAACGTGAAGATCTTTGATCTCTAATACTGACATGATAATTCCTTTCTTTTCAATCCGTTTTACCATTTTCGCTAGAAAATTGTCCTTATTTTTCTAGTAAAAAACGATAAAATGTCAATAAATATACTTTAATAGTATAACAAAAAAAAGCCTAAAAGGCTTTAATTTTGCCTAGAAGCTGAGGGTTACTTCTTTCCTCGAAAATGGTCATCAATAGCGTTGACAATTTTACCCATAATATAGCTGACTCTAAAATTTCTTAGGATTAAAATAGCCCAAAGCAAGGCCATAATATACCGTTGCTCCATGATGGATTCATTAAGGAAATAGGTCTCAGCAGCAGTAAATAAGGCCATGATTATAAATTGTTGTCTGTTCATCGTATTATGTTACAAAATCCTTTTAATCTTCTGCTATGGTCACTTTATCCGCTAGAAATTCAAATCCTTGAGGAAGGACAGATTCTTCAACTTCTTCCTTAACCGGTTGACCTTGAGACGATTTAGCCTTTGCTGAGAAATCAGCTCTGACTTCTTTCCACTCGTCCATAGATATAGCAAGAATCTCTGGTGAAAATCCCGCTGCTTGACTAAGGATATTACCAAACATGGTGTTGAGATTATCACGTTTCATGGTCTGACCAGCATTGAAGTTAGACTCAAATGCAAGAATGGCATGATGTTCATTAGCCGCAACAGGTTGAGAACCAACTAAAAGTGCCTTATCAGGACCTGACAAGCTTTCAATAACTTCTCCCCAAGCATTTTGAAGACGTATTAGATTTTGACGGGCTAAATCAGGATTTTCAACCGCTTCTTGAAGAATAGACTGAACCTTATTGCGATCTACGCGATAAATTGACTTGCTGTTAACTGGGCGACTTGGCGTTGGTGTTGTCTGCTTAGGACTCGTGTTAACATTTGCCAGAGCCTGTTTCAATCGAGTAACTTCTTCTCTAAGAGAAGATAATTCCTCAGCCACATCACCTGAAAGTTCTGGTTGGGAATCAAGCTCTGTCAAACGAATGGTCATCATTTCCGCATAAATCTTAGGCTGTAAGCTAGCCTTGATATCAGCTAAACTACTTGTTGCAATTCCAATCATCTCGAACAAAACAGCCTGTGAAAGACCTAGGTTATCCTTGAAGAGATCACTATAGTGAGTATTCTCCCCTCCAGTTTGAACAATCAAAATATCTCGCAAGTATTGCAACAAATCCGTTACAAATCGTGTCATGCTTTTTCCGTTATCAAAAATCAAATTTAGATTTTCCAAAGCACGAGTCACATCTTTTTGTGCCAAGGCAGCCACATAATTATCCAAAGCACTTAGACTAATAGTCCCAGTAATTTCCTCAGAAACAGCTGTCGTTAATCTAGCATCTTGAGTCAAGCTCAATGCTTGGTCTAAAATGGACAAAGCATCCCGCATACCACCTTCGGCTCTACGAGCGATAATCTCGACAGCTTCAGACTCATAATCAATCCCTTCCTTCTCCAAAATATGGAAAATATGATCTCGAATATCCTGAGTTCTAATAGATTTGAACTCGAAGCGTTGAACACGAGACAAAATGGTTGCAGGAATCTTATGAAGCTCTGTTGTTGCTAGGATAAAAACAACATTAGGAGTTGGTTCTTCAAGAGTTTTCAAAAGGGCATTGAAGGCTCCTGTTGAAAGCATATGAACCTCATCAATGATATAGACCTTATACTGAGCTATACTTGGAGCATAGGTTGATTTATCGCGGATATCACGAATTTCATCCACTCCATTGTTAGAGGCCGCGTCCATTTCGATAACGTCTTCCAAGCTACCGTCTGTTACAGCTTGACAGATATAACAGTTATTGCAAGGTTCTCCTCCCTCTTGATTAGGGCAGTTCATAGCCTTGGCAAAAATTTTGGCTACACTGGTTTTTCCAGTTCCACGAGGCCCTGAAAATAGATAGGCATGGCTAATCTTTTCCTGCTCTACGGCTTGTTTCAGAGTTTTTGCAACAATTTCCTGACCTACTAACTGTGAAAATGTTTGACTTCTATATTTTCGATAAAGGGCCTGATACATTACGCTTTCTCCTCAAACATTGAAAAAATCCATTCGGTTTTCTCTAACAAAATAGCAACAAACTCTTCTAGATATTTCAGATCCAAGTCATCATAATCATCAACAAGAGATGAATCTAAATCTAGAACGCCCAGAAGACGTCCCTCTTTAACCATCGGCACAACAATTTCACTACGAGCACTACTATCACAAGAAATATAGTTTGGATAGGTTTTAACATCACCAACAATCACTGTTTGACGACTAGCTGCAGACTCTCCACAAACACCTTTTCCAAGAGCGATTCGTACACATGAAACTCCACCTTGAAAGGGTCCCAAGATCAGTTCATTCCCATCAAATAGATAGAAACCTGCAAAAACAGTATTGGGAAAACTTGTTTTTAGCAGAGCACTGGCATTTGATAGATTAGCCAACACATTGGGCTCTCCTTCTAAAAGATAAGAGAGCTGTTCATTTATTGTTTGATAAAGTGATTCTTTTTCTGAATATAACATAAAACCATTATATCAAAAAATGCTAGTAGAAAAAAGAAAAATCCTTTGTTTTAAAAACAAAGGATTTTATTCAAATTCGAATGGATTAAAGTTCGATGTCTCCGAACAAGTCAGCCATTGAGAATCCTGTTTGAGTTTCAGGAAGTTCAAAATCACGTTTTTCTTGACGTTTTGGACGACGTGGACGTGGAGCGCGTTTTTCTTCTTTTTGTCCTTCTTCTTGAGCTGGACGTTCTTCAAGAGCTTTGATAGAAAGAGATACACGTTCTGCATCAGCGTTAACTTCAAGAACTTTAACAGTAACTTCTTGACCAACTTTAAGAGCTTCTTTTGGATTTTCAATACGTTTGTGTGAAATTTGTGATACGTGAACAAGTCCATCGATACCTGGCAATACTTCAACAAATGCACCGAAGTCAGTCAAACGTTTAACTGTACCTTCTACAACATCACCTTTAGCCAATTTTTGTTCAACGCCATCCCATGGTCCAGGTGTTGTAGCTTTAAGTGAAAGTGATACACGTCCTTCTTCTTCGTTAAGATCAAGGATTTTCACTTCAACTTCTTCACCAACAGTTACAACTGATTTTGGTGAAACGTTACGTTCGTGTGACAATTCAGTCAAGTGAACCAATCCGTCAACACCACCAAGGTCGATGAAAGCACCGAAGCTTGTGATACGTGCAACTTTACCAGTTACAACATCACCAACAGCCAATTTACCGAATACTTCAGCACGAGCTGCTGCAGTAGCTGCTTCTACAACTTCACGACGTGAAAGGATGAAGCGGTTTTCTTTAGGATCAACTTCTTTGATTTTAGCATCAAACTCTTGACCTACAAAACGCTCAGTGTTACGTACAAAACGAGTATCCAACATTGAAGCTGGGATAAATCCACGCACACCTTCAAATTCTACTGAAAGTCCACCCTTAACAGCGCGAGTTCCTTTAACTGTAACAACTTCTTCTTCACGTCCTACAAGTTTATCCCATGCTTTGCGAGCTTCAAGGCGTTTTTTAGATACAAGGTATGTTACTGTATCAGTACCTTTACCAACTACTTGACGAAGTACAAGAACATCCAATACTTCACCTACTTTTACAAAGTCATTGATATCTGCATCGCGATCGTTTGTCAATTCGCGAAGAGTCAAGACACCTTCAACACCAGTTCCAGAGATTGCAACATTAGCTTGAGTAGCATCAACTGTCAATACTTCAGCACTAACAACATCACCTGGCTCAACTTGGCTAACGCTATTTAGCAAATCTTCAAATTCGTTCATCTAAAAAATCCTCCAACAATCAAGTTTTTCTTAAACTTGACATACTTATAATTTTTTCCTAAGCACCCGCAAAGACATGTTATATCGTTCACGTCCTTCAATTATAAAAATAAAATACCCTAAGATATTTTTCTTTTTATCTTGAATTTATTACCTAAGAACTGGGGTAGCTGGATTCGAACCAACGCATGAGGGAGTCAAAGTCCCTTGCCTTACCGCTTGGCTATACCCCAAAAGTGAAATGGAGAGAGAGGGATTCGAACCCCCGAACCCGAAGGAGCGGATTTACAGTCCGCCGCGTTTAGCCTCTTCGCTATCTCTCCAATGTTCAACAAAAACTATTATATCATGAAAATTTACAAAAAACAAGCTTTATTTTGCTAAATTATAGTTTTCAATCAAAATTTCCACAGCTTTTTCAAGTTTTTTATAAAAACTATCGACATTTCCATTCTTTATGATTGCGAATTGATTATCTAGTTCAGCAATTTCACCGATAATCTTTTTCCCAATGGTTAATGTGTAGCCTTCAAATTTTTCCTGACCAACTAAAACAGTTGCGTCTGTTAATTGAATTTCAATTTTTTTATCTTTTTTACTCATACCATACCTCTTTTCACTCTTCCTATTGTACAAGAAATTTAAAAAACTGGCAAGAAAAAACTCTTTATAAGGGCAGCCTTGATAAAGAGTTTTTGTGAGAGAATCTAATTTTTTAATCTAGGGAAGACTCATTGTTAGTGGGTTGTCCCACCCACTAATTTTATGTCCTTATCTTTATAATCTACGATAGCACCAATCGCAGCTTCGATACCTCTGACGATATCAGTTAAATTCATAGATGCTGTATTAGGCTTATTTACCACTTGTTCTGTCATATAAGGAATATGCATAAAGCCTGATCTCATATGTGGAAATTTTTTATCCGCTAAATAGAGAGCCTGATACATCAAATGATTGCAAACAAAGGTTCCTGCTGTATTGGAAACTGTAGCTGGTAGCCTTTCCTCTTTTATGGCTTGTACCATTGCTTTGATCGGTAGTGTGCTAAAATAGGCTGCTTGACCATCCTGGCGTATAGGAGTGTCAATCGGCTGATTCCCTTGGTTATCAGGAATTCTAGCATCATCTTGGTTGATGGCAACTCGCTCAGGAGTTAGACTAGCTCTTCCTCCTGCTTGGCCGATGCAAAGCACCGCATCTGGCTGATAGCGGACGATTGCTGTTTCTAATACCTCTGCTGCTTTATAAAATACCGTTGGGATTTCTACCCAATGAATTTCAGCTCCATGAATCTCAGATGGTAATGATTTAACAGCTTCCAGAGCTGGATTAACCTTTTCACCACCAAAAGGATCAAAACCTGTTACTAATATTTTCATTTTATTTCCTTTGCTAAAATGCCAAAAAGTACATCAAAAATATATGTAGGATAATCATGATAACAGCTACTCCTACTTGCGCTTTGATAACTCCATTTGGATCTTTCATATCCAGGAGAGCTGCCGGTAAAGCATTAAAGTTAGCCGCCATTGGAGTCAATAAGGTCCCACAGCAACCTGCCGTCATTGCTAGAGCTGCAGCCACGATTGGATCAGCTCCCAAAGCAAATACAAAGGGAACTCCAATTCCAGCAGTAATAACTGTGAAAGCAGCAAATGCATTCCCCATTATCATGGAGAATAGAACCATCCCAAGGACATAAGCTACCACTCCCATAAAACTACTACCCGAAGGAATTAGACCACTTATCAAATGAGAAATCAGATCTCCAACTCCTGCTACGGTAAAAATTGCCCCTAAAGCCCCTAAAAGTTGAGGCACAATCCCACTGGTTGAAACTTGTTGCACCATGCGATTGTTTTCTGCTAACAAACTTCTAGGAGAACTCTTAGTAATCAATAAAAGAGAGATGGTTGCGAAAAATGCAGCAAGACTGATAGCAATCTTACTAAACTCAGGGATCATTTTTGCTAATACCAAAGCAATCAAAGCCATTAACATGACTGGAATAAAAATTTTATTCTTTAGTCGTTTAGCTTCAATATTTGCCTTGACTTCATCCAGAGACGGTAAGGTGCCGATACGAACCTGTTTAAAGAGAGTTAGCAGGGCTAATAGCACTACGATAACTCCAATACAGACAGAAGGTAGATAGGAACCACCGATAAAACTGATGCCCAATAAAGCCCAAAACCCAGCCGTTCCAAAGCGAACTGGGTTTGTTTTATCTTTATAGCTACAATAAGCCGTATGAAGGAATTGACAACCAATCACAATATAGGTCAACTCTAATAACTGTCTTGCTAGATTGGTCATTCTTCTTTCCCTTTACTAACCTTATTTGCTAGCAGTTTTCTATCAAACAGGTAATTGTAAATCCCAACTATAAATAGGGCAATTCCTGCAACTATAAGCGAAGCTGAAGCAATTCCTGCATAATTACTTTCGTAACCTAATTGGTCCAGTGTGCCCCCTATCAAGAGGACACCACCTGCACCAACGAAAGTGTTTTGAGCAAAGAAATTTGCGAAATTATCATTTGCTGCTGCACGCGCTTTTAGCGCTTCGCTCTCTTGATCCGTTAATTTTCTACCTAATTGAGACTCTGCTGCTGCTTGTCCCATGGGTTGAACCAAAGGCCTTACAAACTGCGGATGTCCTCCAAGACGAATGGCAAAGAAACCATCGAGTTCCCGAAAAAAGAAATACACGGTATAAAAACTTCCTACGGTCAGTCCCTTAATCTTTTGAATCAAGTCAATCGAACGTTGCTTGAGGCCAAAAGTTTCAGATAAACCTACTAGTGGCAAGGTTACCATAAAAATCGTCAGAACTCGTTGATTACTAAATTCTTTTCCCAAAATTTCCAAGAACTCAACAAGAGAAACTCCAGAAACTAGAGCTGTAACTAAACTAGCTAAGACTACCGTTGCAATGGTATCTAACTTATAGATAAAACCAACCACAATGATAACTATCCCTATTAGTTTAATCCATTCCATATAGGCCCCTTTATTCCAAAAGTACTAGTCTGTTTTATTTGACATGACTTTCTAATTCTTTTTGGTATTTATTGTTTGATTCCAATTTTTCTTTTTGCCATTTTTCAAGAGCTGCTTGATATTCTTTCGCAGATACAATCTCTTTTTGCAATTTCATTCCCTTGAAGATGTATGGATCACCCTTAATACCAACTTGTGAGTATGGTTTAGAGAAAGGAACAATATTGCTGACAACTGGTGAACCACCTGATGAAGCTGTTGGCATCAAGAGAGAACTATCAGTGAGCCATGCTTGCGCTTTAGCATATTTTTCATATCTCTTATCCAAGTCGCTTGTCTCAGAAACTGCATCATCCAAGAGTTTCTTATATTCGTCCAAACCTAGTTGAGCTACTACTTCCTTGTCTTTTCCTTTAGTGATACCAAGGTGTTTCATAGCAGAACCTGTCTTAGGATCCATGATATTGAGATAACTTGCTGGATCTTGGTAGCTTGGAGCCCATCCAGTACTGTTCAAGTCATAGTCTTTTTGAGCAGGAACACGTGCTTGAGATGTAATGCTTTCCTTCTCGTTATCAGTCATTTGAAGAACATCGATCACGACATTTTCAGAACCAAGTGTTGACTCGATTGATTGTTTAAAGGAATTGCTTTGTTGAACAGCAATTGTATCTGTTTGCTCAACTGGAACATCCAAGTGAATTGGGAAGGTTACACCTTTTGCTTCCAATTCTTTCTTAGCTTTTTCAAATGAAGCTTTGGCTTTGTCAGGATTGTAGATGGTATCTTTTCCGTCAACGAGCTCAACACCTTTCCATTGGTCTCCATAGTTGACCAATTCTTTTTGAGCGATATCACCAAAGTTTTTACCACCAGATTGAACGAAATTGTCTGGTACTAAGCTATTACGAATAATCTTATCCGCACCATCTTCACCATTGAGCTGGGCAGCATAAGAATGACGGTTGAAGGCAAAATTGATTGCTTGACGGAAGTCCTTGTTCAACATTGCTTCTTTTGTAGAAGTTTTCTGTTCTTCACTTGTTTTCGCTGTCTTATTGAAAGATTGACGGTTTACGTTAAAGGTAAAGTAGTAACTAGTTGAATCTTGTGGGCTGTAAGTAATTTTATCTCCGTATTGTTCCAAAGTAGAAGCAAAGTTTGAGCTACTTGGGAAGAGGCGAGCTGTTGTGTAAACACCTGAAGAGAAGCTACGGATCAAGGATTCTTGGTCTGAACCATCATAGTAAGTTAATTTAACTTTCTCGATTTTAACCTTCTCTTTATCCCAATAATTTGGGTTCTTTTCATATTCGATTAAAGATTTTGAAGTCAATGTCTTCAAGATATATGGACCGTTATAAAGAATACCAGCTGGGCTGACCGTTCCGTAATTCTTACCTGATGCTTTGAGGAATTCTTCATTTACTGGCAACATAGTTGCTGAAGTTACTTTTGAATTCCAGAAAGTTTCAGGTGCATTTAGAGTGTACTCAACAGTATAATCATCTACTGCCTTAACCCCAACTGTTGAGAAGTCGTTAGTCTCACCAGTCATATATTCATTCAAGCCCTTGATTGAGTTTTGAATAAGAGTGACACCGTCTGATTTGCCATCAGCTACGTGTTTCAACCCAGTAACAAAGTCATGCGCAGTTACTTCAGCGTATTCTTCACCTTCTGACGTGTACCATTTAACCCCTTTGCGAAGTTTATAAGTATAAGTCAAACCGTCTTGTGAGACACTCCAATCCTCAGCGAGGGAAGGAATCAAATTCCCATATTCATCGTTTTCCAACAATCCATCAACAACGTTACCGATGATATCAGTTGTTGAAGTACGAGTTGCGATACTGTAGTCCAAAGATGATGGGTCTACTCCATAGACATAAGAGAAAGTTGTAGGCGCATCTGCTTCCTTGTCGGCTTTCCCACAAGCTACAAGAAGAACTGCTGTACTCAGGACCACTCCTGCTGTTAACATCCACTTTTTCGTTTTCATAAAGATCTCCTTTAATAATTTTTAATCTACTTTTACAATCCAACCTTCTGGTGCTTCAATGTCACCAAATTGAATACCTGTCAATTCATCGTATAGTTTACGAGTCACTGGACCAACCTCTGTCTCACTGTAGAAAACGTGGAAGTCATCACCATGTTGAATTCCTCCAATTGGTGAGATAACTGCCGCAGTACCGCAGGCACCTGCTTCTACAAATCGATCCAGACTATCAATTGGTACATCTCCCTCAACAGGCTTCAAGCCCAAACGATGCTCTGCCAAATAAAGTAATGAGTACTTGGTAATCGATGGCAAGATTGACGGACTCAGTGGGGTTACAAACTCATTATCAGCTGTAATTCCAAAGAAGTTTGCTGAACCAACTTCTTCAATCTTGGTGTGGGTTGATGGGTCTAGATAAATAACATCTGAGAAATGACGGGATTTAGCCATTTTTCCTGGCAAAAGACTCGCCGCATAGTTACCACCGACCTTGGCAGCCCCTGTTCCATTTGGTGCAGCACGGTCATACTCATCTTGAATCAAGAAGTTTGTTGGAACCAATCCACCCTTAAAGTAATTTCCAACTGGCATAGCAAAGATGGTAAAAATATACTCCTCAGCTGGTTTTACCCCAATGATATCTCCAACACCAATCAAGAGCGGACGAAGGTAAAGAGTTCCACCAGTTCCATAAGGGGGTACGTATTCTTCATTTGCACGAACAACGGCTTTACAAGCCTCTACAAACATTTCTGTTGGAACTTGTGGCATCAAGAGACGATCACAGGTACGTTGCAGACGTTTAGCATTTTCATCTGGACGGAAGAGTTGAATACTGCCATCCTTTGTACGATAGGCTTTCAATCCTTCAAATGCTTGCTGTCCATAGTGAAGGCTTGGAGATGATTCTGAAATATGCAAGGTTGCATCTTCTGTTAATTCTCCTTGAGACCATTGTTCATTTTTAAAATTAGCGATATAACGATAAGGTAGTTTCATATAGGAAAAACCAAGATTTTCCCAATCAATCGTAACTGTCATGACAATCTCCTTTATTCTAATCAAGCTCTGTGTTCTATTCTACACTATTCTCCTAAAAATTCAAGTATTATTTGTAATTTTCTGAAAATTTTACTTATAAAAAATCAGTCACTAGGACTGATTTTTAATTTTCTTTGATTTCTTTAAAGATTTCTTTGAGATAAGCATCAAAAACTTCTTCATCAGAAATGCTATCTGAAATGAAGCTTCCATTGCTTGTGCGTTCCGATAGATTCAAATCTTGTAGGATTGCTTCGTAAGTCGTTCCATTATTTGATTGGATGACAAGCGTTTGCTCTCCATCTTCTACTTCTGTACTAAAGAGATCTCCAACAAATCCTTGTTCAGAAACTGCACCAGCAAGGAAGACACGATGTGGTTTGCTCTTTAATTCTCTAAGGACTTGAAGACCACGATTAGCACGACTGGTTGCTGGAATTTCCTCAATCGAAACGCGCTTAAGACTTCCACGATGCGTCAAAAGATAGAAAGATGAAGTGTTGCAGATAAAGGCTGCTTGTATCACATCATCTGCTTTGAGATTCATGGCTTTCACCCCTGCAGCTTTGGCACCGATAACTGGCACTTCTTCGATGTTAAAGCGGAGGGCATAGCCGTTTCGACTGATCAACAGAACATCATCCAATTTAATCGGAGCTACTGCTACAATCTGGTCAGTATCGTCTTTCAACTTAGCGTACTTGACAGATTTAGAACGATAGGTTCTCCATGGAGAAAATTCTTTGCGTTCGACACGTTTGATTTGACCAAGACGAGTCACTGCAAAGTAGGTCGTCGCATCATCAAACTGATCCACAACTTCTACATAGATCACTTCTTCATTGGTTTCAAAGTTTGTAATAGACTGGCTCAAATGCTCTCCGATATCCTTCCAACGAATATCTGCTAACTCATGGACTGGTCGGTAAATGACATTTCCAAGCGTTGTAAAGATTAAGAGGTGCTGAGTAGTCTTGACAGATTGAACGAATAGCAATCGGTCGTCGTCCCGTTTACCAATTTCTTCAAGTGTTGAAGCTGCAAAGGAACGAGGGCTAGTACGTTTGATATAGCCCGCCTTCGTCACGCTGACGTAAGTATCTTCTTCAGCGATAAGACTAGCTGTATCAATCTCAATCACTTTTGCTGTATCTTCTAAAGTACTCAAACGTGGAGTCGCAAATTTCTTCTTGACTTCACGGAGTTCTTTCTTCATGAGATTGTACATGGTTCGTTCGTCACCGATGATAGCCGCAAGCATAGCAATCTTTTCACGTAGTTCAGCTTCTTCTTCTTGCAAGACAACCACGTCTGTATTGGTCAAACGATACAATTGCAAGGTAACAATAGCTTCAGCCTGCTCTTCAGTAAAATCATAACTGACCTTGAGGTTCTCTTTGGCATCAGCCTTGTTCTCAGAAGCACGGATAAGAGCAATGACTTCATCTAAAATAGAGATGACACGAATCAAACCTTCCACAATATGGAGGCGTTTTTCAGCCTTTTCCTTGTCAAAGCGAGAACGTGCCAAGATGACTTCACGACGGTGGGCGATATAACTAGACAAGATTGGTGCAATTCCAACTTGGCGAGGCGTGAAATTGTCAATCGCAACCATGTTGAAGTTGTAGTTGATTTGCAAGTCAGTGTACTTGAAAAGGTAGTTGAGAACAAGTTCCGTGTTCGCATCTTTTTTGAGTTCTATAGCGATGCGAAGACCATCACGGTCAGACTCATCACGAACCTCAGCGATACCTGCCACCTTGTTATTGACACGGACTTCATCAATTTTCTTGACCAAGTTAGCCTTATTGATTTCATAAGGAATCTCAGTGATAACGATTTGTTCCTTACCACCTTTAAGCTTCTCAATTTCAGTCTTAGAACGAACAACCACGCGCCCCTTACCAGTTTCATAGGCCTTCTTGATCTCGTCACGACCTTGGATGATAGCACCAGTAGGGAAATCTGGCCCAGGCAAGAATTCCATGAGCTTTTCAACCTTGGCAGTCGGATGATCAATCATGTAGACTGTAGCATCGATAACTTCGGCTAAATTATGTGGTGGAATATCTGTGGCATAACCAGCTGAAATCCCCGTTGAACCATTGACTAAGAGGTTTGGGAAGGCTGCTGGTAAGACAGTTGGCTCTTTCTCTGTATCGTCAAAGTTCCAAGCAAAAGGAACTGTCTTTTTCTCGATATCTTGAAGGAGATAACCTGCAATTTCAGACAATCGTGCCTCAGTATAACGCATAGCCGCAGGTGGATCTCCGTCCATGGAACCGTTATTCCCGTGCATTTCAACCAGAATCTCACGGTTTTTCCAGTCCTGAGACATACGAACCATGGCATCATAGATAGAAGAATCTCCGTGTGGGTGGAAATTACCCATGATGTTACCGACAGACTTGGCTGATTTACGATAACTCTTATCAAAAGTATTGCCATCCTTATTCATCGAATAAAGAATACGGCGTTGAACCGGCTTCAATCCATCACGAATGTCTGGCAAAGCCCGGTCTTGAATGATGTATTTGGAGTAGCGCCCAAAGCGCTCTCCCATGATGTCCTCCAAGGACATATTTTGGATATTACTCATATAGGATACAAAGCCCGTAACATGCAAAGTGAAAATAGGAAATTCTTGCAGGGAGCGATGCTCTCAAGAGAATTTATCTTTTTCACCCAGTATTTAAGGCGTGTTCAACTCCTTTCAAAGAATATAGAGTAGTTTTTATAAACGAAGGTGTTCAGTTACCTTCAGTAACCAAACTATCCTTTCTGTAGTTTAAATTGTTAAATAGAGTTCTTTACTTCTTAGTAATTAGGAAGTTTTTCCTCAGCATACTGAATCATCTTCTCAGCTACTTCCCTATCGTATTCAAAGCCCATCTTTTGGGCAAGGGTTTGAGCTTCTTGGTGGAAAATTTGCATCGCAGCCAATAAAGATTGAGTGATTTTGTCTAAACTTGAGAAATCAAGCAAATTTGATAATTCTTTCTCTTTCTCAGCAGGTATATAGTTAAAGAGATACTTATAGTTCTTGCCGATGTCGACAGTCCCCCCATCACTTGCCACCTGCCAAGCCAAGATCTTTAGGAGTTCTTGTTGACAAATACCATAAAGATGTTCAATGGCATAGATGAGCTGATTCCGACAAATGCCCTTAACTACATAGGCAGAAACCCACCAAAATTCATTACAAGATATTTCAAAATCCGTCTCACTAGCTGGATTCGTCCAGTAGCGCTTCGGACTAGGTAGATAAGATTCAAACAAACCCTTCTCATCTACTAAAACTGTGAATCCTGCCTCACTATCCACCCACTCGTTGATGTGATCTTTAGGACAGAGGGTTAGATCAATGCGATTCCCATCTTCAAAAAGCATAAGGTAGAGACGACGGTTTCCTAGAATATTATGCTGCTCAATCAGACGATTGCCAAACTGATCCAGCCAAGAAAGGTCACTCGTCAGATAATCTAAGTCATCCACAATATAGACAACATCATAGTCTTGAAATTCATCTGTTTGAATCTTTTGGTTTGTACGCGAACCAGATAGAACCACAGCTTCGACTTTTAAAGTTTCAGATATTTGTAAAATCAGATTCATCATTTCTGTTTCAGTTCTCATGGTTATAACTACTTAATTGTTTTTATATGTTATTAAAAATGTCTAATAAATCAGATTAATTCATATAATCCTACTTTAATCTTGTAATTTATAAAGAAGTATTTCTTTTCATCGATTTCAGAGTTAGATAAAAATATTGTTCTATTCTATATTTGCATTAATAGCAATTTTTGCAGCATAATATTTATCATAAATTAAATTTTTATCTAAATATTCTATTAAATCTTTGTTATAATGGATATCATTCATTAAATCAGGAGCATTTTTTAGTAAAAGAGAATAGAAAATCCCATCGAAGCCCCCTGTCTCCTGTACATATACAGGAATTCGAACATCTAGAGAATATTTTTCTTTACTCTTGATTTTTTTATTCCCACATTTAATTGCAACTCGATATTTCAAGTTACAACTTCTATCAACCAAAACATAAAAGTAAATATCATTCGCGCCCTGTTTTAAAATTTGAGTGCAACCAACGGTTTGTCGATTTATATCTTCACGCAGATCAAATAGTGGAATTTCACCACTATTTGAAGAACCACGTCCACTAGAACGCTTATAAAAACTCTTCTGATTTCTATCATAGAATACATGTAACTTTAGATGAGAAATTTTATGTACATTTTCATCAAATACTGAAATTTTTACAATGTCTAAATTTCTATTCTCTTCGAATTTAGCAACAAATTCATTAAATGAATATATAAGTAAGCTCTTAATATCTCCAGACTTTAAAATATCAGTAGTCTCTATATGTTTCTCTACTTCATCAATCTCTTTATATGTTTCTTTCTCACAGAATGTAAATTTAACAGTACATTTCCTCAATAAATCTTCCTTAGTTCCATTGTTATACACTAATAGCACAAATTTTTGATTTTTCTCATAAAATCCCCCATCATATTGAATGTCTGAAAAATCACTATTTTCTTTCTTAATCTTATATAACTCAATATTTGTTACTGCTTGAGTAGTACTTCTTTTATTTTCTACAGTTAGAATATTTAATATAAAATTTGAGTATAATCGTCGTCCAGAAGTTGTTGGTTCACGCATTCCATTTCTGTTATTTATGTTTGAAATATTACTCCCAATTATAGTAATTCTTTTTTTATTATTAAATCTATTTTTAAAAACATGTACTATAATTGGTCCCAAAATCGCAGATACTATCAGTGCTAATACTATCCACCACCACTGTTGTGATAATGGTAAATTATTTTGCTGGACATTTTGTATTGCTATAACCATACTTTTCTAAAACTCCTCAAAACACCGTCTCCCCACTCTCTTCCAGCGTAAACTTGACATTATCCTCAATCCATTTACGGCGTGGTTCGACCTTATCACCCATAAGGACATTGACGCGACGTTCTGCGCGTGCTAGGTCTTCGATTGTGACACGGATAAGGGTGCGAGTTTCTGGATTCATAGTTGTTTCCCAGAGTTGGTCCGCATTCATCTCACCAAGACCTTTGTAGCGTTGGAGGGTAGCGCCTTTGCCGAACTGCTTGCGAAGTTCTTCTAGCTCGCCATCCGTCCAAGCGTAGGCCACTTCTTCTTTCTTGCCTTTGCCTTTAGACATCTTGTAAAGTGGAGGAAGGGCGATATAGACATGTCCAGCTTCAACTAGCGGACGCATATAACGATAAAAGAAGGTTAAGAGAAGTGTTTGGATGTGGGCACCGTCGGTATCCGCATCGGTCATGATAATAATCTTGTCATAATTAGCATCTTCAAGAGAGAAGTCTGCCCCCACACCAGCACCGATGGTATAAATCATGGTATTGATTTCTTCATTTTTGAGGATATCTGCCATCTTAGCCTTGGCTGTATTGATAACCTTACCTCGAAGAGGCAAGATAGCTTGGAACTTACGGTCACGGCCTTGTTTAGCAGAACCACCGGCAGAGTCCCCTTCGACTAGATAGAGTTCATTCTTAGCTGGATTTTTAGACTGGGCTGGAGTTAATTTCCCAGAAAGTAAGCCCTTGTCTTTCTTATTCTTTTTACCATTACGACTCTCATCACGCGCCTTACGTGCTGCTTCACGAGCATCGCGAGCCTTGATAGCCTTGCGAATGAGATTGGAAGCCAGTTCACCATTTTCCATAAGGAAAAAGGTCAACTTATCAGCCACAATTCCATCTACAACAGGACGAGCAAGGGGACTTCCTAGTTTATCCTTAGTCTGTCCTTCAAACTGCAAGTGTTCTTCAGGGACTAAAATAGAAAGAACGGCTGCTAATCCTTCACGGTAATCGGACCCTTCAAGATTTTTATCTTTTTCCTTAAGAAGACCAGTCTTACGGGCATAGTCATTCATAACCTTGGTAATGGCAGACTTAAGTCCTGTCTCATGCGTTCCACCGTCTTTAGTACGAACGTTGTTAACAAAGGACAAGATGTTATCTGAAAATCCATCATTATATTGGAGGGCTACTTCTACTTGAAAACCATTATCTTCGCCTTCAAAGTAAAGGACTGGCGTCAAGGTTTCCTTGTCTTCATTGAGGTAAGAAACAAAGTCTTGTACCCCATTCTCATAATGGAATTCAATTGCTTCATCTGTTCGTTTGTCCGTTAATGACAAGGTTACATTTTTCAAGAGAAAGGCTGACTCATTGAGACGCTCTGAAATGGTATTGTATTTAAAGTCTGTCGTAGAAAAGATACTAGCATCCGGCATAAAGGTCACTTTGGTACCTGTTTTAGACTTAGGTGCAGTTCCAACCTTTTCAAGAGTTGTTACTGGTTTCCCACCATTTTCAAAGCGTTGTTTGTAAACAGCCCCATCACGTGTAATTTCTACTTCAAGCCAACTAGAGAGTGCATTCACAACAGAAGAACCAACCCCGTGGAGACCACCAGAAGTCTTGTAACCACCTTGACCGAATTTTCCGCCAGCGTGGAGAATGGTAAAGATGACCTCAACCGTTGGAATCCCCATAGCGTGCATACCAGTTGGCATCCCACGTCCGTGGTCTTGAACCGTTAAGCTCCCATCTTTATTAATGGTTACATCAATACGATCACCAAATCCAGATAAGGCTTCATCGACTGCATTATCGACAATTTCCCAAACAAGGTGATGTAGCCCAGCACCGTCTGTCGATCCGATATACATCCCTGGACGTTTACGGACCGCATCCAACCCTTCTAGCACCTGAATGGCGTCATCATTATAATTGTTAATATTGATTTCCTTTTTTGACACAAGGAACCTCCTATTTGTTCATCTTTTCTATTTTACAGGTTTTCTAAGGATTTTGCAAAATTTTCAAGTTAAAAGCCTATTCACAAGTCCTTTTTAGTAAAAAATCACTCATTCTCACCCTAAAAAAAGAAACCAAGACGAGAGTCTCAGTTTTCTTTTCCTTTAACTTGGCTTGTTGCAATATCTTCACCAAACCATTTTTGGCTAATTTCTTGGAATTTTCCTTCTTGATACAATTCCACAAAAGCCTTATTAAAATTGGCTAATAAGGTCTTATCCGCTGGTCTTACTCCGACCGCAAATGACTCACTCTCAAAACCGGCTGAGAAAATCTCATACTGGTCTAATATCCCTTCCGTTTTAAGATAATAATTGGCATAAACACGGTCAATTAAAAGAGCATCAATCCGATCATTTTGCAAGTCAATCAAGGCTTCATTAAAACTCTGATACTGGTTTGCTTTTTGATCTTTTACGATATTTTTCAACAGGTCAGGCTGAGCTTCAAAATCTAGATAACCAGAAGAACCTGCTTGGGCTCCCAAAATCTTATTTTTCATATCCGAAACCGACTGGATATTTTGCGATTTTTTTGAGACTAGAACCTGCTGATTCTCCATATAAGGAATGGTAAAAGCTACTTTCTCACGGCGTTCATCAGTCGCCGAATATCCATTCCAGATTGCATCAATGGTCCCGTTTTGAAGTTCTGTTTCTTTCATATCCCAATCAATGGGTTGAAACTGTACCTTGAACCCCAGTTTCTCAGAAACGGCTTGGGCTAAATCAATATCAAATCCAACATATTGCCCATTCTTTTCTTCAAATCCCATAGGAACAAAAGTATTGTCAAATCCAATAGTAATGCTTCCTTGTTGTTGGTATTTTTCCCAATTATCTACTTTAGGATTGCTAGCTTTTTGCGTGCATCCTACCAGGAAAAAAGCCAGAAAGAATACCAAAACAAGGCTGATTTTCTTTCGATTCATAGACACCTCCTACTTAGGCTCTACTTTGAGAATCTGGTCAGCAATATTCTCTGCAAACTGGAGGTCGTGGGTCACGACAATCTGCGTCATGCCTAAGTCTCGATTTTGTAAAATCAGTTTTTCAACTTCGAGACGCAACTCTGGATCAAGGGCCGAAGTTGGTTCATCATACCCAATTACCTCGGGATCTATCATCATTGCACGTGCTAAGGCAACCCGTTGCTTTTGACCACCAGATAAGGAATAAGGATAGGCATCTGCATGAGCTTCGAGTCCCAGACGAGTGAGTAAGTCGATTGCCTTCTTCTTAGCATCTGCTTCAGACATCCCCATAGTCTTGATAGGTGACAAAATCAAGTTTTCCATAACGGATAAGTGAGGAAAAAGCTGAAAATCTTGAAAAACAAATCCTAACAAGTGGCGCTTTTCAAGTTCATCCAATGGTAGGGATGCTCCATTATAAAATATCTCTCCTGAATCAATAGTTTCAAGTCCAGCTAACATTCTAAGCAAGGTTGTTTTCCCACCACCAGAAGGTCCAACGATGGCCAAAATTTGCTTTTCCGGAATTGTTAAACTGAAATTTGATAAAATTTCTTTTTTTCCAAATTTTTTGCTGATATTTCTTAACTCTAACATGGATAACCTCCTATCTATAATAGCTGAACTTCTTCTCAAGTTTCTTAGCTAAAATCGTAACGATACCAATCATAAGCAGATAAATAGCTCCTGCTAGAAACATTGGAATCAAGCTAGCATCACGATTGGCTGCAGTACGACTAGCTAGGATTAAATCTGAAATACCGAGCGCATAGACCAGAGAAGTATCCTTAACCAAACTCATAACCTCGTTAAATACACTTGGTAAGACAATTTTGGTCACCTGTGGCAAAATGATATAGCGAACGGTATCAATAGGATTAAATTTCAAAACCTTAGCTGCTTCGTACTGCCCCTGAGGAATGGTTGCAATCCCTCCACGGAAAATTTCAGCAAAATAGGCTGCATAATTAAGCGTGAAGGCAATAATCGCTGCAGGCACACGATCTAAACGAATCCCAATACTTGGAAGGACATAATAACTAAAAATTAGTTGCAAGAGCAAGGGTGTCCCGCGCATCACCCAGATATAGATATCAATCATGTAATGGAGGGGTTTCCAATGGACCTGTAAGCAAAAGGCAACCAAAATGCCTAAAGGGATTGAAAAAAGCAAGACCAGTGCAAAAACTTGTAAAGTCATTGTCGCACCGCTCAATAAACTTGGCAATATCTCGAATAAGTAAGACATATTCCACCTCCTAAAAATAATTGTTCCTATTATAGCATAAATAAACACAAAATCAAGGATTTTCAGAAATTTCCATGAATTTTTAAAACTTTAGCCTTAATTTCCGAACAATAGTGTTCCTAATAAAACTTTTCTACTTACTTAAAGTTTCAGATGTCACAATTTGAGAAAAGATTCCTTTCCGTTTCTCTCCTATTTCATGGTATAATAGAAGCATGATGACAATAGTATTATTAATTTTAGCTTATTTATTGGGTTCTATCCCTTCAGGACTGTGGATCGGGCAAATCTTCTTTAAGATTAATCTAAGAGAACATGGTTCTGGTAATACTGGAACGACCAATACCTTTCGAATCCTAGGTAAGAAAGCGGGTATGGCAACCTTCGTGATTGACTTTTTCAAAGGAACCATCGCAACCTTACTCCCACTTATTTTTCATGTTCAAGGTGTTTCACCTCTAGTCTTTGGTCTTTTAGCTGTAATTGGGCATACCTTCCCAGTATTTGCAGGCTTTAAAGGAGGAAAGGCTGTCGCAACTAGTGCTGGAGTCATTTTCGGATTTGCTCCTCTATTTTGCCTCTATCTAGCAGTTGTTTTCTTCGGCACTCTTTATCTAGGCAGTATGATTTCTCTCTCTAGTGTTACTGCTGCCCTCGCTGCTGTACTTGGGGTGATCCTCTTTCCACTTATCGGTTTCCTACTGCCAAGTTACGATTTATTATTTGTAGTGATTATCTTAGCCCTCGCAAGTCTAATTATCATTCGCCATAAGGATAACATCAATCGTATTCGTAATAAAACAGAAAATCTTGTTCCTTGGGGCTTAAATCTCACACACCAAGAACCTAAAAAATGATTGAGAGAAAAAGTTTTTGAGAATCTAGCTCTACTACCGCTCAAAGATTAAGGAAGAAATAGTATGCAACATAGTATTAGTGACCGTAAGTCTAACCAGCAAATCATTAAAGATTTTATCAGTAACTTCATCGGTTCGCTGAGTGGTAAAGCATTCAATTTTGCTTTAGGTTTGATGTTACTGGACCAAACAAAATCTGCTATGAGTTTTGGGATAAATATGATTATTTATCCTTTAGTTAGTTTGATTTTCTTGGTACCTATTGGCAATATAGTAGATAAGTACCACCATAAAAAGATTCTAACCTTTAATTTCATTTTTCGGATGCTTATCTTTCTCTTCTTTTACGCCTTCTATTTTTTAACGGATTCATCTAGTATCTTGTATCTGGTGATTCCATTCGTCGTACTCCACTCTATCACAGTCAATATCAGTGACACTTGTTATTCAGCTTCTATTCATGAATTAGTCAATGACAGAAAAATTCAACGATTAAGTTCTGTTACACAGACCGCCATCGCTATTGCAACTATGCTTTCTCCAGCTATCGGAGTTATTTTTTATAGTTGGATTGGTTTTGCAGGTTTTATTCTTATCGAAATCCTTGCAAACTTTCTATCCTTAGGAGTTCTGCTCACTATGAAATTTTACTACGAGTATGAAGAGCCTGAAACGGCGAACAAAAAACTGGAAAAACAACTGTATGGAGTTAAAGAAATTATTCACTTTTTAAAAGAAAATCAGATTGTTAAATACATCATTCTTGTGAGTGTCGTTCTTAACTTCTTCTACACCTCTATCAGTATTGGAGTCCCATTTGTAGTCAAAGAACAGCTCCTCTTAGATAATGCAACCATTGGAATCCTTGAAACTATGTCAGCAATTGGAATGCTGCTAGCTAGTATTTCCATGTCACTACTACCGGACAAAAAAGAAAACAAACTCCTCTCTAATAAAATCAGCTTCCCTCTTTTTCTTCTAATCATTGCGATTATTGGTTTAGGAGTAACATTTTCAACAACCCAGTCTCAAATCTTTATTTCAACTCTTGGTGGTTTATTCATGGGAATCATCGCATTTACTCTGGTTATCTTAAATATTGTTGTCATGACCTACCTTCAAAGTACCATTGAAACTAAATTTTTAGGCAGAGTTATGAGTACCTTATTTACACTCAATACCTCTATTATGCCAATAGGGACACTTGTATTTACTTATTTATTCCAACAAGAAGTAAATGGTGGGGTCATCTTTATTGTTGGCGGTACTTGCCTTCTAATCTATACGATGTTCCTACTACCTCGCATTTTCAACCTTTTAAAAGCAAGTTCAAAGTGATTAATAATTGTAAGTGAAAAAAACCTTTTGATATCTTTACGAGGTATAATTCTTGATAAAATAAAGCGTCAGTTTCAAACCGACGCTTTTTTGTTTATTTAGATTTGATATAGTTGATACCATCTGCCTTCGGTGCAACAGCTTTACCAAAGAAGGCTGCTAGTACGACAATGGTCAAAAGATATGGTGCAATTTGCAAGTAAACGGCTGGGACTCCTTGCAAGAAAGGAAGTTGAGAACCGATAACTGCTAAACTTTGTGATAGTCCAAAGAAGAGACTTGAAAGCATAGCACCAACAGGATTCCATTTACCGAAGATCATAGCAGCAAGTGCGATAAATCCAGGTCCAACGATGGTTGTAACTGAGAAGTTAACGGAAATTGACTGAGCGTAGATAGCTCCACCGATTCCTCCAAGGAAACCTGAAATCACAACTCCAAGATATCTCATCTTGTAAACATTAATCCCCAAAGTATCTGCTGCTTGTGGATGTTCACCTACTGAACGGAGGCGAAGTCCAAAGCGAGTTTTAAAGAGGACAAACCATGCTAAGAATGAGAAGGCAATTGCTAGGTAACCAAGTAAACTTGTTGACTTGAAGAAGATATCTCCGATAACTGGGATATTAGCCAAAAGAGGGAAATCAAAACGTCCAAAAGTTTGCGTTAAGTTATCCGTTTGTCCCTTGTTATAAAGCACCTTCACCAAGAAGACTGCCAAGGCTGGCGCCATCAAGTTAAGTACGGTACCACTGACAACATGGTCAGCACGAAAATGAACTGTAGCTACTGCGTGAATCAGTGAAAAGATAGCTCCGACTAATCCACCAACTAGAAGAGCCAACCAAGGAGTTAATGCTCCCAAATCTTGTGCAAATTCAAGGTTAAAAACAACTCCAGAGAAGGCACCCATGACCATGATTCCTTCAAGTCCAACGTTAACAACTCCACCACGTTCAGAGAAAACGCCTCCGATACTTGTGAAAATAAGTGGTGCTGAGTAAATCAACATTGAAGAAACCATAAGGGTTAGCATTGTTGTAATCGACATCCTTATTTACCTCCTTTAAGTTGTTTTCTTGGTTTGACAAAGCGTTCGATGATGTAGTGAACGCTGACAAAGAAGATAATTGAGGCTGTAACGATACTTACAAGCTCTGATGGAACTTGAGCGGCATTCATACCAGGGGCTCCAACTTGAAGCACTCCGAACAAGAAGGCTGCAAAGAGAATTCCAATCGGTGAGTTTGCAGCAAGTAGACTGACCGCCATACCATTAAATCCGATCGCCAATGATGAACCTTGAACATAGACGTTTTGGAAGGTACCAAGTCCTTCTACAGCTCCACCTAGACCTGCAAGAGCACCTGAGATAATCATTGATAGAATAATGGTGCGTTTAGCTGAAATACCTGCGTATTCAGAAGCATTTGGATTGAGACCAACTGCACGGATTTCAAAACCGAGAGTTGTCTTCTTAAGCAAGAACCAGATAACTGCAACTGCAATGATGGCAAAGAAAATCCCAATATTCATACGAGAGTTTCCAGTTAACTCAGCAAGCCAAGGCGTTTGATAAGTTGCGTTTGCACTTACTCGGATTGATGAGTCTGTACTTTGCATGATATCTTTAGGGAAAGAGTGGATAAAGGCATTACTTGTATAGAGAACAATGTAGTTCATCATGATGGTTACGATGACTTCAGATGTTCCAAGATAGGCTCTTAAAATACCAGGAATGGCACCAACGATTCCTCCAGCCACCAACGCAATGACAACTGTCGCAAGAATCAACAATGGACGTGGCAAATCTGGATTTGAAAGAGCGAACCAGCCACTCATAACCCAACCAGCGAGTGCTTGTCCTGGAAGCCCGACATTAAAGAAACCAGCACGACTCGCAACTGCAAATCCAAGAGCAATCAAGACTAATGGCCCCATGGCACGGAAAATTTCACCGATTCCACGAACACTACCAAAGGCTGTGTAGAACAACTCTTCATAACCCCAAATAGCATCATAGCCAAAAATCCACATGACGATGGCTCCAAGCAAGATTCCAAGGATAACAGAAATCAAGGGAACCGAAATTTGTTGTAATTTTTTAGACATCACTCTTCTCCTTTTTCCAATTCACCACCAGCCATCAAGACACCAAGCTCTTGCTTGTTGGTTGTTTCTGGCGTTACAATCCCTTGAATCTTACCATCATGGATAACAGCGATTCTATCTGAGACATTTAGAATCTCATCTAGTTCAAAGCTGACTACAAGGACAGCTTTCCCATTATCACGTTCTTGAATCAAGCGTTTGTGAATGTATTCAATGGCACCGACGTCCAAACCACGAGTTGGTTGGCTGACGATGAGGAGATCCGGATTTCGATCAATCTCCCGAGCGATGATTGCTTTTTGTTGATTTCCTCCAGAAAGGGCAGAAGCTGGAACAATCTCACTAGCAGCACGAACATCAAACTCCTGCATTAATTTTTTCGCATAGTCAATGATATTCGTATAATTTAAAATTCCCTTCTTGCTAAGAGGTTCTTTATAGTAGGTTTGAAGAGCGATATTTTCAGAAATCATCATTTCCAAGACCAAACCATCACGGTGACGGTCTTCCGGAACGTGACCAACGCTCAGTTCAGTAATTTGACGTGGATGCAATCCTACAATGGACTGGCCTTTCAATTCCACACTACCAGACTCAATCTTACGAAGTCCTGTGATAGCTTGGATCAATTCAGACTGACCATTTCCATCAATACCGGCAATTCCGACAATCTCACCAGCCCGAACATCGAGTGAAAGATTTTTAACAGCAGGAACGCCACGGTTTTCATGAACAACCAAGTCTTTGATGGAAAGAACGACTTCTTTAGGTTGTGGTGCTTGCTTCTCAGTTTTAAAGGAAACAGAACGTCCCACCATCATTTCTGCCAAGTCAGCATTAGTTGCACCAGCAATTTCAACTGTTTCGATTGATTTCCCACGACGGATAACTGTAACGCGGTCAGAAACTGCACGAATTTCATCCAACTTGTGGGTAATCAAGATAATTGATTTGCCTTCTTTGACCAAGTTCTTCATGATAGCCATCAACTCATCGATTTCTGATGGTGTTAAAACGGCAGTTGGTTCGTCAAAGATAAGAATATCGGCACCACGATAAAGTGTCTTCAAAATTTCAACACGTTGTTGAGCACCAACAGAGATATCTGCTACTTTGGCAGAAGGATCCACAGCTAGTCCATAACGCTCTGATAATTCAAGAATTTCTCGAGTTGCTCGAGCAATATCTAGAACACCATTTTTGGTTAATTCGCTTCCCAAAATGATATTTTCAGCAACAGTGAAAGCCTCTACCAACATAAAGTGCTGGTGAACCATCCCAATTCCTAGGCTAGCTGCTTTTGATGGCGAGTCTAGTTTTACAACTTGACCGTTAACCACAATTTCACCACTAGTTGGTTCTAGAAGCCCTGCAAGCATGTTCATAAGAGTGGACTTACCAGCTCCATTTTCTCCTAAAAGTGCATGAATTTCACCTTTACGAAGTTCAAGGTTAATCTTGTCGTTAGCGACAAATTCACCAAAAACTTTGGTAATTTCACGCATCTCAATGACATTTTCGTGTGCCATGTGCTCTTCCTTTCAGAGTTTTATTTTGTTTCAATAAAACCTGCTAAAGAAACTTAGCAAGCTCTATTGAGACAAAACACTTTGTCTCAATTCTTAAAGAAGCGGCCACAGGCCGCTCCCCTAAGAAATGACTTTCATCCATTATTTTTCAGGAACTTTTACACTTCCATCAAGGATTTTAGCTTTTGCATCTTCAACAGCTTTTTTACCTTCTTCAGAAAGGTTAGTTGTTACTAGATCAACCCCTTTATCCTTCAATGAGTAAACGATCACTTGACCGCCAGGGAATTCACCTTTTTCAGCTTTGTTTGCGATATCTTGAACTGTTGTTCCGACTTGTTTCAAAGTAGAAGCAAGTACGAAGTTTGATTCTTTACCGTCTTTAGAAGTATATTTACCTTCGTCAACTTGGTCACGGTCTACACCGATAACCCAAACTTTTTCGCCTTCGTTTTTGCTTTCATTCAAAGATTTAGCTTCTGAGAAGACACCTGCACCAGTACCACCAGCTGCTTGGTAGATTACGTCTGCACCTGCAGCGTATTGAGCTGCAGCGATTGTTTTACCTTTAGCGGCATCACCAAATGAACCAGCATAGTCTACTTGTACTTTGATAGATGGGTCAACTGACTCAACACCAGCTTTGAAACCAGCTGCGAAACGAGAAATAACTTCAGATTCCATACCACCTACAAAACCAACTTGTTTTGTTTTAGTAGTTTTAGCTGCTGCTACACCTGCAAGGTAAGCTGCTTCGTTATCAGCAAATGTTACACTTGCTACGTTCTTTTGATCTTTAATCACATCATCAATCAAAACATAGTTCAAGTCTGCATGTTCTTTCGCTGCTTCTTCAACCGCATTGTGAAGGGCAAAACCAACACCATAAATCAAGTTGTAGCTTCCTGCTGCTTGGTTCAAGTTGTTAGCGTAGTCGGCTTCACTTGTTGATTGGAAGTATGTGTAGCCTTTATCTTTTGCAAGATTGTGCTCTTTACCCCAAGCTTGAAGACCTTCCCAAGCTGATTGGTTGAATGATTTATCATCAACACCACCAGTATCTGTAACGATAGCTGCTTTAGTCTTCAAATCAGAAGATGAAGAAGCTGCGTTACGAGAAGAGCGATTACCACATGCAGCAAGTCCAAATGCTGCTACTGCAACTAGACCAAGGCCTAGCCATTGTTTCTTGTTCATTACTGAACCTCCTAAATAAGATGCGCAACGAAGTTGCAAGTATGGATTGATTGGTCACAAGGACCTTGTCACTCAGAGAGTGACACAGACTATTGCAAGTCTGTAAATGAGTATGGAAGTAATTCCCCGACCGTCATCTCGACCGTCGTTTTATCTTTGGCGACTAGAGTCACCTTTAGATCTGGTTTAAAAAATTCGACCATAACCTGTCGGCAAGCACCGCAAGGCGAAATAGGTTTCTCAGTTTCCCCATAAACAATCAATTCTGAAAACTCTCGTTGTCCTTCAGAAACTGCCTTAAAGATAGCTGTCCTTTCGCCACAGTTAGTCAAGGGATAGCTAGCATTTTCAATGTTAACCCCTGTATAGATACTTCCGTCCTTGGCTACCAAAACAGCGCCAATCGGAAAATGTGAGTAGGGAACGTAAGCTTTTTTACTAGTTTCAATCGCTAAATCAATCAACTCAGTAGTCGCCATCTGCTAACTCTCCTTTTAAGATTGCTACACCAGAAGATGTTCCAATACGAGTAGCTCCAGCTTCAACAAAGGCAACAGCATCTGCATAAGAACGAGCACCACCAGCAGCTTTAACCCCCATATCAGGTCCAACTGTTTGGCGCATTAATTTAACATCCGGTAGGGTTGCACCACCTGTTGAGAAGCCTGTTGACGTCTTGACAAAGTCTGCTCCTGCTTTCTGGGCTAGCTGGCAAGCCTGAACTTTTTCTTCATCAGTTAACAAACAAGCCTCAATAATAACCTTAACCAGTTTGTCTCCACTTGCTTCAACAACTGCTCGAATATCTGACTCAACTAAATCAGCATTCCCAGACTTGAGTGCTCCAACATTGATGACCATATCAATCTCATCAGCACCATTTTGGATAGCTTCTTTAGTTTCGAAGGCTTTAACAGCAGATGTTGTGGCTCCAAGAGGAAAGCCTACAACCGTACAAACCTTGACATCAGTATTTTCTAGACCAGATTTGGCATGAGCAACCCAGCACGGATTGACACAAACACTGGCAAAATCATAGTCTTTGGCTTCAGATAACAAACGATCAATTTGTTCCACTGTTGCATCTTGCTTTAAAAGCGTATGATCAATGTATTTATTTAATTTCATTTCGGTTTTTCCTTAAATTAGGAGATGATTTCGATAATTTCACGTGATTTTATCACTTCATCACTTATTTTAATTTTAACATATTTTTGGAAATCTGTAACTAGTTCCGGAGAAATTTTGCCATTTGCATATACTTTTGCAACAATTTCACCCTTTTTGACTGATTCTCCAACTTTCTTCTCAAAAACAATCCCTGTCTCATAGTCAAGAGCATCTGTTTTAACGGCACGACCAGCACCCAATCTCATAGCAAAAAGACCAAACTCCATGGCTGGAAGTTCTGCGATAAGTCCGTCTTCTTGAGCAGGAATATCAACTACATGGTCAACTTTTACTTGACGATAGAGGTCTTCTAGATCTCCACCCTGAGCTAGAACCATCTCTTCAAATTTCTTGAGAGCCTTACCATTTTCAAGATGTTGCCTTACTTCCTCAATAGTTTTTTCAACATTTGCTAATGATAACATAATCTGGGCCAACTCACAGATAAAGTGGCTAATATCTTGACGGCCTTTACCTTGAAGAATTTCCAGAGCTTCTAGGATTTCTAAACGATTACCAATGGCACGTCCCAAAGGTTGACTCATATCAGTAATAACTGCTACTGTCTTACGACCTACAGCCTTACCAAGGTTTACCATGGTTTGAGCCAGTTGGCGTGCCTCATCAACTGTCTTCATAAAGGCACCTTCACCCACTGTTACATCAAGTAAGATAGCATCAGCTCCAGCTGCAATTTTTTTACTCATGACCGAACTAGCAATCAAGGGAATGGTATCCACTGTTGCCGTCACATCACGAAGGGCATAGAGAAGTTTGTCAGCCTTAACCAGTTGATCGGATTGCCCAATAACTGAAACACCAATATCTTGAACTTGTTTGATAAATTCATCCTGACTTCGTTCAATCTGAAAACCTTTGATGGATTCTAATTTATCGATAGTACCACCCGTGTGGCCTAAGCCCCTACCGCTCATCTTAGCCACTGGGACATCAAAACTGGCTACCAAGGGTGCTAGGATTAAAGTTACCTTGTCACCGACACCACCCGTAGAGTGTTTATCAACCTTGACACCATCTATAGCTGATAAATCAAACTCCTGACCTGTCTTAACCATATTCATAGTTAAATCAGAAATTTCTCTCGTGGTCATTCCTTGGAAGTAAACTGCCATGGCAAATGCTGACATCTGGTAGTCAGGAACTGTTCCTGCGACATAGCCTTCAATCAACCATTGGATTTCGTTCGAACTGAGTTCTTGCCCGTCTCTTTTTTTCTGGATTAGATCTACTGCTCTCATTCTTTTACACTTCTAAGGATGTAATATCCCTTATCTTTCTTTACAACCTCACAATTGCCAAATACGTCTTCCATCTTACTTTTGGCACTTGGGGCTCCTTGTTTCTTTTGGATGACAATAGTCAAATCTCCACCGTCTACTAAAAAGTCTATACTTTTTTCGATGATTTCGTGGACTACTTGCTTACCAGCACGTATAGGAGGATTCGAAATGACATGGTTAAATTGTCCCTCTACCTGCTCATAAATATTAGACTGGAAGATAGTCGCTTGAACCTTGTTTTTCATTGCATTTTGCTGGGCTAAATCCAGAGCACGGTTATTGATATCCACCATTGTCGCTTGGACACCATAAGCCTTAACCAAAGACAAACCTATCGGACCATAGCCACAACCAACATCAAGAATTTTTTCACCTTTTTCAACATCAAGGCATCTTAACAACAACTGACTTCCAAAGTCAATCATTTTTTTACTAAAGACACCAGCATCTGTCAAAAAGGTCATCTTTTGCCCAAGTAGCTCAACTCTAAGCTCATGAACATCATGGGCTGCATCTGGATTTTCTGCATAATACATTTTACTCATGATACTATTTTACCATAAAAATAAGTTATTTGTAAATCGTTTACAAAGGTATCAAGCCTTTAAATCACATTGTATTTTTTCAAAAATAATATAAGTTCTGATTAGGATTAGGGACCTAGTAAAAAGCTCCCCACTGCCATGGTAATCGGAAAAGCAAAGATACAAGCTAAACCAAAAAAGAAGAGCCACCACTTTCTTTTAAAGAAGGCTAGCACAAGGTAGCCAAGACCTATGAGGGGCAATAAGATAAAAAGGACAAAAATAGTCCAGTTATAGGAGTAAGGTCCTATTGAAAAGGAGAAATGCACCCAGTTTGGTGATAACCATAAAACAACTACAAATAGGCTGATAAAAACCAGCGTTTTTTCTCTTAATCTAGCTTTCATCTTAGCACCTCCTTTATAGATTTTCCCACTTATATTTTAACAAAGAGAGCGCTATTCTTCAATCTCAATCAATTATTGGAAACGAATGACAAGTCATTGGGAGCTACAAGGTGTCACAGTCAGGATAAAACAACAAATTTATTGTCTATAATCAGACACATTTTGATTACTATTGCTTTACCTTCAAATACTTAATTATCAACAGTATTCCTAATAAGATGTTTAGATAAAAGCCCAACTGATAAGTTTGTGTTAGGATTTCCAAACTTGTCCACAGTCGTATCAAATCTTCTATTGACATGCGGAATAAATAACCCTCTGTAGCAATCCACAAAATCAAAAATAGATAACTACTAGCAGCAAGCCATTTCGTCCACCGTTTTTTTAGTAAGAAAGCAATTAAGAGCGAACAGATAAAGACAGCTGTTACAATAGCATGATCCATCAAAAAAGTAAAACCGTAATAGGTTTCCACAAAGCGTCTGCCATTATCTGCATTGGCTCCTTTTATAAAAGGTAAAGCAAAACTTAAAATAAAACAGAGTTCCAATATGTAACTTTTTAAGATTTTCATAGTACACCTCCTATAAGTTGTGAACTAAAAAGCCCCCTTTATTAGCTGATAAAATCAGGAGAAACCAGCTCCTACTTCATCAATAATTTGTTCATCCTCTATCTACTTATAGTATATACTACTGACTTACCACATTCAAGAAACCGCTTCATTTTTTTAGCTTTTTATGGTATGATAGACAAAATATCTAGGGGAAAACAAATGACCAACGAATTTTTACATTTTGAAAAGATAAACCGCGAAACTTGGCAATCCTTGCATCGCAAAACAACTCCTCCCTTGACCGAGGAGGAGTTAGATTCTATTAAGAGTTTCAATGACCAGATTAGCCTACAAGATGTTACTGATATCTATCTGCCACTGGCACATCTGATTCAGATTTACAAACGTTCCAAAGAAGATCTTGCCTTTTCAAAAGGCATTTTCCTTCAAAGAGAGAGCAAAAAACAGCCCTTTATTATCGGAGTTTCTGGAAGTGTTGCCGTAGGTAAATCAACCACTAGTCGTCTCTTGCAAATTTTGCTTTCTCGTATAGTCCCTAGAGCAAGTGTTGAACTGGTTACGACGGATGGTTTTTTATACCCAAACAGTGTCTTAATTGAGCAAGACATTCTCAACCGCAAGGGTTTTCCTGAGAGCTACGACATGGAAGCTTTGCTCAATTTCCTAGACCAACTCAAAAATGGACAGGATGTTGATATCCCTGTTTATTCCCATGAAATCTATGATATCGTGCCAGGTCAAAAACAACGAGTAGAAGCCGCTGATTTTGTTATTGTTGAGGGAATCAATGTGTTCCAAAATCCACATAATGCCCGTCTCTATATTACTGATTTCTTTGACTTTTCAATCTATGTCGATGCCGCTGTCGAAGACATTGAAAGTTGGTATTTGGATCGTTTCTTAAAACTTCTTAGCTTTGCTCAAGATGATCCAGGCAACTATTACTATCGTTTCACTCAACTTCCTCTTAGCGAAGTCAAGGATTTTGCCCACCAAGTTTGGACCAGTATCAACCTAACCAATCTCCAGAATTACATTGAACCGACACGAAATCGTGCCGAGGTCATTCTCCATAAATCTAAAAATCACGAAATTGATGAAATTTACTTAAAAAAATAATTTCCCCTTGTCAAAACGTAAGTTTTCAGATATAATGGTATAGTTAGTAAAAATGGAGGTAAGAACATTGGCAAACATTAAATCAGCTATCAAACGCGCTGAATTGAACGTTAAACAAAACGAAAAGAACTCAGCTCAAAAATCAGCTATGCGTACTGCTATCAAAGCTTTTGAAGCAAACCCATCTGAAGAACTTTACCGTGCTGCCAGCTCAGCTATCGATAAAGCAGAAACTAAAGGTTTGATCCACAAAAACAAAGCTAGCCGTGATAAAGCACGTCTTGCAGCTAAACTTGGTTAATCATTAACTGCATACAAAATGAGCTCCTCGGAGCTTTTTTTGTGCACATTTTCTGGAGGTTATTATGAAAATAGCTATCATTGGATATTCTGGATCAGGCAAATCCACTCTTGCAGAAAAACTAGCTAATCACTACTCTATCCCCAAACTTCATATGGATACTCTCCAATTTCAGCCAGGGTGGCAAGATAGTGACCGCGACTGGATGCTGAACGAAATGAAAACTTTTCTAGCCAACAACGAAAACTGGGTCATTGATGGCAACTACTCTTGGTGTTGCTATGAGGAAAGAATGGAGCAAGCTGACCATATCATCTTTTTAAACTTCTCTGCTTGGAATTGTCTGCTAAGAGCCTTTAAGCGGTATTTAAAGTACAGAGGAAAAGTGAGAGAAAGTATGGCAGCGGGATGCCCTGAGCAATTCAATTGGGAATTTATCCGTTGGATTCTCTGGGATGGACGTACAAAAAATGCTAAGGAAAGATACCAATACTTAAACAATACTTACCCAGAAAAGATGAGCATTCTCCATTCTCAAGCAGAGATTGATTGTTTTTTGCGATCTTTAAAAAAGTAAACAATATAGTAGCATTTCATTAAAATCAGCATGTACTGATTGACTAAAAAAGGAAGATTTTCATCCAGAAAGTCTTCCTTTTTTCCTTTTATTCAACAATTAAAAATAACTCAAGCAATTTATAAATCAACAATAAAGTTCCCCTAGAAATGAAGAGAATCTTGTTCATAGTTTCTGAGTTCGTGATACAAAAAAACTGAAGGAAGTATAATCCTACTTCTTTCAGTTTTTTATTGTCTCAATTTAGAAAAAACTTCTCCAATCTTACCTTCGATAACTAAATCTGCTTTGCTATCTTGAGGAGTGCTGGACTTGTTGATAACGACAAGATTTGACCCTGAAAAATAATTGATTAGGCTAGCTGCAGGATAAACGACTAAGGAAGTTCCACCAATGATCAATAAATCTGCTTGCTGAATGACTTGGGCTGCTCGACTAAAAACATCCATATCCAGAGGTTCTTCATAAAGGGTTACGTCAGGTTTGACCACCTTACCACAATCTAAGCAGTAAGGAACTGGACCTTCAAGTGCCAAAAATGCAGTCAAATCATAAAAGCGATGACAGCCCAAACAGTAATTACGATCTGCACTACCATGCAGTTTCAAAACTTTCTGAGATCCTGCCATTTCATGAAGGCTATCGATATTTTGCGTCACAATCGCCTTTAATTTGCCTGTTTTTTCCAACGATGCTAGATAATCATGTGCTAAATTTGGCTCGGCATCTGGATAGATCAGATACTTTTTGTAGAAATCAAAAAAATCCTCTGGATAGCGCTCAAACATTGTGCGTGAAACCAGTTGCTCGGCAGTAAAATGGCGCCCTAGTTTCAGACTATATATACCATCTGAACTACGAAAATCTGGAATATTAGACTCTGTAGAAACCCCTGCACCACCGAAAAAGACAATTCTCTGACTTTGATCAATAATACCTTGTAGTTGTTCAATTTTATCCATTTTGTACTCCTAGGAATTTTCAAGTTAAAAAGTTGAAAGCCTTGACTTCTTGTCAACTTGGCTTCCAACTTCATTTGATTATGATTTAGATATTAAACTGACTAGTCTCGGTCCTTTGACACAATTAGGCTTTCTTCAATTTCCTTATTCTTACCTATTTCAGGATTGATTCATTGTTGATAGTTATCATTTTGAGAACAAGAGAAATCATTCTGAATATAGCCTACCTTTAGTCTGCAATCAATGTTTCTAGACCAACCTTCATCATATCAGTGAAGGTGTTTTGACGTTCTTCTGCAGTTGTATCTTCATCTGGATTAACCAAACTATCTGAAATAGTCATGATAGCAAGGGCATCAACATGATGTTGAGCTGCAAGATAATACAGCGCTGCCGCTTCCATTTCCACAGCTTTCACTCCCCATTTACCAAGTTCGATATTTTTTTCAAAGTAATTTGAGTAGAAAACATCTGATGACAAAACATTTCCGACGTGAGTAGTCATACCAAGGTCTTTGGCAATATGATAAGCCTTGTCTAAAAGATCAAAGCTAGCAATTTGTGGAAAATCGTATTGAGGCCAATCGTTGCGGATGATATTTGAGTTGGTAGCAGCTGCTTGTGCCAAGACCAACTCACGAACGTGAACATCCTCATTCAAAGAACCGGCTGTACCGACACGAATCAATTTTTTCACACCGTAATCGACAATCAATTCACGAGCATAGATAGAGATGGATGGCATACCCATCCCTGTACCCATGACAGATACACGGTGACCTTTGTAAGTACCTGTATAACCAAACATGTTACGGACTTCGTTGAAACAAACAGCGTCTTCAAGGAAATTCTCAGCGATAAATTTTGCACGAAGAGGATCTCCAGGAAGGAGAATTTTATCAGCAATTTCACCTTGCTTAGCAGCAATATGGATAGACATAATTTATGATACAAAGAGCGACCAGAAAGCGACTGAAAATTAGGAATCTGACGAGAAAACCTGATTTCTCAGTCAGATTATCTATTTTCCGAGCTTTCCGCTCGTGTTCAAATTAGAACACACGCTCTACCTTTCTTTTTTATTAATAGGACAGGCGACAGAGAACAAAGTAAAAATAGGAAACTGGCGACGCATTATAAATGCTAGACAGTTTATCTTTTTTACACAGTTCTCCGCCCGTATTCAGTTCAGCTAATACGGTTAACCTATCCTTTCTGTGTGTATTCTTTGTTTAAAAAAGCTTTCCGTTCGTGTTCAAATTAGAACACATGCTCTAGCTTTCCATTTTGTTTAGTTTGTTAATGAATCCAAAAATTCGTAAAGCTTTGCATTCATTTCTTGATAATCATATGCGCGAATGGTCTCAGGATTTTGAACATAGGTCAATTTTTTGCTTTGTTCTTCCAAAACTTCTTCACCATCCGCAGCAATCAGAAGGTCAATCGCTTCTGAATCAAATTCCAAATGAGCTTGGAAAGCATAATGTTTAGGACTAAAGCGAATAATCTGACGTGGACAACCTTGACTGGTCGCAAGGACGACAGCATTCTCTGTTAATCCCGGCATATCTCCATGCCAGTGGCCTGAATCAAAGTTTGCACCAAACAAGCCGACATGCGGATCTGCTAGGCCTTCAGGCGTTAAGCTCACAGGATACACCCCAATCTCACGCTCTGGACTATGCTCATACTCCGCCCCATAAGCAACTGACATGAGCTGCGCACCCAGACAGACACCAACGATGTAGCAATCCGCCTTCATAGCTTTTTGAATTAGTTCAATCTCAGCTTGTGGATCATAGTAAGGGAAGGTTGTGCGATCCTCATCTGGCGATTGTGGTCCTCCCATTACGATCAAAAAGTCGATCTCATCCACTGTCTCTGGTAAGGCTTCATTCTCATAGACTTTGGTCGTGGTCACTTGATGGCCACGTTCCTGCGCCCACTTTAGATAAGCACCCGGTACTTCAAAAGTTTCGTGCAAGACAAAATGCACTCTCATTGTTTATTCTCCCATCTATTTTGAATCACATAAGACACACCAGCAGCTAGTGCCAGTGGTAGAATCAAAGTCCAGCTCTGTCCTGTAAAACCAAGGCTCAGGGCAATGGCTGTCAGTGGAGCTTTTAAGGTCGTCCCTAAAAAGACGGTCGCTCCTAGTAGCATTCCTAGAGCTGGATCTAGATGAATACCAACTGCTGTCAAAAGCAAGGTCACTAGGTAGCCAGAGCCAATCCCTAAGGCAAATGATGGTGTCAAAGTTCCCCCATAAGCACCATTGCGCAAGAGGAGATAAACCAGAAGCCCCTTCACTACGAGAGTCAATGGAAGATAGGGAATCGGCTGGCTAGACAACAAGGCTTGGGCTAATACCTGGCCATTTCCCATAAAGATAGGGAAAAAGGCTACTAGGCTCCCCAGCACTAGAAAGGCTAGAGGAAGAGCCCAAAGAATCGTCTCGTCCTTGCGACGTTTGCGACTAGCCCGACTGGCTAGAAAACGAAAGGCAAGTGCCAACGGAGTAACTAATAAAGCTACTATGACAGCCTGGAAGAAACTACTCGCTGACCAATGAACCAGTGACATGTGATAAATAGCACCATGGCCAACAATAGGCTGGGATACCCAGGCCGCTAGGTAAGTACTGGACAAGACCAGTACAAAATTTTTCCAGCGATAAGATACCCCCAAGGTCTCAAAGACAAACAAGCTACTGGCAAAAGGAACCTGATAAACCGCAGCTAAGCCGGCTCCTGCTCCACAGGCAATCAAAACTCTTCGCTCTTTGATAGTCAAAGACAAGACTTTGCCCAATCTTCCAGCTATAAGAGCACCAAGCTCGCGTGGAGCTGCTTCTTTTCCGACCGAAGCGCCGGCTCCGACAATCGCAACCTGCATACTTGCATGAAGGATATGGGCTAAGAGCGCTGGTTCTTTATCTCCAACCAGGTCAATTTGACTTCGAATGGAAAGGAGTTTATAACGCCGTTGCAGGACATGCCAGAATCCTGCTGCCAAAATCCCTGTCACAGATAGAACGAGAAATCTACGGAGTCCTCCAGCTTGTTTGAATTGCTGGAGCAAATCTGATCCATCTTGACCAAAGGCAAGCCATTGCACACCTTCTAGTAAATAGTGACAAGCAATTCCAACTAGACCTGTTCCTATTCCCAAAGTTATAGTCGCTAACAGCAGGCGCCATCCGTAGGGTAGGCTTTGGAGTCGTGCTCTCATAGTCTTACAATTCAGCAAGAATAGCTTTAAGCAATCCTTTGAAGTCTCCTTTGACGCGCTCAGTCACTTCCACTACTTCTTCGTGGTTGAGCTCTTCTTGGAAACCAGCCGCAAAGTTGGTAATACATGAAATACCAAGAACTTTCAAACCAGAGTGAGCCGCAATGATGACTTCAGGAACAGTTGACATACCGACAGCGTCTGCACCAAGAGTCTTATATGCACGGATTTCAGCTGGAGTTTCATAAGTTGGACCGGTTACACCAATATAGACACCTTCATCAAGCTTGATTCCGAGTTTTTTAGCCACTTCATGGGCAGTAGCACGGTATTCTGGAGTGTAAGCTTTCGACATATCAGGGAAGCGAGGACCAAAGTCATCCAAGTTTTCACCAATCAATGGGTTTTGACCAGTCATGTTGATGTGGTCAGTGATTGCCATCAAGGTACCTGGTCCATAGCCGATACCACCAGCAGCATTAGTTACAATCACACCTTCACAGCCCAAGACTTTCATAACACGGACAGGGAAAGTCACAACTTCAAGAGGATTTCCTTCGTAGAAGTGGAAACGACCTTGAAGAGCCAAGACTTTACGTCCAGCAAGATCACCATAAACCAATTTACCAGCATGTCCGACTACTGTGGATTGACCCCAGTTTGGAATGTCAGAGTAGTCTACTACGACTGCATTTTCGATTTCTTCAGCTAATTCTCCAAGTCCTGAACCAAGAATCAAGCCAAACTCCGGCGCTTCAACTCCCTTTTCTTTCAAGAAAGCAGCTGTTTCATTGATTTTTGCTAATAATGTCATTGTCTATCTCCTTTTTTATGTTTTAAAAATTGACCAATTTTGTCAAAGGTATTAGCGTTACGAATGGTAATATTACGATAGAAAGGCATCTTAAGCAAGTGCTTATGATAAGCTGTTTTAGAGTAGCTAGCTTCTGACAATTTACCCCAGAAGATCCCTAGTTTCCCAAAATGAAGCACTTCATCGACCAGTTCCAAACTGTTCACTTTCTCGATGACTTGATCCACATTCAAGTCCACAGTGTAGAAGAGGATGTCCTTTCGAGCCATCTCATGATTCCACCAATCAGGAAGATTTCTAAGCTCCTCTTCATAGTCTTCCAGACTCAACAAGGAAAAACTCTGAATAAATGGATAATGCTTGTCAAAGAAAGCCTGTAAAATCTCCACTAGTTGAGTCTTCGAGATACTTGTGTCAAAGAAAATATTGCCGCTATTGATGTAGGTTTCAACAGTTTCTAATCCCAACTCTGTCAACTCTTGCCGAATCTGGGCCATAACCACCTTATGTTTCCCACCGACATTGATCCCTCTAACCAGTAATGCAAAGCGAGTCATCTTAAACCAATTTATCTAAGAAGCTTTCACCAATCATAGCTTTATCAACGCCAAAGTTATCAGCGATTGTCGCAGAAATATCAGCAAAATGACCGATTGGTAGGTGTCCATTTCCTTTTAGTGATGGGCTGTAGGCCAAAAGTGGAATGTATTCACGAGTATGGTCCGTTCCTGCATAAGTAGGATCATTACCATGGTCTGCAGTAATCATGAGTAAATCATCTTCTCTCATAGCAGCGGTAAGTTCTGGCAAACGTTCATCAAACTCGTGCAAGCAGTCGCGGTAACCATGTGGATCACGGCGGTGACCGTAAAGTGCATCAAAGTCGACCAAGTTAGTGAATGAGAATCCTTTTTCAAACTCAGTAAGGCCCATTGTTGTCAAAAGTGTGTCAATTCCATGGCTATTTGACTTATTGTGGCCCATATCATGGTTCACCCCAGCACCATTAAAGATATCGCTAATCTTACCTACTGAGTAAGTATCAATGCCTGCTTCGTTGAGTTTGTCCAAAACTGTTGGAGCAAATGGAGATACAGCCAAGTCACGACGATTTGCAGTACGTGTGAAGTTTCCAGGCTCACCAACATAAGGACGAGCAATGATACGTCCTAGAAGAGCTGGACGCTCAAGGGTAATTGAACGAGCGTATTCACAGATACGGTAGAGTTCATCCAAAGGAATAATCTCTTCGTGAGCTGCGATTTGAAGAACTGGGTCAGCTGATGTATAGATAATCAACTCGCCAGTTTCCATTTGGCGTGGTCCAAAGTCATCGATGACAGCTGTTCCTGAGTATGGTTTGTTGGCTTCACGGATGACCTTGCGACCTGAGAATTCTTCGATTTTAGTAAGGATTTCCTCTGGGAATCCATTCCAGAAAGTATCAAACGGTTCAGTGATATTAAGCCCCATGATTTCCCAGTGACCTGTCATAGTGTCTTTCCCTAGTGACACTTCCTCAAGTTTAGTGTAGTAACCGCTAGGATTTTCTTCTGCGGGAACGGTTTTAAGGGCTGTCTCACGTTCAATGTTCCCAAGACCAATCTTAGCCATATTCGGTACATTCAAACCAACTGATTTAGAGATGTGTCCTAATGTATCAGATGCTCCATCTGGAACCCCTGCATTGACAAAGTTATGAGCATCTGGTGCCGCACCGATTCCTACAGAATCGAGTACCACCAAGTGAATACGTTTAAATTTTGACATCATTTGCCTCCTTTATTTCCCTTTTGTTGAAGTTAAAACCTGAACGCCAGCTTGTCCTGCAACGATCACTTTATCAACCATTTGATTAAATAAACCGTGCTCAACAACACCAACCTGAAGATCCAATTGACGACCAAAAGCGATCGGATCTTCAATAACACCTAGATCCAGATCAATGATGAAATTTTTCATATCCGTCACAAAGCGTTGGCCATCTTTTTCACGAAAACTTGGCTTATAACCAGCTTTTTCAAAACGTCGGAAAACCTGTTCTGCTCCATATTGGACAACTTCGACAGGTAGTTTGAAAGCGCCCAGTTTCTCAACCATCTTGCTCTCATCTACCACCCAGATATACTGTTTAGTTGGTGTCGCAACTACTTTTTCCATTAGAAGTGCACCACCGCCTCCTTTGATACCATTAAACTGACGATCCACCTCATCAGCTCCATCAACAGTCACATCAACCTCATCCACCTCATCAATAGACTTAAGCGGTATATTCAATCCTTGTGCCTGTTTTGTCGTTACGCTCGAGGTCGTTACAGCTGTAATTTGAAGTCCTTCCTCCTTAATTCTACGACCAATCTCCTCTACGAAATAATAGGCAGTCGAGCCTGTTCCAAGTCCTACAACCATTCCATCGGTTACGAACTCAGCAGCCTTGATGCCTGCTATTTTTTTCAGATTTTCCACTTAAACACCTCCAAACAAAAAGCTACTTCTATTATAACATGAATACGCTTTAAATTCATCCTTGTACTAGAAAAACCCGAACATTTTATTTCGGGTTTCTGATTCTTATTTAACCATGTCAGGATCGTAGTCATAAAATCCTGTGTCAAGGAAACGATTTTGGGGATGGAGTTTACGGACTTGCTCGTCCAACAAGAAGGCTTGGTCATGCGTTAAGCTTCCCTCTTGAATCAAGCTACGGGCTTGGATGAAGAGTTTTGCAATCTCAACAAAATCTTGACCTGGAGTATAAAGTCCTTCTAGTTTCCAATGAGTGAAACCATGCTCTACCAACTCTGGCAATTTGGTCATCAAATCGAGGTCGTTATTGGCAAAAATGTGAGTTCCATGATTGTCTTCAAAAATTGAGTAGTGACTATCTGGATCACTAGGCTCTGCTAAGAAGAGGTCGCGTTGACGTGTTTTTTCATCATCAATCTGAGTAAAATTATAGTAATTCTGCAGGAGTGGACGCTTAGAGTGGTGGATGACACTAGCACCGTAAACCAAAACTTCAGCAGGAATTTCCAAAATTTCAGGCATTTTAAAGAGTTCAGCTGATGGAATTTCACGAGCCAATACTGCCTCAGAAGCGCCAGCCTTTTGTCCCCAGAAATTAATCTGACGGCTACTAGTTACCATGGTTGAGGCATCATAGATGGTTTTAAAAGAATAACCATCACGATTGACAACATAAAAGACACCCGCATCTCCAACAGTAATGTAGTCTGTTTTAATTTCTTCCAAGAAATCAAGGAAGGGTTTGATACGATCCATCATATCCTGATGCATAAGAGCATTGACCGCTACGATCAATTCCTTACCTGCATCATGAACCAGAGCAGCGATGGTTCTCAGTTCATCATAAGAAAAAGTCTTTGGTAGGCGAAGTCCAAAATCTTTCTCACCGACATAGATGCGGTCAACTCCCGCCTCTAGTAATTCTTTTACTTGTTCAATGCTTTCAGCAGTTGCTGTAATAATAATCTTGTCCATAAGAAAAATTATACCACATTTCTTAAAAATCAGCTATTCCCTAAAATGATAAATTTACTTATTATTTTTGTAACCTTACTGTAATAATTTTTTTCTTGAAAAATGGTAAAATGAAAGAGTACTGTTAAGGAGAGAATCATGCCCGTAAGAAAATATCAACCGTATGAGTTTGAAGAAGAGGAAACTCAAACAACGCCATACCAAGACTATGTTCCAGAAACCACTTCCGTTGCTAGTTTGAAGGAAGTTCTTTTCTTTGTAAACATTGCTTGTTTTTGCGTCTTTTTGGCCTTGTTTAGCTTTATCTTTTTAGCCCTCAAGTTTAATACAGTTCTGGCTTTTAGCCTAGCAATTGCCTTGAGTTTAGCAACATCAAACGTTCAACGTTCGATGATTAAGAAGAAATTATATTAGATTCAAAAAGTCGGGATTTTTGTCCCGACCTATTTTTTCTACGATAGCTAAAGGGCTGCGACTAGAAAAGCGATACTTGGTCTACCGCTTTCTAAGTCACAGCCTTTTCTTATTTATTTTTACGCTTGGATGGTGTTTGGATAGCGATTTTTACTTCAAAAATCGTACCATGAGGTTTGTTATCTTTGACACTGATGGTTCCTTTAAGAGCATCGACAATCTGTTTTGCTAAGGATAAGCCTAACCCAAAACCACCTTTTTGCCGAGTACGAGCCTTATCAACCCTGTAAAAGCGATCAAAAATTTTCTTTTTATCTACTGCAGAAATACCAATTCCATCATCAGCTACTGACAAATAGAGATTACGCTCCGTCGTAGCAATGACAAAATGGATATCTCCTTCTTCTTCTGTGTACTTGACAGCATTGTCAAACAAGATAGTCATCAGTTGTTTAAGAAGAAGCTTATCTGTTATGATGGTCCGATGGATACGATTTTCAAAATGAAAAACGCGGTTATTTTCAGATGCGATCATCTCATAGTTGGTAAAAGTTGTGTTAAAGAAATCTGGCTCTACCTCTCCTAATTCCGGTTTAATGCCGTCATCACGACGAGCTAAATTAAGGAGATTAGTCGTTAAAAAGCGCATATTACGAACTTCTTCTAGACTGGAAGCAATACTCTCACTTGACTCCATAATAGTTGCCTCAGGTTTTCTGAAAAGAGTTTCTAGACGATTTTGCAGAACAGCTAATGGAGTTCGTAGCTCATGACTGGCATTTTCCACAAAACTCTGTTGCTTTTGCATGCTTTCAAGTAAAGGTTTAACACTGACACGCGCAAGATAAAGGCTGGCAATAATGGATAAAATCCAGAAGCTAGCCATGACTACCACGATTAATTGCTCATGATTTTGACTAATTTGCTCTATCTGACTGGTATTTATCAAAACCGCTGCATACTTAATATTGGTCGAGACAGAATCGATATTTATTTCAGATAGAATCACTCGGTAAATCTCGTCCTGACCATAACTATTCTGAACATGAAGTTGTCGAATATGATTCAAATCCTTTTTATTAAAAGTGATCTTGTCAAGCCCTAAAAAGCGGTTGCCAGTCACTAATTGATTCAAATTTGAATCTAGCAATATCACTTCCGTATTGGAACTAACCGTTGGTTTTTTATCAGAAGCTGGAGCAACATTGGCACTACCTAAATCCTTAACGTCCTCAGTTGCACGATTGACCGCCAATTGAATAACGTCTTGAGGATTTTTGCTCAGTGATAAGAGTTTTTCATCCACCGATGTGTAGAGACTGGAGTGCATAACCTGTAAGATAATCAAGGTCATAGCAGAGAAAATCAGAGTAAATACTCCAAAGTTACGGATAAAATAACTAAAATCCTCCGCATACCAATTCTTTTTAATTTTTTTAAACATGTTTTAAAATATACCCAACACTACGCAAGGTCTGGAGGTTTTCAGCAAAGACTGAGCCCTTTAATTTCTTACGAACTTTTGATACATAGACTTCTACCACGGAGATGGTTGTGTCACTGTCAAATCCCCACAAACGGTCAAAAATCTGTGTTTTTGGTAAGATCACATTTTGGTTTTGGAGGAAATAAACCAAGAGATCAAATTCTTTACCTAATAATTCCACAACAGTATCATTGACTTTAACTTCATTTGTAGATAGATTAACTGTCAAATCACCATAAGAGAGGGTATTTTCATTGAACTTACCAGAACGTTTGAGCAGCGCTTGGATACGCATCTTGATCTCTTCTAGATAAAATGGTTTTGTTAGATAATCATCTGCTCCAAGCTCAAATCCATGTCCCTTATCATCAAGACTTTCCTTGGCTGTCATGATGAGAACTGGAGTTGAAATCCCTTTTTCACGCAATTCTTTTAAAACTTGAAACCCATTTTTCTCAGGTAACATCAAGTCCAATAAAATCAAGTCATAAACACCACTTTCGGCCTCATAAAGACCTTCTTCGCCATCAAAAACCTGCATGACATCCGCAAAATCATCCAAAAAATCAAAGACTGAATTTGATAGGCCTAGGTCATCTTCTACTAATAGAATTTTGATCATCAAAAATTCCTCCTTATTATACCTATTATAGCAAAAATATCTTAAAAAAAACTCAACTTCCCTTGTTTTTCCAAGAGAAAGTTGAGTTTTTATAATCTAGTTAGACTAGAATCTTTTAATCTTTGCTATATTTAGCTACAACTACTTCAACTGCTGCTTTTTCACGCTTAATCAATTCAACGCGAGCTGCGATTTCCTTGATTCCCATACCGATGTTACGGCTAAGAGCTAGGTCAGAAAGTTGTGGCTCAAAGAATTCCTTGTATTCCGCCAAGCGTTGCTCTGTCTTGAATACATGGGCAGGAAGGATAACAAAGCTATCAAAGCTCATATCTCCTCCAAGGGCCGCCTTAATCCAAGCCCAGTTTTCACGCGCCCAAGACCACGCTGTTTCCTGGGTTGCTTGATGACCTAAGAACTGGAAGTACCAAGCTGATAAGTCTTGTGGTTTTACCACAAATTTGTCCTTCCAAGTTGCAAGCAGTGTTTGGATGTTCTCTGCATCTGTCGCATAAGCAAGGGCTGCTGCCAATTGGCGTTTAAAGGCGGCATCTGTCGCATGAGTATAAAGATCGAGATAAGTTGCGACCAATTCCTTAGTCTCATGGTGTTTCATTTCATTGATGAGAACTTGTGAACGAATAGCTGCTGGAAGTCCTGAAAGATTATCCTTGTGGGCTGCAAAAATTTGGCTAGCAACTTGACTGGCTTCCCCGTCATTTGAACGAATCATCATAGAAATTGTCAATTGACGAACCAATTCAGCCTCATCAGATTCACCCTCTTTAGCTTCAAAGCCAAGACGGTCATAGTTGTAACGAGCCAGTTTAGCAATAAGGGCTTTAAAGGATTTTTCTGTCTCAGTTCCTTCATCGATAAAGCGATCAAGCGCTCCGATAACTTGTGAAACTGCTGAAACAACGAGATAAGATTCTTCTTGTGCTAATTGATCCACTACTGGAAGCAAGTCTGCGTATGAAATGTGTCCTGCTTCAGCAAGCAAACGACGTTCTTGGACGATTTGAAGTTTACTTGTATTATCAAGTTCTACTAATTCTGAAAGAATAGCATCCAGTAATTGACCTTGATAGTCAGTAATGTAGTGGGCTGTATTTTCAGTGTTAAGACGAAGGGCTCCTTTGTTTTCAGCAAGAAGCGCAGCATAACCAGGAATTTCGATACTTTCAGTTTCGAGAGTATCTGGCAAGCCTTTCCAGTTGCTGTTAAGTGGCACTACCCAAAGTCGGTTCTTATCTTCGTGTTCACCGATAAAGAATTGTTTTTGCGAAATCTTCAATACATCATTTTCAACTGTGGCAGTAAGGACTGGATAACCAGGTTGCTCCAACCAAGAATCCATAAAGGCTGCTACATCACGGCCTGATGCTTGACCAAGAGCATTCCAAAGGTCACGACCAATGGTATTTCCGTATTGGTGTTTTTCAAAGTAAGCATGCAAACCTTTGGCAAAATCAGCATCTCCTAACCAACGACGAAGCATGTGCATGAGGCGACTTCCTTTGGCATAGACGATAGCTCCATCAAAGAGCGTATTGATTTCATCTGGGTGTTTGACTTCAACGTGAACAGATTGAACGCCATCCGTCGCATCGCGTTCAAGAGCAAGAGGTACTCCACCTGTTTGGAAATCTTCAAAGATATTCCAACTTGGCTCGATGGCATCCACACAGACGTATTCCATCATGTTCGCGAAGCTTTCATTGAGCCAGAGGTCATCCCACCACTTCATAGTTACAAGGTTACCGAACCATTGGTGAGCAAGCTCATGGGCAATAACGAGGGCTACCTGTTGACGGCTGGCAAAGGTCGAGTTCTCGTCCACAACCAAGTAAACTTCACGGTAAGTTACCAGACCCCAGTTTTCCATAGCACCAGCTGAGAAGTCAGGAAGGGCGATGTGAAGAGATTGCGGAATTGGGTACTTAACTCCATAGTAGTCTTCGTAAAACTCGATTGAACGAACAGCGATATCCAGTGAGAAATCAAGGTTTGAAAGTGGATGCGCCTTAGTTGAGTATACACCTACCAAAGTACCATTTTTTGTCTTAGCAGTTACCCCTTGCAAATCACCAGCAACGAAAGCTAGCAAGTAAGAAGACATACGTGGAGTTGTCTCAAATTTCCAGATACCAGTTTCCTTGCGGTTTTCAACATCAATCTCTGGCATGTTAGACAAGGCAAGTTCGCCTTCTGCTTGGTCAAATCGAAGAGCTAGGTCAAAGGTTGCTTTGGCTTCTGGTTCGTCCACACATGGGAAGGCTTCACGAGCAAAGTGACTTTCAAACTGAGTTGACAAAACTTCCTTCTTAACACCATCAACTGTATAGTATGATGGGTAGATTCCTGTCATGTTGTCTGTGATTTTACCTGAAAAAGCGATAACCAATTCAACTGAACCAGCTTCCGCAAGCTCAATATGAAGGGCTTCGTTTTCATTATCAACTGTAAATGGACGAGCTTGGCCTGCTACTTCAACAGAAGTAATTTCTAGGTCTTTTTGGTGAAGGGAAATACGGTCACTTTTAGCTTGACCAGTAATAGTTACTTTTCCTGAAAACGTCTTGGTCTCACGACTCAAGTCTAAAAACAAATCATAATGTTCAGGAACAAATGTTTCAATATAATGTTCTACTGCTTGCATCATTTTCTCCTATTCTAAATTTCTGAGCAAATGCTCTAGTTCAAACATACCTATTTTATCATATTTTAAGTCAGAAAAAAGCTTTGGACGGTGATTTCCAAAACTTTCTTCCTTCTAGTAGTCTACAGAGGGTAGACCTTGCGAAATTCTTCCAAAACAACCTTGCTGTCAGGTGTAAAAGTCAGTCCAGCCTCCCTCATCCACTCGGTGAAAAAGTCTTCATGAACCTGACGCCAGTAGGCCAAAGATTTCTCTCCTTCGCCTTCCTTGTAGGCATGGTCGGCTGACACTTGATTAAAAGGCTGAACGGAAACCTTTGTAATTTCGATAATGCAGACAGCCCGATCTTGGCTATCTAAAATGATGTCAAAGGTCCCTTCTTGTGGCAGGGGATCGTTATCAACTGCATAAAGATCATAGGCTGAGGCAGTTGCCGTCTTTTCACCTTTTAAAACCAAATCTGCTAAGAGATCGGCTTCTACTCCAAAAGCCCAAGCGTCTATCTCATCACCGATAGAGGGGTTGATTTGCTTGTAGGCATTCCACATTTCTTGAGGTGTCATGGGTTCTCCTTTGTATTTTTTTACTTTCTTCTTTTACACGTTTGAGATGGTCTGGATGGTCAATTTTTAAATCAAAAATCTCCGGAATAGAACTGTAGTGGATAATGCACTCAATCCCCATCTGATTCATTTTTTGTATGAAAGAAGGATTCAGATAGCCTGCTACAGCGAAATCTATCTTTTTCATCCTTGCTTTATCCTGCATCTGTCTCAGCATTTCTAACATAATGGGACTTTCCATATCATGCCATTGACTGTTTCTTACAGTCGCAAAAATAAATGAAGTCAAATCATTCATTCCCACTACAATCTTTGAAATACCAGTTTCCAGTATTCTGTTCAAGTCAAAATAAGCTGACGGTAATTCAATCATTGTTCCAACTTTTCCAGTAAAACCATGCTGGCGCAATACTCTAATAGCTTGTTTTAACTGTTCAGCATCATTGACAAAAGGAAAAATAACAGACAGATTAGGATTGGTTTGATAAACTTCTGTAACGACATGTGCCTCAGCCTGAAATTCATCTGGACACGCCAATAAACGCCTAGTCCCTCTATATCCAAATAATGGGTGTCGTTCGTCAAAATACTCTTTAGTCCCGTCTAGACTATTTGCTTCTGCATTTGTTAACTCTGAAAAGCGATACCAGACTTCTTCATCTGAGTATAAATGGCAAATAGTGTCTAGATAATCTTTTACAAATTGCTGACAACTTTTTAGCAGTATATTTTGACTGATTTCCCTCACCAAATATTCGCCACGAATCATACCAACATGATGAAATAGTTGTGGGTAAATTTTTTCAACAATTCTTTCGCCACTAAGAGCCAGTTGATTTTGCATGTTTTACCTTCCAATTCTTATAGGTTGTCATGTCCAATTCTGGAAATCCTCGTAACTCTGCCTTCACCTTCAATACTAAGGGGGAGGCATTTTCTTGGGTAATCTGCTCAAGAGGAAGCCAAATTGCCTTTGCTGAATCATTGCTTCCGTCAAGAACTTCATGAGGAAGGGATTTTTGAGAGCGTTCTAAATCAAGTACTATATCATAAAAGGCCATGATATGATGTACTGCGAAGTCTTGCCCCTCTTCTTGAACCATCACATCATAAATCCTAGGATTTGAAGAACGGCTAAGAGTATAGCCTGTCTCTTCCAAAACTTCTCTCTTGAGGGTTTCTGTCAACCCTTCACCTGCTTCCTGACTACCACCAGGTAAATCAAAACGATGTTGATAAGGTCCTCTCGTTTTCTCAATGCAGAGTAATTTTCCTTTCTCATAGCAAATTCCATAGACACCAAAGTGATTTTTGATTTCCATATTCCACTCTTTCTAAAAGTCAAAGATTTCTAGCTCACCTTATCCCTTAAAAGGAAAGAGGCTATAGATTTCATGTTCCTTGATATACTTCTTCAGTATCTCCATATTCTCTTCAATTTTTGCTTGAATATCTGTCTCTTCACACGTTGACTCAGCAATAAAGAGGTGAATCTTCAATAAATCTGTCAAGTATAGCAGACGACGTTCCATTTCTGATTCAAGACTTGAGGCTTGCTTAATTTTTGCAAGCTTTTGCTCCAAGCTATCACCATTCAAAAATCTCTGATGAACTCTCCTTCTTATGTTTTGAGTGGATCCTTCCCCTTGTTCTAACGGAGACAAAAGGAGTTTTTTATAGGCGGATAACTTATTTTCTGTTTCTCTTTCCATATAGGCCAATAAAACCAGAGAACTGTCAACAAAGGTCCAAGTGTTATAATTCCCTTCAAATGGGACTTGTATGATACGATCTAATAATTCCTTAGCCATTTCCTCTTGGCCATCCAGATAAAGTAAATAGGCCAGATGATTCAGTGATTCGAGATAGCTAGCTTGGGGTTTCTTATTCTTTTTTAAAATTTTATCTAAATAGAGATGTAGGTCTGGATGATTTTCCACTAGCTCAACTACTTCTGATAGCTTCATCTGAAACCCTTTCTATTCTTTTTTAAAAAAATTTAAAGAGATTTTAGTAAATTAATCCAACTCTGCTCTACTGAACAAGTCTTTCATAGATTCGATATCATCACAAAATTCTTTAAATCCTAAAGCGAATTTAGCCAAGGCGTCCACCTTGGAAGAATAGGCACAAAACATACTTCCTTCAGGATCAAAGTCAATAGCATCGCTTAATTCAGGCATTTTTTCCTCCAAAAATACCAAAGCCAAGGATGCCCAATCATAGCCATTTCCTTCAAATCCCTCCTCTTCTCGAGTATCAAACACTTCCTGTCTATATTCTCCATCAGGGTAATAAATGAGCGACCCTCGAACATTTTTAGGATCCTCATCATATACAAGCAGGCTAAAAGGGGCAATTTTTTCATTTATGTTTTCGTAATCTATCATTTCTTAACTCCTTTTTTTATTATCAATGGAACTGCAACATTCTAGCTTTGTAACTAGGGTTCAAAGGGCATAAAACTATCATGCTGATGGTAATATTTCAAAGCCTCGACCAAGTCTTGGGGACTTGCATCTGGCTTTTCCTCAAGTGCAACCGTGAGAACATCAAGCAACTGCTCTCCATAGTAGACTAGCTGGAGATCCTGCTTCGCCACATCCATCGGATAGACATCACGGTCTTCTATGACATCCGGATAATCTGATACCCAATAGAGCCTATCTAGTGCTAGCTCTCCATCCTCCTTGCCATAGAGGCAAAAATCATCTGAAGAAGCCTCGTCCGCGCGCACCTGCTCGATCATCTGCTCTAGTGAAAGTTCTTGGTGTTTCCGCATCTCTTCTCCTTTTTAGTCTTGTTCTTCAACAAAAGAATTCAAAAATTCTTCAAAAGACAGCCATTGACCATACACTTCAGCTGTTTCTTCTAGAACATAGAAATACACCTTGCCAAAGTCCTCTTCCCTTAGTGAAAGAGCATAATTGCCAGATCCAGGATCATAGGCAAAATGGAGAAGATCTGCGCCCTTAAATCCCTCAGGCACAGCCTCATTGTCAAACCATGTAAGAGACTTGCTCATCTCCCCTATTGAATTAAAGGAATTGAAAGGAAAGAGATGACGATCATCGTGGACACCCCTTACCTGAGGCTGACCACCGTTGTACTTGAGGTAAAAATCCTTCATAGCTTCCGGTAATTTCTTCCCAAGAATCTCCTCAAATTGTAAAAAATCTTCTTTTGAAATCGGTGAATCTGCATCTAGCACTCTAAACATGATTAATTTCTTCCTTTTTTACAATTCTTCTTCCAATACCTTATCAATAAAGTCATAGACGTTTGTAGCTACTTTTTGCATTTCTAAGGATCCTAAAGCACCCAAGTCATTTTCATAAATGCAATCATCTGCATTTTTCTTAATAAAGTAGGCCAAATCTCCTTCCTGTCCAATCATAAAGTAATCTAGCTCTACTTCCTCAATCTGATAAGTTTCATTACGCTCTTTAAGATCCTCCTTGGCATACAAACAGATACCAGTATCTCCAATTTCATAGGGGTCAATCTCTTCCCACTCTGTTAAAAACTGATAGTAGAGATTGGGCAAGACAAATCCAAACTCATCTCTCTTCATGGCTCACCTCCACATATTTATAGAATAGCAACTATGCTACTTCAAAGACCAGCCACCGTCAATTGTCAGAATTTGCCCTTGCATGGCGCTTGCCTTCCCGCTTGCTAGAAAGAGGCTGACTTCCGCCACTTCCTCTGGCTCAATCCAGCGTTTGATAGGTGTTTCACTGGCTACCCAGTCTGCCAGACCACCTGGCTCAAAGTCAGCTGCTGTCATACCAGTCTTAACAGCACCAGGAGCAATCCCAAAGACCTGGATCTCAGCTTCAGCATAATCTAGAGCTAATTGCTTGGTAAATCCTGCCAAGGCATGTTTAGACGAGGTATAGGCGTGACCACCTCCGCCTGCTAGACTTGAGGCAATGGAACACATATTGATAATGATCCCTTTTTTATTCGCTAGCATTTGCGTAAGATAATGTCGCGTCAGCTCTACTGGTGTCACATAGTTGATTTCAAAAATTTCTTGGATTTCTTGGGCTGTTTGTTCTAGTAATGGCTTGTAATCATCCAAAACCCCAGCTGTGTTACACAAAATATCCACCTGAGAGCACCAGTCAAAAATTGGTTCCAAGTCAAGCGTTAAATCACGTTGTAAAAAGTGAAAGTCATCCTGTAAATCAGGATTTTCACCCTGATCCACTCCAAAAACCTGATAACCTTTTTCTAAAAAGAGTCGAGCTTGAGCCAGACCAATCCCTGAGCTAACCCCTGTAATCAGTACACGTTTAGTCATGGACTTCCACCCAGTCTGTCGCTAAGACATCACAAGGAGTTGGACTCCACATGGAAAAACCTTCTCCTTCTCCAGACACATTGATGAGGAAATAGGGTGTTACTTCAAGGGCGACGCCATTTTGTTCAATGGTATCAAAAAGCTGCACATAATTTTCAGCTCCCCTCCAGCCAGTACGCACATATTTCTTCTTAGCCTTTAGTCCAGGTAAAATCTCTTCAAATGTCATGTTTTTCTCCTTTGTTATCTATGAATCTTAATTTCATTATAACAAAAAACCGTTTTTCAACGGCTTTTTGACTGTTAGTTCTTTAAATACATTTTCCCCTAAGGCAAATCATTCCCTGCTGCTAGGTAAATCTCATACCATTCTTTTCGAGTCAGGTTAACATTACTTGCTTGGCTTGCTTCTAGCAAATGTTTTGGATTTGTTGTCCCTACCACCGCTTGCATCTTAGCTGGATAGCGTAACACCCAAGCGATGGCAATAGCTGATGGGCTTACTCCATATTTTTGCGCAAGACGGTTTAAAACTTGATTCAAAGCTTGAAACTGCTCATTACCAACAAAATTGCCCTTAAAATAGCCAAACTGCAAAACTGACCATGCCTGAATGACTATGTCGTTTAGTTTGCAGTATTCAAAGACGCTTCCATCACGCACAGCTGCCTTATTACCTTCCATATTAACATGGAAGCCTGCTTCAAATCCTGGTGTGAATGCTGCACTTAGTTGGAGTTGATTGATCGATAGGGATTGTTTGACTTCTTTCTTCAGTAATTCCATCATCATGGGATTTTGATTGGACACACCGAAGTCTCGAACTTTACCTGATGTGTGTAGAATTTCAAAGGCTTGAGCCACTTGATCAGCTTCCATCAAAGCATCTGGACGATGGAGAAGCAAGCTATCTAGATAATCAACCTGCAATCTTTTTAGAATCCCGTCTACTGATTCTAAAATATAATCTTTTGAAAAATCAAAATAGGTAAATTCTTCTATGCGAATGCCACACTTGGACTGGATCCACATCTTTTCTCGCAGGTCAGGACGATTGTTTAACACTTGTCCCAGTAATTCTTCGCAACGACCTCCACCATAGATATCTGCCAAGTCAAAGGCATTGATTCCTACAGATAGGGCTGTTTCAACCAACTCCTCAACCTCTTTAACCGACTTGTCACTGATGCGCATCATGCCTAGAACGATTTCGGACAATTCTCTTTTCTCTTGACCAAATGGAATGTATTTCATGGCAATTTCCTCCGTTTTTCTTCATTATAAAGCAGAATGACGCTTTTATCAACTGATACCTTACAAAAGAAAAGAACCAGTTCAAACTAATCTTAGCCAATCACACTTCCGTTTGGTACAGCTGGATCAACTGTTAGAAGGGTTAATTTGCCATCATGTTCAGCTGAGAGAATCATCCCTTGGCTGACATATTTTTTCATCATCTTACGTGGTTTGAGGTTGGCAACGATTTGGACTTTCTTGCCGACCAATTCTTGTTCATTTGGATAGTATTTTGCAATTCCTGAGAGGATTTGACGATCTTCACCATCACCAGCATCCAAGCGGAATTGAAGCAACTTATCTGAACCTTCTACTTTAGACACTTCTTTGACTTCTGCGACACGGATTTCGACCTTGTCAAAGTCTTCAAACTTGATTTCTTCCTTGTTTAGTTTAAGTTCAACTTCGTCTGGGTTCCACTCTTTTTCGACTGCTGGTTTGTTGCCTTCCATTTGTTCCTTGATATAGGCGATTTCTTCTTCCATATCGAGACGTGGGAAGATTGGTGTTCCTTTGGCAACTACTGTTACACCTGCAGGGAAATCAGCCAAGCTCAAGTTCTCAAGGCTAGAAACTTCTGCTAGACCAAGTTGTGTCAAGACTGCACGACTAGTTTCCATCATAAATGGCTCAATCAAGTGAGCTACGACACGAAGGCTAGCTGCCAAGTGGCTCATCACACTTGCCAGTTGGTCACGGTGCGCTTCGTCCTTAGCCAGTACCCATGGAGCTGTCTCATCAATGTATTTGTTAGTACGTGAGATAAGAGTCCAGACTGCTTCAAGTGCACGTGGATAGTCAACTGCTTCCATGTGTGTATGGTAGTCAGAGATAGATTGTTCTGCAACATCAGCAAGAGCAGTGTCAAATTCTGTCACACCTTCTACATAGGCAGGGATTTGTCCATCAAAGTACTTGTTGATCATAGAAACCGTACGGTTGAGGAGGTTTCCAAGGTCATTTGCTAATTCATAGTTGATACGACCTACATAGTCTTCTGGAGTAAAGGTTCCGTCTGAACCAACAGGAAGGCTACGCATGAGGTAGTAGCGAAGCGGATCTAGACCATAGCGTTCTACCAACATTTCAGGGTAAACGACATTCCCTTTAGACTTAGACATCTTGCCGTCTTTCATGACAAACCAACCATGAGCAATCAAACGTTCAGGCAATTTGATATCCAACATCATAAGAAGGATTGGCCAGTAGATGGAGTGGAAACGAAGGATGTCTTTTCCGACCATTTGGAAGACTGTTCCGTTCCAGAACTTGTCAAAGTTAGCGTGTTCGTCTTGATCGTAGCCAAGAGCAGTCGCATAGTTAAGAAGGGCATCCATCCAAACATAGACAACGTGTTTTGGATTTGATGGGACTTGTACACCCCAGGTAAAGGTTGTACGAGAAACCGCCAAATCCTCTAAACCTGGTTCGATGAAGTTGCGCAGCATTTCATTCAGACGACCATCTGGAGTGATAAAGTCAGGATGTGATTTGAAAAATTCGACCAAACGATCTTGGTATTTGCTGAGGCGAAGGAAGTATGATTCTTCAGATACCCATTCAACCTCGTGACCTGATGGAGCAATACCACCCGTTACATTTCCAGCTTCGTCACGGAAAACTTCCGCAAGTTGGCTTTCTGTAAAGAATTCCTCATCGGATACTGAGTACCAGCCAGAGTATTCACCTAGGTAGATGTCATCTTGAGCAAGCAAGCGTTCAAAAACTTGTGCTACCACTTTTTCATGGTAGTCATCTGTGGTACGGATAAATTTATCATATGAGATATCCAGTAATTGCCAGAGTTCTTTAACACCAACTGCCATTCCGTCAACATAGGCTTGAGGCGTGATGCCAGCTTCTTCAGCTTTTTGTTGAATCTTTTGGCCATGCTCATCAAGACCAGTCAGATAAAAGACATCGTAGCCCATAAGGCGTTTGTAGCGAGCTAGGACATCACAAGCGATGGTAGTGTAGGCAGAACCGATATGAAGTTTACCAGATGGATAGTAAATCGGTGTTGTAATATAAAAATTCTTTTCAGACATAATATTTCCTTTCCAGGCAAATGAAACCTGTTTTTCTAACACTTCATTATATCATATTTCGATGATTTTCGATAAGGAAATCCATACAAAAACAAGACAGACTGATGTCCATCTTGTTTTTCCTGTTGATTATCTTATTCATAGCGAAGAGCTTCAATAGGATCGAGTTTAGAAGCTTTATTGGCTGGTAGAACACCAAATATCATACCGATGCCAGCTGAGACCGCTAAGCTAAAGAGAGCGATTGGGATGGATACGCCAACTTCGATTCCTGCAATCAAGTTTTGAAGAAGAACACCTGCAAGCATGGTCACTCCTGCAGCAAGCAGAAGACCGATGACCCCACCTAATAAGGTTAAAATCATGGATTCAATCAAGAACTGAACCAGAATATTAGCTCGTGTTGCTCCTAGTGCTTTACGTAGACCAATCTCACGGGTACGCTCTGTCACCGAAACAAGCATAATGTTCATAACACCAGTACCACCGACAAAAAGGGAAATCCCCGCAATAGCACTAATAATGGTAGTTATAAAACCAAAGAGTTGTTGAACTTCTTGGAAGGCAGCAGACGCATCTGCAACTTGATATTCCCCTTGTTGAAGACCTGCAATCTCTGTCATTCTTCTTGCCAACTCTGGTCCTAAAGTCTGGGTTAAGCTAGTATCATTGACACGGAAGACAATATTTGAAATCTCATCTGTGTTAAAATTAGCTGCAAGAGAAATATTGGTCGTAATTGGTAGTCCTCCGACTCCAAATGTTTTCGCAGCCTTAGCCTCTTTACTTGCATAAACACCAATAACACGGTAACTGATTTCATTTACTTCAACAATTTGGTTGAGAGCTTCTTGTGCTGAACCAAAAAGGCTATTGGCTAGTTCTTCATCTAGGATAATCACACTTGCGAAATCCTTATAATCTTGCGCTCTAAGGCCACGACCTGCAATGATTTCATTTTCGACCGCATCCATATAGGTGACATTCCCACCCGTCATGTTAGCGTGTTCGACCTTTTTATCCTTATAAGTCAAGGTCACATTGGCTGAGTTGGTCACATAGTAGCTATCCACTCCCTTGAGCTTAGCAGCTTCCTTGACCCATGCTTCTTGAGGTTTTGGTGGTTCAACAAAATTTTCTTCTTGACCACCAGACAAGGTCAATGCAGATTGTCTTTGTGTAAAGGAACCGTCCTTACTCTTTGTAGGTGAGAAAAAGACATGGATATCTTTCTGGGACTTGGTCATATTTTTATTGACCTGACGAGACATAGAGTCGCCCAAGGCCATAATCACGACAACGGAGGATACACCGATGATAATCCCGATCATGGTCAAGAAGGATCGCATCTTGTGGGCCATAATGGATGAAAAGGCAAATTTCAGATTCTGCATCTTAGTTTTCCTCCTTTTCTACTAGGCCACTATCAGACGAAATGACACCATCACGGATGACGATTTGACGTTTCGCATAGGCAGCAATTTCAGGCTCATGCGTAACCATAATGATGGTTTTTCCTTCTTTGTTTAATTCAACCAAGAGTTGCATGATTTGATTTCCAGTTTTAGTATCTAAGGCTCCAGTAGGTTCATCTGCCAAGATAATCGAAGGATTATTGACCAATGCACGCGCAATGGCAACCCTTTGCTTCTGACCACCTGACAACTCCGAAGGTAAATGATGACTACGCTCTGTCAGTTCAACCTTTTCCAGATACTCTTCTGCTAATTTGCGACGTTTTGAAGCTGAAACTCCAGCATAAATCAAGGGTAATTCTACGTTTTGAAGAGCATTGAGCTTGGACAAGAGAAAGAATTGTTGAAAGACGAAGCCGATTTCCTGATTTCGAACCTTGGCTAATTGTTTTTCACCTAAACCAGCTACTTCTTTTCCATCTAGAAAATACTGACCACTTGTAGGTGTATCTAACATACCGATGGTATTCATGAGGGTGGACTTACCAGAACCTGATGGTCCCATGATTGCTACGAATTCTCCCTCATGAACTTCTAGGTTAATGTCTTTAAGGACTTGAAGCTCTTGATCACCATTTCGATAACTACGGCAGATATTTTTGAGGCTAATTAGTTGCTTCATCAGTCTTCACCTCTTTTCCTTCTTGCAAGGAAGCTGTCGGATTACTGATGACTTTTGCTCCATCTGTCAGACCAGATGTGATTTCTTGATTTTCTGCATCTGCATTGCCCAATCCAACTTCAACTTTTTTGGCCTTTTGATTTTCATCAAGGATCCAAACATAGTTTTTATCTTCTTCCATGACTACGCTGGTGATCGGAACAATCAATGCTTTGCTAGTGCTTTTCACTTCAACACTGACTGTAAAGCCCTGTTTCAAATCACCGATTTCGCTAGTTACATCGACTGTATATGGATATTTAGAACCTGTGTTTGAAGTAGCTAAGCTACTACTTGCTTCACTGTTATTTTTTGGATAATTTGAAATATAGCTAATCTTACCATTCCAAGTTTTATCTGGGTAAACCTTGGAAGTAAAAGTGACTTCTTGGCCAACAGATAGATTGGCAAGGTTGTACTCAGAAAGCTCTCCCTTGACCTGCAAGTTATCGTTACTTACGATATGAACCAAAACTTGACTATTTCCAGTTGGAGATTTTGAAACATTCCGATTCACTTCAACAACTGTTCCCTCTACCGTACTCAATACCGTAGTAGCATTCAACTGGGCTTGAGCTTTTTCGAGCTGCGCTTCTGCATCTGCACGCACATCACGTGCATCGCTGATTTGAGAATCAATAGCAGCTGTGGCAGAACCGGATGACTGAGCTGGTGCTTGTCCAGTTGCTCCTTCTAGACCTGCTTGCGGAAGGCTAGGTGTTGCTGCGGCGGTATTTCGAGACTCATTCAGTTCATTGATATGACGGTTAGCTTTAGCAACAGCACGACTGGCAGCATCATAGGCAGCCTGGGCTTCTGTGCTACTATACTTGACGAGAGCCTGTCCTTCGCTGACCTGATCACCAACAGAAACCAAGACCTCATCCAAGTCACCCTTGCTTGCATCATAATAGATGTATTGTTCATTCTGAGCAGTTACTGAACCTGATAAAAGAACTGAAGATGCCACAGAACCCTCTTTGGCAAGGACAATCTTAGCAGTTTCATCTTTTGCTGCAGCTTGATTTGGTTGTCTCAATAGAAGAATAGCTGCTGCTCCCACTACAAGTACTGACGCCACTCCAATAGCAGTAAATAAAGGCCATTTCTTAGCTTTTGACTTTCTTTTCATAGCAATACCCCTTTTATAAATATATATGTTAAGATTATAGCACATATCCTAAAAATGGACAATTTATTTCTCATTATCCAAAAACATTTGCTAAATCTTTTATTGTTGTATTAGTTATATAATACACTTTCTTTTTTATTTTTGCAAGCATTTTCTTAAAAATTTTAAACGTAGCAGATTTTTGCATTGACCTTCAAAAAAAGATAGAATATGACTAGAAAACAACAAAGGAGCTTTCTATGAGAGAATACGATATTATCGCCATTGGAGGAGGTAGCGGGGGTATTGCTACCATGAATCGTGCTGGTGAACATGGTGCTAAAGCGGCAGTGATTGAGGAAAAGAAATTAGGTGGAACCTGTGTCAATATTGGCTGCGTTCCTAAGAAAATTATGTGGTACGGTGCCCAAATCGCAGAGAGCATCCACAAATATGGATCTGACTATGGTTTTACAAGTACTGGTAATGAATTTGATTATGCAAGGCTTCGTAAAAATCGTGAAGCCTATATTGATCGTGCTCGCTCTTCTTATGGTGGAAGCTTTAAGCGTAACGGAGTTGATTTGATTGAAGGACGCGCCGAGTTCGTTGACGCTCATACAGTCAGTGTCAATGGTGAGTTGATCCGTGCTAAGCACATCGTTATTGCAACTGGGGCACATCCTCATATTCCTACCATTCCTGGTGCGGAACTAGGTGGTAGTTCTGATGATGTCTTTGCTTGGGAAGAGTTGCCTGAATCTGTAGCCATTCTTGGGGCAGGTTACATTGCTGTCGAATTAGCTGGCGTGCTCCATACCCTTGGTGTGCAGACTGATTTATTCGTCCGTCGCGAGCGTCCGCTCCGTGGATTTGATAGTTATATTGTTGAGAGTCTAGTTCAAGAAATGGAAAATACTGGATTAAACCTCCACACCCATAAGATTCCTGCTAAACTTGAAGAAACTGAACAAGGCATTACCATTCATTTCGAAGATGGTAGTACTCATACTGCCAGTCAAGTTATCTGGGCAACTGGCCGCCGTCCAAACGTTGAAGGACTCCAGCTAGAAAAGGCAGGCGTTACTCTCAATGAACGTGGTTTCATCCAAGTTGATGAATACCAAAACACCGTCGTTGACGGTATCTATGCTCTTGGAGATGTCACAGGCGAAAAAGAACTAACTCCTGTTGCTATCAAGGCTGGACGTACCCTATCCGAAAGACTTTTCAACGGTAAAACCAATGCCAAAATGGACTACACTACTATTCCAACTGTAGTCTTTTCACACCCAGCTATCGGAACTGTCGGTCTGACTGAGGAAGAAGCTATCAAAGAGTATGGACAAGAAAACATTAAAGTTTATACTTCAAAATTTGCTTCTATGTACTCCGCAGTCACAAGTCACCGTCAAGAAGCTCGCTTCAAGCTCGTTACAGCTGGTGCAGACGAAAAGGTAGTTGGCCTTCATGGCATCGGCTATGGCGTTGATGAAATGATTCAAGGATTTGCAGTTGCTATTAAGATGGGAGCTACAAAAGCTGACTTTGATGCTACAGTTGCTATCCATCCAACAGGATCAGAAGAATTTGTGACCATGCGTTAATAATTTTAAATGAGATCATCTCGGTCATTCAGATTGAAGAAAAAGTCTATTTTGGACCATTTTCTTCAATCTTTTTCTTTTACTAGAGCAAATTATAAAACACTTAAAAATAGCATCCCATCAGGATTCCTAATAATTTTCACTATATGGTAGCCAAGCTCTATAAGGCTAGTCTTTTTATTACGGATAAGATTTATCTGTGTTTTGAAAAATCTCTTGGCCTCCGGCTCTCTCTAAATCGGCCGTTACAAATTTGTAACCTTTGTTTTTGAAATAGGTTGACAATTATGTTTCTTAAAGTATAATAGTTACTATAAATTACAAAAGAGGTTAACTATTATGAAAAAAGCACACATTTACGCTATTCCTGCTATTGGGGCTGCTCTGATTGCAGTATTAGCCCAAATCAGTATCCCAATTGGACCTGTACCATTTACTCTGCAAAACTTTGCTATCGGACTCATCGCTACTGTTTTTCGACCTAGGGAAGCTGTCCTTTCTGTAGGACTTTACCTCTTACTAGGTGCCATTGGTCTTCCTGTCTTTGCTAGTGGAGGAGCTGGTTTCCACGTTTTAATTGGGCCAAGTGCTGGTTATCTATGGTTTGACCTTGTCTATGCTGGACTTGCTTCCTATCTGACTCATACGAATAGCAGTGTTGTACGTATTTTCCTAGCCAATCTCTTAGGGGATTCCCTTGTCTTTGTCGGTGGTATTCTCAGCCTCCACTTCCTTGCTGGTATGCCTATTGACAAGGCTCTCGCTGTCGGTGTGCTTCCCTTTATCATTCCTGATCTTGCAAAAATCCTTGCCATTAGTTTTATCGGACGACCACTCCTTCAACGTCTTAGTAATCAACCCTACTTTTCACATAAATAAAGAAAGAAAGGAGGTCGGGAATTTTCTCCCAACCTCCTTTCGTCTGTTTTTTTATGATTGCTTATTGATTCTTAAAGGCATCGACCATCACTTGAAACTCCTCGTTTGAGAGGGTGATTCCTTTCCCCATCTTAGTGTGGTCTGGACTCCAAGCACGAATGTCAAACTTTGCTGGTGCTCCATTAAAGCTGACACGATTGATTTCCTTGGTCCAACCTTTTTCATTCTCTGAGAGCGTAAGTAAGTGTTCTTCGATTTCAAATGTAAATTCTGCCATTGTATTCTCCTTTTAATTGTCTTCACTTGATTATTCGTAAAATCTTGTAGATTTTTTTAAAATTGTATATAATAATGGTAAAAAGAAGGGAGGCTCCGATGAAAGATTTATTTAAACATATTCAACAAAAATTCCAAGGATTTCTCAACGGACGAGAAGAACCAGATCATTCCAAAGCTGACTCCCTGACAAGTGCCATTAAAGAGGCACTCCTGAAAAAAACTGCTGTCCACATTATTTTTTCAGATACAAGTTTTACAGGGGATATCATCAAATTTGATACGGACCGCCAGCAAATTATCGTTAAAAATTTTGCAAAAAATGTGACCCGCATTATTCGAGTCCCAGATATTCAAAAAATAAGTTTTGTTCCCTCAACTGTCCAAACTGCCCAAAAAAATCGATTTAAGAAAGAGTGAGATGAGTTTTCTTCATCTCACTCTTTTCTATTAACGGATTTGTTCAAAATGAAGGTGAACAGCAATATGTTCTCCGTAACCACTTCTCTCTAAATCCCGCTGTAAACGGTAAGAAATATAGTGTTCAGCGATGGTGATGTAACCTGCACCAAGCAAGCGATGCTCAACCATTGATTGAATCATGCTGATTGTCGCACGCTCCACTTTTGCATCTTCTAGATCCAAGACAACTTTCTTAGTTACCTGAGCTAGGTTTTGACGTAAATCATCGGTCAAAACATAAACCGTTTGAGCAGCTTTGAGAATGGCTTGATAGATTTTATCTGGATCAAAGTCGGCAACTTGTCCATCACGTTTAATGACTTGCATAGGCTTCTCCTTTTAATTTGTATTTTCTTTAATGTCCGCTAACATTTTAGCTTCTTCTGCTGTTAATTCGTAATGTTCCAACAAATCTGGTCTACGCTCATAAGTTTTTTTGAGACTTTCATAGAGACGCCATTGGCGAATCTTCTCATGATGCCCACTCATAAGCACTTCTGGAACCACCATGCCACGATAATCGTAAGGACGTGTGTACTGAGGATATTCAAGAAGGCCTGATGAAAAGCTATCATCTTGATGACTGGTTTCCTTCCCAATCACTTCAGGTATCAAGCGAGCCGTCGCATCAATCATGGTCATTGCTGCCAGTTCTCCACCAGTTAGAACATAATCACCAAGAGAAATCTCATCTGTTACCAAGGTCTTAATGCGTTCATCATAGCCCTCGTAGTGACCACAGATAAAGATGAGTTCCTCTTCTTGTGCTAAATCTTCAGCATAAGCCTGGTCAAACTGCTTACCAGCAGGATCCAAAAGGATCACGCGCGGATTTTTCTTTTGAATAGCATCAAAGGCATCAAAGATTGGTTGCGCTCGCAGGAGCATGCCTTGACCACCACCGTAGGGTTCGTCATCAACATGACGAGCCTTTTCAGCATATTCACGAAAATTATGATACTGGATATCTAAAAGCCCCTTTTCACGGGCCTTTCCAACGATGGAATGTTCTAGCGGTGAGAACATCTCTGGAAAGAGGGTTAAAATATCAATCTTCATCGTCTAACCCTTCTAAGAGTTCTACATCCACACGCTTATTGGGAATGTCCACATTAAGCACAACCGGCGGGATGTATGGTAAAAGAAGGTCACGTTTGCCTTTGCGTTTGACTACCCAGACATCATTGGCACCTGGTTGAAGGATTTCCTTAATAATTCCAATCAAATTGTCGCCCTCGTAAACCTCTAGGCCGATAATTTCGTGATAGTAAAATTCACCCTCATCTAGGTCATTAAGGTTTTCTTCCGCAACCTTCAAACTGTAGCCCTTGTATTTTTCAATATCATTGATGTGATACATATCCTTAAATTTGATGATATCAAAGTTTTTATGTTTACGGTGACTTGCGATAGTCACTGTTTTAACAAATTGATCCTTCTCATCAAATAAGGCCAGTTCGGCACCTTTTTTAAAGCGTTCTTCCGAAAAATCCGTCACTGATAAGACTCTCATCTCACCTTGCAAGCCTTGGGTATTGACGATTTTTCCAACGTTAAAATAGTTCATTTGATCTCCTGTAATTTCCTTATCTCCATTTTCTTCTTACAATTTTTTAATAATATCTACAATTTTATCTGATTCAGACCACTGTAAATAATGGTGATTCCCTCCTAAAATGAGTTTAGTACTGGAAGTCCAATATTCTGATTCTCTGTACTCTTTTTCTCTATAAGTCTGACAAAAAATAAATACAGGGATACGATCTGCTATTGACATATCCTCAAAATCTTCCTTGGTGATCTCAACAGATACCTGAAACTCTGGATCTTGATTTTCCAACTCTGAGCCTTTTTCTTGCATTATTTCCCAGATTTCTTTGTTAGTTTCAGGGCTGAATGTGGCTTGAGTTAAGTTCTTAAAATAAAGTTCAGGACCGAATTCTTCAATCAGTCTCATCTGCTCTTCCATTTCTGGATAAGGATTTTCTGAAAAATCAGCAAACATTACTTTTTTAGTTGTTGGTTCAATCGCTACTAAGGCCTGACACTTAATTGGTTTGTTGAGTAATTTGCAAGCTACAATTCCACTCAAACTATGTGCACAAAGTATATATTCAGAAATCTCTAATTCTTCAAGTACTTCATAAACCGCATCTGCAAGATTATCTAGATTTTTTCCAGCTTGGTCATGAATCGGACTTCTACCTGTGTTTGGAAAATCAATTGTCAAATAACCAATTGTGGGAGGAAGTTTTTCAAGTATAAGTGAAAAATTTTCATAACTAGGTAGCAAACCTGCGCCACTTAAACAAACTAGCACTTTCTTTTGCTTTTGATAAGTAACAGAGAGACTACCAATTTCTGTAGATACTTCAAACCTCTTCATAAAGAAACCACTCATTCTATACAATGATTTATTATATACCCTTACCCTTTATTTTATCACGTTCCAGGGATTTTCACAAGTTGGAGAAAAGAGCAACTATGGATGGTTTCTTGCTAAAAAGCCTTCCAAATCTTGTTCATGCTGATACTTGATAGCTGCCTTCTTGTCTTTTTCAAAAATGGTCTTGGTTAGATCAATATCGTTGATGGCTGCAATTGCGACTGTATAGTGAATGATATCTGCCAACTCCTTTGCCAATTCCTCGTTTGAATCTTGGACACCCTCTTTTCTACCTGAACGTCCATTTAAAACTTCAGCGACTTCTCCAACTTCTTCCACTAGTTTGATAAAAAGTCCTTCTTCTGTTCTAGATTGTTGGTAATGATCAAGTAAGTATTCCTCTAGTTGTCTAACTGTTAAATCTCTCATTCCTTCTCCTTGCAAAAAAAGCGAGACATTCGTCCCGCCCTTCTTATTTTTCGTCAATAACGATTCTTACTTTTTTGTCTTCAGTTGGGACAGAGTAGACAATCGTTCTTATCGCTGAGATAGTGCGACCCTTACGACCGATTACACGACCCACATCGCTCTGGTCAAGATCCAAATGATACTCCAAAAATTCTGGTGTATCTTCAATCTTGATAGTTAAGGCATCTGGTTGTGAAATCAAGGGTTTCACAATTGCAATAATGAGATTTTCAATCGTATCCATCTGTCAACCTACTTTAGAATTATTTAGAGAATTTAGAATCGTGGAATTTTTTCAATACGCCTTCTTTTGAAAGGATGTTGCGTACTGTATCTGAAGGTTGAGCTCCATCAGCCAACCATGCAAGAACGCGGTCTTCTTTCAAAGTTACTTGGTTTTCAGCAACAAGTGGGTTGTAAGTTCCAACTGTTTCGATGAAACGTCCGTCACGTGGTGAACGTGAATCTGCTACGTTAATACGGTAGAAAGGTTTTTTCTTAGAACCCATACGAGTCAAACGGATTTTTACTGCCATTTTTGATATCTCTTTTCTTTTATTTTTTTAGTTCGGTGAAATAGCTGAGCTATTTAGCACATGTTCTATTATAGCAGATTTCTGAGAGGTGTCAAGAAAAAAACTTGACAGACTTTAAAATTTTTAAATTTTTTATAAATTTGTTAGACTAATAGGGATAAATTAGAAAGAGAAACTTTATGAATACTAGTCTAGAGAACATTTACAAAGACCACCAAGTCAAACCTTATATCTCTCCTGATCGTGATATAGAGACTTGGCTACTAAATCCCAAGCCTGTTCCCAAGCGAAATATGGAATTATTAGAAGACAATCTCCTGGCAGGAGATATTATCCTCCTCTGGCGAATTCAGTTTGGTACCTTTACTACAGAAACTTGGTTTCCTAAATACTTTGAGTACACTTATGGCATTGATGCCCCAAAACATTTAGAAACGCTTGTTGAAAAAGGCTATGCTCTTGTTGAAACTGCTTTTGATTCGCTGGATCATCTAAATAGCACCATGAAAAAGAATATCCTTAAAAATAAGGGGGTTACTGGACTTTCTAAAATGAAGGCTGCCGACTTGAATCAAGCCCTTCATGAACATTTTTCAGAAGAGGAATTAGCAAGTCTCTTTTCGATTCGTGGCTATAAACTAACTCCAAAAGGAGAACAAGCTCTCAAGGACCATCAAGCAATCATTGACCGCCATCCTAAAAAGAATCTTTAATCAACCAAGACTGGTTGATTTTTTTATAAATCAATCAAAACACTTATAAATCATTACACTTATTGACAATCACTTATAAAAGAGGTATATTAGTATTAAAAGGGGGCTTTCCTATGTACCAAGAACAACGATTAGAAGAAATCATAAAACTTTTAGAAGAGAGAGGAAGTCTATCAGCAAAAGAAATGGTTGACCATTTCCATGTTTCTAAAGATACCATCCGTAGAGATTTTGCTATTCTCGCAAAGGAGAAACGAGCAAAAAGAACTCATGGAGGTTTATTGCCAATTCAAAAGCAAAGGATTCTTGGTTATAAAGGTCGAGCAGAACAGTCTTCCAAAGAAAAAGAGAAAATTGCTCATTTAGCTACCCAACTCATTTCTGATTCACAATTAATTTTCTATGATGTTTCAACAACTGTACTTGAGTTAGCAAAAATAACTGATAAAAAGGTTACTATTTTCAGCCATTCATTGGATAATGCACTGGTCTTAGGAGAAAATGAAAATGTCGATTTTCACATTATCGGTGGACGATTTCATAAAAAGAATCGTTTCTATTACTCATTAGAAGAATCCGAATCTTTGAATAGAATTAAATTTGACTTAGCATTTTTTGGTGCAGCTAGTCTTTCAGACGGACAAGTTAGCTTTGAGGATCAAGAAGATGTTCTAATGAAAAAAAGAGCATTTAAAACCAGTAAAATTCGCGTCTTGTTAGCTGAAACCAGCAAGATAAACAAACACTCTCATTATATTCTTTCCGAACTTACTGATTTTGATTATTGGATTACAGACAAAGAACCCGACCTGGAAATTCAACAGTCTTTAGATGGTAAAACAACTATTCTATTTTAAAAAGGAGAAACATATGTCAGTAATAAAGTTAATCATGAGTGATATCGATGGTACTATTTTGGATAAAAATCACCAATTAGATTCTCATTTGATAGAACTGATGCCACTTTTGAAACAAAGTGACATCCCTTTTGTCTAGCTTCTGCTCGCTCTCCTCTTGGTATAGCTCCAATTTCGGAAGAACTGGGGATTACAAGTTTTCCAATTGCAAGTTATAATGGTGCTCTCATTAGTACAGGAGATAAAATTCTGAGTCAGCATTCTATTAATAAAAAGGAATTACTCTTACTACATGATTTTTTAACAAAAGAATTTCCGACAGTTTCAATTAATGTTTATTCTGGAAAATATTGGTACGTAAATACTTTAGATAAATGGGTAGAAATTGAAGCACAGATTACTGGAGAGAGCCCCAAAGTTACTTCACTAGCAGATTTTCTTCAGGAAGAAAAGAATCTTATTCATAAACTTTTACTAATAGATAACGCAGCTACTATCCAGAAACTTAAAGAGACATTAGCAACCATGGATTTCCCTCAAACTGACTTTTACCTCTCGAAGGATAACTATCTTGAAGTCACACATAATCAAGTCTCAAAAAAACAAGCTCTGTTAGAATTAGCCAACTATTATCAACTATCACTTACTGAAATTATGAGTATTGGAGATAATTATAACGATATTCCAATGATTGAGACCGCTGGACTTGGTGTTGCAATGGGAAACGCTCCTACAGATGTTAAAGTCTGTGCAAATAAAGTAACAGATTCTAATGATCAAAATGGTGTAAGCAAGGCTATAAAATTGTATGTACTATCGGAATGATCACAATTGAATATTTGAAATCCACTTTCAATTAGGGTACAATGGTAGAAATGATTTTTGAAAGGATTACCATGAAAAAAATAGCAACACTTCTATTAATCTCAACTTTTGCCCTTGCTGGATGTAGCAGTATCCAACGTAGTCTCCGAGGGGATGACTATGTAGATTCTAGCTTGGCTGCTGAAGAAAGTTCCAAAGCAGCTGCCCAATCTGCCAAGGATCTCAAAGACGCCTTGACAAATGAGAATGCTAACTTCCCACAACTCTCTAAGGAAGTTGCTGAAGACGAAGCTGAAGTCATTCTCCGCACCAGTCAAGGAGATATCCGCATCAAACTCTTTCCAAAGCTAGCTCCACTTGCGGTTGAAAATTTCCTAACTCACGCAAAAGAAGGCTACTACAATGGCGTTACCTTCCACCGAGTGATTGATGGCTTCATGGTCCAGACTGGTGATCCAAAAGGGGATGGTACTGGTGGTGAATCCATCTGGCATGATAAGGATAAGACTAAAGACCAGGGAACTGGTTTCAAGAGCGAAATCTCTCCTTACCTCTATAACATTCGTGGTTCTCTCTCTATGGCCAATACTGGTCAACCAAATTCAAACGGTAGCCAGTTCTTCATCAACCAAAATACGACGGATATTTCTGCCAAACTCCCTACGAATAGCTATCCAAAGAAAATTATCGAAGCCTACAAAGAAGGTGGAAATCCTAGTCTAGACGGTAAGCACCCTGTCTTTGGTCAAGTCATCGACGGTATGGATGTTGTTGACAAGATTGCCAAGGCTGAAAAAGACGAAAAAGACAAACCAACTACTGCTATCACTATTGACAGCATTGAAATTGTTAAGGACTACGATTTCAGCAAAAAATAGGATGACCCTAAAATAAGGAGATGTGAAAATGATTTTATTCTGGGGTTCGAAAGGTTACCAAAAGGTCTTAGGACATACTCAAACCACTATCGAGTGTGGTCACTGTAACAATACCGACACTTGGGAAATTTCAGAAACTGGACGTAAGTTTACCCTTTACTGGATTCCACTCTTTCCTTACGGAAAAACTTATTTCGTTTCTTGCCCGATTTGTCACTACGGGAAAGAAATCCAAAAATCTGATATTGAGACCTATTTGAATTACTAGCCAAAAAGCCAAGTCACCCAGACTTGGCTTTTTCCTATTCTAGTTTTGCGGGATTCTCTTTTTATGTCAACTCATTGAAATCCCAGATTTGGTCCATCCAGCCTTCGTAAAAGTCTGGTTCGTGACAAACCATAAGGATAGAACCCTTATATTCTTTCAGAGCACGTTTGAGTTCGTCCTTGGCATCCACATCCAAGTGGTTGGTAGGTTCGTCAAGAACAAGGACATTATTCTCGCGGTTCATCAAGAGACAGAAACGAACCTTGGCTTGTTCCCCACCTGACAATACTTGGATTTGGCTCTCGATATGTTTAGTCGTCAAACCACAACGAGCAAGGGCTGCACGAACTTCGGCTTGATTGAGTGCCGGAAAGGCATTCCAGACAGCTTCTAGTGGTGTTTGACGATTGCCACCTTCCACTTCTTGTTCAAAGTAGCCAAGTTCTAGATAGTCACCACGCTCAACTTCCCCAGCAATAGGTGGAATAATTCCCAAAAGACTCTTCAAGAGGGTTGTTTTCCCGATACCGTTGGCACCGATGATAGCAACCTTTTGATTGCGCTCAAAGGTAAGATTTAATGGTTTAGTAAGGGGACGATCGTAGCCAATCTGCAAGTCCTTGGCTTGGAAGATAAAGCGTCCAGGTGTACGAGCTGATTTAAATTCAAAGGATGGCTTTGGCTTCTCACTTTGGAGTTCGATGATATCCATCTTATCCAATTTCTTCTGGCGAGACATGGCCATGTTTCGTGTTGCAACACGCGCCTTGTTTCGAGCCACAAAATCCTTGAGATCAGCAATTTCTTTCTGTTGACGCTCATAGGCTGCTTCCAACTGTGATTTCTTCATGGCATAGACTTCTTGGAACTGGTAGTAATCGCCTGAATAACGAGTCAACTGCTGATTTTCTACATGATAGACGATATTGATAACGTCGTTGAGGAAAGGAATATCGTGAGAAATAAGAACAAAGGCATTCTCATAGTTCTGGAGATAGCGTTTGAGCCAGTCGATATGCTCAGCATCCAAGTAGTTAGTTGGCTCGTCCAGAAGCAAGATATCTGGCTTTTCAAGCAGGAGTTTTGCCAAAAGTACCTTGGTTCTTTGCCCACCTGACAAGGCTGTTACGTCTGTATCCATCCCAAAGTCCATGACACCAAGGGCACGCGCCACTTCATCGATCTTCGCATCCAAGGTATAGAAATCACGACTTTCCAAACGGTCCTGAAGTTCTCCAACTTCTTCCATCAATGCATCAATATCAGCGCCCTCTTCTGCCATTTCCATGTAGAGATCATTGATACGCGCTTCGGCTTTGAATAATTCGTCAAAAGCTGTACGAAGAACGTCACGAACAGTTTGGCCTTCTTTAAGCACAGCATGCTGATCTAGGTAGCCAGCTGTCACATATTTAGACCATTCCACCTTACCTTCATCAGGTAACATTTTACCAGTTACGATGCTCATAAAGGTTGATTTTCCTTCACCATTGGCACCAACTAAGCCGATATGTTCACCTTTAAGGAGGCGGAAAGATACATCTTCAAAAATCGCACGGTCACCAAAACCGTGACTCAAATTTTTAACTTCTAAGATACTCATTTTAATTCCTTATCTTGTTTTTATGTAGTAGTTTATAGAGGAGCCAAGCCAGGTAGCCACCCAAGGTATTGGTCCACAAATCATCAATCTCAAAGACCCGGTTAAAGTCGAAGAAAAAATCTAAAACTAGTTGCGTGCATTCAATTCCCAAGCTCAATAAAAAGCTAAACAAAATCACTTTCTTAGTATTTCTTAGACTAGGAATGAGAAAGAGAAGTTGGAAAATCAGCGGGAAAAGTAAAAGGATATTTAAGGCGTTTTGCAAAAAAATCCAAAATAACTGAAAAAGACTTGTCACTTCACCCAGTTTCCAAAGGGAGTTAAAAGGCGTCAAAAGAAAAACCAGGCGTCCAAAAGTTTGAATACCTGGAGTTTCCACTCCTATCGGAAGTTTTGGCTGGGGAGTAAAACAAAAACAGACGATACAAAGACTGTATAAAAGCACTCCCAAGCTTAGTAATGTTTTTCGACTCATCTTATGGATTTACTTCAGCTACTGCTTTTTGGCGATCACGCTTCATGGTATTTGAACGCAATTGTCCACAAGCCGCATCGATATCTGTACCATGTTCCTGGCGAACGACACAGTTGACACCTTTTTTCTTGAGCGTATCATAGAAAGCCATGACACGTTCTTTAGGACTACGGCTATACTGGTCATGTTCACTAACTGGGTTGTAAGGAATCAAGTTGACATAAGACAATTTCTTGATATTCTTAAGCAATTCAGCTAACTCAAGCGCCTGCTCCACACCATCATTCACTTCATTGAGCATGATATATTCAAAAGTTACGCGACGGTTAGTTGTTTCAATGTAATACTCGATAGCTGCAAAGAGTTTTTCAATTGGAAAGGCACGGTTAATCTTCATGATGCTTGAACGAAGTTCATTGTTTGGTGCATGAAGAGAAACAGCAAGGTTAACCTGCACACCTTCATTAGCAAATTCACGGATTTTGTGAGCCAAACCAGAAGTTGATACGGTGATATGGCGAGCACCGATAGCCATTCCCTTATCGTCATTGATGGTACGGATAAAGTTCAAGACGTTATTGTAGTTATCAAAAGGTTCTCCAATCCCCATTACAACGATATGACTAACACGTTCATCTTGTCCACGTTCGTCAAAATATTTTTGGACTAACATAATCTGCGCAACGATTTCACCGTTATTGAGGTCACGTTGCTTCTTGATCAAGCCTGATGCACAGAAGGTACAACCGATATTGCATCCTACCTGAGTTGTTACACAGACTGACAAACCATAGTGCTGACGCATCAGCACTGTCTCAATCAACATCCCGTCTGGTAACTCAAAGAGATACTTGACAGTACCATCGGCTGACTCTTGAACGATACGTTGTTTCAAGGGATTGACTACAAACTGCTCGTTGAGCTTGGCAATCAAATCCTTAGACAAGTTGGTCATTTCTTCAAATGTCTGAACACGTTTACGGTAAAGCCACTCCCAGATTTGGTCGGCACGGAATTTCTTTTCTCCCTGCTCCAAGACCCATTCTTGCATGCCTTGACGTGTTAAACTATAAATAGACGGTTTCATGTTTTCTCCTTATTCTCTAATCTTTCTTACGGATGACGAAATGACGTTGCCCCTTGTCTTCTTTCTGAGATTTCTGTTCTTTTGAACGGCGTCTATTTCTCTTATCCGTATGATTTCTTTTCTTACTTTGGGCAGTTTTTTTCCCTTTGCGAGAATCCTTTTCTTCCTCTTTTTTGCGCATCTTTTGGTCAAACGGTGCTCGTTTAGGAACTTCATTTTCTAGAACAAAATAGGCACAACCATAGCTACAATACTCAAGTAGGTAATCTTGTAAACGACTGATTTTCTCAAGAGACTCTTCAGCTCGCTCATTCTTGTAGAAACCACGTAAGCGCAACTGCTCATTACTCCAGTCTCCAACAATATAATCGAACTTACTTAAAACTTCAGAAAAGCGTTGAGTAAATGCCGTTGCATCAAAAGCATCCTTGCTATTTTCAACCAAAGTAAAGGTAAACCCTTCAGCTTCGACTTTATCTCCAGATAGATGAAATTCAGGACCAGGGAATTTATTGTAATTATATAATTCGGGTGCAATCTCTTTACGCATAATATTCCTTTTTAACGTTTACTTAGTACTCTATTTTACCATATTTTCGCTACATTTTCACCTTTAGCATTAAAATGAAAAAAGTCTGACGATTTAAGAATCTTTATCTAAAAACTCGACTTTCCTAGACAAGAAAAAAACTGGGTCTTCCCAGTTTTGAGTGATTATAGGTAAAGTAATTTGAAAAGCGCTACTGCTGCAATACCAGCTGCAATCGGTGCAACTACTGGTACCCAAGCATACCACCATTTTGAATCACCCTTGTGTTGACCAAGGATTGATTTTGGAAGGAAGGCATGAAGGAGACGTGGTCCAAAGTCACGAGCTGGGTTCAAACCAGGTCCAGTAGGTCCGCCAAGTGAAGTAACCAAGGCCATTACTAGGAAACCAAGTGCCAAGTGACCAACAGCAAGGCCTGATGCTGTATGAGGCGCTACTTGAGCTTTAATTGCCAAATCAGAGAAGTCAACATTTTGACCTGCTTGAGTAGCCATTTGTTTCATGTATTGGAGAACTTCAGCACCAAAAAAGTTCTTTGTCATACCAAGTGCTGCAAAGAAGAGAACGAATGAACCAACAAACTCGTTGATAAAACCGTTAACTGTTGCTGCAAAGCGTGATTCTTTTGTTCCGTTGTCAATACTTGAAATAGTTGAGAAAGTTCCCAAGATATTGTTTGCTTTTTCAGTTTGCAAGTAGTAAGGACGGTGAGTTGCAACAACCAAGGCTTGTCCGAAGATTGCTCCCAAGACTTGTGCAACGATGTATGGTGCTACTTGTGCCCAAGGGAAAAGTCCGCTAACTGCTAGACCAAGAGTGAAGGCTGGGTTGATGTGGTTACCAGAAACATTACCAAACATCAAGGCAGGGATCATAACCCCCATACCGTAACCAACAGCGATAACGAGCCAGCCACTTTGGTGACCTTTCGTACCTTTAAGTTCAACGTTGGCAACTGCACCATTTCCCAAGATGATCAAGATGGCTGTTCCCAAAAATTCAGTGGCATATTTGACTGCCCATGCGAAATCCATTGATAGATTCTCCTTAATATTTTTTAGACAATCCCTATTCTATCAATTTTTAAGCCTTTTAGCAACAGATTTTCTAAAAGAATCCTGTGGGAAAACGCTTTTATTTCAAGTCTACAAAAAAGACCTAACAAAGAGAGTTTGTTAAGTCAAAATTTTGATTATTCTTGACGCTGACCAAAGTCCTTAATCATCTGATCCATTTCTTCACGACTTGGTGTCGTTAGCATATAGAGAAAGTCTCCTTGCAATTCAGCAAAGGCTGCAGGCATGATTTTCTTGACCTTGAATTGCTGACCATATTTAGCGAGCAAGTCTTCTTCTGAATAAACATAATTGGCATTAGCGCGACGAGATGTTGCCAAGCAGTATAGAGGCTCGAATTGAGAAGCTGGGAATTGTTCACCTGCAACGATTGCTGCATAGCCCTTGTACAAATCAAAAGAATGGGCATAGTTATAGACATCAATGGTAAAGCCACCTGCTGGACGGTTATTGTACTCGATAGCGATATAGTCATCACCCTCACGGAAGAACTCGATATGGAAGAAACGTTCCTTCATGCCAAATTCCTTGACAATAGCCTCACCATACTTGCGTAACTTGCGTAATTTTGGATCCATCTCCTTGAGAACATAATAAGAATTGTCCATCTTATAAATCATGAGATCGAGAGGTGTGTGTGCGTAGTCAAATGTCGTAGAAAAGACGATATTCCCATCTCTATCTACCAAACCATCGAAGGTACAGATCTCACTAGAGGTGACAAATTTTTCAAAGAAGTAAACAGTTGAATGGTCCCATTCAGTTTTAAAGTGATTGACATCATCTGCTGTTTCAAGTTTGAATGTTGCGGCTGCTCCAACTCCATTGTCAGGTTTAGCAATCATGGGAAGGCCGATCTCTTTAACAGCTTTATCAACATCTGCTTCTGTTTCAATCACCGCACCTGGCACAACTGGAACTCCAGCTTTCTTGAAGAGTTTCTTCATTTCAGACTTGAACTTAGTCTTCTTGAGGTCTTCTGTTTTAGCACCAAAAACATTAAATTGTTCACGAAGGGCAGCATCCAACTCTAGCCAGTATTCATTGTGTGATTCAATGCGGTCAATTGGACCATGTTTATAGAAAAGAAAGGCAACTGCACGTTTAACCTCATCGATATTTTCAAGATTATCAACTCGGAAATACTCAGTCAGGCTATTGCGCAATGGTTCATCTAGTTGTTCGTAGGGTTCTTGCCCAATCCCTAGAACGGTGATTCCTTTATTGGCTAGCTCAATACTAAACTGTTGGAAATTTTGTGGGTAATAGGGTGAAATTACAAGATAATTCATAAGCGACTCCTTTTATAGACTCATGTGACCGAGGAAATATGGCATTTGTTTGCGCCACCATTCCCAGTCATGGGCGACATCATGTCCCCATTCTGCAAACCAGGCAGGAATTTGTTTTTGGTCGAAGGCTTCTTTGAGCTTGTAGTAAGAAGGAAGGCCATCATGTTCCCAAGCACCTAGTCCCGTACAAACCACAATTTCAGCTTGACGGTAACGGTCGATAAACCAACCATCATTTTGATTCCAGATATAGTCTACTGGTGAATTTTGATAGATGGCATCGTCATTGTAATAATCACCGACAAAGAAACGTGCATCGTAGACACCACTAAGAGCAATGACTTTGGTGAAGACATCCGGATGTTGCAAGAAGAAGTTGAGAGCATGGTAAGCTCCCATAGAGCAACCTGTCGTCATCATGCCATCGAACCAGCCTGTCTTATGCTTGATAAAAGGAATAGCTTCTTCAATAACGTATCGCTCATAAGCACGGTGCATTTCAGCTTGGTCATGACCGTTTTTCCATGTCGCAAGCCAGCTCTCGCTATCGACACTTGAAAGTGTAAAGAACTGAACACGGCCCTCCTCAATAAAAGATGCACATGCATCAATCATGCCAAAATCATAGTATTCATTGTGGCTACCACCTGAGGACGCAAAGACAACAACTGGGATACCTGCGTGTCCGTAACGATTGACGTACATTTCACGATTTAGATGACCACTCCAGTGGCTAAGATGTTCAATATTCATATCCTGTCTCCTTTATACTATTTACCAATTTTCTGCAAAAAAACGTAGACAAGCTGGAAGATTTTCTGACCATGGCACTTCATGGTGAATGGCTCCAGCCTGAACCTTGAGTGAGAGATTTTCCAACTGCACTCCTCCCGCTATCAAATCATGATAATAGCGAAGGGAAGAGTCGATATAGGCCTGCTTAATATTGCCAGCCATGAGGGTCTTGTCTGTATCATCAGCTTCTTCCGTTCCAACATATATAAAGATGCGTTGGTCAGGCAAGAGTTTTTTACGCTCGATATAGCGATCAAAGGATTCTTGGTGGAGCCAGTTAGCTGATGAGAAAACTCCCAAACATCCAATCTGATCTTGATACTCCAAGCCAATAAACTGGGTAATATTGCCACCAAGTGAAGATCCTATCATAGCAGTGTGTTTACGGTCTGATTTTGTCCGATAGTTTTCATCGATAAAGGGCTTAACCACTTCCATGACAAATTCTGCGTACTCGACTCCCTTACCACCAAATTGTTGGCCAGGAATATTAGACTCTTGGAATTTCCAAGCTGCATACTCATTCATCCGTCCAAGACCATCATTGTCAATAGCCACAACAATCATACGGCTGATATCTGGATTTCGCTTGATAGCAGGAATAATCTTCCAGGAATGTCCAACGTAAGATTCCTTACTATAAAAGACATTTTGTCCATCATGGAAATACACCACAGGATAGCTTCTATCCGTGTCTTTTTCATAGTTTTTTGGGAGGAGAACACGTACGCGGCGCTCCTTACCCGTGTAGGGAACCACTAATTTATGCTCTCGCATTTTCAGGTAAAAATATGATTGATTCATTGTCAGAAAACTCTCTATATTCAAAATTTTATCTAATTATATCATAAATATAGAAAAAAAGTCAGTTTCCGTCCAAATTTAGGACAATAAACTAACTTTTTTTACTTATTTCATCTTTTCCTCTGTTTTTTCTGATTAAAGGAGGTCATCAATTAACTCATCGACTGCATCCTTCTCAGCTTGAGGCGTAATTTCAGTAATCATGATTCCTGCTACTGCACGTTCAACCAAACCTTCGACATCCATTCGCGCTTCATACTGCTCCGCATTCTTAATCTTTGGATTTGTCTTCGGACGATCGGGTGCAAAAATGGTACAACAGTCTTCAAATGGCTGAATAGAAATTTCAAAGGTATCAATTTCCTGAGCAATATCAATGATTTCCAACTTATCCATAGTCACAACTGGACGGATGATGGGAGTGTTGGTAACTGCATTGATAGCCTGCATACTTTCTAGGGTTTGGCTTGCCACCTGACCAAGACTTTCACCATTGATGATGACTAAACCTTTTCTCACTTCACGGATACGATCTGTAATGCGCATCATAAAGCGACGAGTCAGTGTCATCAGATAGGCTTCTGGAGCTTTAGCCTTGATCTCTTCTTGAATCTCAGTGAAAGGCACTTCGATAAACTGGATATTCCCACCAAATTTGGTCAATTTACGGGTCAAATCTTGCGCTTTCTTGAGGGCACCTGGACTTGTGTATGGAGGGCTAGCAAAGTGAACAGCCTCAATATCTACACCACGTTTTAGAGCTAGATAACCAGCAACAGGTGAGTCAATCCCACCTGATAACATGAGCATACCTTTACCAGAAGTTCCAACTGGCAAGCCACCTGCACCACGAATGGTTTCATAGGAAAGATAGGCTGCTTCCTCACGAATCTCCACTTGCAGATTGATATCAGGATTTTTCATTTGGACTTGAACGTTTGGAATAGCTTCAAAAACTGCTCCACCAAGCGTTTGGTTGAGTTCACGACTGTCTAACTCAAAGTTGTGGTCACTACGCTTGCTTGAGATTTTAAAGGTCATACCTTCCTTATAGATGTCTTTCATAACCTCTTGCACGGCAGACTTAAGAACTTCTACGGATTTTTCAACCTTATATACTGGAGAAAAGTTTTGTATCCCAAAAACTTGTTTGAGAGATTCTGCCACCGGTTCATAATCTGCCCCATTCAGATAAGCATGGGCACGATCGCGGTCTGCTGTCACTTTAACTTGAGGATAGATGGATAAAACGTCTGAGATATTATTACGTAGTTTATTGATGAAACGCATACGGTTTTTACCCTTGGTTGACAACTCTCCATAGCGAATCATAATTTCTGAATACTGCATGAATGCTCCTATCTTACTTTTTTAGTTTGATTGTAGATTAATTTTAGTTTAGTCAAAAATTGCTCAACTTGACTCATGTCATTTTCTAGGTCTAGGCTTAGACGAACTGCTGACTGGGCCTTATCCTTTTCAATGCCCATAGCAATCAGGGTACCAGCAGGTTTTCCAGCCTTGGACGAACAAGCAGAGGTTGTAGAGATGAAAATATCATAGTCTTCAAAGGCATGAACAATGACTTCCCCACGAACACCCTTAATCCCAAAGGTCAGAATATGAGGGGCAAAGTCTTCCTCACCTGAAAAGACAAAAATATCTGGATAGTCAAGAAGAGCCTGACGGATGACTTCCTTCATCTGACTTGTTTTACTAGCAAACAAGTCCAGTCTTTCCATAGACAAACGTAGGGCCTTGGCTGTTGCTGCAATTCCTGCTACATTCTCAGTTGTTGAACGATAGTCACGCTCTTGGCCACCACCAGTTAAAAGCGGTGTAATTTTCTTACCAGACTTGATATAGACAAAGCCAACACCACGAACTCCATGGAATTTATGACTGGAGAAGGTCGCAAAATCCACTCGGTCAGTCAAATACTTTTCTGTCGGAATCTTAGCTAAAGCTTGAACGGCATCAACGTGAAAAGAGATAGTTGGCTTATCAGCTAATAGTTCTGAAATAGCTTCAATAGGCTGGATTGAGCCGATTTCATTGTTAACTGCCATAACAGAGACTAGCGTTGTATCAGGACGAAGTATATTTTCTAAAGCAGCTACATCTACAAATCCTTTTTCATCAACTGGTGCAAAATCCACTTCAAAACCTTGAGTCTTAAGCCAAAGAGCTGACTCCTTGACTGCTGGGTGCTCAATAGCTGACACAATAATGTGTTTACCAAATTGCGCTTTTTCAAATGCAACCCCTTTGATAACCCAGTTATCCCCTTCAGTGCCACCAGATGTAAAGAAAATTTCCTCGCTTTTCTTGCCAATCAAATCTGCAATCTGTTGACGAGAAGCTTCTAAAATTCTGGTAGACTGGTCCCCCAATCGATGGAGACTCGAAGGATTTCCAATAATTTTTGCAGACACTTGCATATAGGTTTCAAGTGCTTCTGGATAAGGCTTAGTCGTTGCCGAATTATCAAAGTAAATCATGGTTTCTCACGCTTTCTAAAATCACTCCTTCTATTGTATCACGAAACAGTTCAGGCGACAAGAAAGGCAATTCAGGTTCATTTAAGTTTTTTTTAAAGATTTTCGGTATAATGAATCATAGTAAAGGAGAGAATTTATGTCTAATTATCGTAGAACATCAAAACCTAAAACGGAACACATCAAAAAAGGATTTACTGTTTTTCAAAAAACGATTGCTACTATCGGTAGTATTCTGGGACTGATTACTGCAAGCATCACCATCATGAATGCTATGAATAACAACAATAATAACTCTAAAAAAGAAACTACGACAACCCAGACAACTGTCATAAAAGAGATTCAAAAGGAATCCCCTCAAGAGAACACTACTCCCAACAAGGATAATACTTCTACAAAGGACAACACACAAGAAGAAACAACAACTCAATCTAGTAGCAGTGAAGAAAGCAAGAAAGAAGATACTAGCAGTAAACAAGAACAACCAACTGCTCCTTCATCTAGCACTCAAACAACAGATACAAAAACGTCTACTACTAATGGAGCTTCCTAAAAGAACGATCTAACAGCCAGTGATTGAATCGCTGGTTTTTTATTGCTATCTTCAGCATTTATCAGCAAAAGTTGATCTTTGCAACAGAAAAATGATCAGCCTTTAAACCAATCATTTTTTGAATATATTTTATACTCAATGAAAATCAAAGAGCAAACTAGGAAGCTAGCCGCAGGTTGCTCAAAACACTGTTTTGAGGTTGTGGATAGAACTGACGAAGTCAGTAACAAATATACGGCAAGGCGACGCTGACGTGGTTTGAAGAGATTTTCGAAGAGTATTAGCTAAAAACTAAAAATAGATAGTTTAAAATAGATACCAGTACCAGCAGTCCGTTATTTAACAAATGAACAGCTATAGAATCAAGGATATTCCCTCTACGAGCATAGGCTAAGTAGAATATCACTCCCAGTAAAAAATAAGTTAGAAACTCTATCGGATAAAACATATGCAGGTAGCCAAAAATAGCAGAACTTATTAACAATTTCAACCACTTTTGATCAGCTTTAAAAAAATAGTGGCTGAAGAATCCTCTAAATACTAATTCTTCCATGATTGGAGCAAATATACCAATTGCAAAATGAAAGGCGATGAAAAATAGAGGAAAAACTCGAGTGACCAGCTCACTTGTAGCCAGCAAGGCCGCATCGTTAGCGGATGTTGGATTTCCAGTAACCACTTGGATCAGAAGAGTACCTACAATCGCTACGACTCGAGTAGCCACATAAAATAAAAGGGCTATTCCAAAATCCTTCCATGTGAACTTGAAAGCCTTCTGCTGATTCGAAATTTTCTTTTTGTATTGTCGCCAAACAGCAACTAGTAAAAAGGTAGCAATTATCAAATACCCAGTACTAGTCGTCCACTTTAAGGATAGAGAACTAGAATCTTCGAGGGCCAGCATTCTCATGGGAAATGTATTTACATTTATAATCAGTAAGATCATTCCTACAAATTTTAAACTATTTTTCAACTTTTGCACACCACTACCTCTTCTTTCCTGAACTCCAGCATCTCTAGTTACTAACGATGCTCACCTATGTTTTCTTTCTTCTTTATAGATTTCTACTCCCTTAATCAGGGATAATAACACAAGGATGACCCCAATATCTAAATTAATCAAACTACCTCCATTAGCGAATAAATACAAACCCAAGCAGGCTTGTGCTAAAGGAAAGATATATTTCTTAAATTTCATAGATACTCCCCAAAGCTTTCTACAAATAAATGAATAGAATAACTCCTTAGTCTTGCTCACAAGAGAACATCAAATTTCAGATTTACTTTTCTCTACTAGCTACCTCTAAATCCAATTCAATAATACTCTTCTGATTAACTTGTAAGATCGGTTTTATTCTTTTAGGGTTGAACCAGACCACCGATCTACTAAATCATGTTTAGGAACAATTATAGTTTAGCATTTATTTCTAGGAAAAGATTGCTCTTTCTTAAATTGTCATCAAAACATCCTAAATGGTAGAAAATTTGACTTGTGGCTTAACTCAATCTAAGGACTTCGTCAGGAGTTCGAAATGTTTTATTCAAGGAACTTCAATGACCATCAGCTTCCTCACTTTAAGAAAAAGCGAACAAGACCAGCTTCTGTTTATCAGAAAACTAGTTTTGTCCGCTTTTTATAATCGAGATTAATCTCTTGATCCAATCTCTATGACTTATACTCTTCGAAAATCAAATTCAAACCGCGTCAACGTCGCCTTGCCGTATATTTGTTACTGACTTCGTCAGTTCTATCCACAACCTCAAAACAGTGTTTTGAGCAACCTGCGGCTAGTTTCCTAGTTTGCTCTTTGATTTTCATTGAGTATTAGATGATTTTACATCATCTTATTCGTCGTCTTTTTTCTTTCCCATAGCAAACATAGCAAGAAGTGCACCTACAACACCAACGGCTGCAAGGCCAGCATTTTCTTTAGTACCTGTCTCTGGGAGCTTGTATGGATGACTTGCAGGTGCTTGGTAGGTCTTATCTTGTGACATAGCAAGAGCTACAAGAGACTGCTCATCTGTGTATGCTGGAGTTTCACGTGTAGTTGGGGCTGAACCATTCACACTTCCAGTAAATTCTGGAACTTCGTGAGTAGTTCCTTCTGATCCATTTACGTGACCAGTGAACTCTGGGACTTCATGGACAGCTGCTTCAACACCATTAACACCACCAGTATATTCTGGGACTTCGTGGACAGCTGCTTCAGTGCCATTTACACCACCTGTGAATTCTGGGACTTCTACTACTGGTGCTGGAATCTTGTCTGCTTCTACCGTAGCTTCAGTATACTCTGGTACTTCATGGATAGCCGCTTCGACACCATTTACACCGCCTGTGAATTCTGGAACTTCTACTACTGGTGCTGCTTCTTCACCTGCTGTGCCAATAGCTTCAGTGTATTCTGGAACTTCATGAACAGCTGCTTCAACACCATTTACGCCACCAGTAAATTCTGGGACTTCTACTACTGGTGCTGGTTCGTCACCCTTACTTGAAGTTGGAGCTGGTTGCTCTGGTTCTTCTGGAAGCTCTTGATGGAAGGTCGTCATTTCGTAAAACTCAGGTTTACCACCTTCCCAAACAACTTTGACATCTAACAATGGCGCTTTTTCTCTCACTGCAAATGTTTGGAAGCTTGAGGTAATTGCTCCTAGATCTGTCCAAGCTCCGTCTCTATCTGCTTTCAAAGTGCGAGCAAGGACACGTGCAGTAACTCCTTGAGGAATACTTGAAACAAGTCGGATATGGTTAGCATCTGTTGGTTCTGACAAGTGGTAAACAAGCTCACCTTGTTCTTTCTCAGCCTTGTATCTTGTCAAGACTTTACCATCTACAAGATTAGTGTAAAGGTTGCCTTGGCTTTCACCGCTGTTTCCTTCTACAGTTGGGTCATTGATTGGTTTCACGAATTCGCCATCATTGATCACCAACTCAGTGAAGCCTACAAAACGAGCATCATAGTCTGCTGTAAATAGAACACGGAGATAGTTGGCTTTAACTGGGCTTGAAAGTTCACCCTCGATATAGCGATTTCCTGGCATCTTAGAATCATGTGTCCAGCCATCTGTCAAGGAGTCATCACGTGTTTCATTAGCAACACCGTCACCAACTGTCACAACATCTGTCCAAGTCTTGCCATCTTGACTGACTTGAATCTTACCATCACGGAGATAGTTTTGAGTGCCGTCTTGGATGTAAGCTCTAATCTTCTTAATATCACGTTCGCTACCAAGTTTCAAGGTAATATGACCGTCTTTACGAGCATAGTCTGAGAACTCTACAAAGTTATTGTAAACACCGTCAAATAACTGATCCAAATTCTTGATCTTGCGAACATCATTTCGACCGTATGTTTGGTGGATTCCCATTGATGTAGAATCAAGTGTGGTTGGCTGAACTTCTTTTGTCTGAACAAGTAGAGAAGTTGCTGTCACTGCTTGTTCTTGGTCAGTCTTATTAACCAGACGAACATAACGTACCAAGGACTTATCAGTCACTTGATCAGCTGGATACCATTCTTGAGCATTTGGAGAGTATTCCAAGTTGAGAGATGGATTTTCTGTACCAAGTGCTTGAATGCTTTCAGCTTGGTGCAGACGATCAAGTTTCATACCCAAGTAGCTATTAGCTGGAAGCTTAGTTCCGCTTGGAATTTGCAGGTCATAACGGCCTAGGCTGTCATAAACTGGAGTTGACTTCAAGCTTTCAACGTTTGTATCAGTCAATTCGCTATTGCCTGCACGTGTTTCAACTGAGAAGTCAGCGATACGCCACCATAAGTTGATGTTCTTAGTATTGCGAACACGAACGTAGCGAGCTGAAATTGGAGTTTCGATTTCTTTTGTTTGTTCACCAGTCAAGCGATCCAATTCTTGCCATGAGCTACCATCTGCAGAATATTCAAGAACACCTTCTGCCAATTTATCTCCTGATCCTTGAACCAGACGAACCTTGGTCACAGGTTTGACTTCACCCAAGTCAAGTTGTACCCAACCATTGACTGGAGTTGTATCTGTTCGATCAGCATTTGCAAGCATGGCTTCAGTATTATCACGTCCATCTGTAATCTGTCCAACTGTTGTGTTGTACTTGTACATAAGATTTGGACTGATGGTCACAGTAGCTGTCTGTTTGTTACGAACAACTTCTACAGGACGGTTAACAGCAATTTCTCTTACCGCAAACCAAGTGTTTCCACGATCTGAAGTTGCAATCATGCGAACAGCTTTAGCGTTGATGTTGAGGTTTTCAAATTTAAGCAGAGGCTCATTACCAGTGTAGCTTGGTTCTGAAAGGGTTACCCACTCATCATTTTCATTGAGGTACTCAACTTTAGCATTGTTGAAGGTATCACGAGGATTTGCTTGAGTTCCCATTGCAAAGGTCAAGTTTTGAATTGGAACAGCTTTATTAAATTTCAAACCAATGTAGTCACCAGTTTGAATGCTATTTGGTGACTTGATAAGGGCATGTGTTCCTAAATCTCCGTCAGTCACTTCAGCAAGTCCACCTTCGACACCTGTACGGTTTGTGATAAAGGTACTAATGACTTGGTCAGGATGCAAGGCTTTTTGAACTTCTGTTGCAAGGATTTCACGAAGGCCAAGCAAGAATGGACGGATATGTTGAACACCCAACTCAGCTCTTTCATCATGGTCTACATAGTGGAAGGTATAAGTTTGTGATTGTTCGTAGAGTTTCAAGCCCTTATAGTAACTATCCCAAAGTTTTGCAGAATCGTTCTTTTCGATAGCTTCTGTACCATCAAGAAGAGCACTCAAGGCGTCCATTTGGTCAATAGTATTATCCAACCAGTAGTGGATTTGAGCACGCATCTTTTCATCACCAGATGCTTTATAAAGTTGTGCTGCAGCTTTTAGTTTAGCAAATTCTGCACGCAATTCTTGACGCTCTGCACCAACATCTTGACCAGCTTTCAACTTAGACATGAAGGCCGCCAATTTTGGTGCAAGTTCAACAGATTCTTCTAACTTCACAACACGACCATCCATGTTTTGGTTGATCATATGTTTACCAAGCTCACGGAAGGCAACAGATGTTTCACTGTCAGTAAATTTACCTGTTTCAACAAAGTTGAAGGCGATATCATTCACTCTCTTAGCTTCTTCTTCTGACTTCCATTGTTTCCATGCATATTGAGCTGCAGAGAAGAGGGCAATCTTAGAAGGTTCAGATTGTTGCATTGGGTTCAACATGATACCTGATAGGAGACTAGGGTCTACATTCGGATGAAGGAATTTCTCACCACCACCCAAGATCAAGTGTTGTTTAGAGTTATCTGTAACAGGCCAGTTAATCCATAGAGAAACTGGGCGGTAGGTCTTACCTCCTGCAGTCAGATTATTCTTAAGGTTAGAGAGGAAGCTTTCAGACACTTCACCCCAAATCTTACCACCAGTAAGGGTCATTGATGCTGAACTTGGAAGATTTTCGTTGAGTGATTTCAACTCATCTTCACGGCCATTACCCCAATATTGACCTGGGACAAAAATCATTTCCTTACGAAGGCCAACATAAGTTGCTTGTTTTTCAGTCAACCAGTCTGTCATGTCCTTCATCAAGCGGTTGTAGCTATTGTAGCCACCAACTGGACTTGGAGCGTCATCAGCTAGGATACCGAACTCACGAACACCGACATCCATCAATTGAGTGAATTTAGCTTTAATAGTTTCAAGGTCTTTTTGGTAATCAGCATCGTTTCCAAAACGGATACGGTTGTTCATGAATGGGTGGATGGTCCAAACATAACGAGTCTTGTTTTGGTTTCCGACACGCGCCAATTCACGAATTTCAGCTAATTTTTCTTCTGGATAAAGTTCACGCCATTTCTTGTTGTGGTATGGATCGTCTTTTGGTGCAAAGAAGTATTGGGTCAACTTCAAGTCACCACCATAACGCATCAACTCAGCACGATCAGCATTGCTCCAAGGGTTACCATAGTATCCTTCGATAAAGCCACGGTTCTTAATTTCAGAGAAGTCTTCAACTGTTACATTACGCAAGACTGGAGCTTCACTTTCATTAAGCATGTGTTTGAGAGTTGTCAAACCGTAGAAGACAGCATCTGTATCCTTACCGACGATAGAGATTGTATTGTTCTTGATAGACAAGGCATAGGCATCAATCTTATCAAAGAGTCCTTGAGAAATACCAGATACTTCTTTTTCAGCCTGTGAATTTTGGCCATGAACACCAAGGTAGATGTTGGTAGCACCTGCCACTGCTGTTTGACTGCTTGTGTATGAGATTTGATGATCTTGTAGGACACTCTTCAAGCGGTTACGAGTATAGATATCTAATTGATCGCCCATGACAAGATTGACTTGTTTATGGAGTTTCGTAACACCTTCATCGTAAGTTACTTTTTGTGGTGTTGGGAAGACCTTGTACTCTTTCTTGAGATAATCCTGACTTTGTGCTGCTGCGGCAACTGCTTCGTCACTTGTAGGTTTCGTAGCTACAAAGCTATCAGCAAGCTCAGTTGTACCATCGCCCATTTCCTCAACTTTAGGTTTTTCTGGAGTTTCAGGTTTTTCTGGTGTCACAGGTTTCTCTGGACTAACTGGCTCTTCCACCTTGTTAGTAGAAACTGGTTTAAGAAGTTGGATTTCTGCAGCACTACCAAATCCTGCAGAACCAGCTAGAACTTTAAATTCTACCTTATCGGTTTCAATGGCATCAAAGTTAACTGTTTTCTCTTTGGCATTGTTTTCCCAAGTTCCTGAAGCAACTTTAACCATTTGACCATCTTTTTGAGCATAGATTTCATAAGAGGTCACAACACCGTTGCCTCCACCTGGACGTGGAAGATAAGTCAAGCCATTCACTGTTTCAGCTGCTTTCAAGTTCATTGCCACTGTGAATGGGGCTTGATGTCCAGTCCATTTTGAATGCCAGAAGGTATTTGGATCATTGTCAAAGGCTTTTTCGACTGGACCTTCTGCATTGGTTCCTGGCAATTCCTGACTTGTTGCAGAAACTGTAAAATGATCATTTGGAATCAAACGTGGGTTTACAAATGCTTCATTTGACAACTCAGCACTATGCAAGATTCCTTTGAAGCCACCGATTGTTTCAAGTGGTAAGACTAAGCTATTATGAGCCAAACGTGGATTAGCTGGATTTGCAATCCGTTCAACCTTTTCACCGTCCACATAAACTTCAGTCACTTGAGGTTTGGTTACGACAGAAATTTGATAGCGTTTATTCTTTTCAAGTTTCTTGTTAAATTGAATATGGAATTGTTCAAAAGTATAGGCAAGGTAGCCATCTTTGTCCGCAAGATAGAGTTGATTGTTTCCACTTGTTGAGAAGGTTTGCTCGCCATCACCAGTCACTGTCACATCCAATTTCAAGACATGACTTGGTCCAGCATCACCAACTAGGCCTTCGATAGTGCTATCTTTTTCGAAGTTCAAACCTGCTTCAGTCTTCTGTACTTTCTTAGCAAGATAATCTTTGACAGTATCAGGATTGATCTTGAACAAGTCTTCTTCAGCTACGGTCTTATCTGGGTTAGATTGTGGTGCATAAACACTTGCTGGTTGAACACGTTCTGCATAGGTCTTGGCTGCACGGTCTGAACCCCAAGTGCGTTCTGCAGTAGACTGCATACTCTTGAAGAAGCGTTTAAAGATATCGTAAGAAGTGAGTCCAGTTTCATGGAGGTCAATGTTATCATTCCAGACCGCATGACCACCACCAAGGATATTTGGATTAGAGGCTTCTAGACGTGGTCCTCCACCTGTTGAGAAATCATTTGGTGTCCAGCGATTGTATTGAGTTTCATAGTTTGCATAATCTCCATATCCACCTTGACTATTGCTACCACTTGGAACACTATAGGTTGGAATATCTGTGATATTGATAATCTTAGCACCTTGAGCAATTGCGGCAGCTGGACGTTGCCATCCAATGCTCCAAATATCGACTTCTACATCTTTCCAATCGACCGGCGTAGTTCCTTGTTTGGCACTGAGGGAACCCCAAATACGTGGTGTTAAGCCTTTGCCTTTGATGTACTGAATCATATCGTTGACATAGCGACGATAGCTTTCTGGATTTCCATAGTATTCATCTGTACCGATATGAACAGTAGAAACACCATGAAGTGGTGCGTCTTCTCCATCCAACAATTTATCATAGACTGATTTGACAAAAGCAAGAGTTTCTTCGTACTTGTTATCCAAGTCTAGCATAGCCACGCGCTCTACATTATGTTTTCTCGCACTAAGCTGACCTTTATACATCAAGTCTGGACGGACTTTAACAAATGAAAGGGCGTGACCTGGAGTGTCAATTTCAGGAACAAGGTTGATATGCAAAGCTTTTGCCCACTTGATAATATCTTGCATTTCTTCCTTGGTGTAGTGCTCTTTTGATGTTAATTTTTCACCATTTTCACCGACAACATCAGTCTCTACACGGAAGCCTGTCTTAGCTTTTTTGAGGACATAGTCTAGTTCTTCATCTTGAGAAAGATTTTTACCAGCCAAGTGATCTTTTAAGAAGATATAGTTGTCATTCAAGTGCAACTGAAGATCGTTCATCTTGTAGTAAGCCATGTTGAGCATGATATCTACAAGTGTATCATAAGGGATAAACTTACGACCTGTATCTAGCATAAAGCCACGGTGACTGAAGCTTGGGAAGTCACGGATTTCTCCGTTTTGCAAATCATTTTCTCCCATCTGAAGGAGAGTACGAGTTGCGTAAAAGGCTCCTGCGTTGGTTGCAGCTTCTACAGTGATAACACCATCTTTTACAGTGATACCATAGCCTTCTTTACCATAACCCTTATCTTCAACCTTTTTAAATTCGATCCGTTTTTGAGCTGTTTGATCACCTGTAGCGATTTCTAGCCCACGACTTTCAAGGCCAGTCTGATAGAATTTAGCTTCTTGACCAAATCCAGAATCGCCAACTGAAATCACGGTATCAGCTGTAATAGAAGTTTTGCCTTCAGTTCCATACCATTGTTGAACTGCTGGAGCAACTGCTGGTTTAGTGCCAACGCCTTCGTCTGCATGTAAGCCTTTAATAAGGACTTCAAATTCTTTTGTGAAGGTATGAGTATCCTTGACTTGTTGGACCATGACTTTAACAGTTTGGTCTGTTAAGGGTTTATAGATTTTGTTATTTAGGTCAACAACACCCTGTTTGTTGCTACCAATTAAGCTGACTTGGCCTGGTAACTTAGGCAAGACAAGTGATTTCCCATCTTCAGCAACAGCTAATTCTGTCACTTGGCGAATATCTGTTGGTTTGCTAGCGTCTGGAATGTTTGAGTAGGCACGAATTTCTTGAATCCCAACATTTTTCCAGTTCATTGTACCAGCTTGATAATCTGTAATTTCAAGTTTAAGGTATTTAGCTTGGATAGCTTCTTTCAAGTCAATTTTTTCATCAAGAAGAGGATTCCCTGTTCTTTGATAAGCCAGCTTCCATTCTTTAACTCCTGAACCATTCACCTCATCCTGGCCAGCGTAATAGAGGTTCCATGATTTGATATTTGGATCATTTTGTTCACCACGAACGCGACGGTCCCAATCAATCTCAACATGCTTAATCACTGTTGTCTTTTCAAGAGTAAATTCGATTGTTGGTTTCTCAACGTTTTGGTCAGTTGCCCAACGAGTATCAGGTTTTCCGTCAATCGCCTTTTCTGCTGTGTATTGTGTGTTGGCTTCATGGTTTGAGACTGTAGCAGAAGCTTTTTCTAAATGATTGACATCTGGTGTATCTACTACATCTTTAGTCGCAGGAGTTGCAGCTGGTTTCGCCTCAGAAGCTGCTTCCTCTTTAGGATTTGTAGCTGGTTTTGAAGCTACTTCTTCCTTAGGAACAGGAGTTTCAGTTGGTTTTGGAGTAGTTGTTTCAGCTGCAGTTGCTCCAGTTTCTGACCCTGCAGGTTGTTCATCTACAGTTCCAGCACTTGCTTCTGCTTTTTCAATAGCTGCTGCTATATCTGCTGGCAGTTTATCCAGAGGCTGAGCCTGTGTTACCGTACCTTCTGTCTCTGCAGGTCCTTCTGTTTCAGCAGCCTGAACCGCACCAGCACCAAAAATGCTAGCACCAATCATAACAGAAGCTGCGCCGATTGTAAATTTACGTATACTGTAATGACACCGTTTCTCAAAAAAATGTTTTCCCATTTTTTCCTATTTCCTTTCATACGCCTTCAAGAGTAAGCGCTCTCATTCTCCTTTAAAAAAAGAGAGGACCTAGAGGGTCCTCTCTGGGTTTTCTTTTTCTCCACTACAATGATTGTGGAGTCTAAGCTCTCTTTTATTGAAAACTTTTTATTTTTTAATCTTCTTTTCTCTTTGCAAGAAATAGAGCAGACATTGCTAGACTGAGGCTGGCAAGGAAGAAGAGATGCTCTGACTTGCTAGTACCAGTTTCTGGAAGTTTATCCTTCGCTTCTTGTTTAGCTGCTACTTCCTTCATTTCTGATTTAGCAGTATCAACTGATTTCTGATCAAGTTTTTGTACTGCTGCATTTTGTGGTTTCTGATCCAGTTTCTCTGTTGATGGAGACTGTACGTGACCTCTAGGTTCGTCAGTTAATGGAGTTTGTGGTTTATGACCTGGTTCTCCTACTGATGGCGTTTGTGGTTTAGAAACTTGTTTATAAACTACTGCAAAATGTCCTAGCTGACTAGTTGTAAACTCAACTGTACCTTGACCATTTGTAAAGCTTACTGCCTCACCTGATGCAGTGTAGTATACTCCAGCTACTTCACTAGAAACTGGAAGTCGAACAAGCACTACACCCTTCGCTTGAACCTCATGCTTATCTTTATCAACTAAATGAAGAGCATAAGCATCAAATTTCACACCTTGTAGACTTTGGTCTGTTACTTTTTGAACTTTAAGATTAAGATCTGTAGCTAAATCTCTTGCTAGTCCTGCAACTACAACTCCTGTAGTCTTATCTGACAAGACACGAACACCTTCAGTTGGTTTTTCTACAGTAGGTGCGGCTTGATCACCTGCTGTTCCAATCGCACCTGTATACTCTGGTACTTCATGGACAGCGGCTTCAGCTCCATTTACACCTCCAGTAAATTCTGGAACTTCGTGGATAGCTACTTCATTTCCTGCTGTTCCCTTGACTGCATTGTACTCTGGTACTTCATGAACAGCGGCTTCAGCTGCGTTCACACCACCAGTAAACTCTGGTACTTCATGGATTGCGGCTTCAACACCATTTACACCACCTGTGAATTCTGGAAGGTCAACAACTGGTGCTGCTTCATCACCCTTGCTTGAAGTTGGAGTTTCAGGTTTAGGTTCTGGAGTTGGTTCTGGATCTGGAGTTGGAGTAGGTGTTTGGTCTTTCAATTGGCCGAGATAATCTGCAAAGAATTCAAGCATTCTATTTGTCAAGAGATGATTATCTGTTGCAAATTTCATGCTGGCAACAACACTTGCTACTTCCTCTTGATTGCTCTTATCAGTCAATTTTTGAGCTTTAGCCAAGGCTGCTTCATATGCACTTGTGTCAAGACCTGCTTCAGCAACTTGAGGACGAGCAAAGATCAATTCTGCAGCTGATTGATATTGATTACCACCATCTCCATAAGTTCTTGTTCCAGTTAGGACAATCTTCTTAGCTTTGATAGTCTTACCAAAGTCGATATCTTTTGGTTTGTTATTATCAGCCCAATTAGTTGCATTGAAGGTATGCTCCTTACCTGTTTCATCAGTAACAACAAGAGTCACATCTCGCAAGTTACCATTTGAACCTGAACCACGTGGAACATAACGGAAGCCTGTGATTTCAGTTGGTTCCTTCAAGACCATGGTTGCTGGTTTGCCAACATCTCCTCCGCTCCATGATGTATGCCATAGGCTAGACAAGTTGCCATCAAAGGCATTTTCAAGACCTTCTTGAGCTTGAGCAGGAGCTGTAAGACTAGCAAAGTCATCTGCTACAAGAGCAGTTTTCTTCATCACTAAAGCATCTTTAAGAGCATTAACTTTAGCAATTTCTGCTTTTGCCTCTTCTAGACTAATGTCATCATCTGCTTGACTGAGGTTAAAGACTGCTTCTTTCAAAGCATCCATACTTTCTTTGGTGTAGTTGGTCATGGCAACAGTTGGCAGATAGTTCTTGACAGCATTTTCTGTCATCATCTTACCAGTCAAGACAATCTCTTCGATTTGAAGTCTATCCATGATGAAGTCATTGTAACCACGGAAGTTTGCATTACCACCAGAATCTCCACGAGTATTGCTTGCATTTCCTGTAGAGTAGATACCTACCCATGTATCGCCAGTTTCTGCACCTGTCACGAGGAAGGTTGCTCGTTTCGCTTTCTTAGAATCTGTCCAAGTATTTGGCAATTCATGTACTTCCATATTGCTCGTTTGACCAGATTGGAATTCTCCCTTACCGACTACAAAGGCGTAAGTGTTGTCAGAACCAGCTTCATAGTCAAATGTGATACGGTAGGTCTTTCCTGCTTCAAAGCGGAAGTTTTGTGGAATTGTTTGGTAAACCAAGTTGCGACGACTTACGAGACCATTTGTCTTGAGTGACCAATTTCCTTCGATAACGTCATCAACTTTCTTGCCATTCCAATCACGTTGTGTGTATGGACCATGTTTTTCAGACAAGTGAGTACGGTTGTCTTCAACACCTTCGATACCACCGATGACAAATGGGAAGATACCTTGGCCGACATTTTCAAAGTCTTGTTTGAAAACTCCTGTTGCAGTATCATGACCGTCACCGTACATATTTGATTCATTTTCAAAAGTACGGATTTCATCGAAGTAAGTTGCCTCATCTCCTGCTTCACGACTCAAGGTCAAGGTTACATTTGATACATCTGAACCTGTTGTAAAGAAAGCATACATGTTTTGGAAGTAACTTGTGTTATCAACTGTTGCATTGCTTCGACGAGTATTGTGAGCATAGGCTTTTACATAGTTGAGGGCGAGTGACTTGTTGGTGTAGTTGGTTACTTCTTTTTCACCAGTATTAACAGTAATACTTGCTTTAGCATCACTACGGTTGTCGACACCGACATAAACTGCGTATTTAGTATTTGGTTTCAAGCCAGTCAATTTTTGAGTGAGACTAACTCTTTCTTTATTGCCTTGGATGCGGAGCATTTGGTTTGCACCTTGAGACTTGACGATTTCAGCCTTAGAAGCATCTCCTGAAATCTTCCAATGATCCAAAGATTCACTGTTAAATCCTTGGTCATAGATGTGCATTCCTTCACTCCATGACATTTCTGGATTTGTTTGTTTAGAACGATAGAGAACATATGGCTGATTTGCAGTGAGGTCAAGGGTAATCTTACCGTCTTTCACGGCAACTTCTTTTTCCTCAGTCTTACCTTGGTCAGTTAGTTTATAAAGGTAAACCTTACCATTTGCCCAGTCGCTAGGAAGTGTCCAAGTTGTTGCACCTGCTTCAGTATTGAAGTAGTACATTTTTTCCTTGTCACTTTCAAGCTTGTTACCATTTGCATCCCAGTTCCAAGGTGTCAAATAGGCTGAACCATCTTGAATCACACGATCGTTAAGTGTAACAATTCGTTCACGGTATTGTGGACTGTTGACATCATTTGATTTACGAGTTACCACAACCTTGTTATTTGCAGCATCAACCAATTCGACTTTCATTTCTGGAGTCCATTTATAGGTACTACCATTGTCAGTCATGGTTACTGGTTTGCCATCTTCCCATTTGCTGACTGTGAAGTGTTGGAAGTACTTAGTCATAACGTCATGAGCAAACAAGTTTGTTACATAACCGTTATAATCACTACGTCCTTGCCATCCTTCAAAGTCCTTCATGCTATAACCGCCTAGAAGTGGGTAGTCAGCTGCACCACCATAACTTCTGTAGTCCCCAACCCAAGAATCTTTTTGGTGGTTACGGATAAAGCGAGTGATGGCACTGTTAATACCTTTATTTGTATAGCCACCATAGGTCAAGTCAGCTGCCCAGTGTTGGAAGGTAGAATCATATTCACCACCATGGCCCCACTCAATAGCAAAGCGCCAACCTTGTTTGTTAATTTCTTTCGCAATAACGTGAGTTGCCCAGGCACCGTTGTCACCTGATTGACCGTTACCCCAAACGTCGACGTAGATGAAGTCTAGACCTTCACCCAACTCTTTCTTCAACTCTTCCCAACGAGCTAGACGCCCATGAGCGAGGTCATAACCAGCATCAATGTTGATACCTTGGTCAAGCCAGTTCCAACCGTAGCTATAGCTACCATCTGCATTTTTACGAAGAATATCTTCATTAAAGTATTTAGACTCTGGATATGTTTCTGAAGCGTTGACGTGGATACCGAGGTGGGCACCATATTTCTTAGCTTTCTCAATAAGAGTCTTAAAGTCTTCAACACCACCGATACGTTTACCGATGTCCGCATAGTTCAAGTGTCCAGAGTCATGTCCTTCACTTCCGTATCCCTTAAGCAGTACACCTTGACCAAGACCATCTGTATGGAGGTTGATCTTCTTGATACCATCCAAGGTCATGAGGAATGGGTTTTGAGCTTGTGAACCAAAGTTCATAGCGATACGGTAAGCAGTAATGTCTTTAACTTTTTCCCAACCTTGAGGGTTGTTCATGATGCTACGGTAAGCGATCGCACCATCTTGCCAGTCAACCTTATGGTCAGCATTGGCATCTTCCGTGATGACAACTTTTGCACTTGGAAGTTCTTGAGTGTATGCTGGGAAGACAACTCCATTGTGGGCTTTTTCCCATTGCCATTCAGAGCTATGAATTTCCACGTAGTTAGCATTGCCAATCGTATTCTTATAAGCTGTCAAACGTGTCCAGTCGTAAGAACCACCACCGTAGCTATTTTGTGAGTTACTCCATACACCAGCAGCGAGTTTATCTGTTGAAACAAATCCATACATATAGCCTTTGGCTAATTCTTTCATTGGATTTGTTACTTCGATATGGTCATCACCACTGACGTGAGTATTGTTTGACATGGTTGCCCCATCAAACTTAGCCCCTGCTTGATCGCTTGAAACAGATACCAAGGCATTTCCTAGGAAGCTGATTGAAGAAAGTAATTTACGTTCGTCATCAATCTTTTGTCCTGGTGTAACTTGGTTATGGTTGACAATCTTAGTCACATCAAAGTGAAGTTGGTTGTCCACCACTTGCAAACGAACTGTCATATCTGCATTGATGAGGTTTTCCTCATCACGGAGTTTCATTTCATACTCGGCAGTCGTTGCATTGACCTTCTTATAGGTAACTTCAGGAGTCACAGCGTGCTTATTAATCACAACTTGATTAATAGGTTGCACTTGACCTGGAAGCTTGTTGCCATTTAGGACGTACTCTTTAATACGTGGGAAGGCTTGGTCGATGACTGCTTTCAATACTGTAGATTCGATCGTGTCATATTTGACTTTGCTATCGTCTACTGTATCACCTTTTTCTTTTTCAGCAGCCTCTTGGTCGTTTTTCACGCCTTCTTGGTCATCTGTTTTAACATTTACAATGGTTCTCTCACTGCTATAGCTTCCAGCCTTAAGAACGATTTTCTTCTCATCTTTGAGCTTGTCATTTACAGCAGATGGTAAGGTAAGTGTGTCAAAAAGTTTGACATCATTGTTTGTTGCGTTAAGTTGTCCATCTGATTTGAGGCTGATCGTCAAGTGGTTGACAGAACCATTTACTGGTGCTGCAACACGTCCACCTTGGTACCAAAGTCCACTTCCATTTGACTTATATTCCCAGAACCATCCACCTTGGTCGTAACCTACAAAAACGTTGTTATCAGTGTCTTTGAATTTCATGAAGACACCGAAGCGAGATTTACCTGTTTCAGATTCTTCTTTAAAGGTCAAATCAACTGTGGCATTTCCATTAGCATCAACTGTCAAACCATCTTTTTCAAACAAGGCTGGTTTCTTACCATTGTCATTTTGAGCAGTTGAAGCTAGTTGGTTGTAACGAACTCCATTTTCTTCACGGATTGTTACTGTTCCCTGTTGGTCTTTATTTTCAACCGTTTTCCATTCTGGAGTAACTTCTTTTGATTCAGTCGGTTTATTCTCAGCTGGTTTGTTTTCTGCTGGTTTATTTTCTGCTGACTTGTTTTCAGCAGGTTTATTTTCTGCTGGTGTTTCTTCTTTTGGCTTATCTTCCTTAGGTTTATCCTCTTTTGGTTTTTCTTCCTTGTCCTCAACTTGTTTATCGAGAGCATCTAGACCAGCTGGTTTCGTTGTTTCAATACCCTTGATGTAGTTTTGAATCCACTCTAGCTGAGCAGGTGAGAAGAGAATACCTCCACTACGTTTACCAGATACACCATTTTGGTGAATACCAATCAATTTCCCATTTTCATCGAAAATACCGCCACCACTAGCACCTGGTTCACTTCCTTGATAGCTAATTCCACGAACACCTTCTCCGTGATTATTAATGTCCTCAACAGTTGTATTCAAAATCGGATCAAGTTCGCCTTTTGGATAGCCAAATACATGAACCTTATCTCCTACCTTAGTTGTAGCAGGCTTGTCAGTCACTTCAACTGGTGCATTTGCAAGAGGTGTACGAAGCTTAACGATTGCCAAGTCATTTTTATATCCTTTGAGGAATCCTTCACGGTCCCAGTGTTTTACATCATTTTTACTGAATTTGACGTCTGGAGCGCCTTGGTAAGAAATTGTATAAACATCGTCATCACTTTCAACATTATCAGCTACCTTACGATTATTTCCATCTGGAACATCTTTGATAAAGTTATGAGAAACAGACAAAACGAGATTTTCCCCGATAACAATACCACTACCGAGCCCAGCAGAGCTTTTAATTTCGACAGTCGCACCGTAGTTTAATACCCCATTTTTTGTTTTAGCTACTTCTTCTGGAACTAAGCTTTTATCTTCTTTTTCTAGTTCTTCTTTTGAGGCAGTGCGGCCATTTTCTTCAGCCTTATCAAGTTTTCCACGTAGTTCTTCAGGAAGAGTATCTGAAGCTGCTGAGCTTGTTGCAGTTGCAGTTTCTTTTTCTTTTGCCAGCAATTCTTCTTCAGTCTTTGGTCCTTCAGTTACTTCAGGAGAACCCTGATCTTCACCAGGTTTTGGTGCTTCAAAGTCATGCCCATCATCCTCTTTAGCATTGGCAAGAGCTGCCGCCAAATCAGCTGGCATATTCGCTGTTGAACCTGATTGTGCAGAATCTGCGAGGACAGTGCTAGTTCCAAAGAAAGCTGCACCAATCATAACAGAAGCAACCCCTAATGAAAATTTCCGAATACTATATTTGCAACGTTTTTCAAATAATCCTTTATCCATCGGTTTTTTTGTTCCTTTCAGTTTATCAAGTAAGCGTTTGCATTTTGTTTTAAAAAAATATCCTCCTCAATTTTTAAACACTTCTAGATAAACATATAATTTTTTCTATACCAATTTAATATATCAAAAACAGTTTAAAAAATCAATAGTTTAATAGGTAAAACTAGTAAAAGTAAAATCCAATTATTGGGCAAGTCTGAAACGATTTTCAGATGGCCTTATTTCTAAAGAAATCGCTATAAAAAAGGAAACTCTATCTAAAAAGTTAGACCAATTTTGACTAACTTTTTAAAAAAGTTTCCATGCATTTTTATACTATTTTTTCGTTTTTTATTGTTGTAAAACCTTTCGAGGCTTCGTTCCTTCTGCAGGTCCGATAACTCCAGCCATCTCTAATTCTTCCATCAAGCGCGTTGCTCGGTTAAAACCAACTGATAATCTACGTTGAATCATGGATGCGCTCGCTTTTTGAGTTTCAATGACCAGAGCCTTAGCTTCTTCAAATAGCGGATCTCCACCTTCATCTCCTGAGACAGACTCACCTTCTGTCTCAGAAACCTCTCCAGGATCAAAGCTTTCATCATAGTCAGCATCTGCTTGAGCCTTGATAAAGCTAACAATACGCTCAACATCATCATCCGAGATAAAGGAGCCTTGCAGACGAACAGGGTGGTTTTCATCGATTGGTTTAAAGAGCATGTCCCCTCGACCCAGGAGTTTCTCAGCACCATTTTCATCCAAAATAGTTCGAGAATCCGTTCCTGAAGATACAGCAAAGGCTACACGAGATGGTACATTGGCCTTAATCAAACCAGAAATAACATCAACCGACGGACGCTGCGTCGCAAGGATCATGTGAATACCAGCTGCACGCGCCTTCTGTCCAAGACGGATAATAGCATCTTCTACTTCCTTGCTGGCTACCATCATGAGGTCAGCTAACTCATCGACAATCACGACAATCAAAGGAAGAGGTACTTGTTTATACTCAGATTGAGTGTTGAATTCCTCTACCTTAGCATTGAAACCAGCAATATTACGAACGCCAATTTTGGCAAAGAGTTCATAGCGATTTTCCATCTCATCCACGACTTTTTGAAGGGCCTTGCTGGCCTTACGAGGATTCGTCACAACTGGAATCAAGAGGTGAGGAATATCATTATAGACTGACAGCTCAACCATCTTCGGATCCACCATCATAAACTTGACTTGGTCTGGACGCGCCTTCATGAGAATACTTGCAATGATACCATTGACTGCAACAGATTTACCAGAACCTGTCGAACCAGCTACTAGCAAGTGAGGCATTTTAGCAAGGTCGAAACTGCGAGCTGTACCATTGACAGCTTTCCCAAGGGGAATTTCTAGCAGATTTTCAGGTTTAGTTTGCGATTGTTCCCAGAGTTCTCGGAAAGATACGGTCGCAATTTCAGAGTTAGGCACTTCAATCCCGACTAAGGATTTCCCAGGAATTGGAGCTTCGATACGGACATCTTTCGCAGCCAAGGCCAGAGCCAAGTCATCTGCTAGATTGGAAATACGATTGACCCGCACACCAACGGCTGGCTTGACTTCGTACTTGGTAACTGATGGACCAATTTCAGCACGTTCAACCGTTACCTTAATACCGAAACTTGCAAAAGTTTCTTCCAAAATCTTGATATTCTCGCGAACGATTTTCTTTTCCTTGGACTGGTCTTTTGGCTTTTCGGGTGCAAAGAGTTGCAAGCTTGGAAGTTTGTATTCCAAAGCTTTTTTAGCAGAAAAATCTACCTCAACATCCTCATCCTCTAAGAACTCATCCTCTTCTGGAATGTCAACTTCGCTAGGAACTTCATAGTCTGTTTGAGGGAGAATAATTTCAGGTTCTACCCATTCTTCCTCAGGAAGAGGTGGTAAATCATCAAAATGAACAGGGGGCGCTTCTAAAATCTCGCCAGTTTCCATATCAACAGGAGGTATATCCAACAAGGCTTGTTCTGCTTGTTCTTTTTCTAGTCTTTCCTGTTCCTCTGCTTCCTTACGAGCTTTTTCTTCTTCTCGTTTGATGAAACGTTCTTGTTTTTTCTGCTCACGTCGCTCCATCCAAAGTGCAAAACGTGCTCCAAGAAAATCAGCAACGTCATAGACAGACCAAGGACTGACTAGAAGAGCACCGATCAAGATTAAGATGGCTCCGATAAAGTAAGTACCAATATTTGAAAAGAGAAAGGCGACTGGAATATAAAGGGCAACACCTAGAAGCCCTCCTCCAGCAAAGCTAGTCACACGAAAGCCTGTCAAATCTGTCAAAACTTGGGCTAAAGTCCCCTTAAAGACAGCCTGCTCGATGCCATATTTCCATACAAGATAAACTTCAAAAATCAACAATAAGCCTGAAAAAATGCAAAGAAAACCTGAGATTAGACCTTCTTGCTTCCGAATCCATTTGAAGAAAAAAAGATAGACTAGAACGACAAAGATGACCAGATAGGCTAGACTTCCTACTAGTAATCGAATAAGGTTATAGAGCGTGAGTCCAACTGCTCCTAATCTCAGAGCAGCGAACATTAAGCAAAAAGCTATGACTAAGGAAATTAACATCCGTTGGATAGCTTGCTTTCTTTCTAATTCAGCTTTTGACGGTCTCCGTCTTGTTTTATTTGTATTCTTGTTTGCCATGCTTCTATTATACCATATTTCAGAAACATCTAGAGAAATCAAAAAAATGACTGAATCTACTAGATACAATCATTTTTCGTTGATATTTCTGCACTTTCTTTTCTATATGATTTTTCAACAACCTTGTCTCACTATTTCTTTAAAAATCTAATTGCTGATTTTCTTGCCTTCTCAATCTTTTCGATTTCCAACTTCTCTACAGCAGATGTAGGAATCCATTTTTTCCCAAACAATACCTGGCCTGCTTCTACAATCAGAGCGCAAGCCTGTAAGTCCTTTTCTTCTGTAATTGCTTCACAAAACAAATCCTTCGTTTTTTCCATTAAGATTTCTTTTTTTACTTGATGAAAAGATAATTGCATTAGACTACTGGCAGACCAGGCACGACAAAGAGCATCTTGGTCAGTCAAGAGATGTTGTCCTAAGATTTCTATCTCACCTATTGAACCAATCCAACCTAGGGCAATGATTAGCTTTCTACGATTCGAAGCTTCTGAACTAGGTAAAAGAGAGATTAGAACAGGAAGTACTTGCTTGCAAGAAAACGCATAAAAATCTCTATGTCTTGCTTTGGAGAGGATTTTCGCTAGAAGATATACAATCAAAACGCGTTGACTCTCCACTTCCTCTTGATTGAGAGTTTCTAAAAGATAATCGATTCCCGCCTGCCCATGCTGGTCAAAACTCGCTTCAAAATTCAGGTCAGTTCCTTCCTCCCAATCGTTGCAAATGAGCTCAAAATGAAAGGCAATTTCTGGGCTCCTACCTAAATCAGCTATAAAATGAATTCGTTTAGAATCAGGAAAATTCTCCTCCACCAAGCTGGCATAGGTCTCTTGCAACTCTTCTTTTGTAAGATTTTGGCAATAAATCTTAGATTTCTCTAGTTTGTCGATTTCTTCTTTTCTAGAATCATTCATGACACTTATCTCCTCAAAGGTGTTTGTAGAACTTTAGTATTCTGTCATTTATACTCTTCGTAAATCAAATTCAAACCACGTCAGCGTCGCCTTACCATACTCAAGTAAAGCTTGCGGCTAGCTTCCTAGTTTGCTCTTTGATTTTCATTGAGTATTAAATTCTCTACGATTTACCTCTATTATATCACTTTAGAGACCGGTCTCTCTAACTCCATTATCAAAAAATGACTGCCCACTTTCGTGTTCAGTCATTTGAATGTATTTGTAATTATTTTTCTAAAGGTTTACGAAGGTAACCATAAACTACACCACTAACAAGTGCTCCAATCAAGACAAAGACAAGGTAAAGAAGGGCATTTGTTGTAAGGGCGATAACGAAGATTCCTCCGTGAGGTGCCATCAGTTTGATACCTGCAAGACCAACAAGTCCACCTGCCACTGCTGAACCAAGGATAAAGCTTGGGATAGCACGAGCTGGGTCAGCCGCACCAAATGGAATCGCTCCTTCAGTGATGAATGACAAGCCCATAACGATGTTAGTCAAACCTGAGTTGCGTTCTTCTTTTGTGAATTTATCTTTAAAGAGAAGAGTTGCGACGAAGATCGCAAGTGGTGGAACCATTCCTCCAGCCATAACTGCTGCCATGGCTACTGAACCACCTGTTGACACTGTTGCTGCAAGAGTACCAGTACCAAAGACATAAGCTGCTTTATTGACAGGTCCACCCATATCGACAGCCATCATACCTCCAAGAACGATACCAAGAAGGACAGCTGAACCGCCTCCAAGACCGCCAAGGAAGTCGTTCATAGCAGTGTTGATTGCTGCCATTGGGATGTTAACAGCAAGCATGACAAATCCTGTCAAGACTGTTCCAAGAAGTGGCAAGAGAAGGATGATTTAGCACCTTCAAGCGAACGAGGAACTTTCACGTATTTTTTAACTAAGAGTACCAAGGCACCTGCGATAAATCCACCAACAAGAGCTCCTAGGAAACCTGATGATACACCTGCAAGGGCTGAAGTTGCTTCACCACCTTGAGCATAAGGGATTTTACCAAAGGCAAAACCTTCTTTGGCAATAGCTCCAGCTACGAAACCTGCTACCAAACCTGGTTTTTCAGCGATTGAGTAGGCAACATATCCTGCAAATACTGGAAGCATCAAACCAAAGGCTGCGCCACCGATTTTCATGAACATAGAAGCGAGTTCATGGTAAGAACCAAGATTTCCAAGGCTATCATTTGGCACACCCATTGCACCATCAATCAAGAAGGCTAGGGCAATCATGATACCACCACCGATAACGAATGGCAACATTTGAGATACACCACTCATCAAGTGTTTGTAGAAAGCACCACCGATACTTTGTTTTTCGTTAGACGCTGTTGAAGCTTTTGCTCCGTTAGCAGCATGATAAACTTCAGCATTTCCAGAAAGAGCCAAGTTGATCAACTCTTCTGTCTTACGAATACCATCTGCTACTGGACGATTTACCAATGGTTTGCCATCGAAACGATCCATTTCAACTGCTTTATCTGCAGCGATAATGACAGCTTTAGCCTTACGGATATCTTCTGCTGTCAATTGGTTACCTACACCGCTGGCACCATTAGTTTCAACCTTGATACCAACACCCATTTCAGCAGCCACTTTTTGAAGAGCTTCTTGAGCCATATAAGTGTGGGCAATTCCTGTTGTACAAGCTGTAACTGCTACGATAAAGTCATCAGAATCATTTGCAGGAGCCTGAGCTGGTTCCTCAGCTTTTTCTGATGCTTGATCAAAGAGTTCAATAACTTGATCAGCTGATGTTACTTGACGAAGTTTGTCAGCAAAACCGTCTTTCATCAAGTATTGAGACAATTCTGCCAAGGCAGCCAAGTGAGTATCATTGGCACCTTCTGGAGCAGCAATCATAAAGAAGAGGTCAGTTGGTTGTCCATCTAAACTTTCATAGTCAACACCCTTGTTTGACTTAGCGAAGAGAACTGTTGCTTCTTTAACAGCAGCATTTTTGCTGTGTGGCATAGCGATACCATCACCCAAACCTGTAGAAGTCAAAGCTTCACGCGCCAAGATTCCTTCTTTAAAAGTTTCAAAATCTGTCACGTATCCGTGTTCTACCAAGCTATGAATCATTTCTTCGATAGCTGCTGTTTTTTCAGTTGCTTGTAAATCAAGCAACATGACATCTTTTCTCAATAAATCCTGAATTTTCATCTTTTTTCTACCTCAACTTTTTCATAAGTTTCTTTAATAAATGCTGCAGTTGCCAAGTCATCAGAGAAGGTAGTTGCTGTTCCACAAGCCACTCCCCATTTGAAGGCTTCTACTGCGTCTTTTGATTTGACAAACTCACCAGTAAATCCAGCAACCATAGAGTCACCAGCACCAACTGAGTTTTTCACTGTTCCCTTGATCGGTTTAGCAAAGTAGGCTCCCTCTGATGTTACCAGAAGGGCACCGTCACCAGCCATAGAGATGATAACGTTTTGAGCACCTTTAGCCAGCAACTCTCGAGCGTATTTTTCAATCTCATCTAAGCTTTCGAGTTTCACTCCAAAGATAGCTCCAAGTTCATGATTGTTTGGTTTGACCAAAAGTGGTTGATAATCCAAACTATCAATCAAGGTCTGACCTTCAAAGTCACAGACCACTTGAGCACCCGTCTGACGGGTCAAGGCAATCAAATCCTTATAGATGACATTGCCTAAGTTTTTAGCACTTGAACCAGCAAATACCACTGTATCTTCTGCTGTTAGACTTGAAAGAATAGCTTTTAGCTCTTCCAATTGCTCAGGCTCAACTGTAGGACCAGTTCCGTTGATTTCAGTTTCTTGATCCGCTTTAATCTTGACGTTGATACGCGTATCTTCTGCTACTTGAACAAATCGGGTTTCAATTTGTTCTTCAGCTAAAGTATCTGTGATAAATTTACCAGTAAAACCTCCGATAAATCCAGTCGCTGTATTTGGAATATCCAATCGTTTCAAGACACGGCTAACATTGATTCCCTTACCACCAGCAAACTTATCATCACTATCCATACGATTAACACTACCAACTTCCACTTTATCCAGACGAACAATGTAGTCAATAGATGGATTTAGCGTGACTGTATAAATCATACTTCGATAACCTCCGTTTTTTCTTTAATAGCTGGCAAGAGTTCGTGACCCTTGCTTGTAATGACAATAGCTCTTTTTATAGGCGCAACCTTAGCGAAACAAGACTGACCTATCTTGGATGAATCCGCCAAAATATAGGTTTGTTTGGCATTTTCTAAGATAGCTCGCTTAACAGCTCCCTCCTCCATATCTGGAGTTGTATAATAACCATCATCCACACCGTTCATTCCGATAAAGGCACGGTCAAAGTGTAGTTGGTTAATCTGGTTAAGCGCGACACCACCGATGCTGGCATCAGTCGTCATCTTAACCCCACCACCGATAATCACAGTTGGAATTTGCTTATCCACTAATTGTACTGCATGGTGAATGGAGTTAGTCACAACAGTAATGTCTTTTCGCTCCAATTCCTTAATGAGAAAGGCTGTTGTACTTCCTGCATCCACAAAGATAACATCTTTTTCTTTGATGAGGGAAGCTGCTTTTTGCGCAATCAATTTTTTCTCTTGAAGGTTTTTGACAGATTTCTCTTGAATGGTTTCTTCTTCTTGCAAGGAGCGAGGCAACTCTGCTCCTCCATGAACTCGGCGAAGTTTATTTTCCGATTCCAATTCATCTAAATCTCGTCTAACCGTTGATTCTGACGTGTCTAACAAACCTACTAATTTCTCTAGAGAAATGACTTTATGTTTGCTCAGCTCCTCTAAAATCAATTTTTTTCTCTCGGTTTTTAGCACTTACTCACCTCCTGTTAACGATTACAATAATCATTCTACCACAAAAAAAATCAAAGTCAAGCACTTTTTGTCACTTTCTTTCATTTTCTATCATTTTGCCAATTGTTTGAATTTTATTTGCAAGATAATTCCCTTTATGATAAACTATTTTAGTAAGTATTGGAAGATTACTCAAGAGGCTTAAGAGGCCGTGTTGGAAACGCGGTAGGCGTGTGAAAGCGTGCGTGGGTTCGAATCCCATGTCTTCCGTTGCTATAGTGTAGCTGCATCTTCATGCAGCTTTTTTATAATGGATTTTCGTCTAAGATGAGAATTGCTAAATTTGCTTGACTAAAACTCACCACAAGGAAATAATCCAGCAAATCTCTGCATTAAAAAACGCATAGTATCAATGTTTGTAAACACTTGATATTATGCGTTTTTTATGATCATCATCTAACTTTTAAACGTTTAGTAAATAGCTAATTTAAAATCAAGTTGCAATTCATGTCATTATAATACATTCTCTATTTACCAAAATATTTTAATAGGACTATGGATTGTTCTTAGTAACTCCGCAGAATTCGCCAAATCTGATACTCTACTAAAATCTTTACGAGCTTGTTCAGATAAAACAATACCACCTGGAAATAACTCACGACTAAAAAATTCATAAAAATATCTAAAAGCTTGAGCAAATGCAACACCATCTAATTTCATTTCGGATACTATTTTACTAACTAGACTATAAGCTTGGAAATATTGTTGTTGAGGTAAGTTCATTTCTTTAAAGCTAGTTTCAAATTCTACAATTGCATCTAAACATTGATTTCTAAATTGTTGATTCATTTCGATACTCCTTCATTACTATAACATACTGCTATTATCACAGCCATTTCTGATACAACACATTTTACTACAGATTCTATATTCATTTTGAAATTCCGAGAGTTCCAATTCGATTTCGTATATAGATAATCATTCCTACAAATAATATTATCTGAAAACATTCAAATGATAATTACAATCCTATATGGAATGTCTCCTACAATATCATGAATAACACACAAATTACATGACTTAATATAAAATTTAAAAATCTGAATTATTTTTAAAATTTTTATACTCTCTAAAAACACCTCTATAATACATAGTCAGACCTAATATAGCAATAAATTTATGAATAATAGTATTTGATTCTAATAAAATATTTAGGACTAAAACCGTCATTATAAAACTAATTGCAATTATCAAACGATGCTTCATTTGTACCTCAACTTTCTATTTCGTAGAAAAAATTCAGTTCCTATTCAAAAGCCTATAATAGCTTCACCAAGTTCTATTATACAAATCCCAAAAGATCTTGAAAACGTCCAGAATGATTATAATATGATTCCCCAAAATATGATCTAGACACAATTACTTAATATCATTCTGCATTACTAGTTTAATTTGATACAGTGAAAATCGAAAAATTATTAGCAATAATAAAAAGCCGTTTCCAAAAAACAAGAAATACATTGCTAAATCACTCTTTAAATAGTATAAAAACCAAATAAGCATCCAAAGTATACTCATTTTTATAAAGATATTACTTACTATCCATTCAATCTTTAGCAAGAGATGATTAACTATATTCATTATTACAATCTCCATATTTCCATCCTCATCATATCTATAGCTCAATCACTTTACTACTATGTCTCAAAAGAATTTATTATTATAAAGTGCATATTTAATTTATTCATACGTAACCTCATTCCTTTTTTGAAATATGTAATTCGATATTATTTGAGCAAATAATGTATCCTACTGTGAATAATACTACAAATATATGAGTATAAAATAATACAGAAGACGACTTATAGCCATTTATAACAACAAAGATAATTGATAATAGTAACAGAAAAAAAGTAGGTGCTGAAATCTTTTTAATAAATTGCTTGTATCGATTAAAGCATAGTTCAGAACTAGTGTTTCCTCTCTTCTTATTATGCGTAAATAAGTGAATCAGCAACTCAAAAAACACACTACCTACAGAAAGAACTAAAACTTCGCTTATTGTAACATTTAGAACTATTTCAAGCGCACGTATTATAAAAAAGACGTAAAAAGAGCTAAAATTAGCCTAAATTTCCCACTTTCCATTAACTAACCCCTTTTCTATAAAGATTTAGCGATAGCCCATATACCTGTGCAATATTGTGCTCCTAAAATACCTCCAGCCCAAGTTCCAGCTCCTGATACAACCAAACTACCAATCATTGCTCCTGCTAATGTGCAAATTCCTGTCGCCTGAGCAACTTCCCCTACACTAACTGTTCCTCCCTCAATGCTAGCCAGCATTTCGGTATCCAAAACATCAAATTGAATCGGTGTCTTTGTTTCCATGAGGAATACCTCCATATTAATTTTTATTATTTTTGTCAGATTATAACCTTGATGAATTTAATATAAGTATAGCAAAAGATTAATTTCCTCAAAATCTTTAAATGTAAGTTTTACATTATGAGATAGCTTTTTAATATCCTCGATATTAAAAAGCTATCTTCAAGTTGACATGATAGATAAATTCTCCAACTTACTTTAAATTAGAAAATGTTATAGCGAGCATATTTAAGAAAGCTCCTTTACCTCTCTCTTGATGAGGTATCTTTGCAATTAAGCTAGCAAATTCTATCACATTTTTCGGCGCCAGATATTGATGAGTCATCAAATAAATAGACAAGTCATTACTTAATCTACCTATAGCTCCAAATTCATCATTTTTTATTGAGGTTTCTCCATTCAAAAATATTTTTTTTAATTGAACATCATGAGAAACTTCATCAGACAATAATAAGTTATCAATATGATTTAATATCTCTTGTTTTTTCATTATGGAATAATAACTCCTATATAATAGATATTTTTTGTCAGATTGTAACCTTGACAAGTTCAGTATAGCAGAACAAAAGAGATTTTTACCACTAAGTCTTTAAATGTACGATTTTCATCACGAAACGTATTTTTTCATGATTTGTAACCATTCATTTTATTTTAATTATAAACCATGACATAAGAAAACGAGTATCTCCATCTACGGAATACTCGTTTTTTGATAGTTAGAAGTAGGGTTTTGCCCAGCCTCTATGTAACATGCTCAAAACTTTTTAAAATACATTAATATCAAAAAAGCTGATAGCCTAATGAAGAGTCAAATGTTGCTAACTCCACTTATTTTCAAATTTAAATAGACACATTATCGGAGTTATTAGTAAGAAAAAATCTAACCAATTTAGATATTTCATAATATAGGATATAATACCAGCCATAACGAAAAGGTACAAAGCTGTACGATATCCTCTCTTTGGATTTTTATCAGACTTAGTATTAAAAATAATGTATACACAACAAATTGCAATGAGTATAAGTTGAATCATAGTTTCATTTGACATAGTAAAACCTCTTCTTTTTTAAACTATTTTGGTGGTCTCAATTCAGAAGCTAAATAGCTACCTACGATAGCACCCTACAGCGCAAATCAAGTAAGCTTGAGGCACTCCTTAAAATATTCAATAGAATATCCTAAGAGTGGTCGCTCTTTTAAAGTTCTATTTCCAGAATCTGTGTAAAGACATAATTTTTACTTGTAGTTTTCAAACATACATTTGGATAAGATTTTAAAATTTTCCGAACATTGGCCAATCCTAGACCCCGACCTACGCCTTTTGAAGAATTGTCACGCTTGAATATATCTCTCAATTCTATCTCTCTTTCTAAAGTAGAATTTTTTACAATCATGACTAATTTATTCCATTCTGTATCCTCAAGGAAACAAACTGCTATTCCTCCTTCTGCTGCGGACTCAATAGCATTATCTAACAAGATAGAAGTAATTGTTAAGAAGTCAATTTGTTCCATATTTTTTATAGAGAACTGTTCACCAATCTCCAGGGAAACTGGAACGGATAAGTTTTGGGCCTCCGATAACTTAGATAATAGTAAACTCTTTAGCGCCAAATCATTGATATTTCTTAGATGTGCTACATCAAAACGCTTACCTTTTAATTTTTCACCAGAATTTTTCAAAACACTATCATAGACTTGAGAAACCAGATTAATATCTTTTTGATCTATACCTATTTTTAAGCTCGATAAAATATTAGCATAATCATGTCTAAAGCTTCTAATTTCTTGATACAGCCCCTCAACTTGTTGACTATAATTACTAAGATTTTGCAATTGAATTTCTTTTTGTAGAACGACTTTCTCCTGTAGTTCTTGAAGTAATCTTCTATCCAAGAGATTAACAAAACAAATAAACAATAAAAAGTAAACTGCTGTCAATAATTCTTTATAATCCAACATTCTATCCCAACTTACTTTATCACTGTAGTTTATATAAGATGGTAAGATAAAATAGGCTAGCATTAAAATATCCGCAGTAATTAAAATAAATTTTGTCTTTCTATCCAAGTTCTTTATTTTTAAATGACTAAAATTATATCGAAAGAGACTAATAAGAAAAAACACAATAATTTCAGCTAATAAAGAGAAAATCATTGTTCCTAGATTAGTTTCATATAGTCTATACAATATTGGAATCTTAAAAATTATAAAGTAACCTAAAAAATTTCTGATGACATCCCAAAATCCAAGTGGAAATAATGAGTAAAAAAGTAATAAAGAAACCTTACTTCTTAATTTACTAATAGACAAAGTATATAGGATAAAAAAGGTGGGATAAAGCAATAATGACCCAAGAAAGTAAAATCCAGTTGATTTAAATAAAACAATAAATAGGAATGATAAAAGATGGAACAGAATAATGGACATTACTACTTTTTTTAGATTTAATTTCTCACCTACAACCTTAGTATGGATACATAACAATAGAAAAACACCTATAATATTTAGAAAAAATATCATCTAAATCTCCTTAGTCATGAAGTCTTTCGATAGCTTTCATAAGTGGACGAATTTTTAATCTAGAGACAATACAAGAGGACCCGTTCTGAAAATGAACTAATCGATTTTCTTTATCAATTAAAGATATATTATAAGGATTTACGATAAATGATCTATGACATTGAAATAAACGTGGTTCCTGTTTAAGAATATCTGACAATTGTCCATAAAATTCAACTATGTCTCGTTTGGAATAGAGAGTCAACTTATGAGCAATTGTTGATGTTTCAATATACAATAAATCTTTAAAAGGGACTTGAATTTGAGCTTTGGATCCTGTAAATATAAAAGAGTCCTCAGATACTGTTCTTCTTTGATTATCTCTAACACTTGAAATAACATTTTCAATTCGTTTGATAAATAATGGTTCAGGTAATTCTTTATCAATGAAATCAATAGCTGATACTAAATATTCAAAAGATACAGGCATAAACTCAGAATGTGATGTTACAAAAGCAATCACTGCTTGAGAATCAAGTTTTCTAATTTCTCTAGCAACGTCTAATCCTCTTTTGTCATCATCTTTTATTTCAATATCAAGTAAAAATAATTGATGATTTCCTCTCTCTGAAATGTCCTCTAAAAGCTGTTGAGGTTTTCCATAAACCTCAAAATGCCTATACTCAACCTTATTATCCACCAAAATTTTTTTGACAATATTTTCAATTCTAGTCTGTTGTAAAAAATTATCTTCTAGTATAAAAATATTCACTACTTCACTCCTATATATTTTTCCACTGATTTTTTAATATTGTAAAGTGTCTTCTAGAACAAGCGATGTCTGATACTCTATCATCCAGAAACATAATCGTTCTTGTCTCATGATTAAATCCTGCTATTTTATCTTTATTCACAAGAAACTTTCTATGGCATCTAATAAGTTCTTCTGTACTTTCTGCTTCAATTTTAGATAGTGAGGTTGAAGCTTCAAAATTCCCTTCGGCTGTTACAAAAAGAACAGCATGAGCTTTTGTTGGGTGCGTTGTGACATAATAAATTTTAGAAAGTGGAACTTTCACTACAGCTCTTCCTTGATGTAAAATATATTCTTTCATATTCAGCCTCCTTCTATTACTCTTATCTTATCAAAACTATGGAAACTAAATTGTTGTAAATCTTCAATGGTTTTTATAATGTCTTGATTGGTAAAAATGTAGACTGTTTGCATATTTCATGAGAAAATAAATAACTTTAATATTCCTGTAAAATACTCCCATACTTTAAGAGAGGAATACTACGAAACCAATTCAAATTTTAGTTTATATTTTATTTCAATAAATTTGCTTTATTATTTTGTAAAAACAGTGAGGAAAATAATAAATTTCCTAAGATATAAAATTACTTACAAATATAAATCCTATACCTATATTATCATAAAATCACAATTTTTAACATCTAAAAAGGGACTTCACCCTGTACATTACACAGGACGAAATCCCTTTTGTATATTCTTTGTCTAACTTTTTGGAATCCAGTGAATTTAACTCTCGGGTGATTTTTTTCTACTTCATGTTAAAAGATCTTAAAAAATATCAAACAGCAATTTCACATTGAGGATGGTCAAGATAATGGAAACGATATAACCAAGGATGGTATTCCATTTGGCATTGGTAAATTCTCCCATCAGTGATTTTTTTGAAGTAAGATAAATCAAGGGGAAGATTGAAAATGGAAGAGCGATTGAAAGAAAGACCTGTGAATAAACCAATAACTGATCCAAGGTTTTTTCTTGATGACCAAACAGAACTGCTACTATCATGACAGGCAGTAAGGCAAAGAGACGAGTCGCCAAACGAATGAACCACTGTGGCAATCTCATATGTAAGAAACCTTCCATAACGATTTGGCCTGTCAAGGTACCTGTGATAGTCGAATTCTGACCACTGGCTAATAGGGCCAAGGCAAACAAGGTTGATAAGGTTGAGCTAGCTATAGCTCCCGCAATGGTTGAATCCTGCAGGGCGTTATACATTTGAGAAAAGGCAGAAATCTCAGATGCATGTCCGAAAAAGAGGGCCGCTCCTAAGATCAAAAGAAGGGAGTTAACCACAAAGGCCAAGGATAATTGGAGATTAGAATCCCAGGTCATAAAGCGCACGGCTTTTCGAACATCATTCTTGTCCTTGTGATTGATTTTCCGAGTTTGAGACAAGGAAGAATGTAAATAGAGGTTGTGGGGCATCACTGTCGCACCCACGATACCTAACGCCAAGGTTAATTGACTTTCATGCCCAGGCAGAGGACTCTCAAATAAGGTTGCATTTGGCAGATAACCTTCAACGATTCCTTGGAAGCTTGGATGTGACAAAGCTACTAGGTAAGTAAAGATTGCTAAGATCGTTAAAATTAGCGTGGTCACGATTGCTTCTATCTTCTTAAAGCCAAACTTCATCAGTAGCAATAAGAGAAAGACATCTAAAACCGTCAAGAGGATGGCTATCATAATCGGAATTTTAAAGAGAAGATTGAGGGCAATGGCTGAACCTAGAACTTCTGCCAAATCCGTCGCCATCAAGGCCAACTCCAAAATCACCCATAGACTATAACGAAGCCATTTTGGTGAATGGTGTGCCGTTGCTTGAGCCAGGTCCATCTGAGTTACAATTCCAAGCTTTCCTGCCATCTGCTGAAGTTGCATGGCAATAAGCGATGAAATCAGGATAACAAACAAGAGACTATACTTATAGGAAGCCCCACCGACAACACTTGTAATCCAGTTCCCTGGATCCATATAACCAACTGCCACAAGGGCACCTGGACCCAAGAAGGCCTTTAAATTTTGCCAGAAATGATTATTATTTGGAGTATCGATAGATTGATTAATCTCAGAGAGTGACACTTTTTTATGAGAAGACATAGATACTTACCTCTTTCTAATCTTGTCTTTTCCTACTATTCTAATATTGAGAAGCCGAGATTACAAATTTTTATCCAAAAGTTAAGATACTTTTTGAAAGGACTTATGAAAATACTTGCTCATTTTCTCAATTTTCCCCTATTATATCATAAAATTCAACAAAATTTTAGGGAAAGTCAGAATAAGTCTACTCACTTAACGTTAATGATAAATCTATTAATAAACTTTGACATTTAATGATGAACTGTAACTATTTTTTCTAACTCGATTTCTCTATGAAAGAGTAAAAACCAGCGTCTTTTGACGCTGGAGAAAAAGCTACTTATACTCAATGAAAATCAAAGAGCAAACTAGGAAACTAGCCGCAGGCTGTACTTGAGTACGGCAAGGCGACGTTGACGCAGTTTGAATTTGATTTTCGAAGAGTATTAGATCATTTACCAAGAAACTAAATTGCTTCTGTAACGAAGCTACGGCTTTCAAGTACCTTAAGCATAGCATCTGCTGTATCTAGGGCTGTAAAGAGTGGTACACCATGTTCGATAGCTGAACGGCGGATTTGTTCACCATCTTCATCAGCAGTTCGCTTAGTACCAACTGTGTTGATAATGGCTTGTATTTTCCCTTTACGAACATAGCTTGGGATATCGTGTTCATCATCACCGATCTTACCAACGAGTTGAGCCTTCAAGCCATGACTTGCAAAGAAAGCTGCTGTTCCTTGAGTCGCAAGGATTCCGTAGCCAATATTTTGGAAACGACGAGCCAAATCCAAAGCTTCTTCCTTGGCATCGTCAGCGATAGTAAAGACAACATTCCCAAAGGTTGGCAAGTGAAGATAAGAAGCTTCAAAAGCCTTGTAGAGCGCTTTTTCTAGTGTCGTATCAGAACCCATAACTTCTCCTGTTGACTTCATTTCAGGACCGAGCAAGCTGTCTACTTTTGCGAGCTTAGTGAAGGAGAAGACAGGCGCCTTGATATGAACACGACTGCTTTCTGGGTAAAGTCCATCTTGGTAACCAAGTTCTTCAAGACTTTGACCAAGAATCAACTTAGTTGCAACCTGAGCCATCGGGATATTGGTTACTTTTGATAGGAATGGAACAGTACGGCTGGCACGTGGATTGACCTCAATAACGTAGACTTTCTCATCCTTGATGACAAACTGAATGTTCATCATACCAAGACAGTTGAGGCCAATTGCAAGACGTTTAGTGTAGTCTGCGATGGTTTCTTGAACCTTTTGAGACAAGGTTTGTGGAGGATAAACAGCCATGGAGTCACCTGAGTGGACACCAGCACGTTCGATATGCTCCATGATACCAGGAATAAGGACATTTTGTCCATCTGAGATAGCATCAACTTCACATTCTTGTCCAACGATATAAGAGTCGACAAGAACTGGATGGTCTGGACTTGCTTTAACGGCTGTACGCATGTAAGAACGAAGGTCTTCTTCGTTTTCTACAATTTCCATGGCACGTCCACCCAAGACATAAGAAGGACGAACGAGGACTGGGAAACCAATCTTGCGAGCTGCAAGCACTGCTTCTTCTTCGTTTGTTGCAGTCTGTCCAGGAGGCTGTGGAATATCCAAGTCTTTGAGGGCTTGCTCAAAAAGGTCACGGTCTTCGGCACGGTCTAGGTCAGCAACCTGCGTACCAAGGATAATCACACCTGCCTTAGCCAATGGCTCTGCAAGGTTAATAGCTGTTTGACCACCAAACTGAACGATAACGCCTTTTGGTTGCTCCAAGTCAATAACATTCATAACATCTTCGAATGTCAATGGTTCAAAGTAAAGTTTATCCGATACAGAGAAGTCTGTTGAAACTGTCTCTGGGTTTGAGTTCATGATGATAGCTTCGTAGCCAGCAGCCTGAATCGCCTTAACAGAGTGAACGGTTGCGTAGTCAAACTCAACCCCTTGACCGATACGGATCGGACCTGAACCTAGGACCAGTACAGATTCCTTTTCAGACTTGATCGATTCATTTTCCCAACCATAGGTTGAATAGAAGTAAGGAGTTTCTGATTCAAATTCTGCCGCACAAGTATCAACCATCTTGTAAACTGGGACAATTTTGTTTTCCAAACGTAGTTGGCGAACTTGATCAGCTGTAGTATTCCAGAGTTCAGCAATCTTACGGTCTGAAAAACCATTCAATTTTGCAGTTTTCAAAACTTCAAGATCTTTTGGATGTGAGCCTAATTCTTGCTCAATTTCAAAGATATGCAATAGTTTATCCAGATAAAAGATATCGATTTTTGTCAGCTCAGCAATTTCTTCCGGTGTGTAACCACGGCGAATGGCTTCTGATACGTAGAAGAGACGGTCATCCTGTGCCTTTACAACCTTTTCAATCAAGGCATCATCTGAAACATCTGCAAGTTCAGGCATTTCATTGTGGTGGACACCAATTTCAAGTGAACGACAAGCTTTAAGAAGTGACTCTTCGATGTTACGACCGATGGCCATAACTTCTCCAGTCGCCTTCATCTGAGTACCAAGACGGCGCTCACCCTTTTCAAACTTGTCAAATGGGAAGCGTGGAATCTTGGCAACAACGTAGTCAAGGGCTGGTTCAAACATGGCATAAGTTGAACCTGTAACTGGGTTGATGACCTCATCCAAGGTCAAACCGACTGCAATCTTAGCAGCCAATTTAGCAATTGGGTAACCTGTCGCCTTAGAAGCAAGGGCTGACGAACGAGATACACGAGGATTTACTTCGATGACATAATACTTGAAGCTGTGTGGATCAAGGGCTAGCTGAACGTTACATCCACCTTCAATCTTGAGAGCGCGTATAATGCTCAAACTTGCATCACGAAGCATTTGGTTTTCATAATCTGACATAGTTTGCGCTGGGGCAAATACGATGGAATCCCCTGTATGAATCCCGACTGGGTCAAAGTTTTCCATGTTACATACAACAAGAGCATTGTCAGCTGAGTCACGCATCACTTCGTACTCGATTTCCTTGAAACCTGCAATGGAACGTTCAATCAAACATTGGGTAACAGGTGACAACTTCAAACCATTTTCAGCAATGTCACGCAATTCTTCCTCGTTGGCACACATACCACCACCAGTACCACCTAGGGTAAAGGCTGGACGGACGATCACTGGGTAGCCAATTGTCGCTGCAAAGGCAACGGCTTCTTCCACTGTGTTAACAATTTCAGATTCTGGAATCGGTTGGTTCAATTCTTCCATCAATTGTTTAAAGAGATCGCGGTCTTCAGCTTGGTCGATGGCAGACAATTTAGTCCCGAGAAGTTCTACTCCCAATTCATCAAGAATGCCATTTTTAGACAATTCCATGGCCATGTTAAGCCCTGTTTGCCCACCAAGTGTTGGAAGCAAGGCATCTGGACGTTCTTTACGGAGAATACGAGTCACAAACTCAAGTGTAATCGGTTCGATATAAACCTTGTCTGCAATTTCCTTATCAGTCATGATAGTTGCAGGGTTTGAGTTTACTAAAACAACCTCATACCCTTCCTCTTTCAAAGACAAGCAAGCCTGAGTCCCAGCATAGTCAAACTCAGCAGCCTGACCAATAATAATCGGACCAGAACCAATCACCATAATTTTTTGAATATCAGTACGTTTAGGCATTTATAAGATATTAAGGGCGTCAAGCGGACAAAGCTAAAATAGGAGTTATTCTTAGAACTGTCAGTTCTAAGAATAACTATCTTTTTAGCATCGTCCGTAGCCCGTATTCAGTTCAGCAAATACGGCTCACCCTTCTCCTTTCTATTCGGCAACTCTCGGGTTGCCATTAAATAAATTCTCCGACGATTTTTTAGCGAAACGATACTTTTCGGTAAAAAATCTAGTGCAGGGAGTTTTTAGTTCGCCTAATAGCGACTAAAAGAAACGACCTGCCTTTCTATTCGTCGCCTCACAGAGCGACATTAAATAAATTCTCCGACGATTTTTTAGAGAAACGATATCTTTCGATAAAAAATCTAGTGCAGGGAGTTTTTAGTTCGCCTAATAGCGACTAAAAGAAACGACCTGCCTTTCTATTCGGCAACTCTCGGGTTGCCATTAAATAAATTCTCCGACGATTTCACACTCGTCTTTAGTTTGTTTGTTTGAAGGCTTCCATCATCTCGATGAACTCGTCAAATAGATAACTTGCATCGTGCGGACCTGGTGCAGCATCTGGGTGGAATTGCACAGAGAAACCTGGTTGGTATCTGTGACGTACACCTTCAACTGACTTGTCATTGATTTCTTCATGAGTAATCATCAAATGCTCTGGAAAATCTTCACGACTCACTGCATATCCATGGTTTTGACTAGTAAAGTCCACGCGCCCTGTTGCAATTTCGCGTACAGCGTGGTTAAATCCACGGTGACCAAATTTCATCTTATAGGTTTTGGCACCATTTGCCATCGCAAAGAGCTGGTGCCCCATACAAATACCAAAGATTGGAATTTTCCCGAGAATACCACGAATCATATCGAGTGCTTCTGGTACATCTTCTGGATTTCCCGGTCCATTTGACAACATAACTCCGTCTGGATTTAAGTGAAGGATTTCCTCTGCTGTTGTAGTATAAGGAACGACCGTTACATTACAATCTCTCTTAGACAACTCTCTTAAGATTGAATGCTTGAGACCAAAGTCTACAAGTACCACACTTAAACCTACTCCTGGAGCTGGGTAAGCAGTTTTTGTAGAAACCTGTTTGATATTATCTATTGGTAAAACAGTTGCTTGAAGCTGATCTGTGATGTGATCGATACTATCTCCAACATGTGTCAGAGTCGCTCTCATAGTCCCATGTTTGCGAATGATTTTTGTCAAAGCACGTGTATCAATACCTGAAATACCAGGGATTTTCTTAGATTTCAAAAATTCATCCAGCGTCATCTGGTTACGCCAGTTACTGGCTCTACGAGCTTCTTCAAATACCACTACACCTTTACAGGTTGGACTGATAGACTCGTAGTCATCACGGTTAATTCCATAATTTCCAACCAAGGGATAGGTAAAAGTTAGAATTTGCCCATTATAAGACTGATCCGTAATGGATTCTTGATAACCGGTCATCCCAGTATTAAAGACGATTTCACCAGTTACATCAATATCAGCCCCAAAGGCTTTTCCTTCAAAAATTGTTCCATCTTCTAAAACTAGAAGTCGTTTAGTCATAAATTCACCTCTCGTGGATGCTCTCAGGCATCTTTTAACGTTTTGTGTCTTATTTTGCGTTTCTGTAAGTCAATACAGATTCTAAAATTGCCATTCTGACAAAGACACCATTGGTCATTTGTTGAACAATACGTGATTTTGGTGCTTCGACCAAGTGATCAGCAATTTCAACATCGCGATTTACAGGAGCAGGATGCATCAGAATAGCTTTATCTTTCAAGCGATCATAACGTTCTTGAGTCAAACCATGCTGTGCATGATAACCCTCTTTTGAAAAGACTGTTCCACTTTCATGACGCTCATGCTGAACACGGAGAAACATCATCACATCAACTTGGTCAATGATTTCATCAATGCTTACAAACTGTCCATAGTCTGCAAACTCTTGACTTCTCCATTCCTCAGGGCCAGCAAAGTAGAGTTCTGCTCCTAAGCGTTTTAAGATTTGCATATTGGATTTAGCCACACGCGAATGGTCAAGGTCACCAGCAATGGCTACCTTGAGTCCTTCGAAGTGTCCAAATTCTTCATAAATGGTCATTAAATCAAGCAAGCTTTGGCTTGGGTGTTGACCCGAACCATCCCCACCATTGATAATCGAAGTCGTAATCGTCGGACTATCGATCAACTCTCTGTAGTAATCCACCTCTGGGTGTCGGATGACACAGGCATCTACTCCCAAGGCTGACAAGGTTAAAATTGTATCGTAGAGTGTTTCACCTTTGTTGACTGAACTTGTCTTCACATCGAAGTCCAGTAGGTGAAGTCCCAGTTTAATCTCTGCTACTTCAAAAGATTTGTGGGTACGAGTCGAACTCTCAAAGAAGAGATTAGAGACAATGTGTTGGTCCTCGTAAGACGCTTTTGCTCCATTTTTAAACTCAATTCCTCGTTTAATCAATTTCATGACTTGTTCTACAGTAAGGTCTTCCATTGAGACTACATGTTGAATGGCTTGTTGATTTTCTGACATGGCTAACTCCTTTGGCTATCTAAGCTTCTTCGGTAATAAGAACACGATCTTGTCCATCTAGTTCAGTCATCTCTACGATGATTTCTTCTGAACGACTGGTTGGGATATTTTTCCCTACATAGTCTGGACGAATTGGCAATTCTCTATGTCCACGGTCAACCAGTACCGCAAGACTCACGCGCGCTGGGCGACCATGTCCGACAATGTTATCGATAGCAGCACGGATTGTACGACCTGTATAAAGTACGTCATCCACCAAAATGACTTCTCGATCTGTCACATCGACAGAAATCAATGAAGTATCTTCACCGCTTTTGACATCGTCACGGAATGGTTTGGTGTCTAATTCTACAACGGGGACAGAGATATTTTCTAATTGTTCCAAACGCTCTTGGATACGGTGAGCAATGAAGACACCTCGTGTTTTTATCCCAGCCAATACAATCTTGTTTAAATCTTTATTTCGCTCGATAATCTCGTAGGTAATCCGAGTAATCGCTCGCTTGACGGTCAATTCGTCTACAACTTCTTTTGTCTTCATGACAAACCTCCAAAAAGAAAAGTCTCCTTTTTCAAGGAGACTTGAGAATGTATAACTAAGCTAGCCATACTGCAAACAGTATAGACTTACCCTTCTACTTAATCGAGCTCCTTGCCTGCCTCACGGGACAGGTTTAAAGGAATATTTGATTGCTACTACTATATCACAAAGTAGTAATCGATGCAAGAAAAAACACAAGAAATCAATTTTATAACGAACTAAAATCGTATAACTGTGGATAGTGATCACATTCTGGATTTTTCGGATGACAAATAGCACGACCAAAGTAAATCATAGCCTGATGAGCTGCTAGCCATTCTTCTGGTGGCAAGACATCCATGACACGTTTTTCGACCTCAAGGGGTGTAGCTGATTTTTTTACAATATCGTGGTGTTTACAGATTCGCTCTACGTGAGTATCTACTGCAAAAGCTGGAATACCGAATCCTACGCTCAAAACTACGTTAGCTGTTTTTCGACCAACTCCTGCCAAACTCTCTAATTCTTCCCTAGTCTGAGGGACTTGACCGTCAAAATCATCCAGTAGTTGCTGAGCACACTTCTTAAGGAACTTAGCTTTATTGCGATAAAGGCCTAGGCGAGAAATATATGTTGCAATTTCACTCTCACTTGCTTCTGCCATAGCTTGTGGGGTTGGAAAAGCTGCAAAAAGGCCAGGAGTAGCCTTGTTGACTGCCGCATCTGTCGTCTGAGCTGACAGCATAACAGCAACCAAAAGTTCAAAATGATTGCGAAAATCTAAACTTGGTTTCGCATCTGGAAAAAGAGCAATGATTTCCTCAATGACATGACGGGCACGTTTCTTGGATAAAACCATTATTCGTCTCCGTCAAACAGTCCTTGCAAACCTGCAAAAGGACTATTTTCTTCTTTCTTGACTGCCTGTTGAGCTTGATATTCTTCCTCTGTCATGATTTGCCAGTCATTTCCAGAAACAAATCCCTGACCTGCTTCTTCTTCAGCTGTTAGGACTTTGATTGGAATATTGAGCAAGATATTATCTGAGACACTTTCAGCCAGGTCGATTTCCCCATTTTCAATCGGTAAAACCAAGTCATCATCTAGAACTTCTTGGTCCAGTTGATTGGTAGCACCTTCCATAAAGACTTCCGTCACTGGATATGATTCATTCAATTCTACAGGTTCCATGCTACGGCTAGAGGCTAAGACGATTGTATAAGACAACTGATAATCTAGGAAAAACATAAGGTCTTCGTACTGAACTTTCCCTATAGCAACAATATCTTTTACATCTATAATTTCTTGATTACGGGCACGCAAGTCAGCTGCTAAGTCTAAAGTCTGCTCAAAGTGCAAGCCTTCAGGCTGCTTACGGATTTCTTGAATATTTAATTTCATACTTCCTCCATAAAGATTTACTCACTTGATTATACCATGAAAAAAGTTCAAACAAGGTATCTAAACATTTTAAATATTTTTCACTATTTTTTAATATATTTACTATGACATTTTTTGCTTTTAGTGCTATACTATAGACATCAATACATGAGCAAAGGAGGACGCTCATATGGAAGACAAAGAACTAATCTTAAAAGCACATCAACTCATTTCCGAGTTAAATAAAGCTTACCAAACTTGCAAACAAGGATTGCCTGATGATATACGCTTGCAACAAAATATTGACGAGCTACTCAAACAACTTAAAAAGACAGAGAAACTAGATAACTCTATCTTAGTTGATCTTGAGAAATTTTACCAACATACCAGTCTCTTGATTGGACTTGGCACCCTTAAACTGAATGACCAAACTCGCACCGCTTGGCGAAACTATGACAAATTCCACTACGATCAAGTCAAACACGTACTGACTCTCTATGGACCTGTTTTTGGTTTCTAGAAAGATTTGAATTTCTCATTTCTTTTGACAAAGTGTCCCAAAAGGTATAAAATAAACATAGTAATTTTTGGAGGTAAGGGAGACATGAACAACTAAGTCTATCAAATAAAGAACCTTTATTTAGTAGATCTTGTTCTTGTCTCTTTTTGTGTACTCTTTTTCTGCTGCTTTTTGCAGCCCTTTTAAAAGAGGATTTTTTGACATAAACGATTGGCTCTACTAGGTAAAGTAGAGCTTTTGTTATGTATTATCCAAATTTAGAAAGGGAAACATGATGATAAAAATCAACCAGCTAACCATAACACAAAATAAAGACCTACGAGACCTTATTTCCGATTTAAATATTACTATCCAAGACGGAGAAAAGGTCGCTATTATCGGCGAAGAAGGAAATGGAAAATCAACCTTACTTAAAACTTTAATGGGAGAAAGATTAGAGGATTTCACTATCAGGGGCGACATTCAATCTGAGCTTCAGTCCTTGGCCTACATTCCCCAACATCTCCCTGAAGAATTGAAGAAAAAATCTCTACAGGACTACTTCTTTTTAGAGTCTGCTGATTTGGACTTCAGCATTCTCTACCGTTTAGCTGAGGAATTGCACTTTGATAGCAGTCGTTTTGCTAGTGACCAAGAGATTGGTAGCCTCTCGGGTGGCGAAGCTTTGAAAATTCAGCTCATCCATGAATTATCCAAACCCTTTGAGATTCTATTTTTAGATGAACCTTCAAATGACCTAGATCTTGAGACAGTTGATTGGCTAAAAATTCAGATTCAGAAGATCAGGCAGACCGTTATTTTCATTTCTCATGATGAAGACTTCCTCTCTCAAACTGCAGACACCATTATCCACTTGCGACTGGTCAAGCATCGAAAGGAAGCTGAAACCCTAGTCGAGCACTTAGACTATGATCGCTATAGTGAACAGAGAAAGGCTAACTTTGCCAGACAAAGCCAGCAAGCTGCCAACGACCAACGGTCCTATGATAAAACCATGGAAAAGCATCGCCGAGTCAAGCAAAAGGTAGAAACTGCACTTCGAGCTACCAAAGACAGTACTGCCGGACGACTACTGGCTAAAAAGATGAAAAATGTTCTTTCTCAAGAAAAACGCTACGAAAAAGCAGCTCAGTCCATGACCCAAAAGCCACTTGAAGAGGAAGAAATCCAACTTTTCTTTTCAGATATAGAGCCATTAGCAGCTTCTAAAGTCTTACTTCGACTGGAAAAGGGGACTTTATCCATTGGCCAACGAATTTTGTCTCAAAAACTCCAACTAACTGTTTGGGGGCAAGATAAAATCGGCATCATCGGTCCCAATGGAATTGGCAAATCGACTCTGTTAGCCAAGTTGCAACAACTACTAAGTAGCAAAAGTGAGATTTCACTTGGATTTATGCCACAAAATTACCAAGAAACACTGCAATTGGATCTATCCCCAGTAGAATTTCTCAGCCAAACTGGACATAAAGAGGAACTACAGAAAATCCAATCCTTCCTAGCCAGTCTCAATTTCAGTTATCCAGAAATGCACCACCAAATCCGCTCCTTATCCGGCGGTCAACAAGGCAAACTCCTTCTTTTGAATTTAGTGCTGCGAAAACCAAACTTTCTCCTTCTGGATGAACCCACACGAAACTTTTCTCCAACTTCACAACCTGAAATCAGAAAACTCTTTGCCAATTATCCTGGTGGTCTGGTTACTGTTTCACATGATCGACGTTTCTTAAAAGAAGTCTGTACGAATATCTATCGTTTGACAAAAAATGGTTTGGAAGCCGTTGATTTGCAAGATTTATAAATGTAGAAAATAGCAAACATCCAGAGGAAAATCTCTGGATGTTTTTACATATGTTTCAGACGCTCAATCCGTTCTGAGATTGGCGGATGGGTATAGAAGAGTTTTTGCAAGCCACCTCGTTTTTGAGGATCGTTGATGTAAAGTGCACTGCTAGCATCATCCACATGACGACTCATAGGCTGACTATTGTCCAGCTTACGAAGGGCATTGATCATCCCTTGAGGATTACGAGTCAACTCTACACTTGAAGCATCTGCTAAAAATTCTCGTTGACGAGAGATGGCTAGTTGTACCAAGGTTGCTGCTAGGGGCGCCAAAACAATTGCTAGGAGAGAAACAACTAGCATAATAATTTCAAGTCCACCACTATCTCGATCATCACTTCTACGACCACGGCCTGCACCTCCCCACCACATCATGCGTCCAGCCATACTTGATAAAAGTGTAATGGCACTGGCAAGGGCAACCGCAATCGTAGAAATACGAATATCATAGTTACGAATGTGACTGACTTCATGGCCTATAACCGCCTCTAACTCTTCACGATTCATAATCGCAAGGAGTCCTGAAGTTGCTGCTACAGCTGCATTTTGGGGATTTGAACCCGTAGCAAAGGCATTTAAGCTGGCATCATCGATGATGAAGACACGTGGCATAGGGATTTGCGCCACCATAGCCATATCTTCCACAACATGATAGAGGGTTGGTGCAGTCTGCTCATTCACCTCACGCGCACCATTCATACTCATGACTATCTCTGTTGATTGAAAAATCATGGACAAGGCATAGATAAAGCCGATAATCAGAGCGATAACTAAGCCACCAAGACCAGATCGCATAAAGAGATAACCAACTGCATATCCAACCAAAGCCAGAAGTAAAAAGAATACTAGTAGTAAAATCCAAGTTCTTCGCTTATTACTCGCGATTTGATCATACAACATCCTAGTCACCTAAACCACTAAAATCAACCTTTGGTACTGCCTTTTCTTCTTCAGGTGTTTGAAGGAAATCAGCCACTTTAAAACCAAAGAGTCCAGCAACTAGGTTGCTTGGGAATGTTTCTAATTTAACATTATAGTTGCTAACAACACTATTGTAGAGTTGCCGAGAGTAAGAAATTTTATTTTCAGTATTGGTCAACTCCTCTTGCAATTGTGCAAAGTTGCCACTTGCTTTTAGGTCTGGATAATTTTCTGCAACCGCAAAGATTCCTGAAACCTGACGTGTAAGAGCATCACTAGCCTTCATAGCTTCTGCTGGTGAAGTTGCTGCGGCTACTTGATTACGAAGTTCTGCAACTTTTTCAAGCGTTGAACCTTCATACTTTGCATATCCTTTCACGGTCTCAATCAAGTTTGGCAAGAGATCGTTACGACGTTTCAACTGAACATCAATCTGACTCCATGCCTCCTTAGTTTGCATGCGATTTTTAACCAAACTGTTATAACTAACAATTACGAAAATAACAATAAGAGCAAGAACTCCAAGAATAATCCAAGTCATCGTATAATTCCTTTCTTCTTTTAGATTAGTACCAGTATATCAAATTTCCATCTTTTTGTGGTAAAATAAGATGATACTAAAGAAGGAAACTACTATGAAACCAGAAACATTTTATCAACTGCTAGCTGAACAAAATATCCATCTTTCTGACCAGCAAAAAGTTCAATTTGAGCGTTATTTTGAACTCTTGGTCGAATGGAATGAAAAAATCAACCTAACTGCTATTACAGAAAAAGAAGAAGTCTATCTCAAACACTTCTATGATTCCATCGCTCCTATTTTACAGGGATTGATTGAAAACCAGCCCAATAAACTCTTAGACATCGGTGCTGGAGCAGGTTTTCCTAGCCTTCCTATGAAGATTCTCTATCCTCAGCTAGATGTAACCATTATTGATTCCCTTAATAAACGAATTAACTTTCTGAATCTATTAGCCCAAGAACTAGGGTTAGAAAATGTCCACTTCTATCACGGACGTGCCGAAGACTTCGCCCAAGATAAGAACTTCCGTGCTCAGTTTGATATCGTTACGGCTCGTGCTGTTGCCCGTATGCAGGTCTTGTCCGAGTTGACTATTCCCTACTTAAAAGTCGGTGGAAAATTGCTAGCACTGAAGGCTAGCAATGCCCCAGAGGAATTAACTGAGGCTAAAAATGCCCTTAACCTTATCTTTAGTAAGGTTGAAGATAATCTCAGTTACACACTTCCTAACGGAGACCCTCGCTACATTACTATTGTCGAGAAGAAAAAAGAAACTCCAAATAAATACCCAAGAAAGGCTGGCATGCCTAACAAACGTCCGCTTTAGAAAGATTAAAAATCTGCAAACTCACACCTCACTTTCTTATTTCAAGGCTCGGGAAAAAATGATTTACAAAATCATACCTCGCTCTCTCATTTCAAGGCTCGGGAAAAAATGATTTACAAAATCATACCTCGCTTTCTCGTTTCAAGGCTCGGGAAAAAATGATTTACAAAATCATACCTCGCTCTCTCATTTCAAGGCTCGGGAAAAAATGATTTACAAAATCATTTTTTTCTGCTATACTATCCTAAGCAAAGGTTTTTAATGTCATCCCGTGAGGTGACGAAGGCGCAGATCTATATAAAACTTTTTAAAACTTGATGAAGGAGTCTTGTTTTAGAGAGGTCTTACTCTGGGAGCCTATTGCTATAAAATAATGGGCTCTTTTTTGATGCCCAAAAGTGAGGTTAATATGAAACAGGAATCAACTGTTGATTTGCTTTTAGACGTTGACCAACGTCCTTCAGCTGGAAAGGGAATTCTTCTTAGCTTCCAGCACGTATTCGCCATGTTTGGTGCAACCATCTTGGTACCTTTGATCTTGGGAATGCCTGTATCGGTTGCCCTTTTTGCATCAGGTGTAGGAACACTCATTTACATGATCTCTACTGGCTTTAAAGTTCCAGTTTATCTGGGTTCTTCTTTTGCCTTTATCACAGCTATGTCACTTGCCATGAAAGAAATGGGTGGTGATGTATCTGCTGCTCAGACAGGGGTTATCCTGACTGGTCTTGTTTATGTCCTTGTTGCTGCAAGTGTGCGCTTTGCAGGTACAAAATGGATCGACAAACTCTTACCACCAATCATTATCGGTCCTATGATCATTGTTATCGGTCTTGGACTAGCTAGTTCAGCTGTAACCAATGCTGGCCTTGTAGCTGATGGAAACTGGAAAAACGCTCTTGTAGCCGTTGTTACTTTCTTGATTGCTGCCTTTATCAATACAAAAGGAAAAGGCTTCCTACGAATTATCCCATTCCTATTTGCCATTATCGGTGGTTACCTCTTTGCCCTAGCACTTGGATTGGTTGACTTCACTCCTGTTCTTGAAGCTAACTGGTTTGAAATCCCTGGTTTCTACCTACCATTCAATACAGGTGGTGCCTTCAAACAATACGACCTTTACTTCGGTCCTGAAACAATTGCCATCCTACCAATCGCAATCGTAACCATTTCTGAACATATCGGAGACCACACCGTTCTAGGTCAAATCTGTGGACGCCAATTCTTGAAAGAACCAGGTCTTCACCGTACCCTTCTTGGTGATGGTATTGCAACATCTGTTTCTGCCTTCCTCGGTGGACCAGCCAATACAACCTACGGTGAAAATACAGGGGTTATCGGAATGACTCGTATCGCTTCTGTCTCAGTTATCCGTAACGCTGCCTTTATCGCAATTGCCCTTAGCTTCCTTGGTAAATTCACTGCATTGATTTCAACAATTCCAAACTCTGTACTTGGTGGTATGTCTATCCTTCTTTACGGGGTTATCGCAAGTAACGGTTTGAAAGTCTTGATCAAAGAACGTGTTGACTTTAGCCAAATGCGCAACCTTATCATCGCAAGTGCTATGTTGGTGCTTGGACTTGGTGGTGCTATCCTTAAACTTGGACCAGTTACCCTTTCAGGTACTGCCCTATCAGCTATGACAGGTATCATCCTAAACTTGATCTTGCCATACGAAAACAAAGACTAATCCATATAGAATCAACAAGAGGTCGGGACCAAAAATCCCGACCTCTATTTTTATTATGTGACTATTAGTCCGTCTCGCTCCGTGAGGTGCGAGACAAATAAACCACCCGCTATGCGGGTGCGCGTCGAAGGTTATACCAAAAAAACTCCAAGCGCGATACAATAAAGGTGTTCAAGCCAATTGTAAAGCGAAAGGAGAAAACCATGGCACAAAAGTCTCATAGTTTATCACACACAAAGTGGATGTGTAAATATCACATTGTGTTCACCCCTAAGTATAGACGAAAAGTGATCTATAATCAATATCGAAGTAGTTTGGGAGAAATATTCCACCGATTATGTAGTTATAAAGGTGTTGAGATTATCGAAGGTCATTTAATGCCTGATCATGTACATATGTTGGTAAGTATTCCACCTAGGATAAGTATTTCAAGTTTCATGGGGTATTTAAAAGGCAAAAGTGTACTCATGATGTTTGATAAACACGCCAACCTCAAGTACAAGTTTGGGAATCGGCATTTCTGGGCAGAAGGTTATTATGTGAGTACAGTAGGGCTTAATGAAGCCACAGATCAGGAAAAGCATGATATAGCACTAGATAAATTAAGTGTAAAAGAATATGAGGATCCCTTTAGGGATAGTGGCAAGTAATACTCACGCCTCTTTAAGAGGCAAGTGACGAGTCAAGAGCAATGAGGCTTGAACAACGTGAAAGCCAGCGTCTTTAGGCGCTGGCTGGTAATTTGGGCTTATAGCCCTGGTGCAAACCACCCGTTAGACGGGTGGTTATGATTCACAAGAAGACTTTGATACAGTGACTCATTGGACTGTTGTCAAAAAGTTTGATTTCTTAATTTTCCCAAGCAATCAGAAGATACAAGAGACTTGAACCAAACATATCAGCAAGAGCATGCATGAGAAAGAATGGCAGTAAATTCTTGACTACATACTTGTACAAGAAATAATAAAAGAGACCGTAAACAAGCCCAATCACCAAGGCCCAAAGCAATCCTTGATAGGTATGGAAAGAAATCCGTATAATTACCGAATAGACCAAAGCCAACCACTTGTGCTTTTCTTTTACTGAAATCAGTAAGCCTAGGAAGAAAAATTCTTCATAAAAACCATTTAGTAAAGCATAGCAAATCGCTATCGGTGTTAAAGCCATGAATTTTCGAATGATTTCCATGGGGTCTATAAAAGGGATCAACTGAGGATTAAAATAATTATACTTACCACTAAGGGTTGTAATGATATCACCAAAGATACCAACTACAGCAAAGATAAGGGGAACCCAAATTAAAACAGACCAGCTCCAACGTATAGGAAGCTGTTTAAAATCATAATTTCGAATCACAAGATAAAGGAAGGTAATCCCTAACATAATCAATTGAAAATTGAAATTACTAGAATAAGCTGCTCCATCACTTGCTACATTTGTCGTAGTTTCTGTGACACTAGTAAGAGTTGAAGTCGATAAACTCTCCATAAATTGTTGAGTAGAACGAATGATAAACTCTCCAAACATTAAAACAGTGATGATGAGGATATCGAACCATTTTAAGTATCTTAAAGGTTTTGATGGATGAATACTTTGTAGCAAATTCATATTTCCTCCTTATCTTTAAATGTATGAATTGATTATAAACATTCATTCTTAAAGTTATATGAACCAACTTGCTAGAAGATTAAAAACCAGCCTTATCAAAGACTGGTTTAATCCATTAAACGGAATGATGTTTCTTTTCAAGCATTAAATCCTTCAATGAAATGATAGTCACAGCTAGTAAAATCATTGCCATACCAAGAAAATCTACAGGATAAAAGATATCCCCCATAATCATGAAGGCAAAAAATACTGCCGAGATAGGCTCAATCGAAGCCAAAAGGCTAGACTTGACTGGTCCTATCATACTAGCTCCCTTGAGGAAGGCTGTATAGGCAAAGACCGTTCCAATCAGAATGATGCCAGCAAAAGCTAGAAAGATATCAAAAGATATGGGAATACTGGCCCCGATAAGCCCCGTAAAAGGTACTGCTAGTATACCTGAGATGGTCATTCCAACACCAATAACCAATATGCTCCCCCATTTTTGAATCAATTTTATAGGTAAAATGATATAAAGAGCATAGGTTAGGGCCGAGAACAAACCCCAAAATAGACCAGCTGGAGTCATCGAGAGTTGATCCAATTGCCCATGGGTTGCAATGAGAAAGGTCCCACCTATAGCTAAAAACATAGAGATGATTTCTGAAAGCGTCGGAGCCACCTTATCCTTGATACAAGTGTAAGCAAGGATTCCAACTGGACAGACATACTGGAGAACTGTCGCTGTCCCAGCATTTGTCTCCTGAATAGCTGAAAGATAAGCCAATTGATTTAGAAAAAGACCAAATAAAGAAAATAACAAGAGAGAAAACAGGCTTGATTTATCCTTCAGAAAAGCCATAAATTTATCCCTTGATTTAGTATAGGCAAGAAGAATCAAGAGTAAACCAGCAATTATCAAACGGATATTGGTCAGAAGGAGGGCTGAAATCCCGTGAACCATCAAGTACTGACCGCTGGTCCCCGACAAGCCCCAGGCAATACCTGCAATGACTGTATAAAGAGTTCCTTTTAAAGCTTTTGACATACTTCCTCCCTAGTCTGCCTCTCGAATCAAGTCCATGACCTGATTACGATCCAAAATCCACTGAGCACGCTCATCTTTTTCATAAGTTCGATTGGATAAAAAGATAGCAGCTTCTTGTTTCTTACGATTCCACATGATAAAGGTTCCAGTATAGCCTGTATGGTCCAGCCAATCACCTTCAAGATTCCAGGCCAATGAGCGTTCTTTATCATTCAGATCCGAAAAATTCTGACTTAAGTCTGCAGCAAAATCATCCTGCAAATAATGCTCTAGAAAGACTTTTAAATCATGAACTGTCGAAAACAAGCCTGCACTACCTGCATGCTTTCCAAGCAAACGAGCCTTGGGATCATGGACCACTCCTGCTTTCTGTCCACGGACCGTTGGAACAGCACAGTTAACTGGACCAAACTGAGTTTCCTTCATCTTCCATGGATTCAACACTTGCTCTTGTAAAATCTGATCCAAGTCCTTTTCAAAATAAGATTCTAAAAGAAAACCTAGTAAGAGAAAGTGCACATCTGAGTATAGAAAGGCTCTCTTCTCTCGGCGATTCAGATGAAACATAGCTTCTCTTAACTGATCTGCTGAAAGCTGATCTCTATTAGGAATAAAAGGATCTAAATCCGTTGCATGCGTTAGGAGTTGACGAATGGTGATGTCTGGGTAATCCACTTCTGGAAGATAGTCTCTTATGGAGTTATCTAGCTCAATCTTACCTTCCTTCCACAAGAAAGTTAAGACGGTTCCTACTCCAACAACCTTGCTGACACTTGCCAAATCATAGACCAAGTCCTCACGAGTCTGCTCACCAATTTGTGGATTTGCTTCTCCTAGATACCAGTCAGACCAAACGCCATCCTGATAATATGCAAAAGAGGCACCAGGATAAATCCCTGCCTCAATTTGTTGCTTTATTTTTTGAATGATTTTTTGTTTCATACTGCTTCAAACCACAATTCAATATTGTTGGTATCCTTAGTTAGGAAAAACTTCTCAGATTTTGGAATAAAGTAACCAGCTTCTTCAAATCTTTGACGCAATACAGGCAAATCCAAATTCTCTACTTGAAATTTCAACATGGACAGGTCCCAAGTTACATTATTTTCAACCAGTAAATCGCTCCCTTGAGCTTGATTAAAAGCTAGTCGATTTTCGATTTCTTCTTTTTCAAGCAGGCTTGATGTCTCATCTGGCAAGTTGATTTCCACCGAGATTTCAAAGGCTGTCAAATATCTCAGTTTCTCATCTATTGAAAAAGTGACTTCTTCCTCAACTTTTTTCAAATCTTTGATATTATCTTCAGCATGAATAAGAATACAATCCCCTTCTGGAGAAAGAAGCTCAAAAGCATATCCCTTAGCTCCCTTATAGAGTTGAGGGATTTCTTCCATTCTAGCTAGTAAGGCTTCAATCTCAGATGGCTTCTCTACCTTTACAAGTAATCTAGCTAATTTTTTAATCCCTTCAACCTTACGGCTCCTCATACTTGGTGACTCTTCTAAAACTAACTTTTCAATACCTGACTGGTCTCCTAGTGATAAGAAGGCTGACTCTTCAAGCAAGGGTTTCATCCCCAAAGTCTCAATATAAAACAACTCATTTAAATTTCTATTATTTACCTTTAGCGTCGGGATCATACGCTTTATTTGATTTACAATCATAAATTCCTCCAACACTTTTTATTTTAAAGGATTTTATCTTTTTTTACAAGTTATTCAATAAAAAACTTTAACTATATTAACTCTTTAAATTAAATTCCCCCTTCTGTTTGTAGAAGGGGGGCTTGATTGTTTTTACTAAAATACCTTATTTAGTCTTTCCAAGATAGTGTTGCTTGCAGACCGTAATGATCACTAACTTGTGGACTGTTTTTACCATCAAAGACCACGTGAAGTTTTTCTACCTGCACATCCTTTGTTGTAAAGATATAATCGATTCGAAGAGGTTCGCTATTTCCCTTCCAACCATCAATTTCAGGCGGAACAGTGTAACTACCACTTCTTTCTTTTGCAACTTCAAATGCATCTTGTAAGTTTAGTGGACTAGCTAAAATAGCTTGGTAGCCCTCTTGACCTGCAGGATTATTAAAATCACCTGCTAGCAAGAGTGGCTTGTTCAATTCTTTCAGAACTGCTTCAAAGCGCGCCCATTCCTCTTGGAAGCCTTTATCCCACCAAGAGAGATGGACACTCGCAACTGCAAGTTCTTTACCTTCAACTACTGTCTCTGCTAGAGCAACTCGACGAGTGTGGTAATCTGTCGGATCATCTACATCTGAAACCAAAATTTCACGCGCCTCAATTGGTGTTTTAGATAGGATTGCAACACCTTCATGGTAACGATCATAACCGATATGGTTATAGGCCCAAGTCCAATAATAGTTTTGACCTTGCTCAGCCAACTTCTCTACCAAAAGTCGCACATAGTGGTCTTGATGAATCGGCTCAGCAGATGGTAATGGCTGATAAAGTACACCAGCTTCTACTTGCGCTGAAGTAATTTCCTGGTTAATTTCTTGAAAACAAATCAAATCATAACTGTTTTCAAGTATATCTTGAAGTAAAAGTTGAAACTTTTGTTCAGGATCTTTTTCCATCCAACTATGGGTATTGAGTGTTAAAAACTTCATGCTTTTCTCCTATTAAACAAGAGGTTGGAAACAGCTTCCAACCTCCTAAATATTACAATTCTACTTTTGCAACTGCTGTTTTAGCAGCAAGAGAACCTGTTTTTTCTAATTTAACTGATTTGATCGCATCACCATTTGTGAAGACAACTACAGTTGTAGTTTCACGACCAGCTTCACGGATAGCACCCAAGTCAGCTGTGACAAGAAGATCACCAGCAGCAACCTGTTGTCCTTCAGTAACACGAACTGTAAATGGTTTTCCTTCAAGACTTACTGTGTCCAAACCAATGTGAACAAGTACTTCAAGGCCTGCTTCAGTCACAAGACCAAGAGCGTGTTCAGTTGGGAAGATACTTGATACAGTACCTGATACTGGAGATACAATGTTTCCGTTTGATGGTTCTACTGCAAATCCATCACCCATCATTTTTTGTGCGAATACAGGATCCTTAACTTGATCCAATTCAATCACTTGACCGTCAGCAACTGAGTATACTTCTTCAGTCACACCTTTGTATACAACAGCATCTTGTTGAGCTGCTGCTATTTGACTTGGAAGAGTTTCAGGAATCACTTCACCTGAGTCAAGAAGGTCTTGGATATCTGATTTCAAAACGTCAGCTTTAGGTCCGTAGATAGCTTGGACACCTTGTCCTTTCATGACAAGTCCCATAGCTCCTTCAGCTTTCCATTGTTCCTCTGTTCCAACTTTTTCAGCGTCTTTTACAGTAACACGAAGGCGAGTCATACATGCGTCCACATCAACGATGTTAGCACGTCCACCAAGAAGGTTAATGATGTTAACAGCTTGAGAAGCTTCTGCAACTTTTGACTCACCAGAAGCAGCAGATTCTGATGAACCTTCAGCAGTTTCGTAGTTTCCGTTACGTCCTGGAGTAGCATAGTTGAATTTTTGAATCATGAAGTTGGCGATAAAGTACATGATAACTGCAAATAGTGCTGTTACCCAGATAAAGTTAATGATATCCATACCAAGACCAGCATTGATAGCTAGTGGAGTACGAGTCAAGAATTCAATTGAACCGAATGAGTGCACACGAAGGTGAACAATATCAGCCATAGCAAAGGCAGCACCTTGAACAACAGCGTAGACAAGGTAAAGAGGTGTTGCAACGAACATGAACATATATTCAATTGGCTCAGTAACACCAGTCAAGAAAGTTGCAAGAGCTGTCGCAATCATCATACCTTTGTATTGGTGTTTCTTGTCTGCTTCAACATTACGGTAAATAGCAGCAGCCACACCCATCAAAATACCGAATGAACCAATCATTTGTCCAACTTTGAAACGAGCTGGATGAACTGTATCTAGCAATGTTTGGTATTGACTAGCATCAGTACCTTTAAGGTTTACAAGGTCTGTTACCCATGCAAGCCAAAGTGGATCTTGTCCAAATACTTGAGTGCCTTTTGCTGCACCAGTTAAAATATCGTAAGTACCACCAAGAGCTGTATAGTTCATTGGGATAGTCAACATATGGTGAAGACCAAATGGCAAGAGCAAGCGTTCCAAAGTACCATACAAGAATGGTGCAAGAACTGGTGCTGTTTCTTGTGAATTAGCAATCCAGATACCGAAGTTGTTGATACCTGTTTGAACAACTGGCCAGAAAGCTGAAAGAAGAATTGCAGCGATTGCTGAGCGAAGAATAACTACAAATGGTACAAAACGTTTCCCGTTAAAGAATGAAAGGGCATCAGGAAGTTTACGGAAATTATAGTATTTGTTAAATGCAGTCGCTCCAACAAAACCTGAGATAATCCCTACAAATACCCCCATGTTAAGGGCTGGTGACTCAAGTACACTAATGAAGTAATCAGCAACCTTGATAGATCCACCAAAGATTGTTGAAACCATAGCGTTAGGATCTTTCAACATATCCCCTGATACACCGAAGATTGTACCAGTGATACGGTTAATAAGGATAAATGCAAGACCTGCCGCAAAAGCACCACCAGCACGTTCTTTAGCCCAGCTTCCTCCAATAGCGAGGGCAAACAAAATATGAAGGTTACCGATAACTCCCCAACCAATTTGCTCTAGTACGCCACCAGTAATAACTAGGGGAGCAAGGTTTGGGTCAATCATTGCAAGTGACTTACCGATTGAAATCATCAATCCAGCCGCTGGCATAACAGCGATAACCACCATTAGAGCCTTACCGAATTTCTGCCAAAATTCGAAAGACAAGACATTTTTGAATGTATCTTTCATCATTCAAATCTCCTTTATATTTATTCGGCAAACGTTTTACGAAAACGTTTGCGCTTGTTTATGATTTAATTCTACCACTTTTTATTTTTTTGTAAAGGCTTTTATAAAAAAATTTTGACTTTTTCTTTCGTTTCACTTTCTAGGCACGCTCTCTCTTACTGACCTTTTTTGAGTTTGTAGGGCTTTTCTGATATAATATTAGCTATGAAATCCTATAATACCTTGAATGATTACTATCGAAATTTATTTGGAGAAAAGACTTTTAAAGTCCCTATTGATGCTGGCTTTGATTGTCCCAATCGCGATGGAACTGTAGCACATGGGGGCTGTACTTTTTGCACGGTTTCTGGTTCTGGAGATGCAATCGTTGCACCTGATGCTCCTATCCGTGAGCAATTCTATAAAGAAATTGACTTTATGCATCGTAAATGGCCAGATGTTAAAAAGTATTTGGTTTACTTCCAAAATTTTACCAATACACATGAAAAGCTGGAAGTGATTCGCGAACGCTATGAACAAGCTATCAATGAACCTGGGGTTGTCGGTATCAATATAGGGACTCGACCAGATTGCCTTCCTGATGAGACAATTGAATACTTGGCAGAATTATCAGAGCGAATGCATGTTACTGTAGAACTAGGTTTACAAACCACCTATGAAGAAACTTCAGAATTGATTAACCGCGCCCACTCCTATGAACTCTACGTGGAGACTGTCAAGCGCTTGAGAAAATATCCTAAAATCGAGATTGTTGCCCATTTGATCAATGGTTTGCCAGGTGAAACTCATGAAATGATGGTGGAAAACGTTCGGCGTTGTGTAAGGGACAATGATATCCAAGGGATTAAACTTCACCTACTTCACCTCATGACCAATACTCGGATGCAAAGGGATTATCATGAAGGTCGTTTGCAGCTCATGAGTCAGGATGAATATGTCAAGGTCATCTGTGACCAACTAGAAATTATTCCCAAGCATATCGTTATCCATCGGATTACCGGTGATGCGCCTAGGGATATGTTGATTGGTCCTATGTGGAGTCTCAATAAATGGGAAGTTCTAAATAGCATTGAGGCTGAAATGAGACGACGCGGTAGCGTCCAAGGATGCAAGGCTGTAAAACAGGAGTTTATGAATGAAAAGACCACTTGAAATGGCGCATGATTTTCTTGCCCAAGTCATCACCCAAGAGGATATTGTCGTTGATGCGACCATGGGAAATGGCCATGATACCCTTTTTCTAGCTAAGTTAGCTAAACAAGTCTATGCTTTTGATATACAGGAACAAGCTCTAGAAAAGACAAGCCAACGTCTACAAGAAGCTAGTTTGACCAATGCAGAATTAATCCTACAAGGTCATGAAACCGTGGATCAGTTTGTAACTGAGGTGAAAGCTGCCATCTTTAATCTAGGTTATCTTCCTTCAGCTGATAAAAGCATTATCACCCAACCTCAAACAACTATTGAAGCACTGGATAAACTTTGCCAATTGCTAGTTAAGGGTGGACGAATAGCCATCATGATTTATTACGGGCATGAAGGCGGAAATATCGAACGGGATGCAGTCATGGATTTTGTCAGTCACTTACCACAACAAGAATATACTGCTACGATCTATCGCACTCTCAACCAAATCAACAATCCACCATTTTTAGTCATGATTGAAAAATTAGAAAGGTATCGACATGGATAAACAATACCTACGAGATAAAATAGAAAATCTACGTCACAAATTTGTCGAATCAACTCAACATGAACGGGCAGTTGGTATGTTAGATGAAGCTCATATGAGCAAGAAGATGCTGAAAATCAAGAAGAAAATGATAACACTTGAAATGGAGCGTTGTCAGAAGAAAATCGAGCACAAGGACTGCTCGAAGATTGATCAAAAAATCCAAGAACAAAAGGAACTTTTTGAAGCTTGTCGAAAACAAAAATAAGGAGGTAGAAGATGGATTTACTTTTTTATCTCTTGATATTTTTACTTGTTCTCATTGTTTCGAGTACGACCAATAAACTTCTTCCCTTCCTACCCATGCCCCTGATTCAGATTCTTCTGGGAATCGGACTTGGTCTTTGCTTACCCAACAACCAATATCACTTAGATACTGAGTTGTTTCTAGCTTTAGTCATTGGTCCACTACTCTTTCGTGAAGCTCAAGAAGCAGATGTAACCTCCATCCTAAAGCACTGGAGAATCGTTCTCTATCTAATTTTCCCTGTCATCTTTATATCTACTCTAAGTATGGGAGGACTTGCCCATGTCCTTTGGGCGAGCTTACCTTTAGCTGCCTGCGTAGCCGTAGGGGCTGCACTTGGTCCTACTGACCTGGTTGCCTTTGCTTCCCTTTCTGAACGGTTTACATTTCCAAAACGAATTTCAAATATCTTAAAAGGGGAAGGACTCCTTAATGATGCTTCTGGGCTAATTGCCTTTCGTGTTGCTCTCATCGCATGGACAACGGGAACCTTTTCAATCGCTCAAGCAGGAATTTCCCTAGCTATCTCCATCATTGGAGGGTTTGCAGTCGGCTTTATAACAGCCTTAATCAATCGTTTCCTCCATACTTTTCTACTTAGTGTTCGAGCTACTGATATAGCCAGTGAACTCTTGCTGGATCTTAGTTTACCACTTTTAACATTCTTCATCGCTGAAGAGATTCATGTTTCTGGAATTATCGCAGTCGTTGTCGCTGGTATTTTAAAAGCCAGTCGCTTTAAAAAGATAAATCTTCTCGAAGCTCAAGTGGATACAGTGACCGAGACCGTTTGGCACACTGTTACCTTTATGCTCAATGGTTCTGTCTTCGTACTGTTAGGAATGGAACTGGAAATGATTGCGGAGCCGATTCTTAAGAGTGCTTTTTATAACAATGTGCTTCTTCTCGTCACAGTCTTTCTTTTAACCTTCCTACTCTTTGCCATCCGCTTTGTGATGATTTACGGCTTTTACGCGTTTCGAATAAAGAAACTTCAAAAAAGTCTCCACAAGTATGTCAAAGATATGCTCCTTCTAACATTTTCTGGAGTTAAGGGAACAGTTTCTATTGCTACTATCCTCTTGATACCGTCTAACTTAGAGCAGGAATATCCGCTCCTTCTCTTCCTCGTAGCTGGTGTAACCCTAGTCAGTTTTCTTACTGGATTATTGGTCTTGCCACACCTTTCTGAAAAGCAAGAGCCATCTAAGGATCATCTCATGCACATCGCTATCCTAAATGATGTTGCTATGGAGTTAGAGAGAGATCTGGACCATACTAAAAACAAGGTTCCCCTCTATGCTGCGATTGATAACTATCACGGACGGATTGAAAATCTCATTCTAAGCCAAGAAAATAAAGAAATCCAAGAAGACTGGGAAGCTCTTAAACTCTTGATTCTCAGTATCGAGAACGATGGTTTGGAACAGGCTTATGAAGAAGGAAAAATCGGTGAAAGAGGTTATCGTGTATATCAACGCTACTTGAAAAGCATGGAGAAAAATATTAAGCGAAACTTTGCTTCTCGCCTAACCTACTACTTCCTTGTTTCTATACGGATTGTGCGCTTTCTCCTTCATGAGTTGCTCACATTTGGAAAAACCTTTCGTTCTTGGAGAGACAAGGAAAACCAAAGACTTCTTGCCATCGATTATGATCAGATTGCAGAGCTCTATCTAGCCAACACTGAAATCATCATCGAAAGTTTAGAAAACCTCAAAGGGATTTATAAGAGTTCTCTAATCAGCTTCATGCAGGAATCACGTCTCCGTGAAACCAGTCATATTACCAGTGGTGCCTTTGTGGAGCGGGTTATCAATCGTATTAAACCCAATAATATCGACGAAATGTTGAGAGGCTACTATCTAGAACGTAAGTCTATCTTTGAATACGAGAAACAAAAACTTATTTCAGCCCAGTATGCTAAAAAACTACGACAAAATGTAAACAACCTAGAAACTTATTCCCTAAAAGAATCAGCCAACACATTACCTTATGATATGATGGAATTAGTTCGCAGAAATTAAGATTTATACTCTTCGAAAATCAAATTCAAACCGCGTCAACGTCGCCTTGCCGTACTCAAGTACAGCCTGCGGCTAGTTTCCTAGTTTGCTCTTTGATTTTCATTGAGTATTAGGTTATTATTGTGGAGGATTATGCAATGAAAAAGTTGTGGAAACAACTAACCAATAGGCCTTTATTAAAAGCTTTTTTACACTACTATCATGTTTCAGATATTGAATTAACCAGTGTAGCTGTGGCTTATTATTGGTTGATTTCACTCTTCCCTTTACTTATGATAGCCATCAATATCTTGCCTTATTTTCAAATTCCAATCTCTAATTTTTTACTAACCTTAAAAGAACTTTTACCAGATACAATCTATGACGTAGTAGCAAAGATTGCTCGTGAAGTGCTGACACAACCATCTGCTGGACTATTGAGTTTTGCTGTGATATCAGCTCTTTGGACATTTTCAAAATCCATGAATTTTCTTCAAAAGGCTTTTAATAAAGCCTATGGAATCGCAAAAAATAGAGGAATTATCTCACATCAACTGATGAGTCTCCTAGTTAGTTTGGGACTTCAAATTCTCTTTGCTCTTGCCTTATTTCTAAGTATGTTTGGTCATATGTTGTTGGATCTGCTAAAAAACTACTGGAAATCCGAAAGTTCTCTATTTGCATATTTACAGGATTTTACAGGACCGCTGATTTATGCCTTACTTTTTGCAATTTTGATCATGCTCTATTATTTCCTTCCGAATGTGAAAGTCGGTCGTATTCGTTACGTCTTTCCTGGAAGTCTGTTCGTGTTTGTCACTCTTATTTCTTTATTAACCATCTTTTCAGCTTATTTCAATAACTATGTCAACTATCTTGTCGACGTTCGATTTTTCAGTTCCATCATCGTTGTTGTCATGATGTTCTGGTTTATAATCATTGCCAAGTTATTGATTGTCGGTGCTGTTATTAATGCGAGTGTCCAAAGTCTTAAGGATCCAGATTTTAAGGTCAACAAATAAGTTTTTAATTAGTAAACAAATCAATCCCCCAGTCATTTAATACTGGGGGATTTTTGAATTTCCTACTTTATTGTCCACTCGTTAGGGCTTGCAATTCTGTTTTTAGATAGTGAGCCAAATGTTGGTGAGCAAAAATATTGGCATTTTTTTCTGCGGTAGGATTGTAGTTTGTGTTGGTATTTACATCATAAACATAAATATCACCACTCTCTGACTGAACCCATTCAATAGCAGCAACATCAATCTGAGCATTTTTTAGGAAGTTTTCATAAGCTTCTCTTCGGTCATCTGGTAGAGGTTCTGTAATCTGGAATTTCTCAGATGTTTCTAGTTGTTCTGGTCTCTTGCCAATTTGACAACCATCTGCTGGGCACAGTTGGAAACCATCTGAAGAATCAATTGAAACAGTGTAGAGGAACTTTTGATTGATAAACTCTGAACGACGGATACGTCCATCACTTGGTTTGATGTAGGCTTGTAACAAGGTAATCCCGTCCACTGAAGGTTCAAAGAGGGGACTATTGACATAAGCTGCCAGTTCCTCTTCATTTTGGAAGAGTTGAACGCCTAATCCCTTACCTGCTCGATTGTGCTTGGTAATCAAAGGATAAATATTTAATTTTCTTGCTGCTTCAATGATGTTTTCTTGCCCTAAAACTGCAACTGTTGCAGGAGTCTCGATACCAGATTCGTTTAACTTCAAATATTGTTTGACTTTACTGATTTCAAGGTTAATAGCACCTGTTCCATTCACAACCTTGCGTCCGTGGGCTTCTAACCAAGTAATCACCTGCTCTGTAAATTCTGGCGCATAGCGATGTCCTCTGGTGTGAGAAGACGCAGACATACGATTGTAAAAGATACCTTGTGGTGGTGGACTTTGAAGGTCCAATATCCCACTAGATAAATCCCACAGTTCATAAGGGACTTCTAGTTCTTCCAACCATTTGATCAAATGCTGGGTCCATTCAAGATTCTCATGAATTACATAAACTTTTGCTTCACTCATTACTTATAAACTCCTTAAGAAAAGCTGACTGATAATTGGCTTTCCTTTTCTTCTTCTAAAATATATCCTTCTGTTTTTTCAATAACGCTGACTGTTAAGATTTGACCCAAAACATTGATCATAGTACGGCCAGCATTGACAAAGAAATCAACTGCAAAGATCAAGGCGACTCCTTCAACTGGTAAGCCCAATTGAGGTGCTGCTGCTAATAGAACCACGATAGCCCCTGATGGCACAGTTGCTGCAGTTTTTCCAATCAAGGTCAAGAGTAAAACAGTAAACAAGAGACTTGATAAAGAAAATTGAATGCCGTAGGCATGCGCGATAAAGATTGTCGCTACTGAGAAATAAACTGCTGCTCCCTCTAAGTTAAAAGTATATCCTAAAGGAACAACTAAATCAATTGTATGCTCGTCATGGCCCTGTTTTTTCAAATCTTTAAGAAGGGATGGCAAGACAACACTAGAACTACCCGTAACAAAGGCCAGAGTCAAGAGACTCCAATTTTCACGAAAGGCTGACAAATACGGAACTTTAAAGAAAACTGCAATCAAAGGGAAAATAAGGAGAACCAAAACAGCATAAGCCAAATAAGTTCCAATGACAAATTGACCAAGTCCAATCAGCTTGTCAACACCAGTAGTTGCAACATCTTTAGCGATAAATCCAAAAATACCAATCGGTGATAGTTTGATAATTACTGCAACAATCTTGTAAATGGCTTCAATCCAGATTTGGAAACCTTGGATAATCTTCTGAGATTTATCAGACTTAAGATTCCCAATTCCGTAACCAAGAAAGATTGCAAAAACGATAATTGGCAAGAGGGCACCTTCTGAAAGAGACTTGACGATATTTGATGGAATAAAACCAAGCAAAAATTCGCTAAATTTTACATTATTGGCAATTCCATCAAGGTTACCACCAGTTTGACCGATATTCACTCCTTGACCAAATCCTAAATAGTAACTAGCAAATACAAACAAAAGAGTAATGGCAGTTGTTACGGCAAAAAAGTAAACCAAACTCTTGGTCAAGATTTTTCCGAACGATTTTTTTCCGATAACTCCAGCTACTGCAACAACGATGGTTGGGAAGATTAGAGGAATGATAACCATATTGATCAATTTAATAAAGGCTTGTCCTAAAAATTGATAAAAGCCTGCAAATTGTGGCCAGATGAGGGCAGCGATAACACCCAAGACCAAAGCCACCAATAATTGAATGCCTAGTGAGAGTTTTGACCATAACGTAACTAATTTCATAAGAAACTCCTTTGTTTTATTTGCTACTCATTCTACTACTATTCTTCACCTCTGACTAATATATATTTTCTATGGTGAACATAAAAAAGATTTATATTGAGGACTCAAACTATCATTGTATCGAACACATGATTTATTCTGATTAAGCAGAAATTATAAAATCTGTTTCTTATCAATGATTTTTTGCTAAAACAGTGATAAATCAAGGAATTTACGTTTCTATTCTCTAAATTTTATGATACAATAATGGTATGATTTTAATGAAACTTGCTTCCATCTTGCTTTTGGTACTAACCTTAGCTCTGGCGATTATTTTAAGCAGACTCTTTAAGTTAAAAAAAAGGGGCATCAATGCTGCTGATTTAGCTTTTCCTTTTCTAATTTTTGAATACTATTTGATTACGGCTAAGATGTTCACACACAATCAACTTCCAGTATTGGGAACGGCCTTATCAATACTAGCAATTGTGTTAGTCTTTTTCTTCTTAAACCAAAGACGTAGTTTTTATTATCCAAAATTTATTAAATTCTTTTGGCGAGCTGGATTTTTACTAACACTGCTCATCTATATCATCATGATTGTTCAAATTTTCGTGATGAAATAGTCAACTATAGCAATACAGTCCACCAACACATCAATCTTGGTCACTAAATGTTCTATATGAGGCACTTTTCTGATAAAATTATAAAAAAATAAAAATAGGAGATTAATCAAGTGAAAAAAACGCTCTTGGCAAGCGCCATTACGCTTTCAGTTTTTGGTCTAACAACCAACCTTAGCTATGCTGAGGAGAACAAAGTACAGTCAACCCAAGTAGAAACAACACATAGTGAAACCTCTGCTGACAAAGTGGAGAAAAACAGTCTCCCAGCCAAGGAAGCTGAACCTTCAACTGAAGCAAATGCCAATCAAACAACAAATCCAGCTAAGAAAGAAGAAGACAAGGCACCAGAAGTCCAAAAAGAAGGTTGGGTATTAGAGGAAAACCACTGGCGCTTCTATGAAAATAATGCCCCTGTTCTTAACTGGAAAAAAATCCACGGAAAATGGTACTACTTCAACAAAGATGGAATCATGTTGAGCGATACTATTTTTGACGGATATATCCTTACTAGTAGCGGGGCTATGGTCGATTCTGGTTGGAGTAAACTCCAAGAAAAATGGTATTACGCTAACGCTTATGGAAAAATTTCTCAACAAAAATGGGAAAAGATCGGTGGTGTCTGGTACTATTTTGATCAAGACGGTGTCATGCTCAGCAACACGATTTTTGACGACTATCTGTTTACCAATAGTGGTGCCATGGCTGAGAGTTCTTGGGTAAAACAAGATGGACAATGGTACTATGCCCTTGCTTCTGGTAAATTAATCAAAAACAAGTGGGACAAAATTAGTGGTACCTGGTACTACTTTAACAAAGATGCTACTATGGCAAGTAACCAATGGCAAGGTAGCTACTACCTAAAAGCTAGCGGGGCTATGGCTGAAAAAGAATGGATTTTCGATAAAAACTATGATAGTTGGTTCTACTTGAAATCTGGTGGTGCTTACGCATCGCGTCAATGGATTGGTTCCTACTACCTCAAGGCAGGTGGCTACATGGCTAAGAGCGAATGGATTGATGACAGCTACTATAAAGCCCGTTACTATGTAGATGAAAATGGAGTCTATGTTACAGGGACCTATAAAATCGATGGAAAAAACCAGCAATTTCAAAGTGATGGAAAATGGCTTGGCGAAGCTTCTACAAGCCACGGGTTTGAAAAAGGGAAATACAACAATATCATCTTCCTAGATCCAGGTCATGGTGGTAAAGACCCTGGTGCCGTTTACTATAACACTAATGAAAAAGACCTCACTATGCTAGTTTACAAGAAACTTCGCAAGGAACTCGAGGGACTTGGCTATACAGTTCTTTCTTCAAGAGACAGTGATGTCTTTGTAGACTATGTCACCGAACGTTCAAGAATGGTTAATAAGACTGATTCAGATATCTTTATTAGTATTCACTTCAATGCTACTGGAAATCCAGCTTCAAATACGGCTGGGATTCAGACTTATTCTTATGAAGCAGACTCTAGTTATCCTTCTAAGATTAATCCATACTGGCATAACCATCCTGACCGTATCAGTGAAAGTAATCGACTTGCGGCAGACATCCACTCTTCACTATTAGCTGAAACTGGTGCTAAGGATGCAGGTCGTCTACGAAGGAGCTTTGCTGTCCTTCGAGAAACTAATAAACCAGCCGTTCTATTGGAATTGGGATATATTGACAATTTCAATGAGAATCAACAAGTCCGCAGTGATGCCTACCAAAACAGATTGGTTGCAGGTATTGTAAAAGGGATTCAAAAATATTACGCAGGTCAATAAAGAAAAAGTCTCGAGAAAATCTCGAGATTTTTTTGTATTATTTTTCTTACTTGTTGGCTTCAGGAAAAAGAAATCCAATTCCAACGCAAGCCAAGACTCCAGCACCGATAACCAAACCGCTTGAAAGTGGCAAGATATCAAGAATAGCGTTGGCGATGATAAAGGCAATCATCAAGCTCATGAGACTGGCCTTGTAATCTTTTTTCACCAAATTCTCAAGAGTAAAAAATAGGAATAAACCTACTGGAAAGAGGGCCCAGATATTGACATCCAAACTTGGCCATCCAACAAAACCAAAATACAAGACTGCTGCTGCAACGACTAATAATCCGATACCTAATACTTTTTTCATGATACTACCTCATTTTCTATTTTGTTAGGAAGTTTTATCTCCCTTTAACAATTACAACTATAACAGAAATAAAAATCGCAAGCAATAGCTTTTGTCTATGTGGCAGACATGATAAACTATGTGGTCAGAATTTTTCTAAAAAATAAGCCATTGCTGACTTCTTTTCATTCATTTTTCATTTTTCTTTAGACTCTAAAGCTGATTTGATGGCATCACGATCAGCTTTCAATTTCGTTAAATTTTTCTCTTCAGATTCTAATTGACTCGTATCCGGTTTAACACGATAGTAAACATTTTCTGGATGCATCAACATTCCTTCATATTGTTGTCCTGCAAAGAGTCTATCCTCAGTGTGATTGGAATTGTCTGTTATTTTACCATCACCACCAGGTTCCATGACAACACCACTTGGTACAACGACTACCACAAACCCTCCCGCCTGAGAACCTTTTGCCCAAGCACCAAGGGCTACTGTTTCTAGGTTGCGATCATTCTGACTTTTTGATACTTTCAATTCAACAATAGACTCATGCTTTTGATCATTGTATATCCAAGAAGATTGGACTTCCCCTGAATTATTAATGATATATTCATTACCAGACTGTGTCCGCCAAGTTCCTTCTAAACTTGATAAATCATTATTTCTGAGGGCTTCAAGATCTAATTTGGGAACAAAAGCTTCTTTTTTTAATTGACTAACGAGCTGCTCTGATTCTGAAATCTTGGTATCCAAATTAGCCAATTGTTCCTTTAGTTTTTGAATTTCCTCTTCCTTTGCCTTATCCTTATCGTCCTCTTTCCCCTGACTTTTTGTTGTCTCTTCAGTCTTAGATGAGGAAGAAGTTTGATTTGCTTCTTGCTTGAGATTAGGTGAATTTAAAAAGATACTAGCAACAATGATTATAACTAGAGCTGTTAGGGCAAGACCGATATACATTTTTATATTTTTAGTTGTAGAAGAGGCTTTTGCCAATTTCGATGCAGTTGCTTTTCGACCGTGAGTCTTATCTACTTGTTTTATCCGTTCTTTCTTTTTCATGATACTCCTCCTCATTTTGATGAGTATTGATGATTCTAATAAACTAATATAATATTTATTTTATTGCTCTTTCTTATGCCGATTGCAGGGATCGAACCTGTGACCTTCGCGTTACGAATGCGGTGCTCTACCAACTGAGCTAAATCGGCGATTCCACTTATAGTATAGCACTATAAGAAAGGATGTCAAGGGATTCTTAACCCATCTTTTTAATCAAAATCTGACAAGGATTTTGAGGCCCCCAAAGTTGTGGAAAAATCTCTAATTTTTTAAAGCCAAGACTGCGATAAAAGACATTTGTTCGATCATAATCTTTATTAGAGCCTTCTGCTACTGTTTTCACTTGTAAATAATCAACGTTTTTGCGTGCTTCACTTTCTAAAGCAGCAAGCAATTGATTCCCAATCCCTCTACCTTGATGAGCTTTTTTTACACCGAGACAATCAATCTCAGCGCAATCTTCACTAGAATAGGACAAGCTTACAAAGCCAAGCAAATCACTCTCCTGAAAGGCGGCCCACACTTGCAAGTCCTTGGCTCCTTCGATGTAGGCTTGCGTGCTTTCTGGTATTCCAAACCATTCTGGCAAATCCTTTAAAACCTCAGCGACAACTGCCATTTTGGGCTCTTCATCCTTGACTTCTTTAATTACAAGCATCATAAGTTCCTTTCTTTATTTTACTCTTACTTTAGCTCTTACGAACCTGCACTTTCGTAGGCATCCAAGCCCCTGTCCCAGAGTTTCAAAGAAATGACAAAGAAGACAAGGGAAATCAGAATCAAACCACCAATGTTAAAGAGCCCGTCTTTGTCCTGCAAGAAATAGCTGGCAGGATAGTAGGCTGTAAAGGCGAAAGGTACGATAAAGCTAATCAACCAACGAAGAAGGGAATTGTAAATGGAAATCGGGTACTTAGCAAAGTCATTAAACATATAAAAAATGTAAATCATAGCGCCTGACTGCTTGGTCCAAAAAGCAATACTGGCTGTTGCAATTTTCAAGGAAGTATAAATCAAGGTCGCAAAAGGAATACAGACTAGGAAAAGCAGGAATTTGGGAAGAGTCCAAGCAATGCTAGTCGCCGTTGTCGCTAGTAAGATTCCACCGACTAAAAGTTCGCCCAAGGCATCAATCTGAAAGGTCTCAACGAGGATGTGAAAGAGAGGATTGATAGGACGAGTCAGATACTTGTCAAACTCCCCTTTTCGAACTAGTCGTTGACCTAAAGCCCAGAGATTGTCAAAAAAGAGATGATCTAATCCCTTTGGAATTAAGGAAAATCCATAGATAAAGGCAATTTCTTGAAAGGTCCAACCTTCTAGCGAGGGGATGTGTTGAAAGATGACATTGAGAAACAAGAGGTTCAGGCCTTGAGTGAGAAAGACTCCCAAGACACCAACCACAAAATCAACCTTGTATTCCATGATTTGTTTGATGTACTGTCTGATAAAAATCAGATGCATGCGTTGATATTTTTTCATACTAACCTCCCTGAATGGTGATAAATGACTGGACTCGTTTCCAAATCAACTGAGACAAGCCCACCATCACTATAAGCCAGAAAAGCTGAAGCAAAAGTGCTTGAAGAATCTGACTGGCATCGTATTTCCCAACAATAATCATGACTGGAGTGTAAATCAAGGATGAAAAAGGCAAGAAGGAGAGAATATCTGAAACCACCTTTGGAAAAAAAGCCAAGGGAATCAGACTTCCAGACATAAAGGATACTAGTGAATCCTTAAATACTTGAGAACCCCATAAATTTTTAAACACAAAGGCTGAAAATCCAAAACAGATATTAAAGAAAAAATTAATCAGATAAGCCAGGGTTAAGCTAAAGAGATAAAGGATGGTTAATCCCAGTACTTCTACAACCCCTTGCCCAGACAAGATTTTCATCAAAACAATGACACTTAAAAATGGCAGTCCAACAGAGATAAAAATCAACCACTTGGAACCAAGCTCCGTAAAGAGGTAAGAAGCCGCAAAATGCACTGGTCGCAACAAGCGCATGATAATGGAACCATCCTTGACCTCATCACCAATCATAAAGGAGCTATCAGACCTGGTCAAAAGATTGGTCACAAAACTCATGATGATGTAGAGGGTGATATCCGCCATACTGAAGCCCTGAATCAAAGGCTCCTGGGAGGAATCAAAGACAGCCTTCCATAGATAAAAAGCCACAAAAGCACCCATGACATCGCCAATCCGATAAAGTAGAAAGTTGACTCGATAGCTAATCAACTCCTGAATCCCTGCATTGATAAAGGGTTTATAACGTCTCCACAATTTGACCATCTTAGAGCTCCTTTCGGTAGAAGCGACGGATAATATCCTCAATATCTGTATCCAGCATCTTCAAATCACGGACCTCAAAATCAGACAGGGTTTGCTTGATAATATCGGCCGACTGGTAGCGTGAACTATCAAATTCAATGGTCAGGCTATTTCCTTGTCTATCAATGGATATATCAGGTAAGCCTTCATAATGAGAGACGAGATGACTTTGATCTGGCGTCAGATCGAAGGAGAGAGTCTTCATCTTGCCGAAGGTTTCCTTGAGCTGGCTCACCGTCCCATCAAAAATCTCCTGCCCCTTGTCAATCATAAAAATCCGATCACAGAGTTGCTCAATATCGCTCAAGTCGTGAGTGGTCAAGAGAATAGTTGTCTCTTCCTCCTGATTAATCTGGGTGATAGCACGTCGAATGTTATCTTTGACCGACACATCCAAACCAATAGTCGGCTCATCTAAAAAGAGAACTTTGGGATTGTGAAGCAAGGAAGCCGCAATATCCGCCCGCATCCGTTGACCCAATGAAAGAGTCCGCACAGGATCCTTGATAAATTCCTTCAAATCCAAAACTTCATTCAAAAAGTCCATACGCTTATGGAAAAGCGAGTCTGGCACATCGTAAATCTCCTTCAAAACCGTGTAGGTCTCTTGCAGTGCCAAATCCCACCATAGCTGGGTACGTTGTCCGAAAACGACTCCAATATCCTTAACATAGTCCTGGCGATTATCCTGCGGAATCTTGCCGTTAATCCGACAAAAACCAGATGTCGGTTTCAAAATTCCTGTCAGCATTTTGATGGTTGTTGACTTCCCAGCACCATTAGCCCCGATAAAACCTAAAATCTGACCCTTTGGCACCTCAAAGGTCAAATCCTTGACCGCTTCAAAGGTCTGCTTTTCAGGATAAATAAAGGAGCGCAAAGCTCCCTTTAATCCCGGTTCCTTAACAGTCTTCACAAAATTTTTCTGAAGATGTTCCACTTCTATCATTGCCATAAATCTCTCCCTAGCGCAAGGAATAGCAACATTGTGCTTTTGACTACAAATATTCTAAATCCTTACTTTCTACACCTTCTCAATATTATTACAGAAGGATTTATACCAACCTATTATAATCCAATAAAAAAAGGAATGCAAGCGTTTGCTTATAGATTATGAAATTAGAGATTTCTCTTTTAAAATAATACTTTTAATCAAAAATTATGTTTTATAGTTTACTTAAGACACCAAAAAACCTGCCTTCTTTTTCAACATAAGGAAAGAAAGCCCTAATAACACCCTATTATAGTGCAAATATCTAAGGAAAACAAGTGTTAATTTATATCGAAAATTTTTATCCCTAAGAAAAGATAAAAAGGTGATGCTGCATCACCTCCCTCTACCAAGTTAAGTCTTCAATCATGCTTCTTACTTGTGAATCAAGAGTCTTATCCTTCTTAAGTTCTCCAACCAAAGCCTGAATCTGCCGGACTAGATTTGGATCATTGTCATTACAGCATCGATGAAGCATCCAAATATTATGCAAGGTTGGGTTTTTACCAACTACTTCCATCAATAAATCCTCATAGCCTTGATGATAAAATCTCTCCACAAAGTGAACCAAGTAACCTGGAGAACCAAAATCTACTTCTGGATGCTCGGAAATAAATTCTAAAATGGGGGCAACCAAATCAAAGGGTTGATCATAAAGCTCCATAACATCCATAATCTCATCTGCCAACTCAAATTCTTGGTATTCAGTAATTGCATCTTGCAAAGCAACTAAAATCTCATCTCTAGTAAGCATCTGATTCTCCTTTTTCACTTTTCCATATCATATTTGTCTTCGAACTTTTTCTTCACTCATCAAATCTTGTTCCTAAGTAGTTTTCCAACTCTTTTTGGGATAACACACTAGAAAGCTCAAACACATACTCATAGCCTTCATCACAAAAGAAAATCTTCTCTTCAGCTGGAAACCATTTCCGAAGCCAAATGATATAGGAGGCGTAATCTTGTAACCTGTTTGTTGAATCAAAGTAATTTATCACAAAAACATCTTTATTGGTACTCAGTGAACTTTCTAAGGTAAGCTGAGGACTTTGATAATCCCAAGAAAGCGGGTATGCTTTTTCGGGATTAGTTCTTTCTCTAACCATAATACCTGGGAATTTTTCGCTCAAAGCACCACAAAAGACTTGTAAATCAAGGAATACGGGTTCTTTAGTCTCTACAAAGACAAAATCAGCAGTACTCATCAGTTTCTTCCTTTCATTTTAAAACTGAAAAGAGACCTTAACCATCAATGGCAAAATTCTCCAGAATTTCAAAGTCTTGTCCCTGATAGTCAAAAGAAAAGATATGAATATCATCAAAAGTTTGGTCACAGAAAGTAACGGTTTGTCTTTCTGGCTCGATGATGGGTTTGCCCAACTTTTCAGTAGCTTCTTCACCTGTGAAATACCCATAAAATTCTTGTAAATGAGGCAGTATAAATGCAAGAATACGGGAAAGATTTTTATGGTAATTGGCTGCAAGCAACTGAGCTTCCATCTCAAAATTTCCACTTGGTTTTTCTTCCCAAGCTACAAGAACATCATCTACTTCATGTATGTAAGCTTGCAAGGACTGATCGAATATCATGGCTATTTTCCCTTCTATTCTATTTACAATAACAGAAAATAAAAATCACATAAATTGAGCTAAATGATTATCTAAAAGTATCTGGCATAATTTTTTTCACACTCTCATCTTTGTCAATTAGAAAACAGTCTGGAAAGGTCATCTGTTCCCATTTTTTATAATCAAAACTTGAATCAAAATGATTGATTAAGATTCCTAGCAAATTTCCATGAGAACTCAGTAAAATGGTTTTATCTGAATACCTTTCTTCCAAGTTCTGCAATAAATCTAGAATTCTCTTTATAGCTACTTGATTCGATTCAACTCCCCAAAAAAGATTTATTCGGGTTGCCCCATAAATATTTAATAGTCTCTTCAAACTCCGAATCTTTTATAAAGCGTGATGAGCATTTTCTTCCTCGTAAATGTTCGTCAATAACTATTTTATCAAATTGAATAGGAGAACTATTAACGGTTTCAAAAGCTCAGTTATAAGGACTTGAAATAAAGTAATCTATTTTACAAGCATTTAAAAACTCCAACTGTTCAAGAGAAGAAAATCCTTTTTCCGACAATGTTCTATTAAAATCATCACTCGAGAATCTTGAATGAGCATGTCTAAGTACAATGTAAGTGTTCTTCATAAAATGTCACCTCTCAATTATTGGCATCAGTTCAAAATAACTTTCTAAATCACAGTTAATCTGTTAAAAATTCTTCAATTCGAGAAACAAGTTCATTATTTTGATAATGATAGAGGTCATGTGGTGCATCCATATAGATGATTTGAACATTAGACTGGCCACTAGCAAATGTCTCTGCATAATGCTGCCATTCTGATTGGCTAAAGGTCGTGCCTTCACCGTTAGAAACCAAGAGTAAGGCTGGAATTTTCGGATTAATGCTAGAGGGAACTTTCTTGACATTTTCCTTTGCCAAACGGGATTCATGAAGCATGGCTTGCGACATCAACTGTTTATAAGCTAGGAGTTTATACTGTTGTCGTTCAGTTTCAGTCAGAGTTGGATTTTTTATGTAAAAGGACTCAGGGAAATAGCGTAATAAACCAATCTTACTGCTCCAATAAGCCACAGTAAGCAAAGCCTGATTGTCCTTTAAATCCTCATAACTTGCTGGTAATGCCCAATCCAGACCAACCAAGGCTTTCACTTCATCAGGATACTTTTCCTGCCAAGCCAGGCTTTCAAGACTAGCCATTGAATGAGACAGAATGATAAAAGGACCTGTTACATTTGCTTGTGACAAAGCTTGACGAGTCTCAGACAAAACCTCCATCACATCTCTTGATTGATTGCTATCATCACTATAACCATAGCCAGCACGTTCCACGATGACTACCTTGTATTTTTTTGATAAGGAATCTGACACATCCTTAAAATCCAATATTGGAGAGGCAATTCCAGCACCTGATAGAAACACTATTGTCTCTGGACCATCCCCTTCAACGTAAACATTGATTTTGTGCCCATTAACGAGAACAGTTTTACCCATAGGAGTTAGAGAGGCTTGTTCCTTTTCTAAGTTGATACGATGAAAGATAAATGTCCCTACTAAAAACAAAAGAATGAAACTAAGAAGCCCTAGACACCATTTTTTCATAGCATTATTGTACAAAAATTAGACTCTTTTAGCAACTCAAGTTAAAGAATTTTCCAGTATAATCTGTATATATCCAGAAACAAAAAACCCACCCAATGGGCAGGTTTCTGTTTTATATGGTTAAGCTAGATTAAGCTTTACCTTCTGAACCGAATACGTCGATACGTTCTTCAACTGATGCTTGGATAGCTTTTACACCGTCAGCCAAGAATTTACGTGGGTCGAAGAGTTTTTTCTTGTCGTATTCTGCTTCGTTTGCTTCGTAGTCACGAGCAAATTTACGAGTTGCGTTAGCGAATGCGATTTGGCATTCAGTGTTAACGTTAACTTTAGCAACACCAAGTTTGATAGCTGCTTGGATTTGGTCATCAGGAATACCTGATCCACCGTGCAATACGATTGGGAATCCTGGTACAGCTTCAGTCAATTTTTGCAAGTGGTCAAGGTGAAGACCTTTCCAGTTTGCTGGGTAAGGACCGTGGATGTTACCGATACCAGCTGCCAAGAAGTCGATACCAGTTGCAACCATTGCTTTAGCGTCTTCAATTGGAGCCAATTCACCGTCACCGATGATTCCGTCTTCTTCACCACCGATAGTTCCAACTTCAGCTTCTACTGATACACCATTTGCGTGAGCAAATTCTACAACTTTACGAGCTTTTTCAAGGTTTTCTTCAACTGGAAGGTGTGAACCGTCAAACATAACTGAAGTATAACCAACTTGAATACACTCAAGTGCATCTTCGTAGTGACCGTGGTCAAGGTGGATAGCTACTGGTACAGTGATACCCATTGATTCAACAAGGTTAGCGATCAAGTTGCGAGCAACTTTGTAACCACCCATGTATTTAGCAGCACCCATTGAAGTTTGGATCAAAACTGGAGCTTGTTTAGCTTCTGCTGCGCGCAAGATAGCTTGAGTCCACTCAAGGTTGTTTGTGTTAAATCCACCAACTGCATAACCGTTGTCACGAGCTGCTTGGACAAATTTTTCTGCTGAAACGATTGCCATTTTATCAGGCCTCCTGTATATTTTTATGGGACATCCCATTTACATTGTTCATTTTATCACTTTTTAGCAAAAAAAGCTAGTTTTTCCCGTAGTTTCGATTGAATTTCTTCTATTTTCAGATATGTAAACCTTTTCCCACTTGGTCTAATCCTTGTTCTGAGGCAGGTTCATATAAAATACCAAGTGGTCGTTATATCTTTCGAAACGATAGTCGATTTCTTCATTTTCTAATAAACTTTTAACTACGAAGAGTCCCAAGCCAGCTCCCTTACTTTGTCGACTAGAAGCCGTAAAGGATTGTTCAAATTTATCTTGTTCCTCAAGTGTACAACTGTTCTCAATAAATATCCAGCCATCCTTATCACCGATTTTGAGATAGCCACCTTGGATAGAATGCTTCACCGCATTACTGATCAGATTGGAAAGAATGAGCTTGAGTACTGAAGGATTTAGATAAACGTGCTGATCAGTTAGCTGGTTCTCTACTGAGATTTTTCTCTCCTTGGCTAACAAGTCATAGTCCTTCAATAGAAGATTGGTCATATCAAGAAGATTGATTTCTTCCTTCTTATCTCGCAATTCCTGCACGGAGGAAAGGGATAAAATTTGTTGCACGTGGTGGCTTAAATCATCTACGATACCCAAAGAAACTCCCAGGTAATGGTCTCTATCTTTGTAGCGCCCGATATTGGCTTGCATATTTTCCAGAAGAATCTTCAGACTTGCTAGAGGTGTTTTCAGTTCGTGGGAAGCTCCTCGCAAAAACTCAACTTTCATCTTTTCTAGTTGAAGAATGGCCTCGTTCTTCTCATGCAAGTCTGCAATAACGGTCAAGAGATGCTGATAGAGACTATTAATCTGCTCTTTGAGATCACCAATCTCATCCTTGGAATCCACGCGCAAGCGAACTTCTGCATCCAAGTCCATCATCCGTCGAGTTACTCGTTTGATTTCCAATATCGGAGCTACGATTGTTCTCGCATAGATATAAGCAATCAGGAGTGAAATCAGAAAGGAAGCTAATAGTGTGTAGGGCAGAAATTGCAGGCTCATATCTTCTGCTTCTTTCTGCAAATCCATAGAAGCAATAAACTGTAAGGTCAAGGTCTGACCATCTTTAGATTGGACTTCTCTTTCCTCAATGACCAAAGAAGCCGTCTGTCGTTCTTTATCAATGGGAAGATTGTCCTTGACCTCCAACTTATCCTGGGTCATCTCTCCCTTGATGGCTCCCTTAATATCACTGCTTTTAGAATAAAGTTCAAGGACTTCCTGAATAGTTTGACTGTCCTTTCCTTGGAGAGTTTGAGCAATTTCTGTAGCCTTGAGCCCTATACTCTCCTGACGATGACTGAGATAGGTCGGAGGAAAGAGGAAATAGATGGCCAAATGCAAACAAATGACCAAGGTAGAAAATACCGAAAAGGTATAAATAAATATCTTTTTAAATAAACCTGAACGTCTCATTTTCTCTCCAATTTATAACCAACATTGCGCACGGTAAGAATACAATCTAGATCCAATTTTTTTCGTAATTCCTTGATATAGACATCGATAACACGGTCAAAAGGTACCTCATCTGTCAATTTCCATACAGCGTCGATAATCTGAGCTCTAGTCAAAGCACGACCTTCGTTTTTAACGAGATAGTCTAAAATTTCTAATTCTTTTGCATTCACTGCAACTTCTTGATCAGCCACTGTGGCACTATAACTGTCAAAATCGACCTTGGTATCCTTATAGGTAAAGCTACGACCTGCATCATAATAACGTTTAAAGATAGCATCCACTCGAACCTTCAACAAAGAAAGGGAAAAGGGCTTTTCCAGATATCCATCAGCTAGTGAGGCAAAGGCACTCATCTTATACTCTTCATCCTGAAAAGCTGTCAACATCAAGACCGGAACTTGGCTAGTCTTACGGATTTCTGACAATACTTCTAAACCATTGAGTTTCGGCATTTGAATATCTAAGAGAACCAGGGCAACTTGGTGATGAAAAAATTGTTCTAAGGCCTCAAGGCCATCTGCTGCCTGAATGGTTTCATAGCCACAATCCGTCAAATAGTCACTAATTCCCTCACGAATCATGTCTTCATCTTCTACAATTAGAATTTTCATATAAATCCTTTTCTATCAAAAATGCTACCTATATTATATCTCATTTGAGTGAGAATAGGTAGCAGGTTTTTTATTCACTATCTATCAAAAGTTCTTTTGGTTGTTTAAAGAGGAGATTGCTGGAAGCAAGTGCCATAACTAGTACCACTAGAACTAATCCAAGTACAAAAACGATAGCAAAGTCTGATGGTTGAATGGAAATATCGAGACTAGAAAGTGTTTTGCTAAAGCCGTCAACTTCTGCACCACCACCGAGATTGGAAGCTTGTGCAGCCTTACTTGCCTGCTTGGCCACATCTGATGTGACATTGGCAAGAACTGTATTCCCAATTGCTCGAGCAGTATAGTTGGCTAGGAAGTAAGCTGAAATTAGTGCTGGAATTGCAATCATAAGTGCTTCTGTGATAAATTGACCTAGAATACTTGCTTGTTTTAGACCAATTGAAAGGAGAATTCCAACCTCTTTACGACGGGCGTTAATCCATAGTGTCAATAAGAGAGCAAGTAGAAGAACAGAGAAGCTCAAGCTACCCCAGAAGAGAAGATTAGCCATCTTGTACATGCCTGAGATAGATTGTTCAAGGGCAGGATAGTTAGAGGAACTCTTAATCAAGCTATACATCTTCCAGTTGATACCGTTGATAGATCCTAATTCTTGCATGACACTATCTAGGTTCTTATCCCCAGCTACAAAGAAGGTAGCATCTCCATAAATAGCTGTATCTTCTGTATAACCATAGAGTTGGGCTGCTGTGTGAATATCTGTGATAGCTGTATTCTCATACAGTTCTTGTGAGTAGGTCACAGCAGATTTGTTGTGTCCATCAAAAAGTCCTTTGATAGTGACTTCTACTGTTTCCTTAGCTCCTTTCTCATTATCGGCATCGTAGATATTGGAGTTGAGTTTAACCTTATCTCCTACCTTCCATCCATGCTTTTCTGCCAAATCTTTATGCATGAGAATCTGGTACTTGTCGTCATTGGTTAAATGCTCACCTTCGACCAGTTTGTAAGAGCCTGATACAAATTTATCTTCCTTAGAAGAGTCATTGACACCTGTTATCATCAAACTACTACCAAAACGTTGAGCTCGATCTGACGTTAGATTTTTCTTGGTTTCAGGTGTCTCAATCAGTTCGTAGCCTGTCAAATCACCGATAGCATTGATCCGTTTGATGTAGGATTCAATGGCCTTATTTTCGGTAATTTTTTTGATATCTTCACCCTTGATATTCCCTGCACCACGTGGAGTTCCTTGGTTGACTCTACGATTGATTTGCATGGAAAAACTATTGGTGATATTTTTAAAGGTTTCTTGAGAAGCCTTAGCTGTCGCCCCCTTGATAGACAAGCCGACCAAACTCAAACTAGCCATCAAGAGAATGATCAGAAAGATCACAAGCGACTTAAAAAATTTTCTTGTGACATAGGCAAATGCGTTGTGTAACATAAGATTCCTTTCTAGATTTTGTTCTATTTCAATGTCTTATAACTTATATAAATTATTTTTTTACTATTTCCCTTGGATTGTGCGGACGGGAGCAACTTCCTGTAGGAATTTCATCCCTAATTTTTGAGCCATATGTCTCAAAAATTCCGGCCTAGATAATAACTTTGTTATTATCTAGGCTATCACTACTGCGGGAAATAGTTGTTAAAGACTCACTTCGTTTATTATTACTTTACACGTATCCAGTTACCAACTAATACTATTTTAAAGTTTAATAACTAGATTCTATATTTCAGTCAGCTTTTTATCCTTCAATTCCAGTGTAATATCTGACGCCTGTGCTACTTCCTTACTGTGGGTAACAACGATCACACACTTTCCTGTTTTCTCAGCCAGAGATTTGAGGAGTTCAATGATATCTCCGGCAGTCTTAGGATCTAGGTTTCCTGTTGGTTCATCCGCTAAAATCACTGGTGCTTCTGATACAAGGCTACGAGCAATGGCAACCCGTTGTTGCTGCCCTCCTGATAATTGGAGAACATTCCGCTTGATTTGACTTTCATCTAAACCAAGTTCAAGAAGGGTATCCTTGCTAGCTTTTTTATTAACCAAACGGATATTTTCCAATGGAGAAAGATAATCAATCAGGTTATAGTTTTGGAAAACCAGAGAAATATGGTGCATACGGTGATAGGAATAACCTTGTTCACGAATGTCTTTTCCCTCAAACTTAATAGCACCTTCAACTGGGCTATCAAGCCCTGCTAACAGTGATAAGAGTGTTGACTTCCCAGCTCCTGATTCTCCGATAATACTATAAAACTTGCCAGGTTCAAAATCGTAATTGATTTTATATAATACAGCTTCTGCAGTGTTTTTGTAACGATAAGTAAGATCTTGTAATTGTAGTAAAGTCATGATTTCTCCTTCATTAACTAATAGATGATAAAATTTCTTTCGGTGATTTTCTAAATAAAAAGATAAAACAAAGTGCAACTGACAAGCAACTAATCACAAGGAGAAAGACATAAGATTCTCCAAATGAAAGAAGACTGGTTGAAAGATTAGTCGCTTTTGCTAGCGTATCTTGTAGTGCAGCTTGGTCACCGCTTGCTAGTACAGTCTTCAAGAGATAGGAAGTAATGGCATTTCCAGCTACAAATGCCGGCAAGATAGATGCCAATGAAACTATGATAACTTCCAGGCAGAATTGGCTAAAGATTTCTCTTTTTCCCTTACCTAGTGCCAATAAAATACCAACCTCGTAGACTCGCTCTCGTAACCAAAGTGACAAAACCAAAATCAGCGCTCCTACACCAGCAATCATAATGCCATAGAGGAAAATCTGTAGGAAGGTTTGGAAGGTCGAAACTGAATCCTTGATTTGTTCAAAGGCCTTATTTTCCTTTTCCACTTGTAACCCTTGTTTTTCAAGAGATAACTTTTCAACCTCTTGAATGATGCTATCCATATCTTTGGGATTTTCTAGATAGAAACGGGCTGCAGTGACTTGATCTTCCTTATTTCCAAGAAGAGTTTGGCTACTTTCGTAGTCTGTATAGACCATATTTTCACTAAAGTCAGATGATAGACCGGTAAACTTCTCTTGCTTCTTACCAGTGAAAATACCCACGATTTCATAATCTAGCCTTTGTCCACTATTTCCTCCTACTTGAGCAGGATTTAAGCTAATCTTATCTCCTACTTTAAGATTGTTTTTCTTAGCTAAATCTTCGTGGATTAAGATTTTTTTACGATCCCCTTTTTGGATATGTCTTCCTTCTTTAAGGGTAAAGGCGGAACTTGTAAAAGAAACATCCTTGGAAGAATCTTCCAAAGCAATCAAACTGATAAGATTTTTTTCAACCTCTGTCAAATCATCCCTTTGGATACTTTGTTCTCCAGTAACGACTTCTTTATCCGTCAACTTTGCCATTGTCTCAAACTCTGGGGAAGGATTTTCAAGACCATTTATTTTTTTAAGGTCATCTAGCTGAGACAATTGAAACGTCTGGTCTGCTTCTATTTTTCTTATAGAAAAGGATGTGTTGAGTGAGCGATAAAGATTGTTTTCTACTGTTTTGTTGGACTTCATGAGCGTCAAACAAGCGGATATTCCTGCCAGTAAGACAAAGAGAATCAAAAATAATAGGAGACTTCTCAGTCGTTTTCTGCTGACGTAAGCCCATGCTCTTTGAATGGAATTCATATAGCACCTCCATATTTGTAAGTCTATTATAATATCCAAATATGAAATGTTTATGAAATCACAAAAAAAGAGCAAAATCTTTGCCCTTGTTTATATAAAAATAAAGAGCTAGCTGAAGCTAACTCTTTTCCTATGCGGAGAGAGGGACTTGAACCCTCACGACCTAAAGCGGTCACAGGATCCTTAGTCCTGCGCGTCTGCCAATTCCGCCATCCCCGCGTCGATTACTTTACTAGTATATCAACTTTCACAAACTTTGTCAACACTTTTTTCAGATTTTTTTCATTTTTTTTGAATACATTATTCTTTGATTTCAACTAGATTTTCATCAAGGAGTTTCGCTCCTAATGTATTCTTAAAATGTCCAAGTGCAAACTGGTGATTTTCAGGCCAGATTGATGCGACTGCTGGCTTAACAACTTCTATCTGATACCCAAGATTATAGGCATCGATAGCCGTATGCAATACACAGATATCTGTAAGAACACCTGTTAAAATGACTGTATCCACGCGACGCTCTCTCAAACGGATATCCAAATCTGTGCCAGAAAAAGCCGAATAGTGACGTTTGTCCATCCAGAAAACACGACTATCGCCAGCATATTCCTGATAGAACTCGGCTAACTTACCATATAGATTACGCCCGCTAGTCCCAATCAGATTATGAGGGGGAAATAGTTTACTTTCTGGATGAAAGACATCATTTTCCTCATGAGCATCAATGGTAAAGAAAATATAATCTCCACGGTCAAATGCTAATCTAGTCACCTGATTGATCGCTTCTGATATAGCTTGAGCGGGAGCTCCAGCTGTCAATTTTCCATAATCCGCTACAAAATCTTCTGTATAGTCAATCGAAATTAAAGCCTTAGTCATTAATAGTCCCTCTTTTTCACTTCTTCAAAGATATCTGGGATCAAGACCTTAAGATAAGTTCCCTTCATCCCCAGTGAACGACTTTCAATAATTCCTGCAGATTCGAGCTTCCGAAGGGCATTGACAATCACAGAACGCGTAATACCGATACGGTCTGCAATGACTGACGCAGTTAATTGTCCTTCATTGCCATTCAATTCACCCAAAATAGCTGACACTGCTCGTAACTCAGAGTAAGAAAGAGTGTTGACTGCCATAGTTACGGCTGTACGACGACGGATATTTTTCTCGTCTTCTTCACGTTGGAAGTTCAAAAGCTGAATACCAACCACCGTACTAGCAATCTCAACAAGAATCAAATCCTCATCTTCGAATTTTTTGTCATTTCGCCAAATAATCAAAGAACCCAAACGAATCCCAGAAACATGGATTGGAGCAATTGTTGTCAAACCTTCTGAGAAATCTGCACGACTCTCAACTGGAAAGATGCTTAATTCGTGATCTACAGTCAGATTTGCTTCTGTATCGTAAATCATGTTTGCACCTTGAATATAGTCCTCAGGAAAAATTTTTGATTGGAAAAATTGCTCTACACGATCATTATTAGTCTTGTAGCGCATGAAATATCCCAAAAGACGTCCCTTACTATTTAGGATACAAGCGTTGCAATCAATAATATCCGCTAATTGGCGTGTGATGGCATTATATGGAAGATCATCTTGTAATTTCTCCTCCGCACGCTTCAGGATAGACGTAATTTTTCTCGTTTTTTCTAATAAATGTGCCATTTTTCACCTCGTATTTAATCGCTTCCATTATATCATAAATTGATCATTATTTCAATAATTATCTGAAAATTGTTTATTGAATTGCAATTCATGACTGTTCGAAAATTTTTACTAGTTTTTTCTAATTTACTTGTTGACAGCTTCCAAAATTTTTGATAATATAATATTACAAGATAACAAATATATAAATCTATTTTCTCGTATTAAATTTCTCTTGACTCTCGGTCTCCTTATATATAAAAGCGATCCACCTCAGTGAACCGCTTTTTTTATTATTTATCACCCTTGTTACGGATTACAAAACCAGTTTTCTTCTCGCTTGAAGTATTGCGTGGTTTTTTATTATCCTTACGGTAACATTTTTCCTTCTCAAAGCGGTCGTTTTTGCGACTGCCTTTTTTGAAGTCATCTCGACGTTCACCACGACGATTGTCGCGACGGCGATCACGATCTCGACGATCCTCACCACGACGTCCTCCCTTGCCTTTACCACCGAAGCCATTACCTGATGGTTTAAATGGCAATGGTTTCTCACGCGCAATTTCAACTTCTGGAAGACTATCTGGATCCTGAACAGTTAAGCTAAGGATATACATTGCCAATTCTTCTGGGCTGAATTCGGCTGCAAGTTTACGTGCATCCTTTGCAAATTTGTCAAAGTTTCCACGAATCGTTTCATCTGCAAAGTCACGTTCAATTTTCTTCAATGCAACATGCTTTTTAGCTTGGAAGGCTTCTTCTGCTGTCGCAGGTTTCAAGCCCTTCATGCGTTTCTTGGTCAAGTTTTCGATGATTTGGAGGTAGCCCATCTCATTTGGTGCTACGAAAGTAATCGATTGACCTGACTTACCAGCACGACCTGTACGACCAATACGGTGAACATAGCTTTCAGGATCTTGTGGGATGTCATAGTTGTAGACATGTGTTACACCAGAGATATCCAAACCACGAGCCGCAACGTCCGTTGCTACGAGGACATCCAGATTGCCATTTTTAAAATCGCGAAGGACACGAAGACGTTTGTTTTGGTCCAAATCTCCATGAATCCCTTCTGCACGGAAGCCACGGATTTTCAGACCACGAGTCAACTCATCTACACGACGTTTTGTACGACCGAAGACAATAGACAACTCAGGCTGTTCAACGTCCATAAGACGAGTCATGGTGTCAAATTTTTCTTGTTCCTTGACACGGATATAGTACTGATCAACTAGTTCAGTTGTCAACTCCTTGGCAGCAATCTTCACATGCTCAGGTTCTTTCATAAACTGAACCCCGATTCGTTTGATAGCTTCAGGCATAGTTGCTGAAAAGAGCAAGGTTTGACGATTTTCTGGGACACGAGAGATGATGGCTTCAATATCCTCAAGGAAGCCCATGTTAAGCATTTCGTCCGCTTCATCAAGAATAAGAGTTTCAATATCTTGCAATTTCAAGGCCTTGCGTTTGATCAAATCTAGGAGACGACCTGGTGTTCCAACTACGATATGAGCACCTGATTTAAGAGCCTTGATTTGTTTTTCAATACTTGAACCACCATAAACAGAACGGACTTTTACACCCTTGCTACGACCAAAGCGGAAGAGTTCTTCCTGACTTTGTACAGCTAGCTCACGGGTTGGTGCAATGACCAAAGCTTGAATGGTTGCTTCTTCTGTACGAATCTTTTCAAGGGTTGGCAAGCCAAAGGCTGCGGTTTTTCCTGTACCTGTTTGAGCTTGTCCGATAACATCTTTTCCTTCAAGAGCCAGAGGAATGGTTTGCTCTTGGATAGGACTTGCTTCTACAAATCCTGCTTTTTCAATTTCTGCTAATAAATCAGCAGAAAGGTTAAATTCATTAAATTTCACGTTATTCTTCTTTCTAAAGATGGTGCGAAGCCATCCTATAGCGCTTAGTTTATACTTTTCTTGTCATGACGTACTTTCATATCTTTTATGAAAGACCGTGTTGCTTCTTTTCCACTAAAGAAAAGTACTGCTTTTTTGCAACTTATCTAGTATAACACAAGAGAGGGTCAAAAGATAGTCTAACCTCCTGATTAAGTCATGTAAACGATTTTTCTATCTATTTACTTCACTCAAAAAGTATTTGTTAGAGCATTCGGTTCCTGAAACTATTTTCCGTAGCAGATTTGTGCAAAAGTTTTTTTCTTATGCTAGAATGAAGTTCGAACAGGAGGAATAAAAATGTTAACATACGATTTAATTGTAATAGGATTTGGTAAGGCAGGTAAGACGCTTGCTGGAAAACTAGCTTCTGCTGGTAAAAAGGTTGCCCTTATCGAACGTAGTAAGGCGATGTACGGCGGTACTTGTATCAATATCGGTTGTATCCCAACTAAAACCTTGTTAGTTGCTGCTGAAAAAGACTTGTCATTTGATCAAGTCATGGCTACTAAAAACACGGTTACTACACGCCTCAACGGTAAAAACTATGCTACTGTCGCAGGTACAGGCGTAGACATCTTTGATGCTGAAGCTCACTTTGTATCAAACAAAGTAATCGAAATTCAAGCTGGTGATGAAAAACAAGAACTAACTGCTGAAACAATCGTCATCAACACTGGTGCTGTTTCAAACGTATTGCCAATTCCAGGACTTGCTACAAGCAAGAATGTCTTTGACTCAACAGGCATCCAAAACTTAGACAAATTACCTGAAAAACTTGGTGTCCTTGGTGGCGGAAACATCGGCCTTGAATTTGCCGGTCTCTACAACAAACTTGGAAGCAAGGTTACAGTCCTAGATGCCTTGGATACATTCCTACCTCGTGTAGAACCTTCCATCGCAGCTCTTGCCAAACAATACTTGGAAGAAGATGGCATTGAATTGCTTCAAAACATCCGTACTACTGAAATCAAAAATGATGGCGACCAAGTCCTTGTCGTAACTGAAAACGAAACTTATCGTTTCGATGCCCTTCTCTACGCAACTGGACGTAAACCAAATGTTGAACCTCTTCATCTCGAAAACACAGATATTGAACTAACTGAACGCGGCGCTATTAAAGTAGACAAACATTGTCAAACAAACGTTCCTGGTGTCTTTGCTGTTGGAGATGTCAACGGTGGCCTTCAGTTTACCTACATTTCACTCGATGACTTCCGTGTTGTTTATAGCTACCTCGCTGGTGATGGCAGCTACACACTCGAAGATCGTCTCAATGTACCAAATACTCTTTTCATCACACCTGCACTTTCACAAGTTGGTTTGACTGAAAGTCAAGCAGCTGATTTGAAACTTCCATATGCTGTTAAGGAAATTCCTGTTGCAGCTATGCCTCGTGGACATGTAAATGGTGACCTTCGTGGTGCCTTCAAAGCTGTTGTCAATACTGAAACAAAAGAAATTCTCGGTGCTACTATCTTCTCAGAAGGTTCACAAGAAATCATCAACATCATCACTGTTGCAATGGACAACAAGATTCCATACACTTACTTCACAAAACAAATCTTCACTCACCCAACCTTGGCTGAGAACTTGAATGACTTGTTTGCGATTTAGTTTTAAAAATAAAAGCATTTTTTTATAAAATGCTTTTATTTTATCTATATTTATAATATTATTACGTTAATTAATTTAAAAAGGAGGTTTTATAATGCATAAAACACGAAAAATCATTACTCTAGGTCTATCTTGCTTATCTATCCTGACTCTATTTGCTTGTAGCAGTGGAGCAAAGAAAGATAATAATACTTCAAAAGATGATAAAGTAGAAACTTCTACTAGTAAAAAAGAGACTGAGAAAAAAGAGAAATTCGCTATAGGTGATAAAATAACTTTTGATAATGTTGCTGAATATACTATTACTAATGTTGAATGGACTGACGAACGGAACCAATTTGACAAAAGCAATCCAGATAAAGTCTTGAAAGTTACCTATAACGTAACAAACCTTTCTGAAAAGAATTTACCTATTGGATTAGACATGACGCTTTATGTAGGTGGCAAGAAAATGGAATCTTACCCAAATACAAACACTATGGATGCCATTTCTGCAGGTAGATCTATTGAAGGTGCTGTTTCTCATTTTGGAGTCACCGGTGAAGGTGATTTAGAATTAGAAATAAAACCTGCTCTTGATTTTAAATCAAAAGCAGCAATTGTTGCATTTACATTAGAATAACATAAGCAGCCCTCCTTGGGCTGTTTTTCTTTTTCTAAAATCTCAAATCTGTCTTTTTCAGCATTTATGATATAATAGAAACATGAAATTAAAAACTACTTTGGGCCTTCTTGCTGGGCGTTCTTCTCATTTTATTTTGAGTCGTCTTGGACGTGGAAGTACGCTCCCTGGAAAACTTGCCCTTCAATTTGATAAAGATATTTTACAACATTTAGCGAAGAACTATGAGATTGTTGTGGTAACTGGTACCAATGGAAAAACCCTGACAACCGCACTCACTGTCGGTATTTTAAATGAGGTTTATGGTCAAGTTCTGACCAATCCAAGTGGTGCCAACATGATCACAGGGATTACAACTACCTTCTTGACAGCCAAATCTTCAAAAACTGGCAAGAACATCGCTGTCCTTGAAATCGACGAAGCTAGTCTCTCACGTATCTGTGACTACATCCAGCCTAGTCTTTTCGTTATCACCAATATTTTCCGCGATCAAATGGACCGCTACGGTGAGATTTATACGACCTACAACATGATTTTGGACGCTATTCGAAAAGTTCCTACTGCTACTGTGCTCCTTAACGGCGATAGTCCGCTTTTCTACAAGCCTGCAATTCCAAATCCTGTTCAGTATTTTGGTTTTGATTTGGAAAAAGGTCCAGCAAAACTTGCTCACTACAATACTGAAGGTATTCTCTGTCCAGACTGTCAAAGTATTTTGAAATATGAGCTTAATACTTATGCCAACTTAGGAGCTTATATCTGCGAAAACTGTGGATGTAAACGTCCTGATTTGGACTACCGTCTGACAGAATTGGTGGAATTGACTAACAATCGTTCTCGCTTTGTTATTGACGGACAGGAATACGGTATTCAAATCGGTGGACTCTACAACATCTACAATGCTCTGGCTGCAGTTGCTATTGCCCGTTTCCTTGGTGCAGATTCTCAACTGATTAAACAAGGTTTTGACAAGAGTCGTGCTGTCTTTGGACGCCAAGAAACCTTCCATATCGGTGACAAGGAATGCACACTGGTTCTTATTAAAAATCCTGTTGGTGCTACCCAAGCTATCGAAATGATCAAACTAGCTCCTTACCCATTTAGTCTATCTGTTCTCCTCAATGCGAATTATGCAGACGGGATTGATACCAGCTGGATTTGGGATGCTGATTTTGAACAAATTACTGATATGGACATTCCCGAAATCAACGCTGGTGGCGTTCGTCATTCTGAAATCGCTCGTCGTCTTCGAGTGACTGGCTACCCAGCTGATAAAATCACTGAAACAAGTAGTCTGGAACAAGTTCTCAAGACTATCGAGAACCAAGACTGCAAGCATGCTTATATCCTTGCGACTTATACAGCTATGCTGGAATTCCGAGAATTACTGGCCAATCGTCAGCTTGTTAGAAAGGAGATGAACTAATGGTTTATACTTCACTTTCCTCAAAAGACGGCAACTATTCTTATCAACTAAATATCGCCCACCTCTATGGTAATCTCATGAATACCTATGGAGATAACGGAAATATCCTCATGCTCAAGTATGTAGCTGAAAAGCTGGGGGCTCACGTAACAGTTGACATTGTTTCTCTCCACGATGATTTCGATGAAAATCACTACGACATCGCCTTTTTCGGTGGTGGCCAAGACTTTGAACAAAGTATCATTGCTGGTGATTTGCCTGCTAAAAAAGAAAGCATCGATAACTTTATCCAAAATGACGGTGTTGTCCTTGCTATCTGCGGTGGCTTCCAACTATTGGGTCAATACTATATCGAAGCTTCAGGCAAACGCATCGAAGGTTTGGGTGTCATGGGACATTACACACTCAACCAAACCAATAACCGCTTTATCGGTGACATTAAAATTCATAATGAAGAATTCGATGAAACCTACTATGGATTTGAGAACCACCAAGGTCGCACCTTCCTCTCAGATGACCAAAAACCATTAGGACAGGTCGTATACGGAAACGGAAATAATGAAGAGAAAATTGGCGAAGGCGTTCACTATAAAAATGTCTTTGGTTCTTATTTCCACGGACCTATTTTATCCCGTAATGCAAACTTAGCCTATCGCTTGGTCACTACTGCCCTCAAGAAAAAGTATGGTCAGGACATCGTCCTTCCAGCTTATGAGGATATTCTGAGCCAAGAAGTCGCTGAAGAATACAGCGATGTGAAAAGCAAGGCAGATTTTAACTAAACTTCCTATTCCAGCATGCCATCGGCTGTTGGAATTTTTTTAAGCTCTTTTCCCCTTCTCTCTTGCATTTTCTACTATTTTTTGCAAAAATAGAGGGGTAGAAAGAAGGTAACATATGTCTAAATTACAACAAATTGTAACATATCTCGAATCTGAAAAGTTAGACGTCGCAGTCGTATCTGACCCCGTCACTATCAATTACCTCACTGGTTTTTACAGTGATCCACACGAACGCCAAATGTTCCTCTTTGTCCTTGCTGACCAGGAACCACTTCTTTTTGTTCCAGCCCTTGAGGTTGAGCGCGCAACAAGCACTGTCTCTTTCCCAGTTGTTGGTTATGTGGACTCTGAAAATCCTTGGAAGAAAATCCAAAATGCCTTGCCACAGCTTGATTTCAAACGTGTAGCAGTTGAGTTTGATAACCTCATCTTGACTAAATACCACGGTTTAAGATCTGTCTTTGAAACTGCTGAGTTTGAAAACTTGACTCCATTGATCCAACGCATGCGCTTGATTAAGTCAGCAGATGAAGTGCAAAAAATGATGGTTGCAGGTGTTTATGCAGACAAATCTGTCAAAGTTGGTTTTGACAATATCTCTCTTGACAATACTGAAACTGATATTATCGCACAGATTGATTTTGCCATGAAACGCGAAGGCTATGAAATGAGTTTTGATACTATGGTTTTGACAGGTGATAACGCTGCAAATCCTCATGGTATTCCTGGAGCCAATAAGGTTGAAAACAATGCCCTTCTCCTCTTTGACCTCGGTGTGATGGTGAATGGTTATGCATCCGATATGACTCGTACAGTCGCTGTTGGTAAACCTGACCAATTCAAGAAAGACATTTACAACTTGACTCTTGAAGCCCAACAAGCTGCCCTTGACTTTATCAAACCTGGTGTCACTGCTCATGAGGTCGATCGTGCAGCTCGTGAAGTTATCGAAAAAGCAGGTTATGGTGAGTACTTCAACCACCGTCTCGGTCATGGTATCGGTATGGATGTCCACGAATTCCCTTCAATTATGGAAGGAAACGATATGGTTATCGAAGAAGGCATGTGCTTCTCTGTTGAACCTGGTATCTACATCCCTGGTAAAGTCGGAGTTCGTATCGAAGACTGCGGTGTTGTTACCAAAGACGGTTTTGACCTCTTCACAAGCACCAGCAAAGATTTGCTTTATTTTGATTAAAAAGTATTTTATAAAAAATAAGATGGAAAAGCTTAACTTTTCCATCTTATTTTTTGATTTGATAATAAATTTTATCAGCTATATAACCTTTTCGTTCAACTGCATTTGGAATCGTCTTCCAAAAAGTCATATCAGCCTTTTCCATAACACGACCAGATGCTGGGTTTAGACTTACATAGCAAGCATCAACCTCTTCAAATCCAATCTCATCTAGACAGTATGATAAAACTACCTTCAAGGCTTCTGTCATGAGTCCTCGTCCCCAGTAGTCCTGCCCTAAGATATATCCAATCTCACAACTAGAGTTATTTTCATCTGCACTGACAAGACTAATATCTCCGATGACATAATCTGGATTTTCTTTGAGACAAATGGCCCATTTGTAGTAATTTGGATCGTCATAGGATTTTACCCAATTGCCAATAGAATTTCGAGTTTGTTCAACATTGAGGTGTGGATTCCAAGTCACATAAGTCAGATTTTCTGAGCGTGAAGCCCAATTATCAAACATGGCTTGAGCATCACCTTCCACAAATCTCCTCAGTATCAAACGTTCTGTCTCAATAGTTTGTGTCCCTACTGCTTTCATAATCGTAACTCGCTTTCTATTTGAATCTTCAAGCTAAGAAGGTCCACTGGACCTTCTTAGCTTTCTTATTTCTAGGCTCTGGGTAAAAACACTACACTCATAAACATTGAGAAAACAACAGTTTCCTCTAATTTCATGACGCAGTCGCTGTCTGGCTTGAAATGCACTTTAGCAAGTTTTTTCAAGCCTAGTCATCGTTGCGGGGGTGAGACAAGGAAAATCAAACTCTTCGAGTTACCGACCTGCCTCGTTTCCCTATTTCTAGGCTCAAGGTAAAAAGGTCCCCCGGACCTTTTTACTCCCAAAACGTATCAAACACAGTAATTGGTAGGTGGCGTTTGTGTTGACCTTTGTACCACCATTTTTCAATGGTGGCTTGGGCTTCTGGACTTACTTGTTTACCTTCGAGGTAATCATCAATTTCATTGTAAGTAACTCCTAAAGCTACTTCGTCTGCAATACCTGGTTTTTCTTCTTCCAAATCTGCTGTTGGAACTTTTTCATAGAGGGCTGGATCAGCTCCAAGCTCCTTCAAAAGTTGTTTTCCTTGGCGTTTATTGAGGCGATAAAGTGGGAGAATATCTGCACCACCGTCACCAAATTTAGTAAAGAAACCTGTGATATTTTCCGCAGCATGGTCTGTCCCGATAACAGCTCCGCTATGGGCACCCGCAAGGGCATATTGGGCAATCATACGACTACGAGCCTTGATATTTCCCTTGTTAAAATCGGAAACTGCACTCCCTGTTGCTTCAACAGCTGCGGCCATAGCATCAGCAGACTCCTTGATATTCACGACCAAGCTGACATCTGGCTGGATAAAAGCTAGGGCTTTTTGAGCATCTGCTTCATCAGCTTGCACTCCATAAGGCAAACGAACTGCGATAAATTTATAACTATCATCGCCTGTTTCTGCTCGCATTTCTTCCATAGCTAGTTGGGCAAGACGTCCTGCTAAGGTCGAGTCTTGACCTCCAGAAATACCCAATACAAAAGTTTTTAAGAAGGAATGCTTCTTTAAATATCGTTTTAAGAAGTCAATCGAACGACGGATTTCTTCCTTGGCGTCAATCACTGGTTTTACACCAAGTTGCTGGATAATGGTTTCTTGCAAACTCATTCTTCTTCTCCTTCACCTAGAGCTTCCTTACGCATTTTATCAATCAAGTCCATCTTATCTTGCCACACATCACGAGCCAAGTCCACAGGATAATGTTGTGGGTTAAGAACACGTTTGTATTCGTCCCAAAGTTTTTCAAATTCCTTACGAGCATAGGATTTAATTTCAGGTAAACTTGGTAAATCATAGACTAGCTTACCTTCCTTGAAAATGTCTACCAAGAGAGGAACAGCATCAAAATTACGGACAGTTTTCTTGATGTAAGTATAGGTTGGATGGAACATCTTGATTTCAGTCATACTAGCAACATCGACACCGTCATAGGTAATGTAATCACCTTCTGACTTTCCTTTTTCACGACTGGTGATGCGCCAAACCTGTTTCTTACCTGGTGTTGAAACCTTCTCTGCATTATTTGAAAGTTTGATGGTATTGCGCATCTGACCATTTTCATCTTCAATGGCAACAACCTTATAAACTGCTCCTAGAGCTGGTTGGTCATAGGCTGTAATGAGCTTAGTCCCGACACCCCAGACATCAATCTTAGCTTTTTGCATTTTGAGGTTAAGGATGGTATTTTCATCAAGGTCATTTGATGCATAAATCTTAGCATCAGTAAACCCTGCCTCGTCCAGTTGTTGACGAACTTTTTTAGAAATATAGGCAATATCTCCAGAGTCAATGCGGACACCAAGGAAATTAATCTTGTCACCAAGTTCACGCGCAACCTGAATCGCTGCTGGAACACCGATGCGAAGAGTATCGTAGGTATCTACTAGAAAGACACAATTTTTGTGCGTTGAGGCATAAGCCTTGAAAGCCTGATAGTCATTTCCATAAACTTGAACTAAAGCATGAGCATGAGTTCCTAAAACCGGAATACCAAAGAGCTTACCTGCACGTACATTACTAGTTCCATTGGCACCACCAATAACAGCCGCACGAGTCCCCCAGATAGCCGCATCCATTTCTTGCGCACGACGTGTTCCGAATTCCATCAAAGGTTCATCATCAATGACTGAACGAATACGAGCTGCCTTGGTCGCAATCAAGGTTTGAAAGTTGACGATGTTCAAGAGAGCTGTTTCAACCAATTGACACTGAGCCAAAGGACCTTCCACTTGAACAATCGGTTCATTGGCAAATACCAAGTCCCCTTCTTGAGCAGAACGTACAGTCAATTCCAACTTGAGATTACGGAGATATTCCAAGAAGGCGCCATGATAACCAAGTGACTCCAAATAAGCAATATCGCTATCTGAGAAACACAAGTTTTCTAAGTAGTTCACAATTCGTTCCAAACCTGCAAATACAGCATAACCGTTTTTAAAAGGTTGTTGGCGGAAATAAACTTCAAAAACTGCTTTCTTGTTATGAATGCCTTGGTCGAAGTAAACTTGCATCATGTTAATTTGATACAAATCAGTGTGCAAAGTTAAACTATCATCTGGGTACATATACTGTCCTTCTTCCCTATTTGTAAAAAGATGAAAATGTTTCTTCTTTTCTCATAAATTAGTACTATTATAACACATTTTCTCGATATTGATAAAAAGCTAACAAGCTATTCCATGCTCTCGAGCTCATCCATATCTTTTTCATACTTCTTCTGAGCCCATTCACCATAACTTTTCAAACCTAAGTTACCAATAAAGACCCAAGGAAGATAAAAGATATAGGTAAATACCCAAGCAAAAATGTATTTAAGATGTAGAGGGTTATGCTGATATATTTCGATATTGAACTGGTAGTTCTGTAGCATCAAGGTAGCTGTAATCACTAGAGTTAATAATAGGCAACCTAAAATTGTAAAATGAAAACGACTATAGTAAGTCACACCTAGACTTCTAGCACGATTGATAAAGTAAAAAGTCCCTATGATAATAATAACGAGAAGCATACTTGGATTAAAAAGGCTTGGTGCTAACACTGCTATGAAATAAGCTAGAAACAACAATCCGATAGAGATATGAAAACTCTCTGCACTAGCTTTATTCATCAGTTGTTCTTCTCTTTCGTCTAATAATTGATAATAATAAAAATTATTTTTCATCTTCTTCCTCCCAAAATAATTGGTCTAAAGTTTTCCCTAAGCATCTGCAAATAGACTGGCAAAGCGAAAGCGAGGGATTGTACTTTCCAGCTTCTATCAAGCCGATAGTCTGGCGCGTAACCCCGACAGCTTCTGCCAAGTCACCTTGTGTCATATCAAGCTCTACTCGAGCTAGTTTTAATTTTAAATTCTTAGCCACTTGTAACCTCCTCCTTAATTTTAAAAGTCGCGCTTCTTTTTTCAACTTTATTATATCATATATTTTACATTATGCAATATATATCTGTCATTTTGTGCGATTTTTTTAACAAAAAACTCTCTATCAGCTAAATGATAGAGAGTTTTCTGCTTATTCAAATTTTTTCAAAATATCTACAACGTCACTTCTCTGTTTGACTTGATAGGCTTTGATGCCTAGGCTTTCAGCTATCTTAGTGTTGTCTGCTATATCATCAAGAAAGACACAATTTGCTGGGTTCAACTGATATTTACGGAGAATTTCTTCAAACATTTTTGGATCAGGTTTGATAGCCTTGATATCACAGGAAAGAACAAACCCATCTAAAATCTTTTCTAGAGGTGCTAGCTGATCTTTCAATAATTCATAAAAAACTGGTGAGGTATTAGATAGAACAAAAATACGATGGCCTTTTTCCTTTAAACGTGCAAGAAGCGGAAATACTTCCGTGTAAATATCGATATAGGCAGGCCAGTTCCAAATGACTTCTTCAACCTTTTTCTGATAGCAATCTCCTAATAGGGAAAGAACCTTATCAACCAATTCTTCTCGAGTCAAGGTTCCCAGGTCCAATCTTTCCCAAAGCCCCGACTGGAAAATCGCCTTGTCTAAAATTAGATAATCTTTCTGAGTTTTAGCTACAGCTTTCAAAATCTTATCCTTGTTCCATTCCAGTAGAACATTTCCCATATCCAGTATAATATCCATCAACCTGCCTCCATTATTATGTGCCACTCTCTTCAATCGTTCATTTTCCGTTTACAACTCTTTTTGATAATAGTACCTTTGTCCAGTATAGGGATAGTCTTTCATAGTAAAAACTTCCTTGTAGCCATACTTCTGATAAAAGGCTGGCGCTTGAAATTGATAAGTATTTACAAAAGCAAAGCGACAGTTTCTCTTTTTTGCTTCACTCTCTGCTTGCTGCAATAGTTGGGAGCCGATTCCTTGTCCTCGCAAGCCCTCCTTTACAAACAAATACTCGATTTCTAGCCAATTTCCAAAGGTCTCTGCTACTAAACCAGCCATGAGTTGACCATGTTCATCTTCGACATAAAGGTTTAGTGGCTCACTTTCAGCAGTTTCTCTTTTGGAACGATTATAGGAGCGAATCAAATCCCCTATCTCCTGTGCTTTCTGAGACTTTGTATTCTCCAATCTAATGTGCATCAAAACCTCCTCCAAGACACTTATGCCTTGATTATATTCCTATTTTGAAGAACTGTCAAACTTAAAAAAACTCACCAACCTGAGCTAGTGAGTTTATAACTTATTTTCTAAATTTCCATTGGCTGTAAATACCAAATGCAACAATCCAGATAGCTGAACCTCTAGCTCCCATTACAGTTGACTCTTGTAAGAAGAGTGTTCCAAATACAAAGATAAAGAAGAGCATTGTTAAAGGATTTAGCAAGCGATATTGGGGCATGAGATAGCCATCTGCCATAAAGTTCTTAGACTTACGATATTTGAGATGGGCTACCATGATCAAGATGTAGATAGCGATATAAACACCCGATGAAGAAGCTGTAATCAAAGCAAAGGCATCTGATACGCCAGGAAGTACATTGATGAATGCTGCAAAACCAATCAATACGGCAGAAGCAATGATTGCATTCTGAGGAACGTTGTGGCGTGAGAGTGTGTCTGCCTTAATAGCTTTCAAGAAACGATTTGGTGAATCATGGGCAATTTGGTACAAATGACGACCTGTTGAGTAAAGGGTTGAATTCAAGGCTGATGCAGCTGAAGTCAAAACAACAAAGTTAATCAAGGCGGCCGCCCACTTAAGACCAACAAGTTCAAATACCGTTACAAATGGTGAATCCGCTGCAGAAAGTTCACGCCAAGGAATAATAGACATGATTGCCAAGAGAGCTCCACCATAGAAAAAGATAATTCGCAAGGGAATTTCCTTAACAGCCTTAGGCAATACTTTTCTTGGATCCTTAGTTTCAGATGTAGTAACACCGATAAATTCAATCATCAAGTATGCAAAGAAAACCATCTGGAAGGCCATGACAAAGTTCATCCCACCATTTGGGAAAAGTGAGAAGTGTTCACTGATATTGGCAAGACTTGCTGAACCATAAGGCGTTTCAAAGCCAGTCAAAACTAGAAAGACACCTGTCGCAATCATGGCAAGAATGGCCACGATTTTGATCATAGCAAACCAAAATTCTACTTCACCAAAGATTTTAACAGCAATCAGATTGACCAATCCCAAAATTGTTAGGAATACAACCTGAATCAACCAAGATGGCCAAGATGGAAACCAAAACTGAACATAGTGAGCAATAGCCGTGATCTCGGCCATTCCGATAAAGACTACTGAGAGCCAGTAAGACCAGACTGAGAAGTAACCCCAACCCTGACCTAGATAACGGGTAATAAAGTTGATAAAGGTATGTTGCTCCGGATCTTGGTACAACATTTCCCCGATAGCACGCATCATAAGATACATAAAGCCACCCGTAATCATATAGACTAAGACGATTGACGGACCTGTCAAACTAATGGAACGTCCAGCTCCTAGAAAAAGTCCTGTTCCAATTGTTCCTGCAATCGCCATAACCTGAACATGGCGATTTGTTAACCCACGTTCCATTTTATTTTTCTTTTTGTGCTTATTTTCTGAATTCATATAGTCTCCTCTAGTTTTTAGAATTAAGAAAAGGAGCGATGGGAAGCGCTTTCCCTATATCTACTCCTTCTTTTCATTCCTATTAAACTGTTTTTTCTACTTTTAAGATTTTAACATCATAGCTTCCTACAGGTGTTTCAATCGTAGCAGTATCACCTGTTTTCTTACCAATCAAGGCTTGCCCAATTGGGCTTTCATTTGATACTTTACCTGCAAAGGCATCTGCACCCGCTGATCCCACGATGATATATACTTCTTCGTCGTCTTCACCAATTTCTTGGATAGTTACTGTTTTTCCGATAGCAACTTCATCTTGAGCAACCGCATCGCTATTGACAATCTCAGCATAACGGATTTTTGTTTCCAAGCTAGAGATTTGTCCTTCAACGAAGGCTTGCTCGTCCTTAGCTGCTTCATACTCACTATTTTCTGACAAGTCACCGTATGAACGCGCAATCTTGATGCGTTCTACAACTTCTGGACGACGAACTAGTTTCAACTCTTCTAATTCTTTTTCGAGTTTTTCCTTTTCTTCAAGGGTCATTGGATATGTTTTTTCTGCCATTTTTCTCAACTTTCTTTTGATTAAATTTTAATTTCTTTAGGTAGTAAAGCAAAATTATGTGGTAAACCACATAATTTTACAATGAAGACAAAGTCTTTTAAAAGCTTTCCTTAAATGATTTTGGTCAGTATCGACCTTTTAAAATCTGTGCCTAAACCGAATGATTCTATCACTTCTAGACTCAGGTTCAAATAAGAGGTAAGCTTTTACTTTCGCAATTTCCGAACGCCTAAAACTTATGGATTTTAGGCGTTTCTGATCATAGCGAAAAGACTGGTGTGACTTGCTATTCCTGTAAAAAGAAGAGATTTTCTTCTTTTTACGGATTTATTAGCAAATCTTGTTCTAAGAGTTAGTTTGAACTACTTGATTGTGTCAGTTTACTGTTGACATGCTCTGCAACGTTTCGATCATGTTCTTCTCGTGTCGTTGCAAAGTAAACCTTGCCATCTTGTACGTTGGCTACAAAGTAGAGATTGTCACTCTTAGTTTGATTGATACTTGCTTCAATTGCATCCAGACTTGGACTGTCTACTGGGCCAGGCATTAAGCCAAGGTTTGTATAAACATTATATGGTGAATTGATTGTTGTATCAATTGCTGCATCATCTGCCAAGCTAATATTTTGTCCTAGCTTACCTTCTGCATAGAGAATAGCAATATTACTTTGGAGTGGCATACCAAGGTTCAAACGATTATAGAAAACTCCAGCAATTAGCTTACGATCATCAGTTTTCAACCCTTCTTTTTCCACAAGTGATGCAATGGTGAGGAGTTCATTCACTGTCAAATTCTTTTCTTTGATTGCAGTATAATGCCCTGACAAGTTTTGGTCCATAGCTGCCACCATTTCATCAATCAAGCTTTCAACAGTTGTGCTTTCTTTGATGCTATATGTTGCTGGGAAAAGATAACCTTCTAAACGGTAACGAACACCACTTTCTTTAGTTGGTAGACTTTCGAGAAGGGTTGGGTACTTAGCAACTAATTGAGAGATGAAGGTTTCATCTTGAACTTTTGCCAGGAAGGCATCCGCAGTCAAGGGTTCTTTAAACTCTCCTTGAAGCTGACCAACCGTTTGTGCGATTTGATCAAGGGTATAACCTTCAGGGATTGTAAGATTTGCAAGTGCAACCTCTTGAGGTTGAGGAGTTCCACCCTTTTGCAATTCTTTGATGATATCATCTGTACTCATGCTCTTTTGCAAATTGTAGTAACCAGATTTTAAATCAGAATAGTCTTTATATTTAGCATAAAGGCTAAAGATAAACCCGTGTTTTACCAATCCAGAGTTCTCTAATGTATCACCAATTTGCTGAAGATTAGCTCCTTCTGGAATCTGAACTGTGACATACTGTTTTGAATTTGCATCAACTGGTTGGAGTGCAGATTCGACATAACGGTAACCAAAGAAACCACCCACACCTAGTAAAACCAATAAAACAAATACTGTTACGAAAAATCCTTTCAAGCGTGATTTTTTCTTTTTCTTGATTGGTTTCACTAACTCTTTACGACTTCTTCTAGGAAGTTCAGTTCCAGTTTCAACTGGAGCAACTGGTTCTTGACTTGGAGTTTCTTTTGCAAGAACTGTTGGTTTCTGTTGAGGTTTAATATTCTTTCTAGCAGGACTTGGTTTGGCCTGATTCGTACGATAAGAAACTGGAATCCTTGTCGAAACAGCATTGAAATCTTTCTCTTCTTCTACTGGTTGAGTAGGTTCAAGAGGCTTAACGGGTTCAGCAGGTTCCGTTGATGATAAAGGTTCTGTTGATGGTAGAGGATCTGGAGCTACAGCTGGTTCTGAAGCTACAGAAGTTTCAACTGAATCATCTTGTAAAACTGGACGTGGTGGAACTGCTGGAGCATTAGCAAGCAATTCATCCACTAGTGAAACAGAATTGGCCATCAAGTCTTCTACAGAAGGTTCTTCCACTGGTTTTTCCGCTTCTGAACTATTACTTAAATTTGAAAACAAATCATCGTTGCTACTTTTAGTATTCGCGATGCCATCTTCTCTTTTTAATCTTTCTAAATCTCTTAAAATTTGTTCTTTAAAACTTAACTTTTCTTCTTCTCGAGAATTTTCGCTCAAAGGTGTTACCTCCTTGTTGATAATCCATAATATTATATCTTAAAAACTAAAGAAAAGCAACCATAGATGCCTTTCTGATGCCTAATTCGTGTTTTCCCAGACCATATCATACCATTCTTCACCAGCAAAAGTCGACTTGGATTTTCCTTCATTCACAAAACCATGTTTCTCATAATAACCAATAAGATAGTCATGACAGGTCAGATTGATTCCCTCACGCTCATGCTCAAGAGCGATCTCTTTTAAGGCGGTCAATAATTTTCGTCCGACACCTAAAGCTTGAGCTTTCTTAGCAATGGATAGACAAGTAACAGAGATATAGCCACCTTTTTGATGGCTATAATCTTTAATGTCTTCTGTAAAGGACTGGTCTTGTAAATATCGATGAGGGATTACTGGTCCCTCAATATAGCCTAGTATTTCCCCCTCTTTTTCAGCCACTAAAAAACTAGTCGTAATTTCCTTCAGATGAGCTTCAAAAACAGGGCGAGGAATGGCTTCTTCAATTGAAAAATTCTCTAGTTCAATTTCAAAGATGCGATCTAAATCTGTCAATCTCGCTGGTCTAATAATCATATTTCCTCCTGAAAATAGGGATTCTGCCAACGCATGAGAAAGGCAACTTCACTGCCCCTTTCTCCATCTACGATCCCCTGTTCTACAAATCCATTCATTTCAAAGTAGGCCAGCAACTCATCCTCACAAAGCAGATAAATACCTGGTCTATTTTGCTGACGGGTAACTTCCTTCAAAGCTGCTAGCAACAAGGTTCCAAAGCCTTGCCCCTGAAAATCGGGATCGACAGCTAAATCTTCAAGGATGATTGAGTTCTCGCGAATGAATTCCTCATCTCCGATCTCAAGCATCCATTTTCTTAAAGAGGGAATAGGAGGTGTCGTCGCAGTGATATAAGCAATCCCTTGATCATCCAGGCTAGCTAAGAGAAACGTACCCGCATGGTTGCGGATACGTTCTTCTATTATTTCTCTATTCAATACTTCTAGGGAGTTTGAAATACTTTCTTGGATCAAGCAAATCTGATTTATATCTGATTGCTGTGCTTCCCTTATTTTAATTGGAAATTCCATGATCTTCCTTACTGAACATTGCTTGTCAAATTAGACAAGAGACGTTCGAATGAATATTCATAAGTTTGGATATCGCCAGCTCCCATAAAGACATAGACAGCATTATCATGGTCTAGGAGTGGAGAAACATTTTCAACTGTGATAACTTGATGTTTCTTGTTGATTTTATTTGCAAGGTCTTCTACCTTGACATCACCATGGTCCACCTCACGAGCAGATCCATAGATTTGTGCGAGGTAAACTGCATCAGCCTGATTCAAGGCCTGAGCAAAATCATCCAACAAGGCAATTGTACGAGTAAAGGTATGTGGTTGGAAAATTGCCACGATTTCCTTGCTTGGGTATTTTTGACGTGCAGCATCTAGCGTCGCAATGATCTCAGTTGGATGGTGAGCAAAGTCATCGATGATAACCGTATTATTAACAACCTTTTCTGTAAAGCGACGTTTCACTCCACCAAAAGTCTTCAAGTGTTCACGTACTAAATTCAAGTCAAAGCCAGCAGTATAAAGCAAACCAATCACTGCTGTGGCATTCATGATATTGTGGCGACCGAAAGTTGGAATGTGGAATTGACCCAACTCTTGATCACGGAAGTGAACGGTAAAGGTTGAACCTGTTGTAGAACGAAGCAAGTCACTTGCTACAAAGTCATTACCTTCTGTTTCAAAACCATAGTAGTAAATCGGAGCATTAGCCGTAATCTTACGCAACTCAGCATCTTCACCGTAAACGAACAAGCCTTTAGTAATTTGTTTGGCATAATCATTGAAGGCGTTGAAGACATCTTCCAAGCTTGTGAAATAGTCAGGGTGGTCAAAATCAATGTTAGTGATGATAGAGTACTCTGGATGATATGGCATGAAATGGCGCTCATACTCGTCTGATTCAAAGACAAAATACTTGGCATTTTCAGAACCACGACCTGTACCATCTCCGATCAAGTAGCTAGTGTCAGTAATATGTGACAAGACGTGAGAAAGCATCCCAGTTGTTGAAGTCTTACCGTGTGCACCAGCAACTCCCATACTGATAAAGTCACGCATAAAACTACCAAGAAACTCATGATAACGTTTGTAGCTGATACCATTTTGGTCCGCGTAAGCAATTTCAACATTGTTATCTGGACGGAAGGCATTACCAGCGATGATTTCTAAATCTCCTTGAAGATTTTTTTCATCAAAAGGTAAAATTGTAATTCCTGCTTGCTCTAGTCCACGTTGTGTAAAGTAGTACTTTTCAACGTCAGAACCTTGCACCTTGTGCCCCATTTGATGCAACATCAAAGCCAAAGCACTCATACCTGATCCTTTGATTCCGATAAAATGATAGGTTTTTGCCATTTTCTTCCCCTCTATTCGCTCATTCTAGTCAAGTTGAGCTCTTGGGCCACTTGACGTTCTTGTTCTTTTTGTTTACTTTTTTTGTTATAAATTTGACTTTTCTTTAAAAAGTCATAATTGTTTTTCTTGGAACGACTTGTTTCACCATCTGAAATTGGATGTTCCACTTGAGAAACTGTTTCTGCCAAAATATAGTGAGACTGACCTAACTTCTGACTATATTTCGCAAATTCTCCTGGATTTTCCTTTTGAAAAGGTGCTGTCGGTTGATTTGCTGGACGCACATGGCTTGTCTTCGGTTGACGTCTCGTATGACTTACATCCTGAGTCAAATATCGAGCCGAGCGTTTCTTTTTCAAATCCGCGCGCGCCTCTTCACGCGCTAATTCAGCATAGGATTTTTCTTTTTTCTCAATCGGTTTTACAAGAGGCTTGGCTTCCTCTTGCTTTTTTTCTTCAGTGATTGGAGACCATTCTAAATAGTTTTTGTCTTGGTAATCACCTTTTATATTACTGATGAAATCAGACTCATCGTAGAGATTCATAACTGGCATTTCTGTCAACATGACTTCATCATCTGCCACTATTGGAAATCGTTTTTGTGTCATATTTATTTCCTTTCAATACTCCATTATAGCGTAATGTCTTGATTTTTCAAGTATAGGCTCATGAAATCCCTAAAATTTCTCGTATTTCAGCTAGACTCAGACTGCCACGAGACTCTGTTCCATCCAAGATTTCAGAAACAAGATTTTTCTTTTTCTCTTGTAATTCTTGAATCTTTTCTTCAATTGTACCTCGAGTCACAAGGCGATAAACTTCAACAGCTTGCTCTTGCCCCATACGATGGGCGCGACCGATAGCCTGCGATTCAACTGCAGGATTCCACCATAAGTCTACTAAAATGACTGTATCGGCACCAGTGAGATTGAGACCGACCCCGCCAGCCTTTAGGGAAATTAAAAATACATCGCGCTCTCCTTGGTTAAAGGCCTTGGTCATTTCCTGACGTTCTTGCGAAGGTGTTGAACCCGTAATTTTAAAGGAAGTCAAGCCTAAGTCAGGCAGCTCTTGCTCAATCCGATCCAGCATACCTCTAAATTGTGAGAAAATAAGTACACGATGCCCACCTTCAGCAATCTGAACCAGCAAATCTCGTAAACTATCCAGCTTTCCGCTCTCTCCTTGGTAGTCCTCCATAAAGAGCGCAGGCGTATCACAAATCTGACGCAGACGCATGAGTCCAGTCAAAATTTCGACGCGATTTCGTTGAAATTCCGAATCGCTTACCTGTCCCAAACGTTCCTGCATCTGTTGCAGTTGAGCAAGATAGATAGCTTTTTGTTGATCCTCCAGTTCATTCTTATAGACAACTTCAATCAAGTCAGGCAACTCTGTCAAAACCTCTTCTTTCTTACGTCTCATGACAAAGGGTTTGATAAATTGAGCCACTCTCTCGGTTGATAGTTTCATAAATTCCTTCTTAGCAGGTAAGAGGCCTGGTAAGACAATCTGAAAAATCGACCAGAGTTCTCCCAGATGGTTTTCAATCGGTGTTCCTGATAGTGCAAAGACAGATGGAACCACAAATCGTCGTAAACTTTGAGCAATTTTCGTTTGTGCATTTTTCATCACTTGAGCTTCATCTAGAAAAAGAAAATCAAAAGATAGGTCTCGATAAATTTCACTATCTTGACGGAAAGTAGCATAGCTTGTCACATAAATCTGATGATTTTCTGCCAAAATTGACTCTCGATGAGATTTTAAGCCATGCACGACCACGACATCCAAATCTGGAGCAAACTTTTGAAATTCATCAGCCCAGTTATAGATTAAGCCAGACGGAGCAAGGATTAGGACACTAGTATCTGCTTGAACCTGACTACTTAAAAAGGCGATAGTTTGCAAGGTCTTCCCAAGTCCCATATCATCTGCTAAAATCCCACCAAAGCCATAATGGTGAAGCATCTGAAGCCACTGAATTCCCTTTTTCTGATAGTCTCTAAGTGCTGCTTGGATATTCAGCTCTTTCATCGGAAAATCTTCTGGATGCGTCAAATCATGGGCCAGATTACGAAATTCTTCGGTGAAAGAAATTTGATCCTGGTCCTTAAATAAATGAGATAGAGTATAAGCTAGGGATTTACGAGCTCGAAAAGCTCCATCTTGTAGGTCCTCTATCCCTAATTCTTCTAAATCCTTACGGATACGCTTGGTCTGATCATCGAAATAGTAAACCTGATTCGAAGAGCTGATGTAATAATCCTGCTTCTCAACTAGCGCTTTCATCGCTCTATCGATTTCATCTTGACCAATCCCTTGAAAATCAAATTGAATTTCTAATAGGCTTCCCTTGGATGAGATGTGTACTTGAGGCTTCTGAACCTGATAAAGGTCTTGCAAGCTCTCAGAAATCTTTAATTCTCCAAGTGCTGCAAAGGATGGCAAAACTTCCTGAAAGAAGGTATGGACTGCATCAGCTTTCAAACTTTGACGCCATGAACGAAAATCTGCTTCAAATCCAGCTGATAGGGCTAGTTGAAAAATCTCTTTCTCTAGTTGAATATCACTAGCAAAAGGAAGATTCTCTAGTTCATTACGATTCCTTACTAGGCAAGTTTCATACTGAAACTGCATATCCAAACGAATAGAACCGTCCTCTTCTCCTTCCATGTAGAAAGAAGGACGGAAAGACTGAATTCGAAGCCCATCAGGAGCCTCTACATTTCCTACGTTTTTGAACTGGGATAAGGTCGAAGCTAGAAGATCTCGATCACTGGTATCAAATTGTAAAATCTTTCTACCACTTTTATCGATAGTTACTTTTTTTAATTTTTCTATAAGTCTAGCTTGTTCTTTAGACAGAAGATAAAATGTACCTTTAGTAAACAAGACTTGCCCCTTATAAAACGAATTAAGCCCTACCTGTTGAACAATTTCCATCTCAAAATAGTTGGACTTTTCTTCAATTTGAAAGGTAAACAAACCTGCTTGACCATCAAAATCTTGAAATACAAGGTGGTGATAATTCGAAATCTGATGGTCAAATTGAAATGCATCTAAGCCCATCAGCAGACTAACACCCTGCTCAAAAAAAGACAGCGGGAAATAGAGATGACGACCTTGATTTTGGAAAAAGAGGGCATTTTCAGACTCATCTTCTACAATTCCTTGAAGGAAATTCAGAACAAATTGGCTACTTTCATCAAACTGACTAAGCTTCAAGGAAGTTTCATATAACTTCCCAATCATATAGGGTTTGCTAGTTTCTAAAACCTTCAGAAAAAGGGGTATATCTCGGATTACATAGAATTTCTGTGTCTGAATAAGACCGACTCTCAAAGTCCAAATAATACGATTAGTCCCTGCTTCAACCTGCCCTTGAGCAGACAACTGATAGATTTCAGAAAGTTTCGGAATTTGAATGGATTCTAAAAACTTTCCTCCAAAAGTAATCTGAGTTTCAACTTCTTCTTTCTTTTCGTGCACATTTTCCAGATTTCCTAAGAGTTCCTGGCCAATCGGATCATTTTTAAGGTAATGTTCTAGTGCTGCCAAATGCACACAAAACCCTCTTTTTTGGAAAAAATCACAAGCACAAAAAACCAAATCATCATCCAGGCTATAGCGAATTTCTTCATCTGCTACACGCGCATAGAGGCGATGGTCTTTCTCTTTGATAATTTCAATCTGACTAGTTTCGTAGAGTTGAGCTCCCTCCATTCGAAGCTTCCCTGGAATCAATTTAGCCATATTTTCCCCTTTACTTTATCTCTTAATTATACCACATTTCTTCTTACGAAAATAGCCTTCTAGGAGTACTTTTCTCCTAAAAGGCTAGCTTCTTAAAATTTAGCGAAAGTAGCAATGATTCGCTGGCAAACTTCTTCCAAGACAGATGTCGGCATGGCTACATTTAAGCGAGCATGGAGGGCTCCTTCTTCGCCAAAGTCCAAGCCTCTGTTCAGGATAACCTTGGCTTCGTCTCTTAAAAGGATTCTTAATTCTTCATCACTAATATCGTAGGCTGAAAAATCAAGCCAAATGAGATAGGTCCCTTGAGGTTTCATGACCTTGATTTTCGTTTCTTTTCCAAACACATCGACGACATAATTGATGTGTTTCTCAATCAGTTCTTTGAGTTCTGACAACCATTCTTCACCAGAGCGATAGGCTGCTTCTGTTGCCAAATATCCCAACCCTGAGATTTCATGTTGATTATTAGCTAGCTGGCGCTTTTGGAAAGCCACTCTTAACTTAGGATTCTCGATAATAGCGTAGGAATTCTTTGTTCCTGCAATATTGAAGGTCTTGGTAGCGCTGCTTAAAATCAGTGAAAATTCTTTAAAATCTTCATTTACCGTATTGAATGACTGGTGCTTGTTTCCAAACAAGGCTAAGTCTTGGTGAATCTCATCAGACACCAACAAAACTCCATGTTTTTGACAAAGTTGTCCAATCTTCTCTAAGACTTCTTTTTCCCAAACACGTCCACCAGGATTATGAGGATTGCAAAGAACGTAAAGTTTCACATCCTCTTCAACAAAGTCTTTCTCTAATTGATCAAAGTCAATCTCAAAAAGTCCGTCTTTTTCTACTAGAGAGTTGGTGATTAGTCTACGATTATTGAGCTTAATGCTCCGAGCAAAAGGAGGATAAACCGGTGTGTTAATGAGTACTGCTTGACCTTCCTTGGTAAAGGCTTGAATAGCTGTTGAAATAGCTGGTACTACTCCTTCGATAAAGACTAGGGCATCCTTTTCAAAGCGATAGCCGTGCTGTTTTTCCTCCCAATTTTGAACAGCTTCAATCAACCCATCACTAGCATAGGTATAGCCATAGACTAATTGCTCTGCATAGTCATGGACTGTCTGACGAATCTCAGGTAACACCTCAAAGTCCATATCAGCAATCCAAGCTGGCAATACTTCTCGGTCAGTCTCTGCTTCTTTCCACTTATAGGTATGATGTCCAAAACGATTGGGCAAGGTCGTAAAATCATATTTTCCCATAGTTTTATCCTTCCAAGGCTTGACGCAAGTCTTCAATCAAATCTCTCGCATCCTCAATACCAATAGACAAGCGCAAGAGGTCATCTGTCAATCCATAAGAATGGCGAACTTCTGCAGGAATGTCTGCATGGGTTTGAGTAGTTGGGTAGGTAATCAGACTTTCAACACCACCCAAACTTTCAGCAAAAGAGAATACTTTCAAAGTATTTAAGATATGAGGGATACGCTTCTCATCTGCTACTTTAAAGGAAATCATTCCCCCACGACCTGTATACAAAACTTCTTTGACTGCAGGTGATTGTTCCAAAAAGGCTACGATTTCTTGAGCATTGGCTGTTGAGCGCTCCATACGAAGTGACAAGGTTTTAAGACCACGAATCAATTGATAACTATCAAATGGTGACAAAACAGCCCCTGTTGTGTTGAGATTGTAAAAGAGTTTTTCGTATAAATCCGCACTATCTGTCACAACCACACCAGCTAGAACATCATTATGTCCTGCAAGATATTTTGTTGCTGAATGAAGGACGATATCTGCTCCGCCTTCAATTGGACGTTGATAGATAGGACTGTAGAAGGTATTGTCCATGACAACTTTAGCACCCTTAGCATGAGCTAATGTTGACAATTTTTCAATATCAAATTCCAGCATCAAAGGGTTGGTTGGTGTTTCAATATAGAGTACATCCACATCCTTTTCTAGCTCAGCAATCAACTCTTCTTCTGTGTTGGCATAGGTAAAGTGGAAACGTCCTTCTTGTTCCACTTGATTGAACCAGCGGAAAGAACCACCGTAAAGGTCACGGACTGCCAAAACCTTACTTCCAACAGGGAAGACACTAAAAGCAAGTACGATTGCAGACATACCTGAACTAGTTGCTAGAGCATAGTGGGCTGATTCAATAGCTGCTAAGACTTCCTCTGCCTTGCTACGAGTTGGGTTTTTAGTGCGGGTATAGTCAAATCCAGTTGATTGACCAAATTCTGGGTGCTGATAAGTCGTTGAAAAGTGAATTGGTGTAACCAAAGCACCTGTTGCCTCATCAGACTTGATCCCTGCTTGTGCTAAAATTGTGTTGATGTGAAATGATTTACTCATACAATACCTCCAAATCTATAGTAACTATTGTACCACTTATTTTGTATCCTTCGTTTTCTTGTTTTCAAGAGCTAGTTATAGTTTCAAACTATATAAAAACGATAGCTTCTTAAGAAACTATCGTTTTTCCTGTTGAATAGACTGATTATTTAATGTGTTTAGCTAATTCTTCTTGGGCTTTTTTATTAGATTCTTCTTTTTCTTTCAGCCATTTTTGTCTAGCTTTTTCATACTCATCAGCCGTTACAGTCTTATCTTGCAACTTGAGGTACTTGTATGATTCGACACCCTTATTTCCAGCTTGTGAGAATGGCGATGAGAATGGAACTGTCTTTCTCAAGGTCGGTGTTCCACCCTGAGAAACGTTTGGAATAGCAAGGGCGCTATCAACGAGCCAAGCTTGAACTTCAGCATATTTTTCATAACGTTTTGCTGGTTCTTGCTCCTTGTTCGCTTCTTCTAGCATTTGAGTGTAAGTATCCAGACCAACTGCCTTAGCCTTGTCATTTACCTCACCTGGTTCTAGACCAATGTTTTGCAACATACCACCGTTATTGACATTTAAGATATCAAGATAACTTGATGGATCCAAGTAGTCCGCACTCCAACCGCCATTATAGATATCAAAGTCTTTTTGAGCTGCAGTTTGAGCGAGGTAGCCAGAATTATCGTAATCATCTGTTGATAATTGTTGGATATCGATAACCACATTCTCAGCTCCTAGAACAGATTCGATGGATTGTTTCAAAGAGCTTGCTTCAAGTACACCTTTTTTAGCTGATTGGTCAACTGTTACATCCAAGTGGATTGGGAATTGCACACCCTTAGCTTCCAATTCTTTCTTGGCTTCCGCAAATTTAGCCTTAGCCTTGTCAGGATTGTAGTATGGGTCTTGCGCATCTGCAAAGTTGATTCCTTGCCATTCTTGGCCATAGTTGACCATCTTTTCTGAAACAACATCACCAAAGTCTTTTCCGTTGATGCTTACAAATGTAGGAGGTACAACTAGGTTACGAATAATCTTCGTTGCTCCGTCTTCCCCTTGAGATTGAGCTCCATAGGCTGTACGGTTATAAGCATAGTTAAAGGCTTGACGGAAGTTTTTATTCAGAACTGCTTCTTGAGTTGATTTCTTTTCGATATCTGAGGACTTAGAAGTGAAGTTATAAGACTTTCTGTCCAAGTTGAAGTTCAAGTAATAAGAAGTTGCATTTTGCATACTATAGATGATGTTATCCTTGTTCTTCTCTTTAATTCCTTCAAAGCTTGAGCTATTTGGATAGAGACGTGCGTAGCTGTAGACTCCTTCTACAAAGTTACGAGCTAGTGCATCTTGGTCACTACCATCATAATAGGCCAATTTCACATCATCTACAAAGACATTTTTTTCATCCCAGTAGTTGGGATTTTTCTTGAACTCGATGACAGATTTTGAAACAAAGGATTTCATCAAGAAAGGTCCATTGTACAAAATACTAGAAGGGTCTACCTTACCAAAATCATCCCCTTTTGATTTCAGGAAGTCTGCATTGACAGGGAAGAGAATGGTTGATGTTGTTTTAGAATTCCAATAAGATTCTGGTCGTGTCAAAGTGTACTGAACTGTTTGGTCGTCAATCGCCTTAACACCGACAGTTGAAAAGTCAGTTGTTTTCCCGTTGATATAGTCATCCAAACCTGCTACAGAATCTTGAACCAGGTACAAAGCTTCGGATTTTTTATCAGCAGCATATTTCAAACCAGTTACAAAATCTTGGGCAGTTACTGGAGCATATTCTTCACCTTCAGAGGTATACCACTTAGCATCTTTACGAAGTTTATAAGTGTATGTCAAACCGTCCTGAGAAACAGTCCAATCTTCTGCCAAGGATGGAACGTAGTTACCGTATTGGTCATTTTCCATCAACCCATCTACCAAATTGGTAACGATGTCATTGGTTGTTGCACGGTTTTCTGCAAGATAGTTCAAACTAGACGGATCGCTAGAATAGACATAGTTGTATGTTTTAGTTGAACCAGCTGAGTTGCTACAAGCCGCCAATAGCAGACCAGCACTTAGAGCGACGCCTGCCAGCGCCATATATTTTGCCTTAGACTTTTTCATAAACAGAACCTCCAAATTTAAATATTTGTATCATTATACAGCTATTGTTTTTTTTAGTCAAGTTATTTTATCTAATTTTTACCAAATTATAGATTTTTTTCTACTAATTTTATATTTTATCCTATTTTTTAAATAAAAAAATGAACAATTTAAACTTTTTCGGATAGAAAAGTTCAAATTATTCATTTTATTTATAAAGTATTATGATAATTTTAATCGTGCTCGTAACTGGTCAGCTTTTACCTGTCCAATAACCTTATCTAAGAGACGAGTATAGAGACTCATGAATCCGTACAGTCCACCACCGATTGTTCCGATTAGGGAGACATAGATGAAGCTCCAGAAACGTCCAGTTGGATGGAAAACAAATCCAAGAATCCATTGTAAGAAGCCTACCAGGATAAACATGACAAGAGTTAAAATAGTCACTAGGATGGTTCGTTTAAGGATAATTTTTCGATGAACTCCTGTAATCTGACAGATCTCGCGATACATTAAAACAATTGGAATGATAAGACCGATGGTCGTTGAAATGAGAGGACCATAGCTATGGAAAATCGCTATTGATGGTATTTGTAAGACGAGCTTGGCAATGGAACCATAGAAAAAGTAAAGGATTGCCTTGCGGTTACGGAACATAGCTTGAAGCATTGGTGATAAGACCATGTACAAACCTAGGATTGTTGACTGCAAGACTGCAAAGACAAACAAGCCCATAGCCAAACTATCTGGCTTACCGTAAAAGACTGTATAGAGGGGTTCTCCTACCATGACTACTCCAACCGTTGCAGGTAAGAGGAATAGGAAAAGCATGGTGATACTATCTTGAACGAGACGAGAAGCTGCTGGTAAATCTCCTTTGACATAGTTCTCTGTCAAGAGAGGTAGCCCAACGCTACCAATCGAAACTCCTACCGAAATCAAAATCATGGTGATTTTATTAGGGTTGGCAGAGAAGTAAGAAAACATGACAACCAAGTCTTCATTACTGTAGTTGGTAAACCACTTCATGCTATTGATAAAGGTCATTTGGTCCAAGATTTGGAAGAGCTGAATAGCTGACCCTGTTATGATAAAAGGAATAGCTTCCTTAATCGTATCAATTAACAGGTGTTTGCTATCAATCTTATCTCGCGTTTCAAAAACTTTTTGAAGCATCCCTTCTTTAAAAAGGAAATAAAGTAAGACAGCAAAGCTGGCTACCATTCCCACAAAGGCCGCAAAGGTAGACTGGGTGACTGCTGACAGATAATCTCCTGAACCAAGTTTCATGATGATAAAGGTTGCTAAGAGCATCCAAATAACACGGATAACCTGCTCGGCGATTTGGCTCATGGCATAAGGTTTAAGATTATTCATTCCTTGGAAAAATCCACGGATAACACTCATAGACGGGAAAATCAAGACCGCCCAAGCCAGACTCTGCATAATTGGAATCAAGTCCTTACCGACACCAGATAGATCAGCCAACCAAGGCGCAAAGAGATATAAAACCAAAGCAAAGACAAGACCGAGTCCAGTCATAAAGCCCAGGAAACTCCGAATCAGAGCAAAACTATGCTCTTCTTCTTGCATGGTGTTATACTTGGCAACTTGCTTTGCGACTGCCACCGGGATACCCGCTGTCGAAATCAACAAGAACCAGGCGTAGATATTGTAGCCCATGGTGAAAAGTCCATTTGCCTTAGCGGCATAAGTCCCCATCCAAATATACCAAGGGATGATGTAGATGGCCCCGAGCAGGCGACTGATAAAGTTACTAGCCGTTAGCCAGGCAGTCCCTCGTAACATCTGGGCCTGCTGATGATTATTTTCGTTAGACATAACTTCCTCATTTAATTTTAATAACGGAAATGTTCCTTATCTTCCATTATAAACTTTTCCTTGTTACTTGTAAAATTCAGACTTTCGGTTTACAATAGAAAGTATGATAAAGATTGAAACCGTATTAGATATTTTAAAGAAAGATGATCTCTTCCGTGAGATTATCGACCAAGGACATTACCATTATTATCACAGTGATGTCGTTTTTGATAGCATCTGCTACGATAGCCGAAAAGCTCAAGAAAATAGTCTCTTTTTTGTCAAAGGAGCAGCCTTCAAAAAAGAATTTCTCCTTTCTGCAATTGAACAAGGACTTGGTTGGTATGTAGCTGAGCAGGACTATGAAGTCAATATTCCCGTTATTGTCGTTAGCGATATTAAGAAAGCCATGAGTTTGCTTGCCATGGAGTTTTATGGCAACCCTCAGGAGAAATTAAAATTACTTGCTTTCACTGGTACTAAAGGAAAAACAACCGCAGCTTATTTCGCCTACAACATCTTAAATCAAGAACATCGTCCAGCTATGTTATCAACCATGAATACGACCTTGGACGGTAAGACTTTCTTTAAATCTGCTCTAACAACTCCTGAAAGCATTGATCTCTTTGATATGATGGCTCAAGCAGTTGATAATGGAAGAACCCACCTTATCATGGAAGTATCCAGCCAAGCTTATTTGGTGAAACGGGTTTACGGCCTGACCTTTGATGTCGGTGTCTTCCTCAACATTAGTCCTGACCATATTGGTCCTATTGAGCATCCGACCTTTGAAGACTACTTCTACCACAAGCGTCTCTTGATGAAAAATAGCCGAGCAGTTGTCATTAATAGCGATATGGACCACTTCTCTGTTCTAAAAGAACAAGTTGAGAACCAAGAGCATGACTTCTATGGTAGCCAGTCAAGTAACCAAATCGAGAACTCCAAAGCCTTTAGCTTCTCAGCTACTGGTAAATTAGCTGGAGACTATGATATTCAGTTGATTGGGCACTTCAACCAAGAGAATGCTGTTGCAGCAGGACTTGCCTGTCTTCGTTTAGGTGCTAGTCTAGATGATATCAAAAAAGGGGTTGCGTCTACTCGCGTCCCTGGACGTATGGAAGTCCTCACTCAAAAAAATGGAGCAAAAGTTTTCATCGACTACGCCCACAACGGTGACAGTCTTAAAAAACTAATCTCAGTTGTTGAAACACATCAAACTGGAAAGATTGCTTTAGTACTTGGTTCAACTGGAAACAAGGGAGAAAGCCGTCGTAAGGACTTTGGACTTCTCCTCAATCAACACCCTGAAATTCAAGTATTCCTTACGGCCGACGATCCAAACTATGAAGATCCGATGGCCATTGCAGATGAAATCAGTAGCTATATCCATCATCCTGTTGAAAAGATTGCCGACCGGGAACAAGCCATCAAGGCTGCTATGTCTGTTACAAGTCAAGAACTGGATGCTGTCATTATCGCTGGTAAAGGAGCTGACTGCTACCAAATCATCCAAGGTAAGAAAGAAGACTATCCAGGTGATGCTGCTGTTGCAGAACGTTATCTATAGTATATTTAAAGAAGAGGCTGGGACAAAAGTCCTAGCCTTCTTCTATTTTTTTCTAAAGATAAATCTTTCTTTATCAAATTCTACAGCCAACTCATATTTCCCATCTTCATTTTGAACGATGTATCCTAATAAGACTAGGCTATCAACAAAGATATCACGTCGTTTCTGCATGAGTTGATCTTTTTTGAGGAACTTGAGTAAAAAGGTAGTCATGTACTTGAGGGCATACTCAGGATTGACATCCCCTAAAATTCCGTAGAGCGCCTGCTGTTCTTCCGTCAAAGGATACTGATGCTTGACCTTATAAAAATAGTTAGACAGTGTCATCTTTCCCCTTGCAAAATCCGTATGTTCTTCTAGGATAGCTGCATTGGTTTGATTGCGCAATTCTGTCTGAAAATCTTTCTCCAGAATTTCTTGATAGATTTGACTATCATCTCTCACAAAGATTTCTTGATCTAGTGCAAGAGATTCTGTAGACTTTAGAAAAGGGAGATTGAGATAATAGCGTTTATTTTCTCTTAAAATCAATCCCGCTTTAATATATTCCTCCAAATACTTATCAACTGGAACATCTGGAAACTGAGCCTTAATCTCTCGCAAAATAACATCATCATGCTGATCAAGATAGTCAACCAAATCCTTAAAGAATGGCTGTCGCGTCAAACGAGATGGATTAAAAATCTGAATCATGAAGATTCCTTTCTTTACAAACTAAAAGTGGTGATGCTGCTAATTGACTCGGGTTAGTGCCAGGCTGATTCAGAGGTACAGGAAACCCCAAATCTCGATAATATTCTCTCCAGAAATCACTGATTTCCTTCGTCCCATCCCCAAACTTCATGGGAATGGTCTCAAAAATAGGGAGAATATCTGCTATATACTGGGAACAATAGAATGCATCACTATCTGGATAAAAAGAAAAATTATAAGGAGCTCCTAGGTGTTGGTCTGCTCTTTTCTTTACCTTTTGAATATCTATCTTTGGATAGCTATAGAGATCATATACTTTCCCGTCTTCAAAGAAATCTTCAGGTAATTGTACAATGACACCAACTTCATCCGTTGCATGATAAACCTGTCCGTCCAAAAAGATGGCCACATGGCTATAGTGACCAGTAGATTCCTGGATGGCCTGTCCTATATCCGAATCATCTTTCACAAAAATCAAATCGCCATTTTCTAACATACTTCTCTCCTAGCAAAAAAGGAGTCGAGACTCCTTTTTAACAATGGGTATCCCCATTTTTATATTACAATTAAGCATTAAAGCTTTCTGTCAATTGTGGTACCACTTGTTTCTTACGTGAAACAGCACCTGGAAGGAAAGCATGGTTGTTTTCAAGTTTGAAGTTAAAGGCTGCTTCCACCTTGTCCATGTTTGATCCAAGAGCAAGGATTTCTGAGTTTGAGTTAACGATATCTGTGATCATCAAGACAAAGTCAGAGTAGCCATTTGCTGTATTTGCGGCTTGGATGGCTGCTTCGATTTCAGCTTGGCGTTCCAAGACTTCAGCAATATCAACTGTATTCACTTGGGCAACACGTACGTTGTTACCGTTCAATTCAAAAGTCTTTGCATCGATGTCGATCAATTCTTCTGCTGACTTGCTTGCCAAATTTGTACCAGCTTTGAGCATTGCAAGACCGTATTCTTCCAAGTTCACACCAGCTAATTCAGCCAATTCAGGCGCAATCACCTTATCAGATGGGTGTGTCGTTGGAGATTTCAAAAGAAGGGTATCTGAAATCAAACCTGAAAGCATCAAACCTGCAATTTCTTTTGGAACAGTTACACCGTGTTCTTTGAACATACGGTATACGATAGAAGATGCTGATCCAACTGGCTCCAAACGCATGTAAAGTGGGCTTGCAGTTTCAAAGTTAGCTACACGGTGGTGATCCACAACACCGTAAACTTCTACTTCAGCGATATCTGAAACTGATTGTTGGAATTCATTGTGGTCAGTCAAGATAACTTGTTCTGCACCTTCTGCTTTAGCAGATGTGATGACGCGCGGTGCTTCAACACCAAAATAGTTCAATACGAAAGCTGTTTCTTCATTTGGAGTTCCAAGAGCCACCGCTTCTGTATCCAAACCATAAGCTTCTTTTGCAAGATAAGCAAAGGCTATTGATGAACCGATAGCATCTGAATCTGGATTTTGGTGACCAAATACTAGAATCTTAGACATGATAATACCTCGTTTCTTTATTCTCTTTATTGTAGCATTTTTTTTAATTTTTGACAAAAGTAAGAGGAGTCAAAGAACTCCCCACTACTCTTCTAAATGACTGAGTAAATTTTTTTCTTGGTTTTCAGATAAAAATCTTTCCTTTTGCGCTCTCTTCTTACGTTTGAGAAGGGCCTCAGCAGACATGGCTTCTTCTTTACTATCGAAACCTTGAGCATAGATGAGTTTTACTGGCAACCGAGCTCGTGTGTACTTGGCTCCCTTACCGCTATTGTGAACGGCGATTCTTTTTTTGACATCCGTTGTATAACCAGTATAGTAGGAACCATCCCGACACTCAACTACATACATATAAGCTTTATGATCCATAATAGATTTCTTGAATTTCTGGAGTATAGGAACCATCATCATTATGAACAATGAGTGGTGGCAGAACCTTAAAACCACTAGTGGAGCCATCCTTAATAGCCTCGATCAAAAGCATATTGGCTTCCTTCTCCCGTTTAGGGTAGACAAATTGCAGACGCTTTGGAGCTAAATTGTGTTGTTGAAGCGTTTCTAAAATATCTAACAAACGATCAGGACGGTGAACCATGGCTAGACGCCCGTTAGATTTGAGTATACTTTGGGCACTACGGCAAATTTCCTTAAGATTGGTCGTAATTTCATGCCGAGCCAACAAGTAGTGCTCACTCTCGTTCAGATTAGAATTTGGGTCCACCTTAAAATAGGGAGGATTGCACAAAATCAAATCAACCTTACTCCCCTGAATATAAGTAGGCATATTTTTCAAATCATCACAGATAACCTGCATCTGCTCTTCCAAGCTATTTAAACGGACTGATCGTTCAGCCATATCTGCCAGGCGTTCTTGGATTTCAACAGACAGAATTTTCGCCTTAGTACGACTACTGGCAAAAAGTCCAACAGCTCCATTACCCGCACAAAAATCCACTATCAAGCCATTTTTAGGAAAACGAGGAAAGCGTGACAAAAGTACACTATCCACCGAATAGCTGAAAACCTCTCTATTTTGAATAATCTTGATATCTGTAGAAAAGAGCTGATTGATTCTCTCTCCTGATTTTAATAATTCTTCTACCATAATTCTATTATATCAAACTATATTAACATTTCAAAAAAGAAGGATCAATTAGGAATTTTTCTTATTTAAATTAGAGATAGCTTCCTTGGTCCAGATAGGCATCATGCGAGCCAAAGGAGCAAAGCCGTATTTGACACGGTCACTTGAAAAACGTCTCCGTCTCGGTAACTGATGTTTCTCTTCTTCCAAAGTCCGAATAGAAAGACTTGCTTTCCCTGTATATTCGTCCAAATCGACAACCTGAACTTGAACTTCTTCACCGATTTTCAGTACATCATAGATATTCTCAATAAATCCTGTGCGAATTTCAGAAATATGAATCAAACCTGTGATACCAGTCTCTAGCTCCACAAAGGCTCCATAAGACTGAATCCCTGTAATTCGCCCTGTTAGCTTATCACCTATTTTCATCTTAGTCCTCGATTTCAATCGTTTCGATAACGACATCTTCAACTGGCTTGTCCATTGCACCTGTTTCTACACCTGCAATTGCATCCAGAACTTCATAAGAAGCTTCATCTGCAAGTTGACCGAATACAGTATGACGACGGTCTAGATGAGGAGTTCCACCTTGTTCTGCATAAATCTCCGCAATTGGTTCTGGCCAACCACCACGAGCAATTTCTTTCTTAGAATATGGCAAGTGTTGATTTTGCACGATAAAGAACTGGCTACCATTTGTATTTGGCCCAGCATTAGCCATAGAAAGGGCTCCGCGGATATTGTAAAGTTCTTCTGAAAACTCGTCCTCAAATGACTCACCATAGATTGATTCGCCACCCATACCAGTACCAGTTGGATCTCCACCTTGAATCATAAAGTCTTTAATAATACGGTGAAAAATTACCCCGTCATAGTAACCGTCTTTAGACAGAGCAATAAAGTTGGCAACTGTTTTTGGTGCATGTTCAGGGAAGAGCTTAATACGCAAGTCTCCGTGATTGGTCTTAATAGTCGCAATCGGACCTTCTACTGCTTCAATGTCTACTTGTGGAAACTGTAATTCTTTTTCTACCATACCAAATCCTTCTAAGGCATCGAAGATGCCATCTTCTTCTAATGTTTTTGTAATATAATCTGCTTTTTCTTTGATTTTGTCATGAGAAACACCCATAGCGACACTAATGCCTGCATAATCAAAGAGCTCTAAATCGTTAAGTCCGTCCCCAAAAACCATCACGTTCTCAGGTTTAAGACCTAAATGTTCTACAACTTTTGCTACACCAGCTGCTTTTGAACCTGAAATTGGTACCACATCTGACGAATGTTCATGCCAGCGTACCATACGCAAAGTCGATGCTAAACTTTCAGGCAAAGTCAGGTCATCTCCCTGATCCTCAAAAGTCCACATCTGATAGATGTCTTCTTTTTCATAAAAATCAGGATCAACATCCAAGTCAGGATAAATTGGATCAATGGCCTCACTAATCAACTCAGTTCTAGTGGAGAGTTTAGCAGTATGACTACCAACTAAACCATAGTCAATCCCCACTTCCTTAGTCCAAGCAATATAGCTTTCAACCTTATCTTTAGAGATTTTGTTACTATCAATCACATTGCCTTTTTTATCCTCAATATAGGCACCATTCAGAGTAACAAAAAAGTCAGGTTTAAGTTCGCGAATCTCTGGCACGACACCGAAAATCCCACGACCAGTCGCAATCCCAGTTAAAATACCTTTTTCACGCAATTGTTTAAAAACAGTTGGAATTGAGGTTGGGATAAAACCAGTCTTTGAGTTTCGCAAAGTATCATCAATATCAAAAAAAACAATCTTTATCTTTTTTGCCTTATATCTTAATTTCGCATCCATCTCATTACCTCCTTCAATTCACTCTTTCCATTATACCATAAAGTAGAGGAATCCCACATCCCCAATAAAATCCTTGTCTCTTATCCGAATTCCTTTACTAGATACAAAACCAAATCATCATTATTTTGGCTAGTTGCATTCATTTCCAAGGGTTGATTTCGATACCAGACACCTGTCCCATCTGGAATGTAGCCCCGTCTGATATACAATCTCTGGGCAGGGCCATAGCCTAAGTGCAAGCCTACACCAAGAGTGACCTTACTCGAAACAAACTTGACTCGTTTTTCTGCTTCTTCTAGCAGTTGATTCCCAATCCCTTGATTTCGAAAAGGCTCAAACACATTAAAATCTGATAATTCTGGATAGACTTCTGCAAAAGGACCATGTTTAGCAGAGGGCAAAATGGTAACGTAGCCCGCTACAACACCATCAATCTCTGCAACTAAGACTTCTCTCTCCCCACTTTCCTGTTCCAGAAAATATCTAGCCAAAATTTCCTCTCTACCAGGCCAACCTTGATTCATAAATCCATGAGATAAGGATTCAATATCAGACTTAATCATATTTCTAATCGTACAATTCATCTTTGACTTACCCACCTTTACTCTTTCTATTACCATTATAGCACGCCAAGGTCAGAAAAAAACTATCTCGTGAAAAAAGACCCAACCGGGTCTGGAAAAAGGAGGCCACTCGGAACTCAACTCGCTCTTTCATTTCAAAGCTCGTGAAAAAGAGATCCACCGGACCCAAACTCGCTCTCTCATTTCAAAGCTCGTGAAAAAGAGATCCACCGGACCCAAACTCGCTCTCTCATTTCAAAGCTCGTGAAAAAAAGACCCGTCGGGGTCTTAATTCGCTTTCTTGTTTTCAAGCTCATGAAAAAGAGGTCCACTGGACCTCTTTTTTAATCTTCGTTTACGAAAGGCATCAAAGCCATTACGCGAGCGCGTTTGATAGCTGTTGTTACTTTACGTTGGTTTTTAGCTGAAGTTCCTGTTACACGACGAGGAAGGATTTTCCCACGTTCTGAAACGAAACGGCTAAGAAGCTCAGTATCTTTGTAATCAACATATTCAATTTTGTTTGCTGCGATGTAATCAACTTTTTTACGGCGTTTGAATCCGCCACGACGTTGTTGAGCCATGTTTTTTTCTCCTTTATAGTATTAATTGTCCATTAGAATGGTAAATCATCATCTGAAATATCCAAAGGATTCGTTGTTCCGAATGGATTTTCATCACGTGAAAAGTCAGGTACTGATTGAGTAGGTGCTGAATAGTTTGAACTTGGTGCAGAATAAGATCCACCAGTATGTCCTTCACGCACACTACGGCTTTCCAACATTTGGAAATTCTCAGCCACGACTTCCGTCACGTAGACACGTTGTCCTTGCTGGTTATCGTAACTACGAGTCTGAATACGACCTGTCACCCCGATAAGTGAGCCTTTTTTAGCCCAATTAGCAAGATTCTCAGCCTGTTGGCGCCACATAACGACATTGATAAAATCAGCCTCACGTTCGCCATTTTGACTCTTAAATGTACGGTTTACTGCAAGAGTAAAAGTCGCAACTGCTACATTTGATGGGGTATAACGCAACTCAGCGTCACGAGTCATACGCCCTACAAGTACAACATTGTTAATCATAATCTACCTTCTTACGCGTCAGTTTTGACGATCATGTGACGAAGAATGTCAGCGTTGATTTTTGAAAGACGGTCAAACTCTTTAAGAGCTGCATCATCATTTGCTTCAACGTTAACGATGTGGTAAAGTCCTTCGCGGAAATCTTGGATTTCGTATGCAAGACGACGTTTTTCCCATGTTTTTGATTCAACAACAGTTGCACCGTTGTCAGTCAAGATAGAGTCAAAACGTGCTACCAAAGCGTTTTTCGCTTCTTCTTCAATGTTTGGACGAATGATATAAAGAATTTCGTATTTAGCCATTGATATGTTCCTCCTTTTGGTCTAATGACCCCAAGACATTGCAAGGGGTAAGTGAGGTTTGCTCACAATAAATTATTATACTAGAAAAAAATTTTTTTCGCAAGTAAAAACTGCTTCTATTTTATTTTTTACAGTTTTTTTGCAGAAGTTTGTGTAATTTCTTCAACCTGAATATTCTCAGATTCAAATTTCTGTTTAAAGGTAGCTAGATCAACCGTTCCCTCAATTTGAACTTCGATAACAATCTTACCATCTTTACGTGGAATATTAACAGTATGAGAGATATTAAGATTTTCCTCAACGATCAAAGAAACAATCTTACCAAGTACCCCAACTTCATTTTCTGTGATAAAACGAACACGGATTCCCTCTTCGCCATAACCAGAAATTTCAAGAAATGCTCTGAATACATCACGGTCAGTAATGACACCATAGACTTGTCCATTATCAATAACTGGCAAGATTCCAATCTTATTTTTCAGCATAAGGTAGGTTGCATCTTCCAAACTTGCATAACCTGAGACAGTTACAACATCACGAATCATGACGTCCTTTACTTTTGTTTTATTGAGCAAGTAATTCATCTCGAAGATTGAAAGACTCGTTGCTTTTGATGGACTGGCTTCAGCAATTGTTCCTTCTGTTACTAGACCAACTAATTTATCATTTTCAATAACAGGAAGACGATGCAAACCTTGTTCGCGCATCAAGTCTGCTGCATGTGCTACAGTCGTATCTGGGCTAATATATACGACCTTTCGTGTCATAAAATCTTTAACTGCCATAGGAATTCTCCTTTATGTTTATAGCTTTATTATACACTTTTTACGAAAATCAATCAAACGCTTTCATCTCTTTTTCAAGATTCTGAAAACTCTGAAATACTATAAAAAGAGCCCTAGATTAGAGCCCTCAATCTTATGATTATGTAATTTATTTGGTAATCTTTCCCGCGAACTAAAACAATCCACTGGTTCTGATGATTGCCAAGCAATCTCTATCCGCCGACTAAAAAGGTCCCCCGGACTAATGTAGATTGCTGGCGCAATCTTTATCTGCCGACTAAAACAATCCACTGGTTCTGATGATTGCCAAGCAATCTCTATCTGCCGACTAAAAAGGTCCCCCGGACCTTTTTAGCCACCTAGATATGCTTTTCTGACTTCGTCTGATGCTGCGAGTTCTTTACCTGTTCCTGAAAGAACGATTTTACCTGTTTCAAGAACATAGCCTCGATCTGCGATGGCTAGTGCTTTATTGGCATTTTGCTCGATCAAAAGAACAGTTGTCCCTTGTTTTTGAATATCTTGGATGATATCAAAAATTTCTTGGATGAAAATTGGTGCAAGCCCCATTGATGGTTCATCTAAGAGAAGAAGTTTAGGCGTTGACATAAGCGCACGTCCCATAGCAAGCATCTGTTGCTCACCACCAGAAAGGGTAGCTGCATCTTGGTTTTTACGTTCTTCCAGACGAGGGAAACGTGAAAAGACTTTCTTTAAATTTGCTTGATTCTCTTCACGATTTTTCTTAAGAAAGGCTCCCATCTCCAAGTTTTCCAAAACTGTCAAACCAGGGAAGACGTGACGTCCTTCTGGTACTTGAGAAAGTCCTGATGCCACAATTTTTTGTGCAGGCATCTTTTGGATTTCTTGTCCCAAAAATTCAATTTTACCAGAACTTGGGCGAACAAGTCCTGACAAGGTACGAAGGATGGTTGTTTTACCAGCCCCGTTGGCACCGATAAGGGAAACAACTTCTCCTTCGTTTACTTCAAAGCTCACATCACGTACAGCTTGAATCATACCGTAGTGTACTGAGAGGTTTTCAACTTTTAACATAGACATTAGGCTTCACCTCCTAGATAAGCTTCGATAACACGTTTATTACTCTTGATTTCATCTGGTGTTCCATGAGCAATCAAACGACCGTACTCAAGAACATAGATACGCTCAGTAACTTCCATAACCAAGTTCATATCATGTTCAATCAGCATAATAGTAATATTGAATTCATCCTTGATGCGACGAATCAACTCAGTCAATTCTGCAGTTTCTTGTGGATTCATACCCGCTGCAGGCTCATCCAAGAAAAGGATTTTAGGTTCTGTAGCAAGAGCACGAACAATTTCCAAACGACGTTGTTGACCATAGGCTAAATTTTTAGCGAGAGTTTCAGCATCTCCATCCAAATCAAAGATTTTTAGTAATTCTAAGGCTTTAGCTTTCAATTCTTTTTCATTCTTATAAAAAGCTGGCAAGCGCAAGAAACTCGCAAAAACATGTTGTTTATGATGGTTGCTAAATGCAATCAGAACGTTATCCAAAACTGTCAAGTCCTTAAAAAGGCGGATATTTTGGAAGGTACGCCCTAAACCAAGAGATGCGATTTTATAGGGTTGCTTGCCATTTAACAAGTGACCATCCAAGGTTACTGTCCCTTCGCTTGGTTCATAAACACCTGTCAATAAGTTGAAGAGGGTTGTTTTCCCAGCACCATTAGGTCCAATCAAACCAACAAGTTCACCTTCGTTCAATTCGAGAGTGACGTCCCCAACGGCTGTCAGACCACCAAAATGTTTGGTTAAATTTTTTACTTCAAGTAATGCCATTAGTTTTGTCCCTCCTTCTTACCTTTTTTAAAGAGACTTGATAGGCTCAATTCCCATGTCCCAAGAAGACCACCTGGTCTGAAGATCATAACGAGTACTAAGGCCAAAGCATAGATAATCATACGAACGCTAGCCACGTCTTGAAGGAGCATGTTCAAGATTCCAAGCACGATGGCAGCAACAATTGCCCCTGTAATGGATCCTAAACCACCAAATACAACGATAATCAAGACATTGATAGAGTTGATAAACGTATAATCTTTTGGTACGACTGATCCTATAAATCCTGACTGAAGAGTACCCGCGATACTTGCAGTAACAGCACCAAAAACAAAAGCAATGATTTTAATTTTTGTTGTATTTACCCCTACTGACTCAGCAGCAATCTCATCTTCACGAACTGATAAGGTTAAACGTCCGATAGGACTGCGAAGGAAATTGAGAGTAGCAATCGTTGTAATCACAGCAAAGAAATATACCATTTGCCAAGTTGTAAAGTTAGGAATCCCCAAAATACCAGCAGCACCGTTTGTAAGGCTTCCACCATTAATAATGAAGATACGAATAATTTCAGCAACACCAAGTGTCGCAACCGCAAGATAATCCCCTTTCAAACGTAGGGTAGGAATTCCAACGACCAAGGCAACCAAACCAGCAATAATGGCACCGAGCAACATAGCTCCAAAGAAAGCACCATATGTTGGAGATTTTGATCCGATAATGGCTGCTGCATAGGCACCAATAGCCATAAATCCAGCATGTCCAAGTGAAAACTGACCAGAGAACCCAACGATAAGGTTAAGACCTACTGCTAGAATAATGTTGATACCGATTTGTTCAATAATCTGAATATGGAAAAGGTTCAAGACTCCTACTGAAACCAATAGGCTAATCAAACCATATCCAAGCAACAAAAGGAATAACCATAGAATATTAACTTTTAAATTTTCTTTCATTGTTTACACCTTCTCTTTCACATTCTTACCGAGGATACCAGCTGGACGAACAATCAAGATTAAGAGCAAGATTCCATACACGATGGCATCACGGAAATCTGACATTCCGAAGGCGGTAGCAAATGTCTCCAAAAGACCAATAACAAAGCCACCCAGAGCTGCACCAGGGATGATTCCGATACCACCAAGAACGGCAGCAACGAAAGATTTAATACCTGGAGTCATTCCCATCAATGGTTCGAGAGAGTTGTAATAAAGGGCAATCAAGACACCTGCTGCTCCAGCCAAAGCTGAACCCAAAGCAAAGGTAAAGCTGATTGTACGGTTCACGTTAATCCCCATCAACTGAGCTGCGTCGCTATCTACAGAAACGGCACGCATAGCTTTCCCCATCTTGGTTTTTTGTACGATAAGTTGTAGAAGAACCATCAAAACAAGTGAGACAGTCAAAATCAACAATTGAATATTTGTTAGACTAATTGGTCCCAAGTCATAACGAACTGTTTGGATTGCTTGAGGGAAGGCACGTGTGTTAGCACCTACCAGATAGACCATCCCATACTCCAGTAAGAAGGATACCCCGATAGCTGTAATCAGTACAGAGATACGAGTTGAATGACGTAATGGACGATAAGCAAGAAACTCAATGATAACACCGAGAATTGCCGTTCCGATCATCGATAAGATCAAGGCAACAAAGAAATTTAATTGCAAGGAATTAATCAAAAAATAACCCATGAAAGCACCCATCATGTAAATATCACCGTGGGCAAAGTTAATGAGCTTGATAATTCCATAAACCATAGTATAACCTAGGGCTAGCAGTGCATAGACACTCCCCAAGATTAGACCATTGACAAGTTGTTGAAGCATATGGTTCACTCTTTCTAAGTTTTATTTTTTAGGATTTTTATAAAAAAATAATCCTTTCATAAACACCGAAACAGGGAGTGAGTAAAAGCTCATTCCCCATTTCCTGTATCTATAATTATGGTTTTACGACTTCTGCCGCTTCTACTTTACCATTATTCATGGTCATCATGAAGGCTGTTTTCACAGTATTGTGATCTGCATCAAAGCTTGTTTGACCTGTAACACCTTCGAAGTTTTGTGTTTTAGCAAGATTGTTCTTGATATCAACTGAAGTTTTAGCCCCTTTTGCTGCGTTAGCTACAAGGTAAACTGAGTCATAAGCAAGAGCTGCAAATGTTGAAGGATCTTCGTTGTATTTTGCACGGTAAGCTTCAAGGAAGGCTTTTGCTTTATCTGATACATCAACAGTAGTTGAGAATCCTGAGATGAAGTAGATATTTGATGCGCGTTCGGCTGTTGCTTGTTGAACAAACTCTGCACCGTTAAATCCGTCACCACCAATGATTGGTTTATCAATTCCCATACCACGAGCTTGGTTTACAATTTTACCAGCTTCTGTGTAGTAACCTGGCAATACGATTGCATCAAAGTCTTTATCTTTGATTTTTGTCAAAGCTGCTTGGAAATCAGTGTCACCTGATACAAACGTTTCATCTGCTACGATTTCGCCTGAGAATGAATCACGGAATGATTTTGCAATTCCTTTAGCGTAGTCGCTTGAGTTATCAGTATACAAGACAACTTTCTTAGCGTTCAACTTGGTTGTAACATAGTTAGAAATGATTTTCCCTTGGAAGCTATCTTGGAATGTTCCGATGAAAAGGAAATCTTGACCTTTTGTCAAACCATCTTGAGTAGCACTTGGAGAAATCAATGGAACCCCAGCTTGTGTAGCATTTGCTACTGCTGCTGCAGTTGCACCTGAAGTTGCAGGTCCTACGATTGCTGCTACTTTAGATTGAGTAACAAGGTTTGTTGAAACTGAAGCAGCTTCAGCAGTTTCAGATTTGTTATCTTTGTCTACTACTTCGATCTGTTTTCCATCGATACCACCTGCTGCGTTGATTTCATCAACTGCAAGTTGAGCACCCTTTTGCTCAGATGTACCGTAAGATGCTACAGCACCAGTTTCTTCAAAGTTGAAACCGATTTTAACGACTTTCTCATCTACTGGGTTACCAGTTGAGTTTGAAGCTCCTGACTTCACTTCTCCACAAGCTGCTAAAACAGCTACACTTGCAAGAGCTACAAGTGATAAGGCAAATTTTTTCTTCATGTTTATCTCCTTTTAATTTCTTAATTTAAATTACATGTTAAGAATATACCGAATTATCTGAAAATTGTCAACACATTTATCTTAATTTTTACATGATAACGTTTTCGCTATTTCTATAGAGACTACCAACAAAGGGAGTTTCCAATTCTTGGATATGACATCGTCGCACTTTTTTGATAAATCTCTCTTTTCCTAAACGGCTAACCACTTCTTCCACTTCTTCTGTTGGGACATACAGTTGCAGATAACGGTGTTTTTTAGAGTGGTAACAAATATCACCATAATGATCGAGTTTTTTTGCATCACGATTATAGTATAGGTAGATAATCAGACCAGACCGATTCTCTTTTTGAAACATATTACAACTTCCTTCTAATAATCTTCTTACTATTATATCAAAAAAAGCAAACTCAGTCGAGTTTGCTTCAAAAGATTAATTCAAAGAATTATTAGCCATGATTTCATCAATGAAACCATATTCAAGTGTTTCTTGAGCGCTCATCCAGTAATCACGTTCAGCATCTGCATGGATTTGCTCAACTGATTTACCAGAATTATCTGCAAGAATTTGCTCCAAAGTCTTACGAGTTTTAAGCAAGTGTTCAGCAGCAATCGCCATATCTGTTTGCTGTGTACCACCACCTGTACCACCCATCGGTTGGTGAATCATGTATTCTGCATTCGGAAGCATGAAACGTTTGCCCTTTGCTCCACTTGAGGCAATAATTGTTCCCATTGAAGCAGCCATCCCCATAACGATGGTTTGGACATCTGCCTTAATAAAGTTCATAGTATCAACGATTGCCAAACCAGCTGATACAGAACCACCAGGAGTATTTACATAAAGGTAAATATCTTTTGTACTATCTTGGGCATCCAAGAATAGCAATTGGGCGATAACTGAGTTTGCCATATTGTCTTCGACTGGTCCAGTCAACATGATGATACGATCTTTTAGAAGACGTGAGTAAATGTCATATGAACGTTCTCCACGACTTGTTTGTTCAATAACTACAGGAATCATTCATTTCTCCTTCTGATTTCAATTTTTCTTAGTCAAACGACTTGATACAGGACTATTATATCTTTTTGGTCAAAAAAGGTCAAATTTTTGCTCTATCCTAAAAACAGACACAAAAATTCAACCTCCTTTCTAGACTAAAACCAATGAACAGTTTTAGTTTATGCTTAGAATTTTACTTAGTTCCGAACAAACGGTCTCCAGCGTCACCAAGGCCTGGAACGATATAGCCATGTTCGTTCAAACGTTCATCCAAAGCTGCTGTAAAGATTTCTACATCTGGGTGAGCTTCTTGAAGAGCTTTTACACCTTCTGGAGCAGATACAAGGCAGACAAATTTGATGTTTGATGCTCCACGTTTTTTGAGGGAATCAACAGCCAAGATTGCAGAACCACCTGTTGCAAGCATAGGGTCAACCACAAAAATTTGACGTTGGTCGATATCTTCAGGTAATTTAACCAAGTATTCTACTGGTTGAAGAGTTTCTTCGTCACGGTACATACCAATATGTCCAACTTTGGCTGCTGGAACCAAGCTCAATAGCCCATCGACCATCCCGATACCTGCACGCAAGATTGGAACAATTGCCAATTTTTTACCAGCCAATTGTTTTTGAACTGTTTTTGTGATAGGTGTTTCGATTTCAACGTCTTCAAGCGGAAGATCACGAAGTACTTCATATCCCATCAACATAGCAATTTCATCTACTAACTCACGAAAAGCTTTTGTAGAAGTGTCTGTACGACGCAAGATTGACAATTTGTGTTGAATGAGTGGATGATTAATGACTTCAAGTTTTCCCATTTTCTGAATTCCTTCTTTCAATTTATTCTTCTTATTATATCAAAAAATGGTTTAAAAATCCTTCTAAACCATCTTTTTTTTTAATTTTTAAATCAAGTTAGCTTCTTGAAGAGCTGCTTGTACTGTCTCAAGTGGTAAATGGGTCAACTCGGTCCCTTTTTCACGATAGAGATACTGGGCGTAGTCGTCCATACGGTACTGGTTAATATAAACGACACGCTCACATCCTACCTGAAGCAATTGCTTGGTGCAGTTGAGACAAGGAAAATGAGTAACGTAAGCTGTAAATCCTTTTGGAACGCCACGTTCTGCTCCTTGTAAAATAGCATTAACCTCAGCATGAAGAGTGCGGACACAGTGGCCCTCAATCACCAAACAGTCATGGTCAATACAATGCTCCGTTCCTGATACAGAACCATTGTATCCTGTTGAAATCACCTTATTATCCTTGACTAAAACAGCTCCTACCTTAGCGCGTTTACAGGTTGAACGATTGGCAATCAATAGAGCTTGAGCAGCAAAATACTCATCCCAAGCCAGTCTTTTTTCTGTCATATCTTCTCTCCTCTTGGTTTATTTTTTGAAAAATGGTAGGCGTAAATCTGCAATTTTTTCAGCAGGAACCTTCATTCCATCCTTGATCCACTTAAGCAAAACTGATACGATGGCAGAACTCCAAAAAGAATGCAGGTAAGAGCTGACTCCTTTTGATTTTCCATAGTATTTTTCTAAAAATTCTTGCATGGCTTGCACAAAGATTTTTTCCAAGTGGTAGTCCAAGGCAAGCTGAATAACCTTAGCCTCTTTCTTGGCTTCTCTAAAGAGGCGAACCCAAACCAGATAGAGGTCCGTTTTAACATCGTAATGGCTCAATTGCTCCATAATGTTATGGACGCTTCGTTTAAAGACACTTTCTAAAATCTCTTCTTTGGAGTCATAGTTTCGATAAAAGGCTGCACGGGAAACACCAGCACGTTTGACCAACTCAGAAATGCTAATCTTTGTCAATTCCTTTTTCTCCAAAAGTTGCAAGAGAGCTGTTTCGATAGCTTCTCTGGTCAGTAAATTGGATTCTTGATTGGATTTTCTGAGATTTTCAAGTGAATTTTCAGAAATTCTTCGTTCGGCCATAACACTTCCTTTCTACTTGTGACAACAGAGTGACGAGACTTTTGTTTTAAGATTTTTCATGATATAATTGTAAAAAAAGACAGAACCTTTGTCAATGTATAAGTGATAAAGATGGAGAATTTCTATGACTTGGAAGATTGTAGCTGACTCTGGTTGTGATTATCGTCAACTGGCAAATCCAGCAATTGATACTGAATTCATCAGTGTTCCCTTAACCATTCAAGTGGCTGATCAAGTCTTTATTGACGATACTAGTCTTGATATTGACAAAATGATGAAAACCATGTATGCAACTTCTGAAGCTTCAAAATCAGCTTGTCCTAGCCCTGATGATTACTTGCGAGCATTTGAAGGGGCAAAACATATTTTTGTAGTGACCATTACCGGAACTCTTTCTGGTAGTCAAAACAGCGCTCAATTAGCTAAGAATCTCTATCTCGAAGAACATCCTGATACTCAGATTCATGTTATTGACAGCTTGTCTGCTGGTGGAGAAGTTGATCTAATCGTTGAGAAAATCAATGATTTGATTGACCAAGGACTTTCTTTTGAAGAAGTGGTTAATGCTATTACTGCTTACCAAGAAAAAACTAAGTTATTGTTCGTTCTCGCTAAGGTTGATAATCTGGTTAAGAATGGTCGCTTGAGTAAACTGATCGGTACAGTTGTTGGGCTCCTCAATATTCGTATGGTTGGGGAAGCAAGTGAAACTGGAACCTTGGAACTCCTCCAAAAGGCTCGTGGTGCTAAAAAATCTCTTCAAGCTGCCTATGAAGAGTTAATCAAAGCTGGCTATGCTGGTGGACGTATCGTCATGGCTCACCGCAGTAATGATAAATTCTGCCAACAGCTCTCAGAGCTCTTATGTGAAAAATTCCCACAAGCTGAAATCAAGATTATCCCAACCTCTGGACTCTGCAGTTTTTATGCAGAAGAGGGTGGACTCCTCATGGGATATGAAATTGACTAATTTATATAAGACAGAGGTCGGGATTCAATGTCCCGACCTCAATTTTTATCAGCAATTATCTTTTCTACTGTAGCTGAGTAGACTTTTGTACTGACAATTTCATCCTATCAATACATAAGTTTGAAGAAGACGCCGGTTTGATAAAGATTCACGGGACTAGATACTATCATGCAAAACTTGATCTATCGATTTCTGTCCCTCCGTCTTTTTTATGGTACAATACTTTTATGAAATATTTTGACACTATTGTAATCGGGGGAGGCCCGGCTGGTATGATGGCTACGATTTCAAGTAGCTTTTATGGGCAGAAAACCCTTCTCATTGAAAAAAATCGAAAACTTGGAAAAAAATTAGCTGGTACTGGTGGTGGTCGTTGCAACGTGACCAACAATGGAACTCTGGATGACCTACTGGCTGGAATACCTGGAAATGGCCGCTTTCTATACAGTGTCTTTTCCCAGTTTGACAACCATGATATCATCAACTTTTTTACTGAAAATGGCGTAAAACTCAAGGTCGAAGACCATGGCCGCGTCTTTCCAGCCAGTGACAAATCTCGGACCATTATCGAAGCACTGGAAAAGAAAATCATGGAGCTAGGTGGGCAAGTTGCCACTCAAACAGAGATTGTTTCAGTTAAAAAGATTGACGACCAGTTTGTCCTTAAGTCTACAGACCAGAGCTTTACTTGTGATAAACTCATCGTCACAACTGGTGGAAAATCCTATCCTTCTACTGGCTCTACTGGTTTTGGTCATGAGATTGCTCGCCATTTCAAACACACCATTACCGAGCTTGAGGCTGCTGAAAGTCCATTGTTGACTGATTTCCCGCATAAGGCCTTGCAGGGAATTTCCCTAGACGATGTGACCCTAAGCTATGGCAAGCATGTCATCACTCATGACCTGCTCTTTACCCACTTTGGTTTGTCAGGTCCTGCTGCGCTACGCATGTCTAGCTTTGTCAAGGGTGGGGAAATTCTCTCTCTAGATGTCTTGCCACAACTTTCAGAAGGTGACTTAGTTGACTTTTTAGAAGAGAACCGTGAAAAATCCTTGAAAAATGCCTTAAAAGCTTTACTCCCTGAACGCTTGGCAGAATTTTTTGTCCAAGGATATCCTGAAAAAGTCAAACAACTAACTGAAAGAGAACGCGACCAACTTCTCCAGTCTATCAAGGCACTCAAAATCCCTGTGACAGGAAAAATGTCCTTGGCTAAATCCTTTGTTACCAAAGGAGGTGTTAGTCTCAAGGAAATCAATCCTAAAACGCTGGAAAGCAAACTGGTTCCTGGACTTCACTTTGCAGGAGAAGTCCTAGATATCAACGCCCACACGGGTGGCTTTAACATCACTTCTGCCCTCTGTACTGGCTGGGTGGCAGGTTCAAACTTAATCTATAAATGATTTAGTATCTAAGGATGTTAGATAAGAAAGGAACTACTTTGGAACATATTATCTTACTAAGGGGAGTTACTCCTAATGGAAAAAATGCTATCCCTAAAATGTCTTATCTAGTAGATATCTTGATAGAAGCTGATTTTCAACACGTTCGAACCTATATTCAAAGTGGGAATATCATTCTTGAAAGTGACTTATCTCTGGAAGAAATACGAGAACAGGTTCACACTCTAATAAAAGAAAAAATCGGAGCCGACTTGAAAATGGTCATTAAAAATAAGAGTGATTTTACAAAAATTGTCCAAGAAAATCCGTTTGGAGAACACTATCTTTATGACCGTATACATATAATTCTTTTCCAGAATGCTATCCAAAGTCTACCATTTGAAAAATTGGATAGTGACTATGGTGAAGAAGAAATTTGTATCGGCAACCATTGTCTTTACCTCTATCTCCCTAGAACTGCAAAACGAAAAAAGCTTAATACCAACTATCTTGAAAAGCTGTTCGGCGTTGATCTGACCATGCGAAAGTTAAACGTGGTAGAAAAATTACTAACAAAATAGGAAAAATAAGATGAACAGAAGAGAATCAGTCGAATTTGTCAATATGTGCATGATTAAAAATGGAGACAAGGTTCTGGTCCAAGACCGAGTTAGTCCTGACTGGCCTGGCATTACTTTTCCTGGCGGCCATGTTGAACGTGGCGAATCCTTTGTCGATGCCGTTATTCGTGAAGTGGAGGAAGAAACTGGTTTGACCATTTCTAACCCCAAACTCTGTGGGATCAAAGACTGGTATGACGACGAAGATTATCGCTATGTTGTCCTCTTTTACAAAACTGAACACTTTACTGGGGAGCTCCAATCTTCAGACGAAGGAAAAGTCTGGTGGGAGGATTTTGAAAATCTATCTCATCTTAAACTGGCTACTGAGGATATGTCTGATATGCTTCGTGTTTTTTTGGAAGAAGACCTCAGTGAGTTCTTTTACTCTAAGGATGGGGAAGACTGGTCTTACCAACTCAAATAACAGTAAATCGGCAGAGGTATCTCCGCCGATTTTTAGCTTGTCTAATCTTCAAGCTAGGTCTGTGTCCTCCTACTAATACTCAATGAAAATCAAAGAGCAAACTAGAAAGCTAGCCGCAGGCTTTACTTGAGTATGGCAAGGTGAAGCTGACGTGGTTTGAAGAGATTTTCGAAGAGTATAAATTTCTGTTACTGACTTTGTCAGCCTTAGCTTAGTCTTTGAGCTTTATCGAGTTTGTGTGCTTACATAGTAGGCAATGACGTCTGATGTGTACTGGGCTGTTCCAGTTCCAAATTTGTCAATATTTTCCTTAAACTCTGGATTATAGACATAGCCTTTTCCGATATGACCAAAGACCTCGATAGAGCAGTCAAATCCATAAGTACGGATGGCTTGCAAGAGTTTACCTGCTTCTTCTTGGTTTTCAGATGCTGTTATCGGTAGACCATCTTTGAGATTTTGAGCTAAGCTTTGAAAGACTTGATTAAAGGCTGTTGTAGCTTCATCCTCTCGTCCTTTTTGACGCTCGAGAGCCTGGTCCATGACTTCCTGGCCATATTTCTCTACTGCCTCTTGGTGGTATTTTTGATTGTCTTGATAGCTAAATCCAGTGAATTTTTCTTGAATGGTCATTTTTATTTCTCCTTTTTGTTCTTGAATGGTTTTTTGTAAGGTTGAAATTAAGGTATCCAGATGTTGTCTTTCTCGAGTCAGGTAATCCAACTGTCTCGTCAAATGTGGTAACAAGTTCATCTTTTCTTCCTTCAATAGCTCTGCTATTTTTTCTAAAGAAAAACCTAGATACTTGTAATAAAGGATAACCTGAAGTCGTTCTAAATCTTCTTGACTGTAGGTTCGATAGCCATTTTCTGACTTTAATGGGACCAAGAGTCCTATCTTATCATAATGGTAAAGTGTTTTGATAGAAACGCCTGAAAGCTGCGCAGCTTCTTTGATATGGTACATGATTTCCTCCTCACATAAATAGTATATACCCTCCCCTTTGGGGAGAGTCAAGTATTTTATTAAGATTTATGAAAACGTAAAATTGATTTTCTTGACAGACTTCAAAAATCATGATAGGATAATCAAGTCTATCAATCAAATAAAAAGCTCATAAAGAGTCATTGAGAGAAGGCTATTTGACAACTCAAGTAGCCTTTTCTTATTTTAAAAAATAGATCGGAGTTTTACTATGTCTGAAAAATCGCAATGGGGCTCGAAACTGGGCTTCATCCTTGCGTCTGCTGGTTCTGCTATTGGTCTTGGAGCTGTTTGGAAGTTTCCATACATGACTGCAGCCAATGGTGGAGGAGGATTTTTACTGGTCTTTCTCATCTCAACGATTTTAATTGGTTTCCCACTTTTGCTCGCTGAATTTGCCCTCGGTCGGAGCGCTGGCGTGTCAGCAATCAAAACCTTTGGAAAATTGGGCGATAACAAGAACTACAATTTTATCGGTTGGATCGGTGCCTTTGCCCTTTTCATCCTCTTATCCTTTTACAGTGTTATTGGAGGATGGGTTTTAGTCTATCTAGGTATCGCTATTGCTAAAGCCTTCCAAGTTGGGATTAGCAGTGATTATGCCCAGCTCTTCACAGACATTATTTCAAATCCATGGATTGCTCTTGGTTCCCAATCCCTCTTCATCTTCCTCAACATCTTTATCGTATCTAAGGGAGTTCAAAAAGGGATTGAAAGAGCATCGAAAGTTATGATGCCCCTGCTCTTTATCATCTTTGTCAATATCATTGGGCGCTCTCTCAGCTTGCCAAATGCCATGGAAGGTGTAGTTTACTTCCTCAAACCTGACTTTTTAAAACTGACAAGTGCTGGACTCCTCTATGCTCTGGGACAATCTTTCTTTGCATTATCCCTCGGGGTTACAGCCATGTTGACCTATGCTTCTTACTTGGATAAGAAAACCAATCTGGTCCAATCAGGTATGTCCATCGTTGCCATGAACATCTCTGTATCCATCATGGCAGGATTAGCCATTTTCCCAGCTATGTCAGCCTTTAACATCCAGTCTGAAGGTGGTCCAAGTCTCCTCTTTATTGTCTTGCCACAACTCTTTGACAAGATGCCTTTTGGAAGTATTTTCTACATCCTCTTCCTCTTGCTCTTCCTCTTTGCGACAGTCACTTCTTCTGTCGTGATGCTGGAAATCAATGTAGGAAACATCACCAACCAAGACAATCGTAAGCGTGCCAAGTGGAGTATGATTTTAGGGGTTTTGACTTTTGTATTTGGTATCCCCTCAGCCCTATCCTATGGTGTCATGGCAGACGTTCAAATCTTTGGGAAGACCTTCTTTGATGCTATGGACTTTTTGGTTTCTAATCTCCTCATGCCCTTTGGTGCCCTCTGCTTGTCTCTCTTTACAGGCTATGTCTTCAAAAAAGCATTGGCTATGGAGGAACTCCATCTTGATGAAACACCGTGGAAACAAGGACTTTTCCAAGTCTGGCTCTTCCTTCTTCGTTTTATCATCCCAATCATAATCATCGTGGTCTTTATCGCCCAGTTTATGTAACTATAAAAAAGGACTTGAGTAATGAACTCAGGTCCTTTCTTTTTACGGATGGCTAACAATCAATTCCAAATCTTGTCCTTCAAGTGTCCAAGTTTCAACATCGCTTGGTAAGATAAAGTGGCTACCTTTTTGAATTGGATATTCCTTACCGTCTACAGTTAGTTTCCCTTGACCAGCTAAGACACTCAACAAGCTATAGTCAGCTGATTTTTCAAAGTCAACTTTTCCAGTGATTTCCCACTTGTAAACCGCAAAGAAATCATTCGAAACAAGTAAAGTCGAACGCAAATCATCTGCTTTGACAGTCACAGGACGGCTATTTGCAGGCTCACCGATATTTAGAACATCGATGGATTTTTCAAGGTGAAGCTCGCGCAAGTTACCATTATCATCCTTACGGTCAAAGTCATAGACACGGTAGGTTGTATCACTAGACTGTTGCGTTTCAAGGATCAAGATACCTGCTCCAATAGCATGCATGGTTCCACTTGGAACATAGAAGAAATCTCCAGCTTTTACAGGAACTTTTGTTAACAAGGCATCCCAGTTTTTATCTTCGATTTGCTGGCGGAGTTCTTCTTTTGACTTAGCATTATGGCCGTAAATAATTTCTGAACCCTCATCTGCAGCAATAATGTACCAACATTCTGTTTTTCCGAGTTCGCCCTCATGCTCTAGGCCATAAGCATCATCTGGGTGAACTTGAACACTGAGCCAGTCATTGGCATCAAGGATTTTTGTTAAAAGCGGAAATACTGGCTCTGGACGGTTGCCAAATAACTCACGGTGTTCCGCATACAAAGTAGCGAGGTCTGTTCCTTGATAGCGGCCATTAGCTACCTTAGACACTCCATTTGGATGAGCTGAGATGGCCCAATACTCACCAATCTTTTCATTTGGAATGTCGTAGCCAAACTCATCACGTAGTTTAGTCCCACCCCAGATTTTTTCTTGCATTACAGAATTTAAAAATAACGGTTCTGACATGTTGATCTCCTGTCTGATTTTTCTCCCTTCATTATAGCAAAAAAAGAGTTCTAGTTGAACTCTTTTTCATATCTTATAAAGTAGGGAGAAGATTTTATAAAAATAGTAACGATATGGATTTGATAATTTTAAGAAAATCTACAAGAAACTATTAGTTCACAAGATTTGGAAGAATAAACACCGTAAAGAATGCCATGGCAACCATCATAAAAACAAGGAGATAGACAGCACATTTTGTCAGCCATGCATATCGCCCAGGTCTTAGTGGTCTTTCTACATAGGAATGTTTTGGTTTTTTAGGATCATAATAAACAGCAACTTTTCCACCAATTGGAAAGCGTTCCTTAAGAGGAGATTTTGTAAAAGACAAAAAACTATTCCCCTTAACTTTGTATCTTAAAACTTGTGGAATTTCACCATTTTCAAAATTATCCGTTTTTACATCAGATACGATTGAACCTAAGGGAGTACTGATTGTATTTGATATAGCCATAATAAATTTTGGACCTACAACCTTGTATTGGTTCCCATCAACAGTGTATTCAACAACTGGGAGACTAATCCCATTATAAAGAGCATAGGAATATCGGATAATAACTCCTTCCGTTCTTTCGGTACATCTCTTGGCATTTCTATAATTACTCAAGATAAAAAAATCAAACATAAAATAGGTAAAAGCAGCAAAGCCTAACATCATCAAGCCAAATAATAGAAAGAAAGTAGTTGGCATCATTTTTCTCCTTAAAATATCCTAATGAATTTATTTTAACAGAAATGAAAGAAAAAGACCGGATTGCTCCGATCTTTTAATAGTTTATGTTCTCAACTTCTGTTTTAAAAATAGCTAAGGTTAACTTCAAATGACTAAGCGTCCTATTTCATACGATAAAAATCAATCACTAGACCAGCAGGGCCACTTACTAGCAGGGATTCGGTTCCCCAATCAGTTACAACTGGCCCATGTAAAATCTCAATCCCTAATTCTTTCAAACGCTTTTGATTCTGTTCCAAATCTTCAACCTCAATGTGTAGAATGATTCCTGACTGAAAATTTTCCAAAGGTATCAAATGGTTTTGTGATAACATGAGGCAGTGGTTACCAATCGTGAACTGAGCAAAACCATCATCAACATAGTCCGCCTTCTTATCCAAGATACGCTCCAAGTCAGAACAGATCTGGGGAACATTTGAAACGATAATATCTAATTGATTTAAATTCATTTACTATCCTCCATAAAAAGACCGGATTTCTCCGATCTTTTAAGTTTCTCTCTAAGAAAATCAAAGCATAAAATTTACAATGTTTACTTTTGATTTTCCACAAGAGAAATTATTTGATTGCGCGTGATTGCAACCCTTCTTCTTCCAAGAAGAGGCGGAATGGTACGAGCTCTTCAGCTTCGTATTTTTCCTTGAAGGCTTTGATCGCTTCTTCTGAGTGTTGTTTTGGATCCAACTCAAGTACTTCTACTGGAAGTGGACGATGTGGAGTGATGTGAGCATCGATGACAACAGTTTTACCTTCTTTGTTCAATTTAACAGCTTCTGCTACAACTGCGTCGATGTCTTCGATACGGTCAACTGTAAATCCAATAGCTCCTTGAGCTTCAGCGATTTTCGCATAGTCAGCATTAGGGAAGTCACAACCAAACAAGTGTTTGTTTGTGTCTTCGTATTTGTCCTTGATGAAGGCATATTTACCATTTGAGAAGACAACGTTGATAACTGGAAGGTCGTATTGAACGTTTGTGATAACGTCTGGGTAGCACATGTTGAAGGCTCCGTCACCCATGATGTTCCATACTTGGCGATCTGGATTGTCTTTCTTAGCAGCGATACCACCAGGAAGGGCAATACCCATTGTCGCAAAGAGTGGAGATGTACGCCACATGTTCTTAGGTGTCATGTGAAGGTGACGAGTAGATGTTTGAGTAGTGTCACCTACGTCGATTGAATAGATAGCGTCTTGATCAGCATGTTTGTTGATAGCATTGTAAACTTGGTACAATTGCAATTCACCCTCAGTTTTACCTTCGAGTTTGTTCATGTAGTCACGCCAGTTTTGGTTGTTCTTCACATTTGCACGCCACCATGGAGTAGATTCAACTGGATTCACTTTGTCAAGGATTGCTTTCGCTGCTTGACCTGCATCACCAAGGATTGAAGCGTCTAGGGCATGACGTTTACCAAGTTTGTAAGGATCGATATCTACTTGGATGAATTTTTCAGTGTTCTTGAAGGCTTCGTAAACTTCAGCAAATGGGAAGTTTGAACCAAGGAAGAGAACAGTGTCTGCTTCAAAAACTACTTCATTGGCTGGTTTCCAACCAACACGGTATGCAGAACCTGTCAAACCTTCGTAGTTCCATTCAAAAGCTTCAAAGTTTTTACCAGTTGTGATGATTGGAGCTTTGATTTTACGTGACAATTCAGTAATCACTTCACCAGCTTTAACACCACCGTAACCAGCATAGATAACTGGACGTTCAGCATTGTTCAAGATTTCAACTGCTTTGTCAATTTCAACTTCGTTCAAAGCAGGAGCGATGAATGAACGTTCGTATGAACCTGAACCGTAGTATGAGTTTTCGTCGATTTCTTGGAAACCAAAGTTTACTGGAATTTCAACAACGGCTGGACCTTTTTTAGAAACGGCAGCACGGCAAGCTTCGTCGATAACTTTTGGTAATTGCTCTGCGTAAGCTACACGTTTGTTGTAAACAGCGATACCGTTGTACATTGGGTTTTGGTTTAATTCTTGGAAAGCATCCATGTTTAATTCGTTAACTGGACGTGATCCAAGGATAGCAAGGAATGGAGTGTTATCCATAGCTGCATCGTAAACACCGTTGATCAAGTGAGTCGCACCTGGACCACCTGAACCAACTGCAACACCGATAGATCCGCCAAATTTAGCCTGCATAACCGCTGCAAGAGCACCTGTTTCTTCGTGGCGAACTTGCAAGAAACGGATATCTTTGTCTTCAGCCAAAGCGTCCATAAGTGAGCTAAGTGTTCCTGATGGGATACCGTAGATAGTGTCTACGCCCCATGTTTTCAATACGTTAAGCATTGCTGCAGATGCAGTAATTTTCCCTTGAGTCATAATGATAACTCTCCTTAAAAGTTAATTTGATGAATAATAAAAGCGCTTTTATATGTTTTTTGAAAACGATTCAGTAAATTTACACTCCTAATTTATCACATTTACTTATAGTTTCATAAGAATGTGCTCAGAAAACTTCATTCTCTATTACAGTACAGATTTAAAACGTTTTGAAAATCTGTTTTAGAATAGCAAAAAAGCGGTTAAAACCGCCTTTTTATACTCAATGAAAATCAAAGAGCAAACTAGGAAGCTAGCCGCAGGCTGTACTTGAGTACGGCAAGGTGAAGCTGACGTGGTTTGAATTTGATTTTCGAAGAGTATTAATCGACTTTAGTAAAATTAAGCATAAGAGAGCTGATTAAAACAGAGACTGAACTAAAGGCCATGGCCAATCCTGCAAGTTCTGGATTGAGCACCAAACCAAGACTTGAAAAGACTCCTGCTGCAATCGGAATACCAATGAGGTTATAGATAGAAGCCCAGAAAAGATTGAGTAGAATACGATTAAAGGTCTTCTTACTCATATCAAAAGCACGTGCCAATCCTAGTAAATTGTTGGTTGTGAGGACAAGATCTGCTGATTCAATGGCAATATCTGTCCCAGAGCCCATAGCAATTCCGACATCCGCTACACTGAGGGCTGGCGCATCATTGATACCATCTCCAACAAAGGCCAATTTGCCATTCTTTTGAAGCTTGTGAATTTCATGTGCCTTTTCCTCTGGCAAGACATTTGCGATCACTTCTTCGATTCCAATTTGCTCTGCAATCGCATGGGCTACTCCAGCATTATCTCCGGTAAGCATGACCGTTTTAAGACCACGTTTTTTCAATTTGGCAATAGCTTCTCGAGCATTTTCCTTAGGGACATCCTGCAAGGCAATTAAGCCTTTTAACTGACCATCCACGGATAGGAAGACAACTGTTTTTGCTTCTTTCTCAAGTAAATCAAATCGTTCTTGATAGTCACTCGGAATGTCAAGATCAGCTAAAAGTTTGGCATTCCCAAGCAAGACTTGTTTACCATTAATAATCCCAGTCACACCTTTTCCATGCAAGGCTTGGAAGTTTTCCACTGGGTAAAGGCTAATTCCTAGTTCAGATGCACGATTAACAATAGCTTGAGCTAGCGGGTGTTGAGATACATCTTCCAGTGAAGCAGCCAAGCTGATCACTTCTCTTTCATCACCAATAACATCTGTCACTACTGGCTTCCCTTCGGTCAAGGTTCCAGTCTTATCAAAAACAACTGTTTGAACTTTTTGAATTTCCTGTAAAACTGTACCATTTTTGAGGAGAACCCCCATCTTAGCACTTCGTCCTGTTCCTACCATAAGTGCTGTCGGTGTCGCAAGTCCAAGAGCACAAGGGCAAGCAATAATCAAGACAGCAATTCCGTAAAGAAGGGAAGTCACAAAGCTTTCACCAAGCAAGACAAACCAGATCCAAAAAGTAAGGAGGCCTAAAATGACAACTGCTGGTACGAAAATACCAGAAATCTTGTCTGTCAAATCTTGAATCGGAGCACGACTGGTTTGCGCTTTTTTCACAAAGTCCACAATCTGAGCCAACATAGTCTCAGAACCAACTTTTTCAGCTCTAAAGATGATCGTACCACTATTATTGATGGTTGAACCAATGACAGCATCTCCAACTGATTTATCGACTGGAATACTTTCCCCAGTCACCATTGATTCATCAATACTCGTTTCACCTTCTAAGACAATCCCATCAACAGCTATTTTTTCACCTGGTCGAACGCGAATGAGATCCCCAACTTTGACTTGTTCTAGAGGTATTTGAACATAAACATCATCACGCAAAACCTCTGCTGTTTTTGCTTGTAGGTCTAATAATTTTTCGACTGCCTGCGAAGTATTTTTTCGCATTTTTTCCTCAAAAACTGCTCCCAAAAGAATGAAGAAGAGGATAAATGCAGCACTTTCAAAGTAAACGGGCAGACCAGTGAAGAGGGCAACTAAGCTATAGAAATAGGCCACTAGGGTTCCTAGAGCAACCAAGGTATCCATGTTGGAATTGTGCTTTTTAAAACTAGCCCAGGCGCTTCTGATATATGGAACTCCAGCTACCAGCATAATGGGTGTTGTGGCTAAAAAGGTGCCCCAACGCATGACTTGGTGACTAATTCCTCCTGTAGACATCCCAATCATGAGAATCACAAGAGGCACAGTAAAGATACTAGTAATCCAAAAACGCTGTAAAAGACTGAGAGACTTTTTAGTTTTTTCAACAACGGTGTAGGTCCCCTTTTGCATCTTCATGCCACATGAAAATTCATGTTCACCCAAGTCTTGAGGAGTAAAACGAATGATCTTTTCCTCATCTTGAGCGATTGGTTCTAGAATTCCTTCTTCTTCGAAGAGAATTTCTTTATAACAGTTTGACGGTGTCACACGGTGAAAGGTAATCTCAGCAGGAATTCCTTTTTGTAGTTGAATATGGGCTGGATGGTAGCCTTTGTCTGCCGTGATACGGATTTTTTGAACACCATTTTCAAGACTTGCTTTTACAATTTCAGTCATATCCTTCTCCTATTCTACAATCATCTTACCGTGCATCATGTTCATGCCACAAGAGAAACCATATTCTCCGGCTTCTTCAGGAGTGATTTCCACCACATATTGGTCTCCCATAGGTAGGTCTGCATGCACACCAAAGTCTGGAAATACGATTTGGTCCAAGCAAGGTGAAGGATCTTTTCGATCAAAAATAATGCGAGCAGGTTGCGATTTTTTGAGGATAATGGTTTCTGGAGTATATCCTCCCATGACCTCCACTCGAATTTCTTGATAGCCATTCTTTTGTTGGGCTCTCTTAGCATCTTCTTGCGGTTTTTTGAAAAACCAAAAGAGGATAAAAGCAATCATTCCTAAAACAACAATAGATACAAATAGATTTAACATAGCGTCTCCTTTACATACAATTACATCTTACTTCTGTTACAGCACTTGCTTTTTTCTTTGAAATCACTTCTTCCAAACCTTCCAAGTCAGCTAGGGTAAAGTCACATTCTTCAATCAAATCAGCTAGCAAGAGCTTTATTCTTCGAGAACAAAGCTTGTCTTTGATATCCTGAACCATTAAGCCCCTACTATCATCTAGCGTTAAAAGGGCCGAATAGACAAAGGACTTGCCCTGTTTTTCCCGAGTCAAACATTCTTTCTCCACCAAACGGGCCAAGAGTGTCTGGATCGTGGATTTGGACCAACTGAACCTTTTCTCTAATACTTTTATCAGATCAGTACTAGTCTGTTCTCCCTGCATCCAGATAATCTTCATGACCTGCCATTCTGCATCCGAAATCTGCATCAGTACACCTCCAAAATCTACATTTGTCAATTACAATTATCAGTATACTCTCAAAATCTACATTTGTCAACCAAAGAAATCACATTTTTAAAATTTATCGCCGCTATAAATATTTTTTATCGCCACAATAAAAAATACATATTATCCAAAGCTCTCTTTTAATGCTACAATAACTGTATCATTTTCCTAGATGGGAGGTTCTACTTTTGGATTGGTCCATTGTTGAACAATATCTACCACTCTATCAAAAGGCATTCTTTCTGACCTTGCATATTGCAGTTTGGGGAATTCTAGGTTCTTTTTTGCTAGGGCTCATCGTCAGCGTCATCCGGCATTACCGCCTTCCTGTTTTCTCACAGTTGGCAACAGCCTATATAGAATTGTCACGAAATACACCCCTTTTGATACAACTTTTCTTTCTCTACTTTGGTCTACCTCGAATAGGGATTGTTCTTTCTTCAGAAGTCTGTGCAACAGTCGGGCTCATCTTCTTAGGTGGTTCCTACATGGCAGAATCCTTCCGAAGCGGGCTAGAAGCCGTCAGTCAAACCCAGCATGAAATAGGTTTAGCCATTGGCCTCACACCATTTCAGGTCTTTCGCTACGTGGTTCTTCCACAAGCGACTGCGGTGGCTCTACCATCCTTTAGTGCCAATGTTATTTTCCTGATCAAGGAAACTTCTGTCTTTTCAGCAGTTGCCCTTGCTGACCTTATGTACGTTGCTAAGGATTTGATTGGACTCTATTATGAGACAGATATTGCGCTGGCTATGTTGGTGGTTGCTTACCTCATCATGCTTCTACCAATTTCACTAGTCTTTAGCTGGATAGAAAGGAGACTCCGTCATGCAGGATTCGGGAATGCAAGTACTCTTTCAGGGAAATAATCTCCTGAGAATTTTACAGGGATTGGGAGTCACAATTGGGATTTCTATCCTGTCTGTCCTCTTATCCATGATTTTCGGAACGGTGATGGGAATTATCATGACTTCTCATTCTAGAGTGATTCGTTTCTTGACTCGTTTTTATCTAGAATTTATCCGGATCATGCCCCAGCTGGTGCTCCTTTTCATCGTTTACTTTGGTTTAGCTCGAAACTTTAATATCAATATTTCTGGTGAGACTTCTGCTATTATCGTTTTCACCCTCTGGGGAACAGCTGAGATGGGTGACTTAGTTCGTGGAGCTATCACTTCCCTGCCTAAACATCAATTTGAGAGTGGACAAGCACTTGGCTTAACTAAATTTCAACTCTACTACTACATCATCATCCCTCAGGTCTTAAGAAGATTGCTCCCACAAGCCATCAACCTTGTCACTCGGATGATTAAAACGACTTCCTTGGTTGTTTTGATTGGGGTTGTTGAAGTTACCAAAGTTGGACAACAAATTATAGATAGCAATCGTTTGACTATCCCAACCGCTTCCTTTTGGATTTATGGAACCATCCTAGTCTTGTATTTCGCGGTTTGCTTCCCTATTTCCAAACTATCTACTCACTTAGAAAAACATTGGAGGAACTAAATGTCTGAAACTATTTTAGAAATCAAGGAACTAAAAAAATCCTTCGGAGACAATCCTATCCTCCAAGGACTTTCCCTAGATGTTAAAAAGGGGGAAGTGGTCGTCATCCTAGGGCCGTCTGGTTGTGGGAAAAGTACCCTACTTCGTTGCCTCAATGGTTTAGAAAGTATTCAAGGAGGAGATATCCTGCTGGATGGCCAGTCCATCGTTGAAAATAAAAAAGATTTTCACTTGGTTCGCCAAAAAATCGGCATGGTCTTTCAAAGTTATGAACTCTTTCCTCACTTAGATGTCCTTCAAAACCTTATCTTAGGCCCTATCAAGGCTCAAGGAAGAGACAAAAAAGAAGTCACTGAAGAAGCTCTGCAACTACTAGAGCGTGTTGGACTTCTAGATAAACAACATAGCTTCGCTCGTCAATTATCTGGTGGACAAAAGCAACGGGTAGCCATCGTTCGTGCCCTTCTCATGCATCCAGAAATCATTCTTTTTGACGAGGTGACGGCTTCACTGGATCCAGAAATGGTGCGTGAGGTTCTGGAACTTATCAATGACTTGGCTCAAGAAGGGCGTACCATGATTCTGGTAACCCATGAAATGCAGTTTGCCCAAGCCATTGCGGACCGCATTATCTTCCTTGACCAAGGGAAAATTGCTGAAGAAGGAACTGCTCAGGAATTCTTCACAAATCCACAAACCAAACGAGCACAAGAATTTTTAAACGTCTTTGACTTTAGCCAGTTTGGCTCATACTTATAATAACTAAAGGAGATTATTATGAAACTACTAAAACCAATTCTAACTGTTTTTGCTCTAGCATTTGCGCTTATCTTTGTCACAGCTTGTAGTTCAGGCGGAAGCTCTGATGCTTCATCTACTAAGGCAACTGCCAAAGCTCGTACTATTGATGAAATTAAGAAAAGTGGCGAACTTCGAATCGCGGTATTTGGAGATAAAAAACCATTTGGTTATGTTGACAACGATGGTTCTTACCAAGGTTACGATATCGAACTAGGTAACCAATTAGCACAAGACCTGGGTGTGAAGGTTAAATACGTTTCTGTTGATGCTGCCAACCGTGCTGAATACTTGATTTCAAACAAAGTTGATATCACCCTTGCCAACTTCACAGTTACTGACGAACGTAAAAAACAAGTTGACTTTGCCCTTCCTTACATGAAAGTTTCTCTCGGTGTTGTGTCACCAAAAGATAAAGTCATCAAGGACGTTAAAGAACTTGAAGGCAAAACCTTGATCGTTACAAAAGGAACGACTGCTGAAACTTACTTTGAGAAAAATCACCCAGAAGTAAAACTTCAAAAATACGACCAATATAGCGATGCCTACCAAGCCCTTCTTGATGGACGTGGAGATGCCTTCTCTACTGACAATACTGAAGTTCTAGCTTGGGCGCTTGAAAATAAAGGATATGAGGTAGGAATTTCTTCTCTAGGTGATCCAGATACTATTGCACCAGCAGTTCAAAAAGGTAACCAAGAACTACTTGACTACATCAACCAAGAAATCGAAAAATTAGGTAAGGAAAACTTCTTCCACAAGGCTTATGAAAAAACACTTCATCCAACCTACGGTGACGCTGCTAAAGCAGATGACCTTGTTGTTGAAGGTGGAAAAGTCGACTAATACTCAATGAAATCACAAAAAGAAATCAGGTAATCCTAGTGACTACCTGATTTTTATATACCTTAAGCATTTTGCCAATTTTCTTGGTCTTCTTTAAAGCGTTTTAGGAGGTCGAGTCCTTCTGGTGTGATATAGCCTTCTTCTTGAGCTATGTGAATGAGCTCGCTGTAGTTTGAGAGGGTTACTAGTTTGACACCAGCATCCGCAAAGTTCTTATCTGCTTTTGGCAATTGATAGCTGAAGATAGCCACAACTCCAAGAACATCAGCTCCTTCACGTTTAGCAGCTGCAACGGCTTCGAGAACTGAACCACCAGTTGAAATCAAATCTTCAACAACGACCATCTTTTGACCTTGGGCTACACGACCCTCAATTTGATTTCCAGCACCATGATCTTTTGGTTTGCTACGGATATAGGCAAATGGCAAGTTCATCTTGTCAGCGATGATGGCACCATGAGGAATACCTGCAGTCGCTGTTCCTGCAATCACTTCGACTTCTGGGAATTCTTCCTTGATGGCCTCCACAAAACCATTTTCAATCAAGCTACGCGTTTCTGGGTAAGCAAGCGTCACACGGTTGTCCGTATAAATCGGTGACTTAATGCCTGATGCCCAAGTAAAAGGTTCTTCTGGTTTGAGGTAAACGGCTTGAATTTTCAATAGATGGCTAGCAATATCTTTAGCAAGTGTCATGGTGTGCTCCTTTTTATAGTGTTAAATGAATCTTCTTTTTAAACCCAATCTTGTGTCCATTCTTCTTTGATGGCATGGTAGGCTGCGACTGGATCAGCTGCTTGCGTAATCGGACGGCCAACTACGATGTAGTCACTGCCAATCTGGTAAGCTTCTCCTGGGGTTACTACCCGTTTCTGATCCCCTGCTTCTGTCCCTCTTGGGCGAATCCCTGGTGTCAGACAGATAAAGTCTTCATGAGTTGCTTGTTTGATCAGCTTGGCTTCTTGGGCCGAGCAAACGACTCCATCTAGACCAGCTTCAGCTGTTTTCTGGGCATAGTGGATAACCGACTCTTGGAGGCTGGTTTGGATATTTTGACATTCTTGCATTTGTTCCTCCGAGGTTGAGGTTAATTGGGTAACAGCTATGAGAATCCCCTTGTCTCCCAATCCTTCACGCGCTGCTTGCATCATCTCAACCCCACCTGCTGCCTGCACATTGGTCATATCAACTCCCAGGTTCGATAAAATTTTCATGGTTGATTTGACTGTATTGGGAATATCATGCAGTTTGAGATCCAAAAAGACACTATGTCCTAATGACTTCAAATATCGGACAACTTCAGGTCCTACAGCATAGTAGATTTCCATTCCTACTTTGACATAGAGCTTTTCCTCTGCTGGAAATAGGGCTAAGAACTCCTTGGCTTCTTCAAAACTTGGAAAATCCAGAGCAATGACTGGGCGACTTTCACGCATGCGTTTCTCCTCTTATCTTTCTTATCAGCCCAGCTTCCGTCAAAAAGACTACAAAAAAGGAACCTGCCAACAGCAAGGTTCCACGAAAAATGGGTAGAATCCACCCTTTCACCGCCTAACCTTAGCTGCCTCTCTGGACTGCTTTAAAGGTTTTTTACTATTCTATTATTTAAAGCGGGACTTGTCAAGTAAAAACTGGTACAAGACTCACAATCAAGCAGATAGAATGTTCTCAAGTTTATCGACTCTGTGATTGTTGGGTTGTTTGATTTTGAGTTTGTGTTTGATTCTGAGTTTGATTCCCTTGCTCTTCTTGTTTTTTCTTTTCTTCTTCCTGCTTCTTCTTTTCCTCTTCTTTAGCTTTGATTCTCGCTTCTTCTAAAGCCTTATCCGTCAAGCTATAACTATAGATCCCAACTTCCATATCAATACCGCTTGGCACTGTTAATTGAGGTTTAATCTTACTATAGTAAGGCAATTTTTTACCTAGTTCTGATAAAGGAACCAAAATCTCATCCGTATCATACATGGTAATCTTGAGCAGATCACTGGTTACACTGCTTGGAGCCAATTCAATCGTTTTGATCGCCTGCTTAATCTCTGGGCTGACTTCAGCCAGTTGTTCAATCAAGGTTTTGACTTGCTGCTCATCGTTAAAGAGTACGGACATATAGGTTTCAGGAAGACTGACTAGACTAACTGGACTGGTTTCCACCGTCCCACTAGAAAGAATCGGATAATGATCCTCTCCAGAAACATAATAGGCTACAATCCCGTATTCCTTGACCTGGATGGTAAAATTGGTCGGAAATTGATAGTGAATGCTAGCAGATTCAATCCAGTGATTGGACTTAATCATCTCAGCATGTTTGTCTTTATTGAGGAGCAGACCAAAGGTATAGTCACTATCACGAATCCCTGAAGCCTCTTTGATTTGGTCTGCATTGGTCTCTACCGTACCAGTAACCTGTATGTTTTTCAAAGTTGAGTATGGCGTCAAAAGATAGATGGAAAAGAACAAGACAAGCAAACTTGGGATTAGAATCGTAACAGCACGCCAGATATGAACACTTGGAATAGAAGGCTTAGCAATCTTTTTCTTAGACTTAGATCTCTTTTCTTCTACTTTTGTTTCTTCAGATTTTTCGTCCTCTTCTGCTACTTGTTCTGGTTCAGTAGTTTCCTCCTCATTCTCAGGAGAGGACTGGTCTTCTGCACTCTCCTTCTGCTCTTCAGGATTAGAATCTGAATCCTCTTCTGCCTCAGTATCTTCAGATAAGTCTGACTCTTGTTCTTCCTTGATCTCTTCTTCAGCTTTTTTAAGCAGATATTCACGGTTCTGCTTCTGCCACTCTGATAAGGTGGCTTCTTCTTCTAGAGCTTTTGAAACTTCTTTTTTATTGGCATCTGCTTGGGCCTTTTCTTTGGCTAGTTGGGCCTCTTCTTCAGCCTTTTTTTGAAGATATTCTTGATTTCGTTTTTGCCACTCTGACAATTCCTTGCCTTGAGTTGGCTCTTGTTTCTTATCCTTTGACATCGATTTTCCTTATGATAGATCTTTTTTTAGTAGCGCATAAAAATCCGCCACAGATTTTAATTCATGAGAATTCTTCATCGTGTTCTGGTAGTCTTCTTTGTGGGTCAAAAGCTTGCTTACTTTTTCTTCTAAAGTAGACAAGGTCAAGTCACTCTCTTGCAACTCCTCAGCATAGCCTTTTTTCACAAAGTAAGCCGCATTTTCAATCTGGTCTCCACGGCTAGCTTCACGCCCGAGTGGCACAATGACATGCAATTTAGCCATAGCAAGGAGTTCAAAGATGGTATTGGCACCACCACGAGTAATGACCACATCAGCCAGATTCATGAGCGGTTGATAGAGGTCAGTCACATAGTCAACACGATAGAGGTGTTGGCTTAGTTCATTTAAACTAGCATCACCTGTCAGGTTGATGATATTGTAGCGACTAGTCAACTCTTCCTTGTGGTCTGTAACTAATTGGTTAAAGACACGCGCACCAGCAGAACCTCCAACAAAGAGAAGAGTTGGTAGTTTGCTATCAAAATAAGTTCGGATGTCCACCATTTCTTCAGGTTCTTCCATGATTGGGCCAGAAACCTTGGTCACAGCTCCTACATGCTCTACCTTAGTGAGACTAGACGCTTGTTCAAAAGTAGAGTACATCTTAGTCGCAAACTTATAGGCGATTTTATTGGCCAAGCCCATAGAGAGGTCAGACTCGTGGATAAAGACTGGTACTCTACATACTCGCGCTGCAATAACAGGCGGAACAGATACAAATCCACCCTTAGAAAAGAGGGCTTGTGGACGAACTCGAAGCATGATAAAGAGCGATTGAAGGATTCCAAAAGCAACCTTAAAGACGTCAACCATATTTTGCCATGAGAAATATCGACGTAATTTCCCTGTTGCAATAGAATGGAAGGTAACATCTAAACCTGACTTGAGAATTTCATGATGCTCAATCCCATTTTTATCACCAATATAGTGGACTTCCCAGCCATCTTCGATGAACTTAGGCATTAACAAAAGGTTGAGGGTAACGTGTCCAACCGTTCCCCCACCTGTAAATACTATTTTTTTCATATTATCCCTTTAACTCCGCTACAGTGTCGATAAAAAGATCTCCACGTACTTCAAAGTTAGCATACATATCCCAGCTCGCATTAGCAGGACTGAGGAGAACCACATCTCCTTCTTCTGCGAGTTCATAGGCCTTGCGGGTTGCATCTGCAATATCTGTCGCATCGACATAAGTCACACCAGCTTTATCCGCTGCACGCTTGACACGTTCTGCAGATTGACCGAGAATAACCATTTTCTTAAGTCCAGTAATATCTGGCACCAATTCGTCAAACTCATTCCCACGGTCCAAACCACCAGCAATCAAGATAACCTTGCTATTGTCAAATCCAGACAAGGCTTTTTGAGTTGCCAAGATATTGGTTGACTTACTATCGTTGTAGAATTTCACCCCATTGATTTGGTCTACAAATTGGAGACGGTGCTTAACTCCACCAAAGGCTGACAAGGTTTCCTTAATGGTTTCATTGTCAACACCACGAAGTTTAGCAACAGCAATGGTTGCAAGAGCATTTTCCACATTGTGGCTACCTGGAACACCGATTTCATCAGCCGCCATGACCTTTTCGCCACGGAAGTATAGATAACCATCTTTAAGATAAGCTCCGTCGACCTTTTCAAGTGTTGAAAATGGTACTACAGTCGCATTTGTCTTTGTCGCCAGTTCTTTGGCTAATTCCTGGTTGAAGTTCAAAACTAGGTAATCAGCCGCTGTCATATTGCTTTGGATATTCCACTTAGCTGCGACATAAGCTTCAAAAGAACCGTGATAGTCGATATGGGTTGGCATCAGGTTGGTGATAACAGCAATTTCAGGATGGAATTCCTGGATTCCCATTAGTTGGAAAGAGGATAGCTCCATGACAAGAGTATCCTTATCTGTCGCAGTTTGAGCCACTTGACTAGCAGGATATCCGATGTTCCCTGATAAAAGTCCATTTTGCCCTGCAGCAGTCAGAACTTCTCCAATCATGGTTGTGGTCGTTGTCTTACCATTTGAACCTGTAATACCTACGATTGGTGCTTCTGAAATCAAGTAGGCCAACTCAACCTCTGTCAAGACTGGAATGCCTTTTTCTAGAGCTTTTTCAATCATAGGATTGCTATAAGGAATTCCTGGATTTTTCACCATAAGTGCAAAATCTTCATCCAACAATTCCAAAGGATGGCCACCAGTGACAACCTTGATGCCCTCTTCCAAGAGACTTTGCGCAGCTGGATTTTCCTCAAAAGGCTTGCCATCATTCACTGTCACAATGGCACCTAGCTTATCCAAAAGACGAGCTGCAGATTCACCAGATTTGGCCAAACCTAGGACTAATACTTTCTTATTTTCAAATTGATCAATTCGTTTCATATCTAGAACTCCATTTCTACTCTTACTATTTTACCATTTTTATGAAAATAAAAAAGCCACAAAGGGCTTTCTTATTTGTTTTTGTCCTCGACCAATTATTCTACAGACTTGAGGGCTTCAAGCATATCTACCTTTCGGAGATAATGATTGACAAAAAAGCCTAGGATAGTCAAGATGACACTAATAGCTAGAATTGGGATGAGATACACTTCCCAGCCGACCTTTGGTTGAAAACGGAAGGTACCAGGTGCAATCATCTGAATGAGAAATTGATGGAGATAAAAACCTGAGACTAGACCTACAATCATTCCAATTAGTGACAATATGATGGTCTCCCGATAGATATAAAGGGTCACTTCTTTGTTATGAAAACCAAGAACCTTGATGGTTGAGAGTTCTCGAATCCGTTCAGCAACATTGATATTGGTCAAATTATAGAGAATCACAATAGCTAGTAGCACCGATACCAGCACCAAAATCGCCATGGTATGATTCAGAGAATTGGCAAAACTTTCAAAGAGCTGAATGGTGGAGGCATTTTGAACGAGGCCACTGACAGCCGCCTGGTCCATAAATTCTCCTGCGACTCTTTCGGTATTGACTTCACTTTTATCCTTGAGTTGGACCAAATATGTATTCATCTTGGGTGCTTGACCGTATATCTCCTCATAGGTTGCCTGATTCATATAGACAAAATGGCCCACATAGTGCTCGGTAATAGCACCTACTTTAAAGGTTTTCCCATCGATTATAAAGTTGTCACCAACAGAAACTCCAGCCAACTGGGCTAATTTTTCTGTCAAAATGACTCCGTTTGATAAGTTCAGTTTTTCCCCATTTTTTTCTAAATGGACAAAGGGTTCTAGGTCATCTTGATCCGTTACCATCATGGTCACGGTTTGAACACCTGCCTTGCCAGCATACTTTTCCTCAATCTGTTTGGAAAAAATCAAACGATAGTTTTCAACTTCATCACTCTGCAATTTTTCTTCTAGCTTTGCCTTATCAGAATCAGAAGCTCGAGAATTGACAGAGAGAATCATCTGGTATTGTTGCAGGTCCTTAAACTGTCTGTCGGCCACTCCTACAACAGAGGATTGAATCCCAAGCCCTGCAAATAGGAGGGCTACTGAACCAGCAACTCCAAAAATGGTCATCAGCATGCGTTGTTTGTAACGGAAAATGTTGCGGGCTGTTACCTTCTGAGTAAAACTCAAACGTGACCAGATAAATGTTATGCGCTCCAAGAGAATTTTAGAACCCTTGACTGGTGGCTTAGGTAGTAATAATTGCGCTGCTTCTTCATGCAACTCTTTGCGAGATACAAGGTAGGCAGGTAAAACGCTAGCTATTAAGCTTAGTCCCAGAGCCAAGAAACTATAGGTCCAATAGAAATTCTGCTGACTCTCTCCAACAATCATTCGCTCAGTAATGATATGCGAGATTGTAGGTGCCAAGACGTAATGTCCAAGCAAGATTCCTAGAATGGTTCCAAGAGTTCCAGCAACCAGACCATAAATCACAAACTTAGCGATGATGTCTTTGCTGTGGTAGCCCAAAGCCTTAAAGATTCCTGCATTGGTCCTTTCCTCGTCTACAAATCGTGTCATGGTGGTAAAGGTAACCATGGCTGCAACGGCATAGAGAACAACTGGAAAGATATTCCCTACGGCACGAATACTCATAGCCGAGTTACTATACATGAGGTAACCTTGACCAGTAGGAGAACTCTTGCGATTGTAGACATGATAGGTTGGCTCTGTTAGAGCCTTGACCTCATTCTGACTAGCCTGCCATTTATCCTTTTCGCTCGCCAGATTCGTTTCAGCTTGGCTCAGCTTTTCCTTTTCTTGCTTTAGTTGTTCTTTTGCTTCTCCTAACTGACTAGATGCTTGACTTTTTTGTGGTTCTGGTAGTTGGCTTAACTGAGCCTCTTGACCCTGAAGCCGACTCTCGATATCCTGTAGGCGTTTCTTGCCAGCTGTCAAGTTGGTCTCTGCCTCGTCTAATTGTTTCTTGCCCTCATCAAGGGACTCTTGAGCCTCCTTTTTCATTTTCACTAGTCGCGCTTGACCATTATCAGCAACTAGGTCTTTGAGAGTTGCCTCTTCTTCCTCTTGCTTCTTTTCATAATCGCTGGAAAAAGGATTAACATCTGTTAAACTAGCAAAACGCAGGCGGGCAATCGTGTAAACAGAGCTCTTAAAATTTGCTTCAGTTACGACACCATAGGCTGCTAAGTTCCCATTACCACTGGCTGAACTCCCCATATCCGTTTTTGAGAAAATATCTGGAGAGTGGACGAAGCCTGTAATGGTATAACTATCCCGCTTCAACTGAGAATTACTGCCCTTCTTTTGACTCAAATGAATGACTTGCCCAATTTGATAGTGATCTTTCCAAAAATCAGCTAGAGCCAATTCATCTTCTTTTTCAGGCAAACGCCCTTCCGTTACTTGAAATTTTGAAATCTTTTCAGTATTTGAAAAGATCCGTATGGCATCTTGACTGTTTGCCAGAGTCAAATCTGTCATATAACCAAATTCGACATCTGCTCCTGATAGAGTTTGCAATTCTTCCTGGTCTGCCTGATCTAGACCATAATCTGCTATGACGGTCATATCTGCCGCATTGGTATCTTTTAGATAAGCCCAAGCTGTTCGCTCCATATTAGGACTAGCAACCTTGAGACCAACCACGGCTAAAGAACCTAACATCATCAGAGTTAGGATGGATAAAAACCGTCCCTTTGAACCTGTGAAAGACTGGAGCAGGTCTTTCCAATATGTCTTTCTTTTCATCTTAGTACTCCAAATCATCAATATCCTGTGGTTGAGGATTGAGGACAACACTCTTGACACTGGCATCATGCATCTGAATCACCCGATCAGCTATTGGAGCTAGGGAGGCATTATGGGTCACGATGATAACGGTGGCCCCTTTTTTACGTGACATATCTTGAAGAATCTTTAGAACCTGCTTACCAGTCTGGTAGTCCAAAGCTCCCGTTGGTTCATCACAAAGGAGAATTTTAGGATTTTTTGCCACCGCTCGAGCAATGGATACCCGTTGTTGCTCACCGCCTGATAGCTGAGCTGGAAAATTATTAAGACGATGACCTAAACCTACGTCCTTGAGAACCTGCTCAGGATCCAAGGCATCAGCAACAATTTCTGAAGCTAGCTCAACATTTTCCTTGGCAGTCAAGTTAGAAACCAAGTTGTAAAATTGAAAGACAAAGCCAACGTCATCTCTACGATAGTTAGTTCTCTGATGAGAAGTGAAATTCGAGATATTGGTTCCATCAATCCAGACTTGCCCTTCATCATTTGTATCCATACCACCTAGAATATTTAAGACCGTTGACTTTCCTGCTCCAGATGAACCAAGGATAATGACCAGTTCTCCCTTTTCAATCTCGAAGTTGACATCACGATTGGCTACGATTTCTGTTTCTCCAGTATGATACCTCTTATAGCTATTTTTCATTTCAATATAAGCCATCCTAACTCCTCCTCTTCTCCTATTTTCATCTTTATTATAACTCTTTTAATAGCAAAAAAGCCATCTAATGATGACTTTTTTTACGGCTCATATTTTGAGAGTCTCCTGATATTCGTTTTCCCTCGTTTTTCATAGCTAACAATAATTCGGATGTTCTTTATTATTGTTGTTTGCATGAAGTAGTTATCAAGTGGAAATAGGAAAACTAACACCTATTTAACATACTCTTTTTTCGTGAACTTCCCCAGCTTTCGATAAATAGAATTCCCAATAGCAAAAGAATTATCGTGCAAGGCAGTAAGACTAGACCCGTACCCCAATTTAGATTGACATTATCAATCTGCTTAGGTAATCTTCCAGACAAAATCTCCACTGAACGCAAGTAAGTAAAGGGAATCAGATGTGCAATCCTCTGAAGAGGCTGAATGGTTTGGATACCAAACAATAAGCCGACAATCCCAATAAGTGAAAGAAAGAGGATAGGCATTTTTTGCTTGAAAAAGTAAGCAATCAAGTAGACAACTTCCACAATAACGATAAAAGCTAAGAAAGCTAAGAGCAAGCTAGGAAATAACACATCTTGTATCTTCCCAATAGTTACTTCTTGATTGGTTAAGTTATAAATCGGGTAGGGGTAATCTAACTGTCCAAAACCGCTTATCAGACTTCCCACTAGAAAAGAAAATCCACAGATTCCGATACACAGCACGGTTACATAGCTCACCCCAACTCCAAGAGAGGACATTGCAAATGAAACTTTTGAAAAAGGATATAACTGAGCTGTGTCAAGATGATTTTGATATCTTTCTGCAAAAAGTTGTGTTAGCATAAAAATAATAGCAATCACAAATAAGGTTGGGATGATAACCTCTAAAATCCAGACAATCTGATCAATTCCGTGAGTCGGATATTCTAAATTGTGGGCTTTTGTGTTCAAGGGATATAGGGCTTGGTAAGTCTTTCGTTCGCGGTCAACCGCCATTTTTAAGTCAGAACTAGCAGTCGGTTCCTTTGATAAAATTTCATAACTCTTCTCTACATCTTGCCACTGCAAATAGTAGGCTTCTTTCCAGCGCCCTTCTTTTAATAAAGTCAGAATTTCTGTCTTTTGAGTCAAATGATTTTTTTGCGAGTCTAAATTTTCTTTAGCAAACTGGTATTCCTCCGAGCTGGTGTCAGATATTTGGGAGAGTTTCTCTTCATATTCATTGATGACTCTCTCATTTTTTACAAGACGGGTTTCCAACTCGCTCTCCAAGCTGACGGAGTTTGCAGTCTGACTATTGAAATAAAAGGTAACACCGATTATAGATACAAATAAAGCTAAGACAATCCAGTTTAAGCGGCTTCTGAAAACTTTTTTCAATAAAAATAGACTAACATCTTTCATAAACTAAACCTCTTCTATCTGACCCTGATGAATGGTTACGATGCTATCGCAAATCTCCACTAACTCCTCTTTGTAGTGGGAACTTAAAAGAACTAGCTGCTCTTGTCTATCGATTTCTGTCAGCCTATCAAAAAATTTCTGTCGATAATACTCATCTAAGCCATTTGTAATCTCATCCATGAGCCAGCATTTCGCCTGACTGAGAAAATACATGGCAATCACCAAGCGTTGCTTCATGCCTAAGGAATACTTGCGAATGGGAAGGCTGATATAATCAGACATTTCCCAGTAGGCGATTTCATCCCTCAAGTTCAGGTCTGACTTCCAAATATTTTTTATAAGGTGAAGGTAGTCCATCCCACTTAAGTTTCCATCCAGCCATTCAACACTTTCATAATAAAATAAAGAAGGAGGGACTGTAATATTTCCACTACTTATGGGAATTAAGTTGCTAATGGCGCGGAACAGTGTCGTCTTTCCAGAGCCATTGATAGCAAGAACTCCATAAATCCTGCCTTTTTTAAAGGTGAAATCTACATCTTGTAAGATGACTTGTCGCGTTTTTAAGGTAACATGAGTAAGCCTTAACATATCAAACCCTCCTTTTTCTCACTCTTTAACGATTAAAAGTCTCCGCTGTAATAGTTTATGACCTCATAACGATAGAAATTCCAGCCAGAATCAACTTTATATTTCATAACGAGACCACGACGAGATGTTAATATAGCTATGTCTGTGGTAATTCATACTAGACTTATAGTAGGTATTCCAATCATACCGATAACTTTTAGTGACTGTCACAACAGACACACTGGATTGAAGAGACCAATTCATAACAAACTAGCTAATAACACGACTTTGACTGACTTTTCATATTTTTCATTGCATTTATATCATTAGTGTTGAAAACGCTTTCATTATATCGTTTTTCTCATTTTTATGCAACAGTTCCCCATTGGTTTTAATAATATATAACACTTATAAATTATATGAAAGTTCTAAATTGAAGTTAGCTAGTCTTACTTTCTAAAACTAAGATTGTTTGACTAACTTAGAGGAAATATGGGACGTAATTTCATTTGACAAAATGGTTTAGGCTAAGACTAGCCTTGGTTTAGCTGACTAAATATTTTCAAGGGAACCTGTTGTCAATTGAAAGACAATTTAGGAATAAGAAACCAGCTCTGTCTTATACTCAATGAAAATCAAAGAACAAACTAGCCGCAGGCTGTACTTGAGTACGGCAAGGCGACGTTGACCCGGTTTGAAGAGATTTTCGAAGAGTATTATACTTTCTTGTTGTTCACTACAGTTGACAAAGAGCCAAAAAAGCGAACAAGACCAGATTCTGTTTATCAGAAAACTAGTTTTGTCCGCTTTTTATGATCGAGATTAGTCTCTTAGTCCAATCTCTATGACTTAGATGCTATAACATCATCTTATTCGTCTTCTTTTTTCTTTCCCATTGCAAAGAGACCAAGTAGTGCTCCTACAACACCTGCTGTTGCAAGGGTTGCATTTTCTTTTGTACCTGTTTCAGGGAGGATATTTTGATGACTTGCAGGCGCTTGGTAGGTCTTGTCTTGTGACATAGCAAGAGCTACTTGTGACTGCTCATCTCTGTATGCTGGTGTTTCACCTGTAGTTGGGGCTGAACCATTCACACGTCCAGTAAATTCTGGAACTTGGTGACTAGTCCCTTCTCCACCAGGAACGCCACCTTCAAAGTGTGGAACTTGATGGGTAGTTCCTTCTGAACCATTTACATGACCAGTGAACTCAGGTACTTCATGAACAGCTGCTTCTGCGCCATTCACACCACCTGTGAATTCTGGTACTTCTACTACTGGTGCTGGCTCATCACCTGCTGTGCCAATGACTCCTGGGTACTCTGGGACTTCATGAACAGCTGCTTCTGCTCCATTGACACCACCTGTAAATTCTGGAACTTCATGGATAGCTGGATCTGTTTTACCAGATACTTCTTTCTTAGTTCCGACTAAGACAATCTCATCTTGCGGTGCTTCAATAGTTTCGCGAAGTTTTTCAGTACGGCTTCCATCTAGTGCTACTTCAGTCAGGATACGTTCTTTACCTTCACGACCTGCTTGAGTTACACGAGTTTCACCTTCTGCTAGAGTTGGATCTTCTTTCTTCACTCTCTTGAAGCTGAGAGCTTCTTCTACCACTTCTAGAATAGGAAGCTCTTCCTGAACAGCTGGGGCAACTTTTCCAGTTTCAACCTTTTCTTTGGTCAATTGGATACGGTATTCCTTGACCTGTTTACCACTTTCTGAAACGAGACGTACCAAGACTGGAAGTTTATCGTCACCACTATCAACAACTGTTGCCGCTACGTTTTCACCAGCTTCAACGGTCACTTTAGGACGGTTTCCACTATAGGTTACTTGGTAATCCACACGAGCTTCAGAGAAGTCTGCAAGCTCTCTACCATCTACTAGAAGTTTAGAAGCTGTATTGTCTTTAGGTGCTTCACTTGGTGCGATAAAGGCCATTTCAGTGATCGCCACACCCTTCTTGTCTGCTTTTCTGTCCATGCGCCATCTCATGGCTTTAGCTTTGACCGGTGCAAAGGTTACATGGATGTCAGTTCCTGCTTGAACTTCTTGATCCGCACGGTATTCAACTTTCTCCCAGTTAGAAGGAGTGTTGAATGGATGTTCTGGATCGTATGGTTGGTAGTTAGAGTAATATTCTGGTGAATCAAATTCTGGTCCCACATAGCGTTCTAGAACAAGTTTAGAAGGTGCATCTGTTCCACCATCTGCAAAGAACCGAATGCTTCCTTCAGCTACTGTACGTTCAACAATCTTACCATTTTCTCTGAAGATAACCCCTACTGAGACTTCTGGATTATCAGATGGAGTTGGAGACCAGTTGGTCCAACGACGGGTTTCATCATCTGAACCATCGTTAACATAATCTACACGGTCATGAGAGTTTGGATCAATATCGTTAGTTGCTGAGGCAAATGAACGGTTGCTATCGTCATCGAAGTCTGGGTTGTCTGAAAGATTTTCTCCGAGTTTGTCTGTTACACGAACAGCTACTTCAGCAGTTAAATCAGTACCCAAAACGCGACCATGAACTGTAAATTCACCTGCTTTTGTTAGATTTTCTGCTGGAACTGCTTCCCAGTCAACAGCCAAGTCTTTGACTTCATAGTTAGATTTTCCTGTGAAGTAGACAGGAACTTTTGCTGGTAGCTCAAGGGTTTGTCCTTTAGCAACCAAGCGAGATGATTTGGCAACAGCAACAGGTTTACTTGCGAGCAAATCTTTATCATTTGTGAAGTGTAGGCGGTATTCACCTAGGATATCTCCGTTTTCAGCCTTGACAACAACACGAACTGGATCTCCTTCACCTACGCTTGGTACAACTGTTGCAATACCATTTTCAGTGACACTTGCTGTAACAGCTGGAGCTTTTCCTTGGCTTGCTTCTAGATAGTAGTCAGTCAAGCCTGGGTTAAAGTTTGGCAAATCTTTTCCATCTACTTGGATTTTTGCTTGAGCATTCTTAGCTGCAGCTACTTGTTTAGAGAAGATTTGCATTTCTGTAATAGAAGTACCCCATTTACCATCTGGTCTAACCATGCGGATACGAACAGCATAAGTGTTGACTTTATCAAAGCTAAAGTGGGTCATTTCTCCAGCTCTGACTTGATCTGGAGCCTTGAGATTTGTTACTTCTTTCCAGTTTTTATCGTCATTAAAGACATGGTCTTCGCGTGCTACGAAGCTTGGATTCTTAGGAACTGTTGGAGTTGCTGAACCGACATAGTATTCGATGACATAGGATTTAGGTGCACCAACACCGTGGTCTTCGTGGAAGGCTACATTGAGGTTATCAACTGATCGTTTAGACATGATACCAGAGTCACCAAAGAGAATTCCCACTGATGCTTCACTTGTACGTTTCCAGTTTGTCCAGCGGTTTGCTGGTTGATCATTAAATGAGATTAGTTTGTCATTGACATTGGCTACTGAATCACTTGGGTTTGAGTCTGATGCAAAGGCAAGTGGCAATTCGGAACCAGTCCACTGGTCAGAAATATTAGCACCCGTTTCTGTCTGAGCAGATACACGAACATGAAGTTTAGTTGGTAGTTGAGTACCTTCGACATGTCCTGTCACAGTAAACTTGCCTTCTTGTGCGTATTGGCTTGGTTCAATTGCGTCCCAAGTTACTTTAGCTGAAGAGACTTGGCCATTTGAGTGGTAAGTACGAACGCTCTCTGGTAGTTGAGGAGCTTCTGCAACTGGAGTAGTTACGCTCACTTCTTCGACAGCAATGATACCTTCGACAGATACCTTAGCATGTGCTTCTTTCTCGATTCCTTCAACTTTACCTAAGACATCAAAGCTATGGTATTTAGCAAGGTTTTCCTTAGCAACTGCTTGCCAAGTCACCTTGTGAACCTTTGGAAATCCTTTGTCATACTCTACAGTTACTGTAGCAGGTAGACTTGGTTCTTGGTTCAAACCTGTCACGACACTGACTGGACGGATGGCTTGGACAACTTTGCTTTCAGTATTTGCTTGAATGTTCAAGTCAATCTGACCTTCTGCTCCTTCAAATTGAGCTTTCAGAGTTACTTGACCAGGTTTGTGCAATTCAAGCATACCTTTACGAACGGCTACATCTCCTTCACCTGTAGTTGAGAAGGTAACCTTATCAGCTTTCAAGACTGCTTGTGTACCGTCTTGATAGTGAGCCAAGACCTTGATACCGACAGTTTGGTCTTCTTTCAAAGTAGCTGCATTTTCAACTTCTAGGCTCAAACGTTCAATTTGTGGAGCTTCTTGTAGGAATTGGATAGCATAGGTTTGTAGTGGGCCACCATCGTTGGGTTGAACATGGATGCTTGCACGCATACCATTTGCTTCATTAGCTTGAATAACTGTCACTTGAGCATTTTCAGCCGTAGCTTTAACCTCTGGCAAAGCTACGCCATAAGCAAGCTTGTGGTATTTTACAGGTTGGTCAGTTGAAAGACCTTCAACCGCTTGATCTGCCACAGTTACACTTGGAACTACTGGATTAGCAGCTTCACCTTCTGCCACTACCAAGGTCGCAGCGATTTCTTCATCTTCTAAAATACCTTTTGCTTGGATGCGAGAGCCTGGGATTGCTAGTTTAGCTTGATCTTCAGCTGCAATTTCCCACTTATCAACATCATAGCTTGCTACAGTACCATCTGATAATACGTAGGAAACAGATTTGTCAACTGAATTTAGGTCTGTATTTGGAGCGATTCTCTTGACTACAGGCAATTCTGCTTCGAGAGCCAAGACTTCAACACGCGCTTCTACATCACGTCCATCTGCTACACCCTTAACAGTCACAATTCCTGGTTCATTGACATCAACTGCTGACCATTCTACTGGAAGTTTTGTACGGCTACCATCACTGTAGATAAAGGCTACTTTCTTAGGCATTTTCGGTGCTTGACCGATAACAGTACGAACTTTAGCAACTTCTGTACCCAAAACTGTTTTTTCAGCTTGCTCTTTCTTACCTGTGAAAATGGTTGTTTGATCAGATTTCAAGAGATCAGAGTGGGCAGTCAAAGTGAATTTACCTGCTTGCTCAGTTGATTTGACAATGACAACACCCTTACCATTGAAGGCCTTGCGAATCCATGAACCGTCAGCTTGCTCTTTGTAACGCTCGCGGCTTGCTTGTTCACCGTTGTCCACACCGACAATCTGACCTTGTCCATGCAACTGGAAGCGTACAAGGTTATTAGCAGTAGGAACTACATTGCCAGCGCTATCAACGATTTCGTAGTAGATATAAGTGAGGTCTTTCCCGTCTGCTGCGATAGCATTTTCTTCTTTGACTAAGCGAACACCTGCAGGCTCACCAGCAGTCGTAACCTTATCACGAGCAATTTCATTACCAGCCTCATCACGAGCTACTGCTTCCAGGGTTCCAGGTTGATAAGCAACCTTCCACTCAAGGTAAAGTTCATTTGCATTGGCACCTTCTTGGTAAGTACGTCCATCACTAGTTTGTTTCTTGTTAAATGTTTTCTTACCTAAGGACTCACCATTCAAGAATAGTTCCACATTGGCAGCATTTGAAAATGCACGAACAGGAATCTTACCATCTGCATCCGCTACATTCTCTTTTAGACTAGAATCTTCCCAATTCCAGTGAGGAAGGAGGTGAACCATTGGTTTCTTCTGAGCAGAAACCCATTGGCTTTGATACAAGTAGTAGTCATTCTTTGGAATGCCGGCTGTATCTACGATACCAAAGTAAGAACTCTTAACTGGTGTGTTGTTTTGGTTGTGCCATGGAGTAGGCTCACCGATATAGTCGGTACCCGTCCAGATAAACTGACCAGCATAACCAGCATTGTCACGATCAAAAGTCCAAGATGCAGTTGCTGTTTTACCCCAACCAACACGGTCATTACCGTAGTCTGACTGCTCATAATGACGGTAAGCTTGGTTACTGTGAACTAGCTCACTTTCTGGACGGAAATAGCTACCACGAGTACGAGTTGCTGAAGAAGTTTCTGAACCGTAAATCAACCAATTTGGATGTTTCGCACGAAGCTTCCTGTAGTTGTCTTCTGAATAGTTAAATCCAACCGCATCAAGTTCGTTCGCAATCTTTTCATGATCACCACTACCATCACCAAAGCGGAACTTGTCTGCTCCCATAGTGACATAGCGTGTCTTATCAACTGCCTTGATCACTTGCACCAAGCGTTTAACAGTCGCTAGAGAACGAGCCTTACCGTCTGCTTCACCAATTTCATTACCGATAGACCACATGAAGATAGCAGGGTTGTTCTTACCTCTCTCGACCATTGTACGTAGGTCAAAGTCAGACCATTTTTCACCTTTTTTAGCATCTGGGTGAGTGGCGTCTTTGTCAAAGAAACGGCCGTAGTCATACTGTTTCTTACCACCGTACCAAGTATCAAAGGATTCTTCTTGGACCAACAAACCTAGTTCTGCAGCAATCTGCAAAGTTTGCTCACTAGCTGGGTTGTGGGTTGTACGGATAGAGTTCACACCCATATCCTTCATCTGTTTCAGACGACGGTATTCTGCCTTATAGTTTTCTTCAGCTCCTAGAGCTCCGTGGTCATGGTGAAGAGAAACTCCATGGAATTTAATGCGTTCACCATTCAAAGAGAAGCCTTCATTTGGTGTCCAGTTATAGTAACGGTAACCAAACAAGTCCTTCTTAGCATCGACCAATTGACCATCACGATAAACACGAGTCACCAACTCATAAAGGGCAGGCTTGTCGTTAAGAACTGTCCAAAGTTTTGGTTTCTCAACTTGCAAAATAGCATTTAGACTAGTTGATTGATGAGCTTTCAAGACTTGGCTATCTGTACGAACCACGTCCGTTACAGCCTGACCATTTCGTTCAATAATTTGGTATTCAGCAACAATTTCATGATCTTTGTCATCTGTATTGACAATCTTACTTGTTACATGAGTATCAACCTTACCAATTTGTTGTTTTTCAAGGTCTGGTGTTAAGATAGTTGTTCCATTTTTCTCAGCATGAACCTTATCTGTGACTTGAAGGGTAACATCGCGGTAAATACCACTTCCTGAGTACCAACGGCTACTTGGTTGTTTATTAACCGCATGTACAGCTACGACATTTTCACGACCGTCTTTATTGAGATAATCAGTGATGTCATAAGAGAATTGGTTGTAACCATTTGGATAGTGACCAACTAGCTGACCATTTACATAGACTTGCGAATCCATATAAACTCCGTCAAAGACCAAACGAACATTCTTGTTAAGGTCTTTTTCATCTAGTTTAAAGGTCTTGCGGTACCAAGCATCACCACCATTGAGTTGTCCCCCCTCATTTTGGGCAGGAGAATCATGATCGAAGTCATTGTAGATACTCCAGTCATGAGGAAGGTCTAATTTCTTCCAGCTTGATACATCTGCATCTGGTTTGATGGCGTCTTTGGCATTAGCATTGAGTTTAAAATGCCAGTTTTGGTTAAATTCTACTTTACGGTCCTCAACCAATTGATTTACCTCCTCGCTGGTAGCCGGTTTTAGGTCCGGTTTTTCCGTTTGAGCAGATTGATCTTGAGTAATTGCTTGAGGTTTCTTATCTAACATGGAATCCACTTTTTTATCAGAATCTGATTGTAGAGTTTGGTCGCCCTGTGTTTTTTCAACTTCATGAGCTGGTGTAGCAACTTCACTTGCAGCTGATTCGGTTGATGCTGGCTGTTCTGGACTTCTTGTTTCACCAAGTTCCTCTTTATGAGAATCATCCTCTACTTTTTCTGTAGCAACTGCAATTGGAGTTTCATCAGCTGAAACTGGGTTTGCACCAGCTACACTTGCTCCAAATAAGACTGAGCAAGTACCGATGACTACAGAGCAAGTTCCAACGGTAAATTTTCTGATACTATACACTCTTTTTCGATTCCATTGATCTTTTCCCATAAGATCCTCCTTATATTCGTAACCGCTTCCATTTTTGTGTAAGCGCTCTACTTTTTCAGTAGTATTTTGCTTCTATTTTATAAAATAATATAAGAAACTTCAATACTGGCAGCATAAAAATCATACTTTTGATTCTTTTTTCTATAATTTGTAGAAAAGTTTAAAAATCTGAATGTACATTTAATGAATGATTTTACTAAAAAAGGCGGTGGGACAGAAATCGATAGACAAAGTCTCGATTTCGTAGTCCCAGCCCCGCGAGGATGATTAGGAGCTTTTTGGAGTCTAATACTCAATGAAAATCAAAGAGCAAACTAGGAAGCTAGCCGCAGGTTGCTCAAAGCACTGCTTTGAGGTTGTAGATAGAATTGACGAAGTCAGTAACATATATACGGCAAGGCAACGCTGACGTGGTTTGAAGAGATTTTCGAAGAGTATAAAAGACGAACAAAAAGTTCAATCAACTACCGCGTCAAAGTTTGATTGCTAATAAAAAGTGAGGTCGGAATCTTTTGTCCCAACCTCTTTTACGGACTATCAAACTGATATTTCCTTATAGATTATTGACTAGATTTACCCTTTTCCAAAAGCTTGACCATCTCATTTTTACGCTCTTCTAGCTCGGCAATTTGCTGGAGTAAAAGTCCTGAAAAATCACATTCAAGCTCTTCAGTTTCGCCACTATTATACCAATCTAGAGCTACTATATGATTGTCCTTATCAAAGCAGAAAATCACATCTCCGTCACCTACGATAGACAGAAAGGGGATATAATCCACAAAGCCCAGAGTGTGTAATTCCTTTGTTTGAAGACGAATGTCTAAGAAGTCTGGGATGCCATTTGCAATTCCCAAGACCTTAATACCTCGGCAGAAGGTCCAAAATGGTGCTACATCGTAAGCCTTGGCTCTTGGCCATAGCTCTTCCCTGACTTCCATAAAGAGGCCTCCAAGAGATGACATGGTGAATTCCCTGAAATCTTCTGGAAGACGAATGCCATATTGATTTTCAAAATCCTGGATTTCTTCTTCCGATGGTTCATTGCCCATGCAGGCGACAACCTGATAAGTTTCCTTATCATAGTGACGAAAATAATCATAAACTTCATTGAGTGCCATCATCCAACTCCTTATCCTACGTAGATATACTCGATAACCACATCACATAGTTGGTGATCCTTATCATAGCCAAAGTAAACAGGATAATTTCCATCTCCAAAACCAGACTGAATCATTGGAATAGTCAGGTCTGTATCTGGGATTTTAAAGTTTATCCAATCACCGCCTTCTCGCTGATATAGGGGATGTTCTATGGCATTTTGAGCAAAAATTTCCGCGAAGAAATCATCATAGATGTTCTTTTCAGGATTTTCTTGATACCATTTTTCTTCAAAATCACAGTAGGCATTTTTAGTCTCAACATCCACAATTGTTGCCAAGCCTGCATCGACTGAAAACCCAAAATAAGAATCTTCTTCAACCGAATCCAAGTTTTCAATACCAGTTAAGGCTTCATAGTAGACAACTGGGAGCTTATCTGTAAATTGAACTCTTGTTGCAACATACCGATAATGATCTTCTTCGATTTTGACTACTAAGGTTTTGAGGGGAAATGTTCCTTTTGGAACGGTCTCTAAATAGGGTTTTTCATTCCTACAGAGCCAGACCAAGGGATCCCTAACTAAAATTTCTCCACTTGGGAAGGTCACTTCCCCCATATCTAAGACAAAAACTTCCTTGTCGTCTATTTCTTTCATCTCAAAACATGCTGCATAATTGACAGACGAGGTCAAAATATGCTTGATTTCTTGGTATTTTTCCAACCATTCTTTCGAAACTTGAAGTTTTTCCATCGGTCTTTCCTTTCTCGTTTAAAACAAAGCTGTACTGGAGTTAAAATCGATTTAAATCGAATCTAAATAAACCACAAATCCATCTGGCAATATGACTTGCTGACCATCTTCAAACTGGCAATGACTCGCTAAATCAACTGAATCTCTGTCTAAAGTATATTTCTCAGAAGACTGATTAAAGATTGCTTGAACTTCTTTCCCTTGGTAGTTCCACTTCAAGGATAGGACATCTGGTTTCAATTCTTCCAAGCGATAATTTCCATGCTGAATCATACTTGCCACTTCCTTACGGACTTTGATTAATTTCTTCATGAAATTCAGCATATCATTGTCCTCAGACACACGGTCCCAAGGCATGACACGACGGCAGTCGGGATCTGGTCCACCTATTAATGCAAGCTCTGTTCCGTAATAGATACAAGGAGTCCCTTTTTGAAGGTAGAGGAAAGCTAGAGCAGCCTTGACATGTTGCACATTGCCTTTGGCAGTTGTGAGGATACGCTCTGTATCGTGAGAATCCAGAAGGTTAAACATCACTTCTGAGATTTGTTGCTTGTAGTACATTGACTGGCTATTGATTTCTGAAATGAACTGCTCTGTCTTTTTATGCTGGCGCAAGAAATAATCCTTGATACTTTCAGAGAGCGGATAGTTCATGACAGCATGGAATTCATCCCCTTTTAGCCAAGGCTGAGACGTATGCCAGATTTCACCTAATATATACAAATCAGGCTTTTTAGCGAGAACTGCCTTTCTAAAATCTTTCCAGAACTGATGGTCAATTTCATTGGCAACGTCCAAACGCCAAGCATCGATATCAAAATTCTCAATCCAGTAAGTTGCAACACTGAGAAGATAGTCTTTGACTTCAGGATTGGCTGTATTTAACTTAGGCATATAGCTAGCAAAGGCAAAAGTATGATAAGGGAGTTGTCTTGGATTCTGAAGTTTATCCTCAGTAACTGGAAATTCTTGGATATGGAACCAATCTTTATAAGGTGAATTTTCTCCGTTCTTCAGAACATCCTGCCATTGGGCTGACTGGTTGCCAATATGATTAAATACCGCATCTAGCATAATCTTGATACCCCGTTTGTGGGCTTCCTCGACTAGATTACGAAAGACTTCCTTGTCTCCAAAGTGACGGTCAATTTCAAAATAATCCGTCGTATCGTACTTGTGATTGGTTGTAGCTTCAAAAATCGGACATAGATAAAGTCCAGTGATTCCCAGGTCTTTAAGATAGTCTAAATGGTCGATAATCCCTTGTAAATCTCCACCAAAAAAATCATCCATGTTAGGTGCAATGACAGCATCCCACTCTCGAGCTCCATCTGGAGTTAGATTAGGATTTCCATTAGCAAAGCGTTCTGGAAAAATCTGATACCAAACGGTATTTGAAACCCAGTCAGGAACCTGGCAACCGTCAATTTCGTGAATATAAGGAAGCTTGAAACCATTTCCTTCAGCATCCAAGTTTTCTTGAGTATGTTCTACACAACCCTTATCTCCATAAAAGACACCTTGACCTTCTTTATCAAGGAGCTCAAAGAGATACTGAATCCGTGCAAAATCAACAGAGACCGTAACCTGCCAATAATCAAATAAAGCATCCGAGGTTACTTTAGTCATTTCTTTCTTGGCTTCATACTTATCCTCGATGAAGATAAAGGGATCTCCATAATGTAAAATGACCTGCTGGACATCATCTTTCTTGGTTCTGATTCGGATATGTAGCTGACCTTCTTTGTAAAGATATGCATACTCTGATTCTGGTCTATGATAAATGGCTGTCAATTCCATGTCTTATCTCCTAAATAATCTATCATCAACAAAAACACAAACGTTTTCATAACTAACAGAACTAGTATACTATTTAAAGATTCGATTTGCAATACTTGGTCAAATTTGACAAGAAAACACCTCAAAATGAATACTGCAGACTAACCAAGAAATTTCAGCACCTATCTATAAAAAGCTCTCAAACTCAGCCTCACAGCCTAGTCAATCCGACAAAGGGCAAGTTCTTTTAATCCTCTGTCGTACAGGAAGGTTAAACAAAAGTTGTCTGTTATATTTTGAAGCTTGTGTTTACTCATTCCTCTAGGCAAGGCTATATCGCACCATTCTCTTGTTGTCAGAGAAAATAGCTTTTGCTTGCCCTTCCAGTCATCATTCTTAAATAGAGGGCTCAGGATCAGATAAGGCGAATCCGTAAAGAGTCCATTGACACCAGCTTTTTTACCTGAAGCCTTTAAATGTTCAGATTCTAATAACTTTTCGATAATACGACCATCACTAGAGATTTTAACAAGAGCATAATAGTCCATGCCCCATTTATTGACAGAGGTTTGACTTTCTCCAGAGCTAAAGACATAGAGCTCTTGCTTCCAAGATTTCATACTATCAATTTTAGGACAAACATCAGAGCTCCTGTCGTGGTGATTTAACTCTTTTTTATCAATATGCGAATAAGTGGTCCACTTAGCCTGCTTTTTCTCCCTATCAAACTCTAAAAGGGCAAAGTTTCTTGCTTGGTTTGTATAAACTTGATCTTCAAAACACACGGGTATCTGGTCGCTATCTGATACGATTTGAAAATATCTCTCTTGTGCCTTTTTAGGAAGTATACTTTGCGGATCCTTTATGGCAATAATTTCTGGATGAGAAAAATCACCAGTACAATAGACCATTTCCCTGCCAGCCTTGATGATGCCAATATTTTGTCCATCTGTAAAGAGTAAAGGCTCTTCCTGCCAAACATGGTCACAATCCCAAGCATCTATCTCCTTCACTCCCAAAGGTGATACTTCAAGTAGACAGTAGCGATTAAAAGCTTCCTTCTCACTGGTCAAGACAAAAGCTCTACCATCATGTAACATGACAGAATTGAGAACACTATTGTAGTCCTTGTCTAGTTCCCATTTATTCAATAGACTTAACTTTAACTTCCCCATTTTCTCTCTCCTAATCCATCACCACTCGTTGATGGCAAATAGAATGGCTGATCTAATATTTCTTAGCAATTGATCTGAAAGTTCATCGTATACTTGACCCAGTCCCTTATCTTGTGCCCGCCATCCAGGTTCATCATTCCAGGAGCCCATTCCTCCAAAAACATCCGCTGCACTTGCAGCTCTAAATATGCTTAGATGTTGCGGTGGAATTTGAGGTTCTGCCAGTCCTTTACCAGATTCTGGGTCTAGCAAAAAGTTTCTAGCAGAGTGAAAGACTTTTGCAAAGTTCTCACATTCAATTTTAATTGCTAAATCTTCTATACGAGCCAATATGTCCTTAAATTCTTCGATATTATTTTCATAGTGGGGAAGGTCTTGAGAAGACCTTTCCCATTCATACTCAGTGTAGGTAACATCCCAGCCCCTTCCTGGGGAAGCAACGTCCCAATTTGGTAGGAAATAACTTGCCTTCCCATCTTCATAAAAACAGAGAATTGAACTCTGTGTCGTATTGGAGAAACCTAAAATACCTCTGTCATTTACTGAGATAGGGCAAAATAATTTTAAGTCCTTCAAACCTTTTTCCTTAAGATTTTCAAACCAATCAGCTACAGAAAGTTCTGTAGTTTCCCCATTTTCTAACGGCAAAATTTGAAAGCTCAACTTATTTGTATATTTTTCAGGCTTATAGCATATTTCTTTACCACTTTTTAAAGCCTTCCTAGCTGCTGCCACGATACAGGCTATCTGATACATTTGTCCATTCATATGATTTCATCCATTATCCCTTCAATCAAATTTGTAAGGCTCTCTGCTGCATAGATTACCTGATCAGGATCATGGATGTAGCAAATAATCTGCCCTTCCTGACCCTCTCGGTCTGGATCAAAATCAAGCATAAGATAACAAGAGTCACAATACTGAGCAAAAGGAAGCCATTTTTTATTAAAAAAATAGGGCTTAATTCTACTATCATGCATGTTTTCTAGGTCTTGACTAGAAAAATAGTCGGGAAATTCTGTTAACAGAGCATCTCTATTTTGAAAGTACTTTTTACAAGTCTCAATTTCCTGTAGACTCATGAGAGAAAAAGTCAGCTCTCTCTGGTCAATTACACAAGGTAAAATAGAGAGGTATTTACTCCCATTTTTGTAGCTATAAAGCTCTTTGAAGTCACTAGGTAGACGAATGCCAAATATTTCCTCAAAGGCTTGAAGTTCTTCCTCAGAAGCACCAGAAATGCCCTGATAATCTTCCAGATATCCTTCCTCTACAGGATCATCCAAATCCCAGTCTTCAAAACACTCACAAATATAAGTTTCTATTTTTTTAACTTGGTCAATTAGTTGCATAAGAGCCCCCTTTTTGATTTCTCTTAACCTTCAAGAATTTCTTGTAAGTATCTAGACATATTGCAGATAAATTCTTTAAAGCTACAAATATCACTTATAGTTTCGTGTTCCTCATCGTAAAAAGCTACTTTATTTGTCTTTGGATGCCAAATGAGATAGATATGAGTATAATCTCCGGTTGACCGTGAAATACGGAGAAATTTTTTACGACCTTTTTTTAAGGGAATTGTTTGCATGAGAGGGAAAAATTCTATCCACTTAAAATCACAGTTAGTAAGTTCAAAATATAAGTCTTGACTCATGAGAAAATCGGTAAGTTCCCGAGGCAGTTTAAATGGTTTAAGTTCATCCAATTTATTGCGTAAATTATGAAATTCTACTGGCTCTAGTTTTTGAAAGTATTCTGCCATCTCTTGATCCCCCTTTTCGATAGCGATACTATAAGGTCTCATACCATCTTTTTCAGTGAGAGTCACGTCCGCCCCGTGCTCTACAAGGTATTTACACATATCTAGGTCAACATATCTTGCAGCTACACAGAGAGGCGTTGGCTTAAAGGGATAAACCGAGTCGGAGGCATTATAGTTTATATCAACTCCATTTTTAATAAAAAAATCTAGCACCTGATAATTTCTATCTGCAACGGCTCTCCTAAATGCTTTTCCGCCATATTTTTCGACACTATGTCCTAATGCATGGATAATAGCTAGATTATCAAATTTATTGCCAAATAAGGCTTCTTGAAAGGCTTCCGACTTTACAGCATTTACACTATGAATCTTTGCTCCATGTTCCATAAGATACTTGATGAACGTACCATCACAATACCTGACAGCCAACAAAAATGAAGGGTTATTTTTTACATTTAAATGAGCCCCCTTTTCCACTAGCCATTTTAGGGAGTCAAAATTTCCTGTAATCAAGGATAAATCAATTGGGCTTAGAGAGGTATACTTGCTGATTTCTATTTCTTGGTCAATATCCCAACCACTTGCAAGATATTGGTCTAAGGCCAAGGTGTCTCCCTCTATGATGTCCTTAACAAGTTGTGGAACCGATTTAAATTCTCCAATATTTTTTAATGTAATCATTGTCAAACTCTTATTCTTTTTAACGCTTGTAACTTGGTTCTTTTAAGTCAATTGGTTTAGGATTTTGCTTTATCCAAGCAAGAGCCAATTGGCAGAGACGGTCTAGACTGGCTTCATCATCATTCTCTTTGCTATGGATTTGCGCAATGGCTTGCTTGATTTCTTCTAATTCAGTGTCTGAAAGTGGAGTTCCTAGAGAAAGATAGTGAGGCAAAGCCTGTAGAATCTTGCGGTAGTCTCTGTCCCAGTTGGCCCCTCCATTACGATCCAGTTCATCTCGAACGCGCCCTGGTATGCGGATGACTTCGCCCTGAACAGTTTTTGCAGCTCCTATAGAAGGAATCAAAAAGGACCATAGTTCCTCATATTGCTCCTCCCAGGATCCTTCTACTAGCTTAATCGGAGAAACTCCATCATGGGTTATTCGTTTAGCTACTGGCTTGACATCAAAGAGCTCATAGAGTTTTGCTAATCCTTTATCTGCAGCCTCTATGTAGTCAGGATGGATACTTTCTCGATGAAATTCAAAATCCTTGCCAATATTTTCAACTTTTTCTTTCATAGCAGAAGTTTTCTTAGCGCCAGCATCCAGCAGCATAGAGGCAATTTCAGCTGTTTGGGCAATATAGATTCCCCGACAGACCATCAAGACTGAAGCTAGTGGGGTTCTTCCCATATCATTTTTAGCATTGACATCTGCTCCCTTATCAATCAAAAGTTTGACAGTCTTAGGATGGAAAAACTCAGCTGCTACATGTAGTGGGGTCTCACCATAGGTATTAGTTTTTCCAATATCTGCCCCCAATTCAAGCAAGAGTTTTACAGTATCTCTCCCCATGGTTGCTTGACGGTACAAAGGAGTCGCTCCATAATAATCAGGGATATTGATATCCAAGCCCTGTTCGACAAGCCAGATAACCAATTCATCCGGGATTCCTCCCATATGCAGAGGTGTACATAAGCTAAATCTTCCATCATGAGCGGTTAATTCACAACGGTCATAGACTGCTTTAAGGGCTTCAATATTTCCTTCATCCATTAAATCCTTAAACTCTTTTGGTAATGTAACTCTTTTCTTTGCCATTTTTAGTTCCTTTCTTCTGATTCAGCATCTAGGGCAAGCCAATGAAGATTGTCAACAGTTTTCAAAGTCAGGACTTGTCCATCATAATCATTTTTCAACTCAAGACCGTTTTGCTCAATAGATATATGATTGTACCAGTGGTCTAGGCTGGCGTATTCCCCCGTATGAATGTTGATGAGCATACTCGTTATGTGATCCCAAGTCCCTTTCTTAACTGTTTCTGCTAAGAGGTAGTAAGCATCTAAAAATATGAGATTTCTCCCATAGATCCAAAAGGGCAGATCAAGCCCCAACAAAGGCAACTTGGCAGAAAAAATCTCATCACCGTGTGGTGGAACGGTTTCATAATGAAATTCTATCTCACTGCCATAATAGGCAATCAAGGCTCCCTGACTTCCGATATTTTGAGGAATCCCTTCCTCAGCTACAATAAATTCCATGACCTGCTCCTTCTATCTTGACTTCATAATCTTCTACTATAGATATACTTTTAGTTATGTTAGACTCGGAGTTTATTCTGTCTTTAATCTGCTTTCTTATCTCAATTATACTCCAAAACTATCAAATAGAGATAAACTACCAGTATGTTCAAGGATTATTTTTGATGTACAACTCCTCCTAATTAAAGTAAAAAGCCATTCCTCAAGGGAACAGCTTTATCACTTATAATTAAAGGTTTCTCCAGCCAACTTATCTGCTAGCTTAGGAAAGAGGGTGTAAAACTTGTGTGCTAGATTGAGCAAGATTGGGAGATTGAGCTCGCGTTTGTTTTTACCTATGGTCTTAACGATCTTTTGCGCGACAGCATCTGGTTCCAATAGAAAACGGTCAACCGACTTGAGATAGGTCCCATCTGGGTCTGCCTGGTCAAAAAATCCTGTACGGATGGGTCCTGGATTGACCGTTGTCACATAGACACCATAGGGCATGAGCTCAAGGCGAAGAGCATTTGAAAAACCGATGGCCGCAAACTTGGTCGCAGAGTATAGACTGGACTTGCTAGTCGCTATCAATCCTGCCATACTGACGATATTGATGATATGACCTTTTCGCATTTCCTTCATGCGAGAAGCAACCAAACGAGATAGATTCATGAGAGCAAAGGTGTTAACCTCAAACATTTGATGAATATCTTGATTAGAAATCTTGTCAAAATCCTCAAAAATCCCATAACCAGCGTTGTTAATCAAAACATCAATCTTACCATAACGGAGATAGAGGTCAGCTACCAATCCTTCTAAGGCTTGCTCATCGGTAATATCAATCTCGACCAATTCTGCCTGTGGATGATTTCCGTATAGTTGAGCTAATTTTTCCTTATTTCTACCTAGCAAAATGAGTTGGTCTTGAGGCAAGAGTTTGACCATTTCTTGGGCTAGACCACCACTTGCTCCTGTAATGAGAATAGTAGACATACTTTTCCTTTCTCGAGATTCTAGATTTCCACTTCTTCTAGATCTTTAACCACATGGACATTTTCAAAGACACTAGCAGCGTCTTTCTTGAGCTGGCTGATATCTTTTGAGAGGAAACGGGCACTGATGTGGTTGAGCAAAAGCCGTTTGGCACCTGCTTCTACTGCGACCTGCGCTGCCTGCATATTGGTTGAGTGACCATGATTACGAGCAATCTTCTCATCACCCTTGCCATAAGTTGATTCATGGACAAGGACATCCGCATTGACAGCCAGACGCACACTGGCATCCGTTTTTCGAGTATCACCCAAGATAGTGATAATCTTACCTGGACGTGGAGCTGAGATGTAGTCTGCTGCCTTGATCTCGGTGCCGTCCTCTAATACAACATCCTGACCGTTTTTGATTTTTCCAAAAAGCGGTCCAAATGGTACACCAGCAGCCTTTAGTTTTTCAGCGTCCAAGGTCCCTTCTAGATCCTTTTGCATGACACGATAACCCACACAGAAAATAGTGTGATCCAACTCTTCCGCATACACCGTGAATTTATCTGTTTCAAGAATTTTCCCTAGAGAATCTTGGTCAAATTCATGGAAATGAATCTTATAAGGCAGGCGTGAACCTGACACACGTAGACTGGTCAAGACAAAAGATTTGATACCTTGGGGACCATAGATTTCCAAATCTGTCTGCTCTTCATTGGCTTGAAAGGCACGACTAGAGAGAAAACCAGGCAAACCAAAAATATGATCTCCATGTAAGTGTGTAATAAAGATTTTGCTGACCTTACGTGGTCGAATCGTGGTTTCCAGAATGCGATTTTGCGTTCCTTCGCCACAGTCAAAGAGCCAGACTTCGTTAATCTCGTCCAAGAGTTTCAGAGCGAGACTTGAAACGTTGCGGGCTTTAGAGGGCTGACCAGCCCCTGTTCCTAAAAATTGAATATCCATTCGATACTTTCTAATTAATCAATATATAACATAGCGGTACGGTTTTCCGAGCGGTAATAAAACTTGCCAGAAAAAGCTCTAGCTTCTTGCAGTAAATCCTCTTGGCTATATCCCTTAAGTCGCTTTCTTCCATCTGCCAAGGTTTCCAAATCTGTCAAGGCTGTGAGATTTTCCACGCTAACAACTTCCTCGTCCCCGACAGACTTCAAGTAAATCTTTTCAGACTCTTCAAAGACCAACTGATGAGGAAAAATTTGCGCAATCTCAAAGAGTAATTCATCCGTAATTGCTTCCTCGTTCTCTGAGAAAATGCGACCAAGACCTTCTTTCTCGTAGCAAAATCCAAAGGATTTACCAGATAGATTGAGGCGAATAAAGGGCTTGCTTTCCAAAGCGAAACTTGGCTCAGCATTATAGAGGTTTAATTCTTTACTGACTTCCGCAAAATAATCGGTCGCAGCCTCGGGGCTCTTTTTCTGATAGAGCTCGGCAAAGTAGGCATTCACTACGCTGGGTGGAGGAGTGATAAGGGCTAGCTGTTCCTCTTCAGACCTACCAGCTAAAAGCTGGTCCAGATAGACCTTGTCTAGACTTGTATAGCCACCATACTTAAGTGCCAAAGTTTTGATATCAGTCATAAAATTCCTCTAATCTCCATTTGTTTCTCTCTGCAATGTAGCCTCTGATGACTTCTCCATCATCTTGGTAGTCACGTTCTTCAAGAATCGCAACACTTTCTAAATCATGAATCTTGTAAGATTTAGCAAAAGGCACGCGCAGGGTAAATACTTCAAAAATTTCCTTGATCTTATCCAGCAGTAAAGCCTGCAACTGTTCTCGACTATCCTTAGATTTAGCAGAAATCAGTGCATACGGTGTTTGAGTAGGTGTGAAATCCTCCACCAAATCCGCTTTATTATAAAGGATTAAGCGAGGAATATCCTCCATGTCCAAGTCTTTCATGATGGAGAGGACCGTTTTTTCATGTTCCTCATGGTAGGGATTGCTGGCATCGATCACATGGACCAGGAGATCTACATGCTTGCTTTCTTCTAGGGTTGATTTAAAACTCGACACCAACTCTGTCGGTAGGTCTTGAATAAATCCAACGGTATCTGTCAAGGTTACCTGTAGATTGCCACCAAGATGGATGCTCTTAGTCGTCGCATCCAGAGTCGCAAAGAGCTCATCTGCTTCATATTGGGTCTTGCTAGTCAAGGTGTTCATGATAGTTGACTTACCAGCATTGGTATAGCCAATCAAGCCAATCTTAAAGGTACTTGACTCCAAACGTTTTTCTCGAACTGTCGCTCGATTTTTCTCAACTACCTTGAGTTGACATTCGATATCTGTAATCTGGTTGCGAACACTACGACGATTCAGCTCCAGTTGACTTTCACCTGGACCACGGGAACCAATCCCCCCTGCCTGACGGCTGAGCATAATCCCCTGACCAACCAAACGAGGCAAAAGGTATTTGAGTTGAGCTAGATGCACTTGGAGTTTGCCTTCATGACTTCGAGCTCTCATGGCAAAGATATCCAAAATCAACTGCATACGGTCAATGACCTTGACACCTAAGACTTCCTCTAAATTGACATTTTGACGAGGAGTCAGACGGTTATTGACGATGACTGTCGTGATTTCTTCTGCGTCCACCATTTGAGCAATTTCTTCCAACTTACCAGTTCCGACAAAGGTCTTGGAGTCGTATTTTTCTCGTTTTTGTCTGTAACTATCGACTACGACTGCACCAGCCGTCTTAGCCAGACTAGCCAGCTCTTCCATGGAGAGGTCAAAATTATCCATGCCCTGGAGTTCAACACCAACCAGCAGGACCCGCTCCTCTTTTTTCTCCGTTTCAATCATTTAAAAACTCCTCAATCTGGTTTAAAATACGGTCTGTCACACCAGATTCTCCTATTTGATAAAAGGTCACCTGCATACGATTACGAAACCAGGTTAGCTGACGCTTGGCAAAACGACGGGTCGCCTGTTTGAGACTGTCACTAGCCTCCTCCAGGCTCTGCTCCCCACGAAAATAAGGAAAGAGTTCCTTGTAGCCAATCCCTTTAGCAGCCTGCACATCTGGATAATGGTCAAACAACCACTTAGCTTCATCCAATAGTCCAGCTTCAAACATTAAATCCACACGGTGGTTAATCCGTTCATACAATTGACAACGCTCATCATCCAAGCAAATAATCAGAGGTTCATACAAGGTCTCTTGATTTTCCAAGTCTTGAGCAAAATGGGCAATTTCCAAGGCACGCATGGCACGACGACGATTAAACTGGGGAATTTCAAGGCCTATTTGCTCTACAAGATGGGCTAACTCCTCATCTGAAAAAGGATCTAGACTAGCACGATAAGCTAAAATCTCCTCATGAGGTGTCTCCCCACCTAAATGATATCCTTCTAGCAGACTCTGGATATAAAGTCCTGTCCCACCTGCAATAATAGCGAGCTTACCTCGACTTTGAATATCCTCAATGGCCGCCTTAGCTTCTGAAACAAAATCAAAAGCCGAGTAAGACTCGGTTACTTCTCTCACATCAATCAAATGATGAGGGACAGTTGCCTGCTCCTCTGGACTAGCCTTGGCTGTCCCAATATCTAGTCCTCGATAGACTTGTTGGCTATCTCCACTAACTACTTCGCCATTAAAATGCTTAGCAACTTCAATGGCTAGAGCTGTTTTTCCAACTGCAGTCGGTCCAACAATCACAATTATTTTTGTTTTCATCTTTTTTCCTTGAAAAATTCCCATTTTTTCGTTACTATTATTATATCACAAAAAGGTCAGTCAGAAAAATGCGACCTCTTGAGGTAGCTGGCTGATTTATAAGTTAAAGGAGGAATACTCATGGCTAAAGGATTCGCTAAAGGTCTTGTAACAGGTATTGCAGGAACTGTCGCTGCAGTTGCAGGTGCAGTATACGCAGTTAAAAAGAAAGTGATCGAACCAGAAGAACAAAAAGCAGCTTTCATCGAAGAAAACCGTAAGAAAGCAGCGCGTCGTCGCGTATCACACTAAGCAACAAAAGAAGTTGAGATTTTTTCTCAACTTCTTTTTTTCTATATTTATACTCAATAATAACCAAATAGGAAACTAGGAATCTAGCCTGATTTTTAGAGAGTATTAAATTGCCAAGTCAAACTTCAACTGTGGCTTGACTGGATCATAATCAACCAGCTCAAAATCCTCTGCTTTAATATCAAAGAAGTTGGTCTTGTCTGGTACATTCAAGACCAAACGTGGTTGGCAATTTGAAGGCTCACGACGAAGCAATTCCTGAGCTTGTTCAAATTGATTGTCATAAATGTGAAGGTTATTGATAAAGTAGAAGAATTTCCCAACCTTCCATCCAAAATGTTTAGCAATCATCATCTGAAGCGCCACATACTGCATGGCATTGATGTGGTGAGCTACTAGCATATCATTAGAACGCTGGATCAAGGTTGCATCCAGATAAATTTCCCCATCTACTCGACGGACATCAAACATAGTCTGAAATGCGCATGGAAGAAGTCCATCTGTCTCCTCAAAAGCCTGATAATCCCAAAGTGAAATGATATTGCGACGGTTCCAAGGATTGGCTTCTAACTGTTTGAGAATCTTGTTAATGATATCATGTTTCTTAACAACAGCCCCATAACGTTCGCCGATTGTCCCTGTATCTCCCACTTCCCAATCATTCCAGTAGTGAACATTGTACTTGTCATTGAGTACTTCCAAACTATTGGTCTGGTCTTGGTAGATCCAAAGTACTTCCTTGATAGCTGATTTGATTGCGATGGGGCGCAAGGTCGTGATGGGAAATTCCCCCTTAGACAAGTCATACTCCGCAAAAGCACCTGTGATGTACTTGGAGTTAGCCACTGTTCCATCCTTATACTTAGGACGAGCTTGCTCGGAAAACACACCCTCATTCAAGATTCGCTCGATATTTTCTTTAAAAATCGTGTCTGCTTTTGTCATTTCGTTTCACCTCATTCATTGTCCTAACTAGTATAGCATAAAAAAAGAAAGGAGGAAAATCACTCGCTTACGGAAAGCAATTTTCTCCTTTTTATGTTTATTTATTGCAATACAAGTGATGCTGCTCCGATAACTCCAGCGTCATTTCCTAGAGTAGCAAGAGCCAACTTAGTTGTTGTGCGAACTTGTGGGAAGGTATTTTCATCATAAATCTTTTGCACGCCTTGGAGAAGGAATTCTCCCGCAGCTGATACACCACCACCGATAACAATTGTTGATGGGTTTAGGATTGAACCGATGTTAGCACATGCAATACCCAAGTAACGTGAGAAGTTACGGTAAACGATCAAAGCAAGGTCGTCCCCTTCTTTTGCCAAATCAAAGACAGTTTTAGCTGTTACTTCTTCTCCGTCATCAATCAAGCGTTTCAACTCTGCATCGCCTTCGTACTCATCTGCATAACGACGAGTCAAGTTAACAATACCTGTTGCTGAAGCTACTGTCTCAAGACAGCCTTTTTTACCACAAGTACATGCGATTGGTTGATCAAAGTCAACTGTGATGTGTCCAAGTTCACCAGCAGCACCAGCAACACCGTGGAGTAATTTTCCTTCTGCCACGATACCGCCACCAACACCTGTACCAAGTGTCATAAAGACAACGTCTGGTTGGTTTTCACCAGCACCCATCCAACGCTCACCAAGAGCTGCCACGTTGGCGTCGTTGTCAATGAAGAATGGAATACCCAAGGCTTTTTCCATTTTTTCTTTGATTGGTTGAAGAGTTTTCCAGTTCAAGTTGTAGGCACCGATAACAGTCCCTTTTTCACGGTCAACCACACCAGGTGACCCCATACCAATTCCACGGAAATCTTCAGCAGACAATCCAAGCAAGCCCAATCGGTGTTGAATAGTTTCAATCATATCGTCTACGATATGGCTTCCTTCATCCAAAATGTTTGTCTTAATAGACCATTTTTCTTGGATTTCTCCTTCTTGCGTTAAAATAGCGAACTTGATAGAAGTTCCACCAAGGTCAATCCCAATAATCTTTTGACTCATCGTCTTCTCCTTATCCTTAATTGAAAATGCTTACAGTACTAGTATAACAAAATCTGCCCATCAGTGCAAAGGTTTGCATTAACTTTCCAGATTTTTTCTATTCTATGGTTTCCACAAACCAGAAGCATCTACATAATAGCGTCCGCCATCCACTTGCTCATTCTTAGCCATTTTACCATCTGATTTGAGATAGTAATTTCCTTGCCATGCATTGCGAGCATAAGATCCATCTGATTTCAAGTAATACCAGGCTTGGTAAGAAGAATCATAGACCCACTCACTCTGAGCCATTTTCCCATTTGACTTGAGGTAATATGCACCTTGCCAAGTATTGTGCGCATAAGATCCATCTGATTTGAGGTAATACCAAGCTTTGTAGTAAGAATCATAAAGCCATTCACCCTGAGCCATCTTACCATCTGATTTGAGATAGTAACTTCCTTGCCAAGTATTGCGTGCATAAGAACCATCTGATTTGAGGTAATACCAGGCTTGGTAATAGTTATCGTATACCCACTCATTCTCAGCCATTCTTCCATCTGACTTGAGGTAGTAAGCACCCTGCCAAGTATTTGTTACTGGTTTCCCATTTTCAGAAAAATAGTACCAAGACCCATTCTGACGAACCCAGCCACTTTCAGCTGCTACACTTGGGGTAGGTGCTACATTGGTGTTAGCTTGTGATGTACTCGACTTTTTCTCTTTTAAAACACCCTTAGGCGCATTCTTCGATTCACAGGCAATCCCATCATGATCCTTATCTAGAGTAGCAGAATACCCTGGTTCTCCCTTATGAATATCTGCATAACCATTCTCCCAAGCTTCCTTACAGCTTGAAAAATGGATACTTTCATCTGCCACAACTGGATGTAAAAACAAAGCTAGAGCAGGTAAAGAAGCTAGGCCTAGTTTTAATAAATGACGTTTGTTCATGATTTTCTCCTAAAATTATAATATCAATCTCAATATTATTTTATCAAACTTATTTCTGCAATTCAAGAAAACTTCTGGTTAATTCTGCAAACTCTTTTGGTTTTGCCTTATTCAAGACATGAGGGCCGTCAGAGATGATCTCAAACTGAGAATCTGGCATCAGTTCATGAATACTTTTCATTGAACTGAGATTAGGCTTATCCTGACTACCACAAATTAACAAGCTTGGATAGGGACAATTCCGTGCAATCTCTCTTAAATCAAGTGTTTTTAATTCCTCAGAAACTCCAACCATAAGAGCCTTATCTGCCCCCTGCTTCTCATATATCCTCTTAGGAAGCAATTTGAATATCAGCAACTGAATGTAAAAAGGAATGTTACCTGCTAATTTCAGTGGACATCCTGACAAAACCAAGGCCTGAAGATTTGGTATCTCATAACTTGAAAGCTCCAATGCAAGGGCAGCCCCTAAGGACAAACCGATTGGGACAAAAGGTTCAGTCTCCTCTGATAAGTGCTGATAAATGCGCTCTTTGGCTTCTTGATAAGTCCCAACTCCAGTAGGAAATAACTCTATGGCTTCAGAGGGATAATCTGCCAGCAAATCCTGAACTTCTTTCCAACTATCTGCTGACTGACCTAGGCCATGTAAAAATATAAGTTTCATTTAGTTCTCCTTTACTGACAACTCATACAAGCCCCTGACTGCATTACAGCCATAAATGGCTTCTGCTTGTGCCAAATCTTCTATGATCAAGATTCTCTCTTCTACCTGCCCGCTTTCAAGCAAGTGTTGACGATAAATCCCTGGTAAAAGACTTAGTTGACTTGGCGGTGTATAGAGTTTCCCATTCATTTTCAAAACCAGATTGCCAATAGAGGTTTCAAGCAATTTTCCATCAACAGTGTAATAGATGATTTCCTGCTCTCCCATTGTCAAATGTGGTCGGTGTGTCGTCTTAAAGTAGGTAAAGGCCTGCTGCAAATCAGCTTCTTGCAGACAAAGTTTAGCCTGACAGAAGCTATAACTAAGTGGTGTTAATACTTGTCGATCAATGTCTATTTCTCCAGACTTATTGAGACTGATTCGCAAACGATAGTCTTGATGGAGGTCACAAGCTTGACACTCTTCCTCTATCTTTTGTCTCAAGTCTTCTGCATCAAAAGGAAAGGTAAAGTAACGACTAGCCTTTTGCAATCTTTCTAGATGTTGATTTTCAAAGAGGATTTTTTTCTGGCTAATTTTCCCTGTCGTAATCAATTGAAAACGAGGCTGTTTTCGGTAAAGAACAGTAGCCTTTTGATGGACTTCGCGGTATTCTGACTCCCAAGTGCTATCCCATGTAATGCCTCCACCGACTCCATAGATGGCTTGCCCTCCATGCAGTTGAATGGTTCGAATGGCGACATTGAAAATTCGTCGTCCATTGGGAAGTAAGAGACCAACAGTTCCACAGTAGACTCCTCTAGCTTGTGGTTCCAAGTTCTTGATAATTTCCATGGTCGCGATCTTGGGAGCCCCTGTGATAGAGCCACATGGAAAGAGAGAACGGAAGATTTCTACTAGGTCAACATCCGGTTGTAACTGACTCTTGATGGTCGAAGTCATCTGCCAAACCGTTGAATACTGTTCCACCTGACATAAACGTTCCACATGCTCACTTCCCACCTCAGACAGACGATTCATGTCATTGCGCAAGAGGTCCACAATCATCATATTCTCTGAGCGATTTTTGGGATCCTGTTCTAACCAAACTGCCTCTTTCAAGTCTTCTGCATCAGTCAGACCACGTTTAGTCGTCCCCTTCATAGGACGAGTGGTCAACTCACGCCCATTTTGCTCAAAAAAGAGTTCTGGACTCATGGAAATTACTGCCATGTCGTCGTGCTCTACGTAAGCATTATATCCCGCTTCCTGCTCTACAACCATACGATTGTAGATAGCAAAAGGATTGGCAGACAACTCCTGCTTGAGTTGAACAGTATAGTTGACCTGATAAGTATCCCCTTGTCGTAAATGATGGTGAATTTGCGCAATCGCCTTTTCATAGTCCTCTGCAGATGTTACTTCCTGCCAGTTTGATGGCAAAGCCACCTCCTCATAAGTCAGAGGAATGCTAGATTTTTCAACGCTGTCATGAATAGTGAAATAGAGGAGATACTCTCCTAACAAGGGACCCTCGTGAACCGCCAACTTCTCCTCAAAAGCAGGTGCTGCTTCATAACTAACATAACCAACTACATAATAGCCTTGCTCTTGGTAGCTTTCCACTTGAGCTAACAAGTCTGTTACTTCTGCTAAATCTCTGGTTTTTAACTCTTTGATAGGCTGGGTAAAGGTGTATCGCTCACCCAAAGCCCTAAAATCAATCACTGTTTTTCTATGCATATCCTAAGTATACCATAAAAGCCAGACCCCAACAGGAGATCTGGCAATTTTATTCTTTGAGAATAATAAAGTAGATGTCACTTCCTAAGAAAATCTGAACATAGCATTCTCTTTTATCACATCGACTTTTATCTATCCTTTGGGAAAGAGTTCGGATGAAAAGGCATCTGTGACCTGCAATAGTTTTTGGAAGACTTTTTTCTTCAGAGCTACTGTATAATTGGCAACTGAGCCTCCATACTTGAAGTTTCGGTAATCCGTTTCTACTGCTTGGTCAAACAAATCTTGCAATTTCTCGTATGAATCAATTTGCTGACCATCAATTTCAAAACTATGGATTCCTCGTTTTGCCTTGGCAATAATAGCGTCAAACCAGGCCTTCTTCCATTCTTCTAAGTTCTGGTACTTGCCTTTCGAAACCTTCTGGATAATGAAATCGTCCCCAAGGGTGTCACGTCCCTCGCTTAACGCCTCATCCTTGTACTTATTAGAAGCGTATCCTAGGAAACCATTTTCGTAGCCATAATAACCCCACATACGGAAGGCATTATGCTTGAAGGAGATGGCTCCAGGAGCTCCCTGACTGGTATTCCCACCATAAATAGCATCCACCATCTTGACATTGACATAAGCTGTCTTGAGTTCTTCTGGTCGGTAAGTTCCCTGATAATGCCTATTGGTGATGATGTTATGTTTGATTAAGCCGTCCACAGAATTTAGCTGAGTCTTGGCTTCCTCATTCGTCAATGGACGGACATAGTCCCACTGGTTAGGAGCAAGGAGTTTATTATCCTGGTCCTGATAGCGCATTTGCTTGGTCATCTTGCTAAACCAAGCCTTCTTCAAAGCGAGATCATTCTTAGCGAGAACGCGTTCTCCTTCCAGATAATCTAGAAGCATCAAGGCTTCGTTATAACCTTTCATGTAGTGGTCAATCTGCTGGCGTGTTTGCAACTTGGTCGGATCAGGATTGTACCATTGATCCCCATCATTTGGTCGCATGTATGCCATGTTGAGCCCGAGAGCGCCATATTCACCCTGATGGCCTTCCTCAGCCGGTGACTGGAGCATGCCCTGAGCATAGGCTTCTACATAGGTTCCTTCACGATGTTTGTAGCCACCCAGATAGACAATACGATCGTTGACGTGCGTTGTCTCATGGGTGTAGACAGACAAGCCATACTCACTCATCATATCAATTTCCACAAAGTGAACAGCATCTCTGGCATTGATCTTAGGATAGATAGAGGCATAGGCTCCTAGTTTATTGTCCTTATAATAGCGACCTGCTGGCCCAAATACTTCACGAATTGGCGCATAGTCTGCCATACCACTAGTATGTCCATAACGCTCTATCCAGCCACGTCCATCAACGCGATAGCCTTCCCAAACTGGTGTAGCTACATTAAAGTCACTCTTAACCATACGGTCTTTGACATCATCAGCGGCAAGACGATACCAAAAGTCCAAGTAAGTCAACTGACGGTCCGCTACTAGATCAATGTCAGCTTTCATCTGGTCTATGGTTTTGCCAGATTTATCAGCTGACCCGAAGGTAATGGTATTGTAGTTGGAAATCAGGAACATCTGTGCCTTCTTCACATTCAACAAAGGCAGAATCATATTGCGATGCAACCAGTTATTCAGATTGTCATAAGCCCGATGCTTCCGATTTGCAATTTCTTGATTCTTCGAAGCTCGCTCTGCTATGTACACATGGCCCTTAGTGGCATTCACAAACCAGTCATTCATATCCTTGTCAGTCGTCAATAACTGTCTGTTGTAGTCTAAGAAGGCATGTAAATCTTCAGATTTTGTATCCTTGGCTAAGACTCTGGCAAAAGTTTCATGAGTCTGGTCGCCTTTTAGGTTGCTTTCTCTTGAACCAAGTTCAATCAACCGATCCAAAACATCCACATTTTGGCCATAAAAATCTGGTTTAAAGAGCATGAGTTCTTTCAGATTGTAATCGGCAAATCGGATACCGTAATAGCGATTAAGATAAGCAAGTCCCAGCATGATAGCAGACTGATGATCCTGAACTTTTTGCTTCAGAGCAGCGGTACTAGCAGGTGAATCATTCCACTGGTAGTCTAGATTTGTAAGTAACTTATCAACCAGAGTTCCCAGCTGCGCTTTGACCTCTGCAAAGCTTTCTTCTAGATACCAATTTTTCACGGCCTCAACCTTCTTATCAAGGCTGGTGGTTTGATCATCTAGAACTTGATAAACTCCTTCAGACTGTAAGTCCACTGTTTTCAAGATTGAGGTCAGGTCCTTGGCTAGGGCTGAACGGTCCTTAACCAGCATATCTGGAGTATACAGCACATCCAAGTCAGCAATCTTGTATTCCTTGATGGCAGTCAAGCCAGAATTTTGTGAGGTGATTGCAAATACATCCTTGGTCTGGTCTGCATAATGAACCATTATATGGTCTGCCACTGAAAGGTCCGTCACAAAGTCTTGTCCCTTCATAGCAATAACAGAGACTACCTCTTTCTTGGCTAGATTGTGATCAAGATCCAGTTTGTTTCCTTGATTAACGATCCATTCTTTATTGTAGAAAGGCTGTAATTTTTCAAGGTTGCGATAGGCTTGATCATGGCGACTATCATAATCTTGAATATCCTTATAAGCGTATTCTTTTACACCAGCAATCGTAGGAGATTCAGTGTTTGACTTAGCCAGATAGTAGCTATAGCCTTCTTCAAAGGTTTTCTGAGCATTACGTTGAATCAAATCAGTTGCCTCAGCAGTCACCTTGTAATACTCTTTTCCGTTTATTCTCTCAGTTTGAATAGACTTGATGGCTAAACGGCTAGTCTTATGATCTTTAGAGCTGACCTTGAGGTAGTAGCTTTCCAAATCACTTGGTGCTTCCGCCAATTGTTGAATCTCAGTCTCTCTGCCATTGTCAACCTTGACAAGACTTGTTTCCTTGATATCTTTTATTTCTAGCTTTTTAAGCTCTAGACGGAGCTTCTTGTCCTCAAGCAGAGTGCTCTCCTCACCCTTACCACGATTAAAGACCATCTTTGTAGATATAGTGTAATCCGTATAGAGTTTTAGATTATCAACTGTTGCTTCCAGTTGATCACTCGTTAAATCAAGAGTCTTATCCTCTAACCCCTTGGCTTTGATAGTGGCACTAATTTTTGAAACGGTAACACCATCTGCCTTCTCCAAGTTATAACTTAAGCGAGCTGAACGGCCCATCGAATTTCCAGTAATAGTTGAAAGAGTTAGGACAGGTTCAGGTTTAATTTCTTCCTTTTCCTTACTGCCACGGATGATAACCTGATCTTTAGCTTCTCTTAAAATCCGTGTTGTTTCTTTGAGCTCTGAAATACGTTTCCCATCTTTTTCCTCATAGCTGGTAACAATCTCTTTCTCACCATCTTGACCGACTTGCTCGATTCTTATTTCACCGACAAGCATGTCTGGATCAATCTTTTCGCTAGTTTGTTTAGGAATCAACTCTTTTCGGACTTCAATATGTAAAGTCGGGTTTGTATCCTGAATCAGCGCTTCAGTAGCATTCACACCACCACTATAGCTAGGGATTTCCTGTTTCAAAGTATCAACGGGAACTGCACCACCTTCATAATCTGGTAAGACTTCAACTACTGTACCTGGACCATTGGCTCCACCTTCAAATGTTGGTTTTGACGGCTCAACCAAGGAGTCGCCGGATACCCCACCTGTATACTCAGGGATTTCCTGTTTCAGAGTATCAACTGGAACTGCGCCTCCTTCATACTCTGGTAAGCTTTCGGATACTGTACCTGGGCCATTGACTCCACCTTCAAATGTTGGTTTTGACGGCTCGACTAAGGATTCGCCGGATACCCCACCTGTAAACTCTGGTTTGTCATGGACTTCTGGGACGCCACTTTGACTACTCAATTCTGGGGTATACTCAGGCAAAGCTTCAGCTACTGTACCTGGGCCATTGACTCCACCTTCAAATGTTGGTTTTGTTGGCTCAACTAAGGATTCGCCGGATACACTGCCTGTGAACTCAGTATGTTCCTGTTTCAGAGTATCAACTGGAACTGCACCACCTTCATACTCTGGTAAGGCTTCGGCTACTGTACCTGGGCCATTGACTCCACCTTCAAATGTTGGTTTTGTTGGCTCAACTAAGGATTCGCCTGATACTCTGCCTGTGAACTCTGGGTGCTCCTGTTTCAGAGTATCAACTGGGACTGCGCCTCCTTCATACTCTGGCAAGGCTTCAGCTACTGTACCTGGGCCATTGACTCCACCTTCAAACGATGGTTTTGTTGGCTCAACTAAGGATTCGCCGGATACGCCACCTGTAAACTCTGGAATCTCCTGTTTCAGAGTATCAACTGGAACTGCACCACCTTCATAATCTGGTAAGCTTTCAGCTACTGCTCCTTGACCATTGACGCTTCCTTCAAATGTTGGTTTAGATGGTTCAACCAAGGATTCGCCGGATACACCACCTGTAAAGTCTGCTTTGTCATGGACTTCTGGGATGCCACTTTGACTGCTAAACTCTGGGGTATACTCTGGTAAGGCTTCGGATACTGTACCTGGGCCATTAACTCCACCTTCAAATGTTGGTTTTGTTGGCTCAACCAAGGAGTCGCCGGATACACCGCCTGTGAAGTCTGGTTTGGCGTGGACTTCTGGCACGCCACTTTGACTGCTAAATTCTGGGGTATACTCTGGTAAGGCTTCAGCTACTGCACCTGGGCCATTGACTCCACCTTTAAATGCTGGTTTTGTTGGCTCAACCAAGGAGTCGCCTGATACGCCACCTGTAAAGTCTGATTTGTTATGGACTTCTGGGACGCCACTTTGACTGCTAAACTCTGGGGTATACTCTGGTAAGGATTCGGCTACTGTACCTGGGCCATTGACTCCACCTTCAAATGTTGGTTTTGTTGGCTCAACCAAGGAATCGCCGGATACGCCACCTATGAATTCAGGAATTTCATGAATAGCTGCTTGATTTACTGGTTTTGCAGGAATTTCTGAATTTTCACTAGATGTTAGATCTTGCCCTGTTCCTCTTAAATCCGACTCTAATAAATAGCCAATATAGTCATAGCCTTTAATGTCAATAATCCCTTGAGAGAAACCATCTGCAGACACAAGGGTTTTAGTCTGATCATAAGCTAGCAAGTCCTTGTGTTCAAAAGCAAATACTTGATAAGGTAGTAATAAACTCTTACCTACAGAAGCAATCAATAACACTCCAACTATCTTAGAAGGTTTTTTCTTTGAAAATAGGAAAACCACCAAACTAGCAGTCAAAAGACCAACACCAGCCAAGGGGAAGCTGATAGATCCAGTTTGAGGTAAGACGGCTTGTCCCTGCTTGCGATAAACTAAATAATAGTTATCTTGGCTCAAATCTTGTGGCAATTCATGATGAATGAGTTCACGTTCAGCAGCTGTCAACTCCGATTCTGCTAAGTAATGAAAGGAAACTTGCTTGGTTTCATCAGCCTGAACCAGTTTCGGTTCAAGTGTTCCTCCAATGAAGGCAAGTCCAATCAATACCGAGCCCACTCCCATGCTCAGTTTACGAATGGCAAATTTTTGTAGCTTTTTTCTATCTTCCATGTCAGCTTTGTTCTTGTCCTTAAAGACATCTCCTTTATTCCGTTTTCATAATCTTATTATAATATTTTGTTGATTTTTTTACAAAATATTTTCGAAATAAATTGATATTTTTTAAATAAAAAAGCGGATCAGCATTGGCTGAACCACTTTTTAATCTGGCACATATTCCAATATATCACCAGGCTGGCATCCTAGTTCTTTGTAGATGGCATCTAGCGTTGAAAAACGTATAGCTTTGGCCTTACCTGTTTTCAGTATTGAAAGATTTGCGGGAGTAATACCTACACGTTCGATTAAATTGCCATACCGCTTCTAAAATCCAAATTCTACACTTCTTATAAATTAAAATGTATTTCTAGTAAACACTTTTTAATAATCTCAAGATTACTCAACATAATCTAACAAATAACCATACCCCTTTTCTTCCATTTGATCCTTAGGAATAAAACGGATGGATAGACTATTGATACAATAGCGTAGTCCTCCCTTGTCCTGAGGTCCGTCTGTAAAGACATGTCCTAGGTGAGAATTCCCGGTTCGACTTCTGACTTCAGTTCTGACCATATTGTATGACTTGTCTTCCTTATAGGTCGCAACATCTGGACTGATAGGCTGGGTAAAGCTAGGCCAACCACAGCCCGATTCAAATTTATCTTTCGAAGAAAAGAGGGGTTCTCCAGTCGCTACATCTACATAAAGACCTGCTTCAAATTTATCCCAGTAACGATTTGAAAAGGCCCGTTCTGTTTGACTGTTTTGAGTCACTGCATACTCCTCTGGTGACAGGAGTTTTTTCAATTCATCGTCGCTCGGTTTTGGATATTGACTAGCATCAATGACCGGATAGGATGCTTGATTGACATTGATATGGCAATAGCCGTTAGGATTTTTCTGGAGATAGTCTTGGTGGTAATCTTCAGCCACGATAAAATTTCTTAAGGCTTCTTTTTCAACCGCTAGAGGCTGGTCGTACTTCTGAGCAACTTGTTCAAAAACTTGATTGATGACTTCTAAATCTTTCTCATCTGTATAGTAGACTCCTGTTCTGTACTGAGTCCCCACATCATTTCCCTGCTTATTTTTACTAGTTGGATTGATAATGCGGAAATAATGGAGCAAGATTTCTTTTAGAGAAATTTGATTGGCATCGTAGGTCACATGAACAGTCTCAGCATGCCCGGTTTGGCCGATCAATTCATACTGGGTTGTTTCTCCTCTGCCATTCGCATAGCCAGAAACAGCATCTGTCACACCTGCCACTCGAGAAAAATATTCTTCGACTCCCCAGAAACAACCTCCAGCTAGGTAGATATCATGTAAGTCAGCATCTTTACTTGGCTCAGTTTTTTTCGTGACTTTTTGCCCTTGACTAACTGCTGCCTTCTCGATTTGAGTGGTATCTGTGTAGCTTGCGCTCCTTTTTTCCAAAAGAAATAAAAATCCAATAATAATGCAAATGATGATTCCAATGAATACAATTATTTTTAATTTATCATTCATGATGAGCCTCTAATCTATGCTTTTTAGCGTCTGTAAAATAGTTTCCTTGTCCATAAAGCCTGGCTGGGTCTTAACGAGTCTACCTTCCTTATCAATAAAGGCCTGAGTCGGATAAGAACGAACTCCGTAACTTTCCAAAAGTTTACCTGAAGAATCTAGAAGGACAGGTAGATTTTTATAGTCCAAGCCCTGATACCATTTTTGGAAGGCTTCTTCTGCTTGCTCACCTTTTTGACCAGGAGAAACCACTGTCAAGATGACATAGTCATCGCTTTCTTCTTTAGCCAGCTCATCGGTATCAGGGAGGCTGGCTAGACAAATAGAGCACCAAGATGCCCAAAATTTGAGATAGACCTTTTTGCCTTTATAATCTGATAGGCGATAAGTTTTACCATCAACTCCCGTAAGCTCAAAGTCTGTAACTGCTTCTCCTTTTTTTGCAGTTTGAGAGCTAACTTGCGCTTGTTTGTCTCCATTTTGTTTATCAGCCTCGCTCATCGTCTGATTTTTACAAGCTGATAGACAAAACAAACTAGTGCAGACCAATACAGTTGCTTGCCATTTTTTCATCTTCATCACCTTCCTCTTTTGTTATATGAATATAGATATTGGCTTTGTAGTTCTATTATATACCTACCTTGCTAAAAATACTTAGAATCTGTTTGGAAAATCAATAACCTTCTTGATTACAAAAACTCCCACCTGCTAAGCAGATGAGAGCTTTGGATTATTTAAAGATTGAAGTTTTAAAGCTATCTGTTTGTTGAAGAAGTTTCTTATAAACAGCTTCCTTAAGTTTGGTTACATTATTTGTTGACACAGACTTATTACCATTCTTCTCTGTTTTTAAGGTTGCAGCATCCTTAGCAGCAGCTTCCTTGAACAAGCGAAGAAGATCATTGTAAGATGAAATGCTAGTTCCATTTACTTCAAAGGTTGTCAAACCATTTGTAGCCTTGTCTTTCACTTCTTTATAGTAAGCTTTCTTCCAATCTTCAAGATTGTTGAATTTTCCTTCAGAAATCTTGTTGATAATAAAGTCATCACCTAGGGTGTTCTTACCTGCAGCCTTAGCCTCTTGTTTATACTTATTAGTAGCATAGCCTAGGAAGCCTTTTTCATATCCGTAGTAACCCCATAATCTGAATGTATTATGTTTAAATGACATTCCTCCAGGAGCACCTTCACTTGTGTTACCACCATAGATACCTGTCATCATAGGAACGTTGACATATGCAGAACTAAAGTCATCTGGTTTATAGATACCATTTCCTGGTCCACGGTTAGTCATAAAGTTGTTATCTACTAGGTCGTTCACGGAATGAAGTTGAATAGCTTTTTCAGTATCATTTAGAGCACGAACATTGTCGTATTGGTTCTTAGAGTTTCCTCTCATTTGCTTATCAACTTTCTTGAACCAAGCATTATTCAATTCTTGACTATTTTGTCCAAGAACTGCATCAGCCTCAAGATTGTCTAACATCATCAAAGTATCGTTATAACCTTTCATGTAGTTATCGATAGCTTCACGTGATTTAAGATCATTTGGATTCGTATTATACCATTGGTTACCATCGTTAGGTCTTTCAAATGCCATGTTTAATCCTAGAGCTCCATATTCACCTTGGTGGCCTTGTGTAGCAGGTGATTGAAGCATACCTTGGGCAAAGGCTTCAACATCTGTACCTTCACGGCGACCAAAATTACCGAAGTAAACAAGACGGTCATTTAAGTGTGTAGTCTCGTGTGTGAACGCAGAAGCTCCGTATTCGCTAATCATATTAGACATAACGAAAGTTACTTTAGCACGATTATCATTTGGATTATCGTAAATACTTGCATAAGCTCCAGCAACAGCTCCATTATCACCGTAGTATTCTCCTACAGGTCCATAGATTTCACGGATTGGGGCATATACTTCCGTACTATTTTTGAATTGGCCATAGCGTTCAGGCCAGCCTGGCCAACCGTGACCCCAAACATAGAATCCTTCCCAAACTGGATAGACGATATCTTTGAACAATCTATTCTTCACATTATCCAAGGCCAATCGATGCCAGAAATCAAGATAATTAATCTGACGTTGTGCGGCTAAATCAATCTCCGGTTTAAGTTTTTCCAAAGTAGTATTGTACTTATTAGCTGTACCATAAGACATCGTATCGTAAGTAGAAATGAGGAACATTTCTGTCTTATCTAGATTCAACAAAGGTAGAATCATTTTTCTATGAAGACCACGAGTCAAATTGTCATAAGCACGATACTTATGTTCGCCAACGCCTGGATTTTGAGAAGCTTTTTCTACTACATAGACCTTATCCTTAGTCGCATCAATGAACCAATCATTCATATTATCGATATTAGTGAATAATCCTCTGTTGTAGTCTAAGAAACCATTTAAATCTCCAGATTTAGTGTATTTCGCTAGAACCTCACCGAAAGCATCGTATGTTCTTGAACCACTGATATTATTCTCTTTAGATCCAATTTCAATTAATCTATCAAGAACATCAACGTTTTTACCATAGAAATCAGGTTTGAATAACATTAATTCTTTAATATTAACATCACCAAATTTAACGCCGTAGTAACGGTTTAAGTATGTTAAACCTAATAATAGGGCAGCTTTATTTTTCTCAACTTTATCAAGAATCATTTGTTGAGCTGCGGGAGAATTATTAAGTTGGTGATCTTCATTTTCAACTAGTTTAGTTACTAATGTATTAAGATTAGCTTTTACATAGTCGAAACTTTCTTCTAAGAATAGATTTTTAATCGCATTTACTTTATTAGGTCCTGTTCTGCCAAGTTTTTGGTAAATTGGATCAGATTGAAGCTCGATAGGGTTTAAGATATTTACGATACCGTTAATTAAAGCACTATGATCTTTTTGAACGATATTAGGTGTATATTTAATACCTAAGTCTGTTACGGTGTATTCTCTAACATTACTTAGGCCCTCATCACTAGAAGATAGGTTGAAGTAATCTTTTGTTCCATCAGCATAGTGAACAATAATTCTGTTTGCAACACTTAAATCTGTTACAAAGTTATTATCATTCATTGGAGTAACAGAAATAACTTCTTTAGTATTTAACTTGTGGTTCTTATCTAGTTTATTAGCTTGATTAACGATAAAATCTTTGTTATAGAATGGTTGTATTTTTTCAATATTCTTATAAGCAAGTTTATAGTCTGGATTGTAGTCTTGAATATACTCATAAGCTGCTTCACGGGTGCTTACATTGTTCAACTTGTTCAATCCATAAGGTTCACTTATGAATTTATCGGCTGTAATATTGTAACCAGCAACACGCTTATCAGCTTCTTCCTTAGTCAAATGTTTGAGTTTTTTAGGACTCTTGGTATCTTTACCAGTACCATCCTCAGCTGAGCTATAGCCAACTACGCCAAAAAGGTCTTTAATATGTGGGCCACCATCTTCATCGTTAACATCGTTAGAACCAAATATTTCATGACCTTTGATTACTTTAGCATATGTTACGTTATCTTGTACAGCTCCATATGGCCATGTTTTAGAGGCAATACCACCAACGTTTCTAGTATTTTTAACATCAAGGATACCCTTGGCAACAGAATTTGTTAATCTTGCTTTTGTACCTGATTTCCAACTATTTAGCATGTAAGTGACAAATGGCACTAGCATACTTGCATTTGCATTTTGCGCCGTAATAGTCGCATCTACATAGGCTCTATTGACAAAGCCCATATAGTTTGAACCAGCAATACCACCAACTGTCGAGTTATTTCCTACAGAGTTGATTTTACCAATAAAGGCGACATTTTCAACCTTACCATCTTCATCAATCTTATTGACAATACCTGCAACATCATTGTTACCAGTAACCGAACCAGTCACCTTAACATCTTCAATCAGACCTTTATTTTTAAGGTTAAATCCAACCGTCGCAATTTGATTTTGACCAGAACGATTAATATCTACATTTTCAAAGTTAATGTTCTTAATAGTCCCACCATTAATGACATTGAAGAGGGGATGTTCCAAATTATGGATAGCAAAACGTTTGTCACCATCACTCAATAGTTTACCAGTAAACTCCGAAGTAATGTAAGATTTACCTTGAGGAACAACGTTACGAGCACTCATACTTTGACCCAGTTTAAATTCACCAGCAGGATTTGCCTGAATGGCTTGGATCAATTCTCCAAAGTCGTAGAAAACACCATCCTGACTAGCTTTTGGTTTTTCAATATAGTAGGTATAAGTTTCATTAAAGCGATTATCGACATTACGTTGAACCAAGTTCTCCGCTACTGCTGTTACCTTGTAGACTTGTTTTCCATCAATTGTTGACTCTTCGATTTTTTGAACCGCTAGTAGATTGGTCTTATGGTCATTAGAGGTAACTTTCAGATAATAGTTTGACAAGTCGGTTGGCACTGAAGTCAGTCGAGTTTCATCCATTTCGATTTGATTTTCATATTTGATCAAATCCGTTCTTAGAATATCTTTAATCTCGATTTTCTTTAAATCAAGTCTCAGTGGTTCTTCCGCAAGAACTACTTCTTCGTTCCCATTTCCACGATCGTAAACCATCTTGGTCGCAATATTGTAGTCCTTGTAATACTTCAAGTTTGTAAGATTAGCGGTCAAATCTCCCTCAGACATATTGACTGTTTGAAGGCTAGTGTCTCCATCTTTCAAAACAACTTCAAGAGATTTAATGGTTACACCTGTTGGTTTGACCAATTGGTAACGAGCCTTGGCACTACGCTCTAACTCTTCTTTATCAATTTGAGTAAGTGTCAACGTTGGCGCAGTCAGGATTTGATCACCTTTCTTGATGATACGATCTTGAACTGCTTCAACAACTTCCTCTGAAATCGTTGGAGCATCTGCAGTTTTCACGCCTTTAAGAGTCTTATAGACTTTGGTAATCTTTTTCTTACCGTTCTGACCAGCTTGAGCAACAACTTCTGTTCCCTTCGGAAGAGTGCTGTCTACTTCTGTTCTTGTCTCGAAAGGAATTTCTTCAAACGAAACTTCTTCAACTTGACCTTCAATAGCCTTGGTACCACGACTAATTTTTTCGTTTACTGGAGCCTTAACAGTTTCTGTACTTGTGCTGATTGGGTCCCCAACTTTTTGACCATTAACAGTTTTATAAACGCGGTGAATTAGCTGACTTCCTGCTTGACCGTTTTGAATCACTGTTTCTTCATCAGTGTAACGAGTATCATCAGCTACATACTCCTTTGTATATGGAACTTCTACAGTTTCAGTTTCCGTGATAGTTGCTTCAGCTACTGTATACTCTGGTAATTCTGGCTGAACTAGGGATTCACCTTCGTGACCTGCTTCTTGCGTGCCTTTGGCACTAATCTCTCCGGTATAAGCTGGGGATTCTGGTTGAACCAAAGATTCGCCTTCATGACCTTCTTCTTGCGTGCCTTTGGCTGTAATCTCACCTGTATAAGCTGGAGCTTCTGGTTGAACTAAGGATTCGCCTTCATGACCCTCTTCTTGGGTGCCTTTGGTACTAAGCTCGCCGGTGTAGGCTGGTAACTCTGGCTGAACCAAAGACTCACCTTGGTGACCTGCTTCTTGCGTGCCTTTGGCTGTAATCTCGCCGGTGTAGGCTGGCAACTCTGGTTGAACCAAAGATTCGCCTTCATGACCCTCTTCTTGGGTGCCTTTGGTACTAAGCTCGCCGGTGTAGGCTGGGGATTCTGGTTGAACCAGGGATTCGCCTTCATGGCCTGCTTCTTGGGTGCCTTTGGCTGTAATCTCGCCAGTGTAGGCTGGCAATTCTGGTTGAACCAAAGATTCGCCTTCATGACCCTCTTCTTGAGTTCCTTTGGCTGTAATCTTGCCGGTGTAGGCTGGCAATTCTGGTTGAACCAAAGATTCGCCTTCATGACCCTCTTCTTGAGTTCCTTTAGCACTAATCTCGCCGGTGTAGGCTGGCAACTCTGGTTGAACCAAAGATTCACCTTCGTGGCCTGCTTCTTGCGTGCCTTTAGCTGTAAGCTCGCCGGTGTAGGCTGGCAACTCTGGTTGAACCAAAGATTCGCCTTCGTGACCCTCTTCTTGGGTTCCTTTGGCTGTAATCTTGCCGGTGTAGGCTGGCAATTCTGGTTGAACCAAAGATTCGCCTTCGTGGCCTGCTTCTTGAGTTCCCTTAGCAGTCGTCATTTGCTCTGGTTGGTCTTGGAAGTCTGATGCTTTAAAGTAACCGACGTATTCGTATCCTTCGATTTGAATAACACCTTTTGCCAAGTCCTCTTGACTACTTGCTGCAATCGTTTGATTGTAGGACACCAAGATTTTATTCTCAAAGGCTTGAGCTGACTGAGGGATAAAGTAACTACCACCTAGAGCTCCAATAAAGAGAAGGCCAAGCATTTTATTGCGGTGTTTTTTAGACATCACCACAACAACCATAGACGCTGTTGCAAATCCAAGAGTTGCCAGTGCTAACTCCTTGCTTCCAGTGTTCGGTAATTGTTGAGAATTCACTTCCTTCTTTCTGTAAACAAGATAGACAACATCATCTTGCTTTAAATCCGAAGGGAGTTCGTGATGGATCAAAGCTTTTTCTGCTTCTGTCAATTCTTGCTCAGCCAAATAACGGTAATGAACTTGGTTGGGTGTTGCCACTTCATTAGCTGAAACAGTTTCAACTAAAAAGTTATTTGCCCCCAAAAGAAATGTCCCGATAACCGCAGAACCGACACCAACCGAGAACTTCCGAATAGAGTATTTAATGACTCTCTCAAACTGCATTTTTCTTGTATTCATTTTATATCTTCCTAATATGATCTATTGGATATTGAGCACGCGCCCCTCCAATGAGTTTTGGTCGACTAGCAAGTGCCGTTACATGAGCCTGACCAATCTCTCTTAAGACTGGTCGAATGGGTACCTGAACATGTTTGATATGCATACCGATAGCTGTATCACCAATGTCTAGACCAGCATCTGCCCTGATAAATTCGACCTCCACAGGATCCTTCATATAGCGGAAGGCGGCCAACTGACCAGAACCTCCTGCATGTAAGGTCGGGAGTACACTCACAATCTCCAACTGATGTTTTATAGCTACTTCTCGTTCAACAACTAAAGCCCGATTGACATGTTCACAACCTTGAACAGCTAGGTGAATTCCCTTAGCCGTCAACAGTTCCAACATAGTCTTGACAATAAGTTCACCGATTTCCTGACTCGAATCTTTTCCGATGTGTCCTCCCAGCACTTCACTCGAAGACAAACCCAAGACAAATATTGCTCCCTCCTGTAAAGAAGCCTTGTCTAATACATCTTCAAGTATCTGCTGTGTTTCTGTTTGAATCCGTCTTTGGTCCATTTTTCACCTCGCTTTTTTTCATTCTATCATATCGTTTTTCATCAATTTTAGCAAGATTGGAAGACATAGGAATACCATTTGCTAGGATTCAAAAACTATATGAGGGCTCTTTTCAAAAACTGATTCAAATTCATCTAGTTTCAAATATAAGATAAAATTATACTTTGAAAACAAAAAAAATATAATAGTTTAGTAAAATCGTTGATGTAACAACATTTACACCTAAAAGATTTGTCAGTCAATTCGATTATAAGCTACCGAAAAGCAACTTCTACCATTCTACCCCATTTCTTCTATTAAAGCTACTACTTTGCTTATTTTTTAGGCACTTTTTCATACTTGTAGCTTCAGATGATGATTCAGAAAATTTTCATGAAATTATGCTAAAACTTTAATTTTATCCTCAAATTATAATATGAAAGTTTTTTGGATACAAACTGAATCCAAAATTTTAAAAACTAGATTTTACAAAAACAGAGAAGGGTAGCTTCTCTGTTTTTTATAGATTAAACTTTTTGGAGTCCTTGGACAGCATCATGATTGATGAGTAGTTGCCCATATTCTTGTAGGACAGAACGACTGATATCACTATCATCCGCAAATTCTCGCATACGTGCCAACAACCAAGCTGGATAAAGGCTAGGTTGATCTTCTACATCAACTAAGACTGTCAGATAGTACTGGTCTTTCATCTTGTAGAGTTCTGAAGTTTCCATTTGGTAGTCAACCGTTTTGGCAAAAGAAACCAAACTAGATAAATCGTCAAAACGTAAGATATAGTAGATATAAGGCTCTCTTTTTCCTTCTTCTACTTCGAGGGCTTCGTCAAGCGCTGCTTCTTCTTCCTTTTCAACCTGCTCTAAAGATTGAATGGCTTCAATATCATCTTTAGTTTTTTCTGCCATAGTTTTCTCCAAGGTTTTTAAAAACTCATCTGGAGACATTTTAGCCAACTCATCCATATCAGGAAGATCTGCCAAATCGTCAAAATCTAAATTCTGGTCGATCTTAGATTTTGTCACAAAAACATCAACCTTGTCTGGCTTAGGTGTTACTCGGAAGCTGAGCATACCCGTATCCAAGAAGCTATCTGGCATCTCTAGCTCATCCAAGATTGCGTAGAAAAATTCTTCTGTTTTCTCTTGTGGAACGAGAAAGTCTGCGATTTCCATTCCACGATCCATCAAATCTTCCAAAGACATGGTGATTTTTAAAGTCGTATCACTGATTTGTTTCATTTTCATAGTTCGTAACCTCATACTTTCAGTTCTATCTATTATACAAGATTTCAAAAATTTTATCAAAAAAAATGGCGTTGGAATGTGATATAATACTAGTATCTATTTTAGAATATAAGAAAGAAAGTTTTCATGAAAAATATAAAAGTTAACGCTTTGGCTAGCCTGCTGGTCAATATCTTGAATATCGTTTTTCCTTTGATTACTAATCCCTATCTAACACGGATTCTTAGCAAATCGAATTACGGTTACTTCAACACTGCCAACACCTGGGCAAGCTTTGTCATTCCACTTGCTGCCTTTGGGATTTACAATTATGGGATTCGAGCTATCAGTAAGGTTAAGGATGATAAGAATAAGATCAATTATGTCTTTTCTAAGTTATTCTATATTTCCCTGATTACTTCAATTCTGACAACAGCTATCTATTTCCTCTTTATTCACTTTGATACCAGTATTGTCAATCTAAAAATCCTTTACTACATCCTTGGCATCCAAGCTCTCTTCCAATTTCTGAATATCGAGTGGATGAATGAAGCCTACGAGAATTATTCCTTTATCCTTTATAAAACACTGATTATTCGGATTGGAATGTTGGTGGCTATCTTTGCCTTCGTCAAGACACCTGATGACATCGTTCCTTATGCTAGCATCATGAGTGCGACAACTATCATCAACTATCTACTCAGCTTCCTCTGGATTAAACGAGAGGTCTCCTTTGTTAAGATTGAGTTCATCGAACTTCTCAAGTCATCTAAACCACTCTTAACCATGCTCCTTCTGGCAAATGCTAATATGCTCTATACCTTGCTGGATCGTATGTTCATCACTAAAGGACCTGATGAGAATTTCATCTCTTACTACACCATCGCCTCCAGTATCGTTATGCTGATTGCTAGTGTTCTTAGTGGCGCTATCAACGTCAGTATCCCACGACTTGGTTATTATCTAGGAAAAAAAGATTTTACTTCTTATAAAAATTTGGTCAATCAGGGCGCATCACTCTTTTACTTCCTCATGGTCCCTACCAGTATTGGTATTATGGTTTTAGGAACCTATGCTACAGTTATCTACTCTTCTGAGAAATATCTAGAAGCAGGAATCGTAACGAGTGTCTTTGCCTTTCGTACCATTATATGGGCTATCGAATTAATCCTTGGAAAACAGATTATCTTTATTAATGACCATGAAAATCGTTTGACCGCCTTCTACTTTATCGGTGGCGGTGTCAATGTCATTCTAAACTCTCTACTCCTTTTTAACAATATCTATACTCCAGCATACTACATTGGGACAACCATTATAGCTGAATCAATTGTAGTTCTGCTAGAAATTCGCTTTATTCAGAAGCATAAACTATTGGATTTGAGAGAGATTTTTACAACCTTGGCTCGCTACACAATCGTGTCACTCGGTTTCATCCCAATTTATTATGTTTTTAAAATCCTCTTCCAAGTTTATAGCTATGAAGTTACGATGAAGATGATTAGCATGGTTCTATGCACAATTGTTGCTTGCGGCATCTATTACGCTATCACACTCTTTATTATCAAAGATAAAACACTTCATTATGCACTTGACCTAGTTCGTGCAAGGATTAAAAGAGGATAAAGGTCTGTATCCCTCTCAAAAGTGTTCAGATTAAATATTATGCAACAAAAAGAAGACCTTACAGAGTCCTCTTTTTCTATACAGCCTACACAATAAATACTCACTCAATGAACTTGTTAGAGCAAACGAGGTCAAGACGACACCGACCTAGCTTTAAAAAAATTAGAAAGAGTATCACTTATAAATCTACTGTCAGTACCTTCCCAGCTCTCACGACTTGCTCACCTGCAATGTATACGTCATCAACGTCACTGGATTTAACAGCATAAACTAAATGAGAGAGCATGTTTTCTTGAGGTTGGAGATGGATTTTTCCTTGGGGCTGAATGACGAGAAAGTCTGCTTGCTTGCCAACTTCTAGACTACCAATCTCATCTTCCATTCCCAACACCTTAGCTCCTTCAATGGTCAGGGCCTTGAGGGCAGTTTCAATTGGAAATTGGCTGGCATCACCACTCTTCATTTTCTGTAAAAGGGCTGCCGTGCGTCCTTCCTCAAACATATCGAGGTTATTGTTAGAAGCAACTGAGTCAGTCGCAATCCCGACTGGCACTCCCGCCTTTTGAAGTTGGACGACTGGTGCAATCCCTGAGGCTAGTTTGAGATTGCTGATAGGATTGTGGGCGATAGCGACTTGCGAATCTGCCAAGCGGGCAATCTCTGCTTCATTTATCTCCACACCGTGAGCAAATACAGCCTGATGATCTAAATACCCAAGTTCATCTAGAAAGGCTATTGGACGTTTACCATAACGTTTCAGGATAATCCCTGACTCTTCTTTTGTTTCTGCAACGTGGATATGAAGTGGAATATCTTCTTCTTTTGCTAGGTTCAAGCTAGCCTCTAATAATTCTCGACTACAACTGTAGGGCGAATGAGGGGCCACCATCACCTTGAAATTGTGATCCCGATATCCTTTGATTGTCTCGATAACAGCTCGTGTTCTTGCTATAGTCTCATCAGTCGTCTCCATGTCTGAAGAAAAGAGGGTCGGAGAGAAATAGCAACGCATCTTGGATGCCTTGACTGCCTCATAAATCTCAGCTATATCCACTCCATTAGGATTGTACATATCATTGAAAGCTGTCGTTCCTGACTGGAGCATCTCTGTTAGCGCCTCTTTGACGGCCTTTGTAGTCATCTCTGGTGTGAATTCTGCTTCTGCTGGCCAGATATAGTCCTCTAGCCATTCGTGGAGATTGCTATCGTCACGAATCCCTCTCAAGCCTGTCATGGCAGAGTGAGTATGGCAGTTAACCAAGCCAGGCATAATCCAGGCACCCTGATAGTCTATGATTTGATCTGCTTGTTTGAGAATTTCTTGATTTTCCTGACCAACATAGACAATTTGAGAATTTTCAAGAGCCAAGATACCATCCAGGTAGACATGGAAATCTTGGTCACAAGTCACGATATTTACATGCTGAAAGACTTTCATACTAGGCTCCTTTTCTAAATTATACTCTTCGAAAATCTCTTCAAACCGCGTCAACGTTGCCTTGCCGTATGTGTAGGATACTAACTACGTCAGTTCCATCTACAACCTCAAAACAGTGTTTTGAGCAACCTGCGGCTAGTTTCCTAGTTTGCTCTTTGATTTTCATTGAGTATTAGCTTTCATACCAGATAATTTTTCTAGCTATTGTAACAAAAAAGTCACCCGAAGGCAACTTTTCTTGTTTGTTCATTGGCATTATAATGGCTTTCCCATTTATTCTGGGATAAAAGTTGCTGCTTGCTGCATTTGATAGTATTTGCCTTTTCTCGTCATGAGTTCCTCATGATTGCCATACTCGACAATATCTCCATCCACCAAGACAAGAATCAAATCAGCATCCTGAATGGTCGATAAACGGTGGGCAATGATGAAGCTTGTTCGCCCCTTCATGAGTTTGGAAAAGGCATCCTGAACCAGCACCTCGGTACGGGTATCGATGGATGAAGTCGCCTCATCTAAGATAAGAATCTTAGGAATGGCTAGAAAGACACGGGCAATGGTTAAAAGCTGAGCCTGACCAACAGACAAGGATTCCCCTGCATTTTCAAGCTTGGTATCATATCCCTGTGGCAATTGTTGGATAAAGAAGTCTGCGTTAGCTGCCTTGGCTGCTGCAATGACCTGCTCTCGGCTAGCATCAGGATTGCCAAAAGCAATATTGTCATGAATGGTTCCCTGCTTGAGCCAAGTTTCTTGGAGCACCATCCCAAACTGCTGTCGAAGAGAAGCTCGGGTATAGTCGTAAATAGAATGACCGTCTAGCAAAATATCTCCTGAGTTAATCGGGTAAAAACGCATGAGGAGATTGATAAGGGTAGACTTTCCAGCACCCGTTGGACCAACGATAGCAACCTTACTACCAGCTGGAATGTCAATAGACAAATCCTTAATCAAGATCTTTTCAGGATTGTAACCAAAAGAAACATGTTTAAAGGAAATAGCTCCCTTGACTTGGTCGCTGTTCAATTCTTTAAGACCAGTTTCTGTAACCTCTGGACTTTTTAGAACAGCATAAACACGTTCTGCACAAGCTAAGGCGCTTTGCAACTCGGCTAAGACTGATGAAATATCGTTAAAAGGCTTGGTGTACTGCTGCACATAGTTCAAAAAGGTCACCAAACGCCCAACCGTCAAAGTTGAACCCGCCATGATGCGCAAGGCTCCAACACCAGCTAGTAGGGCATAAATAAGGGAATTGACAAATCGTGTCGAAGGATTGACTGTTGATGAATAAAAGATAGCCGACTGAGAATAACCTGCGTAGTTGTCATTTGCCTCATGAAGTCTCTCGATAAATTCTTCCTGAGCATTGAAGGACTGGATAATGTTCTGTTGGGTGAGCGATTCTTCTATCAACTGGGTTTGAATCCCCCTAGTCTCTGTCTGTTTTTGAAAGAGATGGTAGGATTTCTTAGCGATAAAGCGTGAAATGACCATAGATAGAGGTGTTAAGAGCAGAACCAAGAGAGTCATCAATAGATGGATCTGGAGCATAGCAAGGATGCTGACCAAAATCATCAAAACTCCTATGAAAAATTGGTTGAAAATCATATTCAGACCCGCTGCCAACTGCTCGATATCTGTCGTTACACGGCTGACCATTTCTCCACTACCTTGTCTATCTACAAGGGTAATCGGAAGACGATGGAGCTTTTCAATAATTTTTTCGCGCAAATCTTTGGTGTAGGAGAAAATCAGTCGATTATAGAGGAGAGGATTGGCCCATTGTACCAGCGTATTCCCAATGACCACCAAAATCATCTGGAGAAAAATCTGCCAAAATAGCTGGGATGAACCATCGACTAGGACTTGGTCAATCACCTGTCCTATCAAGATTGGTAGATAGATTGATAAGGCTACCTGAGCAATAGTACCCAAGAAAGCCAGGAAAAGAAGGACGGGATGGCCAGCTAAGTCTTTTGCCAATCGTTTAAGGGTTTGACTTGTATGTTTGCCTTTCATTCTAATCCTCCTTTCCATGTTGAGATGCATTGATTTCACGATAGACTTGGCTAGTCTTCATCAATTCCTCATGATTTCCAAGTGCTAATTGCTCCCCTTTCTCTAAAAGGAGAATTTGATCAGCAATCTTCAAGGTTGAAGTTCGTTGGGAAATCAAGATCAAGCTAGTGTCAGGTAGGTTATCTTGAACAGCCTTCAGAAGATTGGACTCAGTAATGGTATCAAGAGCCGAAGTCGCATCATCCAAGATGAGAAATGGTGCTCGACGCAAGACTGCCCGGGCAATCGATAAACGTTGCTTTTGCCCACCTGAGAAATTACGACCACCTGCTTGAACCTCTGCGTCCAGCTGGCCTTCCTTATCACTGACAAAGTCCTTGGCTTGAGCAATTTCCAAAGCCTGCCAGAGTTCTTGGTCAGAGATAGGGTCTTCGATACCCAAAGTCAAGTTGGAACGAATAGTCCCTTTAAAGAGTTCAACTTTTTGAGAAACATAAGCCATCCAGGACCGCCATTCAGAAAGATTGCGAGGACTACGTCCATCTCGATAAAGGGAAATGCTTCCTTTATCTGCCGGATAAAGACCAAGTAGGACCTGTACCAAGGTCGACTTACCAGAACCAGTCCCACCTATAATCCCAAGAATCTCCCCTTGTTGCATAGCAAAAGAAAGATTTCGCAAGGATGGTTGGGCAGCATCTGGGTAGGTAAAGCTCAAGTGTTCAACTCGTAAGGACTGGTTCGAGGAAGTTTCTTTTTGAGCAATTTCTGCCAGTATATCTTCAGGCTTTTCTGCAAAGACTTCTTTAATCCGCTTGGCAGAAATATAGGACTGGTTGAGCGAATTAATGAGCATGGCTAGTTTTATCAACTCTACCAAGATTTGCAGGAGATAGTTGATTAAGGCAATCAAGGCACCTTGACTGAGCCAGCCTCCCTGGATAGAAATATAACCATTCCAGATAATCACCAGCAAAGTTCCATTGACGATCAAATAGGTCAAGGGGGTCAATAGACTGGACCAGTGTCCTGTTTTCATTTGGATAGCAGTATAGACTTGATTGAGTACTTGGAAGTTCTCGATTTCTCGTTTTTCTTGGCCAAAGGCACGAATCACACGCATACCTTGTATCTGTTGGCGTGTTTCCTGAACCAGCTGGTCTGTTTTCTTTCTCAAAATACTATAGAGAGGATTGATCAAGCGTGATAACACGACAATGACAAAGGACAAAATGGCAACCATGACCAAAAACCCGAAGGTCAATTCAGGCGAGAGACGATAAGCCATAAAAATGGCACCAAAAACAATAATAGGAGCCCTTAAAAATAGACGTAAAAATTGATTGATCCCTGTCTGAATCTGATAGGTATCTGAAGTCAAACGCGTCACCAAACTCGAGGTCGTTAAACGGTCTCTACTATCCTTGGGCAAGGAAAGAATATGACGATAGAGATCATTGGTTAACTCCTTGGCAAATCCTACTGCTGCCTTAGCTGAGTAAAACTGGGCAATCAAAGCTACCAAAACACCAATAACTGCAAACACAAATAGGAGGCCTATTTGCATCCACAGATGCCCCTGATCTTTTTGAGGGATAGATTGGTCGACAATCCCAGCTATCACCATGGGAACTAAGAGTTCAAAAACGGCTTCTAGCAGTTTAAACAAGGGTGCTAGGAAAGACTCCTTGATGTAGGGTTTAAAGTAAGAAAGTAAGTGTTTCATAAGTCCCTTCTATTTTCAAAATGAAGAAGGTGGAAACCCACCATCTTTTTACTTGTTCAAATATGGAAGTAGGTAGCCATAGCCAGCCTCCTCCATTTCATCCTTAGCAATGAATCGTAAGGATGCAGAATTGATACAATAGCGTAAACCACCTAGTTCCTGAGGTCCGTCTGTAAAGACATGTCCCAAGTGAGCATTACCCGAACGTGACCGCACTTCAATACGCTCCATACCGTGACTCAAGTCACGATAGTAATGGATCAACTCTTTAGAAATCGGTCTACTAAAACTTGGCCAACCACAGCCTGAGGCAAACTTATCCTTGGCAAAGAAGAGAGGCTCTCCTGTCGTGATATCGACATAAATTCCTTCCTCAAAAGTTTGGTCATAAGCATTGCTAAAGGGAGCTTCCGTCGCAGCTTCTTGGGTAACTCTATAAGACTCTTCTGACAAATTTTCTCTTAAAACTGCCTGACTAGGTTTTTCATAGTTGGCGGCATCTATCAAGGGGTTCTCTGCATCTCTCACATCGATATGGCAATAACCACCAGGATTTTTCTTGAGGTAGTCTTGGTGATAGTCCTCAGCCAGAATATAGTGACGAAGTTTCTCTACTTCCACTGCTATCTTACGCCCAAGCATGCGCTCCTGCTCTTGGACAAGAGCATAGATAGTCGGCAAATCCTCTTCGTCTTGGTAATAAATCCCTGTACGATATTGACGGCCACGGTCATTTCCTTGTTGATTGACAGACAATGGATCAATGACTCGGAAATAATAAAGCAAAATCTCACGGAGCGAGACTGCCTTTTCATCATAAATAACTTGAACAGTCTCTGCATGATCTGTTTCTTTGATTAATTGATAATTGGTAGTTTCTACCTGACCATTAGCATAACCAACACTGGTTTGCAACACTCCAGAAATACGGGAAAAGTATTTCTCTAAGCCCCAAAAGCAACCACCTGCTAGATATATTTCTGCCATCTCATACCCTCCTTGACCCTCTATCGGTCAGCAAAAGTGGGAAACATTTCATATCCCATCTTTCATTTTCAAAAAAAGGATAGGAAGCCCTCTAATAGAGAGTTTCCCCATCCTATCGCAATATTTATTTTTCTTCGACGCGCACGCCTTGTGTGTCTACTTGCAAATCATGAAGCTTGCCTTTGAACGGTTGTTTTTCAAGCTCTGCCTTAATCTTCGGCATCTTATCAGGATCAGCTAGAACCATGACAGTAGGCCCAGCGCCAGACAAGTAGGTCGCATAAGCACCGTTTCTCTTGGCAACTTTTTTAATTGTCGCAAATTCTCGAACCAAATCTTGACGATAACGCTCGTGGAAAAGGTCACTCTCGATAGCTTGACCAGCTTTGACCATATCTCCTGTCAATAGAGCTGCGATAGCCACATTGGCTATTGAACTTGCTGCAACAGCTTCCTTGTATGATAATTTCTTAGGCAAGACACCACGACTATCGCGAGTTCGCAATTCATAGTTTGGAATATAAGCTAGGAAAGCACACTCTGGGAAAGGCGCCACAACAGCTGAAACCTGACCTTCGACTGAGCTTGCAATGACCAGATTTCCGTAGATGGCTGGGGCAACATTATCAGGATGCCCTTCAATCTTAGTCGCCAATTGCAATTTGTCATGATCGCTTAATTTAAGATTTCCTAATTGATTTGCCAGTTCAATCCCTGCAACGATGACAGAGCTCGATGAACCAAGTCCACGCGCAAGTGGAATATCACTAATCATTTTCAGACGTCTTGGTTGTAGGTCTGGAACAATTTGTAAAGCAATCTTCAGCAAAAGATTACGCTCGTCACGTGGAATCCATTTGCCTAGTTGATGCTCAATCATCCATTCTTCACGTTCCTCACAAACCTGAATTTCTAGATACTTAGTTACAGCTACACCAACAGAGTCAAAACCAGGACCCACATTGGCACTTGTAGCAGGTACAATAATCTTCATCTTAGTCTCCTAAAACCTTGAAGGTGTTGAGAAGTTCAAATTCAGCTACACCCTTCAAAGCATCTGTAATATTTTCAAGCTGTGCCTTGTTAATCTTATGGGTAATGATGACAATACGAGCTTTGCCTTCTTGCTTACCATCTTGAAGGATTTGCTTGAAGGAGATATCTTCCGCATTAAAGAGTTCAGCCAATTTCAAGACTTGACCTTTTGAATCTGGAGCCAGGATTGAGAAATAGTAGTTGGCTTTGACATCTTCTGGCTGAGCCAAAACAAGGTCACGATGGTATTCGTTAAAGGCTTTGCCAATGGTGCCGTCATTCAAACGACGAACGATACGGGCAATATCAGCCACAACACTTGTTGCAGTTGGTTTTTGACCTGCACCTGGTCCATAGTACATAGACTCGCCGATACCGATAGATTCCACAAAGACCGCATTCATAACACCGTTAACACTGGCAAGTGGATGAGCTTTAGGAAGGAAGGTTGGAGTAACCTCGGCAGCGATTCCAGAAGGTGTTTCTTCAATAGAACCTACTAATTTAACCACGTACCCAAGATCTTGGGCAACTGCCACATCTTCTGGAGTGATATTGCGGATTCCTTGATGGGCAACATCTTCAAATTTGACATTCATCCCAAATGCAAACTGGCTAAGGATGACCATCTTGTAGGCTGCATCAATCCCATCAACGTCATTGGTAGGGTCGCTTTCAGCAAAACCAAGTCGTTGGGCTTCTGCCAAAGCATCTTCATAAGACCAACCTTCTTCTACCATTTTGGTCATCATGAAGTTAGATGTTCCATTGACAACACCAAGAACACGAGTGATTTTGTCTGATGCTAGTGAGTTAACCAAGGTACGAAGGATTGGAATTCCTCCCGCAACAGCTGCTTCATAATAAAGAGCAACATTATGAGCTTTGGCAATCTCAAGCAATTCTGCACCATGAACAGCCAAAAGGTCCTTGTTGGCTGTCACGACATGTTTCCCTGCTTCTAAGGCACGAGTGATAAATGTTTTAGCAGGTTCGATACGTCCCATCAACTCAACAACAATCGCGATGTCTTTATCTGACAAAATTTCGTCAATATTTGTTACAAAATTAAAATCATTTCCTGCTTCAAGCAAGCGTGCTTTCTCTTCATCGTCTTTGACCAAAACTTTGGCTACTTCAATTTCTGAATGTGCTGCTTGAACAATTTTTTCTCCATTTTCCTTTAGCAAGAATGGTACACCACTGGCTACTGTACCAAATCCAAGTAAAGCAATTTTAACTGACATGTTTGTCTCCTTGAAATTTTCTAATAGTCCTATTATACCAAAATTGTGAGAAAATTCCTACCATTCTGAACTAAAAATAGAAGCATCAAATCATAAAAAAGCCTGCCCTGATTCAATCAAGAGCAGACGCTATTTTCAATCTATTTTACAAAGACCATTTCCTTGTCACTAGACAAGTCTTCTTGATAGTGGAAACCTGCAAAGCTGAGCTTTTTAATCTCTTCTACCGAAGTTACCTGACCTTCCATCAGGGCTGTTAAAAAGGCTCCTCGGGCTTTTTTTGAAATGGTTGAGTGAACTTTAAGTTTTCCATCTCTGTCTTCCATAAACTTAAAGGTCACCATTTTTTCACGGATATATTTTGGAAAGACATTTTCAAACTCCGAAGACAAGAGTGAAAAGATTAGTTCTTCACCCTTCACCGACTCTTCATAAGCTGACTGCCAGTGACTTTTCAGGCTTTTCCCAGCAATTTTAAGCTTCATCAAAAAGTCTAGTCTGTGAGGTGCAATCGGTGCAAAGGCTGGAATCACACCGTAAAGAGCTGACGTTATCATGAGGTGTTTCTCCAGATAGGCTTGTTCAGCCTTGGTTAGATTGTTCCGTTTGATGTTGCGATACATGAGTCCATCAAAGAGGTGCAAGGCTGGATAGTTTGTCGCAGTTTCATTTTTCAAGGCCTGGATATAGTCATACTCCTCTTGTGCTTTTTCAGCAGAAATTTTGTAAAAACTTTCCAGCTCTTGGACAGAATATGTCGCTAATGCATCCACTACAGCCTGACTTTCAGGACGCAAGGGATTTGCTTCAAAACTAGGAACATTTGTATTCATTTCTTTTGCAGTTGGGATTAGAATTTTCATAGTCTTAGTGTAGCATATTTTTCTAGGAGCACCAAGGATTTGAGCCTAAATAATACGACCTTCTAAATGATCCAATTCATGCTGACAAATCTGAGCTGGAAAACCTGTCAGGCTAATGGTTTGCTCTTGCCAATGGATATCTCTGTAGCTTACTGTAATCTTCTCATACCTAGTTGTCGGTCTTACACCTGTCAAAGACAAACATCCTTCCTCCGTTTCATATGGCCCTTCAAAGGATTGAAGAACTGGATTAAACATAACCATGGGAATCATGCCGATATTAAAAATAATGACGCGCTTTTGCACTCCAATCATATTGGCGGCTAGTCCAACACAAATTTCTCGATTAGCCTGTAGGGTATCCTGCAAGTCCTTTGCTAGAGGTAAATCCTCCTGACTAGCAGGCTGGGATACCTGCGATAAAAATATCATATCTCTTACGATTTTCTTTTCCAAATCTTCTTTCCTCCATCTTTATCTCTTCTTGATTATAGCACAAAATCTTTGGTAGTTTATCTTTATACATAAACAAAAAGCCATCCGAAGATGACTTTTCAATGCTTAAATAGCATTTTTATCTTTTCCAAGTGCACGTTGAACTGCTTTGACAATCTCAACAAGAACAACGATTAAGAGCGAACCTACAATAACTGCCATCCACTGAGTCAAACTCAAATGTGAAACGTGGAAGAGGCTGTTAAATCCTGGAACCACAATCGTAGCCATCAAGAGGATGAAGGCAACTGGGATTGACCAGTTAAAGGTCTTATTCTTGAAAAGTCCAACCGTAAAGATTGATTGGTAAACAGACTTGACGTTAAAGGCATGGAGCAACTGGATCAAACCAAGAGTTGCAAAGGCCATAGTAAGGGCATCTGCGTGAATTTCAGATTGAACTTGATGCTCTGGGAAGAGAATCGCCCAACCATAGACACCCAGAACCAGCATGGTTTGGAAGATACCTTGATACATGATAGCACCGAAGACCCCACCATCAAAGAAGTTTGACTTACGTCCACGAGGTTTGTGGGTCATAACTCCTGGCTCAGCTGGTTCTACACCAAGAGCGATGGCTGGAAGCGTATCTGTTACCAAGTTAATCCAGAGGAGATGTACTGGTTGCAACACATCCCAACCAAATAGGGTTGCGAAGAAAATCGTGAAGACTTCAGCCATATTAGCAGACAAGAGGTATTGGATGGATTTTTGGATATTTGAGAAGACCTTACGTCCTTCTTCAACCGCTACGATAATAGTTGCAAAGTTATCATCGGCAAGGACCATATCAGAAGCTCCCTTAGAAACCTCTGTACCAGTAATCCCCATACCGATACCGATGTCAGCTGTCTTAAGTGATGGCGCATCGTTGACTCCATCACCTGTCATGGCAACAACTTTACCTTCTTTTTGCCATGCTTTCACGATACGAACCTTGTGCTCAGGTGATACACGTGCGTATACAGAGTATTGCTTGAAGACTTTTTGGAATTCTTCATCAGTGAGTTCATTCAACTCAGCACCCGTGAAGACATGGTCTTCTGTATCATTTGGATCGATGATTCCAAGACGTTTGGCAATGGCTTCTGCTGTATCTTGGTGGTCACCAGTGATCATGATTGGACGGATACCTGCTTCCTTAGCGACACGGACAGCTTCTGCAGCTTCTGGACGCTCAGGGTCAATCATGCCGACCAAACCTGAGAAGATGAGGTCAGACTCAACAATTTCAGATTCCAAGGTTGGGATTTCGTTGCTTGTCTTATAAGCCATCATCAAGACACGAAGGGCTTGTTTAGCCAAGTCTTTGTTGGTAGCAAGGATAGCTTGTTTGTCTTCTTCTGTGATTGGACGAACTTTCCTATTTACTTCAATACGAGTCACACGTTTGAGCAATTGGTCAGGGGCACCCTTGACAGCGATAAAGTATGAACCGTCTGCTTCCTTATGGATCGTAGACATAAGTTTACGTTCTGAGTCAAATGGCAATTCTGCCACACGTGGCTCATTCTTCAAAACTTCACGAACGTCAAAGTTGTGGTCCAAACCAAACTGTACAAGAGCTGTCTCCGTTGGGTCACCAATCAATTTACCAGATGGGTCCACCTTTGTATCATTGGCAAAGTTCATGATACGAAGGGTATTGTTACTAGCAGCAATCTCAGCTGCTGAGCTTTGCAATTGACCGTTAGTATAGACTTTTTCAACCGTCATTTGGTTCATAGTCAAGGTACCTGTTTTATCAGATGCGATGATTTCTGTTGAACCAAGTGTTTCAACGGCTGGTAATTTACGAACAATCGAATTACGTTTAGCAAGAGTTGTAGTTCCCAAAGAGAGAACGATGGTTACAATGGCAGGGAGTCCTTCTGGAATCGCAGCAACCGCAAGGGCTACTGCAACCATCAAGCCTTCCAACGGATGTTCACCACGAACGAAGACACCAACCAAGAAAGTGATAATCGCAATCACAACGATTAAGTAAGTCAAGGCTTTAGATAATTGTTCCAAGCTTTGCTTCAATGGTGTTTCTGTCTCATCGGCATTGGCCAACATATCCGCAATCTTACCAACTTCAGTATACATACCAGTGTTAGTCACGACACCAATACCACGACCGTAAGTTACGTTTGAGTTTTGGTAACCCATATTAACGCGGTCCCCAATACCAGCATCTGCTTCTACTACTTGAGTAATATCTTTTTCAACTGGTACAGATTCACCAGTAAGAGCAGCTTCTTCGATTTTAAGAGACGCCGCTTCAAACAAGCGCATATCAGCAGGAACTACATCTCCAGCTTCAAGCAAGACGATGTCCCCAGGCACCAATTCTTTTGAGTCGATCTCAATGACATGACCATCACGACGAACACGGGCCATTGGGCTAGACATATTTTTCAGAGCCTCAATCGCTGCTTCTGCTTGACCTTCTTGGTAAACACCAAAGGCTGCATTCAGGACAACTACGGCCAAGATGATAATGGCATCTGTTAAACCGTCCATTCCTTCTGTAATGACAGAAAGTGCCGCTGCCGCTAGCAAGATGATGATCATCAAATCCTTAAATTGATCAAGGAATTTAGCTAGTAGGCTACGTTTTTCGCCCTCTTCTAACTCATTTCGACCATAAGTCGCTATGCGTTCTTGAGCTTGAGCAGTTGACAAACCTTCAACAGATGAGTCCAGATTCTTTAGGACTTCCTCAGAAGATTGTGTGTAAAACAAGTCTTTATTTTGTTCTTTTGACAAAACAGTCTCCTCCTTTTTGGCCTCTTTTTACAAAAAAAGAGACCTGTTTTTTAAAAAAACAAGTCTCGCTGTTTAATATAGTGCCGGAAATAATTCGTAATGACGACACTATCGCGGTTAACCGCCAGCTACTCCCTTGAGTAGTTCTATTATATCAGAAATTCTAAAGTTTTCAAGTGCTGGGGTGGAGTTAGTCAACATTCCCATCATAAGTACGATCGCTAATAATGTATCTTGGACGATGTTTGGTTTCTAAATAGATTTTTCCAATATATTCACCGATTACACCAAGGCTAATGAGTTGAACTCCGCCAAGTAAACTTACAATAGCGTAGGTACTAGCCCAACCGGCCACAACTGTACCAGCAAATTTGCTCCACAAAACCCAGATGATCAACAAAAAACTAAAAAAGGAAGTCACAACTCCCATTGCGGTAATCAAGCGAATGGGTTTAATAGATAGGCTCGTAATTCCGTCCATTGCTAGGCCAAGCATTTTAGAAAGTGGATAGTGACTTTCTCCAGCAATTCGTTCATGACGTTTATAAGTCACATAGGAATACTTAAATCCTACCAGAGGCATAATGCCACGAAGGAACAGATTAACTTCTTTAAACTTGGATAATTCCTGTAGAAATCGTTTTGAGACTAAACGATAGTCAGCATGATTAAAAACGACATCCGCTCCAAATAGTTGCATCACTTTGTAAAAACCTTCTGCTGTTATACGTTTAAAAGCTGAGTCTGTATCTCGATTATCACGAACACCGTAGACTAACTCTGAACCAGTCTTATATTCAGCAATCATCTGATTCATACAATCAATATCATCTTGACCATCTGCATCAATGGTAATCACGATATCCGCAAATTCTGCAGCTTCGTACATCCCAGCAAGAACACTACTTTGATGACCACGGTTTCGACTTTGAAAAATACCTACAACAAATGGATTCGATGAAGCATATTCTTGGATAAGTTCCCAAGTTTTATCCTTACTGCCATCATTCACATACATGACCTTGCTATTTGGATGAACCTCTTGATTTTTTACCAATTCCTCAATCTTCCCGACAAACATCGGATTTGTGTGAGGTAACACTTGCTCTTCGTTATAACATGGAATCACGATATATAAAATCGGATTATTTCTACTCATCTTTGTCTCCTAACCTTTTAAATCCAAAGGGAAAATTGGTCCCTCTAAATACTCTGACAATCAATTCACACCCTACCAAAGTCAATATTGTCACAACACTTGTTGTAACGTAGCCATTCACAAAAATACCAGTATATCTTGTAGACAGTTGTAAAACTAATTTTTCTACCAATACTAAAACAATTGGGGCATGGACACCATAGTAAATCAAGGTTCTTTGGCCGATTGATTTCAAGAGAGTCATTTCAGGAATTGACTTAAAGAATATGAGGGTGGACCATATACCTGAAATTGCAGCAATGTAAAACAAGAGATGGTTCCCTATCTGCTGATAGTAGAGATCGACAATTTGTCTTCCACTCCAATGATAGTTCAATCTGCCTACAAATATAGTTAGAGATAAGGCAACTGGCAGATTGTATATTGCAAAAAACTTCTCCAGCTGAGGTAAATATTTTCTCACTCCAACACCTAGAAAAGTGAAGACAACGGCTACAGGGACCAAATCAAGATTCCAGATAAGATAAAAATTCCAAGTATAGATTTTTTGTCCTAAAACGACTAGAAGCAAGAGTGATACAAGAATCAATAGCCATTGACCAATCGACCATTTTCTTCTGAGAATAAAGTAACTAACAACATGTGCTAAAAACATGACATTCAGAAACCATAACTGAAAATAAACATGCAAGCGATCTGACAACAACAATTGTTTAGTAAAATGAATAAGATTAAAACTAAACACTTGTTCAGGATACATGACAAAGAGTTGAAAGAGAAAAACAAAAATATTCAGGCAAAAAAAGGGAACGACCAAACTTTTCACCTTGCTAATAAAATATTCCTTAAATGATTTGTATTTAGTGACATTTAAAGTAAAACCTGACAAGAAGAAAAATAAGGGGATATGAAAAACATAGAGGAGTATTTTTGCACGAAGAGGCACAAAACTGCTGTGCCCTATAATAACAAGTATAATCGCTAGCCCCTTAGCCATATCTAGGTAACCTATGCGCTTTTTCATCCTATCTCCCTTCTCCTGTTCTTAGTCGATAAAGATTCATATCAGAAGTGACCACCTCAACTTCTTCAAAATAAACATCTTTCTGGTAATGTTCTTTCATTATTTTCTTGACTTGATCCATCTTTCCTGAAGAAGGTGACCAAAAGAATAGGATATTCTCCTTATCAATAGCAGAAGAAAGAAGATTACTAGGCTCCTCAACATTATACTTTTTCATTAGTTGATAATAATGTGGCGAAAAAGTTTGCCAGTTACCTAAGGTTGTTGTATTTTCAATCAACTGATCAGGCTTCCTTCTAATCGTAGCCAATCTCGGTTGAGAATTGACAAGTGTTCCATAACCACCAAAAACAAGCAATTTATCAGAATGTTTTTCCACTACGTCATGATACTCTGATACCATGGATGATTGAATGATTGGGAACCAGTAAAGTTCTTGTCCCACACTATTTACCCAGGCCATACTCGCAAGCATTCCTACAAGTTGTAGACTATAAAAAATTCCTCTTTTCTTCAACAGTTTGCGCTTAGTGTAAAATAAAGGAGCATAGTAGATAAAAAAGATTAAAAAGCTAATGATAATTGGGATATAGACCCGTTCTACTACTCTCTGCCTAACAAATAGAGCACCTATCAGCGCAAACGGAACAAGAGGGAGTAGCCATCCATAAAACTTCTTGGGCTTGAAGAACAAAAACCAGCCAATCATAACAAAAAGAAAGCTTGTCAAAATGATATTTTGAAAATAATCTGATACCATCTGAAGCACATTAAAGGAGTACTTTTCAGAGAAAGAACGTACTGATTGAATTTTTGTTAACAGCTCATTGTTCAAAGCACCTTTTTCAGCAAAGAGCCAATAAGTTGAAGTAGATAAATCATTTTCACTGACTCCCAGTTCCTGAAATTCCTTGGCATGTTTCTCATAATCAATCGCAGGAAAATCTCTCAAGTTGGTACTCAGAGTATTCCAAGTTAGGTATTCTTGAACATCTGGATTCGTTAGTGTATAAACTTTGTTGGAAGTAAAGATAAACAAAATAACAGCAGATAACAAGAATAATTCTTTTTTCTTTTTTCCTTTGATTACTTCAAAAGCTAGGAAGGGGAGTAAAAGCAATAATAAACTGGCAATAATTTGCGGCCTAATCGATAAACCTATTACAGACAAAAGCATTCCCGTCACGTATTTTCTATCAAATAATAATAGTATAGCTGCTGTCGATAACAAGTAAGCAATTACTGAAAACGAGAAATACTTCATTAAAACCATTTGAAGTAAAATCACTAAGGGAAGTAAGAAATAATATTTCTTTCTAAAAAAGAACTCCAAATAGATGCTAAAACTCAAGCAAAAACTGAGAGCTAAGAAAATAAAATAAATATTCCAAGTTGTAAAAAATTGCTGAAGAAATACTAAAGCAGATGATAACAAAATTCCAATATAGGGAAGCAACATATTATCACCCGATAATATGGTTTGATTGACCATGACATCATCAATCACTGGATAATCGAATCCCTTAATCAATCTATATCCATAAAAAATAAGAAATGGTAGCAACAGCAAACCAATTCGAATCACTCTATCTATGATTTGTTTATGATTCATGAAAATCTCTTTCTAAAATTTTGATTACCTAATATTCTATCATATTTCATTCAAAAAATCTGTTGAATCAGTATAAATGTCCCATCCCCCTCCATTTGAATTTTCCTTGGAAAACCAGTATAATGAAAACATACGATAGTTCTAGAAAGGGAGTTAGATGAATCAATCGGTTTCAAACTTAAAATTAGCTGAGCGTGGTGCCATTATCAGCATTTTGACCTATCTATTCTTATCTGCAGCTAAGCTAGCAACCGGACACTTGCTCCATTCATCCAGTTTGGTGGCGGATGGTTTCAACAACGTTTCTGATATCATCGGAAATGTTGCCCTCCTCATTGGGATTCGTTTGGCCCGCCAACCAGCAGATAGAGACCATCGTTTCGGTCACTGGAAAATCGAGGACTTGGCAAGCCTCATCACTTCAATCATCATGTTCTATGTTGGTTTTGATGTCTTGCGAGATACGATTCAAAAGATTATTAGTCGCGAAGAAACAGTGATTGACCCACTGGGAGCGATTCTAGGAGTGATCTCTGCTGTGATTATGTTTGCTGTTTATCTCTACAACACCCACCTCAGCAAGCAGTCCAAATCTAAGGCGCTTAAAGCGGCTGCCAAGGACAATCTATCAGATGCAGTCACTTCACTCGGAACCACTATCGCTATCCTAGCCAGCAGTTTTAACTTCCCTCTCGTGGATAAATTGGTTGCCATCGTCATTACCTTCTTTATCCTCAAGACTGCCTATGATATCTTTATCGAGTCATCCTTCAGCCTTTCTGATGGTTTTGATGAACACTTGCTCGAAGATTACCAAAAAGCTATCATGGAAATTCCTAAGATTAGCAAGGTCAAATCTCAACGCGGTCGTACTTACGGAAGTAATATCTATCTGGACATCACTCTCGAGATGAATCCAGATCTCTCCGTTTTCGAAAGCCACGAAATTGCGGATCAGGTTGAATCCATGTTATCCGAACGCTTTGGTGTCTTTGATACAGACATTCATATCGAACCAGCACCAATCCCTGAGGATGAAATCCTAGATAATGTCTATAAAAAATTGCTCATGAGAGAGCAATTGATTGACCAAGGAAATCAACTAGAAGAGTTACTTGCAGAAGACTTCATTTATATCCGCCAGGACGGACAAGAACTGGACAAGGATGCCTATAAGTCCGAAAAAGAACTGACATCTGCCATTAAAGAGCTTCACCTAACTTCCATTAGTCAGAAGACAAAACTGATCCGCTATCAGATTGGTGATACCATCCACACAAGCATCTGGCGCCGCCACGAAACTTGGCAAAATATTTTCCATCAGGAAACAAAGATAGAAAAAGACTAAAAAATGAGGCCGGGATAATTTCCGACCTCATTTTTCATGTTTATTTTGCAACGCTCTTAGCAAGAACGAAGTTTCCAAGTGTAGCCGAACCATTACCTGCTACAGCTGGTGTTACGATATAGTCACGTACATCTGGAACTGGTAGGTAACCATTGAGAAGAGATGTAAATTTCTCACGTACACGGTCAAGCATGTGTTGTTGGGCCATAACCCCACCACCAAATACGATAACGTCTGGTCGGAAAGTTACAGTAGCATTAACCGCGGCTTGAGCGATATAGTAGGCTTGAACATCCCAAACAGGGTTGTTGAGTTCAATGTTTTCCCCACGAACACCTGTACGAGCTTCAAGACTTGGTCCAGCTGCATAGCCTTCCAGACATCCCTTATGGAAAGGACAAACACCGTTGAATTCTTTTTCAATATCCATTGGGTGTCTAGCCACATAATAATGACCCATTTCAGGGTGTCCCACACCACCGATAAACTCACCACGTTGGATAACACCAGCTCCGATACCTGTACCGATTGTATAGTAAACTAAGTTTTCGATACGGCCACCAGCATTATTACGAGCAACTACCTCACCGTAGGCAGAACTGTTTACGTCTGTTGTGAAGTACATTGGCACGTTTAGAGCGCGACGAAGAGCACCAAGCAAATCAACATTGGCCCAGTGAGGTTTCGGTGTAGTTGTAATAAAACCATAAGTTTTTGAGTTTTTGTCGATATCAATTGGACCAAATGATCCAATCGCAAGTCCTGCAAGATTATCAAATTTTGAAAAGAACTCGATAGTTTTATCGATTGTCTCGATAGGAGTTGTTGTTGGGAATTGTGTTTTTTCTACAATATTAAAGTTTTCATCACCGACAGCACAGACAAATTTTGTACCGCCCGCTTCCAAGCTTCCATATAGTTTTGTCATGATAAACCTCTAGTTTTTATTTTCTCTATTATAGCATAATTCCAGAAGGAAAGTTGCTCTATATTTTAGTTTTTCCTCTGTAAATTTTACTATTCAATCAAAAACGAACAAACATGACATTTGTTCGTTTTTTGATCTATTAAATCGAAAGTAGTGTACTTAATGAAAATCAAAGAACAAACTAGGAATCGAGCTGCGGATTGCTCAAAGTACAGCTTTGAGGTTGTAGATAGAACTGACGAAGTCAGTAACACATACATACGGCAAAGCGAGTATGACGCAGTTTAAATTTGATTTTCGAAGAGTATTAAGCTTTAACTTCGATGATTGCATCTCCCTTAGCAACTGATCCAGAAGCAACTGGATTTACTGAAGCAAAGTCTGCAGTGTTTGTTACGATAACCATAGTTGTGTTGTCAAGGCCTGCAGCAGCAATCTTAGCTGAGTCAAATGTTCCAAGAACATCTCCAGCTTTAACCTTGTCACCTTGAGCAACTTTATGGTTGAATCCTTCACCGTTCATTGAAACAGTGTCGATACCAACGTGGATCAAGATTTCAGCTCCGTTAGCTGTTCTTAGGCCATAAGCATGTCCTGTTGGGAAGACAATTGTCACTTCAGCATCAGCTGGTGCGTAAACGACATCTTCACTAGGTTTTACAGCGATACCTTGTCCCATAGCTCCACTTGAGAAGACTGGGTCATTAACATCTGAAAGAGCAACTACGTCACCAACGATTGGTGTTTGGATGACACCTTCGCTAGGTGCAACAACAGTACCAGTTACTGCTTCGTCAGCTAAACGTTCAGTTGTAGCTTCTGAAGCCACTTCTGCTTCATCTTCATAACCAAACATGTAAGTAAGAGCAAAACCAAGAGCGAATGATACAGCTACCATAAGAAGGTATTGTGGAAGTTGTCCGTTACCAATGTAAAGCATTGTACCAGGGATGATTGTGATACCATTACCAGTACCGGCAAGACCAAGGATTGAAGCAAGTCCACCACCGACTGCACCAGCAATCAATGAAAGGAAGAATGGTTTACGGAAACGCAAGTTAACCCCGAAGATAGCAGGCTCAGTAATACCTAGGAAGGCAGAAAGAGCAGCTGGGAAAGCAAGTGTTTTAAGTTTAGGATTTTTAGTTTTCACACCAACGGCTACTGTTGCAGCACCTTGAGCAGTCATGGCAGCTGTGATGATAGCGTTGAATGGGTTAACATGGTCAGCAGCAAGCAATTGAACTTCAAGCAAGTTGAAGATGTGGTGAACACCTGATACGACGATAACTTGGTGAACTCCACCAATCAAGAAACCACCAAGACCAAATGGCAAGTTAAGGATAGCTTTTGTTCCAAGAAGGATATAGTTTTCAACAACGTGGAAGACTGGTCCGATAACAAACAAACCAAGAATTGACATTACGAGGAGTGTTACGAATGGTGTTACCAAGAGGTCAAGAACATCTGGAACAACCTTACGAACAGCTTTTTCAAACTTAGCTCCGACAACCCCGATGATGAAGGCTGGAAGAACTGATCCTTGCAAACCAACAACTGGGATAAATCCGAAGAAGTTCATAGCAGTTACTTCACCACCAGAAGCAACAGCCCAAGCATTTGGAAGTGAACCAGAAACAAGCATCATACCAAGAACGATACCAACGGCAGGATTTCCACCGAATACACGGAAAGTTGACCACACAACCAAACCTGGTAAGATGATGAAGGCTGTATCTGTCAAGATTTGTGTGTAAGTTGCAAAGTCACCTGGAAGTGGCATTTCAAGAGCATTGAAAAGACCACGCACACCCATGAAGAGACCAGTTGCTACGATAACTGGAATGATTGGAACAAAGACGTCACCGAAAGTACGGATAGCACGTTGGAACCAATTTCCTTGTTTTGCAGCTTCTGCCTTCATTTCATCCTTAGATGATGTTGGCAAACCAAGAGCTACGACTTCATCGTACATCTTATTTACTGTACCAGTACCAAAGATAATTTGGTATTGACCTGAGTTAAAGAAAGCACCTTGAACTTTTTCCAAGTTCTCAATAGCATCTTTGTTAATCTTCGCTTCATCTTTAACCATAACACGAAGGCGAGTCGCACAGTGGGCTACACTGTTAACATTCTCACGTCCGCCCAAGGCTTCGATGACTTTTTTTGCAATTTCTGTATTCGTCATTTGCAAAAATCTCCTTATAAAATTTTTCTTGTTTGAAAGCGATTTTATCCGCCCTACGAATATTATTCTATCACGTTTAAAAAATATGTCAAGCGTTTTGCAGAAAAAATTTTGTCATTTGTCCAATTTTGATTGTTTTTGCTATTTTTTTATTAACACAGCAGTAAATATCCTATGAATTCAAGGTTTTTACTTTAAAATTTTCAAAAACTTTCATATTTTCATTGATTTTCATAAAATTTTATTTCCGAACCCTGTCAATCGTTTGACATTTTTTTCTTAAATTTAGTGTGAAAGACTTGCTTTTTTATAAGGAAACGTTTACTATTAAGATAGTAGAATTTATGGAGGAAATAGAAATGGAATGGACTACTGAACGTCGTTACAGACGTTATGAAGATTGGACACAAGAAGAAAGAAAAGAAATCCAAGAAAAGATGGCACAATCCCCATGGCATGTCAGCTATCACATTGAGCCAAAGAAAGGTCTCCTCAACGACCCAAACGGCTTTTCTTATTTTGATGGCAAGTGGGTTATCTTTTACCAAAACTTCCCCTTTGGTGCAGCTCATGGCTTAAAATCTTGGGTTCAACTTGAAAGCGACGATTTGGTGCACTTTACTGAAACAGGTGTAAAAATCTTACCTGATACTCCACTTGATAGCCACGGTGCTTACTCTGGATCTGCTATGCAGTTTGGTGATCAATTGTTCCTCTTTTATACTGGAAATGTCCGTGATGAGAATTGGGTACGCCACCCTTATCAGATCGGTGCCTTGATGGATAAGGATGGAAATATTAAAAAGATTGATAAAATCTTGATTGATCAGCCTGCTGATGCTACTGACCACTTCCGAGATCCACAGATTTTTAACTTTAAAGGGCAATACTACGCTATCGTCGGTGGTCAAGATTTGGACAAAAAAGGATTTGTCCGTCTCTATAAGGCTATCGAAAATGATTATACAAACTGGCAAGAAGTCGGAGACCTTGACTTCAACAATGACCGCACTGCTTATATGATGGAGTGCCCAAACCTAGTCTTTGTCGGAGAACAGCCTGTCCTTCTTTACTGCCCACAAGGTTTGGATAAAAAGGTCCTTGAATACGACAATATCTATCCAAACATGTATAAAATCGGCACTTCCTTTGATCCAGAAAATGCTCGTATGGTAGATGTGTCTGAACTACACAACCTCGATTATGGTTTTGAAGCCTATGCTACTCAAGCCTTCAATACCCCTGATGGACGTGCCCTTGCTGTTAGTTGGCTTGGTTTACCAGATGTGTCTTATCCATCTGATCGTTTTGATCACCAAGGAACCTTCTCACTAGTCAAGGAACTTACCATCAAAGATGGTAAACTCTATCAGTACCCTGTCGCAGCTATCAAAAACCTTCGTGCTTCGGAAGAGGAATTTTCAAATCGTTCTGAAACCAAAAATACCTACGAACTTGAGCTTAACTTAGAAGCTAATAGCCAAAGTGAAATCGTCCTTCTTGCTGATAAAGATGGTAAGGGACTCTCTATCATTTTTGACCTTGTCAATGGTCAAGTTACTGTTGACCGCAGTCAAGCAGGTGAGCAATATGCTCAAGAATTTGGAACTACTCGCTCATGTCCAATTGATAACCAAGCTACTACTGTCAATATCTTCATTGACAACTCAGTTTTTGAAATTTTCATCAATAAAGGAGAAAAAGTATTTTCTGGTCGTGCCTTCCCTCACGAAGATCAAAATGGAATCCTCATTAAATCTGGAAACCCAACTGGAACTTACTACGAATTAGAATATGGTCGCAAAACTAACTGATGTCGCAGAACTAGCAGGCGTCAGCCCAACTACTGTCTCACGTGTTATCAATAAAAAAGGCTACCTGTCAGAAAAAACTATTCAAAAGGTTAAAGATGCTATGCGTGAGCTAGGCTATAAACCTAACAATCTGGCTCGCAGTCTTCAAGGAAAATCTGCCAAGTTAATTGGGCTAATTTTCCCAAAAATTAGCCATGTTTTCTACGCAGAGTTAATTGATAAATTAGAGCACGAACTATTCAAAAAAGGCTACAAGACAATCATCTGTAACAGTGAGCACGATTCGGAAAAAGAACGTGAATATCTTGAAATGCTAGAAGCCAACCAAGTGGACGGTATTATCTCTGGTAGCCATAACTTAGGGATTGAAGACTACAATCGCGTGACGGCTCCTATCATCTCCTTTGACCGAAACCTGTCACCAGATATTCCTGTCGTTTCTTCTGATAACTATGCTGGCGGAGTCCTTGCCGCTCAGACCTTGGCTAAAACTGGAGCCAAGGCTATCATCATGATTACGGGTAATGACAACTCCAATTCTCCAACTGGACTTCGTCATGCTGGTTTTGCTTCAATCTTACCCAAGGCTCCCATTATCAATGTTTCCAGTGATTTTTCACCCCTTCGAAAAGAAATGGAAATCAAAAATATCTTGACTAAGCAAAAACCAGATGCTATTTTCGCATCAGACGATTTAACAGCCATCTTGGTTATGAAGATTGCCCAGGAGCTTGGTATCTCTGTTCCAGAAGAACTCAAGGTTATTGGCTATGATGGAACTTATTTTATCGAGAATTTCTACCCTCACCTCACTACCATTAAACAACCCTTGGAAGAAATTGCTCGCCTGACAGTTGAGTTACTACTTCAAAAAATCGAAGGCAAAGAGGTTGCTACTACTGGTTATTTCTTGCCAGTTAGTCTCTTACCAGGAAAAAGTATTTAAACAAAACGACTCAGACTGAATCAGTCTGAGTCGTTTTTCTTATGATCTTAAATGTTTCAATAACGTTTGGGCTTTTTCTAGATTAAAAGTTTTTGCAGCAATCAAGCTTTCCACTAGTTTAGGTACTTCTGCCTCAGTCGCACCTGCTAAAAGCGCTAGAGATTTTGCTTGAAGCTTCATGTGTCCATGCTGAATCCCTGTACTAACAAGAGCCTTAAGAGCTGCAAAGTTTTGAGCGAGACCAATCGAAACGATAATTTGGGCCAATTCTTTGGCAGATGGATGACCTAGCAACTCATGACTGAGTACGACTCGAGGATTGAGACCAATAGATCCACCCTTGGTGGCAACTGGCATCGGCATGGTCATCTCTCCAATAAGCTCTTCGTTTCCCAAATCTATCCTCCAACGACTAAGTCCTCGATAGGCGCCATCGTGACTCGCATAGGCATGCGCTCCTGCTTCTATAGCACGCCAATCGTTTCCAGTAGCAATCAAGAGAGCATCGATTCCGTTAAAGATTCCCTTGTTGTGAGTCGCTGCTCGATAAGGATCTGCCTGAGCAAACTGGCTAGCTAAAACTATTTTTTCTGCTAGTTCACGCGCTTCATCCTTCTGACGACTCAAATAACGAAAGGCAATACGACAAGTTGCAGTTACTAACGAATCTGTGGCATAGTTGGATAGGATCCCCATTAAGCTTTGTCCTTGACTGAGAGCCTCTAGACTAGGTTTTAAAGCTTCAAGCATGGTATTGAGCATATTGGCGCCCATGGCTTCCTGAGTATCTACATGGAGATAAACCACTAAAAAGTCAGCCTCACCAGAAATTTTCTCAACTGTTAGCTCTCTAGCTCCACCACCACGTTTGACAATAGAGGGATAGGCTTGGTTTGCTTGTTCGAGCAGCTCTGCTTTCTGACTCAAAATAGCCTGACAAGCTTTATCCCTATCTGGAACCTGATAAAGAGCTACCTGACCAATCATTTGGCGCTGATGAACCTGAGCAGTAAAACCACCCGCACGCTTGATAATCTTACTAGCAAAACTAGCTGCAGCAACAACAGATGGCTCTTCGGTCACATAAGGAACGGTGTACTCTTGACCGTTTACCAGTACTTCTGGAACTACTGAGTATGGGAGAGAAAAGGTCCCAACCACATTTTCACTCAATTGGTCCGCAACTGTTAGACTGAGATTTTCATTTTGCTCAAGACTTTCTTGGACTTCAATAGAAGTAAGCGCCTGAGACTTAACTAGCTCTAGGCGCTCTTGAATTGATTTTTTAGCAAATCCATTCCAATTTTTTTTCATTATTTTTCAACCTTGCTGTAGCGACGTTGGTGGTCTACAATCTCAACAAGGGCATAGTCTTGCCCTTCATAACCTGACATAATTGCAGATCCAGACTCATCCAAGTTTCCTTCCTCAAAAAAGATTCGTTCATAGTCCGCAACAGTCAAAGCTTGACGTTGGTCTAGCAATTCTAAGCGATTATTCTGCAATTGTTTTTCATAGCCTTCAACCAATTCTACACTAAAGAACTCAGATACAGCACCACTACCATAGCTGTAGAGGGCAATCTTATCCCCAGCTTTCAGACTATCAGAATTTTCAAGAAGAGACAAGAGTCCTAAAAAGAGTGAACCCGTATAGATATTTCCAACTTTTTGACTATAAATAATGGATTCATCAAAGTGCTTTTGAAGTAAATCCTTTTTCTCTTGAGGTAGAGATTTATCGAGGATTTTTTTCAATCCCTTGAGAGCTAGCTTTGGATATGGCAAGTGGAAACATACAGCTTCAAAATCGTCCAAGTTACAGTCATAACGCTTTTGATACTCTTCCCAAGTCGTTTTTAAGCTATCAAGATACTGCTGTGTTGAGTAAACCCCATTTACAAATGGTGTCGTTGAATAATTTGGACGCCAAAAGTCCATAATATCACGAGTCTGCGCAACGTTATCATTGTTGAAGACCATAACGCGTGGATTTTGGCTAATCAACATGGCAACACAGCCTGCACCTTGAGTTGGTTCTCCAGGAGTTTCAACACCATACCTTGCAATATCACTAGCTAGTACCAAAACTTTTGATTTTGGAGAATTTTCTACGTGTAACTTAGCATAGTGAAGGGCCGCAGTTGCACCATAGCAGGCTTCCTTGATTTCAAAACTACGAGCAAAAGGTTGAATTCCAAGCAAACCGTGTACAAAGACAGCTGCAGCTTTACTCTGGTCAATCCCAGACTCTGTCGCAACGATAACCATATCAATCTCTTGCTTCTCTTCTTCAGTCAGGATAGAATTTCCTGCACTAGCAGCCAAAGTAACAATATCCTCTGTTAAAGGAGCAATACTCAATTCTTTTAAAAGGAGTCCTTTACTCAATTTTTCAGGATCAATTCCTCGGGTTTCTGCTAAATCTTGTAATTTCAAAACGTATTGACTGGTCGCAAAACCAATCTTATCAATACCGATTGTCATATTTACCTCTATTTTTATCATTCATTGTAAAAAATCGTTCACCTCTATTTTATCACAATTGAGGTCAAATGAGCTAAAAAAGACTTGATTCACCAAATCAAGTTCATTTTCAAAACCTTATCTCATTTTTAGGATAGTCCAACAAACAGAACTTTAGGGCTACAAAAAATCGAGTCTTAGCTAGCTCGATTCTTTTTGAGATAATGATACAATTTCAACAAAACTGTTCCACTGGCCATTCCAATGGAGATAACGAGAGCCAACATCATGACTAACATGGCACTAGAAATGGCATGACTGTAGTCACCTGTAACGAAGAAGGAAGTGGTTCGATAGGACAGATAACCTGGCACTAGTGGCGCCAATATTGCCAGAGCAAAAACAACCGCTGGTGTCTTATAGAGGATACTCATAATTTGGCTGACACAAGAACCAATCACCGCAGCAATAAAGGTTGCCAAAATAACATTGGTTGGTTCCTTGAGTATCAGATAGAGTAGCCAGATAGACATCCCTAAAACTCCACCGGGGATGAGCATGGAACGCTGGACATTTAAAACGATTAAAAAGGTGATAATGGCAAGCAGACTAGCTAGAGCTTGCAATAAAAATGTTGTTAGTGTCATATTAGTTCATGAGTACGAGGGCGACTGATGTTCCAGCCCCTAAGGCAAGGGTAATCAGCAAGGATTCAAACATCTTGCTCATACCAGAGTTAATGTGATTGGTCATAATATCTCGAACAGCATTGGTCAGGGCAATTCCAGGTACAAAAGGCATAACCGCACCAGCAATGACCAAATCAGCTGTCGATGGTAAACCGGAATAGCGCGCCCAAAATTGTGCAATCAAACCAAAGACAAGAGCACCTGCAAAAGCTGTCATAAAAGGAATACGAATAAACTTCTCTACATAGAGAGAGCAAGTAAAGGCAAATAAGGTCGCCACTCCTGCTCCGATTGCATCGTAGACATTCCCTCCAAACATGATTGAAAAGAAAGGAGCACTGAGAGTCGCTGCTGCAGTTAGTTGAACATTGGTATAGGGAGACGCCTTAGCATTTAATTCCTTTAATTGGATAAAGGCTGTCTCCAAATCAAGCTGTCCTGATACAAGTTGTCGTGAAATCTGGTTAACATCACATACCTTCTCAATATTATAAGAGGAGGATGTCACTCGCTTCATACGAGAGATATTTGTATTTTCAATGGAGAAAAAAATGGCGGCAGGCATGGCCAAAACATTACAATCCATAATGCCCTGTGAATGAGCAATCCGAATCATGGTATCTTCAACACGATAAATCTCAGAACCATTGCGAAGCAGAATTGTTCCAGCTAGCATGATGACATCAATAACTGCATTCAGTTTTTTTGATTCTTCCATATTTCCCTCCTTTTTCAAACTCCATTTTATTTTATCATAATTTCGGAGGAAAAAAAATCTTTGTCACAAAAACTGTGACAAAGATTGGTTTATATAGAGAGTCTATTGATTTCGTTGACTTCCAGTTCCATCTTGTGTAGGAGTTGTTGGATGGTTACCCTGCGTAGGATTTGTAGGGTTTGTTGTGTCAGTTTGACCAGAATTATGTTCTGACGAAGATTGACTACTTGAAGGTGAAGTTTTTTTAGGTTTATAAATGTATAGTTTAACTATCGGATTGCTTAAATCTAGTTTTTCATCCGGTGCAGGACTTTGTTTCGCAATCTCGCCTTCTTTAATTCCTTCTTGTGCTATCTCCACTTCTTTAATTTCAATTCTATCTTCACTAATACCTATACTTTTAAGATTATTTCTAGCAAATTCAAGACTCGAGCCAATGTAGTTTGGCATATTTATCGTCGTTACCTTTTTCTTTTTAGCAACGGTCAATACAATAGAAGTGGCCTTGCTAAGATCATAGGTCGTACCTTCAGATAAACTCTGTTTCAAAATCACACCTGGTTCCGATTCACTGGACTCTTCTTCCTCAATCTTAATCAGATTTTCAGGAACTTTTTTCTCTTTCAACTCTGCAATAACATCAGTAGATTTGCGTCCAATATAGTTTCCAATCTTAAATGATTGTTTACCTGAAGATATGATTAGATTAACTTTAGATCCTTCCTTGCGAGCTGAACCAGCATCTGGATCTGTCCGAATCACTCGTCCTTCCTCGACTGTTTCACTAGCTTCCGTTTTCTCATCACCAACTTCAAAGTTGGCTTTTTTCAAGGTTTCCTTAGCTTCAGCAACTGTTTGACCTGCAACTTTTGGAATCTCAACAGTAGCTGGTGTTCTAGACAAAATCCACACCAGAGAAGCAGCAACCAGTACGAAACTTGCTAGTAGAACTAGATAACGTGCTTTAAAACGACGTTTTTTTACAGGTTTTTCCACAGATTTTTTAGCACTTACTTCTGGGCTAGTTTTAGTTGCCTGATGGCTATCTGTCTGTGGTTGAACCTTAGGAATAGAGGTCAAGGTTGTCTGAGAAACCTTTGGCAATGTCTTTGTGTCCGCCTTAGTAGCATCATCAAAAACAAGTTTAGGTTCATTTCTGCGGTTATAAGATAGACTGCTAGATAAATCAACATACATCTCTGAAACCGACTGGTATCGATCTGTTAGCTTTTTAGCAGTTGCTTTGATGACCACATTCTCCAAAGCTTGGGGAACAGATGGATTTTCAGCTATGACCGAAGGAAGAGGTTTTTGAAAATGCTGGAGAGCGATGGTTACTGCACTATCGCCATCATAAGGGATATGCCCTGTCAGCATCTCGTAGAAGATAATCCCCATGGCATAGATGTCACTTTGGAACGTTGCTTTTGAACCACGAGCCTGCTCAGGTGACAAGTAGTGCACAGAACCCAACATAGAGTTGGTCTGAGTCAGACTTGTCTCTGCAAAGGCTACAGCAATCCCAAAGTCCGTCACCTTAGCCGTTCCATCAGGAGTTAAGAGAATATTTTGAGGTTTTAAGTCACGATGGACAATACCTTTAGTGTGCGCTAAGCGCATCGCCAAGAGAATCTGACCCATGATACGGACAGCTTCTTCATTTGAGAGGGGATAGTGTTCTTTGATATAGCGCTTGAGATCAAGACCAGCTACATATTCCATAGCCAGGTACTGTTGACCGTCCTCTTCGCCGATATCCGTTATCCGAACGATATGGGGATGATCTAAGTCAGCCATTGCACGCGCTTCACGCTGAAAACGAGCAACAGCAATCGGGTCAGTCTGGTAGTTAGTCCTCAAGACCTTTACAGCTACCTCTTCCCCATCTAAAATCAAATCCTTGGCCAGGTAGACATCAGCCATACCTCCACGACCAATTTGTTTGATAATCCGATACCGCCCGGCAAAAATCTTGCCGATTTGGATCATTCTGCCGCCTCCTCCTTAATTGAAACAAGGGCAACTGTAATATTATCAAGCCCTCCGGCATTGTTGGCAAAGCGTACCAAGGTGGCTGCCTTATCATCAAGAGAGATATCGCTAGTCACAATATCATAGATCTCACTGCCTGAAATCATATTGGTTAGACCGTCACTATTCATGACAAGATAGTCACCTGCTTCCAAGCTGACAATTCCTAAGTCAGGTTGAATTTCATCTTTTTGTCCAATAGACTGTGTGATGATATTCTTTTGTGGATGTGCTTCAGCTTCTTCAGGTGTCAATTGACCCGCCTTGAGCAATTCATTAACCAAGGAATGATCACTTGTTAGTTGACGGTACTCTTCTCCTCGAATAAGACCGATTCTAGAATCTCCAATATGAGCATAAATAGCTTGATGATCAATGATTGCAAGGGCTTCTAGAGTTGTCCCCATTCCCTTGTAGGCTTCATCACGCCCCATTTGATAAATCTTTTGATTTTCAACTTCTAGATAGTGGGCAAACCATTCGCGAACTTCATTAACGGTGTCAATCTGCGTATCAACCCAGGCAACACCTAAATCAGTTACTGCCATCTCGCTGGCAATATTACCTGCACGGTGTCCTCCCATCCCATCAGCCAAGATGATCATTGTACGACCGGCACGGTTGACAAAAAGATTGACATAGTCTTGATTATTTGTACGTTTCTGACCCACATCTGTTAATAATGAAATCTCCATTGTGTCAGTTCCTTCCTAATTGGATATCTTACGAAATTGGCTGATAAAGAATCCATCACTTCCGTATAATTCCGGAGTAATGAGGATACAACCATTTTTCACGATATCCTTGCATTCGTGTTCTAGTTTAACCTGCTCAAACTCGGGATGACTTTCTAAGAATGCTTGAACCACTTGAAAGTTCTCTTCCGAGACAATAGTACAGGTACTATAAGTTATTATACCACCTTTTCGTAGCGTTTGACAAACACTACCTAATATTTCCAGCTGAATTTCCTGTAATGACGTGAAATCAGCAGTGTCTTTGTTGTATTTGATATCTGGTTTCCGACGCAATAGACCAATCCCTGAACAAGGAGCATCAACAAGAATCTTATCAAATTGATCATTGCCAAAAAATTCATGCACTTTTCGAGCGTCCAGTTTTTGCGTTTGGACACGGTCCGCTACACCTAAACGCTCTGCATTTTCTTGAATCAAATTGAGTTTGTGATCATAGAGATCTAGAGCCGTTACCTGACCTGTCGTCAGATAGGATGCCATATGGGCGGTCTTTCCGCCAGGAGCTGCACAAGCATCTAAAACCTGCTCGTCGCCTTGTAGCTCTAGTGTCGGTGCAACCAGTTGACTTGACTCATCTTGGATAGTAATAAGTCCTTCTGAAAACAATTCATGACTAGCAAAATGCCCCTGCTCCTTAACCAGACCAGCAGGAGATAAATGAGAATCACTTGTACCAAGCAAAACTTTAATTTCCTCTTTTCGGCTCAAATCTGTTACGCGAATACTGGCTTTATTACGTTGCAAAAGACTTTCAAAAATCGCTTGCGCTCTCTCTTCACCATACTCTTCCTTTAGCTTAGAAATCAACCAAACTGGTAAAGAGTAGGCAATAGAGTCACGCTTATTTTTACGTTTGATACTGGCAATATCTGGCAAGCCCTCACGCAAGATACGGCGCAGAACAGCATTGACTAGTTTTTCGCTACCTTTTTTTCGAAATTTAGCAATTTCAACTGCTTCATTGACCACTGCATGGTCAGGTAGCTTATCCAAGTATTGGAGTTGATAGACACTCATGAGAAGTAAAACATAGAGCCAGCTGTCTAGCTTGTCTCTATCCTCAATAAAGTGAGATAAGTACCACTCTAAGGTTAGTTTTCGAGCTACGGTTCCGTAAACAAGCTCTGTCACCAAGCCTTTGTCAGTAGCTGACAGTTGACTTCCCTTGAGGTGTTTATTTAAGGCTATATTGGAGTAGGCTTGATTGACAAAGACATCCTCTAGCACCTTTAAGGCTAAGTTTCTAGCCGTTTCTACTTTAGTCACCAAATCGTTCTCCTACTGCCAAAGTTCGTCCCACACCGTTGAGGAAGGAAGCAATGTCCATTTTAGGTTTTCCTGCTGGTTGAATCTGTTTGAAAGACAGGGCTCCTTCTGCTGTTGCGACAATCAATTCCTTCTTACCGATGGAAAGAATCTCACCTGGAGTTCCATGACCTTCTACAGGGAGTGCTTCATAGATTTTGAAGCGTTCGCCCTTTAGAAAAGTATGAGCAACTGGCCAAGGATTCATACCACGAATTTGGTTAAAGAGTTGACGGTTGGTCTTGTTCCAGTCCAACTTTTCTTCTTCAGGTTTGATATTAGGCGAAAATGTAACCTGACTTGGGTCCTGTGGTTGAGGCTGAATCTCGCCAGCAATGTATGCAGGCAAAGTATCCAAAAGCAAATCACGACCCACTATAGCCAATTTTTCAAACAAGGTTCCGACATTGTCCTCATCTGTAATCGGAATGCTACGACGGGAAATCATATCACCAGCATCCATTTCCTTGACCATTTCCATAATGGTCACTCCTGCTTCCTTATCACCCTGAATCAAGGCATAATGGATAGGAGCACCACCACGGTGTTTAGGAAGGAGGGAAGCATGAACATTGACTGCAAAATCCATGCTATCAAGGAGTTTACTTGGGAGAAATTGCCCAAAGGCGGCTGTTACAATCCCATCAGCGCCCAAGTTCATGATAGCTTCTATTTCTGGACTACCTGATAATTTTTCGGGTTGATAGATAGGAAGTCCTGCCTCTTTGGCTGCTTGTTTAACTGGGGTTTCTTGGATAACTTTTTTACGTCCGACAGCACGGTCTGGCTGAGTTACAACTGCTAGAATCTCATAGTGATCATCTGACAAAAGTCCCTTCAAAACGGTTGCTGAAAAATCGGGAGTCCCCATAAAGATTAATTTTGTCATATCTTCTCCTTCTTATAAAAACTGTTGCGGTTCGTGGTCAATACTGAGACGAAGTTCGCTATTTTCCCGTTCTTGAGTCAAGGCCAAGACCTGGTTAAGGGTTGGACCAAGCTCATCTTCTAAACGGTATTTAATTAAAATCTGATAATGATAGAGGTTATGAGTGCGAGCGATAGGTTTAGGCGTTGGACCAAGGATGATACTAGCATCCGACAAACCTGACCGCAAAATCTCCATTACTTGATAAGCACGTCTCAGAACCTCTTCTTCTTTTTTATGAGACAAGGTAATTCCAATTGTGAAATAATAAGGTGGATAACCCAACTGACGTCTGATGCCCATTTCATAGGCATAGAAGCCTTCATAGTCCTGATCCTTGGCGAAGCGAATGGCATAATGCTGAGGATTGTATGACTGGATCAAGACCTGCCCAGCTTTTTCAGCCCTTCCTGCTCGTCCTGCAACCTGGGTCAAGAGTTGAAAGGTTCTCTCAGAAGAACGGAAATCAGGCAGATTCAAGGCTGTATCCGCATTGAGAACACCAACCAAGGTCACATTGGGAAAATCCAAGCCCTTGGCAATCATTTGGGTTCCAAGTAAAATATCCGCTTCACCATTGCCAAATTGTTCAAGTAGAGCTTGGTGACTGCCCTTTTTGCGAGTTGTATCTACATCCATGCGTAGAATGCGTGCTTCTGGAAAGAGTTCTGCTAGCTCATCGTAGGCCTTCTGAGTCCCTGTCCCGTAATAGCGAATGCTACGACTCTGACAGTTTGGACAGACATAGGGAATTTCCTTAGAAAAACCACAATAATGACAGTTCATCGTCTTGGTATCCATGTGGAGCGTCAAGGAAATATCGCAATTTGGACAGGTGTCCACGGTCCCACATTCTCGACACATGACAAAACTTGAATAACCACGGCGATTGAGCATGAGAACAACCTGCTCTTTTTTATCCAGACGATCTTGAATGGCCTCAATCAGTGGTGGTGTAAAGTTTGACGTTTCATTTTGCCCGATATAATCACGGAAGTCAATGAGTTGAACTTCAGGAATACTTGCTAAAGGATTGGCACGTTGAGTCAGGCGCAGATGCTGATAAACACCCTTGCCAGCACGCGCACGACTTTCTAGACTCGGTGTTGCAGAACCAAGAACTAAGGCAGCTTGATTGTACTGAGCTCGTAAAATGGCCACATCTCTAGCATGATAACGAGGATTACTGTCTTGCTTGTAGCTGGCCTCGTGCTCCTCATCGATAATGATTACCCCTAGATTTTTCAAAGGTGCAAAAATGGCAGACCTAGCACCAACAACTACCTGGGCTTCTCCTCGCTCCACCTTGCGCCATTCATCGTACTTCTCACCATTGGACAAGCCAGAGTGGAGAATGGCAACTTTCTCACCAAAACGACCAATAAAACGCTCGGTCATTTGAGGTGTCAGAGAGATTTCTGGAACTAGAACGATAGCTGTTTTCCCCATATCCAAGGCTCCTTGGATAATCTGCAAGTAAACCTCTGTTTTCCCACTTCCTGTGATTCCTTGTAGAAGAAATGGAGGATGTTCTTTCCCAATCGCTCCAACAACCGCCTCACAGGCTTTTTTTTGTTCTGGATTTAATTCTAAAGATTGGCTGGATTCAATTCCTTCAAAGTAGGCAGCTGAACGTTGGACTTCCTTTTGCACGATGGTGATAGCACCATGTTCCACAAAGAAGTTAACTTGTTCGCGTGAGTAATGTTCTAACAAATCAGCCAAAGGAACTGTTTCAGAATGTACTAATAAATATTCTCGCAGTTCCAATTTCTTCTTGGCACGATTTGAGATTTCTAGCTTTTCTAATTTATCAAGATTCACTTCAACCCAAGACTGCGTCTTAACTTTCTTCTGATCCACAGCCTGGTACTCTAGTTTTAAAAGACCTTTTCGAGTCAATCGCATCATCTCAGCTTGCTTTTCTAAATCTAGAGATGAAAATGCTAGAGACTCCTGCGAACCGAATAAGCGTTCTCTATCTTCTTGACTTAAGCCTTCCAGAGGATAGAGGATCTTATCATAGCTAGAGTTCAAAAATCCAGGGAGCATAGCTTTTAGAATGGAAATCTTGTATGAAAAAACTGACTTACGTAGTTCTTCAGCTAGCCAGAGTTGTTCCTCCGTTAAAACAGGAGAAAAGTCCAGCACCTCAGCAATCTCTTTCAAGTCCTCGTCTGCCACATCTGCATCAGATTGAGACTCCATTCCAAGAACAATTCCCTGAATCAAGCGATTGGCCTTCCCAAAGGGTACATGAACCCGCATGCCGACTTCCAGCATCCCCTCAAATTCCTCAGGAATTTTGTAGCTATAGGGCTGGTCTGTCTGCATCAAGGGAACATCCACAATGATTTTTGCAATAGCCATATCCTCACCTCCTTCTCTTTTTAAACCCTTTTAATTAATTGAGTATTCTTGCAATAGAAAAAATAAGATTGAGTCCCCCCAACCTTAAATTTTTTCACCTTCTTCTTTTTCTTTCGCGATTTGCTCTTTGATTTTCTTTTCTTCTTCTTCTTTCAATCGTCTTTCTTCTTCGATACGACGGCGAACAGCTTCGCGTTTTCCTTCTGGATCTGGGTGGATGGTTACATTCCCTGATTCAATTTCTTCCAAGGCACGAAGAGTAGATTTCTCAGATTTAAATTCTTGAGTTGGAGGTGCTCCAGCTTCTAATTCGTGAGCACGTTTTGCTTCCAAGATTACGAGTGAATATTTTGATGGTACCTTATCAAGCAAGGTATCGATAGAGGGTTTAAGCATCATTTGTTTGTACCTGTTTTCTATAGTTTATCGAATAGTCGGAGACTTTGGTAGCATATCCTGATAGTGACCTATCACGCGGTCTACACGGAAATGTTCAGCTTCAATCACACGTTTTACACGTTCTGCGGCAAGAGGAACATGGTCATTTACAATAGCGTAGTCATACTCACGCATCAAAGCAATTTCTTCCTTGGCTTTTTCGATACGCTGAGCAATTACTTCTGCGCTATCTGTACCACGGCCTACGAGACGGTCTTGCAATTCTTCCAAATCTGGTGGTGTCAAAAAGATAAAGACAGCATCTGGAACTTTTTTCTTGACCTGAAGAGCTCCCTGTACTTCAATTTCTAGGAAGACGTCAATTCCTTTATCAAGCGTTTCATTGACATAGGTCAGAGGAGTTCCGTAGTAGTTGCCTACATACTCTGCATACTCTAACATTTGCCCTTGACGGATCAATTCTTCAAATTCCTCCCTTGTACGGAAAAAATAATCAACACCATCTACTTCACCTGGACGTTGTGCCCGTGTCGTCATAGATACAGAATATTGAAATTGATTTTCAGAACTCTCAAAAATTTCTCGTCTAACCGTTCCTTTTCCAACTCCTGAAGGACCTGAAAAAACGATTAGTAAGCCTCGGTCTGCCATTATATCTCCTTTGGATAGTTTGTGAAATGACTTGAAAATTTCTGTAAGATTATATATCTAAAGCCATTTCTGCTCGCTACAGTCTTTCTATCTAGTGTAACAAAAAAGCAGTAATTTTTCAACTGCTCTTTCTTATTTATTTTGCATAATCAACTGCACGAAGTTCACGAATCACGGTTACCTTGATATTTCCTGGGTAATCGAGATTACTTTCAATTTTCTCACGAACTTTATGAGCCAAGATTGTAACCTTGTCGTCCTTGATTTGACCTGGGTTCACCATGATACGGATTTCACGACCCGCTTGAAGGGCAAAGCTATTTTGAACACCTTCAAAGCTATTCGCGATTTCCTCTAAATCATGGAGACGTTTGATGTAGCTTTCAAGCGATTCGCTACGAGCTCCTGGACGGGCTGCGCTTAAGGCATCCGCTGCAGCAACGATGACTGCGATCACACTTTCAGGTTCTACATCTCCGTGGTGACTGGCAATGGTGTTAATCACGACTGGATGCTCTTTGTACTTGCGAGCCAACTCAGTACCAATCTCAACGTGGCTACCTTCTACCTCACGGTCAATGGCTTTACCAATATCGTGAAGGAATCCCGCGCGACGAGCAAGGGTAGCATTTTCACCAAGTTCGCTGGCCATGATACCAGCCAACTTAGCAACTTCAATCGAATGACGCAAGACATTTTGTCCGTATGAAGTACGGAACTGCAAGCGTCCCATGATCTTCATCAAGTCTGGGTGAAGGTTTGGTGCACCAATTTCATAGGCTGCGGCTTCACCATATTCACGAATCTTGTTATCAATCTCTTGACGATTTTTCTCAACCAACTCTTCGATACGAGCTGGGTGGATACGTCCATCCTTAAGCAAGGTTTCCATCGTCATACGGGCAATCTCGCGACGGATAGGATCAAAACCTGACAAGGTTACCACTTCTGGCGTATCATCAATGATAACATCAACCCCTGTCAAACTTTCAAAAGTACGGATATTACGTCCTTCACGACCAATGATACGACCTTTCATGGTATCATCAGGCAGATGAACCGTAGAGTTGGTAGACTCAGCCACATACTCACCAGCAATTCTCTGCATAGCTTGGGACAAGATATCCTTAGCCAATTTGTCTGAACGTTCCTTAACTTCTTGCTCAGCCTCACGAATGCGACTAGCAATTTCCTTAGTCAAGTTTTCCTCTGTCTGGGCCAAGATAATGTCTTTTGCTTCCGACTGAGTCAGAGTTCCAATACGCTCTAGTTCAGCTTGCTTTTGTTTCTCAATTTCTTCTAGTTGCTCTTCACGTACATCAAGGTTTTTTGCTCTATCAGAAATACTTTGTTCTTTTTGTTCAAGTGTTTTTTCTTTGTTCGTCAAATTGTCATCTTTACGATCAAGACTGCTAGCACGTTCGGTCAAACGACTTTCGATTTGCTTGAGTTCTTGACGTTCTGATTTAAATTCAGCGTCCACTTCTTCACGGTATTTTCTGGCTTCTTCTTTGGCCTCCAATAGTGCTTCTTTTTTAAGAGACTTGCTTTCGCTCTTAGCTTCATTGAGTAATAAATCCGCTTCGCGCTCAGCTTGTCCTCGTAAATTAGTTGCTTCTTGTTCAGCATTTAAAAGCATCAGCTCTGCAGCCTCTTGTGATGATTTCATCTTGACTGAGATGCTGACATATCCAATGACTAAACCAATGATGACGGCAAAAACAACTATAACAATTGTCATAATTTCCATGTTTTTACCTCAATTTATTTGTTTATCCGAATGATATGCATTCTTATACATTCTACCATAAAAAATCATTTTTAACAAACCTTAAATTGAAGTTATTTTGGTCATTTCAAGTCTAAAAAACCTTATTTTCCCTAATAAAATAAGCTATTCTCCCTAAGTAAATTTTTAAAGATTTTTTTAGAAAAAAATAAGTTAAAAAGCCTACCTCAAAGTAGACTTAATAATATTCTTTGAAAGACAAGAAAGCCGCGCTGTCTCCATCAATCATATAGATTAAGCGATTTTCTGCGTCAATACGACGCGACCAAGCTCCTTGGTAATCATATTTGAGCGGTTCTGGTTTACCTATGCCTGTGAAAGGATCATGTTGAATATCCTTAATTAATTTGTTAATTCTTTTTAGTGTTTTCTTATCTTGGTTTTGCCAGTAGCAATAATTCGCCCAGGCATCTTCTGTGAATTTGAGTAGCATTCATCACTCCTCAATCACATGCACCTGAGTATGTCCTGCACGAACTTGGGACATTCCTCGCAAGACCTTGTCAGAAAGCTCCTTATTCTGAGCAATTCTCAAGGTTTCTTGAATACTATCCCACTCACTCTTTGAAAGGACGACAATGTCTTCGTCAGGATTTTTGTTGACCACAGTCAAAGGTTCAAACTCATCGTTTACCTTCTTCATATAGTCCTTTAAATGATTTCGGAATGTTGAGTAAAGAACTGCTTCCATAACCATACCTCGTTTTACCTCTTTTCCACTATTATACACGAAAAGAAAAAAGTTATCAGGAACTTGTACAAGACCTTTCCTTTTCTATCTATTTATTCGAAAAAAACTAAAAAAGCCTACCTCACAGTAGACTCAGTTTGATTCGATTTTAATTGGCACTCGACCAAAATTTTGTTCTGTTATACCTGGGTGAGCTAGTTGGTAAATCTGGTCTGCCTTTTGAGTCATAGCATCCCAGGGGTCTTTGCCGATTCGGCTAACTAGATTAACCTGCTCCTTAAGAGTTTTAAGGTGTTGTCTGCCTTTTTCGGTAAAACCAAGGACGTGAATGGCTTCAGGCAAGTCACTTTCTCTAGCCTGGACCAAGATATAGGTCAAGAGGCGTCTGACACGTGCTTTGGTATAGCGTTTAGTGGCAACTGACTCTACCAATTCTTCCAAAGTCTGTGACGTCTTAATAGCCTCCTTGATGCGCACTGCCATTTCTTGATTGACCTGATAGATAGTGGTTAGGTCTAGGTTTGACAAGATTTGATAGCGAAGCAAAGGATAATAATCTTCCCAGTTTACCTTGCTAGCATTTTCAAAAAGAGCAACCGAAGGCATAAAACGTTCTAAGAAATCTTGGTCATTTTGATGCTGACGAAGAGCTGTCGCTGAGGCAAAGTCAACATCCTTATCCACCGAATGGTAACCCGCTCCCTGACGTTGAATTGGATGAAGTTTGATGTTGCGCCCCGCGACTGCCTTGGCATAGGCAAGAGCAAGGACATGATTGGGCGTATCACCAGAAAAATCAAGACCTGCAAATTCCTTCCACATAGCTTGGGTTTTCTGGGGATAAGAAAGAGAATCAGGTAGATTGCCCACAAATTGCTCCATCTCTTGACCACGTTCTGAATATAGGTCTGCAATTTTCCGATAATCCAGAACTTCCTCTGTCCCAAAAGCTAGGCTATCAATCCCCAACCGTGCCAAGATATCTACTGCTCCTTGCCCAAAGAAATCCGCTGCCTGAACACTGACTAAAAAGGGCAATTCCACTACCAGGTCCGCCCCATTTTCCAGCGCCATCTGAGCCCGTGTCCACTTATCCACGATAGCAGGCTCCCCACGCTGCATGAAATTCCCAGACATGGCAACGATTTTCAGTCCCTCTACCTGTTCCAGTAGATATTTGTGGCCATTATGAAAGGGATTGAACTCCGCGATAATACCTGTAATGGTCATGGAAATCTCCTACTTCTGAGCGACGAAAAACCAACGGGTACTGGTTTCTGTTGGCTCCTTGTCTTCAAAGTCCGCAAAGAGTTTGAAGGATTTGAAACCAGCCTGTTCCAGCAAGATATCATAGGTCAAGACCTCGTAAGTCCGTTCCTCATGTACCTCATCATGACGGCTAAAGGAACCATCTGCCTCCTTGATAAAGAAGGTCAGTTCATGCACGACGGAATGAGGAGCATCGTCCTCATAGGTATCCCAAAGCATGGCAAAGTCTTCGGCGTTTTCATGGTAGGAATAGCCTGGGAAGACCTCATCTGTCTGGTATGTCGAATGCACATCAAAGATAAAGACCCCGTCCTCATTGAGAGCATTATAGACTTCTTTAAAGACATCCCCGACTTCCACCTCATCCTGCATGTAGCAGATAGAATCGGAATAGCAGGTCACAAAGTCGTATTTACCAGCCTTGGACAAATCCAGCATATTGCCTTCCATAAAATCAATCTTTTGCTTGGCTGAAGTAGCTCTCTTTTCGGCAATTTTCAACATATCCGCGCTTAAATCAAGCCCAGTCACATTAAATCCAGCTTGAGAAAAGCGAACGGACTGGATTCCTGTACCACAAGCCAGCTCCAAGAGTTTCTTTCTCTCCTTAGTCTTTGGCAAATGACGTAGCGAAAAATCCGTCCATTTGTCGTATAAACTATCATCCATAACCGCATCATAGACCGCCGCAAAAGTTTCATAAGTTGCCATAATCATGATACCAAGAGCCCCATGGTAAACACCACTAGCCCTTACCTTTCTAACAATTTTCTTCTAACATAAGCAAATAAAACCCAGTTGATTACAACTGAGTTCATCTTCTATGCTAAGGCTTCTGAAATGTCTACAGAATTTGCCTCATGCCATAGTTTTTCGAGGTTATAGTGGGCACGCATTTCTTCTGAGAAGATATGCACTACGACACCACCGAGGTCTAATAGGACCCAGCCTCCAGCTGCATCGCCTTCAACATGGCTACCTTTAAAGCCAGCTTCAGCTACTTTTTCACGGATATTATCAGCGATAGCATCCAACTGACGACTATTCATAGAACTAGTGATGACAAAATAGTCAGTCACACTAGTCAAATCTTGTACATCAAGTGCGAGGATATCCTCTGCACGTTTCTCATCAGCCGCTTTCACGACTAGTTCTAGTAATTCTTTTTCGTTCATTTAATCCTCTTTCTAGAAAATATGTTTGTAATCTAGGACATCTGCAAAGCGCTCCTCCCAAATGTCCTCATAAAATTCATTTATCGTTTCAGCTGGAATGTCATCCCCATCAAACGTTGTGCAAGTTCCTTCTGGAATAATAAGCTTATAGCCATATTCAAAAGCAACCTTGACAGAGGTATCCACACAATATTCTGTCTGCATACCACATAAAACTAATTTTTTAATCCCCTGTTTATCCAAGTATTCTTTTAAGCCAGTTTCTTTGAAAATACTATTATACTTCTTCTGAAAGACCTTTTCATCAGGTTTTCGATTTAAAAGCGCAGATAGTTGCCAATCTTTCGATGTTTGAGCTTCTGGACTCTCAATATGTTGAACATAGATAATTTCGATATTCTTACTTCTAGCCTGATCTTGTAAATAAGAAATTTTTTCCAATAGACTTTCTGTCTTAAAACCTGTTTCCACTAAAATATTTTGTACATCAATAATGATAAAAACCGTCTTCATTTAATCCTCTTTCAAATAGTGCACATAGGTGTTATAGGTTTCAAGGGTTTGGGGATAGATAGGGAATCCCTGATGAGCCAAATGCTCTACAGTACGAGCTGTTTCAAAGGCTACTGCCTTATTGAGTGACAAACTTGCAATCTCACGAGCCTCATCCACACCTGGAAAGGCACGATTGTGCTCGATATAGTCTGCGACATAAATGACCTTGTCTAGGTCGGTCATTTGGCCAGCTCCGACTGTATGAATTTCTATTGCACGCAAAATTTCAGGATCTTTCAAATCTAAATCTTCCTGAATCTTGTAGATGCCAACCATGCCATGCCAGACATTATTGCCCCAATTTTTGAGGTCTGGATCTAGTTGATATCGATCAATCAAGTCTAGAAACTCTTGATCGGACAGTTTTTTAGCATAGTCATGAAGGAGACCTGCTAGACCAGCCTTCTCAACATCTACACCAAAGCGCTGAGCCAATTCAATAGCTGCACGCTCCACACCTAGACAATGGGTTAAGCGTTTCTCAGGTAGAAGCTCTGCCATTTTTTCCAACAATTCTTCACGGGAACAGTTGATATAGTCTTGGTATGCCATCAGTAAAACCCTTCTTTCTCGATATAGTCTAGCACTGGTTTTGGTAGGAGAAAGTTAGGTGTGCGACCTTGGGCGATGAAATCACGTACCATACTGGATGAAATATCCATGAGGGGCACATCCACCCAGATGACTGGATAAGAAGTCCCAGCCTTGTAACGTGGGCGCTGAACCCCCACAAACTGAACCATGTCAACCAGCTCATCAATTCGGTACCACTTAGGCAGATAGTCCACCATGTCGGCTCCGATAATGAAATAATAATCTGTATCTGGATTCTTCTCTGTTAGAAGCTTCATGGTGTCGTAGGTGTAAGAAATACCCTTACGCTCTAGCTCGATGGTTTCAATAGCTAGACCTTCGATTCCTTCGATAGCCAATTCAAGCATCTTGAGGCGATGGTGTTCAGGAATGGTTTCCTTTTTATCTACGTGAGGTGGTTGATATTCAGGCATGAGCAGAACTTGATCCAATCCCAACTGCTGGCGCACTTGGTCTGCCACGATCAGGTGGGCATTGTGAACAGGATTAAAATTTCCACCCAAGATACCGACTTGTTTGCGTTTTTTATCCTTTATTTCTGGCTCTAACTCCACTTTTGTAAAGGGAGTTAATAGTTCGATTGCCATAGGCTAATCTCCTTTAGTCTTCTGTAAAAACAGTTTTGGGAGTATCGTGCTTAGATTTCTTTGACTTTTTTTGAAATCTTACGATTTTCTTTCTTGCTTGATTGCTTATACAAAATCAAGATACGTCCGATTTTTTGGACTGTATCCACACCAATTTCTTCTTCCAAGATTTCAGCTACTTCGTGGATGTTTTCATCTGTATTTTGCAAGAGTGTAACCTTGATCAATTCGCGGGCATCCAGTGCCTGACGGACGCTGGTTTTGATTTGGTCGTTGAGTCCGTTTTTTCCGATTTGGATGATGGGTTTGAGGGTGTGTGCCTGGCTGTTGAGGAAGGCACGTTGTTTTGATGTTAATGACATATTCTTTCTTCCTTTTTTGATAGTTATTTTAGGTGGTGGGGGACGGTCGGAACTAATTTCCCAAAGATTTCATCTTTGAAAAACGGATTTCCTGACCTCACAATTGAGCCTAGGTCTCAATTGTGCCCCTTGCCAATCTATAGATTGGCAATCACACCACGGCAATAACTATCTTTTTATGAGCTCACTTTGTTCGCTCAGTGATTTTAGTTTAAATAATTGCTTTTCGTGTGACGACGGCGACGCCTTCTGGTGCCCAGACTGCGACTTTGGCGATTCCTGTTACGCGGATCCAGCCTAATCCTGAGATGACTAGGTCTGTCTTATCCTTGATGGTAAATACATGTTGGACTAGTTTTGGAAAGTCTTCTTTTTCCTTGGTATTTGGTGGCGTCAGAAGAGTTCCAAGGTGCTTATCGTAAAAAGCGCTAGCCCCTTCTAGCTTGGTACGATGAAGTTTGAGTTCATTGTCAAAGAAAGCTGTAAATCCTTGCTTTTCTCCTGCAATGAAATCAAAGCGTCCCAAGCCACCTAAAAATAGAGTTTGCTCTGGATTGAGCTGGTAGGTTTTAGGCTTGATTTCCTTTTTAGGACTGACATACTTGAGATTTTTAGCCGTCAAGTAGTGGGCCATTTGATGACGATGGATAATTCCAGGCGTATCGTAGATATAAGAACCATCATCGAGCGGAATTTCAATCTTATCCAAGGTTGTTCCTGGGAAGCGTGAAGTTGTGATGACATTCTGGTCACCCGTGATTTCCTGGATGATGGCATTGATAAGGGTTGATTTCCCGACATTTGTCACACCAACTACGTAAACATCACGTCCCTTACGGTAGTGCTCAATCTTGTCAATGACTTCCTTAATGGCATGCTTATTTTGTGCAGAAGTTAGGACGACATCGACTGGACGAAGCCCCTCCTCATGGGCACGTTCCATGAGCCATTGGCTAATTTTACCAGGCTTAACAGACTTAGGAAGGATGTCTTTTTTATTTCCAACCAAGAGCACGTCATTACCTGACACAAAACGTGGCAAACCTGGGATGACAGAACCATTGAAGTCAAAGATATCAATGACATTTACTACCAAGGCATCGCTATCTCCAACCTCGTGCAAGAGTTTGAGGAAATCATCATCCGTTAACTGAACATCAGTGATTTCATTGTAGTGACGAAGACGGAAACAACGCTGGCAATAAACTTCTCCAGTTTCCAAACCTTTTTCAAGTGCTGACTGAGGCGTAAAACCAAGCCCAGTCTTATCTTCCGTCTGAATGATTGCTCCACAACCAATACAGAGAATTTCTTCCATAATTAGATTCCTTTTTTATATGTAATCGGTCCGTACTTTTCAGCGATTTTTCTCATCACACGACGCTCACGCGCTCGGTTAATCTGAGTCTTAATAGAGTCGTGTTGAACCAAGGGTTTAACCAAAATCGAACGAATACCTGCTCGATGGGCTGCTCGAATATCCGTCATAAGCTGGTCGCCAACCATGACCACTTGGTCTTTTTCATAGTGGAAATGTTTCATGGCACGGTTAATTCCTAAAGTAAAGGGCTTCAGCGCCCAATAAACATAGTCAATATCAAATTTTTCAACTGCTCGTTTGACACGTTTGGGAGTATTGTTAGATACCACAATGATACGTATCCCAGCATCGCGCAGATCATGTAACCATTGCTTCATCTCTGCTGTTCCATCTGGATTATTCCAAGCAATCAGGGTATTATCCAAATCAACCAAAACAGCCTTGATCCCCTGCTCCTCCAGGCTTTGGACTGTCAGATCATAAACTGCTTCCACAGCAAAATCTGGCATGTAATTTTCAATCGCCATTCTGGCTCCTTTTCTTTCTATTTTTTAGTTTCTAGCAATTTTCTTTAGATACTGAGCCAAGATTGCCCATAAAATTAAACTAGCAATCAAAATATATATCCAGGCATTAGGCTCTTCTGTAAATGGCAGAGGGACATTCATTCCGAAAAATCCTGTAATGACTGCAAGAATGGCTAGCAAAACTGAGATAATGGTCAAGGTTGTCAAATTATCATTCAGATTGTTGTTTAGGATATTATTGTAAGATCCTGAGAGTTGTTGTAAAACCTGGGAAATCAAATCTGTCATGGACACCAACTGATGAGCTTCAATCATAGCATCATCAAACTGCTCTCTTTCCACTTCGTTAAAGTTCCGATAAAGCGCATGTCCCTGGATATGCTCCAAGAGGAGGCGATTTTGTTTAGCCGCAGCTGTCAAGTAAACCATACCAGTTTCCAAGTCAGAGAGGGCAAAGAGATTTTTTTTAGTGGTTGTTTGACGCAACAAGGCACTGATTTCATCCTTACTTTTATCCATCTGTTCAATGACAGGATAATAAGCATTGCTGATAAGCTCTAAACCGGCAAATAGAAACTTGTAGATTGAAATGATTTCATGATTTTCAAGATAGCCTAGCATCTGATCAATGACATAAGCATTCTTATGGTTACTGATGGTAATCATTCGTTGCTTTTCCACGATAAAGGTCATAGGAATGGCTTCATAGTATTCCTTGTCCCTTTCTAAGTCAAGAACGTTATAGATAAAGGTGACTGTCCCGTTTTCACGGTTATAATCCATGTGGGCTCGTTCGTTTCTATCCAGCGCATACTCGATGGTTTCTTTATCCAATCCATAGATTTCTGATAGGTCTTCGAGATTTTTAATGATTTCCACATCTAGATTAATCCAGGTACAACCATTTCCTAACTGCTTATCTAAAAACATCGTTTCTCCTTTACCAAACTCTTTCTATTGTACCATAAATCAAGTAAAATTTCAGTTCTCTTCTTTTCTTGAAAAATTGCTAACGACGGTGATATTCCGATTAGGAACAAAATGAAGAGCTTGGTCATCACTTCGCAGTTGAGTTGTCCGAATTCCTACACTAACGACTTTCCCCGATACAGTAATTGGGCCGTTAGTCAAGACAACCTCATCTCCAACGTCCAACTGGCGCTCAAAGAGAATAAAGAAGCCATTGATGACATCTGATAGAAAACCTTGTGCTCCCATACCGATAGCCACCCCAGCAATCCCCGCACCTGCAAGCAAGCTAGAAACAGGCAAACCTAAGATAGACAAGATACAGTAAATCAAGAAGAAATAAAGGATATAGTTAAAAATATTCTCAAGCAAACGAGAAATGGTCTTTTGTCTACCAGCATCTCGATTTGAAAACTTAAGTGAAGGTTTAACAATCTTTCTTACAGCAGCATGGAGAAACTTTTTGGCAATATAAAAGATAAGAATCAGTAGCAAAAGGGAAATCACCTTGGTTAATAGATTCTCTAAAACAGTTGTTACATCTAATTTATCTAGGTAACGTTGAAAAAATTCTTGCATATAAAACTCCTTTTCTATTCATTATACCATAAATCCTTCCTCGCCATCCTTTTCATAAATATTCATTAATTCCAACGAAACTTATAACTCACTTGCTTTTCGAGTATATTTATACTATAATCATAAACAATACACAAAAAGGAGACCTCTATGAAAAGAATTATTCGTGCTTGGAACAAAACAAATCTTATCAAACGTATTGGGATCGGAATGACCCTGGGAGCAATTCTAGGTCTACTCGTTCCTAATTTAACTGGCATCGGTTTATTGGGAGATTTATTTGTAGGAGGACTAAAGGCCATCGCTCCTATCCTGGTTTTTGCTTTAGTCGCTAATGCCCTTTCCCAACACCAGAAAGGCCAAGATAGCAATATGAAAAAAGTCATTTTCCTCTATTTGCTGGGGACTTTTGCTGCGGCTCTTGTAGCAGTTTTGGCTAGCTTTCTTTTCCCTGTTCAGATGGTCTTGAGTAGCGCTAGCACAGAAGTTACTCCGCCAGACGGCATCGGACAAGTACTCAGTAATCTCCTACTAAAAATAGTAGATAATCCTGTCAACGCCATCATCGAAGCTAACTATATCGGAATTTTGTCTTGGGCTATCGTCTTTGGAGTTGCCATGCGAGAAGCTAGCAAAAATAGCAAGGAACTACTCAAAACAATGGCCAGTGTGACTTCAAAAATCGTCGAATGGATCATCAACCTTGCGCCCTTTGGTATCCTGGGCTTGGTCTTCAAAACCATCTCAGACCAAGGTATCGCTAGTTTAGCAAATTACGGAATCCTACTCGGACTTTTGATTGCCACTATGGTTTTCGTTGCCCTAGTGATCAATCCTCTGATTGCTTTTCTCTTTATCAAGAAAAATCCATATCCCTTGGTGTGGAAATGCTTGCGTATCAGTGGCGTTACAGCCTTTTTCACCCGAAGTTCCGCTGCTAATATCCCTGTTAATATGAAACTCTGTGAGGATCTAGGTCTTAATCCAGATACCTATTCTGTCTCAATCCCCTTGGGATCAACCATCAATATGGCTGGAGCTGCTGTTACCATCAACATCTTAACCCTAGCAGCTGTCAATACTCTAGGAATCTCAGTTGATTTTGCAACAGCCTTTGTACTCAGTATCGTTGCAGCCATCTCTGCCTGCGGTGCTTCAGGAATCGCCGGAGGTTCACTCCTACTTATCCCAGTTGCCTGCAGTCTCTTTGGGATTACCAACGATATTGCTATGCAGGTTGTGGGTGTTGGTTTCGTTATTGGTGTTATTCAAGACTCTTGCGAAACAGCCCTCAACTCTTCAACAGATGTCCTCTTTACAGCAGTAGCAGAATTTTCCTCTGCTCACAAAAAATAATCTAGACAAGCCTTTTTAGGGCTTGTTTTGTCTGGCTTCTATCATTCATTATAGGAAATGTCTCATGTCTATCACCCAACGTACTTTTAAACTCGTTCTGGCGACCTGTTTGGCCTGTGTTCTAGCCTACTTTCTAGATTTATCTTCAGCAGTGTCCGCTGGTATCATTGCCCTATTGAGCTTATCGGATACCCGTAGAAGCACCATTAAGCTAGCTCGCAATCGTTTATTTTCAACCCTTCTTGCTCTTTTCATTGGTGTCCTTTCCTTTCACCTGACTGGCTATCACATCTGGAGTTTTGGTCTCTATTTGGCCCTCTATGTTCCCCTTGCCTACAAACTGGGCTGGGAGATTGGCATTACCCCGAGTAGTGTCCTAGTCAGTCATCTCTTGGTTCAGAAGTCTACATCACCTGATCTGCTAGTGAATGAACTCCTCCTATTTCTGATCGGTACGGGATTCGCCTTGACTGTCAATCTTTACATGCCTTCTCGGCAAGAAGAAATCCATCTCTATCATCTCAAGGTAGAAGAAAAACTCAAACACATTTTACAACGTTTTGAATATTATCTTGGAAAGGGCGATGGTCGTAACCGTGCTCAACTCGTTGAAGAATTGGATCAGCTTCTTGAAGAAGCTCTCAAACTGGTCTATCTTGATCACTCTGACCACCTCTTTCATCAGACCGACTATCATATCCACTATTTCGAAATGAGACAGAGACAGAGTCGCATTCTTCGTAATATGGCCCAGCAAATCAACACCTGTAATCTAGCCGCAAGCGAAAGCCTAATCCTTGCCCAGCTATTTGCTAAAATTGCGGATCAACTCAGTCAGACCAATCCTGCCAACGATTTATTAAATGATATTGAAAGCTACCTGCAAGTATTTCGCAATCGCAATCTCCCTAAAACAAGGGAAGAATTTGAAACGCGCGCAACCTTACTTCAACTCCTGCGCGAATTGGAAAACTTTATTCAACTGAAAGTTGACTTCTATCAACGCTATTCTGAAGAAAAAAGCGGCTCTTTGTCAACTGTAGTGGGTTGAATAAAAAGCTAACATCTGGAGAGGACAACGATTGTCCTCTCCAGTTTTATATTCAGAGCGCTGAAAATTCTTTTCTTAAAGTTGTCAAAGTTCCTAAAACCAAAGGCATTTCGTTTGATGAGTTTAATGAGATTATTGGTTGCTTCCAATTTGGAGTTGGAATAAGGTAATTGAAGGGCGTTGACAATTTTCTCTTTGTCCTTGAGAAATGTCTTAATGACAGTCTGAAAAAGAGGATGAACCTTTTTTAGATTGTCTTCAATAAGTCCGAAAAATTTCTCGGGCTCTTTATTCTGAAAGTGAAAAAGCAATAGGTGATAGAGATCATAGTGGTGTTTCAAATCTTCGGAATAGCTTAAAAGCTTGTCTAGAATCTCTTTATTCGTCAAGTGCATGCGAAAAGTAGGGCGATAAAATCGTTTATCGCTGAGTTTACGACTATCTTGTTGGATTAGTTTCCAATAGCGCTTGATGGCCTTGTATTCATGGGATTTTCTATCAAATTGATTCATGATTTGAACACGGACACGACTCATGGCACGGCTAAGATGTTGCACAATGTGAAAACGATCTAGAACGATTTTAGCATAAGGAAAAAGCTGTTTAGCCAAGTTATAGTAAGGACTAAACATATCCATAGTAATGATTTTCACCTGACAGCGAACGGCTCTATCGTAGCGCAGAAAGTGATTTCGGATGATAGTCTGGATTCTACCTTCAAGCACGGTGATAATGTTGAGATTGTCAAAATCTTGTGCAATGAAACTCATCTTTCCCTTGGTAAAAGAATACTTGTCCCAAGACATAATCTCAGGAAGTCGGCTAAAGTCATGCTTAAAGTGAAAGTCATTTAACTTGCGAATGACAGTTGAAGTTGAAATGGCCAGCTGATGAGCAATATCGGTCATAGAAGTCTTCTCAATCAACTTTTGCGCAATCTTTTGGTTGATAATACGAGGGATTTGATGATTTTTCTTGACGATAGAAGTCTCAGCGACCATCATTTTCGAGCAATGATAGCACTTAAATCGACGCTTTCTAAGGAGGATTCTAGTAGGCATACCAGTCGTCTCAAGGTAAGGAATCTTAGACGGTTTTTGAAAGTCATATTTCTTCATTTGATTTCTGCACTCAGGACAAGATGGGGCATCGTAGTCTAGTTTAGCTAGGATTTCCTTGTGTGTATCCCTATTGATGACATCTACAATTTTTATGTTTGGGTCTTTGATATCAAGGAGTTTTGTGATAAAATGTAATTGTTCCATATGATTCTTTCTAATGATGGTTTGGTCGCTTTTCATTATAGATCTTATGGGACTTTTTTTCTACACAAAATAGGCTCCATAATATCTATAGGGGATCTACCCACTACAAATATTATAGAGCCAAAAAAGCAATCTATCATCATAAACAAAATACCTTTTGAACTGCGAAAACTTGCAATTCAAAAGGTCTTTTTCTGTCTCGAACCTAGCTAACTAGTAAATCTTACTGAGTAAGAAAATCAGCATAAACTCCTATGAAACTCACATTGATAGACTGATCTTGCTCTTAATCAGAATAAATAGAATTTCTAAACTCATTTGATTCTTTGAGGTAGGCTTTATATATAGCTTTTTTCAACTTCTGAACAGGAGTTTCAATGAAACGGTATTGTTTTTGGCTGATATTTCCTGCTTTAATCTGAGCAAGTTCTTCTTTTACCGCTTCTTCCATCAATTGCTTCATTCGTTCAGGACTTGAAATCACTTCTTGCTTACCTTTATAGTCAATGGTAATCGGTTTTAATTTACTGATATTCGCGATCCGTTCATCCATCTGTTCCTTCTTGAATTGAGCATAGGTCTTACCAGCTAAGATCTTTTCAAAGATGTATTGGTCTGACAAGGGACGATTCTCTTTTTCAGCATCTTGCTTGTACTGATTAGAGACATAAGGAACGAAACCTTCGTAATAGCCAAGACCTGCCATGAGTTCAAAGGCTTGTTTTCTAAAGCTGATATCCCCACTCATTCCCTTATCATTTTCGTTGACACCATAAATCGTATCAAACATATCAACGGTATAATAACCATTGGCATCTACTTTCCCTGTAGCCGTGAATCCTTTAATGATATAACGATTTACCACGATATGATTGTCAATCAAACTATGAACATCTCCTAGCTTGCTAGCATCTGCCTCGGTCAAGGCCTTGATTTCCTCACTCTGGTGGCTTGGTTTGACCGATGGATTTGGATAAGGAACAGGTGTTCTTGAACCACTTGTCGCACTTGGTAAGAGTTGCTTGAAGTAGACTGCCTTATCCGCAGCTGACAATCCTCGACTTGCCTCAGCTTCTAGATAATCTAAAGTATAGAGAACATCGAAACTACCGTGCATATATTCTTTCAAATCTGTAGCTGATTTAAAGCGCTCAGGTGTCTTGTTGTAGAAACTGTCTTTGTCACTCTCGACATAGACAAAGTTCAAGTTAAAGTAGCTATCCGTTTCCGGAGTGTAGGAGTTTTCAAAGATTCCACGTGCATAGAATTCTGCTCCTGTACCATCCCGTCGACCATAATTGTTAAAGAGAACTGTACGATCCAACAAGTGAGTCATTTCATGAGAATAGGTTGCTGACCCTCGATCGTCCAAAACTCTATCAATAAAGTAGCGCACACCAGCCCCATTAGCCTCAGCACCTACTGATTGAGGCGGAGAATACATGCCTAGCGGAGACATGAAGTCCTTGACTCCCTTATCCGCCTCTGAACCAAACTCCTTAGACCAGGTTTCCTTGATGCCTGCATTTTGCTTGCTAGTATACTTTTTCATAGTATCCACAATCAAACGGTTGGTTACTAATTTTGATTGATTGTCTTTTTTAGTGATTCTATAAAGCGTATCAACATAAGCAGCCTGACGCTCAGCCGTTAATTCAACCAGAGCCTTCACTTTTTCCAATTCAGCCTTATATTGAGCAGGATTGCTTTGAGCCAGTGAGGTATCCATATAAGTTCCTATATTTCCGTAGGAAACAGTTGCCATATTAGTAATAGCATAGATGCTCGGTTCCTTGATGTTTACTAGGCCTAGAAGGGTAGCCATGTTATATTGTTTGCGATTATCAATCTGTTGAGGTTCTGCCCCGTACTTGGCAGGATCAGAGGTCAACTTCGTGTAGAGACTGACATTTTCATCTGTTTTTTCTTTAGATTTTTTCTCAACAACGATGGCTTTTGTAGCATCCTTCAACCAAGTATCACCATCCATGTTTGTAAAGGTAGTTCGGTTATAGTCAAGGAAGTCTAATAGGGTTGACTTATCGGTTACTTTTCCAAAGTATGTTTCAAATGTTCGTGGGCTATTGACCAGCTTCATCTCATCATAGCTCATTGAACCTAGAGATGTTAGCCATTCTAATGACGTAACCTTCTTGCCAAAAGAGCTTGGATTGTAGGCAAGAATATCACGGATGTTGGTCTTACCAAAATCAATGTTATAGAAACGATTGATATAGGTTAAACCTAGGAGAATCTTTTCCTTATTAGCTTCTAAATCTGCTTGAACCTTAGCTCTGCTTTCCGCTGTGTTCCCAAGCACACTCAAGGTATGGGCTACAACTTTTTTAAGGTCTGTATCTAGAGTCTTTTTCGTTTCTTCAAGTGTGTCTTTAATAGATAATCTTTCTAGATATTCTTTGCGAAGGACTTCTTTAACCTCTTCATCTGTAATAGCAGGATTTGTCTTTTTAAGTTCAATCTTCTTACTAATCACATCTCGCCCCAGAATATTTGGCCTGAGGGCATTTGTCACGTAAGCATTGGAAAGTAAATCCACAACCTTCATTCCTTGGCTAGCAGGTCGTACATCGATAGCATTTTCTAACTCCGTATTCACTGGAAGAAGATGAGGTTTGTTTTCTTTGGTTCCCACCAAGATGACCTTTGGCTTCATTGCTTTTGTCACAGCACTTGTTTCCGTGTGTGATAGCATTTCACCTGTTTGAGAATTTACTTCATAAACTCTGGTAGTGGTTGTCTCGCCAGGCTCGCCCTGACTTTCTACTTTTTCAAGATCCTTCTCAAGTGTTGGTTCCTGACGACGTTCCTCCTTGATTGGAATTGGTGTCACGATGGTTTGGACATTTCCGACCTTCACTACCTTATCAATTGGAGCTGTTACTTCCTTTTGGTGATCTCTTTCTGTAACCTGACCTGTCTGAGTATCTACTTGGTAGGTAGTCGTCGTTTTTTCGCTTCCTTCCTTACCTGGAACAGCAACTTTTTCTGTTTGATAAGGAAGTGAAGGGCCCGCTTCATATATCGTATTATTTGCGATGACCTTTGTTTCTACACTTGGTTTGGTCCCAACTAGAACAACTTCATCTACCTTTTCCACCAGAGTTTTTGATGTACTAGACTCTGTAATCTGACCACTGGTTTGATCTCTTGTATATCGGGTAGTGGTTTCTACTTGTCCATTGACCCCATGTGTTTTCGTTTTTCTAGAACCGACTTCTTGGCTGTCATCTGCTTGATAGATTGTTTTATATGGGATTGTTTGGGTTTCAATCTTAGGTTCTGGAACTGGGGCCGACTCTACCTTAGTGCCTACTGCTATGATTTCGGAAATTGACTCCAAGGTTACAGTATTGGATTTAACTTGGCGGTCTTCCTTGCCATCTACAGTCCTCACCTCGGTTAAAATAGTGCGCTCACCTGCAACACCTGCTCGGATAAGGCGGGTTTCACCCTTAAGCAAGTCCGGATCGTCCTGATGAATAGTATCATAAGCAACGGCTTCTGTCGTCACTTCAAGCTCTGGTTTCTCCTCGACCAAGCTCGGAGCACCTTCACTTGGAATTGAGGTGGATTCTACCTTAGTACCTACTGCGATAATTTCGGTAACTGGTTCTAAGGTTACAGTATTGGATTTGACCTGACGATCTTCCTTACCATCTACAGTCGTGACTTCCGTTAAAATAGTGCGCTCGCCTACAACCCCTGCTCGGACAAGGCGGGTTTCACCCTTAAGCAAGTCTGGATTTTCCTGATGAATTGTGTCATAAGCAATAGCTTCTGTCGTCACTTCAAGTTCTGGTTTCACCTCGACCAAGCTTGGAGTGCCTTCGCTTGGAATAGAAGTGGACCCTACCTTGGTGCCTACTACGATGATTTCGGTAACTGGCGCCAAGGTTACAGTGTTGGATTTGACTTGGCGGACTTCCTTGCCATCTACAGTCGTCACTTCTGTTAAGATAGTGCGCTCACCTGCAACACCTGCTCGGATAATGCGAGTTTGACCCTTAAGTAGGTCTGGATCGTCCTGATAAACAGTATCATAGGCAACGACTTCTGTCGTAACCTCAAGTTCTGGCTTCACCTCTACCAAGCTTGGAGTGCCTTCACTTGGAGTTGAGGTGGACTCTACCTTAGTGCCTACTGCGATGATTTCGGTAACTGGCTCCACAGTTACAGTATTGGATTTGACTTGGCGGTCTTCCTTGCCATCGACTGTCGTCACTTCCGTTAAAATAGTACGCTCACCTGCTACGCCTGCTCTGATGACACGAGTTTGACCCTTAAGCAAGTCCGGATCGTCCTGATGAATTGTGTCATAAGCAACGGCTTCTGTCGTTACTTCAAGCTCTGGTTTCACCTCGACCAAGCTTGGTGTACCTTCGCTTGGAATTGAAGTGGATTCTACCTTAGTACCTACTGCGATAATTTCGGAAATTGGATCCACAGTTACAGTGTTGGATTTGACTTGGCGGACTTCCTTGCCATCTACAGTCGTCACTTCCGTTAAAATAGTACGCTCACCTGCTACGCCTGCTTGAATGACACGAGTTTCACCCTTAAGCAAGTCTGGATCGTCCTGATGAATAGTATCATAAGCAACGGCTTCTGTCGTTACTTCAAGTTCTGGCTTCACCTCTACCAAGCTTGGAGTACCTTCGCTTGGAATTGAGGTGGATTCTACCTTAGTGCCTACTGCTATGATTTCGGAAACTGGCTCTAAAGTTACAGTATTGGATTTGACCTGGCGGTCTTCCTTACCATCTACAGTCGTCACTTCCGTTAAGATAGTGCGCTCACCTGCTACGCCTGCTCGAATAAGGCGAGTTTCACCCTTAAGCAAGTCTGGATCGTCCTGATGAATAGTATCGTAAGCAACCGCTTCTGTCGTGACCTCTAGCTCTGGTTTCATCTCGACCAAGCTTGGAGCACCTTCACTTGGAATTGAAGTAGATTCTACCTTAGTGCCTACTGCTATGATTTCGGAAATTGGCTCCAAGGTTACAGTATTGGATTTAACTTGGCGGTCTTCCTTGCCATCTACAGTCCTCACCTCGGTTAAAATAGTGCGCTCACCTGCTACGCCTGCTCGAATGACACGGGTTTGACCCTTAAGCAAGTCTGGATCGTCCTGATAAATAGTATCATAAGCAAGAGCCTCTGTTGTAACCTCAAGTTCTGGCTTCACCTCTACCAAGCTTGGAGTACCTTCGCTTGGAATTGGGGTGAATTCTACCTTATCTGCTTGTGGAGAATTAGGTTTTGTATTTTCATTTCTAGAAAATTCTCCATTTCCCCTTACAAAATAATAGCCTGTAAATTCATAACCCTCAATCTTTTCTGGACTAGGCAAAAATTCTCCTGCAACTGTTTTGACAAGAGCTGGACGAAGCTCTACTAAGTTCTCCAAGGCAGAAACTGATAGTGCAGTACCACCCACAGCCAAAACTGTCACTAAAAAGAGAGAGGCGCCTTTTCTCTTTTTAATGAGAGTGAGCGAAACTAACAAGATACCTGTACCTAAGACAGGTAGGATAGCATTTGAAAACAAGCCAGTATCAGGTAACTTAGTAGTAGACTTACGGTAGACGAAGTAATAATCCTTACCTTCCTCCACTTGGATAGCATTTTCTTCAAACCAACGTAGTTCAGCCTTCAAAGATTCAGGCAAGTCTTTATCCTCCACATAGTGTGACACTAGCTGAGGAATCCTTTCCTCTGCAAGCACAGCATTTCCACTTGTACCTACAAAAAACAAACTCGTTCCCAATAAGACGGAACAAGTTCCTACTGCATACTTTCTCAAAGAAAAGCGTTGTTTTGCTTTAAAATGATGTTGTTTCATGATAAACTCCAATTTCGTATCTATTCCTTCTCCCAGTATATCAAAAATAGTAAACGCCTACAAAAGATTTGAATAATAAAATTGCCATATCTAGCTTCTTTATCCATTTTTGAAAGAAAAGCATCCTTATTCTTTGTAAACATTCACAGTAAGAACGTAATTTCCTCCCAGAAGTTCTTCTATTATCTGCTACTTAATAAAAATCTAGTGAATGAAAGTAGGAGGCCGATGAAGCTTAAAGAGCCTAAATTTCTAGATTATACAAAGCAAAAACCACAAGTAAACTCAGTTTTACTGACTTCACTTGTGGTAGTTATGTTTTATCAAAATATTTACCGAATCCTAATAGAACTCCAAAGCCACATACCTATCTCTTTTTCACCGACATTAGGGAGATATCTCGTAAACTAAAGTACGTGAGAACCAGCATGGCTACTGTGATAAAAAATTCTGTTGGTAGCTGAAAGATTTGCAGGATGGACAACATAAGCAAAATCACGAGGGAAACGAGACCAAAAACAAGAATTACAATATTAACCGTTCCCTTGATACTTTGAGGTGTCGCAAATATATAAAGTAAGAGTAATAAAATCCCTATGATTAAATAGACCATTTTCTGCTCTTTCTAGCTCTTATTCAGCTGATTTTTTCTTTTTGTTTGCTTTCTCACGCTCTGCCTTGTTAAGGATTTGTTTACGCAAACGAATAGATTCAGGCGTTACTTCCATGTATTCATCGTCGTTCAAGAACTCAAGTGATTCTTCAAGAGTCAAGATACGAGGAGTCTTAATAACCGCTGTTTGGTCCTTAGTTGCTGAACGAACGTTGGTCATTTGTTTCGCTTTCGTAATATTAACAGTCAAGTCATTTTCACGAGAGTTTTCACCGATAATCATGCCTTCGTAAACCTCAGTACCTGGGTTAACAAAGATTGTTCCACGTTCTTCGATAGACATGATAGAGTATGTTGTTGCCTTACCAGTATCGATAGAAACAAGGGCACCACGGTGACGTCCACCGATTTCACCTGGAATCAATGGCAAGTATTGGTCGAAGGTATGGTTCATGATACCGTAACCACGAGTCATTGACAAGAACTCAGTTGAGTATCCAATCAAACCACGCGCAGGAACAAGGAAGACCAAACGAGTTTGACCATTACCAGTTGAAATCATATCCAACATTTCACCTTTACGTTCAGAAAGACTTTGGATAACAGATCCTTGGTACTCTTCTGGAGTGTCGATTTGAACACGTTCAAATGGCTCACATTTAACACCATCGATTTCTTTTACGATAACTTCTGGACGAGATACTTGAAGCTCATAACCCTCACGACGCATTGTTTCGATAAGGATTGACAAGTGCAATTCCCCACGTCCTGAAACCGTCCATTTATCTGGTGAATCAGTTGGGTCAACACGAAGGGAAACGTCTGTTTGCAATTCTGCTTGAAGGCGCTCTTCTACCTTACGAGAAGTGACCCATTTACCTTCCTTACCAGCAAATGGTGAGTTGTTGACCAAGAAGGTCATTTGAAGTGTTGGCTCATCGATGTGAAGAACTGGAAGAGCTTCAACTGCATCTGTTGGAGTAATGGTTTCTCCGACGAAGATATCTTCCATACCAGAAACCGCAATCAAGTCACCAGCTTTGGCTTCTTGGATTTCACGACGTTCCAAACCAAAGAAACCAAAGAGTTTTGTGACACGGAAGTTCTTAGTTGTACCATCCAATTTAGAAAGGGTAACTTGGTCCCCAACTTTCACACTACCACGGAAGATACGTCCGATACCGATACGTCCTACGAAGTCATTGTAGTCAAGAAGTGACACTTGGAATTGAAGAGGCTCATCAGAGTTATCAACCGGAGCTGGAATGTGATCGATAATCGTATCAAAGATTGGCGCCATAGTCTTTTCTTGATCTGCTGGATCATCTGACAATGAAGATGTTCCGTTGATCGCTGACGCATAAACGACTGGGAAGTCAAGCTGGTCATCATCCGCACCAAGCTCGATGAAAAGTTCCAAGACTTCATCCACTACTTCTGCTGGACGAGCTGAAGGCTTATCGATTTTGTTAACTACAACAATCGGCACAAGGTCTTGTTCCAAGGCTTTTTTCAATACGAAACGAGTCTGTGGCATAGTTCCTTCGTAGGCATCTACGACCAAAACAACACCGTCAACCATTTTCATGATACGCTCAACTTCTCCACCGAAGTCCGCGTGTCCTGGTGTGTCCATGATGTTGATACGAGTCCCGTTGTAGGCAACGGCTGTATTTTTCGCAAGGATAGTGATTCCACGCTCTTTTTCGATATCGTTTGAGTCCATTGCACGCTCAGCTAATTCTGTACGCGCGTCAAGAGTTTCAGATTGTTTCAATAATTCGTCAACGAGGGTCGTTTTACCGTGGTCGACGTGGGCGATAATCGCGATATTACGGATATCTTCTCTTAATTTTGTCATGATTTCCTCTATTGTATTCAAAAATTTATTTTCTAACTGAACGATTATACCACAATTTTAAGCAAATGACTTAATTCAAGTAAGTGTAAATGTTTTCAAAAGAAAATTCATTCCTTCTCTTTTCTTTTCAAAAATCCCGACTTGTGATAAGATAGGCTGGTATGCGTTTAGATAAATTATTAGCCCAGGAAAAAATCAGCCGTAAGGCCATGAAACAAGCTCTTTTGAAAAAAGAAATCTTTGTAGATGGACTCCTTGCAAGTTCCCTTGCACAGAATGTTGATACAGGGTTGCAAGAGCTGATTTTCAAAGATAGAAAAATCCAAGGATATGAACACACCTACCTCATGCTCCATAAGCCAAATGGAGTCGTGACTGCAAGCAAGGATAAGAAACTCCCAACGGTCATGGACCTCCTTCCTCAGCATCTCCAGTCTGACCAACTCTACGCCATCGGCCGTCTGGATCGGGATACGACTGGACTCCTCCTCTTAACGGATAATGGTCCCCTAGGCTTTCAGCTCCTCCATCCTCAATATCATGTCGATAAAACTTACCAAGTAGAGGTCAATGGGCCACTAACTCCCGACCATATTCAAGAGTTTAAAGATGGGATTGTCTTTCTCGATGGAACTATCTGTAAACCTGCTCAACTTGAGATTTTATCCTCAAGTCCTAGTCTCAGCCAAGCCACTATCACCATCTCTGAGGGGAAATTTCATCAGGTCAAAAAAATGTTCCTCTCAGTCGGTGTCAAGGTCACTGCTCTCAAACGAGCTCAATTTGGAGATTTTATGTTAGACTCTGACCTAGCAGAAGGTGATTTCCGACTTCTAAATAAAGAAGAATTACAGGTTATTAAAAATTACTTAGAAAACAGTGGATAAAACAAAAAAAGCTTTAAACAAATAAAGCTTTTTTAAAATCTTCTTTAGCGTATAAATACCATGACACCTAAAATAAAGTGAAGTGCAGAAATTACAATCCCTAGGATGGACAGATTTTTTTCTATCTTATAGTCAAGCCCAGATTCTTTTTGATGTGAGTTAGCTAAGACTAGACCAATAATACCCAAAATCAAACTTACCACTGGCGAAAGCAAACCAAGAATGATAGACAAGCTCCCTAAAACAAGTGATGCTTTTTTCTTTTCTTGCATATTCTAAAAACTCCTTAAACTCATACAAATGAATAATACTATAAAAATTAGCTTTATCAATTGGATAAAACAAAAAAAGCTTTTAAAGATAAAGCTTTTTTTGTTAGAATCCTGATTAGTGCATCATTAAGATGAGCCCTGCAACCCAGTTAACTACAGAAATTACAATCCCTACGATATTAAGAATTCGTTCTGTTTTGTAATCAAGCTCAGATTCTTTTTGATGTGAATTAGCCAAGACTAGACCAATGATCCCCAAAACGAGACCTACGATTGGAGATAGCAAACCAAGGACGATAGATAGGACACCTAAAACAAGTGATGGTTTTTTCTTTTCTTTCATCTTCAAAAAACTCCTTAAATTTTATACTAACAATTATACCATAAAAAGCTGGAACTTTATATTAAACATATGTGACAAGTTTTTTCACATTGTTAATTAGATTTCACCTTCCCTGTCCAAGAATCCAATCCGTAAGAGAGGATATAGATTTCTGAGAAACCTTGTTTTTTCAAGAAAAGTGCTGCATTTGTGACACGTTGCGCACGTTGGTTTTCATAGAGAAGGACAGGTTTATCCTTGCGAAGAGCTGCCAGACTTGTCTTCAATTGACTTGAAGGAATATTACGAGCTCCGAGGATATGTTTTCTATGAAAATCAGCTGGATCACGCAAATCAATCAACTGACCTGTACGAATCAAAGACTCAAACTCTGCATTGTCTACAATTTTCGCTGCACGGCGAATACGAAGATAGTTGTATCCCATCCAAGCCAACATCGCTATAATAAGTCCCCATAATACCCAAGTTACCATATTACCTAATCTCCATTTTTTTCTAAATAGTCTAATTCTAGTTTGTGCTCTCTGCGCAGAACAGCTTCCGCTTCTAAATAATCTAGCTTGTCCATCAAGCCTGCATCATAGATTCGAGATAGCTCGATCTTCATCAGTTCAATGTCATAGAGACGTTTTCCCATATAGACAATGATACCAAACTGTTTGAGAAATTGTTGCACATCATAGAGTGTTTTCATAGCTTTCATTTTAGCAAATAATCAGAGTTTTTTCAATAGTTCCCTAATAATTCGGGGTAGGTTTCCTTTTTTCACGATTATCTGAATTTCTTTACACTATGACAAAGAAGAAATCCTAAAGTCATTCCAACGATATTTTGCATGAGATTTGGAATGATTTCTGGAATAGCTGCACCCCAACCATTCATCCAAGCTGATGCCAAGGCATAACCAGATACCATGAATAAAGTCGCTAAGACTAAGCCTAGCCATTGCCATTTCCCTTTAAAGCCTGCGAAATAACCTTGGAAACCATGGTTAATTAAGCTAAAAATCATCCACTGAGGGTAGCCTGAAATGAGGTCAATAAGAAATCCTGCTAAACCTCCAACAACTGCCCCTTCACGACTGCCAAAGTAAAAGGCTGTGAAGAAGACTCCAACGTCCAAAAGTGTTAGAAATCCAGTTGGTGTTGGGATTTTTATAAAATACCCCAATACGACAGAACTAGCTGCCAAGATAGATACTAGGGCAATTTTAGTTGTTTTGGTTTGCTTCATACTGTCTCACTCCATATTGATCTGCTTGTGCAATAGCACGGTAAACAAAGGCTTTGGAAGTTTCAATTGCTGGTAATAGTTCCTCTCCCTTGACTAACTGACTGGCAATACTAGATGCAAAGGTACATCCTGCACCAGCATTTTGCCCTTGGATGACTGGATTTCCAAGAATAGTGAAATTCTCCCCATCATAAAAGACATCCACAGCCTTATCCTGACTGAGGCGATTCCCACCCTTGATAATCACTGCTGGTGCACCCAAGTCATGTAATTTCTGCGCTGCAGCCTTCATATCTTTCAGACTTTCAATCTTTTGGTCTGCAAGCAACTCTGCCTCAGGAAGATTCGGAGTAATCACTGATACATAAGGGAAAAAGCGAATCAACTCTTGACAGAGCTCACTAACTGCAACATCGTGCGTTTCCTTACAAACCAATACAGGGTCCAAGACGACAGGAACTCCTGATCTTTCCTTAATGAAATTCAAAGCTTTTTCAGCAACACCAACCGTTGGTAATAGACCAATCTTAATCCCTCCAAAGTCTACGCTCTTGAGGCTATCCAACTGTTGTTGGAAAATAGTCTCATCTGTTGGGAAGACTTCAAAACCATTTTCTGTCAAAGCAGTCAAGCAGGTCATGGCTACAAATCCATGCAAGCCATTCAAAGTATAGGTGGCAAGGTCAGCTGCCAATCCACCACCACTAAAAATATCATTTCCTGAAAGTGCTAAAATACGATTATTCTTCATAACGAATCTCCTTCAAATACAAACCATTAGGCGCTGCAGTTGGACCTGCCAACTGTCTATCTTTTTTCTCCAAGATGAGGTCAATCTGTTCAATCGGCATACGGTTGTTGCCAATTTTCAACAGGGTTCCAACCATATTTCGAATCTGCTTATAGAGGAAACCATTGCCTGAGAAGGTAAAGGTCAAAAACTGCCCTGTTTCATCAACCCTAAGACTAGCTTCCGTGATCGTTCTTACCTTGTCTTCCACACTAGTTCCTGAGGCTGTAAAACCAGTAAAGTCATGTGTTCCCTCTAGTTTTTTTACAGCAAGCTGTATCCGCTCCACATCTAGCGGATAGGGATAATGCGTCGCATAATGGCGGCGCATAGGATTTTTAGGACGTCCTCTATCCACGATAAACTCGTAGGTCTTGCTATGCTTGGCATAACGGCAATGAAAATCGTCAGCCACTATCTCAATCGAAATCACATCGATATCTTCAGGACTTTGGGTATCAAGAGCAAAGCGAAGTTTTTCCTCATCCATCTGATAGGGAAGATCAAAGTGGATAACCTGTCCTAAAGCATGAACGCCACTGTCCGTTCGACCAGCGCCATGAATGGTAATGGCTTGTCCCTTATTTAATTTGGTTAAAGTTTTTTCAATTTCCTCTTGAACACTACGCGCGTGAGGTTGTCGCTGAAAACCAGCAAAAGCGTAGCCATCATAGGAAATTACAGCTTTATATCTAGTCATGTATCTATTTTATCAAGAAAATTTCTCTGCAACAAGTTTGAGAATTAAAAATTGTAAGGGGACAATTTCTAGTGTAATTTAGTTCTTACCTAGATCTTCTCATTCTGTATTTACGTTCTGGAACTTCAATGGTTTGAACGATTTCAAATCCCTCTTTTTGGTAGAGGTCTCTAGCTATTTGATTTGACTCAAAAACCGTTAGGGAAATACTCTCTATTTCTTCATTTTCAAACATTTCTTGAAGAAAGTATTGAAAAGCTTTTCTACCTATTCCTTTTCCCTGCTTCTGTGGAGCTATGAGAAATCTTCCGATATGAAGATTTTTATCTTCTAGTTTGATTTTCTGGATGATGCCTACAAACTCTTCTCCAGCAAAAATGGAAAAAATCCCTTCCATCTTTTGCAAGGATTGGGCAATCAAGGGATAAGAAATCTTTGGTCCCATCCATTGCTTCTGAAAACTTTCTCCCAAAGCATTAGACCACTGACAAATGAGTTGGGCATTTTCTAACTGAAGTCCTTTTTCAAAGTGAATTTTCATATTTGTTCCTAAAACTTCTCCTATATCCAACTATTATACTCTTTCTCTTATTTTTTCCGAATAAATAAGTATGATTCATCTTTATTTTTTTCTTGTTGGAACAATTCTTGCTTCCTTTCTAGGCTTAGTCATCGATCGCTTCCCTGAACAATCCATCGTCTTTCCTGCAAGTCACTGTGATTCTTGTCAGACTCGCTTGAGACCACTAGATTTGATTCCGATTGTGTCCCAGATATTCAATCGCTTTCTCTGTCGCTATTGCAAGGCTCGCTATCCTGTTTGGTATGCCCTCTTTGAGTTGTGCTTAGGACTGCTCTTTCTAGCTGGGTCTTTGGGATTTCTAACTCTAAGTCAAGTCATCCTAGTCACTGCTGGCTTGACTTTGAGCATCTATGACCTTCGTCATCAAGAATATCCCTTGCTAGTCTGGCTGACTTTCCACCTAGTCCTCATGGTATGCTGTGGTTGGAATCTAATCATGGCTTTCTTCTTGATTCTTGGAATCATTGCCCATGTTATTGATATTCGCATTGGGGCAGGTGATTTTCTCTTTCTGACTTCTTGTGCCCTTATTTTTAGCCTAACTGAAATGCTGATTTTAATTCAATTTGCTTCTACAACCGGCATTCTAGCCTTTCTCCTGCTAAAGAAAAAGGAAAGACTTCCTTTTGTGCCTTTCCTCTTGCTAGCTACTTGTGTGATTATTTTGGGTAAGCTACTGCTTCTCGGATAAAGTCAGCGATTTCTGCTACTTGTCCTTCATGCAGAGCCTTAACAATCTTGGAACCGACGATAACACCGTCTGATACAGCATTGAAGCGTTCCACATCAGCCTGAGTGGATACACCAAATCCTGTCAAAACTGGAATGTCAGCCACTTGATGAAGTTGAGCCAAGTGCTTGTCCAAATCGTCTCGGTAATTCCCTGATTTTCCTGTTACCCCATTGATAGCAACAGCATAGACAAATCCTTCTGCCCCTTCAATGAGTTCCTTTTGACGGTCAATTCCTGTCGTCAAGCTGACAAGTGGAATCAAGGCAATGTCTGTATCTGCCAAATACGGCTCTACAAAATTAGCATGTTCATGAGGGAGATCTGGAATAATCAAGCCCTTGACTGCTGTATCAGCAAGATCTTTAACCAATTTCTCAACACCGTACTGAAAGAGGGGATTAAAGTATGTCATGATGACAAGTGGAATTTCTGTTTCAATGGTTTTCAAGGTTTCAACCAAGGCATGGGTAGAGGTTCCGAGAGCTAGACTGCGCAAGCCTGCTTCTTCGATAACAGGACCATCTGCAACCGGATCCGAGAAAGGAACTCCTACCTCAATGGCAGACACACCCAAATCTTCTAAAAAGTGAATTGTTTCACCGAGACCATCTAATCCTTTTTCGTGATCTCCAGCCATAATATAGGGGACAAAAATTCCCTTTCCAGTTGCTTTGATAGCGTTCAGTTTTTCTGTTAGTGTCTTAGGCATGAGCTTCTCCCTTCTTTGCTGCGTCTGCTTCCAAACGGTCTTTGACTTGAACTACATCCTTGTCCCCGCGACCTGATAGACAGACAATCATAGACTTGTCTGGACCAAGTTCTTTGGCTAATTTCACCGCAAAGGCGATAGCGTGACTAGACTCCAAAGCTGGGATAATCCCTTCCACACGAGACAAGAGTTGGAATCCTTCCAAGGCTTCCTCATCTGTCACAGGAACATAGGTCGCACGCTTGATATCGTGGTAATGAGAATGTTCTGGACCGATACCTGGGTAGTCTAAACCTGCCGAGATAGAAAAGGCTTCTAAGATTTGTCCATGAGCATCTTGGAGCACATCCATGAGCGAACCGTGGAGAACACCTGGTCTACCCTTGGTCAAGGTTGCTGCATGATGCTCTGTATCCACACCTAGTCCTGCTGCTTCAGCTCCATACATAGCCACTGACTCATCTTCCACAAATGGATGGAAAAGCCCAATAGCATTGGAACCACCACCAACACAGGCAACTAGCGCATCTGGTAGATTTTCGCCTGTCAAATCACGGTACTGTTGTTTAGCTTCTCGACCAATGACACTTTGGAAGTCACGAACGATTTCTGGGAAAGGATGAGGTCCCAAGGCAGAACCAAGGATATAGTGGGTATCGTCGATATTTGCCACCCATGAACGAAGGGCTGCATTGACTGCATCCTTGAGCACTCGAGAACCATCTGTCACAGCTTCTACCTTGGCACCCAAAAGTTCCATACGAAAGACATTGAGGGCTTGGCGTTTAACATCTTCCTCACCCATATAGATAGTACATTCCATGTTGAAAAGGGCTGCAGCAGTTGCAGTTGCTACACCGTGCTGACCGGCACCAGTTTCAGCGATAATTTTCTTTTTGCCCATGCGTTTAGCGAGAAGAACTTGTCCCAAGGCATTGTTAATCTTGTGTGCACCTGTATGGTTGAGGTCTTCACGTTTAAGGTAAATCTTGGCTCCGCCGATATGCTGGGTCAAGTTTTTTGCGTAGTAAAGAGGTGTTTCACGTCCTACATACTGGCGCAAAAGTTGGTTTAACTCTTCTTGGAAACTTGGATCTGACTGACTTTCACGACAAGCTTCTTCCAACTCCAATACTGCTGTCATCAATGTTTCTGGGACAAAACGTCCACCGAATTTTCCGTAAAATCCTTCTTTATTTGGTTCTTGATATGCCATGTTTTACCCTCTCTATAAATCTTCTAATCTTTTCATGATCTTTTTGTCCGTCTGTCTCTACACCACTTGATACATCTACTGCAAAGGGGGTAAAGTGTTGAATAGCTTCTTCTACATTATCCTCATTGAGCCCACCTGCGATGAAGAAAGGCTGAGATAGTTCTGTCGTATCCAGTTGCCCCCAATCAAAGGTTTGACCACTTCCTGCCACAGGTGCATCAAAGAGGAGATAATCTGCCTGAGAACTTGGCACGTGACCGTCTCCATCCACCTGCACAGCCTGAATGTTGGCACAAGGTAATTTCACAAATAAATCATCTGTCACCTGACCATGAATTTGAACCAAGTCCAAACCAACCTTTTCAATCGCTTCTAGTAATTCTTCCCGACTTGGTGAAACAAATACGCCAACCTTTTTTACATTTGTAGGAATAATCTCAGCTAGCTCTGCTGCTTGTTCCAAGGTCACTTGTCTTTTGCTAGGAGCAAATACAAAACCAATATAGTCTGCTCCAGCCGACACAGCTGTTTCTACCGCTCCTTTAGTCGATAGTCCACAAATCTTAACCTTTGTCAATCTGCAACTCCTTGATTCCCTGGGCGACATCTTCCGCTTGCATCAGAGCTGTTCCTACCAAAATTCCGTTAAAGTAGGGTGCAACTCGCTTCGCATCTGCTTCTGTAAAAATAGCAGATTCAGAAATGTACAAGCAATCGTCCTTAAAGTATTGGGCCAAGTCTACACTAGTCTGCAAGTCAACTTCAAAGGTAGTCAAATTACGATTATTCACACCAATAATTTGAGCGCCAAGACGGTGGGCAACTTCTAGTTCAGCTAGATTATGAGTTTCCACTAACACTTCTAGTCCAAGCTCTGTCGCATAGTCATACAGTTCCTTGAGGCATTCTTCTGATAAGGCCGCTACGATGAGCAAGATAACTGTCGCACCTGCATTGCGAGCACGGATGATTTGCTTTTCATCAATAATAAAATCCTTGTTTAAAGTTGGAATCTGTACCTGACTGGAAATCTCACGAAGATAATCCAAATGACCCTTGAAGAAAACTTCGTCTGTTAGAACAGAAATCATAACCGCGCCATTCGCTTCATAAGTCTGGGCCTGTTGCACAATATCCACATCCAGATTGATATCACCCATACTTGGACTCGCCTTCTTGACCTCTGCAATGATTTGCAAGCGGTCCTGATGGTTTTTCAAATATTCAGCTAAGCTATAGCTTTCACGCAAGGGCTGAAGTTCCTCTCGTTCCATCTTTTCAACTTCACGTGCCTTCTGCTCTAAGATACGTGACAAAAATTCCTGACTCATCTTTGGTACTCCTGTAATAGTCTGAGTTTTTCAAGTGCCTTACCACTGGCAATCACTTGACGTGCCAATTCAACTCCGTCCTTGATACTGTCTGCTTTACCATTGGCATAAAAACCAAGGCCAGCATTTAAGACTGTTGTTTCCAAGAATGGACTTGGTTCGTTATTAAGAACGCTGACAAGGATGGCTGCATTCTCATGAGCGTTACCACCACGAATGTCCTCAATAGCAATGCGTTCCATTCCCAAATCTTCAGGAGTAAAGGTTGACAAAGTGATTTCTCCATTTTCAAGAAGGGCAATGCTGGTAGTTCCATTCAAACCAGCTTCATCCAATCCTTCTGGACCAGCTACTACGATAGCACGTTTGCGACCCATGTTTTTCAAAACCTGAGCAGTACTTTCCAGAAGTTCAGGACGACTGATTCCTAGAAGCTGTGTTTCCAAGACCATTGGGTGAATGAGTGGACCTGTCAAATTCATGATAGTTGGAATTCCCAACTCCAAACGAGCTGGCATAATGTATTTCATGGCTGGGTGCATGTTTTTTGCAAAGAGAAAGACGATTCCTGTTTGATCAAATACCTTACCCAATTGTGCTGGCTTGAGGTCAATATTGATCCCCAAAGCTTGCAAGACATCTGCTGAACCAGATTTAGAGGAAATTGAACGATTACCATGTTTAGCCATGTGGATGCCACCACCTGCCAAGACAAAGGCTGCAGTTGTAGAAATGTTGAAGCTAAATGACTTATCTCCACCTGTACCGCAGTTATCCATAGCATCTTGAATGTTGGTTGGAATGTGTTGAGCATGTCCTCTCATAACTTGAGCGAGGGCTGTTCTTTCTTCAGGTGTTTCTCCCTTCATCTTAAGGGCTAACAGTAGAGAAGCGATTTGCGCTTCTGTCACTCGCCCTGTTACGATGCGTTCAATCACGTCTGTTATTTCAACACTTGATAAATCTTCAAAGTTTGCTAATTTCTCAATAATTTCTTTCATCTTTTTTCCCTCACTTTACAACTTTCTCGATAAAATTCTGAATAGAAGATAGGCCATCTGGCGTTCCAATACTTTCTGGATGATACTGCAAGCCATAAATCGGCAAGGTTTTGTGTTGAATCCCCATAATGGCTTGGTCATCTGTCGAACGAGCTGTCACTTCAAACTCTTCTGACATCTCTTCAATTAAAATACTGTGGTAACGCATGACTGGGCGATTATCCTCAATCCCTTGATAGAGAACGGAAGGAGTCTCAAATCGAATCTGACTCTGCTTGCCATGCATGACTTTTGGAGCCAAGCCCAACTTGCCACCAAAGACTTCTGCGATGGCCTGGTGCCCCAAACAAATCCCTAGAATCGGTTTCTTACCTGCAAAATCACGAATCATTTCTTCCATTTTCCCAGCATCAGCTGGCCAACCTGGGCCAGGAGAAAAAACGAGTCCATCTGCCTTTGTAGCTACTTCATAAAGGTTTGGATCATCATTTCTCAAAACCTGAACTTCTGCGAAATTCCCAATGTATTGGGCTAGGTTATAGGTAAATGAATCATAATTATCAATCAATAAAATCATGGTCTTAGTTCTCCCATTCTAGTCATAGATTTAGCTTTGTTAATGGTTTCTTGGTATTCGTTTTGAGCGATAGAATCATAAACAATTCCTGCACCAGCCTGTACGTAGGCTGTTTTATTTTTAAGAATCATGGTTCGAATAGCAATAGCGAAATCCATGTCTCCAGTTGCTGAAAGGTAACCGATAGCTCCGGCATAAACGCCTCGCTTCTCTGTTTCCAGTTCATAGATGCGTTTCATGGCCCGAATCTTTGGTGCTCCAGATACTGTTCCGGCTGGAAGTGTCGCCTTCAAGGCATCCATGGCAGTCAGTTCTGGAAGCAAACGTCCTTTAACCACGCTAGTCAAATGCATGACATAGCGGAAAAGTTCCACTTCCATATACTTAGTTACTTGGACACTTGCTGTTTCAGCAATTCGACCGATATCATTGCGTCCTAGATCCACTAGCATTCGGTGTTCTGCCGTTTCCTTTTCATCAGAGAGTAAATCACTTGCTAGGGCTGCATCTTCCTCGTCATTGGCACCTCTAGGTCGCGTACCTGCAATTGGATTGGTTGTCACGATGCCATTCTTGACGGAAACCAAGCTCTCTGGACTGGCACCGATGATTTGATAATCTCCGAAGTCATAAAAGTAGAGGTAATTTGATGGATTTGTCACTCGGAGATTTCTGTAGAAGTCAAAAGGATTTCCAGTTACTTCTGCTGAGAAACGCTGACTGAGCACGCATTGGAACATATCTCCATTGCGAATCAAGTCGCGAGCTGTTTCTACCATTTCTTCAAATTTCTGAGGTGCAATATGTGGTCTAAACTGAAGTGGAGAAACGTCCAAATCTTCAAATTCATTTGGAGCAAGGATTTTTAACTCCTCTAAAACTTGATCCAAAGCCGCTTCTAGTTCTTCATTGCTTCGATCACTGTAGAGAGCATCCTCGATGATATGAATTTTTTCTTTCTTGTGGTCAAATACCATATAACTCTCGTAAACAAAGAAATGCATATCTGGCGTCCCAATCGTATCCTCAGGAAGCTGGCCAATTTCTTCATAGAGAGAAATCATATCATAGCCAACAAAGCCAATCGCTCCACCACCAAAAGGTAGGTCTGAATGGTGCTGGCTCTTATGAGTCACCTCATATAGGAAATCCAAGGGGTCACGATCAATCACCTGACCATTTTGATAAAGAACTCCATTCTCAAACTTAATCTCAAAAACTGGGTTGTAGGCTAAGATAGAAAATCGAGCATTTTCCTTTTCTCTTGGGATACTTTCAAGTATGACCTTGTGTTGTCCCTTCAAGCGCATATACGCTAAGATTGGTGATAAAACATCTCCATGAATGATTCGTTCCATTGTAATTTCCCTTTCAGTTTCTTATTTTTAATTTTTGGTCTTTTTTCTATTTCCCTTAAATAGTGCGGACGGGAGCAACTTTCTCCGAAATTTCATCCCTAATTTTTGAGCCATGTGTCTCAAAAATTCCGTCCTAGAGAAGCATCTTTGCTTCTCTAGGATACCACCATGGCGGGAAATAGCGGTTCGATGCTCACTTCGTTCGCAAATATTTTATAGAAATCTACCTATTGGTGAAGCATAATTTAAAACTGAATAGCCACACCTATAATACATATATAAAAATCCCCACGCAAAATAACTTGCGTGAGGACGAAATTCGCGGTGCCACCTCAATTATAGGATTTCTCCTATCTCTCATTCCTGTCTCAGAACCTTCTTGTAACAGGCTGTGCGATAAAGGGCACTCCCTTGAGAATTATATATTCTTCTCTCGTTTGAGATGGACCCAACCTTACAGCTTTCTCTGCTTGTTTTCAGCAACCACAAGCTCTCTGTGAGAGAAATCTCTGTATCTTTTCCATCTTTTATTTTTTAGCTTCAAGGTAGTCTGCAATGGCAGCTACGTCCTTGTCTCCACGACCAGAGACATTGATGATGATAATCTCATCTTTACTTAGTTTTGGTGCGCGTTTGACTGCTTCAGCGATAGCATGTGAGCTTTCAATTGCAGGGATGATTCCTTCTGTTTTGCTTAATAAAAGCAAGGCTTGGACAGCTTCTTCGTCTGTCGCTGCTACATATTCTACTCGACCAGAGTCTTTAAAGAAGGCATGTTCTGGACCAACCCCTGGATAGTCCAAACCTGCTGAGATAGAGTAAACTGGCGCGAGCTCTCCATCTTCCTTAAAGACTGCATAGGTCTTCATTCCATCGACAATTCCGACACTACCCTTGGTCATAGTTGCTGCGTGTTTGTCGGTATCTAAACCATGACCAGCAGCTTCTACCCCAACCAATTTGACTTCTTCATCAGCTACATACTGTGAAAAAGCACCGATGGCATTAGAACCACCGCCCACACAGGCAATGACGTAGTCTGGCAGTCGTCCTTCTTTTTCCAAGATTTGACGACGTGATTCTTCACTGATGACTTTTTGAAATTCATGGACAATGGTTGGATAAGGATGAGGGCCTACAGCAGAACCTAAAACGTAGAAGGCTTCAAGGTCATTCATCCATGCTCCAAAGGCGGCATCAACCGCATCTTTGAGGGTACGAGTACCAGTTTCAACTGCGTGAACAGTTGCTCCCATCATCTCCATGCGGAAGACATTGAGACGTTGACGCTCCACATCTTCTGCACCCATGTAGACATCACAGGCCATACCAAACTTAGCTGCAGCTGCAGCTGTCGCAACACCGTGCTGGCCAGCACCTGTTTCGGCAATGACACGCTTTTTACCCATACGTTTAGCAAGAAGGATTTGTCCCAAAACATTGTTAAGTTTGTGAGAACCCAAGTGGTTAAGGTCTTCACGCTTGAGGTAAATCTTAGCTCCACCTAGGTGCTCTGTCAAACTTTCTGCAAAATAGAGCGGTGTCTCACGACCTGAATAATCCTTCAAGTAATGGCGAAACTCAGCTAAAAACTCTGGATCATCCTTGTATTTTTCAAAAGTCACTTCCAATTCATCTAGTAAAACTTGAATTGGTTCTGGTACAAAACTACCACCAAATTGTCCAAAATATCCTTTAGTTGTCATAAAATTTTCCTCCTTCTGTATGAATCCGGCTTTTTGTTTGCTTTTGGTAGTGAAATGGTCTGGGGGACCATTTCAGCCTTTACTAAAAGAACAAGTGAAACTTGAATATTACTCTCAGTTAACACCCTAATAAAAGATAAACAAAATGACGGATAAAAAAAGCCCACACACGGAATTTACTTCCATGTGAGGGCGTTTGTAACGCGGTACCACCTCAATTGTAAAGAGAATATCCCCTTTACATCTCTGCCTTGTCTAACAACAAGTTGCACTGTAAGGTGTGCCTACCGAATTTTCATTGTTTCAAATTCACTTTTAAAATCAGCCCAATTTCACTAGTTCCAACCACCTGTTCACAGTAACCACAGGCTCCCTGAAGATTAAAAATAATTACTTTTCTGATTTGTTGAGTTAATTATATGTTATTGTTTTTTCTTTGTCAACCGTTTTCACTAATTTTTTACTAATTTTTTTAATTATTTTTGTGAAGCGCCTAGAACTTCTTCAGAAACTCTGATAAAAGTCTCAATGATATAATCTACTTCTTCATCCGTTAATTTGGTGTGAAGTGGTAGTGTAATCTCATTTACAAAGTAGGCATAAGCCTTAGGATAGTTTGCCATATCAAAGCCAAGATTTTTATAGGCTGTCAAAAGAGGAAGCGGTTTGTAGTGAACGTTACTTGCGATTCCAGCTTTGGCCAATTCTTGGATAATTTGATTGCGTTGCTCGAGACTAGCACCTTCTACATGGGTAACGTAAAGGTGACGACAAGATTCAACAGTATCTGTCTCATGCGCCAATGGGTGAATACGAGTTCCTGCAAATCCACGGTCATAGCGACTTACGATCTCTTTACGACGTTGAAGCAAGCTAGGATAACGGTCCAACTGAACCAGACCAAGTGAAGCCATGATATCTGTCATGTTGCACTTGTAGGCAGGTGTTACGATATCGTATTCCCATGAACCCAGTTGCATCTTAGCTAGCGCATCTTTTGTTTGACCATGAAGAGAAAGAATCTGGAATTCCTTGTACATTTCTTCATCATCAATAGCTGGATTAGCTTTCCAAGTCGCACTTCCTCCTTCAGCAGTTGTGAAGTTCTTAACTGCGTGGAAAGAGAATGACGTAAAGTCTGCAATGGAACCAGCTGGTTGTCCCTTGTAGGTTGAACCCAAAGCGTGGGCACTATCAGACACAATCACAATACGGTTAAAGGCCTTTTGCCACTTGCTAGCAGCTGTAAAGAGGTCACGTTTTTTCTCAACAACTTGGAACAAACGATCATAGTCACAGATAATCCCTGCAAGTTCTACTGGGATGATAACCTTAGTCTTCTCAGTAATCGCTTGCTCAAGCTTGTCATAATCCATTTCAAAGGTATCACCTTGGATATCAACCATAACTGGTGTAGCACCTACGTGAGTGATAACGCTACATGATGCTGTATAAGTCATAGCTGGAACGATAACTTCATCACCAGGCCCCACTTCAAGCACGCGCAAGATCAATTCAAGAGCTGCTGTTGCAGAGTTGAGGCAGACTGTCTTAGGTGTCTGAGTGTAGACAGACAAACGACGCTCCAATTCTTTTGTCTTAGGTCCTGTTGTGATCCAACCAGAACGGAGGGTATCTGCTACTTCAGCAATCTCAGCTTCGGTAATATCAGGTGGTGAAAATGGAATATTATACTTTGTCATTGTTTTACTCCTTTGATCGGTTTCAATCTTGCGACTACTTATTTTAAAACTTCAAATACAGTCTGGAACATGATTTTGATATCTCCGAAGAAATTAAAATCACGTAGGTAGGCCAGATTATAGTGCATCTTTTCTGGAAGGACTCTTTCGACATAAGCTTGGTCGACCGACATACCTTTTGCAGTCATTTGACTGATAATGGCATCCTCGTCCTTATAGTTAATGCTGGCAAGCGATGTAATCCCTGCTGGCAAGAGCAAGGTAGCCATCATTTCAGGGCTATACTGTTCTGTGTAGCGTGGTACTTCTGGACGAGTTCCCACAAAGGACATCTCTCCTTTGAGAACATTGACCAATTGCGGAAGTTCATCCAAACGAACACGGCGAATGAAATTTCCAACCTTGGTGATGCGGCTGTCATTTGCAGAAGTTACTAGGCTTCCTTTTTTATCAGCATCTGATACCATGGTACGGAATTTCCAAATCTTGAAATGTCGGTTGTACTGGGTTACCCGTACCTGCTTGTAAATGACTGGACCCTTGCTATCTAGCTTGATCCAAATGCTTAGAATCAGAAATACAGGTGAGGTCAAGATTAACAAGATCAAGGCTAGAAACAAATCTAGACAGCGCTTGAGAATCAGAGAGCCTTTTCTTTTAGAAACAAGCTGGTAGTATGGTTTTACCTCATCTAATTGCATTTCTTGAGGTAGTTCACCCCATTTCAGCATGCACATTCTCCTCTGTTTTTTAATATGTAATCTTTAAACATTCTACATTATACCACAAAATGAAAGAGGCGGTGCAAGAAATCTGTATTTTAAAGGAATTCTTCCTTAGGATAGAGCTCCTGCTTGTAAACTATACATCTTGTGATAGGTACCTCCCAAGGCTAAAAGTTCCTCATGTGTGCCACTCTCTATGATTCGTCCCTTGTCAAGGACATAGATACAGTTAGCATCCTGAATGGTAGAAAGACGATGGGCGATGGCAATGGTGGTTCGACCCTGTCTCATCTTGGCTAGGGAATTTTGGACCAAGGCTTCTGTTTCAGAGTCAATATTGGCTGTCGCTTCATCCAAAATCAGTATTTTCGGTTGACTGGCAACGGTTCTAGCAAAGGCAAGAAGTTGACGTTGCCCAGTAGAGAAACTCGAACCACGCTCAGACACTGGGGCATCATAGCCTAATGGAAGATCCTGAATGAAAGAATCTGCATCCACAAATTCTGCCGCTGCCTTAACCTGGTCATCGCTGATATCTTGGTACATGGCGATATTGGACTTGATGGTCCCATGATAGAGGAAAGGTTCCTGTAGAACCAGACCGATATTTTTTCTCAATTCCTCTTGGCTATACTTACGAATATCCACACCATCTAAGAGAACTCGACCTGACTGAAATTCATAAAAGCGCATGAGAACATTGATGATAGAAGATTTCCCAGAGCCAGTATGTCCGACAAAGGCGATGGTTTCACCTTTATTAACCGTAAAGGAAATATCATCGAGAATCTGGTGTTTTCCATCATAAGAGAAGGACACATGTTCAAAACGGATATTTCCTTCTCTAATCTCCGCTTGTGCATTTTCTTGGGTCGGTTCATAGTTGGTTTCATCGATAAGTGCAAAAACACGACCTGCTGAAACCATAGATGTCTGAAGGGTAGAAAAGTTTTGTGTTACTTCGATGAGGGGATCAAAGAGGCGATTGATATACTGGATAAAGGCATACATGGTCCCTGCTGTTATGCCTAGATAGAGACCACGATAGCCAAAGTAAGCCATCAAAACTGCATAGCCCAATAACTTCAACAAACTCATGGCCGGACGTAAAAAGAGGGAATCTAGGGCTACTGAACGGTTAGCGTAGACCAGGTGTTCCTGGTTTATCCCATCAAACTCTTCTTGCAGGCGTTTTTCTTGATTAAAGGCTTGAATAATGCGAATCCCTTCGATATTTTCTGCCAGCTTACTGTTGATATCTGACAAGAGACTTCTGGTTTTTTCAATAACCTTGACCGATTTTTTACGGTAGAGATTAACCAAAAGGAAAATCAAAGGTAGAAAGAGCAATACTAAAGCTGTCAGACGATAATCCAAAATAAGCATGGTATATAGGGTTGTCACAAAGATAAAGACTGCTGAGATAAAGCTGGATAAGATTCCTGAAAACATATCACTAATAGTCTCAGTATCATTGGTCAAACGCGAGACGATAGAACCTGCAGGCGTTTTATCAAAGTAAGACATGCCTAGCTTTTCCATATTGGCAAAGGCATCACGTCGAATATCTCTAACAATGCTGTAGGACACACGCGCAAAGAGAAGGTTCCCCACATATTGGACAATAGTTTGAAGAATGTAGAGTCCATAGTAGGCCAGCAAAACTGTAACAGCAAGCTGGTTGAGATTATGTAGATACTGGTCGATAAAGTGCGAAGCTACCAAGGGGATGATACTCTTGATAACAGTCGTCATAAGGAGAAAGGCTAAGGCTAAAAAGGTTAGGAGACCATAAGGCTTGAGATAGGACAACAAGCGTTTCAATACAGTCCATTGTTCTTGTTTATTGCGCATCTTCTTCTCCTTTCATTTCTAATTGTTGTGACTGGTAGGTTTGTGCGTACCAACCATCCAAGGCTAGTAAGTCTTCATGTCTGCCTCGTTCAATGATGCGGCCATTTTGCATGACCAAAATCAAATCTGCATGGACAACTGCACTGAGACGATGGGCTGTGATAATGGTCGTTTTATCTTTGCGAGTTTCTTTGAGATTATCGATAATAGCGAACTCTGTCTTGGCATCTACCGCCGATAAGGAATCATCTAAAATCAGGATATCAGGATTTAAAATCATAGCCCGACTCATAGCCAGACGTTGCTTTTGTCCACCAGATAGACTGACACCTTTTTCGCCGATAACCGTATCAAATCCCTGGGGCATGGCTTGAATGTCTTGATAGACTTGAGCCAGCTTAGTTGCTTCTTCTACTTCTGAGAAAGGGAGGTCAGGATTTCCAAAGCGGATATTATTTATGATGGAACTGGCAAAGAGAAATTGGTCCTGTGGGACGTATCCCATCAAACTACGCAAGTCAGCTAGTCGATAGTCACGAATGTCATGCCCATTTAGATAAATGGCCCCTTGGTCAACGTCATACTCACGTAGGAGCAACTTAATCAAAGCAGTTTTTCCTGAACCGGTCTGCCCAACCAAGCCCAAAGTTTGCCCTTTTTCGAGGCTAAAATGAATATCTTTCAGTGTCTCTTCATCTTCAAAGGCAAAACTATCAATGGCATAGTCCAAGCGCCCATTTTCAATCCCGTAAAGTGGAGATTCTGGGTCTTTGACAGGTGATTCTTGAGACAAAAGGCTCTCAATCCGTTGGTAAGAAACTTTCCCTCTTTGAGTGATATTGAAGAGGAAACCAATCGCCATCAAAGGCCAGACCAACATATCCAAGTAAGAAATAAAGGTGACCAGATTCCCAACAGTTACCTGTCCTGCTTGTACCATAAAGGCACCGACTAAGAGAGTTAAGGCATAAGAAGAACCAACAAAGAGCAAAACCATTGGATCAAAGAGGCTATCATATTTCATGGTTTGCAGATTTTTTTGGAAGGTCAAATCATTGACTTCCTGGAAAGATGCCAATTCATCAGCCTGATAACCAAAGGACTTGGTTACCTTAATACCTGATACAGACTCTTGAACCTTATTGTTGAGTTCTGAAAAGGCTGCTTGCGATTCACCAAAAGCTTTGTGGGTCTTTCTCCCCAGACGACTAGTCGCATAGGCCATAAATGGCAAGGGAAGAATGGCAACCAAGGTCATCTGCCAAGAAATGCTAAAGAGCATGGTTAGTAAAGTCACCAAGGCTGTGATAGAAGCATCTACCGCAGACATGACACCTCCACCAGCTAGACGAGTCAGGGCATTGATATCATTGGTTGCGTGAGCCATCAGGTCCCCTGTCCGATAATTCTGATAAAAAGCAGGCGACATCTTTGTAAAGTGCTCAAATAGTCTTGAACGCATGATTTGCCCTAGTCGGTAGGAGGTCCCCAGGATATACATACGCCAAACATAACGCAGATAATACATCCCGAAAGCTGCCAGCAGGAGATAAAAGAGATGTAGCAAGAGCTCGTCCTGTGTTAATCGTCCTGAAGTAATGGCATCAATTACGCGCCCCATAACCATAGGTGGGATGAGGTTGAGTACAGAAACCAAAACCAAAGCTACAATTCCGACTAGGTAACGACGTTTTTCTAACTTAAAAAACCACCAGAGTTTTTGGATGATAGACATAAAATTCCTTTCTAATGACAAATGGAAACCTGAGGCATGAACCCCAGGTTTTTCTTATTCATAGGTGACAACGCTCAGTTGACCCTTGTCATACTCAGCGATAAAGATATTGGCCACATTATCATACCCTTGCTTATTCAGATGATCTAAGAGCCATTCTTCCGTTAAGCTGAGAGTATCGAGGACATCCGACTGAATGACACCATCTGTGATGACAGGATACTTAGGATTTTCATCTCCATTTTGTACTACAATCAGCTGACCGTTTTGCTCTCGTACAGCACGCTTGACTTCTTTAAGCTGGAAGATACCTTGGCTACGAAGTTTAAGGGCTACGTCAGAAGCTGATAAGCCAACAGATCGACAGGCTTCTGGATCGATTTCCCCATTTTTGATGAGTAGGGTTGGTTTTCCATCAATCATTTGTTTTACAAGGCCAACGTTATTAGTGAGCCACTTGAGAAGCAAAACCAAGATTGTCCACATAATCAAGATAACTGCATACTGAAGGATGGTAATAGAGCTATTATAGATAACCCCACCGATGATTCCCCCAAGAACATAGTTTTGGATTTGGTCAATTGCTGAGTTGGGCGCTAGATTTCCCTTCCCTGTCACGTTGATAACAAAGACAAGAGATACAAGACCTAAAGCCAGTTTAATCAGAATTTCGATATAGTTAAATGTCATTTGTTTGCCTCCACTAATTCAATGTCACTTGTTTGATACAAGTCAAGTTTTTCCAAGAGATATTTATCCGGCTCACTGCCACTTAAGGCACGGTAGTATTTATCTCCTACCTTGAGAAGGGCACCATCTGTGGCTGCAGAAGTATTGACGTAGACCTCTGATTTATCCACCCCTAAATCCTCAGAAACAACTTCTATAAAGTGAAGTGAAGTTTGAAATTGGTTGTTGGAAGCTTGATTTGACTGATAAGTAGATATAATACCGAGAATGACAGCCAGTAAAGCCAAAGACGAGATCATCATCAACTCGCGAAACTTGGTTCCTCGATGGTCGCGGTAAGCCTTAAAAGCAAAAAATCCAGTGATGGCAAGCAAGAATACTCCAAAGCCAATCATGACACTATTTTGTTGGCCAATCTGGCTCAAAACATATTCATATGAGTAAAATTTCATTTATTTTCAATCCTTTACATAAATCATTCTTTATTATATAGGAATGACCTTGATTTTTCAAACTATACGCTGGGGAAATACGCGTATCAGACCAACTTCTCTAACTAACGACTCAAATACCTATTTCAAGATTCTGATTTTGATAATTGATAAGAATAGACACTAGGAATTATCACTACAAAGAAAAGTGTCAAGAAGAATATCCAGTAAACATATAGCTGAACAAAGGCATTTAGAAACAATAACAATCCTCCTAATACCCAAATTTTTCCAGCTATGCGATGCGTTTTGCTCCAGTTCTCATCATTCTCCAAAGTCCACGGAAGTCGAATACCGATTATATAATTTCGGCGTGTTTTTGGTAGATAATTTCCAATTACAATCATGATGACTCCCATAAAAATCTGAGCTAGAATTCCACTCATCATAGAATAACCCAAAGATGCTCCGTAGATAGAAATCATCGATAGACAAGATACAAAAGGAATAATCCAGTAAATCAAAAGTTGTATTTTTGAACTAATATTGCTGGACTTAGGATCCTTGATCATCAAGAATAGAATCAACCAATGCATCAAAAGCATGAGAGCCGGTAATCCAAAGATAGCAAACATTTTATGATCGTAGCCATCTGCTTGGCCCAGTAGATTAAAATGAGTCGGCATCTTCTCTGGTAGTTGAAACCAGAAAACACAACCTACAAGGGTAGGCAGTAGGATAAGAATGCTAGTATATAATACCAATTTCTTATTGATTTTTATCTTCATCTAAAAATCTCCTTTCAGTTCTGCTAACCACACCATCATATCCTCTAAAACTGATGTATTTAACTCATAATAAATAAAGTTTTTCTCTTTCATTTCACGAATCAAATCCGCTGCTTTCAAAATCGTAAGGTGGTGTGAAATTGTTGCACCTGTTAACTCAAAATGACTGGCAATTTCTCCTGCAGATAATCTGCCTGTTTTAAGCAAATTCAAAATCTCCCTCCTGACTGGATGAGATAAAGCTTTAAAGCTATTTGCAAAACTCATGGTGCTTCCTTTCTATTCGCAATATCAGTAAGGCAAGGAATAAGCAGGGTAGCACTGCTATCAGTCCTGCTGGTGACGGACCAAAAATCAAGAGGCTTGAAGCTTTTTCTCCAGGCAGTTGAAAGAGTAGTCCAAAACCTGCAGTTGCATTGATTGCCCCATGAAATAGTGCTGAAGCCCAGATAGAACCTGTTTTTTCCATCAACCAACTCAACAATATTCCTATGCTAAAACAAAATAGGAACATGGCGACAACTCCCAAAACGGGATAAGCAAAATAAGTTAGTCCATAATTAAAGCCTTGCAAATTAATTGGTAAATGCCATAGACTCCAAATGAGACCAAGTAAGACATGAGTCTGTACTAGTGAAAAGCGTTCTCTTAGAGCTGGGTAAAGATAACCACGCCAACCAATTTCCTCTCCCAATGCAAATAAGCTATTAAGAAAAGGAGCGTAGGTTAAACTAGCTAGGATTTGAATCAAGACCAAGGAAGATAGGGGGATCGGTGATTGAAGGATACCTTTTTCTTGTAAGATGGCTTGAATAGATTCAAAATCAAGGCTGAAATTGTTAGGAAATACAAGAAAATAAAGTCCTGCTCCTAAAAAACTGATAACTGCTGGCAACCAGATAGCTAGTAAGTAAAAGCGCCAGTTCCTCTTGAGATTCACGACTAATTTAGACTTGATTCCACTAGGTTTTTTCGTTATTTTCCCTAAGAGAAAGACTGCAAGCGCAGGCATCCACATGGCCACAATACTAGCAAGCTGACTCAATGGAGAATTTAGTCCAATACCACTTAGCCATAGTGCCAACCATATTATCCAAGCAAGACCATAAGCCAAGACCACAAAAAGAGGGATTGTTCTCTTATTCAACATATTTGTACACTTCACTTTCTATTTAGAAGTTTTTCTAAATAACATTATACACCTTTCCAATTTAAACACAAGAACTATTTAGATTTTTTTCAAAATAGTTTCGAGAATTTTTTGTTTTCTAAGGATAAAGTCTAAAGAGTGAGTTTCCAAACTAGAAACTCGCTGGCTTTACTTTTTTTTGATAAAATATAGGAAATACATCTAGAAAAGGTACACACTATGAAACTAATCTCATGGAATATTGATTCACTCAATGCAGCATTGACGAGCGACTCTGCGCGTGCGAAATTGTCACAAGACGTTCTCCAAACCTTGGTTGCCGAAGATGCTGATATTATCGCCATCCAAGAAACCAAGCTTTCAGCTAAAGGTCCTACTAAAAAACACCTTGAGGTACTGGAAGAACTCTTCCCAGGCTACGAAAACACCTGGCGTTCCTCTCAAGAACCTGCCCGCAAAGGCTATGCTGGAACCATGTTCCTCTATAAGAAAGAACTGACCCCAACTATCAGCTTCCCAGAAATTGGCGCACCTTCTACTATGGACATGGAAGGACGCATCATTACTTTGGAATTTGATGAATTTTTCGTGACTCAGGTCTACACTCCTAATGCTGGGGATGGCCTCAAACGTTTGGAAGAACGTCAAGTTTGGGATGTCAAATATGCGGAATACTTGGCTGAACTAGACAAGAAAAAAACTGTCCTAGCAACTGGAGACTACAATGTTGCCCACAAGGAAATTGACCTTGCTAACCCAGCCAGCAACCGTCGTTCACCAGGTTTCACAGACGAAGAACGTGAAGGATTTACAAACCTTTTGGCCAAAGGATTTACAGATACTTTCCGTCATGTCCATGGAGATGTTCCAGAACGCTACACTTGGTGGGCACAACGCAGCAAGACTTCAAAAATCAACAACACAGGCTGGAGAATCGACTACTGGCTCACAAGTAACCGTGTGGCAGACAAGGTTACCAAGTCAGATATGATTGATTCAGGCGCACGCCAAGACCATACACCGATTGTCTTGGAGATTGAACTTTAAGGAGAAACGAATGGACTATCAAGCCGTCATCCCTGAATTTGTAGTATCTGACATCGAAAAGTCGCGCCGCTTCTACTGCAACTTGCTGGGATTCACTGTCCAATACGAGCGTCCAGAGGAGAAATTTCTCTTCCTCTCGCTTGAAGACTGCCAACTTATGCTAGAAGAAGGCAGTGCAGAAGAATTAGCCCAACTGACTTATCCTTTCGGACGCGGTGTCAATATTTCCTTTGGCATCGAGGATGTTCCTCGACTCTATCAGAAAGTAATCGAGTCTAACTATCCTATTCATCGTCCTTTGACCAAAAGAGAATTTCGTGTTGGTGAACAATATATCTATCCTCATGAATTTGCAGTTTTAGACCCAGATGGTTATTTTTTAAGATTTAGTGAATAAATAATAGAGCATTACAGTGAAAACAGAAATAAGAAAAAGAGGCATGTGCCTCTTTTTCTTATTTCCTATATCCTCACCTGTCTATCTTCAGATCGTTGTCCTGTGACAAACATGGTGAAGGTTGCCTTGCAGACATTTCGGCCATCTTGGTTGGTGATATCAACATCGACGACACAAGTTGTACGTCCGTGATGGACACATTCTCCCTTGATAGTGAGAATGTCCCCTAGATTTCCGGCTTTCAAGTAGTTGATGGAAGACTGGAGTGTCACTCCGTCTAAGCCTAGCGAAATCACCACAAGTCCACTGATTTGGTCACAAAGGGTAAATAGATAGCCTCCATGGGCATTCCCATAGTAGTTGAGTGAGGAGTCCACTACTTTTGTCGTCACCACAACGTGGCCATCTCTCATTTTTTCGATTTCATAGTTTTCAAAGGCAGATATAGCGTCAAAGTGAAAATCTTTCATACGTTCCTCCTGATATTTCAAACGACACTATGATACTACTTTTCAAGACTCTGTGCAAGGGAGAAGCACTTATTCAGGTAAAATCCCAACCTGCTCCACAAAGCGCATAAAAGCTGCCTGTCCTTCTTCTGTTTGCTTATAAACCCCTGCATCTTCCAATACCCGAGCGAAGATTTTACCCACAGATTCTTGGACAATTTCGAGAGCTTGGTCTTTATCAGTCAATCCAGGATGACTTTCCTTCAACTCATCTGCCCATTCTTGGTGATAAGTTGCGACTGATACTTCTTCTCCGACTAGATAAGCTGCTACTTGCTCTACTTCTTCCTTCAAGCGTGGGGGCAAGATTGCTAAGCCCATAACCTCAATCAAGCCGATATTTTCCTTCTTGATATGTTGGACATCCTTATGAGGATGATAGATACCATCTGGATGCTCTGGAGATGTTTGATTGTCTCTCAAAACCAAATCCAACTCAAACTGTCCATCTCGTTTACGGGCTATCGGTGTGATAGTATGGTGCGGAGTTCCATTGCTTTCCGCCAAAACCTGCACACTTGGATCGGAGTATTGACGCCAAGCCAGTAAGATTTTATCCGCAAGGTCCGTCAAATCCTCTTTAGAATCTGAAGTTAGTCGAATCACAGACATAGGCCACTGAACAATTCCTGCTTTGACAGATTCAAAACCATCAAAAGTAAAGCATTTCTGTAAAGGAGCCACTTCCATTGGGAAGACATGTCGCCCACCTTGGTAATGATCATGCGTCAGGATGGAGCCACCCACAATTGGTAGGTCAGCATTCGAACCTGCAAAGTAGCCTGGAAATTGCTCCACAATTGCTAACAAACGTTCAAAACTTTGGCGACTAATGGCCATAGGACGATGCTTGCTATCTAGGAAAATACAGTGCTCATTAAAGTACGCATAAGGCGAATATTGGAAGCCCCACTCCTGCCCAGAAATATCAAAACGTATAATACGATGATTGCTTCTAGCTGGATGATTGACACGGCCATGATAACCTTCATTCTCCATACAGAGCTGACATTGAGGATAGTTACTCGACTTGACCAACTTAGCTGCCGCTATCTCTTTTGGATCCTTTTCAGGCTTAGAGAGATTGATGGTAATCTCCAGTTCACCGTAGTCAGATAGTACACGATAAGCAATATTCTTTGCGATAGCCTTCAGTTTGATGTAGTCATTCTTCTGACTGAGTTGGTAGAAATCCGCAATTGCCTGCTCTGGTGACTGGGCATAGGTAGCCCAAAAGTCACGATTAACCTGACTTGGACAAGGAGTTACCAAATCCATGAGGTCAGCTCCGAGAATCTCACTCGCAGCCTGACTATCTTCAATTGTTTCCAATCGAACGGCTTCCTCGACAAGATGCTCTTTGAGATCAATCAGGTCCGATTGGACTGTTTCAACTTCCAAGACAGCATCACCAACCAAAGCCGAGACACGATTAGTCAGATAGATACGATCCAACTCTTCAAAACTACTTTCTGCAATAACTTTGGTAACAAATGTTTCTACTAAGGTCACTAGAAAACCTCCTTCTGACTAATCAAGAACGCGAGTTCCACCTGCCACTTCAGCGATATAGAAACTTGGAGCGTAACCAACTACTTCCTCGTAGTGCTTGCCTACAGCCTCTTTAAAGGACTCAACAGCATCATTTTGAACCAAGGCGATCGCACAACCACCAAAACCTGCTCCTGTCATACGAGCACCAAGAACACCTTCTTGAGCCCATGCAGTGTGAACGAGGGTATCTAATTCCAAGCCAGTTACTTCGTAATCATGCTCAAGTGAAACATGAGAAGCATTCATCAAACGACCAAATTTTTCCAAATCTCCTGCTTGAAGAGCGGCTTGCGCTTTAAGCGTACGTTGGTTTTCAAGAACGGCGTGACGAGCACGTTTCAAGCGATTTTCGTCTTTGATGAGGTAACTGAATTCATCAAAAGCCCATTCATCCAATTCACCCAAGGTTTGAATGTCCAAGGCCACTTGGAGTTCTTCTACTGCTTTTTCACATTCAGCGCGGCGTTCATTGTACTTAGAATCTGCTAGTTCACGGCGTTTGTTAGTGTTCATGATCACAACGACATTGTCCTTCAAATCAAGGGGAACCAAGTCGTATTCTAGAGTATTAGTATCTAGGTAAATAGCACGTTGGTCTGCCCCCATACCGATAGCAAATTGGTCCATGATACCAGAGTTAACACCGATAAAGTTATTCTCTGTCAATTTTCCGATTTTTACTAAATCTAAACGGTCCAATTTTAGGTCAAAGAGGTATTCTGCCACGACACCAGTCAAAAGCTCCAAAGATGCAGAAGAAGACAAGCCCGCACCATTTGGGATATTTCCAAATACATAGAAATCAAAACCTTTATCAATCACATGACCAGCTTCTTGCAAGAAATGAAGGACACCTTTTGGATAGTTGGTCCAGTTGTGCTCTTTCTCAAACTTAAGGTCAGCTAGAGGAACTTCGATAATTCCTTTATCCTCAAAGTTTGCTGAGTAGAAACGCAAAACTTGATCATCGCGCTTGCGAGCAGCCCCATAAGTTCCTAGTGAAATAGCTGCTGGGAAAACATGGCCACCGTTGTAGTCAGTATGCTCCCCAATCAAGTTGATACGGCCTGGTGAAAAGAAGGTTTGATCTGCTTCTTGACCAAAAACAGCAAGAAAATCCTTGCGAAGTGCTTCAGCAGTAAGATGTTGTGTCATATGAATTCTCCTTTGACGAATTGTTAGGTAAAAAACCTTAACCTGTAATCGTTTTCTTCTATTGTACCCAAGGGTTTTGCTTTGGTCAACATTTTTACCTATATTTTACTAAACTATAGGTAAAAAGCAACAAAAATATGCTATAATAACCTAAAAAGGAGGGGAATTATGGCTACACTCAAAGATATCGCTCAGCTAGCCTCTGTCTCGATCGCAACTGTATCCCGCGTTCTCAATCGCGATCAGAGCCTATCTGTTACAGAAGAAACTCGACATCGTATCTTAACCGTCGCAGAAGAACTAGGGTATACAAAACATCTCAAAACAGGCGAAAGTCATAAACTCAAACAAAAAATTGCTATCATCCAGTGGGTCAGTGAACAGGGAGAGTTAGAAGATCTCTACTACTACCAGATTCGACTAGGAATTGAAAATAGAGCCCAAGAATTAGATTACGACATTTTGCGCTATTTTAATGACCAACCTTTTACGCTTAGCGAAGAAGTGATTGGGATTCTTTGTATTGGGAAATTTAGCCAAGCACAGATTGCATCATTTGAGGAATACCACAAACCCCTAGTATTTTTAGATAGTGATACAATTGCCCTTGGTCATACCTGTGTTATTACGGATTTCTATAATGCAGTTAGACAGGTCGTTGATTACTTTACAGACCACGGGCTTAAAAAGATTGGTATCTTATCCGGTCTTGAAACTACTACTGACCATGAAGAAGTTATCTCAGATAAGCGTTTAGATTACTTTATATCCTATACGCAAGAAAAAGGAATTTATAACGAAAAATTCGTTTTCCAAGGCTCATTTACTGCCCAATCTGGATATGACTTGATGAAGGAGGCTATCGAAAAATTAGGAGAGAAGCTTCCACAGGCCTTTTTTGCAGCCAGTGATAGCCTGGCCATTGGTGCCCTTCGCGCCCTTCAGGAAGCCAGCATCAGCATTCCCGAGCGCGTCAGCATTATTTCCTTTAATGATACCATTCTAACCAAGCAAGTGTTCCCACCACTTTCCAGTATCACAGTCTACACCGAAGAAATGGGACGCACAGGAATGGATATTCTGAACAGAGAAGTCCTTCACGGACGCAAAATCCCAAGCCTCACCATGCTAGGAACCAAACTGACTTTAAGAGAAAGTACCTTGCATTAAGTGCAATAGTTGAACACAAAAAAACTAATAGAGATTCTCAAATCCTATTAGTTTTTTCTTTTTATACTCAATGAAAATCAAAGAGCAAACTAGGAAGCTAGCCGCAGGTTGCTCAAAGCACTGCTTTAAGGTTGTAGATAAGACTGACGATGTCAGTTACCTATATCTACGGCAAGGCGAAGCTGACGTGGTTTGAAGAGATTTTCGAAGAGTATTAATCCATCACAATCATAGACTTGATAGTCTTGCGTTCATCCATGTCTTTATAGGCTTGATCAATCTCGTCCAGAGTATAGCTATCAGTAAAGACACGACCCGGATTGATATCACCGTCAAGAACTGCTTTTAATAAAACTTGTTTATCATAAGTAGTAACTGATGCTGCTCCACCTGCCACTGAGATATTTTGAGCAAAGGTCGAACCAAGCGCACGGTTATTGTAGTGAGGCACACCGACAAATCCCATGCGTCCTCCATTATGGAGTACACCGAGAGCTTGGTCGACGGCTGCTTCTGTACCGACACATTCGAGAGCTGCATCTGCTCCACCACCAAGAATTTCTCGCACCTTGGCAATGCCTTCTTCACCACGTTCAGCTACGACTGCTGTCGCGCCTGACTCCAAGGCCATTTGTTGACGGTCTTCGTGGCGACTCATGAGGACGATTTGCGATGCTCCACGCATCTTAGCTGCAATGACAGCACATTGGCCAACAGCCCCATCCCCGATAACGACAACCTTGTCTCCTTTTTGCACATTAGCAACACGCGCTGCATGGTAACCGGTTGGCATGACGTCAGCCAGAGTCAAGAGAGATTTGAGCATGCCCTCGCTATAATCTGAAGGTTGACCTGGAATTTTCACAAGTGCCCAATTGGCAAAGTGGAAACGGATATACTCAGCCTGGACCCCACCTGACCAGTTGGTACCAATATGGCGGTCACAAGTCCCATCATAACCGGCACGACAGGCATCACACTCTCCACAACCATGAGTGAAAGGCGCGATGACAAAGTCACCTGGTTTTACAGTAGTGACAGCCTCACCAACTTCTTCGACAATTCCGATAGCCTCATGACCACTATTACTATGCCCTTCTTCGATTTCGGGATTGCGGTAACTCCAAAGGTCTGAACCGCAAACGCAAGTACGAACAATGCGAATAATGGCATCATCTGCTTCTTGAATGCTTGGACGCTTGATTTCCTCAATACCGACCTGACCTGCCTTTGTATATACTGCTGATTTCATTTAAAATTTTCCTTCCTTGTAAAGTTTAATTTTGTGATTTAAGCGATTTAAAGCCACCTGTAACTGAGACAAGCGCTCCTCTAATTTTTTCTTTTCCTCTTCTAAGATACCAAGCCTTTCCTCTCTCGTTTCATCCCCCTCTTGGTAGAGCGACATATAGTCAACTAAACTGTCCACAGAGACACCTGCCGAACGAAAACACTTAATAAATTCCAGCGCCTCAATATCCTGATCTTGAAAATCACGAATCCCAGTTGCAGTACGAGTAATCGGTGGTACAAGACCAACCCGTTCATAATACCGAATCGTATCCGCTGAAATTCCCAACAAATCACTGGCTGATTTAATGTTCACATGCTATCCTCCTCTCATTTTATTCACTGAGTTTAAGCTATTCTAACTCACTTATCTTATTATATAACTTTGAGTTGACTCTAAGTCAAGCATTTGGCATCTAATCGAAAAATTTTTATAATTAGCATTCATGTATATGGAGTTTGTACAATGCTCTTAACTTACCAATCTTTTGAAGTACTTAAATAATAAAGAAAGTTCTCTATTCCAAATAAGATAGTACCCAATCATTTTTCACTTTTTTCTAATGATGATGCTCATAACTCCTCTCCAACTCACACACCTTTCGCTTATGGGCTTGGTGAGTTTCTAGGTCTGCATCAACCTCAATGGTGATATTTTGGAAACCACAATCTTTGAGTAGGGTTCGAATGGATTCTTTACAAACCTCCATCTGTTCAATCTCTTTTAAACAAACATGGACAATGGCATTTTTTTCCAAACCATCCATGGTCCAGAGGTTTAGCTGATTGATACTAGCAACGTGGTCCAATTGCTCCAAGTCACTCTTGACTTGCTTGATATCGACACCTTCTGGCACAGCATCAAGGAAAATCTTAAGTGTAGACCAAAAACGTGGAATGGCTTTTGACAGAATAAAGAAGGAAATGACAAGGGATAGGAGGGGATCCAGAATATACCAGTCGGTAAATCGCAGAACAATGGCCATTAGGATAACAGCCACCCAACCCAAGGTATCTTCCAGAAAATGCAGGCTAAGAATGGATTCGCTTTTTGTTTTTCCTTTACGAACGACAAGACTAGCTAGCACATTAATGCTAACAGCTATGATTCCTAACCAGAGGATTCCCTCATCATCGACCGGCTGTGGATTAAAGAGTTTTGTTACATTTTCCAAAATAACCAAAACGGACCCTGTCATGAGAATCACAGCCGTTACCAAGGCACCTAGAAGACTAAACCGCTTGTAACCTAGGGTGTATTGACTATCTTCTTCACGATTGGAAATTGTTTCTAAAACGGCTGATACCCCAATTGCAATTGCATCTCCAAGATCATGGACAGAGTCAGCAAGGACCGCACTAGAACCAAAAATCCCTCCTGCGATAAACTCGATAATGGCATAACTCAAATTTAAGAAAAAAGCTAGCCAAACAGCACCTTTCGTTGTCATTTTTTCATCCTCCTTTGGTATAATAGTAGTATAAATATTCCCTTTACTAGTATTATCTCTTACTCCGAAAAGAAAGGATAGGGGCAAACTGTTCTCTTTGTAAGTTACTGAACAATTTGTTCAAAGTGTCCATATGACTAGTCAAGACCGCCGCATTACCAAGACACGAAAAGCTATCTATACTGCTTTTTTACAATTATTGAATCAAGCAGATTACGAATCCATCACAGTCCAAGAGATTATTGACCTAGCAGACGTTGGGCGCTCCACCTTTTACAGTCACTATGAGAGTAAGGAATTACTCCTTGACGAGCTCTGTCGTTATCTCTTTCATCATCTTTTTGAACGCGAGGAAAATATATCTACAGAGGCTTATTTAACTCATATCTTTTCACATTTCAAGAAAAACCAGGACCACGTCACCAGCCTCCTTTTCTCTAAAAATGACTACTTCCTCCGTCAATTACAGAAAGAATTGGAACACCATGTCTATCCCATGGTTGCCAAAGACTTACAAGTTTCCTATCCTAATATTCCTACTTCCTACCTCAAACACTTTGTTGTAACTAACTTTATCGAAACACTAACCTGGTGGCTCAAAAAAGGGAAATCTTATAAGGAAGATCAAGTAGTGAGCTTTTACTTAGATGTCTTAGAGATGAAGTAGCAAACACAACTATAGATTTCATATCCACTCAAAGAAAAATACCAGTCGACATTCTATCATTCAAATATTCCAATTCATCACGGGTATTTTACCTCTACTTTCTACTTACTAATCTAATCAAACTATATTTTTTGAGCCAATAAATTTACTAAAAAAATTCTAAGACAAGAAGTCTTAGAATTTTTTTATCGTAACCAACTTTCGTCTAACTGGCCTTTACTCTTGCTAAAAGCTTTTCCATGTTCATCAATAACAGCATGAATCTCTTGGCATTGTTTGAGAGTTAGGCCTTCCAAGACGTTACCATAAACAGCATGCATTTCACTATAGGTTTTAAAGTTTCCAAATCCTAAGCGTCGAAAAAGTCTTCTAGCATATTCATCCGAAATAAAAACTGGACGATCAAAAAGATAAAGCAAAAGTGCATCTGCAGTCTCTGGCCCAATCCCTTTTAACTCCAAAAGTTGCTTTCGTAAATCTTCTGTTCCAATCTTGGCAAGAACCTCAAAACCACCAACTTCTCTTAACCAGATCAGAAGTCCCCTAATCGTTTGAGACTTTTGCTTAAAAAATCCAGCAGGTCGAATACGTTCCTGTAACTCTTCTAGCGATAAATCCAGAATCCCCTCTACTGTCATGACATCCATAAGACCTGATAAAGCTAACTTAGCATTCTTCTCAGTTGTTCGCTGGATCAGAATAGTCGATACCAAATCTTCCAGCTTGTTATCCGATTGCCACCAATTTTGCTCTCCATAGTGCTTGCAGAGTCGCAAAAGAGTTTCTTGTATTTCATCTTTCTTGATCATTTCTTCAATAATCCCTGTTCCACCAAGAAATCATGTGCAACAGTATAAGCATCCTTACCATCAATACCAACCTGATAGTTCATCTGACTCATCTGGCTCTCGGTGATTTTACCAGCTAGTTTATTAAGAACAGCTTCCAACTCCGGATGTTTTTCGAGTAATTCAGCTTTCATGAGTGGAGCACCTTGATAAGGAGGGAAGAGGTGTTGATCATCTTCTAAAATTTGAAGTTGGTAACGTTCGATTTCTGGGTCTGTCGAGTAAACTTCCATAATCTGAATATCTCCAGCCTTAATTGCATCATAGCGAAGAGCTGGCTCCATTGTTGCCACATTGAGATTTAGTCCATAAACAGATTGCAATCCTTTGTTTCCGTCTTCACGGTCGTTAAACTCCAGAGTGAATCCTGCCTTGAGCTGTCCTTCTACTTTTTTCAAGTCTGAAATCGTCTTAAGTCCATATTCTTGCGCAATTTTTTTAGAAACTGCTATAGCATAAGTATTTTGATAAGCCATGTGATTCAGCAAGACTAGATTATCCTGTTTCTTAATACCATCACGCGCAGCTTCAAAAACTTCTTCAGAGTCATTGCTCACTTTAGGAGCTGGCTGCAAGAGAGCGCCTGTAATAGTACCTGTAAATTCTGGATAGATATCAATGTCCCCTTTTTTCAGCGCTTGATAAAGGAAATCTGTCTTCCCAAAGTTAGGCTTGACCGTCACCGTCATATCCGTATTTTCCTCAATGAGGAGCTTGTACATATTCATGAGAATCTCAGGTTCAGGTCCCAACTTCCCAGCTATAACCAGATTTTCTTTCTCTTTATTTGGAATCATGCTTGGAGCATAACTTGCTCCCAAACCAAGCACCATAACAGCAAAGGCTGCAACAATTGTACGCAACTTTGCTTTTTCCAACCATTTGAGAACAACATTAAAGAGAATGGCCAAAATGGCTGATGAGATTGCACCGATTAAAATCAGACTAGCATTCCGACGATCAATTCCCAAAAGGATAAAGGAGCCCAATCCTCCAGCTCCAACAAGAGCGGCTAGAGTTGCTGTCCCAATGATCATAACGGTTGCTGTACGAACCCCCGATACAATGACAGGCATGGCAAGTGGAATTTCAAACTTCTTGAGTCGCTCCCACTTGGTCATTCCAAAAGCAATCCCTGCTTCCTCAAGACTAGGATCAATGCCGTTCAAGGCTGTGATTGTATTTTCCAAAATAGGGAAAATAGCATAAATGACTAGAGCTGTAAGGGCCGGTAAGGTTCCAATCCCCATGAAAGGAATAAAGAGACCCAACAAAGCCATTGAGGGAATGGTCTGGAAGATACCCGCAATTTGTAGCACCCAATTCGTCGCTTTTTTGTGGCTATTTAGATAAACCGCAAGTGGGATGGTCAGAAAAATAGCAACCAATAAGGTCAAAAGAGACAATTGTAAGTGTTGTCCAAGGGCCGTTAACCATTCCCCAAAACGTTCTTGAAATGTTGAAATCAAATTAGACATGAAGGCTACCTCCAAACAAGTTTGCTACAAAGTCTGTCGCAGGCGCTTGTAAAATTGTTTCAGGTTCTGCGACCTGGCGAATTTCTCCATCTTGCAAAACTGCAATTCGATCCCCTAATTTCAAAGCCTCGTCCGTATCATGAGTAACGAAGATGGTGGTCATCCCGAACTCCTTATGCAAATCCTTGGTGAGAGCTTGCAACTGCTTGCGAGAGATAGCATCCAAGGCTGAAAAGGGCTCATCCATCAGCAAGATTTTTGGTTCCCCAATGATGGCTCGTACAATGCCAATCCGCTGTTGCTCCCCACCAGATAACTCGTTTGGTAACCGATGAGCATACTCTGCAGCAGGCAGGCCTACCTTGTTCAAGAGTTCTTCTGTTTTAGAAGCGATTTGCTCTTTGCTCCAGCCCTTCATCTCAGGAATGAGAGCTATATTTTCCGCAACCGTCAAGTTAGGAAATAGGGCAATAGCTTGGAGGACATAGCCGGTACTGAGACGTAACTCCCGTTCATTATAGTCCTTGATGCGTTTTCCATCCATATAGATATTGCCATCTGTCGGCTCCAAGAGTCGGTTCACCATCTTAATCATGGTGGTCTTACCAGATCCTGAAGGACCCACTAGCACCATGAATTCTCCATTTTCAATACGGAGATTGACATCTTTTAAAATATTTTTATCCGTGTAGCGCAAGGCTACATGTTTGTATTCAATCATTTAATCTACCTCATTTTTCACGATCACTTTACCAAAAGAATGGCTTCCTTCCAGATAAGCATGCGCTTCCTGAATTTGGTCAATCTTATAAACTTTTTCAGGCCCTACATCTACACGATACTGCTCGACAAAATCTACCAAAGCCTGAAGCTTATCTTGAGACACATTGCCAGAAGCAAAGGTCGTCAAGTAGAGATTGCGAGAGAGCATCTCGATCGGATCAAAGTCTGGAACAGTCCACTGACCACCTAGTAGGCCACAAGAACAGATAATCCCACCTTCTGCTGTCCGCGCAAAAGTATCGAGAATAGCACTTGGACCAACAAGATCCAAAACCTTATCGAACTGCTCTTTCGTTTGCAAGACACCATCCTTCTCCAAAATCACTTGATCAAATCCGACCGCTTTCAGTTTCTCTTCCTTAGCAAGATTTCGGCTAGTTCCTACCAAGTGAATATTAGGAAATTTCCCTTTCAGCAGTTTAGCAAAGGCAATTCCTACACCACTGGTTGCCCCGCGAACTAACACGCTATCTTGCTCCTCAATCTTAAGATTGAGAAAAGAGCCAAAAGCCGTGTAATAAGTTTCCGGAAGGGCGATCAAACTTTCCAAATCAAGTTCTGTCTTGATTGGATAAATTTGCTCATTGGGAGGAAGGGTATACTCTGCATAGCCTCCATCAAAGGCTCGGCCCATCTCCCCCATAATGGAAATGATTTGCTGGCCAATCTTCAAATCCGGTCGTGTTGTTTCCTCCACAAGACCGACACACTCAATTCCTAACACACGAGGAAACTTTACTGATGGTGATTGTCCCTTGCGGGTAAAAATTTCACTGTGATTGATGCCAAATCCTTGGATTTTCACCAGGGTCCAACCTGCCTTCAGGACTGGTTTTGGTCGTTCGACCACTTCTAATACCTCTGGTCCACCTGGAATGCTCACCACAACTGCTTTCATAAGGTACTCCTTCTTAAAACTTTCCTCTATTGGTCAAGTCTTCCACCTTAGGCATCACTTCCTTATTGTCCCAATGTTCAACAATTTTTCCATTTTCTAAACGGAAGATATCGTACTGAGCATAAGCAACGCCATCAATCAATACCTGACCATAGCTAACTGCAAAATTCCCTTGCGTCAAGAGTTGGAAAACAAAATCATAGGACACATGGTGCTCAAGTACGTAGTCCTTATAAGCTTGGCTTCCTTGCCCAATCTCATGATTATGCTGGATCAGATCCTCTGCCACAAAGTCTTCCCATTGATCGAGCTCCTTGTTTTGGAAAATTTCTGTCAAGAAACGACGGACCAATTTTTTATTTTCCGCCGTCTTCTCCAAATCCTTGATTTCAAAATCTCCAAAGATCTGATCTAGTTGTCCATTTTCAGGTGTGCGATAGTAGTCAATAACGTCCCAATGCTCAACGATACGACCATTTTCATCTGCACGGAAAGTATCTGTCGTCACCCATTGGGCTTCTCCACCGTTAAGGTATTGGTGCACATGAACAAAGACCAGATTTCCATCTTCAATAGTCCGAACAATCTTGATTTCACGTTCTGGATGGCGCTTAAAAAAATCTGCAAAGAAAGCAGCGAATCCTTCTTTCCCATCTGGCACTCCTGTCGAGTGTTGGATATAGGTATCCCCTACAGAGCTCGCCTGCGCTTCTGCTACACACCCATCTTGAATAGCATGAATATAGAGATTTTGTGCATTTTGTGCTTGAAGGGACATGATTTATTCCTCGTTTTCTTTTTTCTTTAAATTAGTGATAATACGCGCTTGATAAGCTTCAAATTCTCGGATTTCTTGATCTGAAAAGCCTTGGTAGAAAATCTCTCCCAGTTCTTTGCTGACACGGTCACCGATTTCTTTTTGCGCCCAACCGAGGTCTGTCAAAGAAATATATTTTTTCCTTTTATCCTGCGTGCAAGGTTGAATCGTAACCAAGCCTTGTTCTTCCAATTTCTTAACCATACTGGTCAATGTATTATTGGCTAGACCCGTCGCAAGAGCGATATCGGTCGCTGTAGCGCACCCCAACTCTTGCTTCCACAAAATCGTTAAAATTTTTCCCTGTTCACTTCTGTATTGAGCATCTGCTTCCTTGTTCAATAGTTTTTGAAAGATACGCCCATTCAACAAACGAATCTGTAGAGCTTGGTAGCCCCCTAACATCTTATCCATTTTAACTCCTTTTTGTTCTATATCGAACCTTTTGAACTATTGTAACACTATAAATTACATCTGTCAACTATTTCGATATAGAAATATCAATTTTTTAATAAATCTGCGTAAATCGCGTAATCCAGATCTTTAAAAACATTGAATACAACTATCATATCAGGGTGTTTTTTCTGAAACTGTACAACCGTCTCTATCGCAATCTTGGCTGCCTCTTCATTTGGAAAACGAAATTCTCCTGTTGAGATACAACAAAAGGCTAAGCTTCTAAGACCTTTTTCATAAGCTAAGTTCAAACACTCTTCGTACGACGAGACTAACTGTCGTCTTTCCAAATCTGTCACTTCTTCATAGATATTAGGGCCCACTGTATGAAGAACATAGCGTGAAGGTAAGTTGTAGGCCTTGCTCATCTTTGCCTGACCTGTAGCTTCATCCCTTCCTTGCTCTTGCATGAGCTCATGACACGCTAGACGCAGTTCAACTCCTGCAGCTGTGTGAATAGCATTGTCAATACACGAATGATTAGGTACAAAACAACCTAAAAGCTTACTGTTGGCCGCATTGACAATGGCATCAACCGCCAGACGAGTGATATCGCCTTGCCACAGGTAGAGATTGGGCCAAATGGGAGTTAAGTCTCTCAAGTCTATAACTCCTTTTTCTAATAGTTTTTCTTGTAAATAACGGTCTTGTTGGTAGAGAAAGTCGGCTGTCACTGGTGCTGGATAGCGGACATTTTGAAGAGCCCGATATAAAACTTCTTGCTCCTCTACCTTTTCAGGAATCTCTAGTTCTGTCAATCCTTGCTCCCTTTTTAAAACATCAATCAAATATTCTAGTCTGCTAGCCATTGTTGGAGAACCTCCCTCATATCATCTTTTATAGAAATTGTTTTTTCTTTTGGAGTACCAAAGCCTTCAAGATCATCACGATTGAGACGAATCAAATGAGCCTTTGGAAATACCGCTGTCATTTTCTCAAAAGGATAACGAATGATGGTCGGCGTATTGTAACCGACACCCAATTCTAAGAAAACAACCTTTTGATCTTCTATCCCTTCCAAAAATCTTTGATAGGCTTCATAAGATTCCTCCCAAGTCTCATCTTGAACAAAATCCTGGTCTACACGTAAATGCATGGTCATTGGTGCCCCACAATGAGGACAATACGGTATCAAGTCGGTTGGAATTTTCAAGTCCTTGATTTCTTTTAGCATCTCCATGACAGCTCCTTCATTATCAAAGACTTGCTGGCGACAAGGGACGGAACATTGCCACTCTCCGTAGTTGCCCTGTACTTCAAAGAAACGTTCCGGAGCAAATCCTGTCTTCATAAACTGCCCATCTACATTGGTCGTAATCACAAAATAATCCTTGTCCTTTACCAAGTCGAAAAGATCTCTATAAAGTGGAAGTCCATCCGGTTGGTAACGATTATGATAGATATGTTTGGCCCAATAGCCCCAGCGCTCCTCAGGAGTCTCAAAAGGATAAAATCCGGCAGAATACATATCCTGCATGCCGTAACGATCAATATAATCTTTAAAGAAAACCTCAAAACGTGACCCTGAGTAGGTTAAACCCGCCACTGCAGATAAACCAGCTCCTGCTCCAATCACAACCTTATCTGCTTCTTCAATAATTTTCTTTGCTTCTTGAATCTTTGTCATCTTATCATACCTCAATTTCAAATCTTGCTTGGTAGGGAGGCAATTGTGTCAAATCATAAAAGCCTCCTACTGCTTTTTTAAAACGAAAGACTTGTAAGTGACTTCGTCCCTCTTCTGTCGGATAAATCTCATACATATATGGATTAGCTTCCAACAACTCTTCAAGATGCTCTTTTCCAATCCACTCCACCTGACCCGTTAAGGAAATGGATTTACGGTCCATGGTTCCTGCTCCTTGAGTCATCCCTGTCAACGCTACACGTCCATCTTCCTTAAGACGCTTGTAGAGGGGTTTAAAATCAGCTGTCAAAAAATAGACTGTTTTCCCATCCTCCCACATCATATCCATGACAGCTGTATGCGGATGTCCCGTTTCATCAACCGTTGCCACTACAACTGAATGAATCTCTTCGACTAGTACTTTCAAATAATCCATTATATAACACCATGTCTTTCTTTGAATTTTAGTTCCATATCGAACTTTACGAAACAATTGTAACTCTATTTGTTACACCTGTCAACTGTTTCGATATAGAAATAATAAAAAAACTTTCTACTCAAAAGCAGAAAGTCATTTTTTGATAAAATCAAACATGAATCACATCTGAATCATTCCTCTTAAAGAAACTACTATGCACCAGATAAGGACCATACTTAGAATTTTGACTATAAACCAAGCATAAAGGAATGATAAAAATTTTTATAAAGTAGAGTAAGCAAAAAAGTAAAAAAGAACTAAAACTAAGAGTCTTTAAATCAAAAAAGTAAAGATAAAATAAAAGTGAAGCATTTAATAGAATATTAAATCCCGTAGCAAAACTAGCTGATAAGATATTCATCTTGATCTGAGGATTAAAAAGTTTGACAGCAAATAAAGCCAATAAAGAAATATTATAGACACAAATTGGCTTGTAATCATGACGATAGAAAACTAAACATTTATTGTTATAAAAATTAATCCCACTACTAAAATTACTCGCCTTGTTAATCCAAACATGCGAAACTCCACTAATATCACTCCAAGGAACAAATAAAGCTAATCTTCTAAGATAAATCCCTTTTGGAGATATAGAAAATTTCCAAGGGCAAAGAAAATTTATGCCAATGCCAACTAAAATTAATAAAAGAATGCAATACACTAACTGTGTTTGATGAAAGCTAAAGGCGTAATTAAATATAGTAAATTCTTGAATTTCTCGCCCAGCAATTTGATAGACAACAAAAAGATATAAAAAAACTATAAATAGAACAAATCTATAATAAATACTATGAAACTTCACAATTTTTGGCATATATTCTCCTTACTGATAAAGTCATCATCGAATGACACTTTTCTATCTAACTTAACACAAGTATACCATTAAACACTCAAAAAGCATAAAAATGGAAGAAAGAGATTTTTATAAAAAGAGCTTGGCCAAGACCAAACTCTTCATTTTTCTACTCTTCCTCAACTAAGCGTTTAAACTCTGCTTGGATCTCTGTATTCTCTGTCGGTTTTAAGTACATGACACCACCATTTGTTGTTGGAGAATGAAAAACAATCGCTTCCCCTGTATCAGTTATCGCAAAAAAGTAGCTATGCACGTCCGGGTATTTATCCCAGTTACTATAGCGTTCCACAATTCGATACTTAGCGTTACCTAAACCTGTATCAGTGTATTCGGCATTCATTTTCTCGCTTGGTCCATCTCCAAAGGTATAGAGATTATCCGCACCAACATCACCACCAGAAATTCCTTTTTTGTAATTAGGTTGACCTAGTCTTTCGCCCCATCCTTTAATGAAGGATTCTAATTTTGCAGATTTGCTTGCATTCCAAGGAGCTTTTTGTTTCTCCTCAGAGATAAAAGAGCTAGTCGAAGTTTCAAATTTCTGCCAATCAAAACCTCTTAAATCAATTTGATCAGATTCAGTTTTTCCAAAATTAGATCCAATATAATTAGATTCTATTTGAAATTCTTTTTCCTGAAGTTTACTAGCCCTCTCTTGCTTTTCATTTAACTTATAAAGAGTTCCATAACCTTTACCAGTTCCTGACGACCAACTTAATTCAAGAATCTCCCCACCTTGATAAATAATTGCCGCATTCCTAGCTCCACCATGTCCTGCAGCAAAACCTTCTGCTAAAAGCACAGGTTTACCTTCTTGTAAAGAGTACACTCCAGTTAAAAAGTATTTTCCACTTAAATTAAGATTCGCTATAAGTAACTCCTCAACCCCATCATCATTTAAATCAACAAAAGAGTAACGCATATCATCTGAACGATTTTTAGCATTTTCAATAGACCAACTATTGATAGGACGTTCAGTAGCTTTTAAACTTTGATAAAGATTTGAAATTGCAGTTGAATCATTAGAAGTAGAAAATATTTTTTGGTAATCATCAAAAACTGACTTGTACAAATCTTTATAATCTTTCTTAGACTCCCCAGACTTTCTCTCGTTACTAGTAGTTGAAGTAGATAAACTAATATCATTACTAGAAAGCTCAGAATTTTGATTACTACAACCAATTGTAAAAAAACTAAATATAAGAATAAACAGATTTCCTACTATACTTCTATAACCCATAAAAATCTCCTCTTGAAATGAATGGTGACCATAGCTTTGCTTACATTATATCAAATATTTGAGAGTTTCAGTAAGATAAAAAACTTATATATACAAATACTAAGTAAATAAGTTCTATAATTCTTATATTCGATACACCTTCAATAAATACTATGTAGCTAAATATAATGTAAAGAAATCTCATAGGCCCTATAACAAGAGAGATTAACCATTATTTAAAGTTAACCTATAATACAGTTAAATGATTATACAAGCTTACAGGAAATTAAAGAAAAGAGCATTAACGCATTGAATAAATAAAATATGAATGAAAGATAAAAGCTAAGATAAAGCCACGAAATCATTAAAAAATACTTTTATACTCAGTGACTTTAACAACACAAAAATCTAGAATCTCCATAAATTTGAAAACAAAAAGAGCGAACCATTTTGTTTCGCTCCAGATAGTAAGTATTTATCACTCAACCACAGTTGACAAAGAGGGGAAATTTGATAATTAAAGACACAAAAAAAGAGCTAACAAGCTCTAATTACGGAGAATAAGGGATTCGAACCCTTGCGCCAGTTACCCGACCTAACGATTTAGCAAACCGTCCTCTTCAGCCTCTTGAGTAATTCTCCTATTAATGGGCACGAGTGGACTCGAACCACCGACCTCACGCTTATCAGGCGTGCGCTCTAACCACCTGAGCTACGCGCCCAAGTTAAATAACTTGGTAAATGAACTAAATGTTCAAAGCGGGTGACGAGAATCGAACTCGCGACAACAGCTTGGAAGGCTGTAGTTTTACCACTAAACTACACCCGCATAAAAACAAATATGGCGCGAGACGGAATCGAACCGCCGACACATGGAGCTTCAATCCATTGCTCTACCAACTGAGCTACCGAGCCTTATTGCGGGAGCAGGATTTGAACCTACGACCTTCGGGTTATGAGCCCGACGAGCTACCGAGCTGCTCCATCCCGCGTTAATAATAAAGGAGGATGTGGGATTCGAACCCACGCACGCTTTTACACGCCTGACGGTTTTCAAGACCGTTCCCTTCAGCCGGACTTGGGTAATCCTCCATAGTATTTAATGGACCTTGTAGGACTTGAACCTACGACCACTCGGTTATGAGCCGAGAGCTCTAACCAGCTGAGCTAAAGGTCCAACAAGATCATTATAGCGGCGAAGGGGATCGAACCCCCGACCTCCCGGGTATGAACCGGACGCTCTAGCCAGCTGAGCTACACCGCC